>NZ_JAVDXW010000001.1:3688855-4918474 GCF_031458135.1 Haloactinomyces albus | reverse complement strand
TCCACCAGCCCGGCGGCTGCCCGAGCGAGCACGAAACCGGCCAGCACGTCCGTCTCGAACTCCGCCAGCTCCTCCGCGCTCGCCGGAGCCCGCAGCTCGCGCAGGTCACGCACCACCGCCAAGCCCAACCCACGCCTCCTCGACTTCAACCGCAGTGAAGCTCTCTCGACCACACTGAGATCGGCTCGACAGCGGCGAAGTTGAGTCAGAACAGGCCAGGATCACCCAGACGAGATCCCAACCCCAGGTCCAGGCAGTAACAGCAATGCCGACCGCTGCCAACGGAGTCAGGAACCCGCCGACTGTTGCTTAGCCCACATGGGGTGCCGGCAAGGAGAGCATCAGAGCCGAGCCCGAGAACATCACTGCCGGGCACAAGCGTAGAAAGCGGGCACTCGTTCCGGAGCACCACGCACCAGTGTGATCCACTCGAACAGTCGTGACCAGCAATAATGCACCACGATTGCGGTTGATAACAACATGCTTACCGGCACCCGGCGTCAGCCGCACCTCGCGCGGACTATCCCGCAGATCCGATGGCCACGAGCGAGCGACGACGACCACACGGCCGCCTACTTTGCGGCTGGCCGTGGAAACCGGAGAACTGGGCCTATTACTTCAAACCCCTGTCCGCAGGGGGTTACTTCTCCGTTCACACCCGTTCATGCGGGCCTGTGAGAGTGCCCGTGGCCGGCGCGAGGCCGGCCTGCTTACCACTCGACCGGAGGTATCTGCGTGGACGTGTCCACCCACCCACTCAGGCACAGACCCCATGCCCTCAGCCTCACTGCGGGCGCCCTCGCGCTCGTCTTCACCGGCACGCTGATTTCTCCCGCAGCGTCGGCCACCCCCGACCGCGCCCCGCTGGACGCCGGTGGGGCCGACGCCTACCAAGGCGCTGTCGAGATCGTAAAAGGCCCGGACGGGGACCAGAAAGTCCTCGACGGCGTCGTCTTCGACGACAAGAACAAGAACTCCACCCAGGACACCAACGAGCCCGGCATCACCGGCGTCACCGTCTCCAACGGCCGCGAGGTCACCACCACCGACAGCCAGGGCCGCTACGAGCTCCCCGCCTACGACAACATGACGGTCTTCGTCACCCAGCCCCGGGGTTACCAGGTGCCGGTCGACGAGGACAACGTCGCGCAGTTTTCCTACCACCACCTGCCGGAGGGATCTCCCGAGCTGCGTTACGGCGGTCTGGCGCCGACCGGCCCGTTGCCGGACGCGGTGAACTTCCCGCTGGCCAAGAGCAAGCTGACCCAGTCCCCGCGGCAGCACTGCGTGATCGGCGCCGACGTACAGACCTACAACCAGAAGCAGGTCGCCTACGCCCGCAACGGCGTCTTCGCCGACCTGGCTGCGCGCAAGAACTACGCCGGCTGCGGCGCGCTGTTCATCGGCGACGTCGTCGGCGACGACCTGTCACTGTACTCCGAAACCCGCGAGCTGACCGGCATGCTCAACGGCCCGGCCCGCTTCCTGCCGGGCAACCACGACCTGGACTTCGACTCCCCGTCCCGGGAGCACAACTTCGACACGTTCCGCGCGAAGCTGGGCCCGACGTACTATTCCTACGACTCCGGCAAAGCCCACATCGTCGCGCTGAACTCGATCGAGTACCCCACACAGCGGCCGGCCGACAAGGGCGACTACACATACGGCCTCGGACAGCGGCAACTCGAGTGGCTGCGCAACGACATCGCCCAGGTACCGAAGAACCGGGTGATCGTGCTCGCCTCCCACAGCCCGCTGCTGGAGTTCTTCTACAGCAACTCACACCGAACGAAGCAGCTCACGGAGATCTACGAGATCCTCGAAGGCCGCGAGGTCATCTCCCTGGCCGGGCACACCCACATGATGGAAAACCTCCGCGAGGGCGACCTCATGGCCGGCTGGAAGGACATCGTCGGCGAGGCGGGGTTGCCGTTCACCCACCTGACCGTCGGCGCGGTCTCCGGCCACTGGTACAGCGGACGCGTCCTGAACGAGGGCTACCCCACCGCGATCCAGCGCGACGGCACCCCGCCCGGTGTGCTGACCCTGGACATCACCAACACCGAGGTCACCGAGCGCTACACGGTCCGTGGCGGGGACGAGTCGCGGCACATGGCTGTGGGGCTCAACACCCCGCGCTACCGCGCCTGGTACGCGCAGAACGTGGACAACAAGGGATCCGCGCCGGAGTTCGCGAATCCGCTGACCGTCTCCCGGGACGAACTCACGCAGAACACGTGGCTGACCACCAACTTCTGGATGGGCTCCACCGGCTCCACCGTCGAGGTCTCGCTCGACGGCGGCCAGGCACTCCAGGCCGTCCGCACCCAGCCGATGAACGGCGAGACCCCGCGCGTCGGCGCCGAGTGGTCCGACCCGGTTGCCGTCCAGGAGCAACTGGCCCACGGCGGTGGCCTGGCCGACCGGACGATGCACCTGTGGCGCCTGCAGCTGCCTGCCGACCTGGCCGTCGGCGAGCACACCGCCCAGGTCACCGCGACCGACGTCCACGGCCGCGAGTACACCAAGACCATCACATTCGAGGTCACGAAATAGCCCGGCCGCTCCCCCGCCGGGCGCATTGGTGCCGGTGTCTGCCCAGCCGAAATGGCTGGGCAGACACCGGCACTGCCGTCGTTGCGACCCTGAATCAACTGTTCGATCTGTCCTGGATCCTCCCGGACTCCTATCCTGACCTGCTGGATGAGGCAGCGTGGGTGGGTGCTCGGGAGCTGCGCGGGCGCGTGGTGTGATTACTCATCGTCGACCGTGATGTTCTCGGCATCCATCCAGCAGGTCAGCGCGGCGTGCGAGCCAGGCTTCAACACCAATGCCGATGAATTTCACGGACGGGCACGGTCATACCTTCAGCCGGGAACAACCCCGGGCCAAAGAGAGGACGACCAATGCCGACGACCATCCCCTGCTTGTGGTTCGACGGACAGGCCGAGCAGGCAGCAGCGCACTACACCGCCATCTTTCCCAACTCCGAGATTCTCGGAATGACCCGCTACGGGCCCGAGACACCCGGAGTTGAGGGCAGCGTCATGACCGTCAACTTCAGCCTCGACGGGCAGCAGTTCGTCGGGCTCAACGGTGGACCCCAGTTTCCCTTCACCGAGGCCGTCTCCTTCCAGATTCCCTGCGCGGATCAGAACGAGGTCGACTACTACTGGAGTCGGCTGTCCGAGAGCGGACAGGAAGGACCCTGCGGCTGGCTCAAGGACCGGTTCGGCCTTTCCTGGCAGGTCGTTCCGACCGTGCTCTTCGAACTGATCGATGACCCCGATCCGAGCCGGGCACAACGAGCCACCCAGGCCATGCTCGGCATGGGAAAGATCAACATTGCCGAGCTGTTGCAAGCGGCTGACCAGGTACCGGCCTGAGGCCGGGATGTCGGGCTGCCCCAGTGATTGAATCCGGCTTCGAGTAACTTTTCCGGGATATCGGCACCGTTGCAGGTTGCCGGTACCGACAAGTTCGGCGGTCTCCCGCAGTGCCGGTCGGGACGGCTCCCGATTGATCGTGCGCAGTACAGCTCTCTTGTCCGTGCGTTGTTGTTCTGTGAGGGATCTGCTTGGACGGTGTGATGTTTGATTAGTTTTATTTTATACTGAAAGTGCAGTAAATATGAGTATATCTTTTCGTATTCTGCTCCAGCATGCAGTCATCACAAATAGTTGGGTCCGGCAGCACCGGGTGCTGCCGGACCCAAACCGGACGCGCCCTCGTGTTCAGCCGCGCTGGACGATCCCCGAGTCCGAGCGGGAAAGCTCCGTCGAACCGCTCATTCGGACATGGTCTTCGGCCTGTGCCGGATCTGCGGCATGCAGTACGCACCCCGGCTGGCCAACTTCGCCGACACTCGGTTCTGGCACATCGACCCGGCCCGCACGCTCTGCTTCGGCCACCGCGGCGAACTCCGCCAGAGCTACCAGGAAGGCATGGAAGATCAGCTCGGCGCGCTCGGCCTGGTGCTCAACGCCGTGGTGCTGTGGAACACCGAAAGAGGTGGTGGTCAGGCCGCGCTGTCGGCCTGACCAGGAGTGGTTCGCCGACCGGGGCGGACGCGACTACCGCCAGGTGCGGTCGAGGAAGTCGGCGATGAGTGGCGCGATCCGGCTCAGGTGGTCTTCGAGGGCGAAGTGGCCGGTGTCGAAGAGGTGCAGTTCGGCCTCGGGCAGGTCGCGCAGGTAGGCGCGGCCACCGGGTTCGGGGAAGAACGGGTCGTTGCTGCCCCAGGTGATGAGCGTGGGCGGGGTGTGCTTGCGCAGCCAGGCCTGCCAGCGGTCGTAGCGCTCGATGTTGGAGTGGTAGTCGAAAAGCAGCGCCAGCTGTGCTTGCTGGCGCTGCGGCTTGTCGAGGAAGTACTGGTCCAGGATCCAGCCGTCCGGGGCGATGAGTTCGGGGGTGGCCACGCCTGTCTCGTACTGGCCGCGTGTGGTGGTCAGGGTGAGCAGGTCTCGAAGGGTGTCCTCGGCGCCGGGGTTGTCGGGGTGTTGGGTGAGCATGTCGCGGGCGAGATCGGAGAGCCCGTCCTCGTAGGCGTTGCCGTTCTGCACGACCAGCCCGGTGATCCACTCGGGGTGGCGTTCGGCGAGGCGAAAGCCGGTGGGGGCGCCGTAGTCGAAGACGTACATGACGAACCGGTCCAGTCCGAGCCGCTGGACGAAGCCGTCGGTGACCTCGGCGAGCTGGTCGAAGGAGAAGACGAAGTCATCCGGGGTCTCGGTGTGGCCGAACCCGGGCAGATCAGGGGCGATCAGCCGGTAGCGCGCTCCGAGGACGTCGATGAGGCGGCGGAACTGGTGCGAGGCCGAGGGGAAGCCGTGCAGGAGAAGCAGCACGGGTGCACCCGCCCTGTCGGGCCGTGACTCGCGGTAGAAGACGCGGACATCGTCGACGTCGACGTGCCGGTGGGTGGTGCGCGTGATCCGATCGGACATCATGCTAACTCCTTAAGTTGTCGATAATGCATTAGTACGTGACGGCATACTAATGCGTCAAGAATTGAGGTAGCATTAGTCTATGAGTGATGAAGCCCCGCTCGTCGGCGAGCCGCTGGCGTTGGACCTGGTCAACACCCGCCCGGCCACGGGTGATCTGCTCACCACGCTCGACGGTCTGCGTGCCTGGCTCGGGCTTCAAGCCGACCGGTTCCCGGAGGTGCACGACGTGCTCGCGCACCTTGCCGAGGAGGACCTGGCGGACGTCCGGGCGATCCGCGAGCACACGACCGAAGCTCTCGCCCGCGTTCGCCGGGGCGAACGCCCTGCCGAGGCCGACCTCGACGCGCTCAACCACACACAGGGCGCTGCGCCCCTCATCAACGAACTGAGCTGGAACGGGTCGATCACCACTGGCGCCCGACGGCGCATCGGCCCGCCCGGAACGCGCCTCGCGGGCCGGCTCGCCGAAGCCGCCGCCGACCTGCTGTCCGATCCAGCGGTCGCCAAGATCCGCGAGTGCGCGGCCGACGGCTGCGTGCTGCTGTTCCTGCCGGCTCACTCGCGCCGCCGCTGGTGCTCAGCCACCCGCTGCGGCAACCGAGCCCGCGTCGCCCGGCACTACCAGCGCCACAAGACCGGATAGCCGAAGCCCTCCGGGGTGATCCCCCCGTTCAGATATGAGGCCGCTCGGCAGCGCCCTCGGCTGGGGCTGGGTGTCTTTCATCAACGTCCCCGTCGGCCTGCTCGTCCTCCTCGGCAGCCGCACCCTCATCGCCGCCGAGCGCCACCGGGGCCAACTCGGCACCCTGGGCGCGCTGCTCAGCGCCCTGGCCGCATTCCGGTTCTCGGCCGTCGCCGTCGAGGTGAGCTACTGGCTGCATCTGGCACCAGCCATGTTCCTGCTCGCCCTCGGATTCGGCCTCGGCGTCATGGCACTGACTCAGGCGGCCGTCTACCGCGTCGACCCGGACAACACCGACCTTCCCACCGGGACAGCCCTCGTCACCGGTTACAGCACCGCAATGACCGTCGCCGCCGGTGTGCTCGTCACGGCCGGGGTCCTGGCCCTGACCATGCTCAGCGCACAACCGAGCACCAAGCCCGAGCCACACGACACCGCCACGGACGAACCCGCCGAATCGACAACCTGACCGAACACAACTCCGCCAACGGACGGGGAGTCCACACCGACCGACGCGGGCTCCCCGTCCTGCGGCTCAGCGCAGCCACGGGAATCAACGTTCACCAGAAACCCGTTCGCCAGTCTCTGTCGCTGGAGCAGCCCTGCTGCTGCAGAAATGAACGTTCACGAGACACCATCAACACGCACGCGTTTTCGCAGGTCGGGTTTGTCACGCAACCCGTGTCCGCGCCACCGTCACGCTGTCGGGCCTTCGCAATACAGTCCGTCGCATGCGGTATCGGCTACGGACGCGTCCCCACCCGCGACCAGCACTCCGAAGCCCAAGCAGATGCGCTGCGTGCGGCAGGCTGCGATGAGGTCTTCGTCGACAGACCAAGCAGGTCGACCTCGTGGTGCTCGGATCAGGGCATCGACATACCGCCACCTGAGCACCCACACAGACAGCTGGTCCGCTAACGGAGGATCCTGTTCCGCTGCTACTCAGACCCCGGCACCGCGGGCTGCTGCGCAGTGGGCGATGCGGGGGCCTGCGAGGAAGATCGGCCACCGCCGATGTTGTTCATGTTGGGCACTTCCTTGCGTGCCACCGCCTCGGCGGCACGCACCGCCTCGGCCACCTCCGGGCTGGTCGAGATGTCGAACCAGGAGGAGATGGACTCCTCGTCCTCCTCCGGGGCGGTTTCCGGCGGCTCCTCCTGCGGAGGCTCGTAGCGGAACACTCCCTGCTCGTCGGGGGCGCCGAGCATCCGGGCAAAGCCCTCCAGCGACTTGCTGAAGTCGCTGGGCACCACCCACACCTTGTTGGCGTCCCCCTGGGCCATCTCGGGCAGGGTCTGCAGGTACTGGTAGGCCAGCAACTCCGGGGTCGGTTTGCCCCGCTTGACCGCGGCGAACACCTTCTCGATCGACTTCGCCTGGCCCTGCGCCCGCAGGTACCGGCTCGCCCGCTCACCCTGCGAGCGCAGAATGCTGGACTGGCGTTCCCCTTCCGCGGACAGAATCGCCGCCTGCTTGGCTCCCTCCGCCGAGAGGATCTGCGACTGCTTCTGACCCTCGGCCGTTTTGATCGCCGATTCCCGCTCGCCCTCGGCGTTGAGGATCATGGCGCGCTTTTCCCGGTCCGCGCGCATCTGCTTTTCCATCGAGTCCTGGATCGACGGCGGCGGGTCGATGGCCTTCAACTCCACTCGCGCGACCCGGATTCCCCACCGGCTGGTCTCTTGATCGAGAACTCCACGCAACTGGGTGTTGATCTGATCGCGGGAGGTCAGAGTCTCCTCCAGGCTCATCCCTCCGACGACGTTACGCAGCGTCGTACTGGTGAGTTGCTCCACGCCGAGGATGTAGTTGGAGATCTCGTAAACCGCCGAGCGCGAATCGGTGACCTGGAAATACACCACGGTGTCGATCGAGACCGTGAGGTTGTCCTGGGTGATCACCGGTTGCGGTGGGAACGAGACCACCTGCTCGCGCAGGTCGATTTTGGCGCGAACCCGATCCAGAAACGGCACCAGGAAGTTCAGCCCCGGTTCGGCCACGGAGCGAAAGCGCCCCAACCGTTCGATGACCGCACTCGTCGCCTGCGGGATCAACAGGATCGTCTTCACCGCGAGGACGATCACCAGCAATACGATGACAGCCACCACGATCAGGACAATCGGGGTCGGATTCACAACAGCCTCCTCATGGTTCGGCCCAGACGACGGCAACGGCCCCCGAGATCTCCATGACCGTCACCGTTCGGCCCCGCTCCAGTACCTGCGTCTCGTCGAACGCTCGCGCCGACCACACGTCACCGCCGATGCGCACGCGGCCGTCCGTGGCATCCACCGTCGATTCGACCGTCGCACGGGCCCCGATCAAGGCGTTCACGTTGGTTCTCAGCTCATGACCCCGTTCCAACCGGCGCTTCAAAGCCGGCCTGGCCAACACGACCAGTCCCCCGGACAACGCGGCGAAGATCACGGCGTCCAGCCACAGCGGAGCCCCCAACGCTGCCACCCCGGCGGTACCGATCGCCGCGGCACCGAGCATCAGCAGCACGAGCTCGCCGGAGATGACTTCGGCTGCCACCAGGATCACTCCTGCGATCAGCCACAACAGTGCGGCCATGCACCAATAGTGTCAGATATGTCCACGCACCGTGGCTGGCCGATCAGGCCGTAACCAAGGTGTGATCACCGCAGCCGTGCCGGCCGATCCGCCGGGCAGAAGACGACATGCACCCACACCGATCAGTTCTCGGGCGTCGTCACGAAGTCGATCAACTGTTCCACGGCGCCGATCAACGGTGTCTCCAGGTCCCGGAAACTCGACACGGCCGCGAGTACGCGGCGCCAGCCGTCAGCGGGCCCGGCCCATCCCAGCTCGGCGCAGACACCGTCCTTCCACGATGTGCCACGTGGAACGTGCGGCCAGGCAGCGATGCCCAACGACCGCGGCTTGACCGCTTCCCAGATGTCGACGTACGGGTGGCCCGTGATCGCGACGTCGGCATCGTCGATGCTCTCGACAAGCCGGGATTCCTTGCTTCCTGCGACCAAGTGGTCCACCAATACCCCGACACGTCGCCCCGGCCCGGGTGAGAATTCCGCCAGCAGTGCGGGCAGGTCGTCGACACCGTGCAACGGTTCGACCACGATCCCCTCCACACGCAGGTCATGACCCCACACACGCTCCACCAATTCGGCATCGTGGAGACCCTCCACCCAGAGGCGACTGCCGCGAGCGGTACGGGCACGCAATCCCTCCACGCGCACGGAACCCGACGCCGACTGCGCCGCCGCACTCCCGGCGGAGGTCGGGCTTCCGGAAGCCGGGCCGGTGGCCACGGGCTCGGGCACGAGGGTGACCGGGGCACCGTCGTGGAGGAAGGCCGCCTGCCGCATCGGAAACACCCGGTGACGGCCGTGCCGGTCCTCCAACACCACATCGTGCTTGACCTGGTTGCCGCGCTGGACACGCACGACGGCACCGCAGAAGCCGCTCGCCGGATCCTCGACGACGAGGCCGGCCACCGCGGTGATCTCCGGAATGCTTCGACGAGGTCGGCCACCGGCCACCGCGTCCTTGCCGTAATCGATCGAACGCACGCCTCGGAACCGTAGTCTGCTGTCTTTCGGTGGAGGCATCGGACACGCCGCGCTACCGCACCAACCCGATCGCGAAGACAGCACGCGAATCCGTACCCTGGACGACGTGCCATGTCCAAGCGCAACCATGGTCGTCTGGGCATCCGCGTGGCTGCACGGGGCCGCCGCATCGGACGACGTGCTCGATGCCCTGCAGGTGTGGGCCGAGGCGCACGAAGTGCGCACTGCCGAGGACGAGCTCGCCTCGCGCCTGGATCTTCCGGGCCCCGAAGACTCCCCCGCCGGTCCGGCGCTGCTGCTGGCAGCGCTGCGTAAAGCCGGAGCAGCCCGAGGTGAACTGGTCCTACCAGTGGCCGGTGACGTGCGCGGGCTCGACGGGTCCACCGAGTTCTCCCGGGCGGCGCTGCATCGCGGCGAGGCGGTCGTTCTGGCCGACGCCGGGCTGGGTCTGGTGCCCCGACAGCCCGACCCCGCTGCCGAGGGAATCCTCCGGTGGACAGTCTTCGAACTCGATGATCTCCCGCCCGCCGAGCATCTGCCCATCGGCGAGGCCGAGCACGGCATGGCCTCGGCGATGCGGGAAGCCGCGAGCACGCTGACCGATCTCGATATCGCCAAGCGCCGTCCCGGCGTCCGCAATGAGATCGCCGAGACCGTCTCGTCCCGCCCGAACCCGTCCTGGCCCGAGGACGTGCCGCAGCGGCCATTGCGGATTCTGCAGCGGGCCTCGGAAGTGGAAGCCATTCTCTGGGCCGCCACCGACGACGCACCCGGTGGTGCGCTGTCCGCATCGGCCACCCGCGCGCGCACCGACGCACTTCGGCCGTTGTTCGATTCGGTGCGTGCTGCTCGGCGCTCGGCCATTGCGGAGATGGTGCGGGTGCTGGCCGACCGCGCCGAGCAGCACTGAATCGCCTGTCACACCGGGCGGCCGCCTTCTCGCACGGTCGCCCGGTGGGGCGCGTTCAGCAGCAGCCGGGAGCGCAGGGCTCTCCGTTGGTGGTGCATCCCGCGCTGGCCAGGGTGGACAGTTTGCGGGGTTGTTTCGCCTCGAGGTGTTCGACGACGAGATCGACGATCATCTCCGCGAATCGCGGGTCCGTGCCCGCCGTGGCCGCGCGGGCGAAACCCATCCGCAGTTCCTCGGCCTTCTCACTGGCTTCATTGTCGAGATCCCAGACGACTTCGAGGTGATCGGAGACGAATCCGATGGGGCTCACCACGACCGCCCCGACTCCCGCGGCGTGCACCTCATCCAAGTGGTCGCAGATGTCCGGCTCCAGCCACGGAACGCTCGGCGGGCCGGATCGGGACTGCCAGACCACGTCGTAGCTGTCGACACCGACCTCCTCGGCAACCAGTCGGGCCGTCTCGTGGACTTGTCGGGAGTACCACTGCGGCCGGCCGTCGGCTCCCGGTTGATCATCGGCCTGCAACGGGACCGAGTGCGCGGTGAACACCAGCCGGGCCTGCTCGCGTGTCGAGGCCGCCAACTCGGCGTAGGCCCGGCGGACGGCATCGGCATTGGCTTGCACGAACAGCGGGTGATCGTAGAACTGCCGCAGTTTCACCAGCTCCGGTGCACGCTCCCCCACTGCCCCGCGGGCTCGGGAGATGTCCTCGTGATATTGCTTGCAGCCCGAATAACCGCCCCACGCCGAGGTGGCGAACACCAGCGCCCGCCGTATTCCGTCGTCGGCCATCCGGCCGACGGTGTCCTCCACCAGCGGGTGCCAGTTGCGGTTGCCGAAATACACCGGCAGGTCCACACCCCGCGCGGTGAGCTCAGTGTCCACCGCCGCCATGATCTCCCGGTTGAGCCGATTGATCGGCGAGACACCGCCGAAATGATGGTAGTGCTCGGCGACCTCGTCCAGACGTTCCGGCGGCACTCCTCTGCCCCGGGTCACGTTCTCCAGGAAAGGGCGGACTTCGTCCGGGCCTTCCGGCCCGCCGAACGACAAAAACAGCACCGCATCAAAGCTCACCGGATTGCTCACCCGACCATGATGACGCCTGCACGATCGTGGCCACCCGCCCGGGTCCTGCCCGGGTGAGGCGGCCACACGCGCGGATATTCGTGACGTGCTCAGGCACCGACGGCGTGGAAGCCCCCATCGGCCATGACCATCGAGCCGGTCGTTTTCGGCAACCAGTCCGACAGCAGCGCGCACACCGACTGCCCCACCGGGGTGGGATCTTCCACATCCCAGCCCAGGGGAGCACGCTCCCCCCAGGTGTCCTCCAGGCCCTTGAATCCCGGAATCGACTTGGCCGCCATGGTGCGCACAGGCCCGGCCGAAACCAGGTTCACGCGGATGCCTTTCGGTCCGAGTTCCCGGGCGAGGTAGCGCGAGGTCGACTCCAGCGCTGCCTTGGCCACGCCCATCCAGTCGTAGGCGGGCCAAGCCACGCGGGCGTCGAAGTCCATCCCGACGATCGACCCGCCCTCGCTCATCAGCGGCAGACATGCCCCGGTCAGGGACTTCAGCGAGTACGCCGATATCTCCAGAGCGCTGGAGACGTCCTCCCATGGTGCTTCGAGGAAGTCCGCACCCAGGCAGGACTCGGGGGCAAAGCCGATCGAGTGCACGACACCGTCGAGTCCGTCGACGTGCTCTCGCACCTGATCGGGCAAGCTGCTGAGGTGTTCGGCGTTGGTGACGTCGAGTTCGATCACCGGCGCTTTCTTCGGCAGCCGATCGGCGATGCGTTCGACCAGACGCACGCGACCGAACGCGGTCAACACGACCTCGGCCCCCTGCTCCTGGGCGACTTTCGCAGCATGGAAGGCGATCGAGGCATCGGTGATCACACCGGTGATCAGGATCCGCTTACCTTCGAGCAAGCCGGTCATGGGCATCCTTTCGACAAGAGATATTGACTGGGAACACTGCGGGACAGGACGGGATCGGGTCAGTGGCCCATGCCCGCGCCACCGTCGACCGGGATCACCGCGCCGGTCACATAGGCCGCCGCATCGGAGGCCAGCCAGGTCACCGCTCCGGCCACCTCCTCGGGTTCGGCGAAACGCGCCAGCGGAATCTGGGCGAAGATTTCCTGCTTGCGCTCCTCGGACAGCGCTTCGGTCATGTCGGTGGTGACGAATCCGGGAGCCACCACGTTCGCGGTGATGCTGCGCGACCCCAACTCGCGGGCCACCGAGCGAGCCAGTCCGACCAGCCCGGCTTTACTCGCCGCGTAGTTGGCCTGCCCCGCCCCACCGGACAGACCGACCACCGAGGAGACGAAGATCATCCGACCCTTTCGGTTACGCAGCATGCTGCTCGCCGCACGCTTGGCCACCCGATAGGATCCGGCGAGGTTGGCATCGAGAACCCGATCGAACTGCTCCTCGCCCATCCGCAGCAGCAAACCGTCGTCGGTCACGCCCGCGTTGGCGACCAGCACCTCGACCCGGCCGTGCGCAGCCTCGGCCTCGTCGAAGGCGCGTGTCACCTGGTCGGGGTCGGTGACATCGCACTTCACCCCCAACAGGCCCTCCGGAGCGCCGGAACCGCGATGGGTGACCGCCACCTTGTCTCCGGCAGCCTGGAATGCCCGGGCTATGGCCAACCCGATACCGCGGTTGCCGCCGGTCACCAGTACGGACCGTGCCACTGTCGATCCACCTCCTGAAAAGAACCAATTCGAGAGAACATTATTCGTGGTCCCTGAGCCGCCGTCCGCATTGCCACCGCGACCACGCGGGAATATCCGGTGCAGGCCGCTGCGGAGTGCTTCCCCGGCCGCTCCTCAACCGGACGCGAGATTATCGGCTACCGGCGCGTATGCCCGCATCGGCTTCGATCTCGGCGTGGCCGTTGCGTGTCCCGGTTTCGGTGAAAAGCCGCTGGACGGCAGACTGCGCCGCGCCGAGACTGGATGCTGTCGATCAGCCTCGGCACCGTCCCCGACGTCCCGATCCTTTCATTCAGGAGCGCGCATCGATGAGCACCACCTCCCCCACGGCCGCGCACATCCCGGAGTTCGCCGCCGAACTCCGCGCCTCCATCGACGGGCAGGCCCGGTTCGACCCCGGTTCCCGTGCGCTGTATGCCACGGACGCGTCGAATTACCGTCGGGTCCCTGCCGGGATCGTCTTTCCGCGCCACGACAATGATGTGGCAGCCACCATGGCCATCGCCCGCCAACATCGGCTGCCGGTGACCAGCCGCGGCGCCGGGACCAGTATCGCGGGCAACGCTGCGGGCTCCGGACTGGTGCTGGACTTCTCGCGGCACATGAACACCATTCTCGACATCGATCCCCAGCGGCGCCTGGCGCAGGTACAGCCCGGTGTGGTCCTGGATACGTTGCGCTCGGCCGTCGCGCCACACGGGCTGACCTTCGGCCCGGATCCGTCCACGCACAGCCGATGCACGCTCGGCGGGATGATCGGCAACAACTCCTGCGGGACCCATTCCGTGGCCTGGGGCAAGACCGTCGACAACATACGCGAACTCGATGTGCTGCTCGGCGACGGCACCCGGCTGCAGGTCGGGCCGACCTCGCCTGCCGAGCTCGAGACGCTGTGCGCGCGCGGTGACCGCACCGGACGCCTGTATCAGGCGCTGCGAGGTCTGGTCGACGACGTCGGCGACGAGGTGCGGCACAGCTTTCCCGAGCTCACGCGGCGGGTCTCCGGATACAACCTCGACCAACTGCTGCCCGAGAACGGATTTCAGCTGGCCCGTGCCCTGGTCGGCACCGAAGGCAGCTGTGCCACCCTGCTCGGTGCCACAGTGGAGCTGGTCGAGGCGCCACAGGCCCGTGCGATGGTCGTGCTCGGCTTCGCCGACACCTATGCCGCCGCCGACGAGGTGACCCGGCTGCGCGACCTGGACACGCTGGCCATCGAAGGACTCAGCGCCGAACTCGTCGACGTCGTGGCCCACCGCAACCCCGACTCTCCCGCCCTGCGGCTGCTGCCCGGCGGGCGCAGCTGGTTGCTGGTGGAAACGGGCGGCAGCGAACCCGGTGAGGCCGAAGCCGCCGCCCGGCACATCGTGCGCGCGCTGGAGGATCGTGCCGAGACCGTGGTGCACACCGACCCTGCCCGGATGGCCGCGCTGTGGAGGATTCGGGAGGAGGGTTCGGGCTATTCCACTCGGATGTCCGACGGGTCCGAACGCTGGTCCGGTTGGGAGGACGCCGCTGTGCCACCGGAGCACCTCGGCTCCTATCTGCGGGAGTTCGACGCGCTGCTCGATCGGTTCGGTCTGCGCGGTGTCACCTATGGCCACTACGGCGACGGATGCATCCACGTGCGGATCGACTTCGATCTGCGGTCGGCCACGGGCGCGGCGCACTACCGGTCGTTCCTGGAGTCGGCAACCGATCTGGTGACCACCTATGGCGGCTCGGTCTCCGGGGAACACGGCGACGGCCAGGCACGCTCGGAACTGCTCGCACGGATGTACCCGCCCGCGATCATCAACGCGTTCGACCGTTTCAAATCCGCCTTCGATCCGGATGACCTGCTCAATCCCGGTCAGATCGTGCGCCCGCGTCCACTCGATGCCGACCTGCGGGTACTGGTGGCTCCGCCACGCATCCCCAGCCGCACCACGCTGGCACTGCACCACGACGACGGGGACATGGCCCCGGCCACACGCCGTTGTGTCGGAATCGGCAAGTGCCTGAATCCCAGCGGTGGAGTGATGTGCCCGAGCTATCGGGCCACTCGGGACGAGAAGCACTCCACCCGCGGGCGAGCTCATCTGTTGTTCGAGATGCTGGCAGGAAAGACCATCACGGACGGCTGGCGTTCCGAGGAGGTCCGCGACGCGCTGGATCTGTGCCTGTCCTGCAAGGGCTGCAAGACCGACTGTCCGGTCGGCGTGGACATGGCCACCTACAAGGCGGAGTTTCTGCATCAGCACTACCGCAACCGGCTACGGCCTGCCGCGCACTACTCGATGGGGTTTCTGCCGCTGTGGCTGGCCGTCGGACAGTACGCCCCGCGGCTGGCCAACCGGGTGATGACCGGATGGACTGCGCCGATCCTCAAGCGGCTGGGCGGTATCGCACCGGAGCGCGACCTGCCCACCCTCGCGTCGCAGACCTTGCGTTCCTGGTGGTCCCAGCGTCGCCGCGGCGACCGTGGTGGTGACTCGCCCGCACCGGGCCGGGAACGGCTCGTGCTGTTCCCGGACACCTTCACCAACCACTTCGACCCCCGGATCGGCCGGGACGCCATCACCGCAATGGAGGCTCTGGGACAGTCGGTCGAGCTGCCGCCGGGACAGGTCTGCTGCGGACTCACCTGGGCCTCCACCGGGCAACTGGAGGTGGCGCGCGCGGTGGTGCGCCGCACCGCACGCCTGCTGCGCCCGCAGCTCGACGCCGGGCTGCCGGTGGTCGGGCTGGAACCGAGCTGTACCGCGTTCCTGCGCAACGATGCCCTGGAACTGGCACCCCACGATCCCGATGTCGCGGCATTGGCACAGGCGACGCAGACCTTCGCCGAGTGGGCGGAGCCGACTCGGCCGCACTGGCAACAAGCGGTCTCGGAAACAGCCTCCGAGGCATTGGTGCAGGTGCACTGCCACCAGTACGCGGAGATGGGCTTCGAGGCCGATCGCTCGATGCTGGAGGCCTCCGGGGTGCGAGCGCGGGTGCTGGACTCGGGCTGCTGCGGACTGGCGGGCAACTTCGGGTTCGAACGTGGGCACTACGACGTCTCGATGGCCTGTGCCGAGGATTCCCTGCTGCCTGCCGTGCGTGCTGCCGAGGACGGCACCGAGGTGGTCGCCGACGGGTTCAGCTGCCGAACCCAGCTGCGCCAAGCGCTCGGCACCGAATCGGTGCACCTGGCCACGCTCGTCGCCCGCGCCCTCGGCGTCGCCGACTCGGGGTGAGTGGCGTGTGTGCCTCACCGGGGCCGACGAATGGTGGGAGGCCACGGCCGGCTCAGAAGCTGGTGTCCGGTGTCTCGCCCGCGGCGACGTGCAACACACCGCCCAGGGCACCGAGTTCGTCGACCAGGTCGGAAATCCGTCCCTTCCCGCGCAACCGCAACGCGACCACGGCCGTGCGTCCCGCCTTGCCGTCGGTGTCGTCGGTGTCTTCCTGCTCGACCTGCAGATCCAGTACCTGCCAACCGTGGCTGGTACAGAGCGTGAGCGCACTCCGCAGAACGCCGTGGCCGTCGAGGTAACCGATACGCACGAGCTGAGGTTCACGCATGGCCTTGCGCAGCAGCATCGCCAGTCGCTGGTACCCGACCACCACCAGGAAGTGGGCCAGCGTGGTGGCTCCGGCCAGAACGATGAGCCCGCTGCCGCAGGCCATGCCGACCGCGGCCACCACCCACACCGTCGCCGCGGTGGTGAGCCCACGCACCGCGTCCCTGCGCACGAAGATCAGACCGCCACCGATGAAGCCGATCCCGGACACGATCTGGGCAGCCACTCGTGAGGGCCCCAGCTGCACATTCTCCCAGCCGAGCATGTCGGTGAAACCGTATTTCGACACCAGCACGAACAGGGCGGCACCGACTCCGACCAGCGCATGGGTACGCAGCCCCGCGCTTTTGGCCCGGACTTCGCGCTCCAGCCCGATCAGGCTGGAAAACAGCAACGCGGCACCCAGCTCCACGAGCAGCGGAAGCTCGTCCAGCCCCGGGAGAGCACCACTCATCCACCGAACTTAACGCAGGCAACCGAGTCGGGCATGCTCCTCGTGATCAGCACCACAGCCGGGCGGGTTCTCCGGCTTCTACGGCAGCCGCTGGCCCACGAACAGCGACACTCCGGCTGCGACGATCGCCATCAGCGTGCCCAGCACCAGCCACGGTTTACTCGCATCGGTGCGCTTGATCTCGTAGCCGATCTGCTTCTGCAGCGTGTCGTAGACCTGCCGGAGCTGCTCGGCGCTGGCGGCCTTGTGGAACTCACCTCCCGACAGCTCCGCGATCGTGCGCATCGCCTCGTCGTCGACCTGGACCCGCTGCGACTCGCCGTCGATGCGGATGGTCCCGTACTTGGTGCCGAACGAGATCGTCGAGATCGGGATGCCGGCACGTTTGGCCGCCCTGGCCTGGGTGTAGGCGCCCCTCGGCGCATCGAGTTCCCGGGGTATGGTCTGGCCCCCGTCCGCCATCAGCACAATCCGAGCAGGCGGTGGTCCCTTCGCGCCCCCGATCATCCGGCCGAACGACTCGATCGCCGTCATCGCGGCCTTGATACCGTCGCCGGTGGCAGTGGCCTCGGACAGTTGCAGACTGTCGATGGCCTGCTTCACACTCGCCCGGTCCGTCGTGGGCATCACCATGGTCGTGGCCGTGCCGGAGAACGACACCAGACCCAGATTGACGCCCGGCGTGAGCTCGTCCGCGAACTCCTTGGCCGCCACCTTCGCCGCCTCGAATCGGCTCGGCCGGACATCCTCGGCCTTCATCGACAGCGAGACGTCCATCGTGAGCATCACCGTCGCACGGTTACGCGGAATCCGCTGTTCGGCGGTCGGACCGGCCAATGCCACGGTCAGCAGGATCAGCGACACCCCGAGCAGACCCATCGGAACATGCCGGGGCCACCCCTGCCGTTTCGGCGCCACCCGCTCCAGCAGAGCCAGATTGCTGAATCGCATGGTGTGGGTGCTGCGTCGACGCAGCACCCACACGTAGCCCACGGTCAGGGCAGCCACCACCAGCAACAGCAGAAACCAGCCCGGTGCGGTGAATCCGGTCAGACTCAACATCACGCCACTCCCCCGGACCAGCCTCGTTTACGCGCCACCACGAACCGGACGATGTCGGCGATCCAGTCGGAGTCCGTCCGCAGTGTCAGGTGAGCACAGCCCGCCCGTCGAAGCGCAGTCGCCACCTCGTCCCGGTGTGCTGCCGCAGCAGCGGCGAACTCACGGCGCAACACCGGCGTCGTGCGTACCTCACGTTGCTTACCCGTCTCCGGATCCGCCAGCAGCACGGTGCCGACATCCGGTAGTTCCAGGTCACGCGGATCGAGAACCTCAACAGCCAGCAAGGAGTGCCTGGCGGCCAATCCGCGAAGGGCACGCTGCCAGTCGAGAGCACCGAGGAAATCGGAGATCACCACAGCCAGACCGCGCCTGCGCGGCGGCCTCCGCAGCGACTCCAGCACCTGCGCCAGGTCACCGCGTGTGCCTTCCGGAGCACGGGGGGTTTCGGCCACCTGCCGCAGCATCGCGCGTGCGTATTCGGTCCCTGCCCGTGCAGGAAGTCGCCGGGTCTCCTGCCCGTTTGCCACGACCGCACCGATCCGGTTTCCCCCACCACTGGTCAGGTGCGTCACCGCGGACAGCCCCGCAATCGCCAGTTCCCGCTTGTCGCAGGCTGCCGTGCCGAAGTCGAGACTGGGTGAGAGATCCAGCGCCACCCAGGTTTCCAGCTCGCGGTCGGCAACCGTCTGGCGGATGTGTGGTTCGGTGGTACGGGCAGTGACCGCCCAGTCCATTTGACGCACGTCATCACCGGGCTGGTAGGCCCGCGCCTCTCCCGGTTCGGTCCCCGGGCCGGGCACCAGTCCCAGATGGTTGCCCTGCAGCAGGCCATCCAAGCGTCCGCGCACGGTCAGTTCCAGAGTCCGCAACGCCACCTGTAGTCGGTCGCCGTGCAGGGCGGGTGGGGACCAGGGTGGCCGCTGGTCGTCGGCTGCCGACACGATGAAGTGCTCCTCACTGACGGTGGTTCACACCGGCCGGTGCATGCCCGTACGCCGGGGGGCCTTGCGTACCGGCCTGCGGGCGAGCGGACACCTGGGGCAGCGGAACCGTCTGCAGCACCCGATTGACGATGTGATCGACCGGAACTCCATCGGCCAGCGCGTCGTAGGACAACACCAGGCGGTGCCGGAAAACGTCCGGCACCACGTCGACCACATCCTGTGGAAGCACATAGTCGCGTCCACGGACCAGCGCGAGCGCCCGCGCGGCGCCGACGACGCCGAGGGTGGCGCGCGGTGAAGCACCGTAGGAAACCCACCCTGCTATATCGGGCAACCCGTGCTCATTGGGCGAGCGCGTGGCCAGTACCAGCCGCACGACATAGTCGACGAGGGCATGGTGGACGAACACGTTCGAAGCCACCGTCTGCAGCCGTGTCAGTTCCTCAGGGGTGAGCACCGTCTGCGGCTCGGGGGTGGCACCCCCCATCCGATAAACGATCTCGCGTTCTTCCTCGGCTGTGGGGTACTCGACCTGCAGTTTGAACAGGAAGCGGTCCCGCTGCGCTTCCGGCAGCGGGTAGACGCCCTCGTTCTCGATGGGATTCTGGGTGGCCAGCACGAGGAACGGGCGGGGCATCGGATAGGTTTCGCCACCCAGGGAGACGTGCTTCTCGGCCATCACCTCCAGCAGGGCCGACTGGACCTTCGCCGGAGCGCGATTGATTTCGTCGGCCAGGACGAAGTTGGCCAGCACCGGCCCGAGTTCGACATCGAAGCGCTCGCTGTTCTGCCGGTAGATGCGCGTGCCCAGAAGGTCGGCGGGAACCAGGTCCGGGGTGAACTGCAGTCGGGAGAACGTCCCGCCCACGGCGGAGGCGAAGGTTTCCACGGCCAGTGTCTTGGCCACTCCGGGAACTCCTTCCAACAGGATGTGCCCCTTGGCCAGCAAACCGACCAGGACCCGCTCCACGAGTCGATCCTGCCCCACGATCACGCGCTTGACCTCGAACACCGTCCGTTCGAGCAACTGCGCGTCCCGGGCAGGGGTATTTTCCTGATCCATCGAATGGGCCTGTGCGGCCGCGTCGGTCGCCGCACCGCCGTTCCCGCTCTCGCCCTGCCCGGGATCGGTCACTTGAACATCCTCCTGTCGAATCCTCGCTGGGACCCTGCTGCTGCGCCGGTGCCGCTCGGTGTTGTCAGCAAGATCCTGGCACGTGCTCATGCCACCCGGATGTGGGGGCACCGCCCCACTCTCAGGGAAACGTATGCGTCGTGTGACTGCTGTGAAGCGTGGTGCGCCGTCTGTGTTGTTTGTGGCTTTGGGAATTTATTTCGATCAACACTGAAAAAATAGATTAATTTAATACAGTAAAGTCCGTATCGGCACAGTGCGAAGCCGGCGACTCAGGAGTCATCCGCCGCGCGCCGCAGATCCTCCGGAGTATCCACATCGGATGCCTCGGCACCTTGCCCCGGAACGAAGGCCGGATCCAGCGGTTCCAGCACGGAGCGGACCGACCCTCCACTCACCTGCGCGGGCATCCCGGTACGGAGCGCATCGACACGCCACACCCCCAGCAACCACTGGGGCGCACCCTCGGCGTCGATCAGCACCGCCCCCGAGCACATCGACTCGGCGACCACCGCATCCGCCAGCCTGTGCAGTGTTGCCCGCGTGAGGTGCGGATGATCGACGGCCAGCACCGCCACGAGCTCCGCTGCGGCGGGTACTTGCCGCAGTCCGGCGGCCAGTCCCGCCAGTGGCCCCGACCCCGGAGGGTCCTCACGCGTCCACACGACCTCGCGATCCGACACGCGCGGACCGACCACCACCACCGGCTTTCCCGCACACGCCGCCTCCAACGTCCGGTCCAGCAGTGAACTGCCCCCAACCCGGACAGCGGCCTTGTCCACTCCCCCGAGTCTGCTGCCCCGCCCCCCTGCCAGGATGATCACCGCGAATTCGTCCGCCATGCCCGAATGATCCCTGCGCGGCGTAATGCATGCTGCCGTGGGTCACAACAGACGAACGGCGTACGGAGCGATCCCGTCGTAGCGAACCGAAGTCACCCGTACCTGCGCACCCGAGTACGGGGCCTCGACCATGCGGCCGTTGCCGAGATACAGCGCGACATGGTGAATGCCGCCACCGTCCTGCCAGAACAGCATGTCCCCACGCCGTTTCTGCGACAACGGCACCTTGCGCCCCGCCTGGTACTGGTACCCGCTGTAGTGCGGGAGTTCGATACCGACTCCGGCGAACGCATAGACCATCAGCCCCGAACAGTCGAAACCGATCTTGAGGTAGTCGCCGTGTGCGTCGGCCACTCCCCCGTCACGGATTCCTCGGGTGGGCCCGTGGGCATTGCCACCGCCCCATGCGTAGGGCACCCCCACCTGGGAGACCGCACGCTGGACCACGGTCTCGACAGCGCTGTTCTCGGAGACCGTGTCACCGGGTGGCGAAGCCCCCTGTGCGAGGCCGTCTGTGGCCGCTTGCGCGGCTGCCGCAGCAGCGCGTTCCTCCCGCTCTTTGGCCGCCACCCACTCCTGGTAGCGCTGTTGCTGCTGCTCCAGCCCGGCCACGTTCTCCCGCGCCTGCTCGAGCTGCTGTTCGACCCTCGCCTTTTCGGCACGGAGTTTGCGGGCCTGTGCCTGCTGTGCTTGCCGTGCCGCCACGGCGGCGTCCTTGGCCTTTTCGGCAGCAGCCCGCGCACGGTCGGCGGCCACCCGTTTTGCCTCGGCATTCTGGAGCGCCTGGCGCGCCGAGGAGTCCTTGTTCGCCTTCTTCGTCCGGGCACTTCGAAGATCGTCGAGGACATCGAGTTTGGACTCACTGATCGCATCGAGCAACGCGGCCCGATCGAGCATCTCCCGCGGGCTTTCGGCCCCGACGAAAGCCGGGATCGAACCGAGGCGGCTGCCCTGCCGGTAACTGCTCGCGGCGAACTCGTCGAGCCTGCGGCGCTGCTCCTCGACCTGCCGAGCCGCCGCATCGGCCTCGGCAGCAGCGAACTCCGCCTGCTGCTTCGCCTGCGCATACGCCCGTTCGGCCCGACGCAGATCGACCCTGGCCTTGTTGGCCTCCTCCAGCTTCACCGCGACCCGCGTGGACAGCTTCCGCAGGCGGGATTCGGTGGCAGCGAGCCGATTGGCCAGCGTGCCCACCCGTTCGGCCATCTTGCGGGCCTGTGCCCGCTCGGCGTCGATGCGGTCCTCGCTCGGGTTGGGTGGCCGGGGCGGTACGGCGACGCCACCGGCCGGAGTCGCGGGCAACATCGCCGTGGCCGCCACCACCGCGACGAGGCACCGCAAGCCACTTCGGTACTCGACGGGGTCCCTGTTCCGAGATCGCGTCACAACCGTCACCTCCTGCTGCAGGACCGTGCGGGCGAGATCGCCCAGGCACGACTGCTCCGAACGGATTGGCGAGACGATCACGGACTGTGCCATCCGGATCACCGGTTCACCAGTTGGAATCCGCCAACCCGGGCAATATCCACTACTCAGGTGACGTCGAAAAGAGAAGCTCCGAGGCGGGAAGCGCCGGATCACCCGGAACGACCACGGCTTACCGGCGCAGCATCGCTCATTACGCCCAGGTGCCGGGATCTCCCCAGGTCCGCAGGGAGCGCTGCTGCATGCTTTGCGGCACAGCCACGAGTTCGGGCAGAACCTCGGTCAACGGCCCCCGCAGCACGGCGGCAGCTTGCTCGTCATACGGCGTGGGCTCGGCATTACAGATGATCAGGTCCGCGCCTGCCTTGGCAGCCAGGTCGGCAAAGCCGGCGGCCGGGAACACGGTCAGCGAGGTCCCCGCCGTGAGAAACAGGTCGCAATCCAAGGCCGCCCGTTGGCTCTCCCGGACAACGTCCTCGTCCAAGGACTGTCCGAACGAGATGGTGGCGGACTTCAACATCCCACCGCAGGCCAGGCAATGGGGATCGGCCTCCCCGTCCGCAACCCGGTCGAGAGTTTCCCGCATCCCGCCACGGCCCCCACAGCTCAGACACACCGTGCCGAACATCGAACCGTGCAGTTCCCGGACCAAATCCGGGTCGAGACCGGCTCGCTGATGGAGTTCATCGATGTTCTGGGTCAGCACTCCGCGCAAACGCCCGGAGGAGGCCAGATCCACGAAAGCACGGTGTCCGGCGTTGGGGAGGGCGTCCCAGGCGGGATGGGCCGCACGGCTCCGCCACGCCTGACGCCGCACGTCGGCGTCGGCGACATAGCTGTTGATGTCACTCAGGCGCTGGGCGTTGGGGTCTTTCGTCCACACACCTCGGGGGCCTCGGAAGTCGGGGATGCCCGAGTCGGTGGAAAGGCCGGCACCGGTCAGCGCGGTGATTCGTCGCGCGGTTGCGAACAGTTCCCGCGCCCGCTGCAACTCCACCGCAGTATCGCTCCCGCGCTCAGCCACTCGTTCACCGTGCCATGTCCCCGGCCACAGGAGGTGACCGGGGCTCCGGAGCGCCCGTACCGGGCGCATCGTCCGACCACGAACGGACCCGAACGGACCCGAAAACTCGCAACACGAGTTAGCACGCCGGTAACACGACGAAGATCCTGCACGAAACACGCGCTTCCTAGCGTCGACGCAGCACGGCGAGAGGAGCGCACATTGGAGACGACAACCACGGCCAGTGCCACACCCCCCACCGGAAACGGTGGTTGGATCACGGGTTGGGATCCCGAGGACGAAGAGTTCTGGGAGCGCTCGGGCAAGCGCATCGCGCGACGCAACCTGTGGCTTTCCCTCTTCTCCGAGCACGTGGGATTCTCCGTCTGGAGCATCTGGTCGGTCATGGTGCTGTTCATGTCCCCGGAGATCGGCCTGGGTTTTACCGCCGGCGAGAAATTTCTGCTGGTGACCATTCCGAGCCTGGTCGGCGCGCTACTGCGCATCCCCTACAGCTACGGCGTGACCCGTTTCGGGGGACGCAATTGGACGGTGTTCAGCACCTCGCTGCTGCTGATTCCGACCGTTCTCACGGCGGTGTTCGTCATGCGGCCCGGCACGCCGCTGTGGGTCTTCCTGCTGATCGGTGCGCTCACCGGCGTTGGCGGGGGCAACTTCGCCTCGTCGATGACGAACATCACCAACTTCTTCCCGCAACGGCACCAGGGATGGGCCCTGGGACTCAATGCGGGTGGCGGCAACATCGGGGTCGCGGTGATCCAACTGGTCGGCCTGCTGGTCATCGCCACCGCCGGGAGTACCAGCCCGGTCCACGTCGCCGCCGTGTACCTGCCACTGATCGTCGTGGCCGCCCTACTCGCCGCTCTGCGTATGGACAACATCGACGCGGTGCGCCGCGCTCCCGGGATGCTGGCCGAGGCGGTTCGACGCCGGCACACCTGGTGGCTGTCCTTCCTCTACATCGGCACGTTCGGCTCGTTCATCGGCTACAGCTTCGCGTTCGGGCTGGTCCTGAAAAGCGAGTTCGACTTCACCGCACTGCAGGCAGCCGGTTACACCTTCATCGGTCCGCTGCTGGGTTCACTGGCGCGTCCGGTCGGCGGTCGGCTGTCCGACCGATGGGGTGGTGCCCGGGTGACGTTCTGGAACTTCCTCGGCATGGCCGCCGGAACGGGACTGCTACTGGTGGCTTCGGCTCAGAACTCCTTCCCGCTCTATCTGGCCTCGTTCATCGCACTGTTCATCCTGACGGGCATCGGCAACGGCTCGGTCTACACGATGATCCCGGCGGTTTTCGCGCGGCAGGCCGAGAACGCGGTCGCCTCCGGTGGTAGCGCGGTGGAGGCGACCGCCCTAGCCCGCAAGCTGTCCGGAACGGTGATGGGGATCGCGGGTGCGGTGGGTTGCCTGGGTGGGGTCTTCATCAATCTCACCTTCCGCGTCTCCTTCGGCGGAGCGGCGGCCAATGGGGACACCGCCCTGACGACCTTCCTGGTCTTCTACCTCGTGTGTGTGATCGCCACCTGGGCGATCTACCTCCGGCGCGGCCGTGCCCGAGTCCCGGTGGCCGAGAGGGCCGCGGTGGCGGCACACAAGGAGGCCGCCGATGTCTGACATCCGCAGCGTGCACACGCACTGTCCCTACTGCGCCCTGCAATGCGGGACCCGACTGACCGTCGAACGTAGCGGCGTCGCGGTGAGCCCCTCGGACTTTCCCACCAATCGCGGGGGCCTGTGCCAGAAGGGCTGGACGGCTCCGGCCCTTCTGGAGACACCGGAGCGGCTGCGCCACCCCTTGGTGCGCGGGACCGACGGCGAGCTGACGCCGGTGTCCTGGGGTGTCGCCCTGCAGACGGTGGCCACCGGCCTGCAACGGATCGCCGGGGAATCCGGCCCGGAAGCCACGGCGGTGTTCGGCGGGGGCGGATTGACCAACGAGAAAGCCTACCTACTGGGCAAATTCGCCCGAGTGGCACTGGGAACGAGCCAGATCGACTACAACGGCCGGTTCTGCATGTCGGCGGCCGCAAGCGCGGGCACGGCCGCGTTCGGCCTGGACCGGGGTCTGCCGTTTCCGGTCACCGACCTCGCCCGAGCAGGCACGATCCTGCTGGCGGGAGCGAATCCGGCGGAGACGATGCCCCCGCTGATGCAGCACCTGACCCGTGCGGAGTTGATCGTGATCGATCCGCGCCGCACCGCCACGGCCGAGGCGGCAGCGCTGCACCTGCAGCCGGCGCCGGGCACGGATCTCGCCCTGGCCCTGGGACTGCTGCACATCGCGGTCACCGAGGGCCGATACCAGGCGGATTACGTCCACGAGCGCACCACGGGATTCGACACAGCGTGGACCCGGGCGGTGTCGTGGTGGCCGGAACGGGCCGAGCACGTCACCGGGGTGCCGGTGGCCGCTCAGCGGCAGGCGGTGCGGATGCTGGCCGAATCCGAGCGGTCCTATGTGCTCACCGGGCGCGGTGCCGAGCAACACAGCACCGGCGCCGACACGGTCGGCGGGTTCATCAACCTCGCCTTGGCGCTGGGTCTACCCGGTATCGAGGGCAGCGGGTACGGCTGCCTGACCGGGCAGGGCAACGGGCAAGGTGGGCGCGAGCACGGCCAGAAGGCCGATCAGTTGCCGGGATACCGGCTGATCACCGACCCGGCCACGCGCGAGCATGTCGCCGATGTCTGGGGAGTACTTCCCGGCACGCTGCCCGGTCCGGGGCGCTCGGCCTCGGAATTGCTGGCGGCACTCGGTACCGAGGGTGGTCCACGCGCGCTGCTGGTGTTCGGGTCGAACCCGGTGCTGTCGGCGCCGGACTCGGCTGCGATCGCCGAGCGCTTGGCGGACCTGGACCTGCTGGTGGTGGCCGATTTCGTGCCGTCGGAGACCGCACGCATGGCCGACGTCGTCCTCCCGGTGACGCAGTGGGCAGAGGAGGAGGGCACCCTGACCAATCTCGAGGGGCGGTTGCTGCGCCGTCGCCGGCTGCTGACGCCGCCGAAGCACGCGCGGTCGGACCTGCACGTACTGCAAGGTCTGGCCACCCGGCTGGGCCAGCCGGCAGGTCGGTTCCCCACCTCGCCCCGCGAGGTGTTCGACGAGCTGCGCCGAGCCTCGGCAGGCGGAGCGGCCGACTACTCCGGCATCAGCTACGAGCGCCTCGACGCCGGTGAAGCACTGCACTGGCCCTGCCCTGCGCCAACGGTCCCGGACACGGCGGAGTCGGACACGGCAGGCATGGTGGCGCACCCGGGAACTCCCCGGCTGTTTCTGGACGGCTTCGCCCATCCCGACGGGCGTGCCCGGTTCCAGGAGGTCGAGCATCGCGGCCCGGCCGAGACCACCGACACCCGGTTCCCGCTGTGGGCCACCACGGGTCGCCTGCCTGCGCAGTATCAGACCGGGGCGCAAACTCGCCGGGTGCCCGACCTGACCGAGGCGGCCCCGGAGGCTTTCGTGCAGGTGCATCCGGACACCGCTCAGCGTTGCGGGCTCGACGAGGGTCTGTTCGCCCGGATCAGTTCCGCCCGATCCAGTGCCGTGGCCCGGGTGTACCTGGACAGCTCGCTGCGCACCGACACCGTGTTCCTGCCCTTCCACTTCCCCGACGGGGCACGAGCGAACCTGCTGACCCAGCCGGCCCGAGATCCGCGCAGCGGGATGCCCGAGTTCAAGGTCAGCGCCGTGCGCCTCGAAGCCGTTCCGGAGGTGTCCGCGTGAACGATCTCGTCATCGTCGGCCATGGTCCCGGCGCGCACCGGCTGATCGATCAGCTCCTCCGGCAAGGCTATGCGGGCCGGATCACGGTACTGGATGCCGAGTCCCGGCCCACCTACAACCGGATGCTGCTGACCTCGGTTCTGGAGGGCAATCTCGGCACGGAGTCACTGACGCTGCCCCGGCATCCGGATGCCGTCCGGGTGTGGCAGGGCGTGACCGTCACCGGCATCGACCGACATCGGCGGCTGGTGCGCACCGACACCGGGCAGGAGCACCGGTACGACACCCTGGTCCTGGCCACCGGAGCACGCCCCCACCTGCCCGAGGTGCCCGGACTCCACGATTCCGAGGGCTTCCTCGTGGAAAACGTGACCCCGTTGCGCACCCTCGATGACGGTGCCCATCTCGCACGGCTGGCCGAGTCCTCCGGACGGATCACCGTGCTCGGTGGTGGAGTGCTCGGTGTCGAGACCGCGACCGCCCTGAACGCACGAGGCCTCGCAGTAACCCTCGTCCATGCGGGCAAGCACCTCATGGACCGTCGGCTCGATCCGGCGGCCGGGCGGATGCTGGCCGAGGCACTGAGCGGGCGGGGAATCGGCGTGCGGTTGTCCGGCCATCCCCGCGAATATCGGCCCGGCGCGCTCACTCTCGACGACGGGCAGGAAGTGGCCGCCGAGGCGGTAGCGGTCTGCACCGGGGTGTTGCCCGAGACCACATTGGCCCGTCAGGCCGGCCTTGCCGTGCACCGAGGTGTGGTGGTCGACGATCAGCTCCGTACCACCGACGAGCGCATTCACGCCCTCGGCGACTGCGCCGAGCACGACGGTCTGCCGACCGAGTCGAGCGGGGCGGGCCGGTGCCAGGCCGATGTTCTGGCACAGGTGCTGTCGGGCGCCTCGCCCGAGGCGCACTACCCGGGCACGCGCAACATCACCCGGCTCAAGGCCTGTGGCATCGACCTCGTCACACTCGGTCCCGCGGAGGAACTGAACTCCGGCGATGATGCCGAGGCCGTCACCCTGTCGGATCCCGCGCGCGGCCGCTACGCCAGGTTGTCCCTGCACAATGACCGCATCGCCGCCGCCGTGGTACTGGGCCTGCCCACAGCCGTGGCCACGATGAGCCAGCTCCATTCGGCGGGCAGGCCCGTTCCCGCCGACCGACTCGCGGCCCTGCTCGGCACCACCCCGGCCCGGCACACCGGTTCGGGAGAACTGCCCGATAGCGCCGTGCTCTGTCGCTGCAACAACGTCACTCGGAAAGCACTGGCCACCGCCTTCGGCGACGGTGCCCGCGATGTTCCCGCCCTCGCGCGAGCCACTCGAGCCACCACCGGCTGTGGCAGCTGCACCGACACGATCCGCCGGCTCTGCCGGTCACTTGCCGACACCATCCCCGAACAGGAGGACGCCGCATGAACCGCACGCTCGTCATCATCGGTCACGGCATGGTCGGTCATCGCTTGATCGAAGATGTGCGCACCCGCGACGAAGCGGGCACCTGGCACATCGTCGTCCTCGGCGAGGAAACCCACCCGGCCTATGACCGTGTCGGCCTGTCGTCCTATTTGGACGGAAAGACCGCCGAGGACCTCGGTCTGGTCACCCACGAGGTGGCCACCGACCCGAGGGTCGAGTTGCGCACCGGCACCACTGTGGCCGGCATCGACCGGCACCACCGGAGGGTCACCACCACCGACGGCACCACCATCGATTACGACGCGCTGGTGCTGGCCACCGGATCGCGGCCGTTCGTTCCCCCGGTGCCGGGTCACGAGCTGCCCGGCTGCCACGTCTACCGCACCCTCGACGATCTCGACGCCATTCGTGCTGCGGCGACCCCGGGCCGAACCGGTGTGGTCGTCGGTGGGGGCCTGCTCGGACTCGAAGCCGCAGGCGCCCTGCAAACGCTGGGGATGGACACCCACATCGTGGAGATGGCCCCGCGGCTGATGCCGGTCCAGGTCGACGAGGGCGGCGGACACATCCTCGGCCGCCTCATCGGTGACCTCGGCCTGCACGTGCACACCGGCACCGCCACCGAGACCATCCACGCCGGCGAGCACGGTCACGTCGAGGCGGTCACCCTCACCGACGGCATCGTCCTCGATACCGACACGGTCGTGTTCTCCGCCGGGATCCGCCCCCGCGACGACCTCGCCGAACCCGCCGGGCTCGGGCGTGGCCCCCGTGGGGGAATCCTCGTCGACGAGTACTGCCGCACCGGTGACGAGCACATCTGGGCCATCGGCGAGTGCGCCGCCGTCGACGGCCACTGCTACGGGCTCGTCGCTCCCGGCTACAGCATGGCCACCGCCGTGGCCGAGCAGTTGCTCGAGAACAGCGACACCCCGTTCGGCGGTGCCGACACCGCCACCAAACTCAAACTGCTCGGTGTCGACGTCGCCAGCTTCGGCGATGCCCACGCCGGAACCGAAGGGGCCCTGGAAGTCGTCTACGCCAACAACGCTGCAGGCAACTACACCAAACTCGTGCTCAGCGACGACGCCCGTACCTTGCTCGGTGGCGTCCTCGTCGGCGACGCCACCGCCTATGCCACCCTGCGGCCTCTGGTCGGTCACGAGCTGCCCGCTGCCCCCGAGCAGCTGCTGCTGCCCGAGGGCGACGGTGTCGGTACGGGCGCGCTGCCCGACGAGGCCACGGTCTGCTCCTGCAACAACGTGTCCAAAGCCGACATCACCGAGGTGGTCACCACGCAGCAGGCCGGTGATGTCGCCGGGATCAAGGCATGCACCAAGGCGGGTACCAGTTGCGGTTCCTGCGTGCCGATGCTCAAAAACCTGCTCGGCGAGTGCGGGGTGCAGGTCTCCAAGGCGCTGTGTGAGCACTTCGCGCAATCCCGGGCGGAACTGTTCGAAATTGTGCAGGTCACCGGCATCACCAGCTTCTCCGAGCTGATCGACCGACACGGCAACGGCCGCGGCTGCGACATCTGCAAGCCGGCGGTGGCCTCCATTCTGGCCAGTCTCGGAAGTCCACACATCCTCGATGACGAGCAGGCCGGGCTGCAGGACACCAACGACCGGTTCCTGGCCAACATGCAACGCAACGGCACCTACTCGGTGGTCCCGCGTGTGCCCGGCGGGGAGATCACTCCGGACAAGCTCATCACCCTCGGCAAGGTGGCAGGCGAGTTCGGGCTCTACACCAAGATCACCGGTGGCCAGCGCATCGACCTGTTCGGGGCGCGCGTGGAGCATCTGCCCGAGATCTGGCGCCGCCTGGCCGAGGCGGGCTTCGAGTCCGGTCACGCCTACGGCAAGGCCCTGCGCACGGTGAAGTCCTGTGTGGGCACCGACTGGTGCCGCTACGGGGTGCAGGACTCGGTGACGATGGCCATCCGGCTGGAACTGCGCTACCGCGGCCTGCGTGCCCCACACAAGATCAAGGCCGGCGTGTCCGGCTGCGCCCGGGAATGCGCCGAAGCACGCTCCAAGGACTTCGGGGTGATCGCCACCGAACAGGGCTGGAATCTCTACGTCGGCGGCAACGGCGGATTCAACCCCCGCCACGCCGAACTGCTGGCCACCGACCTCACCGACGAGGAACTGGTCCGCCTGATCGACCGGTTCCTGATGTTCTACGTGCGCACCGCCGACCGGTTGCAGCGCACGGCCGCGTGGATCGAGTCGTTCGACGACGGGCTCGAGCACGTGCGCGAGGTGGTGGTCGACGACTCCCTCGGCATCGCCGAGGAGCTGGCGGAGGCCATGGACCGGCACACCCGCAACTACACCGACGAGTGGTCCGGGGTTCTCGAGGATCCGGAGAAACTGTCCCGGTTCGTCTCCTTCGTCAACGCTCCCGGCGCACCGGATCCGACCATCGAGTTCACCGAGCAGCGCGGGCAGATCCGTCCCGCACCGGTCGAGTTGCCCCTGCCGAACGTGCGTGCAGAACAGGAGGTTTCGGCATGAAATGGGTACCCGTGTGTGACCGCGAGGCGGTACCGCCCGAATACGGGGTCGCAGCGCTGGTCGACGGACGAGCGGTGGCACTGTTTCGCACCGCCGAGGACGAGCTGTTCGCCGTGGACAATGTGGACCCGTTCACCGGCGCGGGCGTGATCAGTCGTGGCATCGTCGGCGACCGAGACGGGGAACCCACCGTGGCCTCTCCCCTGCTCAAGCACGTGTTCTCCTTACGCAGCGGAGTATGTCTCGACGAGCCGTCGACGCAGCTACCGACATTCCCGATCCGGCATCGGCAGGGTTCCGTCGAAATCGGTCTGGGGTGAGCGGGACGAGATGGCCCAATCCCCGAGCCTGCTTCTGGTGGCGCACGGGACACGGGAGGCCGCAGGTCCTGCGGTGATCGAGCGGATCGCCGCGGCCGTGCAGCGCCGGATCGGCGTGGACGTGCGAGTGGCCTATGTCGACGTGATCGGCCCGACGGTGGCCGAGGCGCTGGCCGCGATCCGGGGTCCTGCCGTGGTGGTTCCCGCGTTCCTGGCGGCCGGCTACCACGTCCGACACGATCTGCCAGCACAGATCCGCAACAGCCGCCGCGGTGACGAGGTCGTCGTCACCGCGGCGCTGGGTCCCTCGCCCGGGCTGGCGCTGGCCATGGGTCGGCGCCTGCACGCTGCCGGGTGGCGGCGTGGCGACCGGGTCGTCTTCGCCGCCGCCGGGTCCTCGGACCCGCACGCCCTGACCGAGGTGGCCACCGCCGCCGACCTGCTCGGCAGGATGCTGTCCCCGACAGGTCCCGCGCTGACCCCCACTTACATCACGACGGCTTCTCCCTCGACTTCCGAACTCCTGGCACAACCGGGCCCCACCGATCGGCCGACGCTGATCGTCCCCTACCTGCTGGCGCCGGGGCGGTTTCACCAGTGGCTGCAGGAACTCGGAACCGATGCCGTGGCCGAGCCGATCGGCGCGCATCCGCACGTGGTGGAGCTGATCGTCCAGCGTTACCGCAGCGCGATTCGTGGGTACACCTGTGCTGTGTGAGGCAACGTGGCGAGCACGCAAGCACACACTCCCTTCGGGGAAGGGCACATGCGAGCGCCGCATTCTCTGTTTATCGTGTCGTAATCTACGAGGATTCCGGGAAGCGTGCGAGAGGAGTGGGAGATGACCACGGCAGCCGGTTCGAGTCGAACCAAGCAGCAACAGTCTCGCCGGACCAGTCGGTCCACCAAGCAACCGGAGCAGCAATCGCAGCAGTCGAGCACACAGCGCTCCAGCGGCACGCAGCAGTCGAGCACACAGCGCTCCGGCGGCACGCGACAGCGGAACGGCCACGGCCACAGCACCACGGTCGAACTCCCGTTCGTCACCGCGCGGTTCCACGTGCCCGATATTCAGTTTCCCACCAGCAGTCAGGACTTCACCTCGGCCGCGGAATCGGTACGCGCCCAACTACCTTCTCGTGAGCACTCGATGTTCTACGGCGGTCTCGCTCTCGGAACCGCATTCGCGTTCATCGAATGGCCCGTGGCATTGGCGATCGGGGTGGGGCACGCACTGCTGAACCGGCACCAGCACCCCGAATCCCCACGGTGACACCGGCCGTGCCACCGACGTGAAATCCCTCGCGACAATCGCGAGCCAATCCTGCCGCCTGCGGATGTGAAAGGAACGCCGATGGCGCTTGGCCGGCTGGTCTCCACAGCTTCGGAGATCGCAAGCCCGGTGCTGGACACAGTACGTACTCTGACCGACTCTTCTTCGGACAGGCGCAGCTGGACCGGTGACGGCCGGGTCCATCTCGAAGTCCGGGGAATGCATCACCCGGGCACGGTCGAGGCCGCGCGTGCCCTGGAAGAGCGGCTCACCGAGATGGAGCACGTGCGTAGTGCCGAAGTCAACGCCGCACTCGGTCGAGTGGTGATCTCCCACGGCACCGAGCCCGTCGCCCGCAGCGCCCTGATCGACGTAGTCACCGAAATCGAACGGGAGTACGGCCTGGAAGGTTCCGGCGATGCGCCCGCCAGTGCCCACCATCCCGGCAACACCGCTCCCGTCCTGCGGGAAACAGGAGCGCTCGCGGCGAGCTTGGCCGGGCTCGGATACGCGGCGATCACCTCGCTGCTGCCGATCCGCACCCTGCCCGCACTGCTGCCTGCGACCCTGTCGCTGACGGATGCCGTGCCGTGGATGCGCTCGGCAGTGGAATCCCGGTTCGGCCGCCCCGGCACCGACACGGCCCTCACGCTCGGCACCACGGTTGTCCAAACCGCCGCTCGTCAGCCGATGTCTCTGTTCATCGGCACCTGTCAGCGATTCTGCACCTCACGAGAGGTACTCGCCAGGAATCGGGCATGGCGCAGGTGGGAGCGCACCACGGGAAACCGGCCCGGCATCCACCGCGCCGGACCCCTCGAGAATCCGTCTCGCCCCTGTCCGCTGCCCGACGGACCGATCGAACGCGTGGCCAACACATCGGGCTCGCTCGCTCTCGCCGGCTACGGCACCGTGCTGGCGACCACCGGTTCCTCCCAGCGTGCCCTGGCCATGCTGCTCGCGGGAATGCCCCGCCCCGGCAAAGCGGGACGCGAGGCCTTCGCAGCGCAGTTGACCGGCACGATATCCGCACGCGGCGACTTGATCTTCAACCCCGATACGCTGCGCCGCCTGGACCGGGTGGACACGGTGGTACTCGATGCGCCCGCGCTGCTGACCGGACAGCAGGTGGTGGATACCGTGACCACCGAACTCGATCCGCTTGCCGAGTCCCTCGTCGAAGCCGCCCGCTCGGTGGGGTCGGTACTGGTTGCGGGCCGTGGCAGCCGTCTCGACCAGCGGTTGCCCCTTGACGGCGCCGTGCCGGGAGGCAATCACCTCCGCAACTCGGTGAGCCGCCTGCAAGCCGACGGCCACGTCGTGGCCGTCGTGTCGGCCCGTGGGCATTCCGCGCTGGCCGCCGCGGACATCGGGATCGGAGTGCCCGCCGAATCCGGAGCCATGCCGTGGGGTGCTCACGTCCTGTGCGCGAATACGGCCCATGTGCACACCGTGCTTGCTGCGGCCGACAAGGCCCGCACCAGCAGTAAGCACAGCGCCACGCTGTCGGCGGCGGCAGCGTGCCTCGGTGTCCTGCTCAGCTCACTCGGTCCGGCATCCGGCGCTACCTTCCGGGCCGCCACGCCCGTCCACGTGGCAACGCTGCTTGCACTGATGCTCGGCACGTGGTCGGGCATGCAGGCCGCCAACGGGTCCGCTTCCGCAGGCGGGGGCGCCTCGGCCGAGATCGAGACAAGCCGTGATGCGCGACCGTGAGGCAGGACTCGCAGCGGCACCGTGGCGGATATCACGGCCGCTGCGCCGGGTTTTCGGGATCGTTCACCTGCTGGTTACCTCCACCGAACCCCCTGCTCACCCATGGCGACCATGCTGGTCCACGGTAATCAGCCACAGCATTGGATGCGAACGGATCACCATGCCTGCTTTCTTCACCACCGTATTGACCGGTGTGGTCGCCGCCGTGGTCGAGGCACTGCTCGTACGCCTGGCCAAGACCGCACTGGCCCGCGTGGACGTGAGCGGCCTCGCCTGAGGCGAACCTCTGCCTGCCGGGGTCGTCCAGCCGTAGCGGGCCCCGGCATTTTTTCGAGCCACTGTCGCGGGTGGCATCGCGATCGCCGCCTCATGGCGCGCATGACGTCGAACGCCGGCGGGCATCACGCGAAGGTCCAGCATCAACAACGCCGCACTGTGCACGACGAAAAAAGTGCATGGTTACACGCACGGCGATGGCTAGGTTCTTCTTCACCGACCCTGCCTTGAGGGCAAATACAGGACAAGCGTACTGTTTGTACTGAGACCTGGGCCCCGCGCACGCTCGGCCGACGTGCGCGAGACTCCCTGTCGTTCCCGAACTTGCGCCCGTCGCGAGATGGAGTTGAACGTGACTGCACCTGCGAGCAAGGACAGCTTCGGCGCCCGCGACACGCTGAAGGTCGGTGACGCCTCCTATGAGGTGTTCCGGCTCAACGCGGTCGACGGCGCGCAGCGCCTGCCCTACAGCCTCAAAATTCTGCTGGAGAACCTGTTGCGCACCGAGGATGGTGCCAACATCACCGCCGAGCACGTGCGTGCCCTGGCCAACTGGGATCCCAACGCCGAACCGTCCACCGAGATCCAGTTCACCCCCGGGCGGGTCATCATGCAGGACTTCACCGGAGTCCCGTGCGTGGTCGACCTCGCCACCATGCGCGAGGCGGTGACCGAACTCGGCGGTGATGCCTCGGCTGTCAACCCGCTGGCTCCCGCGGAACTGGTCATCGACCACTCGGTGGTCATCGACGTGTTCGGCAAATCGGATGCCTTCGAGCGCAACGTCGAGTTCGAGTACGGACGCAACAAGGAGCGTTACCAGTTCCTGCGCTGGGGCCAGGATGCCTTCGACGAGTTCAAGGTCGTCCCGCCCGGCACCGGCATCGTGCACCAGGTCAACATCGAACACCTGGCCCGCAGTGTCATGTCCCGCAACGGGCAGGCCTACCCGGACACCTGCGTGGGCACCGACTCGCACACCACCATGGTCAACGGTCTGGGCGTGCTCGGCTGGGGCGTCGGCGGCATCGAGGCCGAGGCCGCGATGCTGGGCCAGCCGGTGTCGATGCTCATCCCGCGCGTGGTCGGCTTCAAGCTCACCGGAGAGATCCCCCCCGGGGCCACCGCCACCGATGTGGTGCTCACGATCACCGAGATGCTGCGCGAGCACGGCGCCGTCGGCAAGTTCGTCGAGTTCTACGGCTCCGGTGTGGCTTCGGTCCCGCTGGCCAACCGCGCCACCATCGGCAACATGAGCCCCGAGTTCGGCTCCACCTGCGCGATCTTCCCGATCGACGAGGAGAGCCTGCGTTACCTCAAGCTCACCGGGCGCCCACAGGAGCAGCTCGACCTCGTCGAGTCCTACGCCAAGGAGCAGGGCCTGTGGCACGACCCGAACCACGAGCCCGAGTACTCCGAGTACCTCGAGCTCGATCTGTCCACAGTGGTGCCGTCGATCGCCGGGCCGAAGCGTCCGCAGGACCGCATCGCCGTCTCGGTCGCCAAGTCCTCCTTCCGGGAGTCGCTGGCCGACTACGTGCCCACCCAGCGTCCGAACGAGGCCGATGACGCCGCACTGGACGAAGCCGGCCAGGAATCCTTCCCGGCCAGCGACGCGCCCTCGGTGACCCACCACGGCGTGGCCGACATGCCGGAACCGGCCTCGGCGGCCAATGGCGCCTCCGGTCGCCCGTCCAAGCCGGTCACGGTCGACTCCGAGGAGCGCGGTCGGTTCGAACTCGACCACGGTGCCGTGGTGATCGCCTCGATCACCTCCTGCACCAACACCTCGAACCCGTCGGTGATGCTCGGTGCCGCGCTGCTGGCCCGCAACGCCGTGGACAAGGGCCTGACCACCAAGCCGTGGGTGAAGACCTCGATGGCCCCCGGTTCCCAGGTCGTCACCGACTACTACGAGAAGGCCGGGCTGTGGCCCTACCTGGAGAAGCTGGGCTACCACCTGGTCGGCTACGGCTGCACCACCTGCATCGGCAACTCCGGGCCGCTGCCGGAGGATATCTCCTCCGCGGTCCAGGACAACGACCTGTCGGTGGTGTCGGTACTGTCCGGCAACCGCAACTTCGAGGGCCGGATCAACCCCGACGTCAAGATGAACTACCTGGCTTCGCCGCCGCTGGTGATCGCCTACGCGCTGGCCGGGTCGATGGACTTCGACTTCGAGTCCGACCCGCTGGGCCACGACACCGAGGGCAAGCCGGTCTACCTGCGCGACATCTGGCCGAGCCCGCAGGAGGTCCAGAGCACCATCGATTCCGCGATCACCCAGGAGATGTTCACCACCGACTACGCCGATGTGTTCGCCGGTGATGAGCGGTGGCGTTCGCTGCCCACCCCGCAAGGCGAGACCTTCGAGTGGGATCCGCAGTCCACCTATGTGCGTAAGCCCCCGTACTTCGAGGGTATGGGTGCCGAGCCCGCACCGGTGACCGACATTTCGGGTGCGCGCGTGCTCGCGCTGCTCGGCGACTCGGTGACCACCGACCACATCTCGCCTGCCGGTGCGATCAAGCCGGACTCCCCCGCGGGCAAGTACCTGCAGGACAACGGCATCGAGCGCAAGGACTTCAACTCCTACGGTTCCCGGCGCGGCAACCACGAGGTGATGATCCGGGGCACGTTCGCCAACATCCGGCTGCGCAACCTGCTGCTCGATGACGTGCAGGGCGGCTACACCCGTGACTTCACCCAGGAAGGCGGGCCGCAGTCGTTCATCTACGACGCCGCGCAGAACTACGCCGCCGAGAACACTCCGCTGGTCGTGCTCGCCGGGAAGGAGTACGGCTCCGGCTCCTCGCGTGACTGGGCGGCCAAGGGTACGGCCCTGCTGGGCGTGCAGGCGGTCATCGCCGAGTCCTTCGAGCGTATCCACCGCTCGAACCTCATCGGCATGGGCGTGGTGCCGCTGCAGTTCCCGGCAGGCTCCACGGCGAAGTCGCTGGGCTTGGACGGCACCGAGAGCTACGACATCTCCGGCATCACGCGACTCAACGAGGGCGAGACACCGGAGACCGTCAGGGTCACGGCACGCAAGGACGATGGGTCCTCGGTGGAGTTCGACGCCGACGTGCGCATCGACACCCCGGGCGAGGCGGACTACTACCGCAACGGCGGCATCCTGCAGTACGTCCTGCGTAACATGATCAGCGCCTGAGCTGCTTCAGCGAGAATCAACGGGGGCCGCCACGCCGAGAGCGTGGCGGCCCCCGTTGTCGTTCGCCCCGGCGGGGTCCGGTGCACTCCGCGACCGCGGCACCGTCCGACCCTTCCGCGCTCTTCTCCGACCGGCATGTGCGCACGGTGAACATTCGTGCTCTCCAAGCACGAGAGCGCCTCCAGCATGTGCCACAGCTCGGAGGTCCACCGGCGAGCACCGGCGCACACTGATCGCATCGCCAAGGGACCGGCAAGGCTATGTGCTGGGCAGCGAGCGCTCTCGCCGGAGGCGTTGACATGCTATTTGCGCGGCTTTACTCTTCCCTAACCGCATTCGTAACAAAAGTTCGCACAACGAACATATTGTCGGTGTAGTCGGCGAGAGATATCCGCGATACGTCGGCAGAACCATGTCCGCCTCTCCGCCGTCGCAAGACACACCGTGCATCGCACAACCCGAAGGTCGGCGACGCACTTCTTTCGGAATCGACACTGACCCAAGAAAGGCAGCACACCATGCCACCTCACACCGCTCGTGGGAGGAGAATGCGCCGGTCGATGGCCACCGCAGCGGCACTCACCGCGCTCATGCTGGGCACTTCGGCCTGTTCCGGCCTCGGCGAGGAAGGGCCCTTCCCCTCCGACTCGATCAACATCGTGGTGCCCTATTCGCCGGGCGGAAGCGCGGACCAGACCGCACGTCTGCTCGCCAAGGAGGCCCAGAAGACCTGCGGCACCGACGTGGTCGTGCGCAACCGCGAGGGCAGTGCGGGCGCGGTGGGTTTCCAGGCCACGGCCAACGCCAAACCCGATGGTTACACGGTCGGAGTCGCCGCGATCGAGCTCGCCATTCTCGAGCATCTCGGCACCGCTCAGGTCTCGACCGAAGATGTCCGCGGTGTCATGCAGTACAGCCTTCAGCCGATCGCCTACGGCGTGCCGAAGGACTCTCCGCTGAAGACGATGGACGACGTCATCAAGGCGGCGAAGAACGGTGGCGTCTCCGTGGCCACCAGTGGCACCGGCTCGATCTACCACATCGGTTTCGCCGGGATGGCCCAGAAAGCCGGGGTCAGCAAGGGCATGACCAATGTGCCCTTCGACGGTGCGGCCACCGCGTTGCAGGCCGCGCTCGGTAAGCAGACCGACATGGTCACGGTGGGGGCAGGTGAACTCCGGCCGTACGTCGAATCCGGTCAACTCCGTGCTCTGGCCATCGCGGGCGACCAGCGTCAGCCCGACGTGCTTCCCGGGGTGCCCACCCTCAAGGAGCAGGGAATCAACTGGACCAGCGGCGCGATCCTCGGCCTCGTCGTGCCGAAGGAGACACCGGATGCCCGGGTCCAGAAGCTGAACTCCTGCTTCAACAAGGCACGGCAGTCCGAGGAATTCGTCAACTTCATGAAGACACAAGGGTTCACTCGGAAATACCGCGACGCTGCCGAATTCGACGCCTACATGAAGGAGCAGTACAAGCGGTACGGGAAACTCGTCGACTCCCTCGGCATCGGCGCAGGGAGTAACTGAGCACCATGCGCCAACGTACGGGTGACATGGTCATCGCCGGGCTCCTGTTGGTCCTGGCGGTGACCATGTACGTCATCACACTGGGCTTTCCCGCACCGGGTCAGTCCGCCGATCCGGGGACCGCTGCCTTTCCCCGCCTCATCGCGATCCTGTTGGCCGTACTGTCGGTGATCCTGCTGGTTCGCCCGGCACGCGTCTCGCTGCTGCCACCGAAGCACGAGCTCGCGCGGGTAGCGGGGGTCCTGGTGCTGGCCGTGGCATACGCATGGCTGTTCAAGCCGCTGGGCTTCATCCTGGCCACGGTCCTGTTCATGGTCGGTGCGCTCCTCCTCGCAGGAGTGCGGCGGCCACTACGACTGACTCTGGGAGCCGTCGGAGTGGCCGCTGCCATGTACTTCCTGTTCTCCGTATTGCTCGAGGTCTACCTGCCCGAGGGGATCATCGAGGGGGTGTTGCTGTGAACGCATGGACCCTCGGCCTGGAAGCGGTACTCGATGTCCAGGTCCTGCTGTTCATTATTCTGGGCCTGCTCATCGGCATCGTGGTCGGAGCCCTTCCCGGAATTTCGGCCACGGTCGGCGTTGCCATCCTGCTGCCGTTCACCTTCTCGCTCGATCCCCTCCCCGGAATGATGCTGCTGCTCGGCATCTACGGTGGGGCCGTCTACGCGGGTTCCATCCCGGCGATCCTCATCAGAGCTCCGGGCACCCCCGCCTCGGCGGCCACGGTGCTCGACGGCAATGCGATGGCCAAACAAGGCCGCGCTCGTGAAGCCCTCGGCATCTCGGTGATCGCCTCCGCCGCGGGTGGCATGCTCGGCGTCGCGGCACTTGCCCTGTTCGCCCCGCTGCTCGCCAACTTCGCCCTGTCGTTCGGCCCGGCGGAGTACTTCATGCTGTCCGTACTCGCGCTGACGGTGGTCGCCTCGGTCGCCGAGAACAACATGGTCAAGGGTCTGCTCAGCGGTGTGTTCGGGCTCGGCGTCGCCATGATCGGGCTCGACACGATCCAGGCGTACCCGCGATTTTCGTTCGGCAGTTCCGAGCTGAGCTCCGGCATTCAATTCATTCCGGCGATGATCGGGCTGTTCGCGGTGTCGGAGGCTTTCCTGCAGTTCGAGCGCTTCCGGGAACGCACCGTCGCCGACGCCGCAATGGAGCGCTTCCGTCCGACGGCCACGTGGTTTCGCCGGATCATGCCTGCCAGCCTGCTGAGCTCGCCGATCGGCTTCATCATCGGGGTCATCCCCGGAACCGGCGGGGACATCGCCTCGTTCGTCGCCTACAACGAGTCCAAGCGCTTTTCCCGTGACTCGAGCCGTTTCGGCAAGGGCGATGTCCGGGGCGTCGCCTCCGCCGAAGCCGCCAAGAACGCCGGTACTGCCGGGGCACTGGTGCCCATGCTCACCCTGGGGATTCCGGGGGACGTGACCTCGGCGGTGCTGATCGGTGCCATTACCGTGCACGGCCTGCAACCGGGACCGCAGTTGTTCACGGGCAGCCCCGAGCTCGTCTACGGGATCTTCATCGGGTTCCTCGTCGTCTACATCCTGCTGTTGATTCTCGGCTGGGCAGGCACCGGCCTCTGGTGGCAGGCCATCAAGCGAGTTCCGGCCCACTACCTGTGGCCGACCGTGCTGGTCTTCGGTGTGATCGGGGCGTATGCACTGCGTTCGAGCATCTTCGACGTCTTCGTCATGCTCTTCTTCGCCGTACTCGGTTACTTCATGAGCAAGGGCGGTTATCCCGTGGCTCCGATGATCATCGGTCTGATCCTCGGGCCGATCGCCGAAAGCGGCTTCCGTCGGGCGATGATCGTCAGCGACGGCAGTCTCGGCTGGATGCTCCAGCCGATCCCGCTCACCCTGCTCGTGCTCACCGTCCTGTCCGTCGCCTTCTCGGCACGGCGTGCCCTGCGAGGAAACAACACCCCTGCGGACACGGTTACCCAGGACTCCGGCGAGCAGCGGTGAACCACCGCTGAAGTCGGTGCCCGGATTCCTCGGACTTCCTCCGAGGAATCCGGGCACTGTTTGTCAGCGCCCCGCAGCTCCGAGCGAACTCGGCGCTCGGGCCGGTTCGCACCTCCTCACCCGCGCGCTCCTGTCGCCAAGCTTCCTCCATTAGAGTGATCAATCAGCGCGCGTTACTCGAGAAGCCGCCACATAATGGTGAATTGAGTCACATTCAGCATGGGGTCGTGCATCACAACAGGCCGGTGCTCACGTCCCTCTCTTGGAGGTGTGATCATGACAACCGAACTCAAGCATCACTGGCAGCCGGCCGAGAAGCAACGGCATGCCGTGCCGGGCCGCCTGCCCGCAGGACAGAAGCACGAAGTCGGCGAGCGGATCGTCACGCTGTGCGAACGTTCCGTCGAGGCAGCCCAGCGCACTGAGCTCACCTGGTTGTGGCCCACCTGCGGCGACTGCATGGAAGCTGCCAAGCGCCGGATCGGCGTCCCGGCGTGAGCAGCATGGTGGCCGTGCGTTTCATGTCCGGTGTGGTCGGGGAAACGCGACGTCAGGCCCACCTGGCGCCCACCCCCACGACGGATGCCGCGCACGAGTTCTGGACCACTTTCTGCGGCATGCGCATTCCGGTCGAGGTCGCCGAGGTCTCGCAAGGACCGGCCGGGATGCCGTGTCTGGCGTGCTTGATGAAGTCGGCAGCAGTCGGCGGTTCCGCTGTGGAGGCGGGGGAATCCGAGGAATCACGATGATGAGCGACCGGCACAGCGGTCGCTCATCCGCTCGGCTTCGGACGACGTCCGGCCGGCCGCGGATCGGGGTGACGTCACCGACGGTGATGACCCCGAACTGCACAGCGGCTCCTGCTCGCATCATCACCCGTAAGTAGTATCAGATTCAACTACTGCGGATCGCCGTGCCCGCGACTCTCCTCGCTGTGGCCCCGTTGAAAGCTGGCATACAGCCACCACAACGAGGGAATCAACAGCACGGCCCCGACAGCGAGGGAGACGAGAGTGGCCCCGAGCACGGCCTCGGTGGCAGCAGCCTCATCGATGCGGACACCGGGCAACAGGTAGGGATACTGACCCACAGCCCAGCCCCACAACAGCCCGGTGACGGCCAGCGCTGCGGTGAGGCGTACTGCGAGGTAGGCACGCCACCACAGCAGCAGCAGTGAGACCACCCCGGAGACGACGGAGAGCACGAACAGCGGAAGAGCACGGCCCGACGTCAACGCGGCGTACAGGCCGGGAGCATCGGCACGGAGCACGAGCAGCCCGATCAGGGACAGCACTCCCACGACCAGGCCCGTCCCGAGTGCTCTCCGGCGGAATGTCTCGGCCAGTGCGAGATCGCCCTGACGCTGCGCATCGCGGGTGAGATACACCGCAGCGAGATAGGCGGCCACGCCGACGGCAAGCACCCCGGTGGCCGCGGAGGTCGGATTGACCCAACTGGACACGAGATCTCCCTCGGCAATACCGGCAGGTACCCGACCGGAAACGATCCCGCCTGCGACAGCACCGAGGAAGTACGGCGTGACCAGGGAGGAAAAGGCGAATGTCGCGCCGAACAGTCGTTGCTGCCACACTTCCGTGCTGGCCTTGCGAAAGGCGAATGCCGCGCCGCGGGCGATAATGCCGAGCGCGACCAGGGTCAGTGGGATGTAGAGAGTCGAAGCGACCGCGGCGAACACCGACGGGATTCCCGTCCACATCACGACGATGACGAAGATCAGCCAGACATGGTTGGCCTCCCACACGGGCCCGATGGAGTGCTCGACCAAGGTTCGCTGCTCACGTCCGCGCTCGGTGCCGCCGGCGAACAGATCCCACACACCACCACCGAAATCGGCGCCGCCGAACAGAACGTAGGCGGTCAGCCCCACCCACAGAACCGCCATCGTCACTTCGGCAAGCAGCGACATCGCCCCCTCAGACGACCGGATAGTCCGTGACGTCCCGCTCCTGCGGAGCGGTGGGCACGGGTTTGCTCCGGGCGATCCGGCGCAGCACGTAGACCGTCGCCACGGTGAGTACCACATAGACCGCAGCCACCAGGAGGAAGCCGTAAATGAGCCCCGGAGCAGGATTGACCGCTTCGGCGGTACGCAACAGGCCATAGACGACCCACGGCTGGCGGCCGACTTCGGTCGTCGTCCATCCCGCTTCCAAGGCCACCACCGCCGCGGGCCCGGCCAGCACGGCAGCCCGCAGAAACCACCGCGTCCCGGGAATGTCGCGCCGCCGTTTCCACACCCACAGCATCCACACCCCCAGAGCCAGCAGGGCGAAGCCGGCGGCGACCATGATCTGAAACGCCCAGTGCGTGATGTTCACCGGTGGCCACTCGCTCGGTGGCACCTCGTTGAGCCCGACGATCTCCGCATTGACGTTCCAGTGCGCCAGCAACGACAAGGCGTAGGGGATCTCCAGCGCATAACGAACCTCGCCGTCGACGACGATGCCACCGATGTGCAGTGGCACGCCCCGTTCGGTGGCGAAGACGCCTTCCATGGCGGCGAGCTTGACGGGCTGGTTGCTCGCGACGAAGTGCGCCGCCCAGTCCCCCACACCGATCTGGACGGGAGTGATCACGGCGGCGACGGTGAACGGAATCAGGAAGCCGAGCCGATGATAGCGATCTCGTCGGCCTCGCAGCATCGCGGCGGCGTAGACACTGGCCATGCCGAAACCGGCCACCATGAACGCGGCCAGAATCATGTGCACCGTCTGGGGCGGTGTGGCCGGGTTGAACATGGCCGCCCAGGGGTCGACACCGACCACGCGGCCCTGCTCGAGTTCGAAGCCGGTGGGCTGATTCATCCACGCGTTCGCCGTAACCACGAAGAACGCGCTCGCCACCCCGGCGATGACGATGGGAATGCCCGTCAGCATGTGTTGGCGGGGCGGCAAACGCTCCCATGCATACAGGTAGAGCCCGAGGAAGATCGCCTCGATGAAAAAGGCGATCCCCTCGAGGGTGAAGGGCAGACCGATCACCTGCCCGTATGTCCCCATCAGACCGGGCCACAACAAGCCCATTTCGAAAGACAGGATCGTGCCGGACACGGCACCGACCGCGAACAGCACGCCCATCGCCTTGGCCCACCGCCTGGCCAGCAGCTGACAGGACACGTCCCCGGTGCGGTAGCCCTTCCACTCCGCCAGCAGCGTGATCGCAGGCATACCGACGCCGAAGCACGCGATGATGATGTGCCAGCCCAGCGACAACGCCATCTGCATCCGAGCCGCGAGGAGATTGATCGGACTCGCCGCCACGGCGAGCAGTTCCGATGCCACCATGCACCTCCGTTCTTCCGGCGAGACCGGTCCTCCCCGCACTTCCGGACACTCGGACCTGGGAAGAACGATACGTTCACCGCCGGACCCACGCAGCCGGAACAATGCCCACGTTGGTGCCCGGCTCAGCACATCGGGAACGCTGGGTAGGCTGCGCCCGACAGCCGCACCGACAGCGGGGATTTCCTGCCCGACAAGGAGGCCGCTTGAACCGCCGGATCCTCATCACGGGAGGCGCGTCCGGTCTGGGCCGTGCCATGGCCATCCGATTCGCCGGCGCAGGCTGGCGGGTACTGATCGCCGACCTCGATGAGGCTGCGGGGGAACGTCTCCGCACCGAATTGGGAGACGAGGTCGCGTTCCACCCTCTCGACGTACGCGACGACGCCGGGTGGGCACGGGTGCGTGCGTGGTGCGAGCGCACGTGGAACGGCCTGGACGTGCTGGTGAACAACGCGGGGGTGGCCGCAGCAGGCCGGATGGACCGGGTGAGCATGGCCGACTGGGACTGGATCCTGGATATCAACCTCAAAGGCGTGATCCGGGGATGCCGGGAGTTCGTCCCGGTGTTCCGACGACAAGGTCACGGCCATCTGGTCAACATCGCTTCCATGGCGGGGCTGATGAACCTGCCCGCGATGAGCTCCTACAACGTCTCCAAGGCCGGGGTGATCTCGCTGTCGGAAACACTCCGCCACGAACTCGCACCGTACGGCGTGCACACCACCGTGGTGTGCCCGGCGTTCGTACGGACCGGTCTCGACCGCACCATGCGCGCGGCGGATCCGTCGCTGGCGGCGAGGACCACCGAACTCATGGCCGCGTCGAGGGTCACCCCCGACGATGTGGCCAGGAAGGTGTTCCGGGCCGTGCGCAAGCCCCGTTTCCGGGTACTCACGCACCGGGACAGCAGTCTGGCCTGGCTAGCGAAGCGGTTCGTGCCCGCACTCGTCGACCGGGTGGTGGCACGAGGCTGGCGGCGGACACGAGCCACATTGGAGCGGCCCGCGGTGCCGCAGCGGAGCGAGAACCCCTGATGTGGTTCATCTGTCGGAGCTCTCGGCCGATTCCCGGCTCACCGATCCTGCCTCCACCTTCTCGGCCAAAAAGCGGTTGAGCAGCAGCAGCACAACGGCGAGTGCGCCCCACTGCAGCAGCATCGTTCCCAGACTGAACTCCTGGAACGGATTCCACCAGTCCGCGACGCCACTGACCGACTGCAGGATCCACCAGCCGAACAGGACGGCGAACATCACCGGGAACGCGTAGAGACACGCGCTCCACCACGCTCCGAGGCGGATGTCGCTGACAGCGTCGATCTCGCGCCGTGCCCGTTCCACGCCGTACTTCAGCATCGCCAGCGCGGCACACAACCCACCGAGCAGCAGCCCGATACCCCACACGTTGTCCTGGTTGGTGAGGAAGTCGACGCTGTAGGCCGACGGGATACCCGCGATGAAGACGACTCCCACCACCCAGGGAACCGCGCGTTTGCGGGTCATGCCCATGTCCATGACATTGCGGGTCGCCAGTTCCGTCATCGCGATGAGGCTGGAGACTCCGGCCAGGAACAGCGCGAGGAAGAACAGTACGGCGAAGACCGTGCCGCCGGGCATCCGACCGAGCAGTTCGGCGAAGTAGACGAACGCGAGTCCCTGGTTGCCCGCCCCGGCGGCTTCCGCGGCGAACTCCGCCCCGCGGAACGCGAAAACCGCACAGAGCACCGCCGCCCCGGCCATCAACGAGGCGAAGAGATTGGCGGCGCACACGACTGCCGCATTGAGACTCATGTCCTCGCGGCGTCGCATGTAGACCGCGTAGGTCAGATACAGTCCCCAGCCCGCACCGGTCGAGAAGGCCATCTGCGTGAATGCCTGCAACCACACTTCGGCCTCACCGAGCCGCCCCCATTCGGGGACGAACATGTACCGCAGACCGTCGAGAGCCCCCGGCAAGGTGACCGCGCGGGCGACCAGAACGGCCAAGACGACGAACAGTGCCGGTACGGCGACCTTGAGCAGGGATTCGAATCCCCTCTTGAGGCCGCGATGAACAACCACTCCCACCAGCAGAATGGACAGGGCCTGAAACCCGATGGTCTGCGCCGGGCTCGCGATGAATCCGTCCCAGACCGCCTGGGTGTTCACACCCTGCTGAAATGTTCCGGTGAGTGCGTAGAGCAGGTATCGCAGCGCCCAGCCGCACACCACCGAGTAGTAGAACAGGATTCCCACGGTGATGAAACCCATGTAAGCGCCCAGCCAGGCGAACTTCCTTCCCATGAAATCGCGGAAGGCGCCCACCGTGCCGAGTCGAGCTCTCGACCCGAGCAACGACTCCGCCATGAGGATCGGAATCGCCCACACCAGGTTCGCGACGACGAGGGCGATCAGGAAAGCACCGCCGCCCCACTCGCCCACCACGCGTGGGAACCGCCAGAGGTTACCCGTCCCCACGGCCATGCCCACTGCGGCGGCGATGAAGGCGAACCTGCTTTTGAAGACCTCTTGTGCCACGCGGAACCCTACTCTCCACTCCTGCAGCCACCCGACCGTCGAGCCGCCGTGGCGTGTCGGAATGGTTACCCATCGCAGTGATCCGGTCAAGCCAACCCGCGAACACAGGCCGACGGGTCCCGATATCCCCGGATGCTGGCCACCATCTCCACCACCTGACGGGTCTGCCGCACTTCATGCACCCGAAAAACGGAGGCCCCCGCGTTCGCGGCCACTGCAGTGGCGGCGAAGGTGCCGGTCACCCGCTCCTCCAGGCCGACGCCCAGCGTTTCCCCGATGAAGTCCTTGTTGGACAGCGCCATGAGAACCGGCCAACCCGTCGCCACCAGCTCATCGGTGTGGCGCAGCAGCGCGAGACTGTGCCAGGTGTTCTTGCCGAAATCGTGCGTCGGATCGATCAGGATCCCGTCGCGGGGAACGCCCAGCGCGGCGGCGTGCTCAGCCCGTTGGCAGGTCTCCTCGATGACCGAACGCACGAGATCCGGATAGCGCACCCGATGCGGCCGGGTGCGTGGAGGCACTCCCCCGGTGTGGGAGCACACGTAACCCGCACCGAACTCGGCTGCGGCCTCGACCAAGCTCGGGTCCGCCCCCGCCCAGGTGTCGTTGAGCAGATCGGCTCCGGCCGCACAGGCCTCGCGACCGACTTCATGGCGCCACGTGTCGACACTGATGACGAGATCCGGGAATTGTTCACGCACGGCTGCGACGAACGGCACCACACGGCGTATCTCCTCCGCCACGGAGACCTCGGCTCCGGGGCCCGCCTTCACTCCACCGACATCCACCATGTCGGCGCCGTCCCCCACTGCGCTGTGCACTGCGGACATCGCCGCCTCGGTGGAGTAGGTCGCGCCCTTGTCGTAGAACGAGTCCGGGGTCCGGTTGACAATGGCCATGACCAGCGGACGATCCCTCGGCAGCTCACGTCCTCGCAACCGCAGTGGTAACTGCATCAGATCCTCTCCAGGCTGACCGGATCGCACGGCAGCTCGGCATTTCGACCCGTGCCTGCCCGGTCCTCGATCGGCGAAGCCCCGGAAGACACGAGATACCGGCAGTGTGGTGACCCCGCATTCGGCGGCGATCGCCCTCGAACCAAACCGAATTCACCGTACCGGAGCAAACCTCTCCGACTCCACGACCGTGGACCACACCGCACAGCGCCGGTTCACCGAACCCACCGTCCCCCTTGCCTGCGGACGTCGCGGATCGGTGGACGCTCCTCGGTCATCATGTCGTGCAGCCGGGGCAACCATTCGCCCTCGACCTGCACGAACTGAGCGAAGAAATCCGAGTCGGGAACGTGCTCGCGAGTGGGGCCGACCTCGGTGCGGGTCAGGGCCGCACCGAGGACTTGCCGGGCCATCACTCCGAGCTGCAATAAGTCACGGTGACGATGTTTGCGCACTCCCAGGTTGACCTGGGCGAGACCGTCCAATCCGTGCTGTTCGTGTGCGTCGAGAAGCAGACCGATCTCCACACCGTAGCCGGGTGCGAATGGCACGGACTCCAGAAATTCCCGGCGAGCTGCGTATTCCCCGCCCAATGGCTGTACGACTCCGGCCAGCTCGGGTCGTAAGGCGGACAGCACCGGGCGTGCCAGCAGCTCGGTGACCCGCCCGCCGCCGGTTTCTCGTTCCCGGTCCTCCTCGGTGTCCAGGCGCAGCGGTCGGCGGTAAAAACCCTTGACCAGGACCGGTTCGGTGTCGGTCAGCAGTGGTCCGAGCAGGGCAAGAACGAAATTCGCCTCGAAGTCGACCAGGTCGGAGTCGACGAACACGATCAGGTCTCCGGAGGTGGCAGCAAGGGAACGCCACAGTACTTCTCCCTTTCCGGGCCGTGGTTCGAACTCCGGCAGCACTTCATCACGCCGGACAACGCGAGCTCCGGCACGCCGCGCGACCTCGACGGTGCGGTCCTGCGAACCGGAGTCGACCACGACGACTTCATCCACCAGCGGTCGTCCCGGGGATGGATCGGCCAGCGGCAGGATCGCCGCAACGACTGCGGCGACCGTGTCCTGTTCGTTCAACGCGGGTAGCACGACACTGACTGCGCGGTCGCCCTTTGCCCGCACCAGCTCCTCGACAGACCATCGGGGAGCTTGCCAGCTACGGGTGGTGAACCACCGCTCCGCCTCAGGCAGCATTGCCCTCCGTTCGCACTTCCGACGTATATGCAGCTTCACCGCGGTGGTCTCCTCGCCGGTGAGCTTTCGGCCCACATCGGCGATCCCCACGAATTCGCAGGCCACCACAACCTGCAGGCTATCGGGTCCGCCAGGAGCACACCGGAGCACTGGCTCCTCTCCGAACAGCCCCGTGGCTCGACGCTGCTGTGGTCGTCGATCGTCGGCCGGAGCGGCTGCGGGCTCCCACGGCCTCTCCCGAGCCACGCAGGAAGCATGATCACGACTAGGATCGATGATATGTCCACCGAGATCACCACCTCGCACATCACCGCGAATTCCTTGCGCGCCTACCTGTCACGGCCGCAGGAAGACAGTGGGGCCGGAATGCTGCTGTTGCCGATGATCACCGGCATCGGAGAGCAGCTGCGCGAGTTCGCCGATGACATCGCTGGTGCCGGAGTCACCGCCCTGTCCTGGGATCCCTGGCATGGCCCCAGCTCGGACGACACCTCGCGCGAGGAGCTGCACCGGCTGCTGACCGAACTCGATGACGAGACCGTGCTGGCCGAGCAGGGACGACTGCTGGAGTACATGTTCGGCACGCTCGGGCTGCGCCGTGTCGGTGTCATCGGGTGGTGCCTCGGCGGGCGCTTCGCCTTCCTGCTGGCCGGCCGGGACCAGCGGGTGGCCAACGTGGTCGCTTATCACCCGACCGTCCCGATCCCGCCAGCGGCCAACCACACCCTGGATACCGTGGAACATGCCGGGCGCATTCAGGCGCCGGTGATGATGCTCTACCCCGGTGCGGACAGCATGGTTCCCCGGGAAAGTTTCGACAATCTGCAGACCGCGCTGAACAACCGCGAGACCGGCCCCAGCATCGTGCACCTCTACCCCGGAGCCGAGCACGGCTTCAGTGATCGGGGCAGGCAGAACAAGCAGGTCAACGCCGACGCCTACGCTCAGTCCTGGCCGCAAGCACTGGAATTCATCACAGCAACCACGCGGCACTGACCGCGTCGGCCGCTCACCACTGCGGCAGGGACCGCAGATCGGCCTGCGCGTCAGCGATCATGGCCTTGAGTTCACGCGCGAAAACCGGGATACGCTGCTGACCGAACCTCGCCGACGGAGCGGAGATGGAGACCGCTCCGAGTGCTTCTCCCGCTGCGTCGTACACACAGGCCCCGAGAGCCGACACGCCCGCTTCCGTGCCCTCGATGTTGAGGCTGTAGCCGCATGTCCGAACGGAGTCCAGCTCCCGCAGCAACTTCGACCACGCCTCCCCCGACAACGACGAATCCCCGACATCGGCCGGTTCCCGCTCGGTCGAGGCAGCGGTTCCGGAAGTATACAGCCGTTCGAGCTGTTCCGCTTCCAGTTCCGCGAGCAGAGCCTTACCTCCCGAGGTCAGATGCGCGGGCAGGATCGTGCCCTGACGATCACCCACGTGCAACACCTGTGTGGACTCGACACTGGCGAGGAACCGGGTCTGGATACCGACCCGGACGATGAGGTTCACGGTTTCCTGGACACGTTCACACAACGCGTCCAGGTGCGGAGCCAGACATCTGCGGAACTGCTGCAGCGGGCGACCGACCACCTGACTCGCGGCCAGTGCGGGTCCGGGAACATAGGTGCGGCGGTCATCCTGCATCGCGAAGTCCCGATACACCAGCATCGACAGCAGGCGATGGGCGGTCGAGCGGGCGATGCCCAGTTCTTCGGCAGCCTCACTGACCCGCAGATTTCCGTGGTCACGAAGCATCTGCAGCAGCAGAAGCGCGTTGTCCACGGACGCCAGCGCATACGAGGGCTTGTTCTTCATGGAAGAAGACTATTCTTTTCACGTGAACAATGCATCAAGAGGCCCCGTGGGGCCGTTCCGGCATTCCACCGTCGGAGCGGCCCCGGCCGACTGATCACTGTTCGAGCCGAGCGGAGAGCTCCGGTGCGTAGCGGTCACCGGCCGCCGCACCGACCGGGAACAGCTCGGTGAGCTCGTCGACAACGGAGGCGTCGAGCGGCTCGCGTGCGGCCTCGGCGTTGGCCAGCACGTTGGCCATCCGCCGGCTGCCCGGGATCGGGACGATGTCCTCGCCCTGAGCCAGCAGCCATCCCAGCGCCAGTTGAGCGGGAGTGCGCCCGAGCTCATCGGCGCGTTGCCGCAGCCGGTCGACCAATGTCAGGTTCTGCTGCAGATTTTCCTCGGCAAAGCGCGGGTAGCGCTGTTGGCGCTGCTGCAGGTTCTCCACCTGTGCGGCTTCCCGGAATCCACCGGTGAGCACGCCCCGTCCCAACGGTGAATAGGCCACCAGGCCGACGCCGAGCTCGCGCAGCGCGGGCAGCAGGCGGGTTTCCGGCTCTCGCGTGAACAACGAGTATTCCTGTTGTACCGCGGTGATGGGATGGATGCCGTGGGCACGGCGCAACGTGTCGGCATTGACCTCGGACAGCCCGACGTGGCGCACCTTGCCTGCCTGCACCAGCTCGCCGAGCGCACCGACGGTGTCCTCGATCGGCGTCGTCGGATCGACCCGATGCAGGTAATAGAGGTCGACGTGGTCCGTTCCCAGGCGGCCGAGGCTCGCATCGATCGCCTTGCGCACATATTCCGGACGACCGCGCCCGGTATCGCTGCCCGCCCCGAACTTCGTCGCCAGGAACACCTCATCGCGCCTGCCCGCGATCGTGCTCCCGATCAATCGCTCGTTATGGCCGTCGCCGTAGACGTCGGCGGTGTCGAGGAAAGTCAGGCCGATGTCGAGCAGGTGCCGGAGCAGTTCCGTCGATTCGGCATCGTCGGCCTGCCCGTACACGCCGGACAATCCCATGGCGCCGTACCCGACAGCGCTGACCTCGGGGCCCTTCCTTCCGAGATGACGGGTGGGCAGACGAGAAGTGGGACTCGCAGCGGACACAGGATCCTCCGTTCGGTACTGGTCGGCCGTTCTCGGCCCCGAGAACGGGGCCGAGAACGGATCGTCCATTCCAGGATGCCTTGTTGCCCTCGCAGGCAGGAGACCACTCACCGGTTCCCGCCGAATCCGTTCTCCGCCGGAGAGCACCGGACCAACACGGGCCTGCTTGCTTTCCGGCGGGAACGTCGGTCGTTCAGTCCTTGACGATGGTGCGCATGAGTTGGGCGGTTTCGCTGGGGGTCTTGCCGACCTTGACCCCGGCGGCTTCCAGCGCGTCCTTCTTGGCCGAGGCCGTGCCCGCCGAGCCGGAGACAATGGCCCCGGCATGGCCCATGGTCTTGCCCTCGGGCGCGGTGAACCCGGCGACATAGCCCACCACCGGCTTGCTGATGTGGGCCTTGATGTACTCGGCGGCCCGCTCCTCGGCATCCCCACCGATCTCACCGATCATCACGACCGCCTCGGTGCCCGGATCATCCTCGAACGCCTGCAACGCATCGATGTGCGTGGTCCCGATAACCGGATCCCCCCCGATGCCCACACAGGTGGAAAACCCGATATCACGCAGCTCATACATCATCTGATACGTCAACGTACCGGACTTGGACACCAACCCGATCTTCCCACCGGCGGTGATATCGGCCGGAATGATGCCCGCATTCGACCGGCCCGGCGAAATCACCCCCGGACAGTTCGGGCCCACAATCCGGGTGGCATTGCCCCGGGCAGTGGCATACGCCCAGAAATAAGCCGCATCGTGCACCGGAATCCCCTCGGTGATCACCACGGCCAAGCCGATCTCCGCATCGATGGCCTCGACCACGGCCTCCTTGGCGAACTTCGGCGGCACGAACACCACCGACACATCCGCGCCGGTCTCCTTCATCGCCTCGGCCACACCACCGAACACCGGCAGCGCACGACCCTCGATCTCGACACTCTGCCCGGCCTTGCGGGCATTGACCCCACCGACGATGTCGGTGCCCGACCGCAACATCCGCGCGGTGTGCTTGGTGCCCTCCGACCCGGTGATGCCCTGGACGATGACCTTACTGTTCTCGTTGAGGAAGATAGCCATCGTTCACGCCCTCGCAGCCAGCTCGGCGGCCTTATCGGCCGCGCCGTCCATCGTGTCCACCATTGTCACCACAGGATGGTTCGCCTCGGACAGGATCCGGCGGCCCTCGTCAACATTGTTGCCATCCAGCCGCACCACCAACGGCTTGCTCGCCTCACCACCGAGCATCTCCAGCGCCTGCACGATCCCGTTGGCCACCGCATCACACGCGGTGATCCCCCCGAAAACGTTGACAAACACCGACCGGACATCCGGATCCCCGAGGATCACATCCAGCCCCGCAGCCATCACCTCGGCCGACGCGCCCCCGCCGATGTCCAAGAAGTTCGCCGGCTTGACACCCCGGTGCGCCTCTCCCGAATAGGCCACCACATCCAGCGTGGACATGACCAAACCCGCACCATTACCGATGATGCCGACCTCACCATCAAGCTTGACATAGTTGAGGTCCTTGGCCTTCGCCTTGGCCTCCAACGGGTCCTGCGCGCCCTCATCAGCCAGTTCGGTCTGCTGGGGGCGGCGGAACGCGGCATTGCCATCCACAGTGACCTTGCCGTCCAGCGCCAGCACAGTGTCCTGGTCGTCCTTGGCCAGCGGGTTGATCTCGACCAGCGTGGCATCCTCGGCCACGAAGGCCTCCCAGAGCTGGACGGCCACCGCCACGACCTGATCGGCAATGTCGGCCGGAAACTTCGCGGCCTCGACGATCTCGCGTGCTTTGGCCTCGTCCACACCCCGGGTCGGATCAATCGGCACCCGCGCCAGCGCCTCGGGCTTGGTCGCCGCGACCTCCTCGATCTCCATGCCGCCCTCGACGGAGGCCAACGCCAGGAAATTCCGGTTGGCCCGATCGAGCAGGAACGAGAAGTAGTACTCCTCGACGATGTCGGACGCGGAGGTCACCAAGACCCGCCGCGTCACATGCCCCTTGATGTCCAGCCCGAGGATTCCCTCGGCCTTCTGTCCCGCCTCGTCCGGGGTCTCGGCCAGCTTCACACCACCGGCCTTACCGCGACCCCCGGTCTTCACCTGGGCTTTCACAACCACGGGGCCGCCGAGTTCCTCGGCAGCTGCCTTTGCCCCGTGCACATCGGTGGCCACGGAACCGGGCAGCGTCGGCACTCCGTGGGCGGCGAAGATCTCCTTCGCCTGGTACTCGTAGAGGTCCACTCGACTCTCCTTCACCCGACGGTTTTGCATACAGTATGCAGTAGATTCTCGAGGGCGCCAAGAGTTCCGCTCGACGGAGAACGCAGCGCCGCAGCGCCACATGCCCGTCTGATCCCCTCGTGAGACCGTCATGTGGCTCCCGCGGCACCTGCGCGAGAATGAAACCGGCCCGACGAAAACAGGGTGTGATCAGCCTCTCCTCCGAAGAAGAGCGCCGCGCCGGAATCCGTCAACCACCAGCCGCAGGGATACTGTATACTGAAAACCACTGGAATCGTACGAACGCAGCCGCAGGACCAGCACGGCCGCTGGGCTGCCCTGCCACTCTTGGGAGTTCGCCCTATGTCGCTGCCGTCAGGACTGCCGCAGGAGCTCTCCTCCCGTCAGGTCGCGCGTCCTGTCCCGCTCCGGGAAACCGTCTACGAAGCCATCCTCGAAATGATCGTCACGGGCGATCTCAAACCGGGACAGCACCTGGTGGAAAAGGAACTGGCGGAACTGCTCGGTGTCTCGCGCCAGCCTGTCCGGGAAGCCCTGCAGTGGCTGCAAAAGGACGAGTGGGTCGATCTACGCCCGGGATACGGCGCCTTCGTCCACGTTCCCACTTCCGAGGAAGCCGACCAACTGCTGAGCGTACGCACGCTGTTGGAAGCCGAGTCCGCGCGTCTGGCAGCCACCCAGGCAAGTGAAGCAGGCGTCGACCGGCTTCGCGAGATCCACGAACGCGGCGTCGCAGCGCTCGCCGAGGACGACATCGACACCGTCGTGGCGGCCAATGCCGAGTTGCACAGCTGCATCACCGAGCTTTCCGGCAACAAGGTGCTCATGGAACTGACGGAACAGGTCGGCCGCAGAGTCCGCTGGTATCACACTCCGGTCGCCCGGCACCGCGGTGAGCAGTCCTGGACCGAGCACGCCGCGATGATCGAGGCGATTTCCCAGGGCGAGGCCGAGCGCGCGGCGACATTGATGCGGGAGCACACGGAGCACACCCGAGAGTCCTATCTCGAGCAGAACGGCGAGGACGAGTAGTCGGCCACGACGACCCTTCCGCGCCGCCGCGAGCCGAGCAGTAGTACGGCGATCCGCCCTTTCAGGGCCGTCGGCGCGCACACCCGCTCGCGTGCACCCACGCTCAATCGCAGTTGACTCGCGGAGCGTGGCTGAGCATCGTTAGCCCGGTGAGCAGGACTGCATCGGTTTCCGGTGGAACTGTGCACCCCTGCGTCCGGGGGAGAATTGAAGTTTTAGGGAAAACTTCAATCCCACCCGGACGCGGGACCAGAGCCGAACTCACAATACGTCGTGCTCTCACCACAACCGCACGCCCCTACTCCTGTTCTGTGGCCGGTTCTGCGGACTCCTCCGTTCGACGCTCGTGGCTTTGCATGTGTTCCCAGCCGAAACGGCCCTTGATGCAGAGATTGCCGTGAGTTACGGAATTGTCGTGCGGCGAGGTGACACGGACGATCTCGTTGTCCTGGGTGTGCAGGGTGAGGTTGCAGCCGACGCCGCAGAACGTGCAGACGGTGGTCGTCTGCTGCTGGCGCTCCTCGTCCCAGGTGCCCTCGGCGCGCATGTCGAACTCCTTTTTGAAGCTCAACGCCCCGGTCGGGCAGACCTCGATGCAGTTGCCGCAGTACACGCACGCGGAATCCGGGAGTGGGTTCGCGAACTCCGTGGAGATCCGCGCGTCGAAACCGCGGCCGGCAACGGTGATGGCAAAGGAGTTCTGCCACTGCTCACCGCAGGCGTCCACGCACTTGTAGCACAGGATGCACTTGCCGTAGTCACGAACGTAGAGATCGTTGTCCACTTTGGCCGGCTGGGACACGGTTGCCGCCACGGTCCCGTCCGGCTCCTCGTGCTCACCGGGCGGCCGCTCGTCGTGGTCGTCGGCGGGAGGCTCCGGGGGACCGAACCGCTCCGGCTTCGCCTGGTACTCCGCCATCCACTCGGCGACGTGCGGCGTCGTGGACAGGTCGGCAGCGGAACCGAGCAGTTCGAGGACCATCTTGCGGCTGTGCCGGGTGCGCTCGGAATCGGTGTGCACCGTCATCCCGCCGGTGACCTTGCGGGAACAGGAGGGCACCAGTGTCCGGGAGCCCTCCACCTCCACCATGCACACGCGGCACGCGTTCGCCGGACGCAAGGTGTCGCCGTAGCACAGGGTCGGGATGGATTTGCCCACCGCGGTGCACGCATCCAGGATGGTCGATCCCTCCGGGACACTGACTGTCTCACCGTCCAGTGTGAAGTCCACCATCCTGCGCGGCAGGCCGAGATCGACGACGGTCATGCGGATCCTCCTTTCGACAGCGTGCCGAGTCGGTCGATCGCCGATTCGACCGCGTTCCAAGCGGTTTGTCCCAGGCCACAGATGGACGAGTCCCGCATCACCTGACCGACCTCGCGCAACAGACCGAGGTCGTCGCCGTCGGTGGCCTCCTTGCCGTCGACCATGCGGTGCAGCGCCTCCTCCTGGCGCACCGTTCCGACCCGGCACGGCACGCACTGCCCGCACGACTCGTCGCGGAAGAACGACGCGATCCGCAACAGCATGGCGGGGAGGTTCACCGTGTCGTCGAAGACGAGAACCACGCCGGAACCGAGCGTGGTGCTCGCTTCCTGAGCGTCCTCCATCGTCAGCGGGAGGTCGAGCTCGTCGGGCCGGACGAAACCGCCGGCCGCCCCTCCCAGCAGCACTGCGCGCAGCTCGCGCCCGTCACCGACTCCTCCCGCGAGCTCGAGCAGTTCGCGCAGCGTCGTTCCGAGTGCGACCTCGTACAGTCCGGGCCGGGCCACGGTGCCGGACAGGCAGAACAGTCTGGTGCCCGTCGATCGCTCCGTGCCGATGCCCGCGAATGCCGCGCCGCCCTCTGTGAGGATCAAGGGCACGTTGACCAGCGTCTCCACGTTGTTGACCACGGTCGGTTTGCCGAACAGCCCCTCCTCGACCGGCAGCGGCGGTTTGCTGCGCGGCTCGCCGCGGTACCCCTCGATGGAGTTGAACAGCGCGGTTTCCTCACCGCAGATATAGGCTCCGGCGCCCCGGCGAATCTCGATGTCGAAGTCGAAACCCTCGTGGCCCATGATGCTGCGACCGAGAAAGCCCCGTTCACGGGCCTGCGTGATCGCGTTGGCCAGTCGACGCGTCGCCCGTGGATATTCGCCACGAATGTAGAGATAGCCCTTGGCGCATCCGTTGGCGAAGCCTGCGATCGTCATCGACTCGATGACGGAGAACGGATCTCCCTCCATGAGCACGCGGTCCTTGAAGGTGCCCGGCTCGCTTTCGTCGGCATTGCACACGAGATAGTGCGGTCGCACCGGTTGGGAAGCGGTGCTTTCCCATTTGCGCCCCGTGGGAAACGCCGCACCTCCGCGTCCCATCAGTTTCGCGTCCGTGACCTGTTCGATGACTTCCGCAGGCCCCATGCGCAGGGCGTTGCGCAGCGCGGCATAGCCGCCGTGGGCGCGATAGTCGTCCAGGCTGTCCGGGTCCACACGGCCGATCCTGCGCAGCAGTCGCAGCTCGGGACTCCCCGATTGGGGGATGGACTCGCTTACCGGGGATTCCTCCTCCGTGTCGGTCGGGCCGCAACGCGCCACCTCGGCGACCGCTCCGGCATCGGCGGGTGCGAGCAGTTGCGTGCGAGCGGGCTCACCCGCCTCGAAAGCCAGCACCGCAGGTGCGCGCTCGCACGCCCCCAAGCACGGGCTGTGCTGCCACATCATCCCGTCGAGCGCCGTACCCGCCTGCCCGAGGGACTGCTCCAGCCTGCTGCACAGCTCGGCGGAACCACGTGCCTTGCAGGCCAGGTCGGTGCAGACGTGGACCACCTTCGGTGGCCGGGGGCGCACGGCGAACAGTGCGTAGAAGCTCGCCACGCCGTACGCGTCGGCCGGAGGCACCGAGAGCCGTTCACAAAGGTGGTTCAGCGCTCCCTGACTGATCCAGCCGACCCGGTCGTGCACGGCGTGCAGGGCAGGCAACAGCATGTCCCGCCCGTGCCGGACACCGTGCCCGTTCCCGGGATCGTCACCGTGTCCCGAACCATTGCCAGACACCGGGCCATTGCCATCCCCGGAGCCGTTGCCAGGAACGGGGACGTGACCGTTTCCGTGCGCCTGCCCGTCCTTGTGCGCGTGAACATGACCGTTGGCGGGGTCCGGCCCGACTCCGTTCACCGGCTCGGGCGGACCGAGCAGGCCGTCCACTGCAGCCCGCTCGGCTTCGGTCGGCGTGGCATCAAGATAATGCAGATCCACGGCAGCTCCTCATCTGCGATCGGACGCCGATCCTCACCCGGTGGGTGAAATCGTCAGCCGGGCGATGCCAAAACCAGCGTCGGTGTGTGGCGACCAAAGCGAAACAGGCAGGTCAGGATGCCGGCGCCGCGGCCACCGAAGGTGCCCCGGATGCCGCGTCCTCGATTTGTTGGTTGAGTAGGTCCGCAAGTGCGTTGATCGTACGCAATGTCGGTGCCGCGACACCAGCCAAATCGGCCAGCTCCACGACCGCGGCGAGCAGCACATCCAACTCCAGGGGTTTGCCTTTTTCCAGGTCCTGCAGCGTTGAGGTCTTGTGTTCACCGGTGCGCTCGGCGCCTGCCATCCGACGCTCGATGGCGATGTCCGGGTGGCATCCCAGTCCGGCGGCGACCTCGAGAGTTTCGCGCATCATCGTGGTGACGAGCTCTCGAACATCCCGATGCCGACACATGCCCGCCAGCGTGGCCCGAGTGAGTGCGCTGATCGGATTGAACGCGATGTTTCCCATCAACTTGATCCAGATCTCCGGACGCAGATCCGATTCCACCGGACACTTGAGACCACCTGCCACCATCGCGTCGCTGAACTCCCGACACCGTTCGGACAGGCTGCCATCCGGCTCGCCGATGGAGAACCGGGTTCCTTCGAGATGTCGCACCACTCCGGGCGCTTCGAGTTCGGTGGCCGCATAGACGACGCAGCCGATGGCGCGATGCAGGGACAGGGCCTCGGTCACGGCACCACCCGGATCGACGCTCTGGATGCAGTGATCTTCGTGCGCACCCGCAAGACCGTGGAAATACCACCACGGTATGCCGTTCTGCGCCGCGATGATCGTCGTTTTCTCGTGCAGCAACGGGCGGATCATCGACCCCGCGGCAGCGTAGGAGTTGGCTTTCAGACCGAGGAAAATATGGTCCACCGGCCCCACTTCCGTCGGATCGTCGGTGGCGTGGGGACGCACACTGAAATCACCTCGCGGACTCAGTACCTGCACCCCGTTACGGCGCAGCGCTTCCAAATGGGGACCTCGGGCAATGAGGTGAACCTCGGCACCGGCGCGGTGCAGGCTGGCGCCGACATACGCACCGATGGCGCCCGCACCAAGAACAGCGACTCGCACATCGAACTCCGCTCTCCCCAGGTTCGACGGATACATCAATAGCATTCAGTATACAGTATGTAAGCTTGCAGGGAAGTGCCTCTGCGCGCAATCCCGTGCACGATACTCGCAGACACCCCATCTTCGTCCACTGTGGATTTACCGGCGACCGTTACGCTCGAAAGGATCCACTGCCCCGCCACGGAGACCACTGCGATGATCAGCTCACCCCTGGAACAGGACCGGCCCTGGCACATCGCCCACCGGACCGCGGCCCACATCGCCGCCCCACTCCCGCTCACCCATGTCGCTCTCGATGCGGCACGGGGATGCACGCTGGCTCGCGACATCTCCGCCCTGATCCCCGTTCCCGCCTTCGACACCGCCGCCATGGACGGCTATGCGGTTTCCGGAGAGCCTCCGTGGACGGTGGTGGGCTGCGTACTCGCCGACCGCACGGCCAACGCACCCGCTTTGACCGAGGGCACCGCCGTGGAGATCGCCACCGGAGCCCCGGTACCTGCGGGGGCGAGCGGCGTGCTCCCACACGAGCGTGCTGAACGGGTGGGTGACACCGTGACCGGCCCGGTAGCGCCGGGGCAGCACATCCGGCGCCGAGGCGAGGAGTGCGCGGAAGGCACGTCCGTGCTCATGGCAGGCAGCAGAGTGACACCGGCAGCACAAGGACTCGTGGCCGGGCTCGGCCACGACACGCTGCCGGTGCATCCGAAACCACGCGTGTCCGTACTCGTCACCGGCGACGAACTGATCACCACCGGCCTGCCCCGGCACGGCGAAGTGCGCGATGCGATCGGCCCCATGCTCACCGGCATCATCGAGCACGCCGGAGGAATCCTCACCGGATACGACCATCTCGGCGACACCGCCGAGAAACTGGCAGGCGGGCTCGTCTCCGCCGCCCGAAGCGCCGACGCCGGGAATTCCGATGCACTGGTCGTGTGCGGCGCCTCGTCGGCAGGTCCCGCGGATCATCTGCGCGCGGTGCTTCATGACGCGGGCGCGGAGATGCTCGTCGATGGGGTGGCATGCCGCCCCGGGCATCCCCAACTGCTCGCCCGCCTACCGGAAGGCCGTCCCGTCGTGGGTCTGCCGGGCAATCCCTATGCCGCCCTGGTCGCGGCACTGACGTTGTTGACTCCCGTCCTCGATGCCCTGTCCGGGCGGCAACAGCCATCCCTGCGGCGCCTACCGTTGAGCGGCGAGGTCACGGCGCACGCTCGGGACACGCGAGTGATCACCGCACGCGATGCCGGCAACCACCTCGTTGCCGTGGGGCGGGACAAGCCGGGATTGCTCTGGGGTGCGGCGCTCGCCGACGTGCTGGCAGTGGTACCGCCCCAGTGGACCGGCGCTCCCGTGGAAGTTCTCGACCTTCCCGGCGTTCCCCGGGGAGCGCTTTGATGCCCGTTCCGGTTGAACCGAGTTCCGGCTGAGCCGAGCGAAACGACTGATCCAGCCCTCTCACCAGGCACTTTTCGTTCTTTCGGCAAAGACGCTGTGTTCACCTCTGGACAGGACCCGATCCGCAGGAGTATGCATAGCTCCATACGGTATTCAGTATGGAGCCGGTCCGAGTTCGCGCCACCCGCGAGGCACCGAAACGCCGGAAACACCGACGGCGAGTTCCACCCCTCGGGGCAGCTCACGGCCCTGCCACGTCGAGTTGTCCGTGCGCGACGTAAGGAGATGAGGACGCAAAAATGGCGCAAACCACCCAAACCACGTCCGAAAGCGTCACACCGCTTCACGCGGCCGAACAAGCTCGTGACCCCGAGCAGATCTCCGGCGGCCACCTGGTGGCGAAAGCCCTCAAAGCCGAGGGAGTCGACACGATCTTCACCCTCTGCGGAGGACATATCATCGACATCTACGACGGATGCGTCGATGAGGGGATCTCGGTCATCGACGTACGGCACGAGCAGGTGGCCGCCCACGCTGCCGACGGATACGCCCGGATCACCGGCAAGCCCGGATGCGCTGTGGTCACCGCAGGCCCCGGAACCACCGATGCGGTCACCGGTGTGGCCAACGCCTTCCGCGCGGAGAGCCCGATGCTGCTCATCGGCGGCCAGGGTGCGTTGTCGCAGCACAAAATGGGTTCGCTACAGGACCTGCCGCATGTGGACATGATGAGCCCGATCACCAAGTTCGCCGCGACGGTGCCGCACACCGAACGGGCCGCGGACCTGGTGTCGATGGCCTTCCGGGAAGCCCACCACGGCGCCCCGGGGCCGTCCTTTTTGGAAATCCCCCGGGATGTGCTCGATGCTCGGGTCCCCGTCGAGACAGCGCGCGTTCCCGAATCCGGGCACTACCGTGCTTCCACCCGTTCCGCGGGTGATCCGCAGGCGATCGAGCGGCTCGCCGAGCTGTTGCTCGCCTCGGAGAGGCCGTGCATCCTGCTGGGCAACCAGGTGTGGACCTGCCGGGCCACCGACTCCGCGATCAAGCTGGTCCGGGAACTCGACGTCCCCGCCTTCATGAACGGCGCCGGGCGCGGCACTCTGGAGCCCGACGATCCGCTGCACTACCAGCTCGCCCGGCGGCACGCCTTCAACAATGCCGACCTCATCATCATCGTCGGTACTCCATTCGACTTCCGGATGGGCTACGGCAAGCGCCTGACCAGCGAAGCCACGGTGGTGCAGATCGACCTCGACTACCGGACCGTCGGCAAGAACCGCGACGTCGACCTGGGCATCGTCGGAGATGCCGACGCGGTGCTGTCCGCCGTCGCCGACGCGTGCTCCGGCCGGATCGACAACGGCTCCGCGGGCCGCAAGGAATGGCTGCGGGAACTGCGCGAGGTCGAAACGACCGCCTACAACAAGCGGCTCCCCCGACAGCTCTCCGATGCCTCCCCCATCGATCCGTATCGCCTCGTCCACGAAATCAACGAGTTCCTCACCGAGGACTCGATCTACATCGGCGACGGCGGCGACATCGTCACCTTCTCCGGCCAGGTCGTTCAGCCCAAGGCACCCGGCCACTGGCTGGACCCGGGACCACTGGGCACCTTGGGCGTCGGCGTCCCGTTCATCATGGCCGCCAAGCACGCCTTCCCCAACAAGGAAGTGGTCTGCCTGTTCGGGGACGGTGCGCTGAGCCTCACCGGGTGGGACTTCGAGACGCTGGTGCGTTTCAACCTGCCGTTCATCGGGATCGTGGGCAACAACTCGTCGATGAACCAGATCCGGTACGGCCAGATCGAGAAGTACGGCGCGGACCGCGGCCGGGTCGGCAACACCCTCGGCCACGTCGAGTACGACAAGTTCGCCCGGATGCTCGGCGGGTACGGCGAGGCGGTCCACGACCCGGCCGAGATCGCGCCGGCCCTGCAGCGCGCACGGGAATCGGGCAAGCCCTCACTGATCAATGTCTGGGTCGATCCGGAAGTTTACGCGCCGGGAACCATGAACCAGACGATGTACAAGTGATCACGATCGCGATACGGCGAATTCGGCTCTTTCGAGTATCAATTCCGGCGCGCCGTGCATTTCTCGACGCGCATGTTCGAAAATCCGGAAAGGGGAAGGGCACATGACCAAGGCACTGGAAGGTGTCCGCGTGCTCGACATGACCCATGTTCAATCGGGCCCGTCCGCGACGCAGATTCTGGCCTGGCTGGGCGCCGAAGTCATCAAACTGGAAGCACCACACGGCGACATCACCCGTACTCAACTCAACGACGTCGACAACGGCGACAGCCTCTATTTCACGATGCTCAACTGCAACAAGCAGAGCATCACGCTCAACATGAAAAGCGATCGGGGCAAGGAAGTCTTCGCCGAGCTCGTTCGGAATTCCGATGTGCTCGCGGAGAACTTCGGGCCCGGCGCCGTGGACCGCATGGGATTCACCTGGGACAAGCTCCGGGAACTCAACCCGCGACTCATCTACGCCTCGATCAAGGGATTCGGTGAGGGTCCCTACACGCATTACAAGGCCTACGAGGTCGTCGCCCAGGCCATGGGCGGTTCCATGAGCACGACCGGGTTCGAGGACGGCCCCCCGACGGCGACCGGTGCCCAAATCGGTGACTCGGGCACCGGCATCCACACCGTGGCAGGCATCCTCGCCGCGCTGTTCCAGCGGGAACGCAGCGGGCACGGCCAGCGGGTGTCGGTGGCGATGCAGCACGCGGTGCTCAACCTCTGCCGGGTCAAGCTCCGCGATCAGCAACGGCTCACCCGTGGCCCACTGCGCGAGTATCCGAACGACGAGTTCGGCGAGGAGGTGCCGCGCTCGGGCAATGCCTCCGGTGGCGGGCAGCCGGGCTGGGCAGTGCGGTGCAAACCGGGCGGTCCCAACGACTACATCTATGTCATCGTCCAACCCGCAGGCTGGGCTCCTATCGCGAATCTGATCGGCCGACCCGAACTCGCCGACGATCCCGAGTGGAACACGCCGCAAGCACGGCTGCCCAAACTGGACAAGATGTTCCACATGATCGAGGAATGGACGATCAACCACGACAAGTGGGACGTGCTGGCTCAGCTCAACGCCCACAACATTCCGTGTGGCCCGATTCTGTCCACCCAGGAACTGATCGAGGATTCCTCGCTGGCGGACAACGACATGATCGTGTCCGTGGACCACCCCGAGCGCGGCGAATTCAAAACCGTGGGGTGCCCGATCAAGCTGTCCGACTCACCGGTGCAGGTCGAACGTTCGCCGCTGCTGGGCGAGCACAACGAGGACGTCTACCTCCACCGGCTGGGACTCGAGGAATCCGAGCTCGCCGAGCTCAAAGCGAACGGGGTGATCTGACATGGCCTACGACAGCACAAGCGTACGCGAGATCCTCGACAAGGCGCGGGCCGAGGGACGCGAGGCGCTGACCTCCCCCGAAGGAAAACTCCTGTGCGATGCCTACGGCATCCCCATCGCAGGCGAAGGCCTCGCCAACACGGCCGAGGAGGCCGTGGACATCGCAGGCAAGATCGGTACCGCGGTCGCGATGAAGATCGTGTCGCCGCAGATCCTGCACAAGACCGACGCCGGTTGCGTGGTTGTCGATGTCGTCGGTGAGCAGGCGGTGCGCTCGGCCTACGGGGAAATCCTGGCCAACGCCCGGTCCCACGATCCCGACGCCACCATCCACGGCATCCAGGTGCAGCAGATGGTCACCAGTGGGCACGAGGTGATCATCGGTGCGACCACCGACCCGACCTTCGGCAAGGTGGTGGCCTTCGGTCTGGGCGGCGTCCTCGTCGAGGTCCTCCAGGACGTCACCTTCCGGCTCGCCCCGGTGCAAGCCACCGACGCGCGGGCGATGCTCGACGACATCGCCGCCGCGGATGTGCTCCGCGGGGCACGCGGTGCCGAAGCCGCCGATACCGACGCGCTGGCCGACGTGGTCCGCCGGCTGTCCGACCTGGTCACCGATTTCCCCGAGATCCGCGAGTTCGACCTCAATCCGGTCTTTGCCGGCTCCGACGGTGCCACGGCCGCGGATGTGCGGGTGCTCGTCGAAACCGGTGAGGTCACTCAACCGGAACAGCGTTCCCAGGAGGAGATCCTGCGGACCATGAACCGGCTGATGAAACCCGACAGCGTCGCGGTGATCGGCGCGTCCTCCGAAGAGGGCAAGATCGGCAACTCGGTCATGAAGAACCTCATCAACGGTGGGTATTCCGGCGATATCTATCCGATCAACCCGAAGGCCGACGAGGTTCTCGGCCGCACGGCCTATGCCGGCATCGCCGAGGTTCCCGGAAACGTCGACGTGGCCGTCTTCACGGTCCCGGCCAAGCTCGTCCCCTCCGCGCTGGAGGAGTGCGGCCGCAAGGAAATTCCCGCCGCAGTGCTCATTCCCTCCGGCTTCGCCGAGACCGGCAACGACGAGCTGCAGCAGCAGGTCGTCGACATCGCCCGACAGTACGACATTCGGCTGCTCGGCCCGAACATCTACGGCTACTACTACACCCCGAAGGACCTCTGCGCCACCTTCTGCACCCCCTACGACGTGCGCGGGGGCGTGGCGCTGACCTCGCAAAGCGGCGGTATCGGCATGGCCATCCTCGGCTACAGCCGCACCACCAAGATGGGAGTCTCGGCCATCGTCGGCCTCGGCAACAAGTCCGATGTCGATGAAGACGACCTGCTGACCTTCTTCGAGCAGGACGACAACACCAACTGCGTGGCCATGCACCTCGAAGACCTCAAGGACGGGCGTTCCTTCGTCGAGACCGCCCGCAGGATGACCCGCAAGAAACCCGTCGTCGTCCTCAAGGCGGGCAGGACCGAGATGGGCGCCCGCGCCGCGAGCTCCCACACCGGCGCACTGGCGGGCAACGACAAGGTCTACGACGACATCCTGCGCCAGTCCGGCGTGGTTCGGGCCCCGGGTCTCAACGAGATGCTGGACTACGCCCGAGGCCTGCCCACCCTGCCCACCCCTCAAGGCGAAAACGTCGTCATCATCACCGGTGCGGGCGGCTCCGGGGTACTGCTCTCCGATGCCTGCGTGGCCAACGACCTCGATCTCATGCACATCCCGCCGGATCTCGACCAGGCCTTCCGGGAGCACATTCCGCCGTTCGGCGCCGCGGGCAATCCCATCGACATCACCGGCGGCGAGCCGCCCAGTACCTACGAGGCAACGATCAAGCTCGCCCTGCGAGACCCGCGCATCCACGCGGTGATCCTGGGCTACTGGCACACCATCGTCACCCCGCCCATGGTCTTCGCCGAACTCACCGTCCGCGCCGCGGAAGAAGCCCGTGCCGCAGGCATCGACAAGCCCATCGTCGCCTCCCTCGCCGGAGACACCGAGGTCGAAAAGGCCAGCGACCATCTCTTCGAGCACGGAATCGTGGCTTTCCCCTACACCACCGAAAAACCGGTCGCCATCCTCGGCGCCAAATACCAGTGGGCCCGCTCGGCCGGACTCATCATCCCCTGAGGCTCGACCACCGCACCATCCGGCCATCACCCCCTGTCGAAACCGTCGTCCCCGGGCGTGCACGCCCGGCGTGCACGCCCGCGGGGCAGCCACGGCTCCACCGCCGGACAGGGAGATGGACCGTTCACCCAGGTTGATGCGTCGTTGAGCATCAGCGCGCTCACACCGCCGCCGGCATCGCTTCGGCGTGTGCCACCGAGAGCGCTTCATCCCGAGCCTCTCGGTCCGTGCAAGCGGTATCGCGCAACAGGAGGCAACACCAGGTCCGAACACGGTTCAAGGGAGATCCGAAGTGGACGCTGATAACGTACCCGCAGCCAGAGAACCCGACCCGGAGTCAACCGCGACCGAAGGCACCGAGGAAGAACGGGTGTGGTCGGCCGGTCGGCTGGATCCCATGCCGATCCGCAAGCTGCCCGAGTCCCCACCCTCGATCCATCTCCTCGGACCCACCGTATTCCTCGTCGCCCTCGGCGTGGGAATGGGCGAAACGTACATGTGGCCACGGCTGGTCCTCGTCTTCGGGCCGGAGATCCGTTGGCTTTTCCTCATCGGTGTCACGCTGCAGGCATTCGTCATGCTGGAGATGGCCCGATATGCCATGGCCACCGGTGAGAGCATCTTCACCGGTGCTGCTCGAGTGGCCAAACCACTGATGTGGTTCTTCTTCTGCACGGCACTGATCGTCTACATCTGGCCGGGCCATCTCTCGGCCGGAGCCGGAGCGCTCGAAGAGATCACCGGAATACCGTGGATGGTCACCGCGATCGCCGGGCTTCTCCTCGTCGGCCTGATATTCACGCTGGCCAAAGTGATCTACAACCTGCTGGAGAGCGTGCTGTCGTTCCTCATCGGGCTCCTGGTGGTCGGATCGAGCATCATCGCCGCGATGGTGGGGAAATTCAGCGACGTGACCAGCACGCTCGCGGGAATGGTCCAGTTCGGCTACTTCCCGGATGCGGCGACGTCCTCGGCCTGGTTCCCCATCATCGTCGGCTCGATCGCGTTCGCGGGCCCCTCCGGCATGCAGCAGATGTGGTACACGCTGCACCTGCGGGAGAAGGGCGCCGGGATGGGTGCGCACATTCCCAAGCTCCGTGGCCTGGCCCACTCGGGTGACGAGGAAGTGATGCCCGCACGCGGCTTCATGTTCGACACCGACGATCCGGAGGAAATGCGCAAGTGGAAGGGCTGGCGCCGCTGGGTGACCTTCGACGCGCTGCTGCTCTTCTGGGGCATCACGATGCTCGTCACGATCACCTTCACCGTGCTGGCACAGTCCGCCGCCCGGCAGAACCCCAACGTGCGGATTCTGATCGAAAACGGTGAGCGCCAAGCGGCGATGAACGCGATGGCGGACTCGTTCAGCGCTGTGGGAGGTCCGCTGATGGGCGGTATCTTCCTCGGATTCATCGCCCTGATCGGCCTCAACGCCACCCTCGGCCTGTACGACTCGTTCTCCCGCGGCCAGGCCGACATGGCCTACAACTTCATCAAGGGCGTCAACAAGTTCCGGATGGCGCACATCTATGCGGCGTTCCTGTGGGGTGTGATCATCTTCGGGATCCTCGTCCTGCTGTTCGGGCCGGCGAACGGACCCAGCGCCATTCTCGACACCCTGGCGTTCCTCTCGGCCTTCGCGATGGGTGCCTACTGTGTGGTGCTGCTGCTCGTGAACAACATCATGCTGCCCAAGCCGATTCGGCCGAACCTGGCGAGTAACCTGATCATCGCCTTCGGTGCCACGTTCTACCTGGGCATGTTGTTCTTCAGCCTGTTCACCTACGGCGTCATCCCGGACTGATGACCATGACAGAGGCAACGCTTCCACGACGTATGGGCGAGTTGGCCCTGCCCGGCGCGCTGGTCGGGGCACTCGCGGGCTGTTTCGCGGCAATACTGGCGGTGCTCGGCGGTCAGCCGCCGAGCTGGGCAGCGGTCACCACGGTGACCTTGGCCCTTCCCCTGGCCGTGCTGGGCGCCGGCTACAGCCTGCTGCTGGCGACCGGAACGTTCTTCCGGCCGGGGGTGTTCGCTCCCGCCGCACTGTACTGGTTCCTCGGGTTCCCACTCGCCCGGCTGCTGCACGAGCTGGCCACGCATTCGATCCTGGCCGGTCAGCTCGGGCTCCCGAAGGACCCGCTGGCTTTCCTCGCCTTTCAGGCACTGGTCAGCGCCGGCTTCGCGATCGGCTTCCTCTGGCTGCACGAGCGGATCATGCCCCGATGGCTGCTGCGCGTTTGTGAGCACAATCCGCAGGCCCAGGACATGCTGGCGCACTACCTCCAGCTCGCCGAACAGATACGGGAACAACGGGCCCGCAAGCAGGCCCACCGCCGTCGGGGCAAGGACCAGCAGCCCAGGGCGCGATCCCGGCGGGAACGTGCCACCGAACGGCAGGGAGGGCACGGATGACGATTCCCGGTTGGATGTGGATCGCGACGATCGCCGCTTTGCTGGCACTGCTCGCGTTCGATTTCTGGCTCGTCTCACGCAATCCCCGCGATCCGTCGCTGCGGGAGTCGACCGCGTGGGTCACCTTCTATGTCAGTCTCGCGGTGCTGTTCGGATTCGGGGTCATGGCACTCGGTGGGAGCCGGTACGGCGGGGAGTTCTTCGCGGGCTGGATCACCGAGTACTCCCTCAGCATCGACAACCTGTTCATCTTCGTGCTGATCATGACCAGGTTCTCGGTGCCCCGCCAGTACCGGCAGAAGGTCCTGCTGATCGGCATCGTGCTGGCGCTGGTGATGCGAGGCGTGTTCATCGCCCTCGGTGCCGGGATGGTGGCGCGGTTCAACTGGATCTTCTACATTTTCGGGGCCTTCCTGCTCTACACGGCCTGGAAACTGATCAAGGACAAGGGCGAGGACGAGGAATTCTCGGAAAACGCCGCACTGCGCACCGTGCGTCGGGTGCTGCCGACCACCTCGGAGTATCACGGTGCGGCGATGACCACCCGCGTCAACGGGCGGCGGATGGTGACACCGATGCTGATCGTGATGGTCGCCATCGGCACGACGGATCTGCTGTTCGCCGTGGATTCCATTCCCGCCATCTTCGGTCTCACCAAGGAGCCCTACCTGGTCTTCACGGCCAATGCCTTCGCGTTGATGGGGCTGCGGCAGCTGTTCTTCCTCATCGGTGGTCTGCTCGATCGGCTGATCTACCTGAGCAAGGGGCTGGCGATCATCCTGGCTTTCATCGGGGTCAAGCTGATCCTCGAAGCCCTGCATCACCAGGGGCTGCACTGGGTTCCGGAGATTCCGATCCTCGTGTCGCTGCTCGTGATCATCGGAACCCTGGCGGTCACCGCCGTTTTGAGTCTGGCCAAGTCCCACAAGCAGGCTGCGGCCGAGCGGGAGTCGTCCGCTGCTGAGGATGCTCCCGTCGCTGAAACCCCTGCCGCTGAAACCCCTGCCGCTGAAACCCCTGCCGGTGAGACCGCCGGTGGCGAGGCCGAAGTGCGATGAGTGGGCACGTCATCCGGCAGCGGTCGGTCGGGGAGGTGCCGGCGAAACAGGCAACAGCCCTGCCGTTTCCACCGGCACCCCTCCGGCTGCCCGTGTCAACCGCGGGCGCCTGCCGAGCCCTTCTTGTGCTGGGACGGGTTCGCCCGAGCGACTGCTGCACGGTCGCCCGGCGAGTCCAACTCACGACTCGAGTCGATCGCCGTCGACAGCGCCAGTCCCAACATGCGTCCGTCGGCCGCGTAACCACGCGGCATCCGCGCGAAATGGCGCACGATGTTTGTCAGTCCTCGCATGGGTGCTCACCTTCCTTCGTCGATGTGGTCCTACCCATCCAGGGCGTGACCCAGTCATCGCCTGGGCACCGAGGGCGCTGGTGGCCCTCGGTCGCAGGCCGTCCGACCGATCACCGCGGTCCTGAAGGGTCTCCTCGCACGGGCCTGGCACCGTTGCGCCCGTGTCGCCGGGTGATCCGGTTTCCGGGCCACATCACCCGGATACGCCATACAGTATCCAGTAGTCTGCTACAGTGCCGACTGCCTTGTGAGCAGGGCTACATCCGCACCCCTGCCCGAGTGCCATCGCAACCGCCATGACCTGCCCAGAAGGACTTCCCTCGTGACGAGAGACACAGCATACTGAATCCGGTATGCAGCACGTATCGGCCACCGGGCCCCTCGTCGGAGGTTTGCCATGACCAGCCCCGTGCAGCAGATCCGCGATCACCACGGCCGCCACTACCGCATCGGCGAGCAGCCCCGAGAGCTCATGGGACGCTCCAGGACATGGATGCTCCTGCTGTGCTGGAGTCCCATGTTCATGGTGGGTGCGGCGCAGTACGCCTATGGAGCCGCGCTGCCCACGTTGGCCGACGCTCGGGGCTGGCCGATCGGCGCGTTCCTCTGGCCGCTGGCCGTGTGGACGGTCTTTCAAGCCGGTGCGGGATATCCGGTGGCGCACCTGCGCCACCGTCACCGCCTCGGTCCACGGGCGGTGATGTTGCTCGGCGCCGTGCTGTGCCTGATCGGTGTTCGCACGCTGGCCCACGCACCAAGCCTGCCGGGGGTGTTGCTCGGCTACTCCGTGCTCGGTGGCACCGGGGCGGGACTGGTCTACGCCACTTGCACTTCGACCGTGGCCAAGTGGTACCCCGAACGAACAGCAGGCCGGGTCGGCTTTGTCACGGGAGCCTTCGCGTACGGCTCGGTACCCTGCATCGTGGCCCTCGTCCTGGGGGTGAACGCGGAAACCGTGTCACCGGCCCTCGACGGATTCGGCGTGCTGCTGTTCGTCGTGGTGCTGGCGTGCGGAGCTTTGTTCACCGACCCACCACGGAACTGGTGGCCCTCGCATATCGACCCGCGCCGGTGGGCCTCGAGCGGGCGGCTCAATCCGGGTCGAGTGGGCAACCCGCCTGCAGTACGGCAGTACTCCACCGCCGAGGCACTGCGCACTCCGGCACTCCCGGTGATGTATGCCTGCCTGTTCTGCGCCGGAACGGTGTCCTTGTGCAATGCCGCGCTGCTGGTGATCCTCACCGACCGGCTCGGCTTCGGCCCTTGGCCCGTGGCGCTGGCCGCCGCCGCTTTCGTCGGTATCAACGGTGCGGGCAGGGCGGTGGCGATCCGTGTCTCCGACCGACTCGGGCGCCGCCGGGTTCTGACCTGGGTGATGGGCATCCAGGGTGCCGGCCAGTGCTGTCTGCTCGTCACCGCCGCGGGCTCCACGGGGTGGGTACTGGCGCTGGGGGTCGGCCTCGCAGGCCTCGGTGGAGGTGCCTTCTATCCCCTGTTCGCGAGCCTGGCTCGGGAGTACTTCGGCGAGCACAGCACGATGGAAGTCCACGGCGTCGTCTACAGCGCGAAAGCATTCAGCGGTGTGGCCGGCGTGGGGATGGCGGTGCTGGCACTGGGCCCCTGGGGCTTTACGCCGGTGTTCGCTGCCGCAGGATTCCTCGCCCTGTGCTCGGCGGTGCTCACCCGCGTCCTGCGCCGGCCCGGATTGCCCCGCACACTGCCCTGAGTTCCGGCTCGCCGACGGCGGCACGGCAGTAACCTGGAGCCCACCACGGTCTTCCGGCCGCGGACGAACTCCTGGCTGGCACGGAAATCTTGACCACGCATTCCATACTGTATACGATGATGTCCATCATGGGACATGATGCCGGGGCTGCGACTCCGAACGTCATCGACCCTTCCACAACAGCGACATCGGCTCAATTGCGCTGGAGGCAGCAATGCGCTACACCCGACTCACTGATCCGCTGGTTCGGGAAAACGGAGAACTCCGGGAGACGACCTGGGAACATGCCCTGGACCGAGCTGCCGAAGGTTTCCAGCGCAATCTCGACAAGCACGGCCCGGACGCGTTCGGCATGCTCTCCTGCTCCCGCGCGACCAACGAAATGAACTTCATCGGACAGAAGTTCGTCCGCTCGGTCATCGGCGCCAACAATGTCGACTCCTGCAACCGCACTTGACACGCTCCCAGCGTCGCCGGTCTGGCGGCCGTGTTCGGTGCCGGGGGTGGCACCTCGTCCTACCGGGAGATCGAGGACACCGATGTGGTGATCCTGTGGGGATCCAATGCCCGGGAGACACACCCCATCTTCTTCCACCATGTCCTGAAAGCAGTCCACAAGGGAGCAAAGCTCTACGTCGTTGATCCACGGCGGACCCGCTCCGCCCAGTGGGCCGACAACTGGCTCGGCCTGCACGTGGGCACCGACATTCCGCTGGCCAATGCGGTCGCCCGCGAGATCATTCAGCACAACCTGCACAACACCGCCTTCGTCGAGCGTGCGACGACGGGCTTCGCCGAGCTCGCCGCCGCGGTCGAGCCCTGGACCCTCGAACGGGCCGAACGCGAGACCGGAGTGCCTGCCTCGGCGATCCGCGAACTCGCCCACGCCTACGCCCAGGCCGATCGTGCACAGCTGTGCTGGACGCTCGGAATCACCGAGCACCACAACGCCACCGACAACGTCCGCGCACTGATCAACCTGCCCTTGCTGACCGGGCACGTGGGGCGGTACGGATCCGGTCTCAACCCGCTGCGCGGGCAGAACAACGTTCAGGGCGGCGGCGACATGGGGGCCATCCCCAACCGGCTCCCCGGCTTCCAGGACATCCTCGATCCGGAGATACGGGAGAAGTTCGCCCGCACGTGGGGACGGCCCATCCAACCGAGTTACGGCAAGCATCTGACGCAGATGCTGGAGGCGATGGACTCGGGCGAGATGACCAACGCCTACGTCATCGGGGAGAACCCGGTGCAGTCCGAAGCCGACGCCGCCCGGACCGTGGCGCGGTTTTCCGGGCTGGACCACCTGGTGGTGCAGGACATGTTCCTGACCAAGACCGCCGAACTCGCCGACGTCGTGCTGCCCGCCAGCGCGTCGTGGTGCGAAACCGACGGGACGGTCACCAACAGTGAACGACGCGTCCAGCGGGTTCGCCAGGCTCTGACTCCGCCGGGCAACGCGCGCAACGACATCGACATCATCGGTGACATCGCGCGACGGCTCGGCCATGACTGGGGCGACCCCGGCGCGGAGCAGATCTGGGACGAACTGCGGTCGTTGTCTCCCATGCATGCCGGGATGAGCTATTCGAGATTGGCGGAGCTGGGCGGCATCCAGTGGCCCTGCTATTCCGAGGACACCCTCGAACCGCCGTATCTGCACGGCAGGCTGTGGGAAAGCGATCCGGACAAGAGGGGCTCTCCGGCGCCCTTCGCAGCGGTCGACTACCGGCCACCGGTGGATGGCCTCGACGAGGACTACCCGTTGCGGCTGACCACGGGACGGCGACTCGACTCCTACAACACGGGAGTGCAGTCGGGTGGGTTCTCCTCCCCGATGCGCGACGGTGAGGGGATCGACCTGAGCTCGGAGGATGTCGCACGCCTCGGTCTCAGGCCGGGTGAAAGAGTCACGATCACCTCGCGGCGGGGATCGGTCGTCGCGCCGGTGCGCATCGACCCCACACTGCGAGCCGGCCTGGCGTTCATGACGATGCACTTCCCCGATGAGGTGGACACGAACTCGCTGACGATCGAGGCGACCGATCCGATCGCCGGAACCGCGGAGTACAAGGCCACGGCCATCCGCATCGACAAACTCGGCAGCGACACGAGCGGGCGATCGGAAGCGCTGCCGGCATCCGGCGTGCCGTGACCGAGGTTCTCCGAAGGCCGGTGGGAGCGGTTCTCCCGCCGGCCTTCGGGGACCGTGCTGCGGATGCGTTCCACGGACAGTCCTGGGATGCTCACTCGCAGCACGACATCGGCGCACCGGTCGCCGTGGACGTCATCGCCCTCGATTCGGCGTGGCTTTCCGGAACACTCTGGAATACTGACCACTGAATACGGTATACCGTATTTATGTACTCTTCCGTCGAACCGTCGCGAGTGCCGGTGCGCAGCAGCACCGCGGTGCGGCTGGCGATCTTTTTCGGCATCACCGCCCTCGGGCTCACCTGGGCCAAGTGGTGGCCCTACGCGGCCAGGGTCCGAGACCTGTGGGCACAGCAGCAGCCCGCCTCCACCTCGATCCTCGATTCGGCGGGGGCCGCGGGTGCCCCACCGAGCTGGCGCGCAGGATGGGACTTCACCGTCACCTACATGGCGGCGGTGTGGCCTGCGCTGGTGGTGGCCCTGGTGGTCGCCGCGCTGTTGGATGTCCTGGTGTCGCGGCGCCGACTGCCACGCCTGTTCGGCAACCGATCGAAGGCCGCGGGCTCGCTGACGGGCGGGCTGCTGTCCCTGCCGAGCATGATGTGCACCTGCTGCACCGCCCCGCTCGTGGCGACCTTGCGGCGGCAGGGCGTTCAGCGCTCCGCGCTGCTGGCCTACTGGGTCGGCAATCCCGTCCTCAATCCGGCCGTGCTGGCGTTTCTCCTCCTGATCGCGCCCTGGCAGTGGTTCGCGACGCGACTGGTGGTCGGGGCGGTGCTCGTCTTCTGGTTCAGCACGCTGGTGGCCCGGTTGTTCAGCCCGGCGGCCGCCCCCATCGAGACGGCCCCGGACGAGACAGCATCCCCACCAGCACCGGCACCTCCCGCCGAACCCGGCACGCCGAAGGAGATGACACGGCAGTTCCTCGGCAGGCTCACCAAGCTGTCCCTGCTGCTCGTCCCCGAGTACTTCGCCGTCGTCTTCGCCCTGGGCGCGCTGCGGGGCTGGCTCTTCCCGCTGGGCCAGGGCGCGTTGGGCTGGGGGCCGCTGATCGTGGTGATCGCCGCCGTCGCCGGAACCCTGGTCGTCATTCCCACAGCCGGGGAGATCCCGATCCTGCTCGGCCTCCTTACCGTCGGCGCGGGCGCGGGCACGATCGGAGCGTTGCTGATCACCTTGCCCGCCGTGAGCGCGGCCTCGGTGGTGATGCTCGGCCGAGCACTGTCCTGGCGAGTGGCCTGGGCGATGGCAGGAGCCGTGGCCGTCAGCGGCCTGCTCGGTGCCGGCTTTCTGTCGCTACTCACCTGAACGCGCAATTCCGGTGGCGACGGCGCGATATGATCATGCCCGGCTGAACGGGCGGCACTCGGCCACTGCCCGGTAGCGACAGCAGCGAGCAATCCCCGACCTCCCACTGCGCCGGATCACGAGCCCGGATCTCGTGCGCCGGATCCAGCATCAGCCGCATCCGTGCCACAGCCTGCGCATCGATCGGCGCGGGCACTGCCGTGAAGGGAATCGCAATGGACATGCCGAAATACGATGTGGTCGCCATAGGAGGAGGCGCGGCCGGACTGAGCGCCACGATGATGGCGGCCCGATCCCGCCGCCGAGTGGCGATGATCGATGCCGGCGAACCCCGCAACGCCCCGGCGGAACATCTGCACGGCTTCCTGTCCCGGGACGGGACTGCCCCGGCAGAGCTGCTCGCAGCGGGCCGGGAGGAGATAGCCGGATACAGCGGCGAGGTGATCGAAGACCGGGTGCAGGAGATCGAGCACGCCGGCGAGCACGGTTTCCTCGTACGTCTGGCCGGCGGAGCGGAGCTGACCACGCGCGCGGTGCTGGTGGCCACCGGGCTGCGGGATGAACTGCCCGATATCCCCGGTGTGCGCCGACGGTGGGGCATCGACGTACTGCACTGCCCGTACTGCCACGGATACGAGGTGCGCGACGCACCGATCGCCGTGCTGGGCGGCGACAATCGACCGTTCACCCTGCACCAGGCGCAGCTGGTACGGCAGTGGTCGGACGACGTGGCGTTCTTTCCTCACCGAATCACCCTGACCGACGAGGAACGCGAGCGGCTGACCGCCCGCGGAATCCGCATCATCGACGAAGAGGTGGCACGGCTCGTGGCCGACGAGGACCGTCTCTCCGGTGTGGAACTCGCCGACGGCCGGGTCGTGCCTCGGGAAGCGGTGTTCGTCGGGCCTCGCTTCATGCCACACGACGAACTGCTCACCGGCCTGGGATGCGCGGTCGGCGAGAACGGTTGGGTGACCGTCGATCCCTCGGGCCACACCAGCGTGCCCGGGGTGTGGGCGGCGGGCAACGTCGTGGACAACCCGGCTCAGCTGATCAACGCTGCCGCCGCCGGATCGACCGCCGCCGTCGCGATCAACCACTACCTGCTGGCGCAGGACATCGACCAGGCCGTCACCGACTGCCGCACGACCGAGGCGGTGTTCTCCCGAGCATGACGCAGCACGTCCGGGCGAAGCCGTCCCCATCCCGGGACGGCCTCGCCTCGATCGACAAGCTCGATCCGCTCACGCGTGTGCGCGCGGTCGGTGGTTACCTGCTTAACTTGCGCGGCGTAATCCGGGAGGGCAAGCAACGTGCCCAGCACTGCTCTGTGAAACTACCAACCGGTACCGCTGCAGACCGGGAACCAACGGTGCCAGGGTGAGCACATGGGTGTCCCCCGGGTTCGCAATCGATGCACATCTGTGCGGGTCACGAACCTCAGGGGTGAATATATCCACGCACGGGCATTACTCCGTGCCAGCCGGGGTCAGGACGGTGGGAGCCGTCCAGCTCGCGTCGCACTCTTCCAAGACCGCTGAACCGGGCTACCTACGCCAGACGCTGCGACGCTCGTACTTCACCCGCTCTGACCGGGACCCGCACGGCTGCGAACCGTGGCCCGGACTTATCCCTGCCCCTCAGCCTGCCTGGAGCGGCTCAGGCGGGAGCGTATTCCGTGCTACGTTGACACGCGCTTATTTCATATCTTGGCGGAATGAATGTAGCACGGTTGGCCCCCAGTTGATCTGGGGGTCTTCTCGTGCCCTGGGGACATTTTCAGGCCAGGCCATGACCGGCCGTGCGTGACGCTCTCATCGGACCTTGAGAACGATTATGCGTTCCGCTCCCGCATCTCCCGGAGCTGACGCCGTACATCGTCGACGTCCCACCGGTAATGACCGCCAGGCGTGACAAGAGCGGGTTCCAGTTGCCCAGTCTGGGCATAGTGCGACACGGACCGGTGCGAGAGCCCTAGTTCTTTCGCGAGCTGACCGCTCGTCAGCAACCGATCCCCGGACATGGCCCGATCGTAGGATTTTTGACTTGCTACCGCTGCTGACTTAACGAGGTTTGCGAGAAAAGCTATGGTTGCTTACATAGCAAGCTTTGCTTGATTTGCAAGATAGGAGGACCTAGCGTGGACTACGTGTTCAAGACGAGCGAGGAGAGTCACTTCTGGATGCCGATCCCGTCATCGGAACAGAAGCGGCACGCCTTCCGCGGCGCTCGCCGCTGGGATGGGAGGCGTTCCGGCGAGACCGTGTGCGGTGTCCGGGTACCGATGGCTCAGCCCAGCGAGATGGACTGGATTATGATTCCAACCTGTCCGCACTGTTGGTCTGCGCTCGTTGCCGAGCACGATGGCGAGCGCACATCGGGGAGTGCTTCATGAACCGGCCCGAGCGTTGCCCGCACTGCGGGCTGTATCACTGCATCTGCCGCGCAGAGAGCCCCACACGGGGAGAGCGCAGTTGACTCAAGAGCGGCTGCGCGAGCTGCGCATGGCCGCTGTCAACGTGATCGACTTCCCCGAGTCGCTGCGCTGCCTGCCGGAGACGAACTCGGCGTACTCAGGGGTTTCGACGCCGTACAGAGCCAGGCGACCACGGGCATCGGCGTGAATGCCCCAGCCGTAGCGCTTCCCCAGCTCGGACGAGCGCAGGCAAGCCCGGCTTTGGGCATAGAACTCGGTGCGGGCCGCCTCGCGTTCCTCCTCGGGAATCTCCTGACGGTCGGCGAAGACGGTGAAGAGCACATCGCCGGAGGTGAACCTGTAGGGGTGCTCCGCGATCAACCGATAGCTACGCGCCGCAATCGACGGGTTTTCCGGTTTGCGCGGAGGCACTGTCCCTTGTGTCGCCTGGCTGTCCTCGGCGACGGCGATGAAGGTGTCCGCATAATCCACTCGTTCCATGACCGCGACCGTAGCCAGGACCTCCGACAGTGAGCGGAGCAAGCGCGGATCCCTCGACCACGGAGACGAGGCATGCCCGCCCGGGGGAGGTCGGCCCGGGCGGGCATGGGTACGGGCACCGTCAACCGGCTTCGAGCACACCGTCCTGCCAGGGAATCCCGCACGCGGTGCGGCCCAGCAGGTCCAGCACCGTGTCCGTGGTGAGGTGGCCGTAGCCGGCGGTATGGGCGTCCCGGAAACGCCGCTCGATACCGATGTCCTTGCGGAAGGCGGATTGGCCGCAGACCTTCATTCCCAGCTCGGCGACCTGTACCGCAGCATCGGCCGCGGTCGGCATCGTTTCCAGCAGTCGCACCGAGAAGTCCTCGTCACGCCAGACTGCCGCCTGTACGGCATCGTTGAGTGCCACCCGCACCACGCGTGCCTTGGCTTTCATCCGGGCCACGTCGGCCCGCACCTCGATCTGGTGTGCGGGCGATGTCTGCCAGCGAGTCCAGGACGGCTGCGGGCCGGTCACGCACTCCACCGACCGCCGGATCACGGCTTCCATCGAGCCCAGGGCCATGGCCGCGTTCAGCGCCAGCGACCACGGCAGCACGGTGGCCTGCACGATGTCCGTGCCTGCCCCGTCCGCACCCAGCATCGCCGAGGAGGGCACCTGTGCCGGGTCGGCGGTCACCGTCGCCGAACTGCTTCCGCGAAGCCCGACACCATCTCGAGTGTCCGGCACGCACAGGCCGGGAGCTTCGGCGGGCACCATCCACACAGTCGAAGAACCGTTCCCGCCGAAGGCACCGCTGGACCAGACGTAGCTGTCCGCCTCGCCGGCAGCGATCACCCAACTCTTGCGAGCGTGCAGATCCACCACTCCCCCGTGTGTCGACGGTGGTCTGCCAGGCGCGAGAAGCTGCTGCTCGCCGAATTCCGACAGCGCGGGCGTCGCCAGGTGGCGTCCCGCCGCGATGTCTTCGAGGACCGTGGGCGCACCGTACTCGGTCAGCACCGCTGTCGCGGCGAAGTGCGCCTGCAGCACTGCGGCCGTGGAGCCACAGGCGCGCCCCACCTGTTCGAGCACGTGCACGGCCTCGGCCAATCCCTTGCCGCCACCGCCGTAACGCGCCGGGACGGTCAGCCCGAGAATGCCCGCCCGTCCCAGTGCGGTGACCGCAGCACGGGGGAACGTCGCGTGATCGTCCACGTGCCGCGCGGCGGGTTCGATCACCGTGCGGATCACGCGGGCAAGATCGTCGGAGTAGCTCACGACTCCACCTCCTCGAAGAAGCGCAGACCGATGCCACCGACCGGTCAGGCCGGTGGATACAGGGAGTAGGACGGGAAGTTTCCGTACGGCCGCTCGTTCGGCGGCCCCTGGGTCACCGCCTGCACGAGCAGCTCGCCACCGACGAAGGCGCCTCGCCAGGACGCTCCTCGGCCGCCGAAGACCTCGTTGCGGTCACCACGGGAGCGCGGCCGGTTGATCCCGACCTTGAACGCCTGGACCTCGTCGGCCAGCCGCGTGGCCGTGGGCTCGTCGTCACAGGCCAGGGATGCGACCAGGGCCCCGTTGCTGGCATTCATCGCGGCGAGCAGTTCGGCTTCGGTATCGACCAGCACGATCGTGTCCACGGGGCCGAACGGTTCGGCGTGGTGCAACGGCGAGGAGGACGGCGGCGACAGGAGGGACATCGGCGGAAAGTAGGAGAGCGTCTGCTGGCCGGGCAGGAACCAACCGTCATCCATCGAGCCTCGGTGGAGAGGTATTCCGCCCATCGAGATCGCGTCGTCGACGACATCGCTCAGTTCCTTGGCCTTGGCATCGTTGATCAACGGGCCGAAATCCAGTTCCGGCAGCGGATCCTCCGGTGCGGCCACCGCCAGCGGATGCCCGAAACTCACCTCCCCCACCGCGGACAGATAGGCGTCGAGGAACCGGTCGAACAGATCGCGCTGGACGACATAGCGCGGGTAGGCGGTACATCGCTGCTTGCCGTACTCGAAGGCCTTGCGGATCTGTCCGGTGAGCATGGACCAGTCACTGAATTCCCAGACACCCCAGCAGTTGAGGCCCTCCTGTTCGAGGATGTGGCGCTTGTTGGAGTCGGCGAGTTCGGCCGCGAGTCGGCCGCCCACATCGCGCCCACCGACGAAGGACAGGCAGCCGATGTCCGCGGACCTCACCAGCGGTGCCGACAGTTCCGAGCCGCTGCCGCTGATCAGTGTCAGCGGCAGCCCGTGCCGGGCCGCCAAGGCGGTGGCCAGCGTCAGGCAACTCACGCCACCGTCACTGGGAGCCTTCGCGATCGCCGCGTTGCCCGCGAGCACCTGGACCAGCATGGCGTGCATCAGCACGCTCATCGGGTAGTTCCAACTGGCGATGTTGCTGACCGGCCCCGGCAGGGGACCTCGTCCTTGCAGCATCGGATCGATCTCGTCGGCATACCAGCGGGCACCGTCGATGCACCGATCGACGTCCGCGGTCGCCGCTCGCCACGGCTTGCCGATTTCCCAGACCAGCAGCAGCGCCAGCAAGTCACGGTGCTCCTGCATCTCGTCGAGTGCCGCGTGGACCTTGGCTCTGCGCGTGGTCAGCAGCACGTCCTGCCAGGACCGGTGCGCGTCGACACCGGCACGGACCGCAGCCGTGGCTTCTTCCCGGTTCAGGCGCGGCGGCCCGGCGATCGTGGAACCGTCGACCGGCGAGCTGACCGGCGTCGAGGAGCCATCGCGCTGCCACCGGCCTGCCCAGTAGTTGAGCAACCGGTCCTCGTGGAAGGCCTCCGGAGCCACGCGCACGCATTGCGCGTAGACGTGGCTCCACTGCGTTCCCGGCTTGAGAATTCTGGTCATCGCAAAGAACTCCTGACGCCTCGAAAGGCCTTGTCGGTCGTCTTCGGCCGGTCGGCTGGACGCCGATCATTCCGCGGTGGCGGTCGGCGACGCACACGATCGATGCCTGGAGATGCTTTCGAAGGATGTGTATACAGTATGTCGTACACCAACATTTCGCAAGCGATCTCGTTCGACGTCGGAGCGCAACGCCAACCAAAGCCGGAGACGGCAGAGCACATCTGGACAAGCCCGCGCAAGATCGGGTACACCTACACGGCGTGGTGATCCACATCACGCCAAGGCCGATCTTCCAGACCCACACGCCGCAGCGCCCCCGTCAGAGCGCCGGACCGACCCGGACACCACGGGCAAGTATTGCCCTGGCATGCCCGTGATCAAGCACCTTGCTCTCACCACCGAAGGGCCTCGCCATGGACAGTGGCAGCGAGTACACGATAGTTGTCGGTGTCGACGGTTCACCCTCGTCCAAGGCCGCTTTCCACTGGGCTGTGCAACACGCCAAACTCACCGATGGAGTAGTGCGCGCCGTCATCGCATGGCAATATCCCGCCTTCGCCCGCTGGGAAGGCGGCATTCTGATCCCCGAGGATTTCGAACTGCCCGCCCGCCAAATTCTCGCCGACACGATCGAAACCACCGTCGATCGATTCGACAGGCGACTGGTGGTTCGCCAGGACGTCGTGCACGACCACAGCGTGACCGCGTTACTCGACGCGGCCAGGAATGCGGACCTTCTCGTCCTCGGCAGTCACCGGGGCCGAGGACTTCTCCGCATCCGGTGCGGCTCCGTGAGTCGCCGGTGCGCTCGCCGCTCGCAGTGTTCCGTGGTCCTGATTCGTGGGTGAACCGGCACGAGCGCGGCGACACTGAACATCACGTCAGAGCAGCGGCCCGGCCCGTGCATCGTCGGGTACGAACCACGGCGATCACTCTTGGGACGGGGCGAGCACGATCCACACTTGCCCCGGTGCGAACGGAATCGGCTGCCCGGATCGCGTGTAGGTCGTAGCAGCATCCGGCCTCGGCCGCGACCACGTCGCCTCGAACGCACGGCCGTTACGCAGAACCAGGGCTTGTCCCCGGCCGACCGTCCGGGCAACCGGCGACGGGTTGCCCACGCTGTCTTCGATGTTCGATTCGAAGACCGGCACCCGCTGCACCACGACCGTGCTCGGGGTGAGCCGCCCACTGTCAGCGGTGGCATAGGGACGTCCGTCCATGGCGACCAGCCACCGCTGCTGCTGCGGCGACCAGGTGAATCCCATGGTGGCGGATTGGTAGCGCACCGTGTGCCTCCCTGTCGGCACACCACCCGGTGGGGCGGGGCCGAACTCCGCTCGGGCATCCGGTGCCCACCGTGCACCCTGCGGCAATCGCTGCGGACGGACGAACAGGTTGTGCGGAACAGAGCGCAAGTCACCCCGGAAGTAGGCTCGGGGAACACGCGCTTGCGACAGCCCCCGCACGGGAGAACCGGCGATGTCGGGCAGCAACTCCGGCGCCGCACCCGAGAACGCCAACGCCGGATGCCCGAACTGCGTGAGCAGGCGCAGGTCCGTTTCCCGCGCGCTGCGCACCGGCCCCACCACAGGTGGCTTGTGTTCTCCGAACACTGCGATCAACCGGCTTGTGCCTGCCTCCACCGGTTCGACGTAGACCCTCTCCGCGGCACCGATCCCGACCGGCGGGCGCGCTGCAGGAGCGTTGTCCACCTTGACCGCGAGCACCGGCGGCCCCGCCTCGGGCGGAGGCGGCGGCTGGGACCGTGACGACGGTGCCTGCACCGAGGAAGTCGGCGGTGAGGTCGTCGCGGCACCGGGCGGTGACGTGGCCCGAGGGGGCTCCTGCGGCCGGAGCACCGGGATGATACCCAGCGCCACCAGTAGGCTCACCGCCAGGAGGCCCACCACCACGATCAACAGCGATCGACCATATGCTCGCCGCATCGGTCATCCTCCCTGTCCGGTTCCCACCAGACTAGGAGCATTCGAAAGCCGCGTGGTGCCTCTTGTCAGCGGCCGCGTTTGCCGATGCCGAACTCCATGAGGTCGCGACCGATGACGAGTCTCCCGGAGAAGTGCTTGCGCGCCCCGTTCAGGTGCTCATCCGGGGCGTTGCCGGGCACGATGTGGGAGAACGCCAGCGTGCCGACTCCGGCCTGCTCGGCGATGCGTCCGGCATCCTCGGGCAGGGTGTGCGCGCTCAGCAGGTGGTTGCGCAGGGCTTCTTCGGTCGGGGTCAACGGCGGCGGCATGAGCACATCGACCCACTGCTGGGTGATCACCTCGTGCACCAGGATGTCGGCGCCTCGGGCCAGGGTGACCAGGTTCCGGCTCGGCCCGGTGTCTCCGGAGAAGACCACGGAGCCGTCGTCGGTGTCGAATCGGAAGGCGAATGCAGGCACCAGCGGGAAGTGGTCGACCAGGGTCGCAGTGACCCGGACCTTGTCGTCGCGGTAGACCTCGAACGGCTCCATGCCCTGCGGGGTGTGGTTGTCGTTGGGGTGGTAGCCGATGCCGTCCGGGATGGCGATGTCGTTGATCGCGAAGATCTCCCGCAGGTCGGGATACCGGTTGTCGCGCATCCGGTCGTTGATGTCCAGCGCGAAGGCCTGATACAGGGAGTTGGTCATGTCCACGGTGCCCGGCACCGGATTGTTCGGGTTCTCCACCCGGATATCGGGGGTGGACTCCCCTGGCTTGGTGAAGATCGGCTCCATGACCACGTTGCCGTGCTCGTCGATCCGCCGCCCGGGCCCGAACACCTGGATCGGCTGCTGCGAAGGACGGCTGCGCAGGCCGTTGGTCCAGCCCAGCATGAAGTAGTCGAAGTAGTCGGCCACGTGGTCGGAGTGCAGGTGGGTCAGGAACATCGCCCGGATCATTTCCTCGCCCCAGAACCCGCCGGGGGTCCGCATCTCCGGCGGAACCAGCGCGGCCTGCTTGAACCGCTTGCCGGAGCCGTCACCGAAATCGACCAGATACACATCGCCGTCGACGACCACGGCCGAGCCGATGCCCTCACGCTCCGAACCCGGCCACCACACCGGACCGCCGCTGGTGCCCAGCAGCGTCAACCAGGAGCGATACCTGCGCGCATCGGCATCCCCGCCCGGCCCCTTACCCGGCGCCGGCGATGCCGGGGGCGCCGGTGAAGCCGCCGCACTGCCCGCTGCGGCCGTCACACCGGTTGCCAATGCGGCGGCACCGGCCCCGCCCAGCAACCGACGCCGACTCACCGCCTGCTGCACAGCCTGATTGACGACCTCGCACATGACCTGCCTCTTCCTCGAAAGTGACCAGAAGGTTTCAACGAGGTTAGAAGCCGTCATCATTCAGGAACAAATATCAGTATAAGGTTAATCGATATGTCTCGTATATCAATAACCAAGTCGGCCTTATCCTCCGCGATTCGAGATCGCGGTGTTGAACCTGCCTGCGAGGTCGTCCAAATCCTTCTCGGAGAGGTTCTGATCTCGCATCTCGGCGAGGAGATCGGCGCGCGACACGACCGTCAGCGCCCCCGGATACTTGCCTGCCTGTAGATCGGCGGTCGGTCGGACAGCCACCTTGCCCTCATACACGACAAGCTCGGAGCCGGGTTCGGCTTCCTGCAACGATCGCAAGTCGTCGGCGCTGATCTTCATGGATTCCCCACCTTCCGAGGCGGCGGCCCTCCGACAGATTGGCAGGCCTCAGGAATACCCGCGCCGGGCTGTCGCCAATCCCCACGGCGGCGAAAGTGTCCGTCGTCGAATACCCGCTGAACCTCGACGCCGCACCGCAGGCAACGGGTGAACCTGCCCGGACCATGGCACTGGGCCGACCGTCGCAGCGCCAGGAAGCGCGGCTCGTAGCCGCGTAGCCGCTCTTCTTATTGGCTGTTGTTTCTTCGGTGTTTCGTGGGTGGAGGCGTTGATTTCGGAATTATTTCACTCGACACTGAAGCTACCAAGGCAATTATCATTGCGGACGACTCGGGGACGGCAGCGGCACGGCTTACGACTCACCTCACCCGGCTTGACCCCACACTCATGCGCCACCGACCGGCGTCGCGTTTCCGGCGACGCCGGAGGCGACGCGTTTCCGGCGACGCCGGAGGCGACGCGCGGACAGCGCGGCGAAGGCCTTGCGGCTTCGGCGTGGTCGAGGCAGCCGCCCCGCGATGACATCGTCGAGCAACGTGCCGACGGTTTCCCGGGCGCAGACCTTGTTGGCGCCGATACCTCCCGAAGGGCCACGCTTGATCCAGCCCACGACATAGGTTCCCGACTGTCCGTCCACACGCCCGCCCGCATGGGGAATGGTCCCGGACTCCTCGTCGAAGGGCAGGCCGGGGAGCTGGGCACCGCGATAGCCGACCGCCCGGATCACCCGACCGGCCGCGATCTCCACGTCGTCGGCGCTGCCGGTGACGCGAAGACCGCGAACCTCCGTGTCCCCGAGGACCTCCAGGGGTGCGGAGTGGAAACGCAGCACGATGCGGCGCCCTTCGTGCACCGGCGGTGCGGACCAGTCGACGGCCTCGCGCCGCAGGCCCTGCAGCAGACCGGCCTTGTCCTCGGACGCCGCGGCACCGACGGCTTGCCCGATTCGGGGATCGTGCGCGTCCACCACCAGCTCGACGTCCTCCCGCTGTGCGAGCCCCAGCAGTTCGGGGCTGGTGTAGGCCGCTGCCTCGGGGCCGCGGCGTCCCAGCAGCACGACCTCGCGGATCCTGCTCGATCGGAGCTCGTCCAGGACCGCCGGGGCGACCATGGTGTCTTCCAGCGTGCTCGGATCCACGGTCAGGATCCGGGCCGCGTCGAGCGCGACGTTGCCGGTGCCCACCACGACCACGCGCTCGGCCGACAGATCGACCGCGTCGGCCGGAACATCGGGATGGCCGTTGTACCAGGCCACCACCGTCGTCGCTGCGACACTGCCGATCAGGTCCTCGCCGCGGATGCCGAGCCTGCGCGCCGACGAAGCCCCCACCGCATAGATCACGGCGTCGTGGTGCTCGGTCAGTTCGTCGACGGTGACGTCCTCGCCGACCTCGAGGTTCAGCTGCATCGTCAGCCGGGGATGCGTGTGGAAGCGGGCGAACGTCTCGCCGATCCGCTTCGTCGACACGTGGTCGGGGGCAACGCCGTACCGTACGAGTCCGCCGGCTTCCGGCAGCCGGTCGATCAGGGTGACCCGTGCGTTCGTGTTCAGCAGCAGGTCCTCCACGGCGTACATGCCCGCGGGGCCGGTTCCCACGACCGCGACATCCAGCGGCGCGAAGTCGCTGGGGATGGTGCGGTCGAACACCGGCGGCCCCCAGGTGTGGAAGTTCGGCGCCGGGTCGGGTTCCTCCGATGTCTGCGCCCGGTCCGCGTAGTAGGCGGCATTGACCTCGGGATACGCCTTCAGCGGTCCGGTCAGGTTCTCGGCCGGGAAGATCGCGCCGACCGGGCACGCATCCGCGCAGGCGCCGCAGTCGATGCACGTCTGCGGATCGATGTAGAGCATCTCGGTCGTGCCGAAGTCCGGCTCGTCCGGCCTCGGGTGGATGCAGTTGACCGGGCAGACCGACACGCACGACGCGTCGCTGCAGCAGGTTTGGGTGATCGCGTATGCCATGAGTGTCAGAGGAGATTCGCGCGCTTGTAGAACCACATCGAGGTCTTGGTGAGCAACCCGGCCGAGCCGAGGAACTCCATGAGGCCCGAGCAGCTCGAACGCAGCAGCGACTTGTGGTGCTCGTTGCCCTTCGCCTCCCGGGTGGCCCGCTCGGGGTCGAGACCGGCGTTGGCGTATACCTTCTTGTGCACCATGCTCGTGACGATGACGTAGGACACGATCGCGATGACCAGGGCGTTGATCTGCCTGCGCAGCCGACTCGAGCCTGCGAGCCGGGTCCGGGTCTCCTCACGGGCGAATTTCATGTGCCGCGATTCTTCGACGACGTGGATGTTGTTGATGGTCCGGACGAACGGAACGACCCGCTCATCGCGCATCCAGTCCCGCTGCATGACGTCGAGGACCTCCTCGGCGACCAGGATCGCGGCGTAGGCCGCCTCCCCGAAGGCGAGGGTCTTGAACACGCGGCCGAGCTCGATCACGAGACGGCGCGGGCGGTACGCGGGAGCGCGGAGCTTCGCGGCCCCCCGCGCGAACATGATGGAGTGCCGGCATTCGTCGGCGATCTCGGTCAACGCCCACTGGAACGCGGGCTCGGTCGGATCCTTGGCGTAGAAGTCGCGCAGCATCATCTGCTGCAGGATCATCTCGAACCAGATGCCGGTACTCGCCACCGAGGCTGCTTCCTGGCGAGTGAGCTCACGCTGCTGCTCCGGCGTCATCTCCGCCCAGTACGACGTCCCGTACAGGGTGCTCCACTCCGGGCTCGCACCGTGGTAGCTCGTGTCCAGGGGCGTCTCCCAGTCGACCTCCTGGGCGGGGTCGTAGGAAAGAGCCTCGGACGAGTGCAGCAACCTACGAGCGACATCGTCACGGTCGGACTGCGTCGGTGCCGCGTCGGATCCGGCAGTGGCGCTGGCCATGGGTCTCCCTCAGCAAGGCGGCGGGTTACCAACGGTAACTGTTACTGGTGGTAACACTGTACCGTCCGGCACGGCCGGGTCAAGACCTCGGAGCCAATCACCGAAAAGAATCCTGCCCCGATGCAAGAACAATCCCCACTCCGCCGCTCCTGCCTGTCTGCGCCGGTTCGGGCAGGCGAATAGCCTGGTACCGAACCGGGACCGGCAAAAGCGGGAGAGGCACGTGGGAACCGAGCAGGATCAGCCGGGCGAAGGAGTCGCCGTCATCACCGGAGCGTCCTCCGGTATCGGCGCCGTGTTCGCCAGGCGGCTCGCCGAACGGGGATACGGTCTGGTGCTCGTCGCCCGCCGCGAGCAGCGCTTGGAAGAGCTCGCGCGGCAACTGCGCCCGGCCCCGGCACCGGTGGAGACCATCGTGGCCGATCTCGCCGACGGCGCCGACCGCGCGCGGGTCGTCGAGCGCGTTCAGCAGCAGGACGTCACCGTCCTGGTCAACAATGCCGGGATCAATGGCTACGGTCCCTTCGATCAGGTCGATCCCGCGCTGCTCGGCAAGGTCATCGACATCAATGTCACCACCCCGACCATGCTGGCCCGGGCGGCCCTGCCGGGAATGCTCGAACAGCAGCGCGGCGCGATCATCAACGTCGCCTCCCTGCTCGCCTTCGCCGGCGCGCTGCCGCCCGACCCACTGCCCCACCGCAGCACTTACGCAGGCACCAAGAGCCACATGGTGACCTTCAGCCGCACCTTGGCCGCCGAACTCGCCGACACTCCTGTCCGGGTGCAGGCACTGTGTCCCGGGCTCACCGCCACCGAATTCCACCTCTCCCGGGGTGCGGAGCCGGTGGCGGGTGAGCAGGAACGCACCCACGCCGAGGGCGGCATGAACGCCGAGGACGTCGTGACCGCATCGCTGACGGCGCTGGACAGCGGTGAAGTTCTCTGCGCGCCGGGGCTCGAGGACGCGCAGGCCGTGGAGCGGTTGGCCGCGGCAGAAGCCGAGTTGCGGCACGGTAGCGTCCCCGACCTCGCAGCCCGCTACCGCAAACAGCACCAAGGCCCGTTCGGCTGACCTTGTCTCCGGGTGGGGTTGGTCAATTTCTCGAGAAATTGACCAACCCCACCGCACATGATTCACCAGACGGGACCCAACCGAACATCGGTGGCCCAACGAGCAGGGCTGTGTCGGTTTTCGAGGTGCGCTCCTGTGCCCGGGGAAGGGTGAAGTTTCCGGAAAACTTCACCCCTCCCCCGCCTGCTACACGAGTTCGGCCGCCCGGACCGGTGCGTGGGTGGCCACCCGCACCTGTTCGAGGGTGACCTCCGGGGCGAGCTCGGCAACGGTCAGGCCGTTGCCGGTGATGTCCAGCACCGCCAGATCGGTGATCACTCGGGTGACACAGCCCTTCCCGGTCAGTGGCAAGGTGCACTCCTCGAGGATCTTGGGGCTGCCGTCCTTGGCGGTGTGGTCCATGAGCACGATGACGGTGCGTGCTCCGTGGACGAGGTCCATCGCCCCGCCCATGCCTTTGATCATCTTGCCGGGGATGGCCCAGTTGGCAAGATCGCCGGTGGCCGAGACCTGCATACCGCCGAGCACGGCCACATCCAGATGCCGCCCGCGGATCATGCCGAAACTGTCCGCGGAGTCGAAAAACGACGCCCCCTCCAGCGCGGTGACCGTTTCCTTGCCCGCGTTGATCAGGTCCGGGTCGAGGTCGTGCTCGGCCGGATACGGGCCGGTTCCCAGGATGCCGTTTTCGCTGTGCAGCACCACGTGCACATCCTCAGGCAGGTGCCCCGGAATCAGGGTGGGCAGGCCGATACCGAGATTGACGTACTGGCCATCGGCCAGCTCGGCCGCCACTCGGGCGACCATCTCCTGGCGTGTCCAGCTCATCCGTGCGTCACCTCCCGCGTGGTGGGCTTTTCGATCGGCTTGTCCGCATCGGGGCAGTGCACCACCCGCTGGACGAACACCCCGGGCAGGTGCACCTCCTGCGGGTCGAGGTCACCGGGTTCGACGAGCTCGTCGACTTCGGCGATCGTCGTGCGACCGGCCATGGCGCACAGCGGGTTGAAGTTCCGCGTGGTCTTGTCGAAGACGAGATTGCCGTGCCGGTCGCCCCGGCTGGCGCGGACCAGGGCAGCATCGGTGGTCATGGCTTCTTCGAGCACGTAATCCTCACCGCCGAAGCGGCGCACCTCCTTGGGCGGGGAGGCCACCGCGATGCTGCCGTCGGAGGCGTAGCGCCACGGCATCCCGCCCTCGGCAATCATGGTGCCCACCCCGGCCTTGGTGTAGAAGGCGGGAATGCCCGTGCCACCGGCGCGGAGCCGCTCGGCCAGGCTGCCCTGCGGACACAACTCCAGTTCGAGTTCGCCTGCCAGGTACTGCCGCGCGAACTCCTTGTTCTCGCCCACATAGGAGCCGGTCACCCGGCTGATCCGGCCGGCCCGCAGCAGGACGCCGAGCCCGTAGTCGTCGACGCCGCAGTTGTTCGAGATCACCTGCAGCGCGGTGGCTCCGGACTCGTACAGGGCGGTGATCAGCACGTGGGGAACCCCGCACAACCCGAACCCGCCCACGGCCAACGAGGTGTTGTCGGCGATGTCGGCGACTGCCTCGGTGGCCGTGGCCACGGTCTTGTCCATCACGACTCCTCACGGGCGGGCAGGATGGTGCCGGTGACCTCGCCGAAGCCGATGCGGGTGCCATCGGCGCCGGGGGCTGTGGCGCGGATGGTCACGGTGTCGCCGTCGGCGAGGAAGACCCGCTGGGATCCGTCTTTCAACGTCAGCGGGTTCTCGCCGTTCCAGCTCAGTTCGATCAGCGAGCCGCGCTGGTCGGTCTCGCTGCCGGAGACGGTGCCGGAGGCGTAGAAATCACCGGTGCGCAGCGAGGCGCCATTGACGGTCATGTGCGCCAACTGCTGGGCCGGTGACCAGTACAGCGCCTCGAACGGCGGCCGCGCCACGACCTCATCGTTGAGACTGACCTCCATGGCCAGGTCCAGTCCCCACGGTCGGTCCTCCCGCAGATACGGCAGCGGCTGCGGGTCCTGATCCGGCGTGGGCACCCGAGCCTGCTGCAGCGCGTCCAGCGGCACGATCCACGGTGAGACCGAGGTGGCGAACGACTTGCCCAGGAACGGACCCAGCGGCACGTATTCCCAGGCCTGGATGTCGCGGGCGCTCCAGTCGTTGACCAGGCACACCCCGAAGACGTGCTCGGCGAAGTCCTCGGTGGACACCGGCGTACCCAGCTCGCTCCCTGCACCGACGACGAAGCCCACCTCGGCCTCGATGTCCAGCCGCTGCGACGGCCCGAACGCCGGTGCCTCGGCCTGCGGAGGTTTGCGCTGCCCGCTGGGACGCACGATCGGCGTTTCCGAAGCGACCACGGTGCCTGCCCGGCCGTGATAGCCCACCGGCAGGTGTTTCCAGTTCGGCATCAGCGGCGGCGAGTCCGGCCGGAACATCCGCCCGATATTGCTCGCGTGCTGCTCGGAGGCGTAGAAGTCGACATAGTCGGCGACCTCGAACGGCAGCAGCAGCCGCACCTCGTCGCGGCGATGCAGCGCAGGTTCCACGGTGCCGCGGTGGCTTTCTTCGGTGAGCATCTCGGTGATGCGGGCACGGGTCTGCTGCCAGCTCTGCTTCCCCTGAGCCATGAACGCATTCAAACTCGGCTGCGCGAAGACCTCGTCGCCGAGGACCGCGGCGAGATCCAGCACGTGTTCGCCGATGGCCACTCCCACTCGCGCGGGCTCACCGGCGGGTTCGAACACCCCGTAGGGCAGATTGGCCAGCGGAAAGTCCGAGCCTTCCGGCACCGGAACCCAACTCGTCACCGTCACTGCACATCCTCCCTGTCGTTTCTCGATTACCGTCCCAGGATTTCGCGGGCCTGGGCCGGCGGCGTACTCGTGCTGCACGAGCCATAACTGACCAGCACCGAACGCGCCCGCACTGCCACGTCACGATCCAGCTCACCGATCCGCTGCGCCAGTTCACCCGGGTCCTCGGTCTCCAGCACCTGCCGCACCTCGGCCGCACCGGTCCCCTCGCCTGCCCGGGCGGCGGCCAGCAGCAGGTTGAGGTAGCCGTGATGGACGAATCCCGTCTCGGGGTCCTGGTGGCGCACCGCCTGATGTAGCCCGGCCGTGGCCTTCAGCGGCAGCCCGGCGGCCACGCAGGCGGTGATGAAGTGCGCGACCTCGGTCGAACTCGGAAACAGCTCCGCGCGCACCCCGCCACACCGCAACTTCGCCCCGATCCTGCGCTGACCATCGGCGGTGCTCAGCGCCTCGAGCAGCTCGTCCACTCCGCTCGCCGCCGAAGGTTCCAGAAACGCCGGAACCGAGGTGGGAACGTCGTCGAGTGCCCGCAGCGCGGCCGTCGCGGAAGAGCCGAACTTCGCCAGCGGGATCTCCAGCAGCGCCAGCGACAGTCGGGGGTCGGCCTCGATCACCGCCAGCACCTCGTCGAGTCCCTCGGCCCCGTGGTCGGTGATGAGCCCGACAGCGATGTGGTCGGAGTCGACCAGCTGCGCCCGCATCTGTTCGATCCGACCGGCCGGGCACAGGAACCGATGCGTCAACATCGGTTCCCCGGCCTGCTGATCACGCCGGTGGCGCTCGATGGCGGCAGGCATGTCCAGTGCCGTCGGCGGGAACAGGCCCGCGTCGTCGACCAGCTCTTCCAGCAACTCGCCGCGGCTCATGACGTCGGCCCCCGTCCCGACCAGGACCAGGCATACACCCCGTCGTCGACCGCCTGACCGCCCTCGCCGAGTTCCAACGGACGGAACGTGTCGACCATGACGGCCAGCTCGTCGAAGAACTCCGCGCCGATGCTGCGCTCGTAGGCACCGGGCTGCGGGCCATGCGAGTGGCCACCGGGATGCAGCGAGATCGAGCCCTGCCCGATCCCCGAGCCCTTGCGGGCGTCGTAGTCACCACCGCAGTAGAACATCACCTCATCGGAGTCCACATTGGAGTGGTAGTAGGGCACCGGGATCGACAACGGGTGGTAATCCACCTTGCGCGGGACAAAGTTGCAGATCACAAAGTTGTCGCCCTCGAAGATCTGGTGCGCGGGCGGCGGCTGGTGCACCCGGCCGGTGATCGGTTCGAAGTCGTCGATGTTGAAGGTGTACGGGTACAGGCACCCGTCCCAGCCGACCACGTCGAACGGGTGCTGCGGGTACACGAACCGGGTGCCCACGATGCCGCGGCTGCTGCGGTGCTTGACCAGCACCTCCACATCGGTGTCCTCGGCCAGCAGCGGCTCGTCGGGGCCGTGCAGGTCCCGCTCGCAGTACGGGGCGTGCTCCAGCAACTGCCCGAATTTCGACAGGTACCGCCGCGGCGGGGTGATGTGGCTGTTGGCCTCGATGCAGTACGCCCGCAGCGGCTGTTCACCCTGCGGAAGCCAGCGATGTGTCGTGCCGCGCGGTAGCAGCACGTAATCCCCCGCACGCGCGGCCAGCACACCGAACACCGTCTCCACCGTGGCCGCACCGGACTCGACATACACGCACTCGTCGCCGACGGCATTGCGATACAGCGGCGAGGCCTCGCCCGCGGCCACATACGAGATCCGCACGTCGCCGTTGCCCAGCACCAGCCTGCGCCCGGTCACCACGTCCCGGCTGTTGTACTCGGTGTCGGAAAACAGTTCGTGCAGCTTCAGGTGCCGCGGTTTGAGGGGATGGTTCGGCTCCGTGGAGGTGTCCGGCAACTCCCACACCGACGAGTCCACGATCGCCGAGGGAATGTTGCGGTGATACAGCAGCGAGGAGTCCGAGGAGAATCCCTCCTCGCCCATCAACTCCTCGTAGTACAACCCGCCGTCGGGTTTGCGGTGCTGGGTGTGCCGCTTCGGCGGCACCTCACCCACACTCCGGTAGTACGCCATGATCCTCTCCCTTCTGCTCGCTTCCGATGGTGTTTTTCGCTCGCGGACTCCGTCAGCGGGACTCGCGGGCTTCGGCGACGAGGGCGGTGATCTCGTCGGTGCCGAGATGGTCGAGCGCGGCCAGCAGGACGAACCGGGTCAGGAAGGCTTCCCGGTCGGATTCGGGAACCGTATCGATCGCCTCGCTGACGGTGCGCCACACGAACTCGGCGTGGGCAATGGACTGCTCGGGGGCATGCGTGGAGTCAACGGTGGTCATCGAGTGCCTCCCTGCAGGATGTGGTCGGCCAGTTTCTCGGGTGCGTCGAGGTGCTCGGAACCGGGGAATCGGCCCAGCAGCAGCCCGTCGGGGCGGATCACGAACACCTCGCCGGATTCGGCGCCGAAGGCCCGTGCCAGGGTTCCGGCGGCATCGTCGAGCAGTCGCTCCTGCGGACCCGGGGTTGCCTGTTCGTGGCTGTGTTCGTGGCGTGTCACCAGCGCGCGGACTCCCACGGCCGGGGCGAGTCGTTGACGCAGGTCCTGCACGAAGTCGGTGAGCGTGCCCGGGTCGGTGTGCACGCCCAGCACGGTGAAGTCCGGGCCGCGCTCGGCGTTGAAGCCGGACGATCGCGGCCCATCGGAAGTGTCGACCTGCACGATGCGGTCCGGCACCGGGTCTCCCGGGGCGGGTTCTTGCGGATCGGAGCCCTGCGGATCGTGCTCCGCCATGGTTGTCGTCAGCGGCGAGGTTCGGCTGTGGGTGGCGCTGGACTGGCGCGGGTTGATCAGGTGCCGCAGCACGGGACGGCGGTTGGCCAGGGTGAGCACGGCATCGCGGGTCATGGCGTAGCCGTGCGTGCCCGGCGTCATGAACAGCGTGCTCTTCTCGGCCTGTTCGACGTTCTGGCGCCAGGCCTCGCGGCGTTCGGCGGCGTAGACCTCCAGCAGCGCGGGTGCGGCCGTGCCGTGAACCACCGAGGCCAGCGTCCAGGAGAGCGTGTCGGCGTCTTCCAGTCCGGAGTTCAAACCCCGCACCCCGAAGATCGGCACCAGGTGTGCGGCGTCGCCTGCGAACAGGACCCGACCGTGCACATAGGAGTCCAGCGACAGCGAATGCGCCCGGTAGAGGCTGGACCATTCCAGCGTCCACGGCTCGGTGTTACCCAGCCAGTCCAGATGCCGGGTGATCCGGTCGCGGATGCGGTCCTCGGCGATCTCGGCCTCGGGGTCGTCCTGCGAGCCGAGCTGGTAGTCCACGCGCCAGATGTCGTCGGGCTGGCGGTGCAGGATGAGCGTGGAACCGGGATTGCTCGGTGGGTCGAACCACACGCGGCGCTCGGTCGACAGGGGACTGCGCCAGTGGATGTCGGCGATGACGTAGCGGCCCTCGTAGCTCGTTCCGCTCAGGTGCAGCCCCAGCGACTCCCGCACGGTGCTGCGGGCGCCATCGGCCGCGATCAGCCACCGGGTGCGCAGCTCTTTCGGGCCGTCCGGCGTTGCGACCCGCACGGTCACGACGCCGTCCTGCTCGGTGCAGCCGAGCACACGACACTGCCATCGCACGTCGCAGTTCTCGGTCGTCTCGATCGCATCGACCAGGATCTGCTCGGCCACCGACTGCGAGATGTTGACCATCGGTGTCCGTACATCGCCATCGGCCTGAGGCATCTCGAACGACAACACTTCGGTATCGCGGTGGAAGCTGCGTCCGGAGGTCCACGGCAGCGAGTGCTCGGCGAACTGCTCGCCGAGGCCGAGGCGTTCCAGCACCTCCAGCGAATGCCGGGACAGGCAGATCGCGCGGCTGCCGTAGGCAACCGAGTCGCCGGATTCGAGCACGGTCACCGGCACACCGCGCCGGGCCAGTCCCAGGGCCGAGGCGAGTCCGACCGGGCCCGCTCCCACGACCACGACGGTCTCGGGTTCGGCATCCGGTGGTGATGCGGGGAACGGAGTGAAGTCATAACGGCGCGGAGTGAAGTACACATCAACCTCTGTTGCAATTATCGAGCTGGTGTGTTACGAATGTTGCATCACTATCGAACCGAGGTGTGGTCCATGTCAACACCCGGAGTCGATTCGGCCCGGACGAATCAGCCGCCACCCCCGGAGGACGCATGAGCGAGCAGCGAAAAGCCGACGGCTCACAAACACTGGAACGGGGCCTGCTCGTGCTGCGCATGCTCGCCGAGCATCCCGAAGGGCTCACCGCGGGCGAAATCGCCGCGCACCTGGGCCTGCACCGGTCGATCGCCTACCGGCTGCTGACCGCGCTCACCCGCCAGGACTTCGCCACCCGGGACGCGGAGAACCGCTATCACGCCGGACTTTCCTTCTTCACCCTCGCCGAGCGGGTCCGCCCCCGGTTGCTCGACGTCGCCCACCCGGTCCTGCACGAGGTCACGGCCGAACTCGACGCCACCGCCTGCCTCGTGGTCGCCGAGAACGACTTCGCCGTGGCGATCGCCGTCGTCGAACCTCCCGGATCCGGGCCACGCTTTTCCTACGGCATCGGCAACCGCGACCCGCTCGACCGCGGCGCCGCCGGGATCGCCCTGCTCGCCGCGGGACCACCGCGCGACGGCGAGCCGGAACGCGTCGACGACACGCGGCAGTCCGGTCACATCGTGACCCACAACGAGGTCGTCTCCGGGACCTACGGCATCGCCGCCCCCATCCGGACGCCCCCCGGTGAGCACACTGCGGCCGTCAATGTCATCACGCACCGCGAGGACGTGGCCGACCGCGCCATCCCCCTCGTTGTCCGGGCCACCGAACGCATCACGCAGGCCATGAACGCGCCCGCCGGAACCCGATCCGGCCGCGCCGCAGCACACCCATCACCTCGATCGGAAGCCTGACCAGGGTTTTTGCTCCCACGCTGGGAGCGCCTCGCGGAAGCCACCGAGTATGGTGCGGCAATGGCGCCGCTGAACACACCTCCCGCTTTCACCATGCGGCAGCTGTCCACCTTCGTCGCGGTCGCCGAAACCGGCACCATCAGCGGTGCCGCCGAGCGGCTGTTCGTCTCGCAGTCCGCGGTGTCGCTGGCGATCACCGAGTTGGAAAAAGCTCTCCGGTCGCAACTGTGCGTGCGGCGGCGAGCGCACGGCGTGCAGCTGACGCCCACCGGAGAAGCAGCACTCGTACGTGCCCGCGCCATCCTGCACCAGTCCTTCGAGCTGGAATCCGACATCACCGGCACGCGGGGAGAGCTCACGGGGCGGATCTCGGTCGGCTGCTACCCGACCATCGGGCCGACGATCCTGCCCATGCTGCTGTACGAGTTCACCACCGACCACCCCGGCGTCTCCATGGAGTTTCACGAGCAGACGCTGGACCAGCTGGTCCGGGGACTCCAGCGCGGCGAACTCGACACCGTGATCGTCTACGACCTGGATCTTCCCGAGGAGTGGCACACGGCGGTACTGACCCGGCGCAGCCCCACGATCCTGCTTCCCGCCGATCACCCCCGAGCGCATTCGTCCGAGCCGCTCGATCTCACGGCGATGGCCTCCGAGCCCATGGTGCTGCTGGACACCTCGCCCAGTTCGAATCACGCCATGCAGATGTGCGGCCGGGCCGGGTTCACCCCTCGGATCTCCTACCGAACCTCGAACTTCGAGACGGTCCGCGCACTGGTCGGACGCGGTCTGGGCTGGACGCTGATGCTGCAACAGCCCCGCACCTGGGTCACCTACGAGGGCTTCGAGGTCGTCTCCCGTCGGATCGACGCCCCTGTGCTGGATCCCGTGTCCCTGGTCATCGCCTGGCAGCAGGAGGCCATGCTCAGCCGCGTGGCCCGCGAGTTCATCCGCTTCGCCACCACCCGCACGCAAGAACACGAGGACGGTGAGCTGCGAAAATAACGCTTCTTCAGCTCCACTCAAGAAAATGCGCACATTCCTGTGCTATTCAGCGGATGGGGTCTTCGACATACTTTGGCCATCGGTGACGGTGCCCACACCGGGAGCCGAGCTCCCCACCGTGCTCGGGACACCACGAATCCGAAACGGCTCACGCCGAAAAGCGGGACACACCCGGTATTTCCCGCATCCGCAAAAAGACCTCCCGCGAGGCATCCGGCAAAAAACCGGTGTTTCGCGCGTGGCAGGAGTGCGCTCGAAAGGAGACCCGCATGACCGAGACCCCGGAAACGGTACGCCCCCCGGTCCTCTTCGCCGACGAACACGAGGAGTTCGCCGAGTGGGTGCGCGGCTTCGCCGCCCCGTACAGCGACGGGTACCTCGATCGTGCCCACAGCGAGGAGTTCCCGTGGGAGATGGCACAGCGGATGGGCGCGCAGGGCTTCCTCGGTCTCGGCACCTCGGAGAAATTCGGCGGTCAGGGCGTCATCGGTGAGCAGTTGACCAAGACCCACCTCGGCATCGCCCACGAGGAACTCGCCTATGCCGACTTCTACCTGTCGCAACTGGCCTACACCTGCAACCTCACCGCTCCGCTGCTGGAACGCTTCCTGCCCGCGCACGTGGCCGAGGACTGGGTGCCCGGCATCGTAGGCGGCGAGCACATCGTCGCGCTCGGCCTGACCGAACCCGGAAGCGGTTCCGACGCGGCGGCGATGCGGATGCGCGCCGAACGCACCGAGGGTGGGTGGATCCTCAACGGCGAGAAAACCTCGATCACCTTCGCCCCGCACGCCAAGGCGATGATCACGTTCGCACGCGTCGACGGCGGCACCGACGGCGAGGGCGGGATCACCGCGTTCCTGGTGCCGCTCGACAGCACCGGCGTCGGCATGCAGAAGTTCGCCGATGTCGGCTGGAAACCCCTCGGCCGCGCCGGGGTCTTCCTGGAGGACGTGTTCGTTCCGGACGAGTTGGTCCTCGGCGGTGTCGGGGACGGCTTCCGGCTCGTCATGCGCGAGTTCGACTACACGCGCTCGGTGATCGGTCTGATGGCCTCCGGGGTGGCGCGCAGGGCGCTCGACCTGAGCATCGACTACGTGCGGCAGCGGGAGGCTTTCGGCAAGGCCGTGGCGCACAACCAGGGGGTGTCGTTTCCGATCGCCGAGCACGCCACCACGCTGGAGGCCGGACGCTGGCTCACCTATCGTGCACTCTCGCTGGCCGACGCCGATCTCCCCTTCACCAGGGAGGCCGCGATGGTCAAGTGGTGGGTCACCGACATCTCGATCAAGGCAGTGCGCGACTGCATCGTCCTGCACGGGCACAGCGGCTACTCCGAGGAACTGCCCTTCCAGGCGATGCTGCGCGACGTCTCGGGCCTGGAGATCGGCGAGGGCACCCCGCAGATCCAGAAGGTCGTCATCGGCCGTTCGCTGCTCGGTAAGGAGTTCCGCTGATGCCCACACCAAACTCCGCAGCCGAGCAGGGATCCGTGGCCGGGCGGCGCAGTCTCGAAGGATTGCGGGTCATCGACCTGACCCAGGCGCTGGCAGGCCCGTTCTGCACCTCCCTGCTGGCCGATCACGGCGCGGACGTCGTCAAGGTCGAACCGCCGCGCGGGGACATGCTCCGGGCCACCGGACCGTACGGCGACGAGGACGAGACCCGGGCCTACGGCGGTGTGTTCCAGTCGGCCAACCGCAACAAGCGCAGCATCGTGCTCGACCTGAAAACGGCCGCCGACCGCGACGTGCTGCTGCAGTTGGTCGACGACGCCGACGCGCTGGTGGAGAACTTCAGCGCCGGGGTCATGGAGCGGTTCGGCCTGAGCTACGAGGAGCTGTCCCGGCGCAATCCCCGGCTCGTCTACACCTCCATCCGCGGTTTCGGCGACGCGCGAGGCGGACGGAGCCCCTACGGCTCCTGGCCCGCCTTCGACATCATCGCTCAGGCCATGGGCGGGCTGATGAGCATCACCGGCCCGGACGAGAACACTCCGGTCCGCGCCGGTTCCGGGCTCGGTGACACCATCCCGGCCCTGTTCGCCGCCTTCGGCACCATGACGGCTCTCTGGGAAGCCCGGCAGTCCGCGCAGGGTCAGTACGTCGACGTGGCGATGGTGGACAGTGTCCTGGCGCTGTCGGAGGTCGTGGTCAACACCTTCGCCCACACCGGCGAGGTCCCGGTGCCCAACGGCAACCAGTTGGCGGGCTTCGCCCCGTTCGACACGGTCAAGGCCAAGGACGGTGTCGTGACCCTCGGCGCCCCGCACAATCCGCAGTGGACCAAGCTGTGCGGGATCATGGGAAGACCCGAACTGGTCGAGGATCCGCGATTCGCCACCGATCATGCTCGCTGGGAAAACCGCGAGGCCGTCTACGAGGTGGTCGAGGACTGGACCCGCAGGCACACCGTCGCCGAACTGATCGACCTCCTCGGCGGCGAGGTGCCCCTCGGACCCATCCACAATGCCGCCGACATCTTCGCGGACCCGCACTTCGCCGCCCGCGAGATGCTGCCGCGGGTCGAGCAGCCGGGCACCGGTCGTGCGGTCGCCGTCCCCGGAGTAGCGGCCAAACTCTCCCGCACGCCCGGCGCCGTCGTCCGGCGGGCGCCGCTACTCGGCGAGCACACCGAGGAGATCCTCGGCGAAATCGGGCACGACAGCCGCGCCCCGACCGCCTCGTGAATCGCCGCGGTCCCTTTAGGACGTTTCTTCTCCCTTTCGGACAGTTCCTTCCCCTTTCGGAGGCCGAATCATCATGAAGATCACCAAGGTCGAAGCGCTCCCGGTCACCACACCGCTGCAGAAGCCATTCGTGATGCCGGGGACCCACATCACCGGTATCGACAGCGTGGTGGTGAAAGTCCACACCGACGAGGGATACGTCGGGTTCGCCGATTCCGGCGACACCTCCACGTGGTATCGGGGTGAAACACAGGAATCGATCATCGGCATGCTCTGTGAGCACATCGCTCCACGTTTCCTGATCGGCCAGGACCCGCGCGACATCGAAAAGATCGTCGGATGGATGGACATGTTCGTCCGGGAGAACAACCAGGCCAAGGCCACCGTCGACTTCGCGTTGCACGACCTCAAGGGCAAGCTTCTCGACGTCCCCGTCTACCAGTTGCTCGGCGGCCGGTGCGCCGAGGCGTCGGTGCAGGGATGGGTCACCTCGGCCGGTTCACCCGAACAGGTCGTGCCCGAGGCGCTGACCGCGCTGGAGAAGGGCTTCTGCCTGATCAAGTTGAAAACCGGGCACGGCAGCATCGACGACGACGTCGCCACGGTCAAGGCGGTCCGCGAGGCGGTCGGCGATGACGTGCGCCTGACCGTCGACGTCAACGGGTTCTGGAACTACGACCAGGCCCTGAAAACCCTGCGCAAGCTCGACCCCTACCACCTCGAGTGCATCGAGCAGCCGCTGCCGCACTGGGACATCGAGGGGCTGGCACGCCTGCGGGACAAGGTCGGCACCCCGATCTTCGCCGACGAGTCGGCCCAGGAACTGCACCACCTCAAGGAGATCATCGACCGCCGCGCCGCCGACGGCCTGTTCATCAAGATGCAAAAGGCAGGCGGGCTGCTGAAAGCACAGCGCTGGCTGACGATGGCCCGACTTGCCGATATGCCGGTGATGAGCGGCTGCATGATCGGTTCGGGTTTGGAAGCCAGCCCCTCGGCTCACCTCATGATCGCCAACCAGTGGGCCTCGCAGTTCACCCACGAAAATCTCGGGCCGCTGATCATCCACGGCCAGTGGGACACCGACGCGGAGGGAACTCCCGACGACATCGCCCGCAACGTTCCCGTGTTCTCCGGCGGCGAGCTCTATCCGAACGAGGGTCCTGGCTTCGGTATCGAGCTGAACGAGGACTTCATCGCCCGCAACATCACCCGGGACAAGACCAGCCGGGTGGTGCAGTGACGATGACCGACCGCACCGGACCGCTGTCGGGTCTGAGAGTGGTGGAACTGGCCGGGCTCGGCCCGGCCCCGTTCGCGGCGATGTTCCTGGCCGATCAGGGAGCCGAGGTCGTGCGTGTCGAGCGGGCAGGCGCGGGTTTCACGATGCCCGTCGACCCGCACCGGGACACCCTGCAACGCGGCAAGCGCATGATCAGTGCCGACCTGAAACATCCGGGCGGGGCCGAGGTCGTGCTGGGACTGGCCGAGCGGGCCGACGTGCTGCTCGAGGGCTACCGCCCCGGGGTCGCCGAACGGCTCGGTGTCGGTCCGCAGGACTGCTGGGCACACAACCCGGCGCTGATCTACGGCCGGATGACGGGATGGGGTCAGGACGGTCCGCTGGCGCAGCGGGCCGGGCACGATCCCAACTACCTCGCGCTGACCGGTGCGCTGCACGCGATCGGCCGCGCGGGCGGGCCACCCCAGCTCCCGTTGAGCCTGGTCGGCGACTTCGGCGGCGGGGCCATGTATCTCGTCTCCGGCGTACTCGCCGCGCTGTGGGAATCCACCCACTCCGGGCAGGGCCAAGTGGTGGACGCGGCCATCGTCGACGGCGTGTCCCACCTGATGACCTCACCGTATTCCCTGCTGGCGGGAGGGGCGTGGCGCGACGAACGGGGCACGAACCTCATCGACTCCGGAGCCCCGTTCGTCGACGTCTACGCGACCTCCGACGGGCGGTACATGGCGGTGGCGGCCCTGGAGGCCCCGTTCTACGCCCGGCTCCTGGCCGGGCTGGGTTTGGACGGCGATCCGGAGCTGCCGGAGCAATGGGATCGCGCGCGATGGCCGGTACTGCGAGCACGCCTGGCCGGGTCCTTCGCTGCCCGCACTCGCGAGGAGTGGGCCGAGATCTTCAGCGGGGCCGATGCCTGTGCCTACCCGGTGCTGTCCCTGAACGAAGCGCCGCAGCACGAGCATCTGCGGGCCCGGGAGACGTTCGTCGACCGCGACGGACATCCCGAACCGGCCCCGGCACCACGGTTCAGCCGCACCCGTACCGGTCTCCCCCACTCTCCCCCGGCCCCCGGCGACGACGACCCCGGCCGGATTCTCGGTGACTGGGGCGTGGCGCAGGCGCAGGAGTTACTCACCAGCGGCGCCGTCGCACACGTGGCGGAAGGAAGCCGCTGAAGGCGGGCGGAGACAGCACACGAATGAAGAAGCGGGATCGGATTTCCCGCAACCGCACGACACGACACTCCGAACGGTCATGACGAAGGAGCCGGTAATGGGTCTGCTCGACGAAAGCATCTGGAACGGCAGGATCCACGCCTCGGGTTGGGTCCGCGGCAGCGGTGGCGAACACGAGGTCACCGCACCGGCCACGGGCACCTCCCTGGGGAACGTCGGTATGGCCGATCCCGGCGACCTGGCCCGGGCCACCGAACGCGCCACTCGGGCCCAGCGCGACTGGGCGGCGCTGCCGCATACCGAGCGCTCCGCGGTGCTGCGCCGCGCAGGCGAGCTCTGGCAGCAGCACGCCACCGAGATCGAGGATTGGCTGATTGCCGAGGCGGGCTCGCTGCGCGCCAAGGCTCGGATGGAAACGCACGCCGCGGCGCAGGAATGTTTCGAGGGGGCCGCCCTCCCGTCGCATCCGCACGGGGAAACCCTGCCGAGTGAGCAGTCCCGGTTGAGCATGGCGCGGCGAGTGCCCGCCGGTGTGGTCGGTGTCATCGCACCGTTCAACTTTCCGCTCATCCTGTCCATCCGCTCGGTGGCACCGGCGCTGGCCCTGGGCAACGCGGTGGTGCTCAAACCGGATGTCCGCACGGCCGTCTCGGGGGGCATTGCCCTGGCGAGGATCTTCGAGGAAGCCGGCCTTCCCGAAGGAGTACTGTCGGTGCTGCCCGGCGACACCGAGGTCGGCAAGGCGGTGGTCGAGGACCCGCACGTCCGCGTGGTCTCCTTCACCGGCTCCACGGCCGCAGGGAGGCACGTCGGCGAGGCCGCCTCCCGCAACCTCAAGCGCGTGCACCTGGAACTCGGCGGTAACTCGGCCATCATCGTCACCGAAGACGCCGATCTCGAACCCACCGTCGCAGCCGGTGCGGCCGGGTCCTTCCTGCACCAGGGCCAGGTCTGCATGACCACCGGGCGCCACCTCGTCCACGAGTCCCACTACGAGGCCTACGTCTCCCGGTTGGCGGAGAAAGCCGAGGCCCTGCCGGTCGGGAACCCGGCCACCGAGCAGGTCGCCCTCGGTCCGGTCATCGACCGGCAGCAGCGGGACATCATCCACGACATGGTCACCGCCTCGGTCGACGCCGGGGCACGCCTGGCAGCAGGAGGAACCTACGAGGGGCTGTGCTACCGGCCCACGGTGCTCGCCGACGTTCCCACTACCGCACCCGCCTACGCCGACGAGGTGTTCGGCCCCGTGGCCCCGGTCGTGCCGTTCTCGACACTCGACGAGGCCGTACGGCTCGCCGCGGATTCCGAATACGGCCTGTCCCTGGGCATCTTCACCCGCGACCTCGCGCAGGGACTCGCGATCGCCGAACGGGTGCCCACCGGCATCGCCCACATCAACGACCAGACCGTGGACGATGAGGCGAACATTCCCTTCGGCGGTTTCGGGGCCTCGGGCAACGGTGCTCGCTTCGGCGGTGCTGCGAACAGCATCGAGGCGTTCACCGAGACCCGCTGGATCACCATGCGCGGCGACGTGCCGCACTACCCCTTTTGATCAACCCTCCGCATTCCCCTCGGACCCCGGCCCCATGGAGTATTCATGACGACCGTGCAAGCCCCTCCGGCTTCCTCTCCGAACCAGCGGAGAAAGGAGGTCAGACGGGTCGTGCTGTCGAGCTACCTCGGAAGCACGATCGAGTTCTACGACTTCATCCTGTACGCGACCGCCGCGTCGCTGGTGTTCGGCCCGGTGTTCTTCGCGAACCTGAGTCCGGCACTGGGCATCATCACCTCGTATGCGACCTTCGCCGTCGCCTACCTCTCACGCCCCCTCGGGGGCATCATCTTCGGCCACTTCGGCGATGTCCTCGGCCGCAAGAAGATGCTCATCCTGTCGATGAGCATCATGGGAGGCGCCTCCACGCTCATCGGCCTCATTCCGCCCATCGAAACGTGGGGGGCGGTGATGCTCATCGTGCTGCGCGTCTGCCAGGGGATCGCCGTGGGTGGCGAATGGGGCGGTGCCGCGCTCATGTCGCTGGAGCACGTGAAAGGTGCCCACCGTGGCTTCGCGGCCTCGTTCACCAACGCAGGCGCTCCCACCGGGGCGGCGCTCGGCACCGTTGCCCTCGCGATCGCCGGGCTGCTGCCCGAAGAGCAGTTCCTGGCCTGGGGCTGGCGCATTCCCTTCCTGCTCTCGGCCGTGATGCTGGGCATCGGCCTGTTCGTACGGGCCAGGGTGTCCGAAAGCCCCCTGTTCCGGGAGGCCGTGCAGCAGCAGGAGAAGCAGGAAAAAGCCCGGAAAAAGGAGCGGATTCCGCTCGTTTCCGTGTTGAAACGCCCGAAGAACCTGATTCTGTGCGGACTCGTCTGCATGGCCGGCTTCGCGATGCAGGCGCTGTTCTCGACATTCGCGATCAACCATGCCGCCGAGCACGGCGTGGCCCGGTCACAGGCCCTCGCGGCGTTCGCGATCTGCCAGTTCGCCGCGATCTTTTTCATCCTGCTGTTCGCCTGGATCTCCGACCGTATCGGGCGCCGTCCGGTGATGCTGGCCGGTCTCGTCACGATGATCGTGGTGACCTACCCGGTGTTCGCCATGTTGGAGTCGGGTAGTTTCCCCCTCGTCATCGCCGCGTTCCTGATCAGCCTGTCGCTGTGCCAGAGCGCGACGTTCGGGCCGCTGCCCGCGTTCGTCTCCGAGCAGTTCGGCACCAGGGCCCGCTACACCGGCGCCTCCCTCGGCTACCAGTTGGCGAGCCTGCTCGGTGCCGGATTCACCCCGGTCATCGTGGCCACGCTGGCCGCATCGGCGGGCGGTTCGGTCTCCGGCGTCATGCTCTACCTGGTGGCCATTTGCCTTGCCAGCGCCGCGATCCTGCTGCTGTTCGTCACCGAAAGCAAGGACAACGACCTACAGGCCGTTCCGCAGCACTGAACCGGTCATCGGCGCAGGCCCGGCCGCATCGAGTTCGGCCGGGCCGGACTACCGTGGCGCCGACATTCCCGAGTTCCTGCGGGGTCGCACCCTGCAGACCGGCCTGACCATGGAGCGCCGCGAGGACCTCAATCCCGACCTCTACTGGCATGGGGTGACGGCGAAGCGTCGTCCCGACCAACCGGCCCTGCCCCACGAAAGGGGGCGCGGGGCCGGCGGCAGCTCCTCGGTCAACGGGCTCGTCGCCGTACGCCCCGAGGCCGCCGATGTGGACGCCTGGGAACAGGACTACGGCGCGCGAGGTTGGGGGTTCACCGAGTTTCTCCCCGCGTTGAGCCGCATGGAAACCGATCTCGACTACGGCGACATGCCGTACCACGGCAACAGTGGCCCCATCCCCGTGATCCGCGAACCCGAGGAGTACTGGGGTGATGTGGACCGGGCCCTGCACGATTCCGCCCGCGAAGCGGGTCTTCCGTGGTTCGACGACTACAACGCTCCCGGCAGCACGGGGGTGGCTCGCTATCCCGGCAACAGCAACCGGGACGGTCTGCGGATCTCCACCAACCACGGCTATCTCGATCCCGCCCGCGAGCGCGACAACCTGTGCATCATGGGCGATGCCCACGTCGTCGCGGTGGAGTCCGCAGGCGACCGGGCTACCGGCGTTCGGTTGCTCGGCGGCACGGTCGTACGGCCTGCTGCCGATGGCGAAGTCATCGTCAGCGCCGGGGCGGTACACACACCCGCGGTCCTGCTGCGCAGTGGCATCGGGACCGGATCCGAACTCCGACGGCTCGGCATCGGTCAGGTGGCCGAACTACCGGTCGGTGTGGGACTGCAGGACCATGCCATCGTCTTCATCGACTTCACTCCTCACGAGGGACGGTACTTGACGCAAGACCTGCGACCGACCAACGTCGCCGTCCATTACTCCTCGGGAATGCCGGATACCGGTCCGAACGACATGTGCATTCTCGGCACCAACCACAATTACTGGTTCGGCAATGCCGATTCCGGGCTGGCGGTTCAGCTCAACGAGAGTCATTCCCGGGGAAGCCTCGACTGCCGTCGTCCGACCCGTTCGTCGATCCGGTGCTCGAGCTCGGACTGCTCACGGACGAGACGGATCTTTCGCGGATGGTCGACGGTGTCGAGCGCGCGCTCGACTTCATGTCCCGGTCGGCATTCCGCAGGATCATGGTGGGCGAACCCGGCGCCCCCAGGGGGGGGAGGCCGTGTTCGCACAGGTCAAGGACGTCGTGCACGCCTGTTCCACTGCGCGCATGGGAGGCGAGGATGATCCTGGCGCCGTGGTGGATCCGCGGTGCCGCGTCCGGGGATTCACCAACCTCCGTGTGGTGGATGCCTCGATCATGCCCAAGGTGACCAGCGCCAACATCCACCTCACGGTCATCGCGCTGGCCGAACGAGCCTCCGACCTGATCCGCGTGCGGACCGGCCGGAAAGAAGAGGCTCCGGCCCGTCCACAGCCCTGAAAAGACCTCGCCGAGCAGAATTGACCTCACGTGCGGGTCACCACAGATAATCCGCTGCTTTCACGGCAATCGCGGACGAACACAAGCACAGTTTTCCTCGACCGCTGATTCCACTTGGAGAAACGCATGAACGAGCGCCCCATTTCCCCGTCGATGTCCAGACGCTCGCTGTTCGCCACCGGCGCCGCCGTGGCCGGAGCGGCAGCGGTGTCCGCCCCTGCGCAAGCCGTTACTCCCTCGGATTCCGCCGCGCGGCGCCACCGCACGCAGGCCGTGCTGCTCGGCACCGCAGGCGGGCCCCTGTGGTGGGATGGCACTGAGCGGGCCGGTATTTCCTCCGCGGTCGTCGTCGGTGACGCCACCTATCTCGTCGACTGCGGCGAAGGGGCCGGGCGCCAGTTCGCCCGGGCCGGATTGGACGACCTGCGCGCGGTGTTTCTCACCCACCTGCACTCCGACCACATCGTCGACTACGGGAACCTGCTGGTCCACGGCTGGGTCAACAAGCTCTCCTCGCCCGAAAACCCGGTCGACATCCACGGTCCGGGTCCACGCGGGGAACTGCCTCCCGTGGCCGGAGACGCTCCCGCACCTCCCCTGGTCAGCCCGGACAATCCCGAACCCGGCACCGTCGGCACCACGGAGCGGATCTTCACCGCCTTCGCCCCCGACATCAACGACCGGATGCGCGACACCCTGGCCCCGGACCCGCGCTCGCTGTGGACTCCGCACGACATCGCCCTGCCCACAGGGTTGGGGGTCGACCCGAACGACAACCCGCACCCGTCGATGGCGCCGTTCACGGTGTTCGAGGACGACCGGGTGCGCGTTTCGGCCACTCTCGTGCGGCATGCCCCGATGTTCCCGTCCTTCGCCTTCCGGTTCGACACCGACGACGGTTCGGTGGTCTTCTCCGGTGACACCGGCGTGAGCGACAACCTCATCCGGCTGGCCCACCGGACCGACGTCCTCGTGCACGAGGTCATCGATCCCGCATGGATCCGCAGCCGCTACGGCGGCGACAACCCCACCCCCGAGCAGCAGGCACGCGCTCGGCACCACCTCAACGCCCACACCTCGATCGAGGAAGCCGGCGCGGGCACTCTCGTGCTCAATCACTATGTCCCCGGCGACATCCCGCCCCAGCGCCTCACCCCGGCGAGGAAGGACTTCTCGGGGCGGTTCATCGCCGGAGACGACCTGGACCGCATCGGCGTCGGACACCCTTCTCCACGCTGATCCCGGAAGGAGACGCCTCCGGCCACAACCACACACCGCGAAAGAGCCGCTGTCATCCGGCGGTGGACGTTTCGACAGACGTCGTGGTGGCTGTCCGCGAGTCCGACATGGCCTCGGTCGGGTGCCGACGGGGCAGGAAGGCCGCGATGACCAGGGCGATGAGGGCGGAGCCTGCGCCGATACCCATGATCACGCGGAAGCCGCTCTGTGCGGGGAAGGTCACGGATCCGAGGGTGACGGTCATCTGTGCCAGCACGACCCCGGCCACCGCGCTGGACAGGGAGGTGCCGATGGATCGCATGAGGGTGTTGAGGCTGTTGGCGGCGGCGGTTTCGGACACGGGCACGGCGGCCATGATCAGTGCGGGCATGGCCCCGTAGGCCAGTCCGATGCCGACCCCGATCACGGCGGAGACCAGCACGAGCTGCCAGATGGCCGACATCAGCGCCATGTTGAGACCGTAGCCCGCGGCGACCACGACGGCGCCGACCATCAGGGTCACCTTGGGGCCCCGGGCCTTCGAGATCCGTGCGGAGACTGGTGCCATGGCCATCATCACCAGGCCTGATGGTGCCATCACCAGGCCCACGACCAGCATGCTCCGCCCCATCCCGTAGCCGGCGGCCTCGGGCAGTCGCAGCAGTTGCGGCAGGATCAGCGACATCGCGAACATCGCGAACCCGAAAACCGTGGAGGCGAGGTTGGTCAACAGCACCTGACGGCGCGCGGTCACGCGCAGGTCCACCAGGGGCCGGGTGGTGCGCAATTCCCACCGGCCCCACAGCACCAGCACGACCACCGAGGCGGCGAACAGGCCGCCGGTCGGTCCGCTGCTCCAGCCCCAGTCGCTGCCCTTGGAGATCGCCAGCAGCAGACACACCAGCCCGACCGACAGCCCGGCCGTACCCACCAGATCGAAGCGTCCTCCGGTGCGCACCGAGGACTCCGACACGATGGTGAGCACGAGCACGATGGCCAGGGCGCCGAGTACCGCGGCGGCCCAGAACAGCACGTGCCAGTCCGTGTACCCGGCCAGGAAAGCCGCGGCGGGAAGCCCGAGTGCCCCGCCCACGCCCAATGAGGCGCTCATCAGTGCGATCGCCGAACCCAAACGTTCGGCAGGCAGTTCGTCACGCATGATGCTGATGCCCAACGGGATGACACCGGCGGCCAACCCCTGCAGGGTCCGTCCGACGATCATGGGGGTCAGCGAGTCGCTGAGGCCGCCGATGGCCGAACCGAGCACCATCGAAGCCAGGCTGATCAGGAGTATGCGCCGCTTGCCGTACATGTCGCCCAGCCGTCCGGCCGCCGGGGTCGCCACGGCGCCGGCGAGCAGCGTCGCGGTGACCACCCAGGCGGTGCCCGTGGCCGGGGCGTCGAGGAGTTGGGGCAGTTCGGGGACCAGCGGGATCACCAGGGTCTGCATCAGCGAGACCACGATCCCGGCAAAGGCCAGCACCACGACGACGGCGTTCGTCCGCGGCGGGGCGGTGCCCCGGGAAGGGGCGGTATTGGCAGGGGGCACGGTACGGCCTCCGACTCGGTCGAGGAACGGGACAAGAATCTCAATCAATCGCTTGACTTAGAAGAGTGTAGCCTGTTGACTGAGCATGCACCGAGACGACTCCGAGGAGGCCATCGTGGTTGGCAGTGACGGGGAACAGGCGCTGAACTATCCGATTCCCGGCTCGGCAGCACTGGAGCCGCCGCAGGAATGGGAGAGGCTGCGGCAGCAATGCCCGGTGGCGAAGGTGAACCTGCCCAGCGGGGACGAGGCCTCGCTGGTCACGCGCTACCAGGACGTCAAGCGGGTATTGTCCGACCCGCGGTTCACCCGGCAGCTCGACGCCGACGATGCGGCCCGGGTCTCGGCCAACGAATCGGGCGGGGTGTTCAACAGCTCGCTCGCGGACTCGATTCCGCAAACGGGTGAGGGACATCAGCAGTGGCGGCGCATGGTGGCCAAGTGGTTCACGGCCAAGCGCATGAAAGCACTGCAACCCGAGATCGAGACGATGGCCGAGCATCTCATCGACGACATGTTCAAGCAGGGCCATCCCGCCGATCTCAAGGCGAGCCTGGGATTCCCGTTGCCGGTGTGGGTGATCTGCAACCTCCTCGGAGTCCCGGACTCCGACCGGGACAGGTTCTCCTACTGGTCGGACACGTTGCTCAACCTGACCCGCTACGGCCAGGCCGAGGTCGAGGCGGCACAGGCCGAATTCGTCGAATACATGGCCGCCCACGTTGCTGCCAAGCGGGCCGAACCGGGAGACGACCTGCTCAGTACGCTCACCACCGACACCGATTCCGGCGGTGACCGGTTGTCCGACGCTGCGCTGGTCTCCACCGGCCAGGGCTTGCTCGTCGCCGGGCACGAGACCACCGCGAACATGATCGGCAAGATGGTGGCCATGCTGCTGGCCGACCGGCGCCGCTGGGAACAGCTTCTCGCCGACCGCTCACTGGTACGCACCGCGGTGGAAGAGGCCCTGCGGTTCGACGCCAACCCCGGCTTCGGTATGCCGCGGTACATCACCGAGGAGGCCGAGGTCGCCGACACTCGGCTCCCGCGGGGAACGACCGTGGTGTGCAGCATGGCCGCGGCCAACCGGGACGAGGACGCCTTCGAGGGCGCCGACGAGATGGCGCTGGACCGCAGTCCGAATCCGCATCTGGCCTTCGGCTCCGGGGCGCACTCGTGCCTGGGACAGGCGCTGGCCCGCACCGAGCTGCAAGCCGTGCTCGACGTGCTGCTGCGCCGGATTCCTTCGTTGGAACTCGCCGTCGCCGCGGAGGATCTGCACCGGGTCGAGGGCCTCGTCGTCGGCGGGCTGAACGAAGTTCCGGTCCGGTGGTGACCATGGCAGGCAAGACCACCCGAGAAGAGCGGATCAGCACGACACGGGAGTCGATCCTGGCGGCAGCGGAACGGTTGTTCGCCGAGCACGGCATGTTCGCCGTGTCCAATCGGCAGGTCAGCGAGGCCGCCGGACAGGGCAACAACACCGCCGTGGGCTACCACTTCGGCACCAAGGCCGATCTGGTGCGTGCCATCGCACGCAAGCACACCGAGCCGATCGAGCGGCTGCGCGAGCGAATGCTGGCCGAGACCGGCGACAGCTCGAACGCGCGGGACTGGGTGGCCTGCCTGGTGCGTCCCAGTGCCGAGCACCTGGCCACGCTCGGCTGTCCCACCTGGTTCGCCCGGTTCAGCGCCCAGGTGATGACCGACCCCGCACTGCGCGAGATCATGGTCGAGGAATCCCTCGGCTCGCCCGCGCTGAACCGGATCCTCGACGGGCTCAACCGGTGTCTTCCCGAACTGCCTGCCGAGGTGCGGGCCGAACGAGCCGACATGACCCGCCAGCTGATGGTGCACATGCCCGCCGAGCGTGAGCGTGCGCTCGCGGAAGGCACCCCCACACCCCGGTCGAACTGGCACGACACCGCGACCGGGCTGATCGACGCGATCACCGGGCTGTGGCTGGCACCGGCCGCGCCCTGACCGCGACGGCATCCGGCGAGGTCCCTCCGAGGGCCTCGCCGATACCCGAATCACTGTCGAAACGAAGGGACATCGACGATGAAGATCAGTGTGGACGAGGACAAGTGCTGCGGTGCGGGCCAGTGCGTGATGATCGCACCGGAGGTGTTCGACCAGCGAGACGAGGACGGGATCGTCGTCCTGCTGGAGACCGAACCCTCCGAACAACAGCATGCCGCGGTCCGGGAGGCCGCCGACGTGTGCCCGGCCGCAGCGATCGGACTGAGCGAGCGCGAATAAGAGGATCCGGCAGTAGGAACTGTCGGGCTCGCGGCGCCCGGGCGACGCCTTGCGCCGCAGGGCTCGGCACGGTGCAAGTCCTGCGGCGCAAGGGCTACACACGTCCGCTGCAGTGTCAGCCGCCACCGTTGATCAGGCCGAGTTGCGTGGGCAGCCACAGGGAGACCTGCGGAACGAAGACGACCAGGAACAGCACGGCGATCAGTGCGGCGAGGAACGGCAGGATCCGCCGGATGACCGGTTCGACGCGCAACTCCCCGACCCTGGCAGCGATGAACAGCACGTTGCCCACCGGTGGGGTGATCGTCCCGACGCACAGGTTGAACACGATCATGATGCCGAAGTGCACCGGGTCGATCCCGAATTCCTCGACGATCGGCAGGAAGATCGGTGTGAAGATCAGGATGGCCGGTGTCGGGTCCATGAACGTTCCGACCACCAGCAACATGATCATCATGAGGATGAGGATGACCGTGGGGCTGTCGGTGAGCCCCAGGAGAGCATCCGAGATCATACCCGGGATCCTGGCGAAGGACATCACCCAGGACAACGCCGACGAGACTCCGATCAGGAGCGTGACGATCGAGGTTGTCCTGGTCGCCTCCAGAAGGATACGGGGGAGACCCCGCACCGTGAGGTTGCGATAGGCAAAACCCAGCACCAGGCAGTAGAGCACGGCGATCACCGCCGACTCGGTCGGCGTGAAGACACCGCTCAGAATGCCGCCGATGACGATGAAGATCATCAGCAAGGACGGCACGGCCTTCCGGAGAGTCACCAGGAGCTGCGTGAACGTCACGCGGTCGGTGCCTTGGAGCTCCGGGCGCTTCCGGGAGTACAGGAACACCACCGTCATGCAAGCCAGTGCCCACAGAATGCCTGGCCCGTAGCCGGCCATGAACAGGGCCGCGATCGAGGTGCTGCTGACCAACGAGTAGACGATGAAGGTGTTGCTCGGCGGAATCAGCATCCCCGACGGAGCCGAGGCCGCATTGACCGAGGCGGAAAAACCACGGTCGTAGCCTTCCTCCCGTTGCCGCGGTCCCATGACACCCCCGACGGCCGCGGCCGAAGCCACCGCGGCCCCGCTCACCGAGCCGAACAGGGCGTTGGCCACCACGTTCGTCTGGGCCAGCGATCCCGGCATCCGCCCCACCAGAACCTTGGCGGCGTCGATGAGCCGGGTGGCGATCCCACCGTTGTTCATCAACACCCCGGCCAGAACGAAGAACGGGATGGCCAACAGCGTGAACGAGTTGATGCCGGTGAACAGGCGCTGGGACGAGGCGACAACAGCGTTGTCGAGGCCGATGAGTGCCATCGTCGCCAACACGGACGGGAGACCGATGGCCACGGCGATCGGCACACCGAGAGCGATCAGGACGACGATGCCGATGAGCAGGATGAGCCCTGCCAGCGTTGCTGGATCCATCGCTCCTCCTAAAGTGCCTCGGCAGTGTCGTCGACCTCGACCGTTGCCTCTGCATGGCGCAGGACCGCGATCACGTGGTGGACGGCGTAGAACATGATGATCACCCCGGTGATGGGCATGACCAGGTACAGCGGTCCGACTCCGATCGGGATCGGCATCCCCGGGACGTTCTGGTCCCAAGCCAGCTGCGAGGCCCGCCGACCGCCCCAGACCAACGTCACCGCGGCGAACACGATGATGGTCAGCTGGACGAGGACGGCGACCACGCGCTGAACCCGCTCGGGGAGCTTCCGGACGACCACGTCCACCGCGATGTGCCCACGTTCCGAGAAGACGAGTGCGGCACCGAACATGCCCAACCAGACGAACACGTACCTGGCGAACGCTCCGGACCACTCACTCGGATTGCTCAGCACTTGCCTGCTGAAGACCTGCCACGACACCGTGAGAACGAGGACGGTGAAAAGCAGCACGCAGACTGCGGCAAGCACCTTGTCGAGCACCTTCTTCACAGCGTGCATGTGTGGCCTTTTCGAACCTGTTGCCGATACCGGATCATGGAGCTGCGGACTGGGCGGCCTCGTACAGTCGACGAGCGGTGTCGGTGGTCAGCGACTCGTCGATGAGCGGCTGAAGAGCCTTGCTGAATGCCTCGGTATTCACCTCGTGGAATTGGGCCCCGTCGGCTTTGGCCTCGGCGATCGCCTCTTCGGTTGCGGTCTTCCAGAGTTCGGTGTGCTCCTGGATCGCCACTTGCCACTCCCGATCGAAGGCAGCGCGGTCCTCAGCTGACATCTCGGCCAGACGGTCGGTGTTCATGATCAGGTAGTCCACGCCGATGAGGTGGTTGGTGTAGGAGTAGTGCTTGGCAACCTCGTGGTGCTTCTGGCTCACGTAGGAGACCTCGTTGTTCTCCGCACCATCGAGGACTCCGGACTGCAGCGCGGTGTAGACCTCGCCGTAGGCCATCGGCGTGGCGGACCCGCCCATCAGTTCGATCATCTTGGTGTGGATGTCGCTCTCCTGGACCCGGATCTTCATCCCGGCCAGGTCCGCGGGCTTGGTGATCGGCCCCTTCGAGGTGTAGAGGCTCCGGGCACCCTGGGTGAACCCGCCGAGCACCGTGAGGTTTTGGTCCTCCAGCGAGGAGTAGAGATCACCGACGATGTCCGGGTTGTTGACCACGTTCATCTGGTGCTCGATCGAGTCGAAGACCTGGGGCAGGTTGAAGACTCGGAAGTCCTTGTTGAGGTTCGCCAGCTGAGTCCCGGAGACGATCGCCATGTCGACAGTACCGTCGCTGACCAGCTGGATCGCCTCCTGCTGGGCCCCCAGGGTCTCGTTGGGATAGACCTCGATGTCCCACCGGCCGCTGGTGGCCTTGCTGAGCCGGTTGCCGAAGTTGTCGAGCGCGACGAAGGAAGGGTGCTCCTTGGTCTGGTTCAGTGCCAGGCGCAGCGTCGTCCCGCCGGCACCCCCGCCGCTGCTGCATCCGGCCAGCACCAGCGCCAGAGCACTGAGTGTGGCCGCGAGCGAAAGGGTTTTCTTTCTTTTCATGGGTGGTCCTTACCTGCTCATCGTCGACCTGCCCGATCCACGCTCACCCGGGTGAGCGTGCTGCTCGACTCCGGACGGCTCGTGTCGGTGTTCTGCTGCGGACTGGCCGGTGCGGCTTGGTTGGGCAAGCACGCCCGGTATGGGCGAACCTGGAGCCGTGAAGGGGTTCACATATTGAGTCAGTACATCCCCGCGCGAGGCAACTGGTTGCCATCACTTGCCGCGGCTCGTTATGCGGCCGTGATGTTGTGATCACTTTCGGCGGGAAACATCGACGTGCAGTACACGGTCGAATACCGGTCGACCGCAGTACTGCCGATACCGCGAGTGCCACCGGACTCCGGCACACGGCTGCGGAGTCCGGTGGCCATCCCGGCTCACCTGATGCAGAAGCGGATGTGTGCGCGGTTACCGGCCGTAACTCAGACCGAAACCGTACTCATAGGTGTTCCCTGCACTGTCCACATAGGCGTAACCAGGCCTCTCGGCATATCCCGGGACGTCGGAGGCATTGCTTTCGACCGCCTCCTTGCCCGCCGGTACGGTCAGCGGCAGCTTGCCCGTCGGGGCGTACTCACCGCGGAGGACATCCACGATCGCCTCCGGCTTGACACTGAATGTCGCCAGTACCGCATCGGCGCCGGGCTCGATCTCGTTGATCAGCCACGGGTTGCCCATGTTGATCTGCAGGATCGTGTTCTCGACCCGGCTCTGCAGAGCTCGAATCCGTTCGACGTCGATACCGGTGTCGCTGTCCTTGCCGAGTTCGACCGAGGGAGGGTCCCCTCGGGTGTCGTCCTCGAACACGGACAGGCTCGGTCGCACCGACAGGAGAGCGTGGGTCGCCTCCTCGGGAGTGTCCACGATCGTGATGGACGGGTCGTACTCGGCGATGCGCTCCGCCAAGGCGGTGCTCGCCTTCGCCGCGCCCTCTTCGGTGAAGGCCTCGACGTAGAGCTTGACGTCCGTCACGTCCTTGTCGGTGATCGGCAGCAGGTCCTGATCATTGCGCAGCAGCACGACGGACTTGCGGTGCGCCTTGTCGGCCTTGGCCTGGGATTCGGGATCGTCGGCGATCCGCTGAGCCCGCTGCGGATCGACATAGGGGTCCTCGAACAGACCCAGTTCGAACATCTCGGTCAGCAGGAAGGTCACCGACGGATCGAGGTCGGACTCGGAGAGCAGTCCGGTGTTGACGGCCTCGATCAGCGGTGCCGGTTCGTTGGTGTCGGAGAAGAGATTGGTGCCGGCTTTGACGGCCTTCGCGTACCGTTCGGGCTCGGTCAGATTCTCGACACCCCACGGCTTGCCGTCGATGACGCCGCTATCGCTGTTGACATAGCCGGAAAAGCCCATCTCATCGCGCAACAGTCCCTGTAGAAGGGACTTGTTGTAGGCGAAGGCGACTTCTTCGAACTGCTGGTCCTCGGAGTACCACAGGTGCTTCGGCAACTGCTGAGCACTGCCCTCGTTCACCGGCTTCGAGTAGTACGGCATGATGGAGGTGGTACCGGCCTCGATGGCCGCCTGGAACGGCGGCAGATGGTACTTGGAGAGGCTCCCCTCGGTGGGCCAGAGCTGGTTTTGTCCCCATGCGAAATGCGGATCCCGGCCGCCGGAACGCGCTCCCCCACCGGGGAAATGCTTGATCGTCAGCGAGACGCTCCCCTTGCCGAGTTCCTCGCCCTGGAAGCCCTCGACGATCGCGGTGGTCATGTCCGCCGCAAGGCCGGGGTGTTCACCGAAGGTCCCGGAAACGCGGGTCCATCGCGGATCCGTGGCGGTGTCCGCCATATACCCGTACATCTTGTGGATACCGGATGCGCGCCATTCCGCGGCGGCGACCTGAGCGAACTCCTTCACCAAAGCGGGATCCCGGGTCGCTGCCAGGCCGAGCTCGCCCGGCCAGGTGGAGAACTCCCCACCGGCCTCGGAGACGCCGAAGGTTCCTTCCCCGTTGATGTGATTGCGAGGATTGGAGGTGAACACAACCGGGATGCCCAGACGAGTACCTTCCGCTATCTCCTGATACTCGTTCGCCCGGGTGGCGAGCACTTCGGCGGTCGGGTCGTCCCGAATGATCAAGTAACGCAGGTGGCGCCGTTCGATACTGGCCACCGCTTCCCCGGTGGGTGAGGGGCTCGAGGACTGTCCTCGGGATCGCTCCGAGGAGATCTGCATCAGTCCGGCCTTCTCCTCCAGGGTCATCCGCCGGACGAGGTCGGCCGCACGCACCTTGGCGGGAAGATGCCAGTTTTCGTACGGATCCAGCCTGCCGTTGCCATTGAGGTCCCGGAATCGCTTTCCCTCGACCTCGATGATGTCTTTCACCCGCGATTCCACCACAGGTGTACCGGAGTGTGCGGGTGGCTGGTTGCCACCGGCACGGGAGTGGTCCGGCGGCGCAGCAGTCGACGTACCGACCAGGACCACCGATAACGGCACCGCCGCAAGCACGGCAACGCCTCTTTTCCGTGTAAGCACAGGACTTCGACTCATCGACCGTTCTCCTCTGAACGAACATCGATAGCAATACCGAATACGCAGCGATATCCGTCTCCGGGAGAAGACGAATTCCGTTGAGCCACATTCCAATGGACGGTGTTCCGAATCACTGCGCCATCCGGGTTGCCTTACCATGCCCGGGGCTCACAGGGAGATCAACGCGTTGCCAGAAGTTTCCACGCGACCTGGCTGCCGTCGCGTAAGCGCCCCACATGCGCAGTCCGGCCCCACGGAAATGTGAGGAACCTCTCGCGTTGACGAACTTTGCCCGCTAGAGTCTCGTGCCGTTCCCCGTGTGGCCGTGACATCGACTCGAAGGGCTCCATCGTGGAAGGCTTCCTCGCACGCTCGCGCATCATCGCACCACCAGGCTGGAGTCGGTGGCTGGTACCACCCGCGGCGCTGGCGGTGCACCTGTCCATCGGACAGGTGTACGCCTGGAGTGTGTTCAAGTCTCCACTGGAGACCGAGCTGGGCCTGTCCGGAACGGCCAGCGCACTGCCGTTCCAGCTGGGCATTGTCATGCTGGGACTGTCCGCGGCGTTCGGCGGGACACTGGTCGAACGCAACGGTCCACGCTGGGCGATGTTCGTCGCCACCGCGTGCTTTTCCTCGGGCTTTCTCATCGCCTCGCTCGGAGTAGCACTTGCTCAATACTGGCTGGTGGTACTCGGCTACGGCGTCGTCGGCGGAATCGGCCTGGGCATCGGCTACATCTCCCCGGTGTCGACCCTGATGAAATGGTTCCCGGATCGCCCTGGCATGGCCACCGGTATCGCCATCATGGGATTCGGCGGTGGTGCCCTGATCGCCTCACCCTGGTCGGCACGGATGCTGTCCGCGTTCGGGGACGGGCGCGGAGCCATCGCGCAGTCCTTTCTCGTGCACGGCCTGGTCTACGCGGTATTCATGTCACTCGGCATCTTTCTGATTCGGGTACCTCCGGAAGGGTGGCGTCCGCGTGGCTGGGTACCGACGCAGACAGCAGCCACCTCCATGATCACGACGGCGAATGTGTCGGCACGCAATGCGCTGCGCACACCGCAGTTCTGGCTGCTGTGGGTCATCCTGTGCCTGAACGTCACGGCGGGTATCGCCATTCTGGAGAAGGCCGCCCCGATGATCCGGGACTTCTTCGCAGGAACCTCGACCCCGGTCACCGCGGGGGCCGCGGCGGGCTTCGTCGCGCTGCTGTCGCTGGCGAACATGGCCGGGCGGTTCGTGTGGTCGTCCACATCGGACCTGGTGGGGCGCAAGAACATCTACCGGATCTACCTGGGTGTCGGTGCTCTGCTCTACCTGGTGATCGCGCTGGCCGGTGACACATCGGTAGCCGTGTTCGTGCTCAGCGCGATGCTCATCATCTCCTTCTACGGTGGGGGGTTCTCGACTCTGCCTGCCTACCTGAAGGATCTGTTCGGCACTTACCAGGTCGGGGCCATCCACGGCCGGTTGCTCACCGCTTGGTCCGCGGCCGGGATTCTCGGACCATTGGTGGTCAACGCGATCGCCGACGCCCAGGAACGCGCGGGGGCCTCCGGACCGCAGCTGTATGCCCTCTCGCTCTACATCATGCTCGGGCTGCTGGTCGTCGGCTTCACGGCCAACGAGCTGGTGCGCCCGGTAGCCCCGAAGTACCACGAACCGGTCGGTGCCGCAGCGGAAACCGAGAGCATCCCCGAATCCGACGGAACAGGAGTGGACCGATGAACACGGAAGACACGACCGGGAGCCGAACCGCCCTGCTGGTGTTCGGCTGGGCATGGGTCGGCATCCCGTTCGCTTACGGCGTCTACGCGCTGATCCAGAAGGTCACCCTGCTGTTCGCATGATGGGACCCCTTCCGTGCCTTCGGCCCGGTGACTTCGGCGACTCGCCTCGAGTGCCCGGCCCAGGGGGTGACCCGGCCTGTTCACGTCTGCCAGGTGGCGAGCACGCGTTCGACGATGCGTTCCGGCTTCTCCGTGGCAGCGGCGATCAGCGCGCCTTCGTCCGCATCCGGCTCTTCCAGCGTGGCGAGCTGACTGTCGATGAGCGCAGCGGGGAAGAAGTGTCCGTTCCTGCCCGTGAGCCGCTCGACCAGATCCTCCCGGTTCGCCCGCAGGTGCACGAATCCCACCGCACCGGCCCCACCCCGCAGGATGTCGCGGTAGGTTCGCTTGAGCGCCGAGCAGGCGAGCACCGCCGGTTCTCCGGCCGTGGCTCGCCGATCCAGCTCGTCACGAAGCCGCTCCAACCACGGCATGCGATCGGCATCGGTCAGCGGAGTACCCGCACGCATCTTGTCGATGTTGTGCTGCGGGTGGAAGTCATCGGCGTCGAGGTGTTGCCAGTTCAGGCGCTGTGCCAGGGCGGCACCGATGGTGCTCTTGCCGCAGCCGGAGACGCCCATGATCACCACGGCATCACAGAACAGCGACTGTGCCACAGCGGCCTCCAACGCGCGCTCGGCTGCCTCACCAGTCATGGACCGTCCCATCGAGCAGTCGATTGACGGGCAGATACGCCCGCTCGTACGGATACTTGGCGGCCAGTTCCTCGTCGAAGTGGATTCCCAGTCCGGGTTCCTCACTCGGGCGCAGGCCGCCATGGGCGAACTCGTGGGTCGGGCCGAACACCTCTCGCGTTTGCTCGCTGTGGACCATGTACTCCTGAATACCGAAGTTGTGCACGGCCAACCCGAGATGCACCGCCGCGGCCAGACCGATCGGTGAGACGTCGGTGGGACCGTGCATCCCGGACTTCACCTGGTACAGCGCCGCGTAGTCCAGAATCCTGCGCACGCTGGTGATCCCGCCCGCATGCGTGATCGGTGAGCGCACGTAGTCGATGAGCTGCTCGGAGATCAGGTGCTGGTAGTCCCAGATCGTGTTGAACACCTCGCCGATCGCCAGCGGTGTCGTGGTGTGGTGGCGCACCCAGCGCAGGGCTTCCTGGTTCTCGGCCGGAGTGACGTCTTCGAGCCAGAACAGGTCGTAGGGCTCCAATGACTTGCCGAGTTTGGCCGCCTGGATCGGGGTGAGCCGGTGGTGCGCATCGTGCAGCAGCGCGATCTCGTCACCGAACTCACCGCGCACTGCCTCGAACACCGAGGGAACGTGGCGCAGATAAGCGCGGGTGTCCCAGGCCTCCTCGGTCGGCAGCGCCGAGCGGCGTGCGGGTTCGTAGTCGTAGCGGGTGTCCTCACCGACCGAAGCCGCCGTACTGGAGGCGACGCCGTACACCGAGTCGAGCCCCGGCACTCCGGTCTGGATCCGGATCGCGCGGAATCCTTCCTCGAGGTGCTCACGCACGGAGTCGAACAGCTCGGGGATGTCCTTACCGCTGGCGTGCCCGTAGACCATGCACCGCTGCCTGCTGGCCCCGCCGAGCAGCTGGTAGAGCGGCAGCCCGGCGACCTTGGCCTTGATGTCCCACAGCGCGGTGTCCACCGCGGCGATCGCGGCCATCGTGACCGGCCCCCGCCGCCAGTATCCACCGCGGTACAGGTACTGCCAGGTGTCCTCGATCGCATGGGCATCCCGCCCGGCCAGCAGCGGAGCGACATGGTCGGTGAGATAACCGGCCACCGCCAGCTCCCGACCGTTGAGGGTGCCGTCGCCATAACCCACCACACCATCGTCCGTGGTGATCTTCAGCGTGACGAAGTTACGGCCCGGACTGCTGACGATGACATCCGCGCGCTCGATGAGCACAGCGCTTCTCCTTGTCTCGAAATGAATATCGGTCGAATGACGTGTTCCGGTCAGTACGGACTCATGCGCCGGACACCGACGTCTGGGAGGCTCCAGCATCACCTTCGGCGCGGCGTTGCGCCATCTCGGCGGTGATTTCGCGGAACTTCTTCTCCGTCAGGGGATAGATCGCCATGACCGCGATCGCGACCGCGGCGCAGACAGTGGGCACGAGCCCGGCGGCGGCTCGGATGCCCCACAGGGCCGAGGCACTCTGCACCTCCGCACCGCCGACATAGCCGGCCAGCCCGATGGTGTATGCCGCCGCTGCGCCTCCGAGGGCCTGGCCGACCTTGCGGACGAACGAGAACACCGCATACGTCGTACCTTCGGTCCGTGCGCCGGTCTTCCACTCCCCGTACTCCACCGTGTCCGCCTCGAACGACCACAGCAGAACATTGACCACCGCCAGGCCGACGCCGATGAGCACGAAGAACCCGATCGCGACATACGGCTTCGAGGACGGTGCGAACAAAACACCCAGCGCGCCGACGATCATGACCAGAGCGCCACCGATATAACCGCTCTTTTTGCCGAACCTGCGCACGATGGGCGGAACAAACGGAGCCAACCCGAACATCAGGCCGACCTGAGCAGTCGTGATGGCGATGTAGTAATTCGCATTGCCGAGCACATCCCGGGCGTAGTAGATGCCGATCGTCTGCAGGGAGAACATCGCGGTCAGGAAGAACAGCGAGCTGACGCACAGCAGGATCAGCGGCCGGTTCCGCTTGAGCGTGACCAGGCTGTGTTTCAAGCTGACGTGCTCGATGTCGCGGTGCACGGTCTCCCGAGCGGTGAAGAACGTGAACAGATACAGAGCGGTACCGGCGATCACGAAAGTCAAGGTCGTCAGGGTCAGCGTGCTCTGCAGGTTCTCGGCGTTGTTGATCTGCGGGGAGATCACGACGCTCAGCAGCAGTATGATCGTAGCCGCGCCCATCGTCCGGGCGGTGGCCAGCTTGGACCGCTCGACGGAGTCCTGGGTCATCGCCGCAGCCAGCGAGCCGTACGGAATGTTGACCAGGCTGTAGGCCATGGCCAACGCCGAATACGTCACATAGGCATAAACCAGCTTGCCCGTCAGACTCCAATCGGGCACATGGAACGTCGCCGCACTGATCAGCAACAGCGGCAGCGAACCGAACAGCAGCCACGGCCGGAACTTGCCCCACCGAGTGGACGTGCGATCGACCAACCGGCCTGCGATGAGATCACCGATGCCGTCCCAGATCCGCACGACGAGGAAAATCGTCCCCGCCGCCGCGGCCGGAATCCCGGCCACATCGGTGTAATACAACAGCAGGAACATCGAGGCCATCGAAAAGGCCAGGTTGTTGCCCGCATCCCCGGCCGCATAGCCGAGCAATTGGCGTGGGCGGAGTTTCATGGCGACTCCTCCCCGATGGGTAGGGGGTCATGCAGGTCAGGAATGAACGGGATCAGATTTCCTTGCGCCAACGGCGGCGCAGCGCGAAAGCACCGGCCTTGGGATGCCGATCGCGGGTGAACACACCCTTCTTGTTGCCCTCGACCCGGGCGAAACCGGCCGCGGTGGCGAAGTCGGCGAAGTTCCAGACCTGCTCGCCTGCCACCGCCTCGATGCGGTCGAAGACCCGGTGATACATCTCCAGCAGATCGACCTGGTACTCCTCGGTCCACGGCTGCGGCGTGACCGAGTGCAGCCCCGCGACGGTGTCGGCGCCGTACTCGGTGATGAGGATCGGCTTGTCGTGCCGGTCCGCCCAGGCGTTCAACTCGTCCTCGAGTCCGCGCTCGGCGGCGGCGAGGTCGCCGGAGTGGACGTACCAGCCGTAGTAGCGGTTGAGCATCACGACATCGGCCAGCTCGGTGACCACGCACTTGTCGGCCGGAGCCAGCATGACGTTGACGAAACCGACCGGTCGGGACGGGTCGAGCCGACGGGTTTCGGTGAACAGGGGCTCGAAGTACTTCCGAGATGCCTCCGTGTCCGACTCGGGCTCGTTGGCGATGCTCCAGAGCACCACACTGGGATGGTTCTTGTCCCGGGCCACCAGCTCGCGGATTGCCTGCAGGTGGGTGCGCCGGGTCGCCTCGCCGATGGTGTCGTCGGAGAAGGTCGGCTTGGCTTCGGCACCGAGGATGCCGCCGGCGACACCGAGGTTGAGTCCCACCGCGGCGGTCTCGTCGATCACCACGATGCCGTTGCGGTCGGCGTGGTCGAGGATCTCCTCGGCATACGGATAGTGGGAGGTGCGCAGCGAGTTCGCGCCGATCCAGTCCAGCAGCGCGAAGTCGTGGACCATCGATGCGTCGTCGTGGCCCTTGCCGCGTACCGGGTGGTCCTCGTGCATGCCGAAGCCGGTGAAGTAGAACGGCTCTCCGTTGATGAGGAACTCGGTGCCGCGGACTTCCACCGTGCGCACACCGACGTTGAGCGCGTACGCATCGACCACCGCGCCGCCGTCCCACAATTCGACACCGAGTTCGTACAGGTATCCCTCACTCGGGCGCCACGGGTGCACCTCGTCGACGACCAGGGTGCCGGAGGTGCCGGTCGTGCGGGCGACCTCGGTGCCTTCGGCGTCGCGCAGCGCGGCCCGCACCTCGAGCCCGTCGGCGTTGCCCGCCGTGGCGACCTCGTAGTCGACGGTCCCCTGCGCGCCATCCAGCCCGGTCACGGCGGTGACGTCGCTGACGTGCGCCTTCGGTGTCGTGTACAGCCACACCGACCGGTGCAGGCCCGCATAGTTGAAGAAATCGTGATAGTAGCGCTGCCGCGGGCCGTCCGGGGTGTGCTCGACATAGCCCGGCGGGATGGACTCCCAGGTGAGCGTGTTGTCGACGACCACGGTGATGCGGTTCTCCGAGCCCAGCTCCACGACGTCGGTCACGTCGGCCTCGAAGGGCGTGTAGCCGCCTTCGTGCTCGGCGACCCGGGTATCGCCCACCCACACCACCGCGCGGTGGGTGGCGGCGTCGAAGCGCAGCACGATCCGCTCGCCGTGCCAGCTCCGCGGGACGTGCACCGAGGTCTGATACCAGACGTCACCGACGTGCCCGCGGACGGAGTCGTCGACGAACAGGTCGTTGTAGCTGGCCGGTACGGGGATTTCGGTGCGGCCGGTCAGCGGCGCTTCCCACCACCGCTGACCGCGGCCGACACCGTCGTGGTCGACCGCGAAGCTCCAGAGGCCGTCGAGGGTGCGGCGGTCTCGCCAAGCGTTGGCAGTGGGTCGAAGCATCATCGCTCCTGTTCTGGTGCGGCGTGTGAATGGTTCCCGGTATCCGAAAGGGGCGCCTCGGCGTCCTGGTGGTTTGCTGTCTGCCCGCACAGGCGGTGTGGCTTCACCGACTGCGAAACCGGCGGACATCCGTTGCGCCTCATGTAGCCATGACCAGCGAATGTGTCGGTGTTTCCGCTCGTTGACGGCTCAACGTACGACCGGGTAAACAGCATGGCAACCAGTTTCCATTAGTTGCCATGAGAAAGGTCACCGACGTGCAACAACGCAAACCGACGATCTACGACGTGGCTCGCCACTGCGGCGTGGCCGCCTCCACGGTATCCCGCGCATTCGGCAATCCCTCCCGCGTCAATCCCGACACCAGGGAAATCGTCCGAGCGGCGGCACTCGAGGTCGGCTACGCCCCTCGCCCACTGGCCCGGGCGGAGGCACCCACTCGAGCACGCACCCTGACGCTCGTCGTGACCGACATCGCCAACCCCTACTACGCGAACTTGATCAAGGCGGCCCAGGCTCAGGCCGTGGACAACGGCTACACGCTGGCGCTGACCGACAGCGACGAGTCACCGAAGCTCGAAGCGACCAACCTGCGGAAACTACTGGCCACCACCAGTGGCGGGATCCTGGCGACCTCCAGGCTCTCCGACGAGGCCATCCGGCAGCTCGCCCAGCGCCGTCCGCTGGTCGTGGTGAACCGGCAGGTCGAGGGCATTCCGAGTCTCGTCGTCGACACCGCGAACGGAATGCGCAAGGCAGTGCGCCATCTCGCCGTGCTGGGGCACCAGCGGCTGGCGTACTTGTCCGGTCCACGCAACTCGTGGATCAACAGCGAGCGGTGGCACGCCGTGCACGAGGAAGCGGCCACACACGGTATCCATGTCGACCTGCTCGGCCCCTTCGCGCCGAACCGCCAGGGCGGTCACGAGGCCGCGGATGCGCTGATCCTGCAGGGCTCGACTGCGGCGATCGCCTACAACGACCTCATCGCGATCGGCACACTGCAACACATGCAGGCCAACGGCGTACGCATTCCCGAGGAGTTCAGCCTCATCGGCTGCGACGACATCTTCGGGTCCGATCTGACGACACCGATGCTGACCACGATCTCGGGACCGACCGACAGACTCGGCAGGCATGCCGTGGATCTCGCCCACATGCAGTTGACCACCCGCGACGCGCTCCCCGAGCCCATGACCTTCGATACGCATCTGGTGATCCGTGGTTCCACCACCAGCAACGGGCATGGCAACTAATGGAAACCAGTTGCATTCCTCAGGGCACAGTCAGGACCCTGCTGGTATGGATCGTGGTACGCCAACAACTCCGGCAGCACGCTCGAACGGCGGGAACGGCAGGCGCACGGCGCCGCACAACGGCCGCACCTCCCTGGCCCCGCATCCGGATCGGTTACTGCCTCCCGAGACCGGTCAGCGAGCGATCGCGCGTCGCCTGTACGACAGCGTCCGCGATCTGCCGCTGATCAGCCCGCACGGGCATGTCGACCCTCGGCTCCTGGCCGAAGACCAACCGTTCCCCGATCCGGCCTCGCTGCTGGTCACCCCCGACCACTACGTAACGCGCCTGCTGCACGCGCACGGCGTATCGCTCCCCGAACTGGGGCTACGCGACCAGGACGGCACGGAACCCGCCGCCCCGCGGGAGGTGTGGCGAGCCTTCTGCTCGCACTGGCACCTGTTCCTGGGGACCGCATCACGGCAGTGGCTGGAGTCGGAACTGCACGAGGTGCTGGGTGTCGAGGTCCAGCCGTCGGCGGAGACCGCCGACGAGCTGTTCGACGAACTCACCGCTCGACTCGGCGAACCCGCCTACCGCCCCCGCGCACTGTACGAATCCTTCAACATCGCGGTGCTGGCCACCACCGACGACCCCGCAGACGACTTGCGACACCACCGGGCCCTGGCCGAGGATCCGACGTGGTCCGGCCGAGTCGTGCCGACGTTCCGCCCCGATCGCTACCTCGATGCCACCGGCAGCGGGTGGGTGCGGTCCCTGGACCACCTTGCCGCGGTCAGCGGTATCGACACCGGCGACTACGCCGGCCTCGTCCGCGCTCTCGAGACGCGCCGGGAGTTCTTCCGCGAACACGGTGCGACAGCCACCGATCACAGCGCTCCGGACGCGCGCATGGCCTTCCTACCGGAGCAGGAAGCGTCGCGACTGTTCGACGCGGTGCGGGCCGGAACGGCCGACGAGCAGGAAGCCGGGCTGCTCTCCCGGCAACTGCTCGGGGAAATGGCGCGCATGTCCAGTGAGGACGGCATGGTGATGGCGCTGCACACGGGCAGCAGGCGTAACCACCATCCGGAGACGTTGCGCCGCTTCGGGCCCGACACCGGCCATGACATCCCGCTGCAGGCCGAGTTCACGCAAGCACTGCAGCCCATGCTGGAGCGCTTCGGTACCCACCCACGTTTCCAGACCGTGCTGTTCACGCTCGACGAGACCGTGTTCTCCCGGGAACTCGCCCCGCTGGCGGGGTTCTACCCGTCGGTGTACCTGGGCGCTCCGTGGTGGTTCCTCGATGCGCCGCGAGCCATGCAGCGTTTCCGCGATGCCGTGACCGAAACGGCGGGGTTCCACCGCAACGCGGGATTCATCGACGACACCCGCGGGTTCTGCTCCATCCCCGCCCGGCATGACACCGCCCGCCGCGTCGACGCCGCGCACCTGTCCGGGCTCGTGGCCGAGCACGTGCTCAGTGAATCCGATGCCGCCCAGGTCATTCGGGACCTCAACGAACGTCAGCCCCGCATCGCCTTCGGATTGTGATGACCAGACTCGACCGATCCTCCGCAAATGCCCGCCAAGCCGCACCGGTGCGTGCCGTCCACCTCGGGCTCGGCGCTTTCCACCGGGCGCACCAGGCCTGGTACACCATGGCCGATCCCGAATGGGGAATCGCCGCCTACACATTCCGCAACACGGAGCTACCGCACCTGCTGACCGAGCAGGAAGGTCTGTACTCCTTGCAGGTCAGCGGCGAAGCCGAGCCACACATCGACATCGTCGACTCGATCAGCCGCGCCCACCCCGGGCAGGACACCGATCAGTGGCTCGCCGATCTGGCCTCCCCCGAGGTCGCGCTGCTGACCTTGACGATCACCGAGGCCGCCTACCACGTTGGCGGGGACCTCGACGGGACCGCCATCGGGCGAGTGCTCGCCGGTCTCCGTCGGCGTTACCGCGCCGGCGGCGCACCCATCGCACTCGTCCCCTGCGACAACCTGGCGGGCAACGGCACCGTACTGCGCTCGAATCTGCACGCCGCCGCAGCCGAGGACAGCACGGAATTCCGCGCATGGCTGGACGAGTCCGTGTCCTTCGTCAACACCGTCGTGGACCGCATCACCCCCGCCAGCACCGAACAGGCTCCGGCCACAACGTCGAAGCTGACCGGGCTGGACGATCGGGCCCCCGTGGTGACCGAGCCGTTCACGGAATGGCTGCTCGCCGGAGACTTTCCCCTCGGCCGACCGGCCTGGGAAAGGGCAGGCGCCCGCTTCGTCGACGACCTCGACTCCTATCAGCAGCGCAAGCTCTGGTTTCTCAACGGCGCCCACTCACTGCTGGCCTATGTCGGCCCGGCTCTGGGCTGCGAGACCATCGACCAGGCCGTACAGCATCCGATGCTGTCGGAATTGATGGAATCCTGGTGGGACACCGCAGCACGTCACGCGTCCCTGCCTGCCGACGACCTGGCCGAGTACCGGCAACGCCTGCTCCGACGTTTCGCCTCGCGCGGCATCCGCCACAACCTGCTGCAGATCGCAGCGGACGGGTCACAGAAAATTCCCGCCCGGATTCTGCCGGTATTGCGTGCCGAGCGTTCCCTCGGACGGATGCCGAACAGCGCCGTGGCCACATTGGCGGGCTGGTTGATCCACCTGCGGACGCGAGAGGTCCGCGACCCCCGCGCCGCCGAACTCGTCACGACGGCCCGGTCACCGGATCCGGCGCGTCGAGTCATCGCCGCCCTCGACGCCGACCTGGCCGAGGATCGGGCTCTGATCAGCGCCATCGAGACCGCGGGCAAAGAGCTGGAAACCCGATCCTGAAAACGCGGAGGAGATTCACATGGTGGCTCTCCTCCGCGATCGGGACCAGTCTGCCTTGATGACTCAGGATCGTGCTTCCTCGGAAGCTGCGAAGTCGGAGCGCTCCAGCAGCCACGACACGGCGATCCCGGCAATCAACCCCCAGAAGGCGGAGCCGATGTTCATGATCTCCACATCGGCCACGGTGACCACGAAGGTGATCAGGGCACCGAAGGTGAACCGGGTGCTGAACGCGGTCACGAACGAGCTTTGCAGCACCCGCAGCATCGCCAGCCCGCCCAGGGTGGCGATGAACGCGCCGGGTGTGGCCAGCATGAGATCGGTGAACAGGGGCGCGAACAATCCGAAGACGATCGCGAGCAGTCCGCAGGAAATCCCGGCGATGTAGTGGCGCGACCGCTCTCCCGATGCCGTCAGCAGGGCGTTCGTCGGACCGGTGAGGCATGTGGACACGGATCCGACGAAGGACGTCAGCACCGACCAGGCCCCGCAGGCGATGGCGACCATGTTGACCGGCGCGGGATGCCCCGCAGAGCGCAGCACCGCAGTTCCCTGCCCGTTCTGCACCACCAGCACCGTGATCGCCAGCGGAATGACCAGTTCGAGCATCGCCTGCCACGACCATTGCGGTGTCTGCACCATCGGGGAGGCGATCCACTGCACGGTCGTGGTCTCCGGAGCGAAACGCCCGGACATCGCCACCGCGACGCCGCCGATCAGCAGCGCGCCGATGATCGGTGGGATCCGCCGACCCAGCGAGCTGTGCCAACTCAGCAGCAGGAACAGCAGCACCATCGGGCCCGCGATCGCGATATCGCCGACCAATGCGTGCACGAGGTCGAGACCGAAGCTCAGAAACACTCCGGCGACCATGCCCATCACGATCGGCATCGGGATGGCCGACATCACCCGGCGTACCCATCCACTCAGCCCCAGCAGGAGAATCAACACCCCGGTGGCGAGAAAGGCACCGACCACTTCGGGCCAGCTCAGGTGGTCCAGAGCCGGGCCGACGAGCACGGTACCGGGGATCGTCCAGAAAAAGGACAACGGCTGCTGGTAGAACCAGCACGCCAGGACCGTGAGGATGCCGTTGATAAAAAAGACCCCGAAGATCCACGAGGCCAACTGGGCCTGTGCGAGACCGCCCTGACTGCCGACCGCGAGAATCACCGCGACCGGGCCGGTAGCCGCGAAGATCAGACCGACCAATCCATTGGCGAAATAACGTGCGCCGAAATCCCGTGCCATGTGACGCAAGGTGGGAAATGGTCGTGCGGGAGGCTCGAACAGGCGGTTTTCGCCGTCCGTCCGCTCCGTTTGATCGATGGTCATTATTCGCCTTGTCTTCGCCTCTCGCGCGCACCGAAACCACCGCCGAATCCGAGAGGTTCGGCGGTGGGGAGCGGGGTCGTCAGTGGGTGGGAGGTGGAGAGCCATCGGCACCGCGGACGGATGGCGATCCGGACGTGCTCGTCCACGGCGCCGGATGCGTGGAGGTCAGGAGTCCTGTTCCAGCAACGCGATGTCCGAAGGATGGGTGGCCAGCGGAGTCACCTCGATGTTCATGTACGGAAACAGCGGTAGCTGCGACAAGACCTCGTGCAGTCGGTCATTATCGTCCACGTCGAGGACGCTCAGGTTGGAGTACTGACCTGCGCACCGCCAGATGTGCGGCCACACTCCGGACTTCTGCAGCTTTTGCGAATAGGCCTTTTCCCGGGCGAGGATGTCGGCCTTGACATCCGGATCCATATCCGCAGGCAGGTGCACGTCCATTTTCACCGCAAACAGCACGGGTTACTCCTCCTCGGTCGGTACGATCGATCGTCGAAACGTGGTTATCCGATTCGGGAATCCCGGTGCGGGACGGCTGAGGTTTTGCCGCCTCGCACCGCTCTCCAAACCGATCCGTACCTTACTCAGGCAGGATCCAGCACGAAGTTGTAGGTCACCTCGTTGCCGGTTCCGTCGGCAGCCGGCGTCGGATTCAGGATCAGATTCGGCTTGACCGCCTGGGCGATGTCGTTGTCGACGTAGTCGCCGCCCTGGAAATACAACTGCGAAGTGATCAACTGGTGGTCCGGGGCGGAGACCTTCAGGTGCAGGTGCGCCGGGCGCCACGCATGCCAACCGGCAGCGGAGATGAGCTTGCCGCAGGCCCCGTCGTGCGGGATCTGGTACGGCGCGGGCTGGATCGTGTGAATCTTGAAGCGGCCCTGCTCGTCGGTCACGACGGTTCCGCGCAGGTTCCATTCCGGCAGTCCGGGAGCGTACTGGGAGTAGTAGCCGTAGTCGTCGGCGTGCCACATCTCCACGTGTGCCCCGCCCAGCGGCTGCCCGGAGGTGCTGGTGACCTGCCCCTGGAACAGCAGCGGAGTGCCGGGCTCGTCGTCGCGCATGGGCAGGGTTGCCTCGGCCTGGAATTCCGGCGAACCGGGAACGTAGTACGGGCCCTCGATGGAGCCCTGGGTTCCCTCCCGATCCTCGTTGGCGACCTCCTCGACCACGTGCTCGATCCACACGTCGAGGAACAGCGGCCACTCCCCGTCGAGGCCGACCTGGATCAGCCACGCCTTCAGCGCGTCGTACTCCTCGTAGGTGACCTTGTTGCGGCGGATGACCTCGTGCACCGCACCGATGACCTCGGTGGCCAGTTTGTCCACCCGCTCGGTGCTGCTGTCGGCGGCCACACCCTTCTCGAGGAAACGTTCGGTGGCGGAATTGCCCGAAGCCGCGGCGGTGGCGGTCTGCTCGGTGAGTTGTTCGGTCATTGCCCTACTCCTGTTTCTTCCTTCGGCAACCGTATTGCCTGTGTCTTCTTGGCGGGGTTCCCCGGCAAGCCCGGTCAGCGATCCTGGCGGTAGTGGGCGAGTTTGTCGGGGTCGATCTCGATGCCCAGACCTGCTCCCCGGCGGGCGAACAGGGTCCCGTCGATGATGCGGAGTGGCTCGGTCAGCAGGTCGTCGCTCATGTCCAGGAAATTGGACAGTTCTCCCGCCCGCTGCGCCGTCCGCTGGTACGCCGCGCCGAAGGCGACCGTGCACATCGTGCCGATCTGGCCGTCGACCTGATTGCCCATCACGACCTCCACGCCCAGTCCCTCACTTTGGAAGAGGATGCGCTGCGAGGTGGTGAACCCGGTCCGGGCGGTCTTGATGCTGATCGCGTTGGAGGCACCATCCAACAGCTCCCGGGTGACCTCTCCGGGGCGCGTGGCGCTCTCGTCGGCCACGACCGGAATTCGGCTCTGTTCGGCCAGCCAGCGCCGTCCCAGCACGTCGTCGGCCGGGCAAAGCTCCTCGGCCAGGGTCAGGTCCAGATCCTCCATGGCGCGCAGCGCCCGTGCCGACTCGGAGGCGGTCCATCCTCGGTTGCCGTCGATGTAGAGTTCGACGTCATCACCGAGCCCCCGTCGCAGTGCGCGACAGGCCTCGACGTCGAGCATGAACGGCTTGCGCCCCACCTTGACCTTGAAGGTCGTGATCCCGTACTGGCCACGGACGCGCTCGGCCGCGGCCACCATCTCCTCCGGCGGTGCGAAGCCCACCATGTGCGAAACCGCCATGCGATCGGCGTACCCGCCCAACAGTTCCGTCACCGGCAGATTCACGGACTTGCCGATGACGTCCCAGAGCGCCATGTCGATGGCGGACTTCGCCGCGGGGTTACCGATGGTCCGGTTCAGCCGGGCGTGGATGCCCTCCCGCTCCAGGGCCGACATGCCCACGATTTCCGGGGCGAAGATCCGGTGGATCACCGCGACGATGGACTCCTGGGTCTCGCCATAGGTGAACGGCCGCGGCGGGGCTTCCGCGATGCCGACCAGCCCCTCATCGGTGTGCACCCGAACCAGCACGTGATCGGCCGTGTGCACCTCTCCACTGGCAAAACGCAGCGGCTTCGTGTAGGGGATGGCGAAGGGAATCGCCTCAACTGCAGTGATCTTCACGGTCATCCTCAGGGGCTTCGGTGGTGATGAAGACGTTGTTGTCCTCGAGAGTGGTCAGCAGGTTCTCCAGGAGTGGAGAGGTGTCGTTGTCCCGCCAGGCAAGGGCGAGATCGACATTTTCGGTACCGTGGAGCGGTTTGAAGACGACTCCGTCCAGTGCGATGGCCCGGACCGAGTCCGGAACGAGAGCGACTCCGAGTCCGGCCGCCACCAGCGCCAGCAGAATGGACGTCTCGGCGACCTCGTGTTCACGGCGCGGGTAGAAACCCGCGGCCAGGCAACTGCGTACCACCGCATCGTTGACCACCGACCGGGAGGCAGCCGAATACAGGACGAAGTGCTCGGCTCGAAGGTCTCCCACGTTGACGGTGGGTTCCTCCACCAGCCAGTGGCTCTCCGGCAGCGCCAGCACCAGCGGCTCGCGGGCGATACGGCGGTAGGCGATGCCGGCTTCCCGGGTGGGCGGGCGGAGAACACCGACATCGATGCGGGATTCGCTCAAGGCGAGTTCCTGCGCCGGGGTGAGCATCTCCGAGTGGATCTCGAGAGCGACGCCGGGCATGTCCCGCTTCACGATCTGCGCGATCTCCGGCAGATGGCGATACGCGGCCAACCCGGTCAGCCCGAGGCGCAGCAGGCCATGACCGCCATCGGCGATGCGCTTCACCCGGCGCGTGGAGTCGTCCACGGATTGGAGGATGCGCAAGGCGTCGCCGTAGAAGGCCTCCCCGGCCCCGGTGAGATCGACCCGTCGCGTGGTCCGGGCGAACAGCTCGGCCCCCAGATCGGTCTCCAGTTGCCGGATCGCCTGAGACAGCGGGGGCTGGGCCATGTGCAAGCGCTCTGCCGCCTTGCCGAAGTGGCGCGTTTCGGCCACAGCGACGAAGTAGCGAAGATGCCTGAGTTCCACGGACTGCCTCCATACGGACAAGCACTACAGACAGCTGCTCTGGCGAGCACGGCACGGGCTTGCGTTGCCGAGGCCGCGTGTTCACTGCCGTGAGCGAAGCCCGAGTCTCTGCGCAAGATCGAGTTTGTCCTGTGCCGCCGGACACAACGGTACGTGTTCAGCCGAGTGTAAGCCACACCATTGAGTGACAACAAATACTCAGTCCCACATGATCCAGAGGCGCTGCATATTAAAAATGCCCTAGGCCAATACTGGGTAAATACCTGACGTGACAGTCGCCACCTCGGTGTGAAGGTATTGCGAACACATTGCCGGGAGGTTTCGTACTCCCAACGCCGAGCGACTCGGCGAGGGACTCGTACCGGATGGAGGGATGATGATCGAGACGTTGAACAATGCCCGCAGCATCCTCGACAACGCGGTGGAGGAAGACCACGAAAACGGGATCCGTCGGATCCGGCGCAACGTCTTCACCGACGAGGAACTCTTCGAGCTCGAGATGAAACACATCTTCGAGGGGAACTGGATCTACCTCGCCCACGAGAGCCAGATTCCGAATGTCGGCGACTACTTCACCACCTACATCGGCCGCCAGCCAATCGTCATCACTCGGGACAAGCAGGGCGAGCTCAACACGCTCATCAACGCCTGCAGTCACCGCGGCGCGATGATCTGCCGCCGCAAGACCGACAACCGCACCACACTGACCTGCCCGTTCCACGGGTGGACGTTCCGCAACGACGGCGCACTGCTCAAGGTCAAGGACCCGCGCGAAGCCGGCTACCCGGAGCAGTTCAAGAAAGACGGCTCCCACGACCTCACCAAGGTCGCCCGCTTCGAGAATTACCGGGGCTTTCTGTTCGGCAGCCTCAACCCGGACGTCAAGCCGCTGACCGAGCACCTCGGCGAGACCACCAAGATCATCGACATGCTCGTCGACCAGTCCCCCGAGGGGCTGGAGGTGCTGCGCGGTTCCTCCAGCTACACCTACGACGGCAACTGGAAGCTCCAGGCCGAGAACGGCGCGGACGGCTACCACGTCTCCGCCACGCACTGGAACTACGCCGCCACGACCGCACGTCGCGGCACCGGCGAGTCGAAGAACGAGACCGCCGCCCTGGACGCGGGCGGCTGGGGCAAGTCCGGCGGCGGCTACTGGTCCTTCGACAACGGGCACCTGTGCCTGTGGACCTGGACCGCGAACCCACAGGACCGTCCGCTGTGGAGCAGGATGGACGAGCTCAAGGAGGAGCACGGCGAGGCCAAGGGCGAGTTCATGGTCAAGGGCTCCCGCAACTTGTGCCTGTACCCGAACGTGTACCTGATGGACCAGTTCAGCACCCAGATCCGGCACTTCCGGCCGATCTCGGTGGACAAGACCGAGGTCACCATCTACTGCATCGCCCCGAAGGGGGAGAGCGCCGAGGCGCGGGCGCACCGGATCCGCCAGTACGAGGACTTCTTCAACGCCTCCGGTATGGCCACCCCGGACGACCTCGAGGAGTTCCGCTCCTGCCAGAAGACCTACCTGGCCACCGAGGCCCCGTACAACGACATGGCCCGCGGCATGACCCACGAGTTCTCCGGCCCGGACGAGGTGGCCGAGTCACTCGGCATGACCGGCGTCATCTCGGCAGGCAGGAAGAACGAGGACGAGGGCCTCTACCCCGTCCAGCACGGCCACTGGCTGCAGACCATGCGCGAAGCCGTGGCAGCAGAAGAGAAGTCCGTCGAGAACAACCGGTAAGGCTTTTCAGCAGCAGGAAGAAAGGCGATCACCATGACCGCAGTGGCCGATACCGCGACCGTGACCGTGGAGGACGTCCGGCAGTTCCTCTACCGCGAGGCCCGCTTTCTCGACGACCGCGAGTTCGAGACGTGGTTGGAGTGCTACCACCCGGACGTCGAGTTCTGGATGCCTGCCTGGGACGACAACGGCGAGCTCACCGAGGATCCCCAAACCGAGATCTCGCTGATCTACTACCCGAACAAGGGCGGCCTGGAGGACCGGGTGTTTCGCATCCGGACCGACCGCTCCGCGGCGACGAGCATGCCGGAGCCCCGAACCGGGCACAACATCACCAACGTGGAGATCCTCGAGCAGCGCGGCGACGTGGTCGACGTCCGGTTCAACTGGTTCACCCTGTACTACCGCTACCAGAACATCGACACGTACTTCGGGACCTCCCGCTACACGATCGATTTCTCGGGCGAGAGTCCGTTGATCACCCGCAAGAAGGTCGTTTTGAAGAACGACTACATCCATCACGTGGTGGACATCTATCACATCTGACCGTTTCACCCAGAGTGTTGTTCACGGGTCGCTTGGTTGCCTCTCGAAAGTTCGTCGAACTGCGATAGCAGGTACCACCCGGAACCCGTGAAAACGCTCCCCTTCTTTGTCGAATCGAGCTTTTCCATGACTCATCAGGTTGCCTTGAGTTTTGAGGACGGTGTTACCCGGTTTATCACCTGCGCGCCGCATGAGACCGTGGCCGATGCGTCGTACAAGGCGCGGATCAACATTCCCCTCGACTGCCGCGACGGTGCCTGCGGCACCTGCAAGTCGTTCTGCGAGTCCGGTGACTACGACGGCGGCGACTACATCGAGGACGCGCTCAGCGACGACGAGGCGGACCGGGGTTATGCTCTGCCGTGCCAGATGATGCCGCGCAGTGATCTCATCCTGCAGATTCCGACCACCTCGGAGGTGGCCAAAACGCAGGCGGCCACCCATGCGGCCGCGCTCACCGAGATCCGGCGCTTCTCCGAAACCACGGTCGGTTTCACGCTGGAGCTCGACGACCGCGATGCGCTGGCCTTCCTGCCCGGCCAGTACGTCAATGTGGGCGTTCCCGGTACCGAGTCCACGCGGTCCTACTCGTTCAGCAGCGGCCCCGAGGACAAGACCGTGTCCTTCCTGGTGCGCATCACCGAGGGCGGTCTCATGTCCGAGTACCTGCGCGATCGCGCGGAAGTCGGCGACAGGCTCGACCTCACCGGGCCGATGGGCGGTTTCTTCCTGCGCGAGCAGAAGCGCCCGATCCTGATGCTGGCCGGTGGCACCGGCCTGGCACCGCTGCTGTCGATGCTGGAGAAGCTGACCGGCGCCGAACTCGAGCACCCGATCCACCTGCTCTACGGCGTTTCCTCGGAAGCCGACCTGGTGGAGTTGGACAAGCTCCGGCACTATGCCGAGGTCATCGACGGGTTCACCTTCGACTACTGCATGTCCGACGAGGCAGGCAGCGCCCCCAGGAAGGGCTATGTCACCGACCACTTCGAGCCGCAGCACCTCAACGGTGGTGACGTCGACGTGTACTTGTGCGGTCCTCCCCCCATGGTCGAGGCGGTGCGCTCTCACCTGATCGCCGAGGGAATCACACCGGCGAACTTCTACTACGAGAAGTTCAACGTCGCCGCCGCCGAGGAGGCCGAGCCGGAAATGAGCGTGAGCCAGTGACCGAGCCGGTTTCTCCGCAGCGCTTCCGCGACAAGGTCGCCGTGGTCACCGGCGCGGCCCAGGGCATCGGCTTGGCCGTGGCCCGGCGTCTGGTCGCCGAATCGGCCTCGGTCGTGCTGGTGGACCGTTCCGAACTGGTCCACGAAGTGGCCGGGGAACTCCGGGAAAACGGGGGGCAGGCCCACGGCGTCATCGCCGATCTGGAGCAGTTCGCCGGGGCCGAGGCGGCAATGGCCGAAGCCCGGCAGCAGCACGGCCGCATCGACGTACTGATCAACAACGTGGGCGGCACCATCTGGATGCGACCGTACGAGCACTACGACGCGGACAAGATCCAGGCCGAGGTGCAGCGGTCTCTCTTCCCCACCCTGTGGACCTGTCGCGCCGTCCTGCCGTACCTCATCGAGCAGCGATCCGGAACGATCGTCAACGTCTCCTCCACGGCTACCCGGGGTATCAACCGGGTTCCTTACGCGGCTGCCAAGGGCGGGGTCAACGCGCTCACGGCGTCGCTGGCCATGGAAACCGCCCAGTACGGCATCCGTATCGCTGCCGCAGCCCCCGGTGGGACCGAGGCACCGCCCCGGCGCATCGCGCGCGGTCCGGACGGTGCGACCGAGCGGGAGAAGGCGTGGAATCGGCAAGTCGTCGACCAAACCGAGGACTCCGCACTGATGAAGCGCTACGGCACCCCGGAGGAACAGGCCGCTGCCATCCTGTTCCTGGCTTCCGACGAGGCCTCCTACATCACCGGGACGGTACTGCCCGTCGCCGGTGGTGATCTCGGATAGCACTGCTCTTCGGCCGCTGCCGATCCGATCGGATCGACTACTGTCGAGGGTGTGACGGACGGGGAAGGGCTGCGCAGCATGGTCGGCCGCAAGCGGGAACTCGCCGAACTCGAACGCATGCTCGCCGCCGTCCGCGACGGTCAACCGCGTACCGTCCTGGTGGAGGGCCCCTCGGGAATCGGCAAAACGACCCTGGTGGAGCAGTTTCTCGCCCACCACGGAGAGATTCGGACGTGCCGGGCCGATGGAGTGCCCTGGGAAGCCTCCCTGGAGTTCGGTGTGGCCGAACAGTTGGTGCGCGGCAGCGGGGATTCCGCCCCGCTGCCGCGTCCCGCCGAGCAACGGCTCTCGGATGCGATCAGCACGGGTATCCGTCTCCTGGAACTCTGGGCTCGAAGCCAGGAGCACGGGCCGCTGGTGGTCGTCGTCGACGATGCCCACTGGGCGGACATCGAATCCCTGCGAGCACTGTCGTCGGCGTTCCGGCGGATGGCCACGGAGAAGGTCCTGGTCGTTCTGATCGCCGATCAGGACGGACAGGAAGCATCCGCCGAGGACGTGCACGACTTCCTCGCCGGCTACCGAGGTTCTCGCATCCGGGTCGCCCCCTTGACGCCCACGGAGACGCAGACTCTGGCGATCCAGGGGGCCGGGGTGGACCTGACCGTTCCCGCCGCGCAGCGGCTGTCGGAACACACTCGGGGCAATCCGCTGCACACCAGGCAATTGTTGCAGGAGGCTCCGGCCGAGAGCGTGCAGGAATGGCAGCCGACACTGCCCGCACCGCGGGCACTGGCAGGCAGCGTGGTACGCACCATGCGTGCCTGCGGTCCGTCGGCACGCGCCCTGATCGAATCCGCCGCTGTCCTGGGCGAAGCCATGTCCTTTGCCGAGGCTGCCGAACTGGCGAATGTCGAGGAACCGGTCGCGGCCCTGGACGAGGCCAGCAAGGCCGGCCTGCTGACCATCGGCAGTGGCTACGGCATGACCACACTCGTCTTCCCCTCACCCCTGGTACGGGCCGCCGCCTATGCCGACCTGCAACCGCTGCGGCGCCATGAGTTGCATCGGAAGGCAGCCGGAATCGTGGGGGACGAAAGCACCCGATTGATGCATCGAGTGGCGGTCACCCCGTTCGCCGATGCGGAACTCGCCGATGAACTCGATGCGTTCGCCTCGCGGCAGGCCGCTCAGGGGGCCTGGTCCGCTGTGGGAAACGCGTTGATCAATGCCAGTCGCCTCAGTCCCGCCAGGGCGGACCGCGAGCACCGGATGGTCCGGGCCGTCGACGCCCTGGTGGGTGCGGGAAACGTGCCACAGGCGCTCGCGTTCTCACCGGCCATCGAAAGCTTTCCGCCCAGCGCCCTCCGCGATGCCGTGCTCGGGTATCTCGCGATTCTGCTCGGCCGCCCGGACGAAGCCGAACTGCTGCTGACTGGTGCCTGGCAACGGTGCGACCCGAAGCGGGAACCGGATACGGCTGCCCTGATCTGTCAGCGCCGGGTACTGCATTCGATGAGCCGCTGGCATGGTCCGGACCTGGTCACCTGGGGACACCGTGCTGTGGAACTGGTGTCCCCCGACGATCCCTCGGCCATCGAGTCGGAAGCCATCATGGGACTCGGTCTGGCCGCGGACGGCCGGATCCAGGAAGCCAAGGATGCTTACCGGGAGGTCTCGGCGAAGGTCAGCGCCGGAGCCCAGTCGCAGCGGGTGCAGATGGGCAAGGGCTGGCTGGACCTCGCCCTCGATGACCCGCAGACGGCGCGCAGGGAACTGGAAGGCGCCGTGCCCACGCGATACCGGCGGGGTTCCACGCGGATCTCCTTGTGGGCACAAGCCTGGCTGGCCCGCACGGAATTCGCACTCGGCGACTGGGACGACGCCATACACACCGTCGACCGCGCCGTGGCTCAGCTGGACCACGCGGGATTGGAACTGGCGCGCCCGCTGGTGCACTGGACCGGAGCACAGACCCATGCTCTGCGAGGAAATTGGGAAGCCGCACAGGAGCACCTGCGACGTGGCGCGGCGGCCACGCACAACTACACGATCATGCTGGTGCCCGACTGCCTGGCGCGGGCCCAGTGTGCCGAAGCCCGGGCCGACTACGAAACCGTCATCCGCTCCTTGGCACCCCTGGTGCAACTGCAACCGCGACGAGGGATCGACGAGCCGGGATTCTGGCCCTGGCACGACGTCTACGCCAATGCGTTGGTCATGGCCAACCGGGTCGATGAGGCCGACACCTTTCTGGCACCGTACGAAGCCTTGGCAGCAGAGCGTGGACACCGCTCCACCCGGGCACGGCTGGGTTACGTACGCGGACGCATCGCGGGCACAACAGGCGATATCGAGGCGGCGCGAGCCTCCTTCGAAAGTTCTCTGGATCAGCTTCGGAGCTTACCGCTGCCCTACGAGCAGGCGCGGGTGAACTTCGCCTACGGGCAGACACTACGACGAGCAGGCAAACGCCGGGAAGCCGATGACGTGCTGCAGAGGGCCCGGGAATCCTATGTGGCCCTGGGCGCGCAAGCCTATGTCGAGCGCTGTGACCGCGAACTGAAGGCGGGCGGGGTGAAGGCGGGCGGGGTGAAGGCAGGCGGAATGAAGGCCCCCCGGACCGACCCCGATCTCACCCGATTCACGGCCCAGGAACAGGCCGTGGCCGAACTCGTTGCCGCGGGCAGGAGCAACAAGCAGGTGGCCGTGGAGTTGTTCCTGTCGGTGAAGACGGTGCAGTTCCACCTCACGCGGATCTACGCCAAGCTGGGCATCGGCTCGCGCGGGGAACTCGCCGCCTGCTTCCGCGACGAGTTCGGCGACAAGAGGTAGGTCCGTCCTCCCACGGATACGGGCCGATCCCCGCTCACCGGGCGGCTCCCCGCGTTGCCGACGGCGGCGCCTCCCCTCACCTTCACCGCGGATCCGTTGAAGCATTTCTTTATTGACATCTTCAATCGTTGGTGTTTACCTGTGATTCACGGCATGAGTACCACCAGTGACCCATCCGGCCACTGCGTCCCTGTGCCGACCGCACCGAACCGGTCCGCAGCAGGTCCGGGGAACGCCACGCACGAGGAGCAGAGGACATGAGTTCGGTCTCGCTGCAGCGGACGATCTTCGAGGACGACCACGAGGCGTTTCGTGAGACCGCACGCGCCTTCGCCGAACGCGAGGTCGCTCCCCAGCTGGAGAAGTGGTCCGAACAAGGGCACGTCGACCGTGCGGTCTACCGCCGCGCGGGCGAACTGGGGTTGCTCGGCATCAGCGCCGACGAAAAGGACAACGGCGGCGGAGTCGACGACTTCCGGTTCAACGCCGTGCTCATCGAGGAGATCGCCCGAGTCGGCGCCACCGCGGTGGCGATGAACCTCAGTGGTTTCAACGACCTCGTGGCGCCCTATCTGATCTCCCTGGCCGACGACGAGCAGAAGCAGCGCTGGTTGGCGCCCCTGTGCTCCGGAGAACTCGTCGGTGCTCTGGCGATGACCGAACCCGAGGCAGGCAGCGATCTCGCCGCCATCGCCACCACGGCGATGGCCGACGGCGACGACCTCATCCTCAACGGGTCCAAGACGTTCATCAGCAATGGCATGATCGCCGACGTCTTCATCGTCGTGGCGCGTACCGACCCGTCCGCCGGACGCCGGGGGATGAGCCTCGTTCTCGTCGATGCGGACACCCCCGGCTTCACCCGTAGTGGCCCCCTGCGCAAAGTGGGTCTTTCCGCCCAGGACACCGCCGAGCTCACCTTCGACGACGCTCGCGTGCCGCGCGCCAACGTCCTCGGCGAGGAGAACAAGGGATTCGGCTACCTGCGGGGCAATCTGCCGCAGGAACGACTCAGCGTGGCGGTCACCGCGATGGCAGCCATGCGACGCACCTTCGAGCAGGCGCTGAACCACAGCTGCGACCGCAGGGCCTTCGGCCAGCGGATCGCCGATTTCCAGGCCAATCGCTTCTACCTCGCCGAACTCGCCACCGAGATCGAGATCGCTCAGGCCTTCGTCGACCGCTGTCTGCTCGATGCGTCCACCGGAAGCCTCGACGAGGTCACCGCGGCGATGGCCAAGTGGTGGGTGACCGAACTGCAGCAGAAAGTCGTCGGCCGCTGCCTGCAACTACACGGTGGCTACGGCTTCATGAAGGAATACGACGTCGCCCAGGACTATCTCGATTCCCGCGGCGGAACTCTGTATGCGGGCACCACCGAAATCATGAAGGAAATCATCGGCCGCAAGCTGACCAAGCAGTAACCCCGACAGCAGTCTCGGCGTAGCCCCGCAGCAGCTCCGGCAGTAGCCGAATTCCCCGGCAAGGAGGCACGAACATGCACAACGAAGGCGTGGGGTCCTGGCCCTACCGGCGGGTCCGCCTGGAACCCGGGAAGACCGCGATCACGTTCCGCGCGGAAAGTCGGACCTACACCCAGCTCGACGACCGGGTGACGCGCCTGGCGCATGCCCTGCGCGATCTCGGTGTCGGCAAGGGTGATCGCGTGGCATTGCTGAGCAGGAACCATCCCTCCTACCTCGAGGCGCTGTTCGCCTCGGGCCTGCTGGGGGCGATCTTCGTCCCCCTCAATGCGCGCCTGACGACTCCCGAGATCGCGTTCTCCCTGCAAGACGCGGGCGTCTCGGTGTTCATCCACTCCGCCGAGCTGACCGAGGTCGGCACCGCAGCCGCCGAGCAGGCCGAAGCACCACAGCGGGTCGTCGTCGACGGCGCGCCCGATACCGGCGCGGTGGGTTACGAGGAGATCATCGCCGGTGCCGACACGGCACGCATCGACGAGCCCGTCTCCCACGACGACCCGTGCTTCATCATGTACACCTCCGGCACCACCGGACGCCCCAAGGGTGTGGTGCTCACCCACGGCAACATCGTGTTCTCCGTGATGAACGCGGTCATCGACATGGACCTGCTCAGTGACGAGGTGTCGCTGGTCTGCGCGCCGCTGTTTCACACCGCGGCCCTGGACTTCGTCGCGCTGCCCACCCTGCTCAAGGGCGGCACCGTGTGCATCGAGGAGGGCTTCGACGCCGAGCGGGTGCTGAACGTCATCGAGCGCGAGGGCATCACCTACCTGTTCGGCGCGCCGACGATGTGCGACACCCTCAGCAGCCACCCGAACTGGGACGCGACGGATCTGTCGGCGATCCGCCGGATGATCGTCGCCGCCGCGCCGGTCCCGCCGCGGACACTGCGCACCTACGCCGACCGCGGCATCAAGCTGTGCCAGGGCTACGGCCTCACCGAGACCGGTCCGGGCGCGCTCATCCTCACCCCCGACAACGTCGAGCGAAAGCTGGGCACCGCCGGTGTTGCCCACTTCTTCACCGACGTCCGCCTGGCCGACCCGGCAGGCTCTCCGGTCGCCCCCGGGGAGCGCGGTGAGATCCAAATCTGCGGCCCCAACGTCATGCGGAAGTACTGGAACCGTCCGGACGCCACCGCCGAGTCCTTCGCCGACGGGGACTGGTTCCGCTCCGGAGATGTCGGGGTCGCCGACGAGGACGGCTTCGTGACCGTCGTCGACCGGATGAAGGACATGATCATCTCCGGTGGCGAGAACATCTACCCCGCCGAGGTGGAGGCTGCGCTGCTGGACCTGCCCGGCGTGGCCGGCTGCGCGGTTTTCGGCGTTCCCGACGAGAAGTGGGGTGAGGTCGGCCGCGCTGCCGTCACCCTCGAAAACGGTGCCCGCCTGTCCGAGCAGGACATGGTCGATTTCCTCACCGAACGCCTCGCCAAGTACAAGATCCCCAAATCGTTCCTCATTCTCGACGAGATTCCACGCAACGCCAGCGGCAAGATCCGCAAGCACGAGCTCCGCGAGCACTACGCCGGATAACATCCGCTACCGACGGACCCACCACATTCCCGAAAAATCCTCGGGATTTCTTTGCTCGGCATCCGCTCTCGCGCCCAATCCTGCCCAAAAACATCCTCCGCCACTCGGGAGCACCAATGACGGTCACCGATGTCGCCGCCGCCATGCCGGCCGCGCAACGCAGAAAAGAAATCCGAAGAGTCGTGCTGTCGAGCTACCTCGGAAGCACGATCGAGTTCTACGATTTCCTGCTTTACTCCACCGCCGCCTCACTCGTCTTCGGCCCGGTTTTCTTCGCCAATCTCGCCCCACTGGCAGCCACAGTGGCCTCCTACGGAACTTTCGCCGCCGGGTATCTCGCGCGTCCACTCGGCGGCGCGGTGCTCGGCCACTTCGGGGATCGCCTCGGACGCAAGAGGATACTGGTCCTCGCGATGACCATCATGGGCATGGCCTCCTTTTTCATCGGCCTCATCCCACCGTCCTCGGTCATCGGCTCCTGGGGAGCGATCATTCTGGTGCTGCTCCGGATCTGCCAGGGTATCGCCGTCGGAGGCGAATGGGGTGGCGCCGCGCTGATGGCCCTGGAACATTCGGAGAAAAAGCGGCGCGGGTTCGCCGCGTCATTCACCAACGCAGGCGCCCCCACCGGTGCGGTGCTGGGCACGCTGATGATGGGCATCTTCTCCTCGTTGCCCGAGGAACAGTTCATGTCCTGGGGCTGGCGCGTCCCGTTCCTGCTCTCCGCGCTGCTACTGACCGTGGGCCTGTTCGTGCGCTCGCGGGTGTCGGAGAGCCCGATTTTCCAGGCTGCGATGGAGCAGCCCACCGAGAAGAAACCGTCCGTCCCGATCCTGCAGGTGCTCCGCAGACCGAAGAACCTGCTGCTGACCGCTTTCGGCAGCAGCGCCATGTTCGCCCTGCAGGTCATGCTGGCGACCTTCGCGATCACCTACGCGGTGGATCAAGGATCCAATCAGCAAATGGTGCTGTTCTGCTTCGCGCTGACGTCCTTCACCCAGATCTTCACCGTCGTCGCGTGTGGCCGCCTGTCCGACTCCGTGGGGCGGCGCCCCGTCATGATCGGCGGGATCGTCCTGTTCGTTGCCCTGCTGTATCCGATGCTGCAGTGGTGGGCCTCGGGCGATGTGCTGCTCGTCCTCCTGGCCTTCTTCCTCGGCAAGACCTGCTTGGGTCTGACATACGGTCCGATGGCCGCCTTCATCTCCGAGCAGTTCGGCACCACGGCCCGCTACACGGGTGCCTCCCTGGGCTATCAGCTCGCGACGCTGCTCGGCGCGGGCCTGACCCCGATGATCCTCACCTCGCTGTATGCCTCCTCCGGCCGGAACGTCATGTCCGTCGTGGGTTTTCTGGCCGCCGTGGGCCTGGTCAGTGCGGTGGCCATCCTCATCACCCGAGAGAGCAAAGACAACGAACTCACCAACGAGAACCTCTAGCAACGACGGCGATCAGGTTCAGCACGAGCCGGAATCCCAGAAAGGTGGGACATGAACTCGAAGTCACGGGTGAGTCGGCGCGCGATGCTGCGTGGGTCGGTCACCGCAGGGACTGCCACAGCGCTGTCGCTTACAGCAGGATCCGCGGCTGCTGCAGCAGGTTCATCGCTGCCCGGCCCGCTTGAGGCACATACCAAAGTGGTGTTGCTCGGCACCGCCGGTGGACCCTTTCCCGCCCAGGGCCGCAACGGGATCGCCTCGGCGGTGGCCGTCGGTGCTCGAACCTACCTGGTGGATGCAGGTCAGGCTGCCACTCATCAACTGTTCCGGTCCGGGCTGCCGGACGACTCGGTGCGGGGCGTGTTCGTCACGCACCTGCATTCGGACCACATCGCCGACTTGTACAACCTGGTCTGGCTGAACTGGGCGCCGCAACAACCGGGGGAAACCTCCCCCACCGTAGAAGTGTTCGGCCCCGGCAGGGCCAGTGGGCTGCCGGACAGCGGCTCGGATTCCCCTGCTTCCACGGTCAATCCGGAGAATCCGACACCGGGCACCGTCGACTACTTCACCAGTTCGATCGCCGCCACCGCCTACGATGTCAACGAGCGCATGCGCGATACGGAACGTCGCGACATTCGCGAGGCGTTCCGCGCCCACGACATCACCGTGCCGGAGGTCGGCGCCGGCCACGCGGGACCGTTTGCCCCACCGATGGAACCGTGGACGGTCCACTCCGACGAGGCCGTCACGGTGAGTGCAATCCTAGTGGATCATCGACCGGTGTATCCGGCGTTCGCGTTCCGCTTCGATACTGCCGAAGGGTCGGTGGTGTTCAGCGGAGACACCACACGTTGCGATAACGTCGTCCGCTTGGCCCGTGGCGCCGATGTGCTGGTGCACGAGGTCATCGACCTCGATCACTACGCCGATCAGGACATGCCACCGAAAAAGAGGGAGCACCTACGCAAGTCGCACACCGACGTCAACGAAGTCGGAGAGTTGGCCGCAGCGGCCGGGGTGCGCACTCTCGTACTCGATCACCTGGTGCCCGCGGACGTGACCGCGGTCTCCGATCGGGAATGGAAGCGCAAGGCACAACAGGGGTTCGAGGGTGAGGTTGTGGTCGGCCGGGATCCGATGGAGATCGCAGTTGGTGAACGAATGCCACCGCGACGTTGAGCTGCTGCCGATGAGCCCGACCACCACACCGGTGAAGCGGCTCTCCGACCACCACGGCCCGCCCACGGGATTCCCGGTGCTCGTGCTGACGTCACTGTTGTCGTGAGCGCGAGCACCGGCCGTCACTCCCCCGCTGTGGAGGTTTCGGCTTCGTGTTCGGTGGGGGTTTCGTCGGGGAAGGCGATCTGCTGCAGCACGTGTCGCAGCCGGTCGAGATCACCTTGGGGGATGCGGGCGAAGTAGCCGCTGTGGGCCTGGTCCACGAGTTGCTGGGCCTGGCTGCGGACCTGACAGCCCTGCTCGGTGGCGACGATGAGTTTGTTGCGGCGGTCGGCCGGGTCCGGGGTGCGAGTGACCAGTCCTCGGCTTTCCAACTCATCGACCAGGGCCACGACCTGGCTGGGGTCCAGTCCCATCAGCACGGCCAGGCGCCGCTGGGTCACTCCGGCACCGTCCTCGCCGGTCAGGGCCAGCACCGAGTAGGACCGCACTCGCAGCCCCAGCGGAGCCAGCGCGTCACTGACCGACCGGGCCACCACACCGCTGGCCCGAGACAGCAGAAAGCCGAGGTCGTCGGCCAAGGAATGATTCACACTCATCCGGCACCTTCCCGTTCGTACCGCGCACACTACATCATCCATCAATCATTGACATCCTCAATAGTAGTTGCTTTCATTTAAATTAGACAATCGGCCTCGAACATCAGGAGTCGCCATGGATCTCACGAACAAGGTTGCGATCGTCACCGGCAGCGGCCAGGGCCTCGGATTGGCCTACGCCCAGGAACTCGCCCGCCGTGGCGCCTCGGTCGTGGTCAACGACATCGACCGGGACACCGCCGAGGCCGCTGTCGCCTCGATCACCGAGGCAGGCGGCAAGGCCCATGCCGTGGTCGGGGCCGTGGGCAGCACGGAAACCGCGCAGGCTCTCGTCGACGGTGCCGTGGAGACGTTCGGGCGGCTGGACGTCCTGGTCACCAACGCGGGCATCCTGCGCGACAAGGTCGTGTGGAAGATGACCGACGAGGACTTCGATCAAGTGCTCAACGTCCACATGCGCGGCACCTTCACCTGCGTGCGCGCCGCCGTGGTCAAGATGCGCGAGCAGGGCGAGGGCGGTCGCATCATCTGCATCGGCTCGCCTGCCGGGCAGCGCGGCAACTTCGGCCAGACCAACTACTCCGGTGCCAAGGCGGGCATCGTGGGCATGGTCCGCACCTGGGCCATGGAACTGGCCCGCGCCGAGATCACCGTCAATGCGGTCGTGCCGGTGGCGGCCACCGCGATGACCGAGACCATCCCCTTCCTCAAGCCTTACGTCGATGCCATGAACAACGGCGAGGAGCTGCCCGCCTTCGCGCGTCGCGAGCTCGGCTTCGGTGGACCGCAGGACGCTGCCGGCGTCGTGGCTTTCCTGGCCGGCGATGCCGCTGCCGAGATCACCGGACAGGCCGTGGCCATCGGCGGCGACCGCCTGGCGCTGTGGTCGCACCCGGACATGACCGCCACCGCCTACCACGACGGCGGCTGGGACCCCGACGCGATCGAGCAGGAATGGCCGACCACCTTCGCCGATCACCTCGAATCGGTCGGTGAGAAACTCCCCGAGGAGGCAACCGCGCAATGAGCAGGTACACCTACGGCATCGATACCGAGTCCATCACCGCGCTGGATGTGCACACCCACGTCGAAATCGACGGCTGCGGCCACAAATCCCTCGACGACGACCTGATCGCGGCCTCGGAGAAGTACTTCAAGTCCGGCCAGGAACGCACTCCGAGCCTGGAAACCATGGCCGAGCACTACCGCGAGCGCAACATGGCCGCGATCGTGTTCACCGTCGACGCCGCCTCCGCCACCGGCCATCCCGTCAACTCCGTGGAGGAGATCGCCGAGGGCGCCGCCCGCCACAACGACGTGCTGATCCCCTTCGGCTCCGTCGATCCGTGGCAGGGGAAGGCGGCCGTCAAGCGCGTGCGCACACTGGTCGACGAGTACGGGGTCAAGGGGTTCAAGTTCCATCCCAGCCTGCAGGGATTCGAACCCAACAACCGTGACTTCTACCCCGTCTACGAGGCCCTGGCCGAATGCGGCGTGCCCGCCCTGTTCCACACCGGCCAAACCGGTATCGGTGCCGGGCTGCCCGGCGGACACGGCATCAAGCTGCGCTACTCCGACCCGATGCTGCTCGACGACGTCGCCGCCGACTTCCCCGAGCTGACGATCATCATGGCGCATCCGTCGGTGCCCTGGCAGGACGCGGCGATCTCCAGCGCCTCGCACAAGCCCAACGTCCACATCGACCTGTCCGGGTGGTCGCCGAAGTACTTCCCGCCGCAGTTGGTGCAGGCCGCCAACTCCTTCCTGCGCCACAAGGTCCTGTTCGGTTCGGACTTCCCCGTCATCCAACCCGATCGCTGGATGCGCGACTTCGAGAAACTCGACATCAAAGACGAGGTCCGGCCGCTGATCTTCAAGGACAACGCACTGAAGATTCTGGGCCTCGGCGGCTGACGCAGCAGGTCACGCAGCATTTCATCACCCCCCGCAGGTCAACTCCCCCAGGAGGAGCCGTGTCCACTGACACCGCGACGAACACGACCACACTGGACACCCTCGCCGAACTCGAGAAGTTCGAGGGCAAATCGCTCGGGACCAGCTCGTGGTTTTCCATCGCCCAGGACCGCATCAACACCTTCGCCGATGCCACCGACGACCACCAGTGGATCCACACCGATCCCGAACGCGCCAGCGCCGAAAGTCCCTTCGGTGGCCCCATCGCCCACGGCTATCTCACGCTGTCGCTGATCATCCCCATGTGGGAGGAAGTGCTCACCGTCAACAGCGTGACCACGGCGGTCAACTACGGGCTCAACAAGGTCCGCTTCGTGAACCCGGTTCCCGCCGACGGCCGGGTGCGCCTCAACGCCACCCTCAAACAGTATGAAGAGCTGCCCAAGGGCAGCGTCCAGGTCACCGTCGACGCCGCCATCGAACTCGAAGGTAGCGAACGACCCGCCTGCATCGCCGAGGCCGTCTACCGCATGTTCGAGTGACGGCCCCTTCCGGGCACGCGCGTGAGCACGGGGAGGCCGCCCCGCATCCGGTGCGGTGAGACCGCCTCTCCGTGCCTCATGCATCCGCCGGAATCACCGACATCGCGCTGCGGCTGCATGCCGAACTCACCGATGCCGCACAAGCCGGTGACACACCGCTGTCGACGAGAGCACGAAATCTCCTCAAGGAAAGGGAACCGATGTCTGCACCACCCGAAGTGGTCCTGCTCGGCACTTCCGGCGGCCCTCGGTGGCGGCGTGCCCGCGCCGGAATCGCCTCGGCCGTGACCGTGGGCGACGCGGTCTATCTCGTGGACTGCGGTTACGGTGTCGGCCGTCAGATGATCCGGGCAGGGCTCGGCCTGGACCGCTTGCGCGGGGTCTTCGTCACGCACATGCATTCCGACCACACGGTCGACTTCTTCAGCCTGCTGCTCTACGGCTGGTACGAAAACCTCGAAGGCATCGACCGTCCCGTCACCGCTCTCGGCCCGGGCGATCGCGGCGCCGTCCCTCCTGCCTCGCCACACGCTCAGGTCCCACCGCCGACGATCTGCCCGGACAGTCCCACACCGGGCCTGGCCGAGATGACCGGCCACCTCATGCGGGCCTTCGCCACCGATGTCAACGACCGCCTGCGCGACAACCTCCGGCGCCCTCCGGAGGAACTGCTCACCGCCCGCGATATCGAACTCCCGGAGACGGTTGCCTTCCACCCCGACCGGAATCCGTGCCCGCCCGTGCGGCCCTTCGACATCTACGAGGACGACCGTGTCCGCGTGCGCGCCACCCTCGTGCAGCACGCCCCGGTGGCTCCGGCCTTCGCGTTCCGTTTCGACACCGACGAGGGGTCGGTCGTGTTCTCCGGCGACACCGGGGTCTGCGACAACCTGCTCGAACTCGCCGCAGACGCCGACGTCCTCGTGCACGAGGTGATCGACGAGCAGTGGGTCCACCAACGCTACGAGGGCGGACGAACCGAGCAGCAGCGCTCCATGATCGACCACCACCTCACCGCGCACACCCCCATCCCCGATACGGGGCGTGTGGCCGAGAAAGCCGGTGTGCGAAAGCTCGTGCTCACGCACTTCGTTCCGGGGGAGCTTGAGCGACCGCGGTGGCACGCCGCCGCCGAGGAGTTCTCCGGCACCCTCATCGTCGGCGAAGACCTCACCCGGATACCACTCAGCCGCAGTTGATCCTCGACAAGAACGGCCGGAAGCTCCGCGAGAAGTTCACGCTCCGCGATGACTTCGCCGCCCCCAGGACCTGCTTGGCGATCATGTGGTAACGGCCACGCCGTCGTGGGAAACCGATCCGGAGGGTCGACTCTCTCCCGTCGCCCAGGTGGGTACAGCTGTGTCTCCGCAGGTCGTTCCGCACGGCGGAGAGCGGGATCACCGTGGCATGCTCGCTTTTCAGCGAGACATTGGAGGTCACCGTGGAGCAGGATCCGAACCGCCCGCTGCAGGACGAGGACATGGCGACCGTGGGCGCAGGCGGTGTCGCCGCCCGCACCCGGGATGCCGACACGCAGGATCAGGATGCCGACGGCACCGACCAAGGCGATGACGCCGACACCCAGGACGCCGACGGCACCGATCAAAGCGATGACGCCGACACCCAGGACGCCGATAGCGGTGATTCGCGGGATTCGTGAGAACGGTGGGAGTGGGCATGGATTCCCTGCAGCGATGTGTCGGGGAGACCGAACACTTCGCCGAGCAGGTGTGGGGCAGGCGCGTCATGGTGCACGGTCCGGCCCCGGAGGGGTTCGAGGACCTGCTGAGTCTCGACGATGTCGACCAGCTGCTGTCGGGCTACGGGATGCGGACCCCGACGTTCCGGCTCGTCCGGGAGGGACGGGCCTTACCCGCCTCGGAGTACACGCATTCGGCCCGGATCGGCAACACGCCGATGACCGGCATCGCCGATCCGGCACGCGTGTTCGCCGCCGTTGAGCAGGGAGCGACCCTCGTCCTGCAGGGACTGCAGCGCTATTGGCCACCGCTCACCCGTTTCTGCCGGGAATTGGAGATCACGCTCGGCCATCAGTGCCAGGTGAACGCCTACATCACTCCACCGGACTCCCGGGGCTTTCAGCCGCACAGTGACACGCACGACGTGTTCGTGCTGCAAGCATTCGGACGTAAGACGTGGCAGATCTGGCCGGCCCCCGGAGAAGAAGGCGCCGACGACGAGCAGGCGGCCACGAACGTCGAAATGGAACCGGGAACGGCCGTGTACATGCCGACCGGCACCAGACACGCCGCACGAACACAGCACGCCCTGTCCGGTCACCTCACGGTCGGGGTTCATCCGACACGGTGGCGACAGGTGCTGGAAAAGGCGCTCGCCCACGTGCTCGTCGATCCGGCTCTGGATGATCCACTCCCCGTGGGGTTCCACCGCGAACCCGAGGCACTGACCACGCGGGTCAACGGCCATCTCGAGGAGCTGAGCACGCAACTGGAGAAACTGGAGGCGCGCGAGATCACCGACGACCTCGTCGAGCGTTTCCTGACCGGCCGCCCCTCGTTGCTCCGTGGTGGGCTGGTCGACCGGATGCGTCTGGCCACCTTGGACGACGAGGGGATTCTGCGCCACCGTCCCGGCTCCGTGTGCGAGATCCGGACCGACGATGTCGATCACGTGCGGGTCCTGCTCGGCGACCGGGAACTTCGGACCCCCCGGTGGGTGGAACCGGCGATACGCGAGGTCGCCTGCCGCAGCACCTTCGCCGTGCGAGATCTCGCACCGCACCTGGATGCGACCAGCCGCCTCGTTCTGGCACGGCGACTCGTCCGAGAGGGGTTGCTCGAGGTCACGGATGAGTGAGGCCGGTAGTGCGGCCGGGGCACGCTGCCACGCGCGCAGCCTCGCCCGAAACGAGCCGCTACACGGCACCGCATCCACGGTTCGGGGCTGGATACTGTTGGAAGATCCCGGCCCGTGGGGCGTGCACGCGCTCCGGGACAGCCGACTCGATACGACACTGACGGAAAGGCTGCAGGAAGCGAGCAGGCGGCTGCGCCTGCGCGTCGTACTCATCCGTCGTACACGGCGCCAAGGCCAGTCGACACTGCGGCGCCGCCGCTGCTTTCTCGCTCGAACCGGCCTCGGCGAGGGCTGGGTGGAGCAGGCCCTGCTCGACGAACCCGGCCAGGTCCTGGATCTCGACCTGGAAAGGCTCGCCCGCGGACTCCGCCCCGGGCTGCAGCCGGTCCCGGATCCGCTCTTCTTCGTCTGTACGCACGGGCGGCACGATCCCTGCTGTGCCGAGCAGGGGCGGCCCGTGGCCGAAGCGCTGACCGAACGTCTTCCGGAACAGACCTGGGAGGTCTCCCATATCGGCGGAGACCGGTTCGCGGGCAATCTCCTCGTGTTGCCGCACGGGCTGTACTTCGGGCGAGTGCCTGCCGAAGAGGCCGTCCCGCTCGCCGAGGCGTACGTACGAGGCGAGATCGACCCCCGGTACCTGCGAGGACGCGCCGCCTATGGCTTCGCCACCCAGGCCGCGGAGTGCTTGCTGCGCGCGGAGACCGGTATCCGCGGCGTCGACGACCTACCGCTTCTCTCGTCCCACAGCGAGGGCGACGACACCGAAGCGACGTTCGCCGCTCCCCGGCAAGGCCACTACCGGGTCAGAATGCGGACGGCACCCGCCCCACCCGAGCGGAGGCTCACCTGCCACACCGAGCAGCTCTCCGCCCCGCCCGAGCACCACCTGGTGGAGCTGCGTCACGAGGTGCCATGACCCGAGCTCGAGAACCGGCGAAGGCCTCCAAGCCCGACGCATCGGCAATTCGCGTTCAACCGCGCCTTCTCCGGGTGTCCGCGGGCTTCAGGTTTCCGGCGGCATGTCCTCGGGCAGGTGCCGGGAGGACGAGGGTGGCACTTGCCGGACATCCTCCTCGCCCTCCGGCTCCGTTTCCCGCTCGTCCTCCGGAGTGATCCTGTCTCCGGCACCCTCGTCGTAGCCTTCGTCCTCCGCATTCGACTCGTCGGGGGAAGCCCGCCCCAAATCCGGCGGGGGCTGCTCGTTCGTCATGGTGATCCTCCTTGTTTCCCTGCTTTGTCGAAGGTCGCACCGGGTGGGCAGCATCCTGCGCGAAATCCGGATGACAACGGTTTCACAGTGGCCGCTTCGGATCCTTGTGCGACGCCCCGCCCGGTCCCTCGGGAACCGACTCATCTCCGGTCACGCCGGGAGAGTCGGTGTGCTCCTCCTCGTAAGTAGGGCGAGTGTGCTCCTCCGCGAAGTCGGGCTCGTCCTCTGTCCGGCGCTGTTTCTCCGGTTCACGTCCGCTCATCGTGCATTGCCTCCGCTCGGCTCGCATGGCGATCCGCAGGCCCGGCCCCACCCGCTCGCCTCACACCACATTCGCCCGGAGCCTGCTCACTGCTTCAGTTCACGCCACAACCGGTCGGCATCGTTGTCGAAGGGAGCACCGCGGGCGGCCGCGCGTTCCACGTCCTGGCGCAGTGCCTGCAATTCACCCTGTGCCAGGTACGGATCATCGACGCCCTCGGATCGCAACCACTCCAGCAACTCGTGCCAGCTCTGCCACCTGCGGCCCCGCAGGATGTAGTCGACCGCGGCACTGTCGTAGTAGGCCTGGTCGTACGCGGAAGGACGGTTTGTCCCCGGACGTTCCATTCGATCCACTCCTCCGCAGCCTTCTGCCCACTGGCCCATGTCGACTACCCGTGAGTTCGTCGGCCCAAACGAGAGAACCTTCGCCGAGCCGGTCGGATGATCGGTCGCGCGTGCTCCTGGGTTTGTGCACTGTTGATTTGTACGTACCAGTTAGTTAATTCAGGAATGGTGAAGTGGCCCCGGCACACCCCGTCAAGAGCAACACCGGATATCTAGCAGGCGCTCAGGTACTCCAGGATCATGTCACCGAGCATCCTGCGGTAATGGTCCCGATACGCCGGATCCAGCATGTCCCGACCGAAGATCGCGCTGAAGGTGTGCCGGTTGGCGGTCCGGAACACGCAGAACGAGCTGATCATCATGTGCACGTCGAGGGCGTCGACGTCCTGCCGGAACTCGCCTGCCGCACGTCCCCGCTCGAGAATGCCCGCCAGCACGTCCAGGGCCGGCTTCGCCAGACTCGCCAGCGTCGAGGACTTCCCGATGTGCTCGGCACAGTGGATGTTTTCGATGCTGACCAGCCGAACGAAGTCCGGATGCGACTCGTGGTGGTCGAAGGTCAGTTCGGCCAACCGCCGGAGGGCCTCGACCGGTCCGAGGTGCTCGACGTCGAGCTCCTGCTCGGCCGAGCGGATCGCCGTGTAGGCCCGTTCCAGCGCCGCGCGGTAGAGCTGTTCCTTGCTGCCGAAGTAGTAGTAGATCATCCGCTTGGTCGTCCGCGTCTTCGCGGCGATCTCGTCCACTCGGGCACCGGCGTAGCCCTGCTCGGAGAACTCCTGGGTGGCGACATCGAGAATCTCGGCACGAGTTCGGTCGGCATCGCGCTGCCGCTCCGAACCACTCGGCAAGGAGTTGGCGGGCGGGTTGTCGGACAGCGGTGCGGCCACCGGGTCCCCTCTCGTACGGGTGTGCGGCCTTCAACTCTAAGTGGCGAGGTCCACACCGCCCATCGCCCCGGCATGGCGACCCGGCACGGCGAGTCCACGACTCCTCGCTCGTGCTCGCACGGCGAGCCCCAATTAACTATCTGGTACGTTCGCTTCCGACTCGCTTCGGGAGGAGATCTCGTGCCCCTGACCACGTTCGCACTCATCGAGCCGCACCCGAATCCGTCCGGGACACAACGGCCGGACGGCGGCCACCTCTCAGCCGGTGCCCGAGTGCATCCCGGCAAGACGACCCCGAGCGCGGTGTCGACATGAGCGGCCGGGACGGATATCTGATCGGGTTGGTCGGCTCGGGCATCGGCCCATCGCTGACCCCGCCCCTGCACGAGCGCGAGGCCGACGCGCTGGGCGTGCGCTACCTGTACCGCCGACTGGACATCGACGAGCTCGGCCTGCCGGCCACCGCGATCGGCGAGATCCTGGCTGCCGCCCGGTTGTCCGGCTACGACGGGCTCAACATCACCCACCCGTGCAAGCAGGCGATTCTCGATCACCTCGACGAGCTTTCGCCCGATGCCGCAGCCCTGAACGCGGTCAACACCGTCGTGTTCACCGAGGGCAAGGCTGTCGGGCACAACACGGATTGGTCCGGCTTCGCCCGCAGTGTCGACCTGGGACTTCCGGATGCTCCGCTGAGCTGCGTGGTGCTACTCGGAGCAGGTGGGGCGGGCGCAGCCGTCGCGCACGCACTCCTCACCCTGGGCACCGGACGACTCCACATCCTCGATGTCGACCCCGACCGCAGTGCGGCGCTGGCGACCTCGCTGTGCACACATTTCGGCGCCGACCGCGCCATCGCCGGACGACTGGACAACGGCGGCGACGCGCTGGCCACCGCCATCGGCGAGGCCGACGGTCTGACGCACGCCACTCCCACCGGTATGGCCGCCCACCCGGGCCTGCCGTTGCCCGCCGAGTTGCTCCGCCCCGACCTGTGGGTGGCCGACGTCGTCTACCGGCCGCTACACACCAAACTGGTGACGACCGCGAGGGCCCAAGGTTGCCGGGTCCTCAACGGTGGCAGGATGGCTGTCTACCAGGCCGCCGACGCATTCCGCCTGTTCACCGGCATCGAACCCGATGCCGACCGGATGCTGGGCCATTTCGACACACTCGCCGAAAACGACACGGCAGGAAGCCCGGAAAACCATGTCCACCGTTGACACCACCACATCACCTTCCGGTCCGTCTCGATCGAACCTCGGCGCCCGCACGGGGATCGCGACCGTGTGCCTGTCCGGCACCCTGGAGGACAAGCTGGCCGCGGCAGCCGCCGCGGGCTTCGACGGGGTGGAGATCTTCGAAAACGACCTCATCGCCTCACCGTGGCCACCACGGCAGGTCCGGCAGCGCTGCACCGACCTGGGACTTTCCGTCGATCTCTACCAACCCTTCCGCGAGTTCGACGCGGTCTCACCGGACGTGTTCACGGCGAACCTGCGCCGAGCGGAACACAAGTTCGACGTGATGGAGCAGCTCGGCTCGGACACGCTCCTGGTCTGCTCGTCGGTGTCGCAGGATGCCGCCCACGATGACGACCTCATCGCCGAGCAGCTGCACACACTGGCCTGCCGTGCCGCCGAGCGCGGCATCCGGATCGCCTACGAAGCACTCGCATGGGGTCGGCACGTCAATACCTACGACCACTCGTGGGAGATCGTCCGACGCGCCGACCATCCGGCGCTGGGCCTGTGCCTGGACAGCTTCCACGTGCTCTCCCGCGCAAGCGACCCGGCCGGAATCGGCGACATCCCCGGCGACAAGCTGTTCTTCCTGCAACTGGCCGATGCTCCCCGCTTGGACATGGACGTGCTGCAGTGGAGTCGGCACCATCGGCTCTTCCCCGGTCAGGGTGCCTTCGATCTGTCCGCCTTCGTCGGCCGTGCGTTCGCCGCCGGATACACCGGCCCCCTGTCCTTGGAAGTCTTCAACGACGTGTTCCGCCAGTCCGACCCCGGCCGCGCAGCCGTCGACGCGATGCGCTCACTGCTGTTCCTCCAGGAACAGGTCGAGGTGGGCCATCCCGCCGTGCCCCAGGACCGTGCGCGAGTCACCGAGCTACCACCGGCCCCGGACCTCACCGGGCACGCGTTCACCGAGCTGGCCGTCGACGACGCCTCCGGCAAGCAGGTGGCGAACGCGCTGGCCGGCCTCGGGTTCACCCACACCGGGCAGCACCGTTCCAAGCCGGTGCAACTGTGGCAGCAGGGCAGCGCCCGGGTACTGCTCAACACCACCGAGCCGAGCGCGAGCAACGAGTCGGGGGCCGCAGTCAGCGCACTCGCCGTGGACAGCGCCGACCCGACACGGTCCGCACGGCGCGCGGAAGCACTGCTGGCTCCCGTACTTCCCCGCACCCGCGGCGCGGACGAGGCGAGCCTGGCCGCTGTCGCCGCGCCGGACGGCACATCGGTGTTCTTCTGCCGCACCGACGATGATGCAGGCTGGCCTGCGGATTTCCTCTCCACGGGCCGCTCACCGGAAGCCGGGGTCGGCCTCACCAGGACCGACCACGTCGCGCTCACCCAGCCCTTCGATCACTTCGACGAAGCCACCCTGTTCTACCGTTCGGTGCTCGGGCTGCACCCGGAGAATCCCACCGAGTTCGCCGCACCATTCGGTCTGGTGCGCAGCCGCGCCGTCACCGATCCGGCCCGCGAGGTCCGGATCGCGCTGAGCGTGGCGCTGCTGCGCCGCGGCGAGGAATGGGCTCCCGGGGTCTCCGCCCCGCAACACATCGCCTTTGCCACCGACGACATCATCGCCGGCGCACGAGCGATGCGCGCACGGGGCGCACCGCTGTTGGAGATTTCCGGCAACTACTACGACGATCTCGATGCACGTCTGACCCTCGATCCCGAGCTGCTCGCCGCGATGCGTGAGTGCAGCGTGCTCTACGATCACGACGAGCACGGGGAGTTCCTGCACTGCTACACCGAGGTACTCGGCTCACGCATCTTCTTCGAGGTGGTGCAGCGCATCGGTGGCTACACCGGATACGGCACCACCAATGCCCCGGTCCGGATGGCCGCCCATCGCAGGCTGCGCGTCGCCAGGAGCACCGGCGCACCGCTCAACGAGCGATAAGGGCCGACGCTATCCCACCTTGCGGTGCACGTCCTCCTTCGCCGACGGCCCCGAGGGAGTGTGCGCGATCCAGGGCCCGTCGATGGAGGGATCGAGTACGCCCTCCTCCAGCCAGGTGTGCCGTTCCTGCAGGACCGTCCGTGTCAGTGACCGATCCTCGTCATCGGTGTTCGTCCACAAGCGATCGAACAGTTCCTCGACTCGGATTCTGGCCTGAGCACAGAACACACCCGCGAGTTCGTAAGCCGAGCGTCCCTGTTCCGGGTCCTGTTCACGCAGCATCTCGGCGCGGACACAACTCGCGCTCATGGCGAACAATTCCGCGCCGATATCCACGATCCGTGCCAGGAAGCGCTGCTTGAGCTCCATCCTGCCCTGCCAGCGCGACATGGCGTAGAAGGTCTGCCGTGCCAGGCGACGGCTGGCTCGTTCCACATAACGCAGGTGGCCTGCCAGCTCGCCGAACTCGGCGAACGAATTCGGCAACTGGCCCTTTCCGGCAGTCAGCGTCGGCAACCAGCTCGCGTAGAACTTGGCCGCCCGTGCCGCGGCCTTCGCCTTGCGAGTGAAGCCGGCATCCGGATCGATGATGTCGCCGGCCACCGACAGGTGAGTATCCACCGCCTCCCGGGCGATCAGCAGATGCATGATCTCCGTGGACCCCTCGAAGATCCGATTGATCCGCATATCACGCAGGACCTGCTCGGCCGGGACCCCGCGCTCGCCACGGGCAGCCAACGATTCGGCCGACTCGAAGCCACGGCCACCGCGAATCTGCACCAACTCGTCGGCGATCGACCATCCCATCTCGGAGCCGTACAGCTTGGCCAGCGCGGCCTCGATGCGGATGTCGTGCCGTTGTTCATCGGCCATTTCGCCGGACAGTTCCGAAACCGACTCCAGCGCGAACGCCGTGGCCGACATGAACGCGACCTTGCCCGAGACCGCCTCGTGCTCGCCGATCGGCCTTCCCCACTGCACTCGCTCGGCCGACCATTCCCGGGCGATCTTCACACACCACTTGGCCGTTCCAGTGCACATCGCAGGCAGCGAGAGCCTTCCGGTGTTCAACGTGGTCAATGCGATCTTCAGGCCGGCTCCCTCGGCGCCGATGCGGTTCTTCGCGGGAACGCGAACCTGGTGGAACCTGGTCACACCGTTCTCGATGCCGCGCAGTCCCATGAAAGCATTCCGGTTCTCCACCGTGATACCGGGACTGCTCGCCTCGACCACGAAGGCGGTGACGCCCCCCGGATGTCCCTCCGAGGCAGGCACCCGGGCCATGACCACCAGCAGGTCGGCGACCACACCGTTGGTGGTCCACAGCTTCACCCCATCCAGCAGGTAGTCACCGTCGCCGGTCGGGGTGGCACTGGCGGCCAGCCGCGCGGGGTCACTGCCCACATCGGGTTCGGTCAGCAGGAAGGCGCTGATGTCGGTGCGCGCACACCGCGGCAGGAACTCCTCGCACTGCTCCGCAGTGCCGAACATTTTCACCGGCTGCGGCACCCCGATGGACTGGTGCGCCGACAGCAGCGCACCCAGCGACGGATGCGCCGAGCCCGCGATCATCAGGGCCCTGTTGTAGTAGACCTGGGACAGGCCGAGCCCGCCGTACTCGGTACCGATCTTCATCCCGAGTGCACCGAGTTCCTTGAGCCCGGCGATGACCTCGTCCGGAATGGCCCCGTCCCGCTCGATGGCGACACCGTCGACCTTCTCCTCGCAGAACTGGCGCAGCCGACCGAGGAATTCCTCGCCGCGGTCGCGACGCTGCCGGTCACCGGCCGGGTAGGGATGGATGAGATCGAGCCGGAACCGGCCGAGGAAGATTTCCTTGCCGAAGCTGGGCTTGTCCCATCGGGTTTCGCGGGCTTGCTCTGCAACCTGCCTGGCCTCGCGCTCGCCGACAGGGTGCTGCGGTTGAGCCGTTCGGTTCGGTTCCACTGCGGTCATCGCTGACCTCCTGCAGTCCTGGGCCACCTCACGCCACTACTCGTTGGTAACCGCCACGCTACTACCGGTTGGTAACCACCGCGACCGCATCGGCTCGGTGCTCTGTCATCCGTTGGAGTGACACGTCTTCGAATGCCGAGGCCTCCGCCGACTGCCGGAGGCCCAGGGATCTCGTCCGCCGGAGACGGATCAGGGATCTCGCCCCAGGAAGGCGAGCAACCGATCTCCCGGACCGGCCCATGGCGGCACGTCCACGGGCGCGGCGAAGCGCCCCGGGCGATCGGCGTCGGTGACGAACAGCGGTAAGAGTGCGAGCATCTCCTCGGCCAGCGGTTCCGGAATCGGCCGGTGATCCCGGCGGGCTCGGGCGATATCCCATCCGTGTACGGCGATCTCCAGCGCTCCCGTGCTCGTCACGATGCCGGTGGTCAGTTCGGCATCCGCGATGGAAACCACGTCGCGGCTTCCCGCACCGGTCGATGCGCCGAGCAGCCGGCAGGCACGGTTGCGCAGTGCGGTGACGGGATCCACGGCCGGATCACCGTCCTCGGCAAGCGCCTCGATTCCGACGTGCCCGGTATCGACGGCTTCATGCAGCGCGACGAGGGATTCCTCCATGTGTCTCAGCAGTGCCCGCAGGTCCCAGTCCCGACAGGGCGTGGAGCACAACAGGTCCGCCTGTGTGACGAGGTGCAGGCTACCGAGCGTGTAGGTGATCGCCCGTTCGAGCAGTCCCACTCCGTCGAGCAGCGGCACCCTCGTGTGTTCCTCGTTCATCGTGATGTCCGCGTCAGCACATCGACCGCTGCGGCCGGCCGGGTGGCGGTCTCCGGGAGTCCGAAAGTGGCGAACAAGCGATGGTCGAAGAACGCGGCGACATGAGCCACCCCCGCGGCGGTCAGGGTGAGCACCTGCAGGTGAAACGGCCGGTACACCCCCTCGTCGTCGCGCATGTACACCCCGAAGGCGGGCTGGCCGTTCGCCTCGGTCGGGATCAGTCGCAGATCGCCCGGTCCGGCGGGGCATTGCGTGGCGATGAGACGGCCGATGTTTTCCGGACTGCGGTACCACCCCGTGAACGGTGGCATCTCCCAGACGGCATCGGAGGTGAACAGCTTCACGATGGCGGCGACGTCCTTGTCCTCGAAGGCCGCGACGTAGCGGTCGAGCAGCTCACGCTGCTCCGGAGTGGCCGGTTCGACGACTTCCTCCTGCCTCGGCGCCATCTGCTCGATCTGGGCTCGCGCGCGTTGCAGGATGCTGTTGACGGCGGGGGTCGAGGTGCCGAGCGCCTCGGCGACCTCGGCGGCGCGCCACTGCAGCACGTCGCGCAGGATCAGCACGGCACGCTGCCGGGGCGGTAAGTGCTGCATGGCGGCGATGAGTGCCAGCCGCATGCTCTCGCGGGAGGTGACGATCGCGGCGGGATCGGTCCGCTCGTCGCCGACCATGCCGTCGGGGATGGGTTCCAACCACGGCGTTTCCGGCTGCTGCACCAGGTCATCGGCGGCATCGGAGCTCGATCCGCCGAGGCCGGTGGGCAGCGGGCGCCGCCCGCGGCTTTCCAACGCGGTCAGGCAGGTGCGGGTCGCGATCCGGTAGAGCCAGGTACGCAGGGAGGACCGCCCCTCGAAACGGTCGTAGGAACGCCACGCGCGCAGGTAGGTCTCCTGAACCAGGTCCTCGGCGTCGTGCACCGAGCCGAGCATGCGATAACAGTGCGCGAGCAGCTCACGCCGGAACGGATCGGCCAATCGGAGGAAATCCTCATCGACCGGATCGTTCGTGCTGATCGGGTTGTCCACCATGACCATGCCCTTCAACTCTCCCTGCCCTCGGTTTTCGACTGTAGGCCACAAAGCATCTCCGCGGGGGCCATTACTCGTACGGACCGAGCCGACGAGACAAACTCATCGCCGAAGTCCCGGAAACCGTCGGCTCCACCGCACTGCTGTGCGGGGAGCTTTCGGATCCAGCACGTGGCAGCCAGTGCCACGGAAAACCCGGTGATCGCCGTCACCAGTAGGAGCATCCACGTCAGAGTCAGCATGGTTTTCCCTTCTTGCGCTGCGTTGCCGTACCGAGGCACCAGGCCACGCAACCGAGCATGCGGAACCGGCGTGGACGAAACCAGTGTCCTGATGGACAACATGTGCAAAAATCGGGCCATGGCTGCTTTCCGGGCCTCCGAGCGACACCGCGTGGCCGTGCTCGTCCGCCATGGTCTGATGCCGATGGAGCTGGGCCTGGTGCACCAGATGTTCGGGCAGGCCTGTGCGGCCGGAGGTGAACGGCTGTACGAGGTCGTCACCTGCTCACTCGTCCCCGGTGAGATCCGTACGGACGCCGACTTCTCCACTCACGTGGCATGCGGCCCCGAAGCCCTGGGCGAAGCCGATACCGTGGTCGTTCCGGCCTCCCACGAGCCGGACGAGACCGAAACCGAGGGACGTCTCAGTGCCCCACTGGCCGATGCCCTGTCTCACATCCGTCCCGGTACTCGGATCGCCTCGATCTGTACGGGCGCCTTCGTACTGGCCGCCGCAGGACTACTCGACGGACGCCGAGCGACGACGCACTGGAAGTCGGCCGAGCATTTCCGGCGGCTGTATCCGGCCGTGGATCTCGACCCGAACGTCCTCTACACCGACGAGGGAGACGTCCTCACCTCGGCAGGCGAAGCCTCGGGGATCGACCTGTGCCTGCACATGGTCCGGTGTGACCACGGCTCGGCGATCGCCAATGATGTCGCCCGCGCCATGGTCGTTCCTCCGCATCGCCACGGCGGCCAAGCCCAGTTCATCCGGTTGCCCCTCCCCGATTCGCGATCCTCTTCCACCGGTACGGCTCGCTCCTGGGCGCTCGAGCGCCTCGACCGGCCGCTGACCCTGCGCGAGCTCGCCGCCCAGGAGTCGATGAGCGTACGAACCTTCACCCGCCGCTTCCGCGATGAGGTCGGGATCTCGCCGCTGCAGTGGCTGACTCACCAGCGCATCGAGCGCGCCCGGCAGTTGCTGGAGGAGACGGGCCTGCCCGTCGACCGGATCGCAGCACAGGCAGGCTTCGGCACCGCGGCCTCACTGCGTCAGCACCTGCAGACCACGCTCGGCGTCTCGCCGAGCGCCTACCGCCGTACGTTCCGCGATACGGCGGTCCCCACCGAAGAGTGAAGGGGGCACGTCGGTGCCCGCCGCATCACGCCGACGGCCGAGGCAGCCACCCGACTCCGGCGTAGAAGCCGCAGGGGTCCTGCTCCAAGGCTCGGGGCTCGTCGGGGCGCCAGTGCCGGGCATCGACCACTCCCGGAGCGAGAACCTCGAAGCCGGTGAACAGGGCCGCAATGGCCGGGTAATCACGCAGGTGGGCCGGGGTGGAGCTGGTGCGGTAGACCTCGGCGACGGCGCGATGTGGGGCAGCCAGCTCCTCGGTGGGCTGGTCGTCGCTGATGTGCGAAAGCACCAAGGCGCTGCCTGCGGGCAAGGCCTCGCGGTAGGTGGCCACGATCCCGGTGGGATCGGCCTCGTCGGAGACGAAGTGCAGCACCGCCACCATGAGCACCGCGACCGGCTGCCGAAAATCCAGCAATCCGGCCACTCCTGGGGCGGCCAGCACCTCGCGCGGATTCCGCAGGTCGGCAAGGGTAACCGTCACCAGCGGATTCTCGGCCATGAGCCGATCCCCGTGGGCCACGGCAACCGGCTCATTATCCACATAGGCCACCCGGGCCTCGGGATCGTGGTGGTGGGCGATCTCGTGCACGTTGCCCACCGTCGGCACGCCGGAGCCCAGATCGAGGAACTGGCGGATGCCCTTCTGCAGACATGCGCGCACTGCACGGTCCAGGAACGCCCGATTGGCTCGTGCCGAGCCCGCAGCGTGCGGGAACCGGGCCAGTGCCCGGTCGGCAGCCTCGCGGTCGGCGGCAAAGTGGGCATCTCCGCCCAGGTAGTAGTCATACATCCGCGCCGCATTCGGGCGGGTGAGATCGACGTCCGGCTCGTCGGGTACCGGCTGGCGGTCCTCGGCAACCATGCGCACTCCATCGGCCCAGCGGCAACAGTGACACCTCGGTCAACGGACAGCATAGCGACGTTCGCGGCTTGGCGGTCGACTCCGGCACCGTCGGCGACGTCCCCCGTGCGGGGCGAGGACACCTGCCTCGCCCCACACGGAGCGTCCGGCTTGGTCAGCCCCAGACCTCCTCGGCGGTCTCGACGATGAGCTCCAACTTCGCCCACTGTTGTTCCTGCGTCAGCGCGTTGCCCTCCACGGTGGAGGAGAATCCGCACTGCGGCGACAGGCAGAGCTGGTCGAGGTCGACGTACTTGCTTGCCTCGTCGATGCGCCGCTTGAGGTCGTCCTTGCTCTCCAGTTCACCGTTCTTGGTGGTGACCAGGCCGAGCACGACCTGCTTGTCCGGCGGTACGAACCGCAGGGGTTCGAAACCACCGGAGCGCGCATCATCGAACTCCATGAAGAAACCGTCCACCGCCAGTTCGTTGAACAGAACCTCGGCCACGAACTCGTAACTGCCTTCGGCCACCCAGGAGGACTGGAAGTTGCCCCGGCACATGTGGGTGGTGATGTGCAGGCCCTCGGGCCGACCGGCCAGCGCCTTGTTGAGCTGGCGGATGTAGTGCTCGTGCTGGTGCTCGGCATCGTCACCACGGTTGGCGATGAGCTCACGCTGCCTCGGGTCGTTGAGGTAGGCGAGGCTGGTGTCGTCGAGCTGCAGGTAGCGGCATCCCTGCTCACCGATGCGGCGGATCTGCTCGGAGTACGCCGCGGTGAGGTCGGCCCAGAACTGCTCCTCGTCCGGGTACACGTCGGAGTCGAGCTGCGCCCTGCCGCCGCGGTAGTGCACCATGCTCGGCGAGGGGATGGTGAGCTTCGCCGTCGCGTCGGTGTTCTCCTGCAGGAAGCGGAAGTCGTCGGCAAAGATCGTCCTGTCCAGGGTAATCTTGTCGTTGACTCGCATCGCGGCGGGTGAGAAGTCCAGTGTGCCGTCGGAGTTGCGGAACTCCACGTGCATGTGCTCGTCGGACTGCGTGATGCCACCGAGCTGGTAGATGAAGTCCATGTGCCAGGAACTGCGGCGGAATTCACCGTCGGTGGCGCTGCGCAGTCCGATGTCGGCTTGCCGCTGCACCGTCTCGCGGATGGCCTTGTCCTCGACGGAGTGCAGTTCTTCCGCACTGATCTGCCCGGCGTCGTACTGCTTCCGGGCTTCCAGCAAGTAAGGCGGCCGGAGCAGGCTTCCCACATGGTCGGCGCGGAAGGGCGGCGTGGTGCGGGGACTGGACATGCGTGGAACCTCGCAGACTCAAAAAGACGACGCGGTGCTGATTTCCTGGATTTTCGGTTGTGGTTCCGACACCTTCACCCGTTGAAGGTGTGGACATGCGGAGGGAACTTTCGCCGGATGGCCCGCTTACAGTCGATCCCTGTTTTCAGTGAATGAAATAGTTTGTGCACGACCGCATACGGCTAGCCGGAGATTCGCGGTTCGCCGGCTGCGGGCTCCTCCGCCGGCGTGACCGATTCCCGCGAGGTGGTGCTGTCCCCATTGTCGGGGCGCAGCAACAGCAGCACGGCCGCTGTTGCCAGGAACACCACGCCGACGGCGATGTAAAGATGCTTCGGCAGCCAGTTGGCATCGAGCAGTACTCCGGCGATGGTCGGTGACAGGATCGCCCCGGCACGGCCGATCCCGATCGCGAATCCGACCCCGGTCGTACGTACCGAGGCGTCGTAGAGGCTCGGGGCTACGGCGTAGAGCCCTGCGACACAGCCGTTGACGAGCAGACCGATCAGCGCACCGAGAACGAAGGCCAGAGCCAGCGACGAGGTCGAAGCGATGAACACGGCGAGCAGCACGGCGGTGGCGACCAGATAGCTGATCATCACGTTGCGCAACAGGAATCGCGCCGCGAGCGCACCCACCGCTGCCGCACCGAAGATTCCGCCCAGGTTCAGCAGCATCCCGCCGGTGACGCCCTGGGTCTGTGAGAGACCGGCTTCGATCAACAGCTTCGGCGTCCAGCTCGTGACGAAGTAGAAACCGAACATCACGCAGAAGAAAGCCACCCACAACAGCAACGTGGGACGTCGCAGGCGTGGTGTGAACAGTGCACGCACGTTGGCTCCGGTGCCTGATGGAGCCGAGCTGGAACGTTCCGGAAGGCGGTCGAGGGGAGCCTGCCCGAGCCGGCGAGCCAGCGCGTTGATCCGCTGCAGTGCGCGCGACGGCTGCCTGGTCACCAGGAAATCCAGGGATTCCGGCAACCAGAAGAACACCAGCACGAGAGCGGCCGCAGTGGCGATTCCGCCGAAGAGGAACACCGAGCGCCAGCCGAAGGAGCCCAGCAGGACGACCGCGATCGTGCCACCGAGGGTGGCCCCCAAGGCGTAGCCGGTGGAGTTGAGGCTCACGGCCAGGGCACGCCAACGTTTGGAGGCGTACTCGCTGGCGATGACATTACTGCAGGCCAGGATCCCGCCGATGCCGAGTCCTGTGATCACCCTCAGCAGCGCGAGTTGAGTCGGAGACTGACTGGCTGCGGACAGCAGCATACCGAGGCTCGCGACCACGAGGCAGGCCATGATCACGGGTCTGCGGCCGAATCTGTCGGCCCAGGGCGCGATGAACAACGACCCGCCTGCCATGCCGAACAGGCCTGCCGACAGCAGCACCCCGAGCAGCGCTCCACTGAGGGCGAACTCCTGCGACACCGCGTTGGCGGTGAAGGCCATGACGAGCACGTCGAACCCGTCGAGCATGTTGAGCAGAATGCAGATCGCGACCGCGGACCACTGGAACCGCTTCATCGGCCCCTCATCGAGGGCGACGCTCAGTGGATGCTTCATCTGCACTCACCCGGCCCGGCCACGACGGATGCAGCTTGCACGAAAGTGCTCATGGGATGCGGCCCTTCTGTTGGTCGGCTGCGGTGTCCTTGCTCACGAGTTGCCGCAGTGTTCTGTCGTTGTGTCCGCAACACCACCCCCGTTTTCAACTCCTGAAAGGGTTTGTCGGCAAGATCCCGCATTCGTCGCTGTGATTGCCGAGGAGGTACTCGAGCAGGGTGGCACGCCGGTATCGAAACTCGGCAGTACTCTCCAGAGGTTGGCGGCGTTTACCTGCGAGGGCTACTGTCCAGCGGACCCGATGACGTGTGAACAGCGCGCACGCCGGCGCGAAAATGAGGCAGCAATGACATCCGTCGACCGAACACCGGGTGCGAGCCGGTCGGTGACCGCCAAGGTACTTGCGCTACTCGAGGCCTTCACCCCCGACACACCGGAAATGACACTCAGTGAGCTGGCACGGCGTTCCGGGGTATCGCTGCCCACCGCACACCGTCGGGTGGCCGAATTGCTCGAATGGGGCGCGCTGGAGCACGCCCCCGGCGGGCGCTATCGCATCGGGCTACGGCTGTGGGAAGTCGGTTCCCTCGCACCGCGTGGGCTGGGATTGCGTGAGGCGGCCATGCCGTTCCTCGAGGACCTCTACGAGTTCACCAGGGAGAACGTCCAACTCGCCGTCCGGGAAGGCACCGAGGTCGTCTTCGTCGAACGCATCGCGGGCCGCCGTGCCGTACCCGTGTGGACGCGTGTCGGCGGCCGGTTCGCCCTGCACGCCACCGGAGTCGGGCTGGTGCTTCTCGCTCACGCACCCGTCGAGGTCCAGCAGGAACTGCTCGATGCGCCACTGGACCGCTATTCCCCCAAAACCATCACCGACCCGGCCGCGTTGCGGGAGAAACTCGCCAGCATTCGGCAAAGCGGCTTCGCCGTCAGCGATGGCCAGGTCACCGTCGATGCCCTCTCGGTGGCTGCGCCGGTGCTGGGTCAGGACGGTTCCGTGGTCGCCGCGGTCTCCCTCGTGGTCCGCGCCGAAGGCGCACAATCGGCCATGCTGAGACCCGTCGTGCAATCCGCGGCACGAGCGATCACTCGTGCTCTGCACACTCCCGCGCCCACTCCCATCATCAGCCACCGAATCCCGTCCTGAGTCAACATCACCCGAGGACAGGCTGGTCCGCTGCCGCGCGACACTTCGATCACCACGCGCGGATCCGTTGTGACACAGCGCACTGTCCGCACGTACTGCCCTCGTGAATATCGAGGAGTCTTATGGTGGTATGGGAAGACTCGTGCGGGAGGCCATCCGGTGTTCGGCACGGCCGGGCGGAACGTCCGCCCCATGTCGATCGGCAGGCACGGGGATGGGCAGTTGATCGAGGAGGTGCAGCGCGGTGTGGTTGCCAATGCACATCCAGACGGTGGGGCTCACGGAGCCGGAGCACACCCCCCTCTTGCTGTTACGAGAAACCACGGGCCAACGGTGCTTGGCACTGGGCATCGGCGAGGCCGAGGCGATGGCCATCACCCTGGCCCGCACCCAGCAACGCCCACCCCGACCACTGACCCACGACCTGCTCGGCGATGTCATCCGGGCTCTGGGTACGCACGTGGAGCAAGTTCGGATCACGGAACTGCGGGAGGAGACCTTCTACGCTGAACTGGTGTTCCCCGACAACACGATCGTGTCGGCCCGCCCCAGCGATGCGGTTGCCCTCGCGGTGCGCACCGAGACTCCGCTCGTCGCCGACGACACTCTCCTGGCCGAGCACGGTATCCCCGCAGGCGACATCACCGATGAGACCGCGGCAAGCCCTCAGCAGTCGGAAGACCAAATCGCCCAGTTCCGGACGTTCCTGGACCAGATCTCTCCGGAAGACTTCGGCGACAATCCCCCATGACCGCCCGAGCCGGCGAACGGCACAGCGCGAGCACGGCGAGTTTCTCACCGACAGTGATCGCACCTCATCGGCCGACCTGCGGCCGCTGGGGTGGTGAAGCCACCACCCCAGCGGCCGCAAGCAGTCACCGACCGGATTCGGGCACGCGACCGTTGACGCCGGTCAGGCGTGTTCCAGCGCCGCATCGTAGCGACCGTCGCGGGCAGCTGCGTTCAGCCTCCCCCGATGGGCCAGCGTCTCCTGCGCCCGAGTGACATTCTCGGGCTTGCCAGCCCACTCGTGCAGCGTGGGCGCAAGAAGTCCCCGGCCGAACGAGAAGGTGACTTGCCAGGGCAGCGGGCCGAGCTGGTTGATCGCATTCAGGTTCCTCGTGGCCATTTCATCGCTCTGGCCGCCCGAGAGGAACGCGATACCCGGTACCGCAGCGGGTACTGTACGCCGCAGCGTGCGCACAGTGGCCTCGGCGACTTCCGCGGAGCTCGGCTGGTGCTCGTGGTCCTTGCCCGCCACCACCATATTCGGTTTGAGGACCATGGCCTCCAATTCGACGTTCTGCTTGGCCAGCTCGTCGAAGATCACCCGCAGGGTCCGTGTGGTCGCTTCCTCCGCGGCCTGCAGCGAGTGATCACCATCCATCAAAACTTCGGGTTCGACGATCGGCACCAGACCGGCTTCCTGCGACAAGGCCGCATACCGTCCCAGCGCGTGCGCATTGGCATGGATGGCGTGCGCGCTCGGGCGCCCCTCGCCAATGTCGAGCACCGCCCGCCACTTGGTGAACGTCATACCGAGGTCAACATACTCGGCGAGGCGGTCGCGAAGACCGTCCAGCCCCTCCGTGACCTTCTCACCGCTGCTCCCGGCAAGCGGCTTGGCTCCCTTGTCCACCTTGATTCCGGGGAGGACCCCGTTGTCCGCCACGATCCGGCGCAGCGGAGCCCCCTCCGATGAGGACTGGCGGATCGTCTCGTCGAACAGGATCACACCGCTGATCGAACTATCGAGCTTCGGCGTGGACACGATCAGCTCACGGTACTGCCGCCGCACCTCTTCGGTGGACTCGAGACCCTCCGCATGCAGGCGCTTGTCCATCGTCCCGGTGCTCTCGTCCGCCGCGAGGATGCCTTTGCCCCGGGCGACCATCTGTTGTGCGATCAGCCGCATATCGTCGCTGAACACGGTGCTCCCTTCGTCGAGTGGAGTGGCCTCGCCAGCACCGGCCCACCATGGTCGGGCGAAGCCGGATGCCTGCCCTCCGGGCACGGCCAATTCACGCTGCTTCCAGGCTATCCGCCGATGGCGGTGCCCGAATGTCGGGAGCCAGGATACGAACTCGGCCTCGGACAGCCGGAACCGATCATCGATGCTCGACACGCCGACCTCGGCGAAAGAAGCTCAACGAAGGAATTTGTCGGGGGTGAGCGGTAGATCACGCACACGGATGCCGGTGGCGTGGTAAGCGGCGTTGCCGATCGCCGCGGAAGCCCCGACGATGCCGATCTCGCCGATCCCCTTGGTACCCATCGGGTTGACGTGCGGATCGTGTTCATCGATCCAGGTCGCCTCGATCGAATCCACATCGGCGTGCGAGGCGACGTGGTAGCCCGCGAAGTCGTGGTTGACCACATGCCCGAAGCGGGAATCCAGCACGCTGTGTTCGTGCAGCGCCATGGACAGTCCCATGGTCATCCCGCCGAGGAACTGCGAACGAGCCGTGCGTGCGTTGACGATCCGCCCGGCGGCGAATACACCGAGCATTCTGGGCACGCGGATCTCGCCGGTATCGGCGTGCACCCGCACCTCGGCGAACTGTGCGCCGAAAGCATGCATGGAGAAGCGCTCGGTGTCCGGGTTCGGCTGCGTTGCCCCCTCGGCTTCGGCTCCCTCGGGGGGCTGCTTGCCGTACTTGTCACGGAATACCGTCGCGGCCTGCACGATCGCAGAACCCCAGGAGGTGATCCCCGTCGATCCCCCGGCCACGGTGGCCTCGGGGAACTCGGTGCTGCCGAGATGCGGATCGATCATGTCGAACGGGACTTCCAGCGCCTCGGCGGCAATCTGAGCCAGCGCGGTCCACGCGCCGGTACCGATGTCGGCCGCCCCGATGAGCACCGCGTATCGACCGTCCGCATACCGAATTCGCGCCCTCGAACCCGGAAAAACGTGGGTCGGATATGTCGAGGCGGCCACACCGGTACCGATCAGCCAACCGTTTTCCCGCCGAACACCGGCGGTGGGATCGCGCTGCTGCCAGCCGAAGCGGTCTGCCCCTTCCCGCAGGCACTCGACCAGATTGCGGCTGGAAAACGGCAATCCGGAAATGGGATCGATCTCGGGTTCGTTGCGGATGCGGAATTCGACGGGGTCCAGCCCACAGGCCTGAGCCATCTCGTCCATGGCCGTTTCCAGGGCATGCATCCCCGGGCAGTGCCCCGGAGCGCGCATCCACGACGGCACCGGCACGTCCAACGGCACCAACCGCTGGGTGACGCGGCGATTCGGCGCCGCGTACATGATGCCCGACGCGGTGGAACTGCCCTCCGAGAACTCCTTGATCCGCGAGGTGTGCTCCAGCGCATCGTGGCCGACCGCCGTCAGCCGCCCCTCGGCATCGGCGGCCAGTCGGACCCGCTGGCTGGTGGGAGTGCGGTGACCGGTCAGCGCGAACATCTGCCTGCGGGTCACCGCGTACTTCACCGGCCTACCACCGCTGCGCTGGGCAGCCAACGCAGCGAGCACGAGCGGGGCGTGCGGCAGTCCCTTCGAACCGAATCCGCCTCCGACGTGCGGAGCGAGCACTCGCACCTGTTCGGGCTCGAGCCCGAACACGGGAGCCACGACACTGCGGACCGAGTACACCCCCTGAGTGGATTCGTGCAGGGTCAGTTCGCTCCCGCTCCAGTGGGCGATGGTCGTGTGCGGCTCCATCGGATTGTTGTGCTGCATCGGCGTCGTATACGTCCGATCGAGTGTCACCGCCGATGACGCCATGGCCGCGTCGACATCACCGTTGTCGGTGCGGGTGTTGAGCGTGCCGCCCGCTGCGTCGAGTTCGACCTCGTGGGGCTGCTCGGCATAGTCGACCCGGACCAGATCCGCCGCTTGGCGTGCGCTTTCCGTCGTTTCCGCCACGACGGCCGCCACGAACTGGCCTCGGAAAGCGACGGCATCGGACTGCAACACCGCCAGCTCGGCATCCTCGGTACTGGCCAAACGGGGGGCGTTGGTGTGCGTGAGTACCGCGAGCACACCCGGCACCGCCTCCGCCGCACCGGTGTCGACGGAGGCAACTCGTCCGCGCGCGATCGTGGCCTGCACCGGATGCAGGTAAGCCGGCGCCTCGACCGGATGCTCGTAGGCATACCGCGCGGTACCGGTCACCTTCGCGGGGCCATCGAGGCGCTCCAGCGACGCACCGATCACCTCCGGGACCGCCTCATCCGGTTCCGCTTCCACCACGCTTCGGGCGCTCACCCCCACAGCTGCGGTGCCACTTTCGGGTGCCGGGAAGTTCCGTTGGGACAGGCGCATCAGGACCTTCTCCTTGTTCGTCGCTTCCGTGGAGGAGAACACACCGAATGATGGACTACATCAGGTCACGAAGCACCGAGACCAGCGTGTTGCGGCTCATCGGCACCTTGAACGCGTTGTCCTGCAGGGGGCTGGCCTCGGCAAGTTCGGCATCGGCGGCGGCGCGGAACATCTCCTCCGTGGCCGGACCGCCGCGCAGGGCTTCCTCGGCACGGGTGGCACGCCAGGGCTTGTGCGCGAGTCCGCCGAAGGCGATCCGCGCCTGCCGGATCGTGCCGTCGACGACATCGAGAGCCCCGGCCACCGACACCAGAGCGAATGCATAGGAAGCCCGGTCGCGAACCTTGCGATAGGTCGATCGAGCGGCCATTGCCTGCTCGGGCAGATCCACTGCGGTAATCAGGTCCGCAGGCCCGAGCACGGTATCGCGTTGCGGCTCGTCACCCGGCAGGCGATGCAACTCGGTCACCGGGACTTCACGAGGCCCGTCCGGCCCCTGCACCTGCACCACCGCATCCAGCATCGCCAAGGCCACGGCCATATCGGAAGGATGCGTGGCCACACACGACTCCGAGGCGCCCAGGATCGCGTGGTGACGGGTGTATCCCTCGCGGGCCGAACACCCCGAACCCGGATCACGTTTGTTGCAGGGTGTGCTCACGTCCTGGAAATACACGCATCGGGTGCGCTGCAGCAGGTTCCCGCCGGTGGTGGCAAGGTTGCGCAACTGTCCGGACGCGCCGGCCAGCAGTGCCTGCGACAGCACCGGATACTTCTCCCGGATCACCGGATGCGCAGCCAGATCACTGTTCGGCACGGCACTACCGATTCGCACGCCGCCACCGGGCAGTGGCTCGACCGTGTCGTAGGGCAACCGACTGACATCGACCAGCATCTCCGGTTCGGCCACACCGAGCTTCAGATGGTCGACGAGGTTGGTTCCGCCACCCAGGAACGCCGCGCCGGGATTGCCGTCGACCAGCTCGACCGCAGCGTCGGCGTCGGTGGCCCGCTGGTAGTCGAAGGGAATCACCGGACGTTCTCCCGAATCGCGGCGACGATGTTCGCATAGGCTCCGCACCGGCACAGGTTGCCGCTCATGCGCTCCCGGATTTCGGTATCGTCGAGTTCCACCTCGGCAGTGAGGTCATCGGTGGCCGCGCTCGGCCAGCCTGCCTTGGCTTCGGCGAGCATGCCCACCGCCGAGCAAATCTGCCCGGGCGTGCAGTACCCGCACTGGAATCCGTCGTGGTCGAGGAAGGACCGCTGCATCGCGTGCAGTTGTCGTCCCTCGGCCATCCCCTCGGCGGTGGTGATTTCGGCACCGTCGTTGGCCACCGCCAAACTCAGGCAGGTCGTCACACGGCGACCGTTGACCAGGACCGTGCAGGCACCACACTGACCGTGGTCGCAGCCTTTCTTCGGTGACGTCACGCCGAGGTGATCGCGCAGCGCATCGAGCACCGTCGTCCGCGTATCCACCGCCAACGACTGCTGCGTGCCATCCACGGTCAGGGCGATCTCCGCCTCCATGGGCCTCCTCTTCCGCCGGTGGTGTATGCCCGCGACAGGGTCCTGCCGCAGTCGCCTACCGGGTGTTCACCACTCGATCATGCCCGAAGCAGTTGATCACCACAACGTGCTCCGGCAGCGGGCGGCTGATCACTCCGATGGTGCGAGCACAACCGCGGAATTGTGGCCGCCCATGCCCAGTGAGGACTTCACCGTGATTCCATCGGTGGCGGACGTGCAGCCATTGAGCAGTCGAGGATGGCCCGCAGCCACCGTCGGCGGTGCCGGGATGACCCCGCGGTCGTAACCGAGCGCGGCGGCTGCGACCTCCACGGCCGATGCCGCGCCCTGGCAGTGACCGACGAGCGGCTTGATCGAGTAGATTTCCGAATGCGGAGGGAACAGCTGATCGGCGACCGCGGCCTCGGCGCGATCGCACTGCCGGGTTCCCGGGCCGTGGGCATTGAAGTACCGGACATCCGAAGCCTGCACTCCGGCGTTGTCCAGCGCTTCGCGGAAGCAACCGGTCACCTCGGTCAGGTTCGGATCGATCGAGGTGACGTGGTAGGCGTCGTGTGACATCGCACCACCGAGCACCGACGCATACGGGGTCGATGAGCGCTTGGACAGCACCATCCCGACCGACGCCTCCCCCATGCCGAAGCCCCGGCTGCCTTCCTGGAACGGCCTGCAGGCATCCAGTGGATCGGTGTCGGTCACGGCGACGCCGAGCTTGTCGAAGTGCAGCACGTTCTCGGGTGTCGCGGACAGATCAGTGGCCACGAAAACCACGTCATCCACGATTCCGCCGTCGAGCCAGGCTTTTGCGGTGAGCAGTCCCGCGTTGCCCGACGCGCACATCGACGACACGTTCATCGCCGGTCCGTGGAAATCGAACTCCTTCATCAAGGTCGACATCGGCGTCGACGGCATGAGAGCGAGGTAGTCGCGCACCGGCAGCCGCCCGTCGTGGGTCAGGTAGAAGTCCCGCCACAGGTCGACCTCGCCGAGCACGACCGCATGCAGCAGTCCGACCCGCCTGCCGGGTTGCCAACCACGATTTCCTGCGTCGGTGATCGCCTCTCGCGCGGCCGCTCGCATGGCCCTCGCGAAGCGGCTCGGGCCGTCCGCCTCGTCGCCGCCGTCCGGCACGGTGGCCACCCACGCCGTGCGGTCCCGGTTCGGTCCATGCCCGCCGACCGGTGCGGCGGCCAGCTTGGCCGAGGTCAAACCATCCCAGAACACCTCGCGGCCCCAGCCGTAGCCGGTGACTGTGCCTATGCCACAAATTCCGAACTGCTGCGAGACCAATCGCTCGCCCTCTCTTCCTGCTCCGATCATGCATCTGCGCCCGGCCACCGGGCGGGTCCTTGCCCCCTCGATCGCGTCGACGTGTCAGCAGCCCCCGTGTCCTCGCTGAAAAATCGAGAGAAAGTAGTCCTACGTGAGATCGAACTACGGAGAGTCATAACCAGACACGTACTTTTGCGCATCGACACCCGCAAGGGTGAAGATAACTTTCTCGATTCCGCCACCAAATGTGCTCGCACTCTCAGGTTTATCACGGAGGTACATGAAAGTCACTCAAGAGCCAGACTTTTTGGCGACGGACTGCGCACATAGCGTCAACAACTCCCCGCAGGAGTACTCCGGGGGTTCGGTGGACGAGCCAAGATCGTGAGTTGCCACCGTGCATTTCACGAACACTTGCAGGGGAACGGTTGATGACCTGCGCAGAGGGGCATCCTCGGGAATGCCGACGGAGAAGAGAGGTGCGCTATGCTCGATCCGGACAGCTAGCTCCCGGCCCGAAGCCCGCTCCTTTCAATTCACAGAAGACTGAACTGTGATGCCATGGGCGGCATGCAGTCTATTTGCGGATCGGACGGATCATGGGGGCTGACGCTCACAACACCGACGGGATCCCGGTCGGTTCGGGGCTCGGTCGCGAGCTCGTGGACTTGGCGCTGTCCGTGAACGACGCTGTCATGTGGTCGTTCAGCTTCGCCGATGATGAGATCACCTGGATGTCCGGTATGGATGCGCTCCTGAGCATGTCCGGCGCTGCCGAAGGTGACATCCGTGCCCGATTACTGGAGCTCGTGGAACCATTGACGACGGGTGCGCGGACGACCACGGCATGGCAGGACCTCGAACTCGAACAGCAGCTCGAGACACCCGACCGGGGAATGCGCTTGATCCGCTTCCGCGCTCGAAGGTTCGGAGACATTCGGACCGGTGGCCTTGCGGGGATCGCGACCGACGTGACCACAGCGCACGGGAATCGGCAGGCACTGGCCGACCTCGCCGACCGTTACCGGTTGCTCGTGGAACTGAGTCCGGATGCGATCTGCGTGCACCAGGACGGAATGCTCAAGTATGTGAACCCGGCCACTGTCCGTATCGTGGCCGCCGAATCCGATACGCAGATCATCGACTCCCCGATTGCCGACTTCCTGGACGAGCGCTCGATTCCGCAACTGCGGGAGCGGATCTCATCGCTGACGACCCCGGGAGCCACCTCGACCCCGACGGAGACCGAGCTCCTGCGCTTCGACGGCGACACAGTTCTCGTCGAAGCGATCTCGGTGCGCACTACTTGGGAAGGTCGCCCTGCGTTTCAGGTCATCATGCGCGACCTGACGGCTCAGAAAGAGGCCGAGGCGACGCTGCACTACCAAGCGGCACTCGTTCAGCATGTCAGCGACGCGATCATCGCCACGACCCGTGGCGGAGTGGTGACCAGTTGGAACCCGGCTGCGGAGGCTGTTTACGGTGTCCCCGCGGACCAGGCACTCGGGCGGCACGTCGGTGACCTGGTCGGTGCCTCCCTCGACCCCGAATCGCTGCTGACAGGCGGCGGCATCGCGCAGGCCGTACACCGGCGCGCGGATGGTGCCGTGCTCGCCATCCGTGTCTCCGCCGCGGAGATGGAGGACGGCTTCGTGCTGGTGTGTGCGGACGAGACCGCACGACGGCGGGCCGAGCGGCATTTCGCCACCGTGGTCGCCACCCTCGACGAGGGCGTCATCGTGGTGGGTGCAACAGGGCTCATCGAGTCGGCCAACCCCGCAGCTCAGCGCATCTCCGGTGCCGAGGAGTCCGAAATCGTCGGGTCCTCACCCGTGTCCTGGCCGTTGTTCGACGAGGACGGGGCCGGCATCCCGCCGGAGGCCTCACCCGCGATGCAGACACAACGCACCGGAGAGCCGCAGAACTCGCGGGTGGTGCGCCTGCAGCGAGCGGATGGACAGAGCGTGTGGCTCGCACTCACCTCGCGCCCACTCATGTCCGACGACCAGCAGCCGCATTCGGTCGTCATCTCCTTCACCGACATCACCGAGAGCCGGGCCATCCGCGAACAGTTGAAGCAGGAAGCCACGCACGATCCACTGACCGGGCTGGCGAACCGCACCCTGATTCTGCAGCAGCTCAGCGCTGCGCTGCGCTGCTCACATCGGACACAACCGATGACGGTGCTGTTCATCGATCTCGATAATTTCAAGGTCATCAACGATTCTCTGGGCCACGGCGTCGGCGACGCGGTGCTGCGGATCGCCGGGGAACGGCTGCAGAAGGCAGCACGGCACGAGGATCTCGTCAGCCGCCTCGGCGGCGACGAATTCGTGGTCATCGCCCACGGTGAAATCAGCCATGAGGAGGTCCGCTCCCTCACCGAACGCTTGCGCGATTCCCTGGCAAATCCGGTCACCGTGCAAGGTAGGCAGATCCATCTCGACACCAGCATCGGGATCGTGCTGGTGCCGCCGGAGGACGCCAGAGGTGCCGAGGATGTCCTGCGGGATGCCGATGTGGCCATGTACCGGGCCAAAGCGCTGGGCCGGGGACGTTATGTGTTCTTCGACGTCGCACTCCGCGAACGCATGCAGCGACACATGCAGCTGGAGCAGGACCTGCGCAGCGCCGTGCAGGAGAACCAACTCCGGGTCGCCTACCAGCCCCTCGTCGACCTGCGCACCAACCGCATGGTGGGTGTGGAGGGCCTGCTGCGGTGGAACCACCCGGTGCACGGGACGGTCTCACCCGGCGAATTCATTCCCCTAGCCGAGGAAAGCGGGCTGATCAGCCACATCGGTGCGCACATGCTGCGGACAGCGACCCGCGAACTGGCTGCCCAGCGCGACCGGAACAAGCTTGCCCTACAGCTCAACGTGAATCTGTCCGCACACCAGCTCGATGATCCGCGCCTGCTGTCCACCGTCCGAGAGGCACTGGCCGAAACCGGCCTGCCCGCACACCGTTTGTGCCTGGAGGTCACCGAAAGTGCCCTCATGCAGGACTCGGCGGCAGCAACGCGGGTACTGCGCGCGTTGCGTGAGCTCGGCGTGTTGCTGGCCATCGACGATTTCGGAACCGGATACTCGTCACTGGCGCAACTGCACAGCCTGCCACTGGACTCCCTCAAGATCGACCGGTCGTTCGTCGCCAGGCTCGGTGATTCCAAAGACACCGAGGTCATCGTCACCAGCATCATCGCCATGGCACAGGCCGTTGGTCTCACGGTCGTGGCGGAAGGAGCCGAGACCGCTCGGCAGCTCGAACTCCTCCGAGATCTCGGCTGCAATCAGGCACAGGGATTCTACTTCGGCAAACCGGCCCCCATCGATGACCTTTCCGAGGCAGTCCGCTCGGGCAAGCTCCCGGCCCCGGCCGCCTCCGACGAACACGCCGAAGGCGGCCGGCCCAACCGGATCGAATCGGAATAAGCGAATATGCTTCACCAAAGAGGCACGAACGTCATTGGCGGGAAACCGCGGAGGTCCCGCCGCGCAGCACGTACTTCTGGATCTTGCCGGTGGCCGTCTTCGGGAGCTCGTCGACGAAGCTGACCGCGGTCGGCGCCTTGAAATGCGCGAGGTGCTGCCGGGTGAAGGAGATGATGTCGTCGGCCGTGGCCGAGTCGCCTGCCTGAAGGACGATGAAAGCGTGCGGTGTCTCGCCCCATTTTTCATGCGGCAGACCGACGATGGCGGCCTCCTGCACCGCGGGATGACGCAGGAGAACGCCTTCGACCTCGATGGAGGAGATGTTCTCCCCACCCGAGATGATGACGTCCTTGATGCGATCGCGGATCTCGACGTAGCCGTCGGGGTGAGTGACAGCGGCGTCCCCGGTGTGGAACCAGCCGTCGCCCATGACCTGTTCGGTCGCTTCGGGATCGCGGAAATAGCCCTGCATCACCACATTGCCGCGCACCACGATCTCGCCGACCGTCGCGCCGTCCCACGGGACCTCGCTGCCGTGGTCACCGGCGACCTTGAGCTCACCGGAGGTGATGAGCTCGATACCCTGACGGGCTTTGAGAATGCTGCGTTGCTGCGCGGGAAGCCCCTCGTGCTCGGCTCTGGGCTCGCACACCGTGATGAACGGAGTGGTCTCGGTGAGACCGTAGACGTGGGTCACCTCCCAGCCGAATTCCTGCTCCAGACGCTCGAGAGTGGCCGCGGCGGGAGACGCACCGGCAGTGACCACGTGGACTCCGGGAGGCACACTGCCCCGGACCTCCGGTGCGGCGTGCGCAAGGGCGATCAGCACCGTGGGCGCCGCACACAGCCAGGACACGCCCTCGGTACGGATGAGTTCGAACACGCGGGCCGGGTCCACTGCACGCAGGCACACGTGCGTGGCGGCTGCCGCGGTGACCGTCCACGTATAGGTCCAGCCGTTGGCGTGGAACATCGGCAGAGTCCACAGGTATCGCTCACCGAGTCCGATGCGCAGGTGCAGCAGCGTGCCCACCACATTCAGGTAGGCGTTGCGGTGTGTGATCATGACGCCCTTGGGGCGTGCAGTGGTACCGCTGGTGTAGTTGATCGACAGCAGATCGGTCTCCGCGATGGCGGGCCTGGTGAACTCCGAACTTGCTCGCGCGAGCAGCGCCTCGTAGTCCTCCCAATCCGCGCGGGCACCCTCCAGGGCCACGAAGTGCTCGACTTCCGGCATCCGATCGCGGACCTGGTCCACCACGTCGAGCTGATCCGCGTGCACACAGACGACCGTGGAACCCGAGTGGTTGACGATGTAGACGATGTCCTCGGCCGAGAGGCGGTAGTTGATGGGGACCAGCACGGCTCCGAGCTGGGGAACCGCATAGAAGGATTCGAGCTGACCGTGGGTGTTCGGAGCAATGTAGGCCACGCGGTCGCCCTTACCCACCCCCATCCCTTCCAGCGCCGCCGACCAGCGGTCGCAGCGATCGAAGAACTGCTCATAGGTCCACCGCAGCTGCCCGTCGACCACTGCCTCTCGGTCCGGGTGCAGCCGACGAGTACGTCGGGCGAACTCCAGCGGGGTGAGCGGAATTTCCATGAACCCTCCTCGAGGACGGCCTGTCCGACCGTATTACCGATTCTTTCTCCGCCTGCCCGAGGAAACCTCTCCAGCAGGCCCCGCACAAGAGGGGGGCGACCGTTCGCGGTTGCCGACCTCGCTCACCTGCGAAAGGCTGCCCCACGCACGGATTGAAAGCCACCGAGACACGGGAGGCACCCCTTGCGGAGCAAGCAGCTGGTCACCGGAGCCCCCGGCACCTACGTGGTCGTGCTGGATGCCGGAGACCGTGTCCTGGACGAGCTCACGCGGTTCGCCCGCTCGTCCGGCATCGGCACGGCCTCGGTCACGGCGATCGGCGGCCTCAGCAGCGCCACGCTGGCCTACTTCGACGTGGACACCAAGCAGTATCAGGACATTCCCGTCGACGAGCAGGTCGAGGTCCTCACGATGACCGGAGTGCTCGTCGGCGACGACGAACCCCAGATGCATCTGCATGCCGTACTCGGACGTCACGACGGCACCACCCGCGGCGGGCACCTCAGGGCCGGGCTGGTCCGGCCGACGCTCGAGGTCATGATCACCGAATCACCACCGCACCTGGTCCGGCGCCATGACCCGGACAGCGGCCTCCCCTTGATCGACCTCGACGCCTGGGAAACCGGTAGGTCCTCCTGACCTTCTACCCGATTCGCGCGGCAAGCGAGACAGCCACCGCCTCATGTCCGCGCAACGGTCGCGTTTGCCACCCGGGCCGGAACGGGTAAAGCGAGCGCATGCCGGACAAACTCGGTGAGTACCGTCGCAAGCGCCACTTCGGTACGACGACCGAGCCGCGCGGCGGCGAACAGTCCCCGCCGGAGCGATCGAGTGCACGGTTCGTCATTCAGAAACACGAGGCAGGAACGCTGCACTACGACTTCCGGATCGAGGTCGACGGAGTGCTGAAGTCGTGGGCGATCCCCAAGGGGCCATCGCTCAATCCGCAGGACAAGCGCCTGGCCGTGCCCACCGAGGACCATCCCCTGGAGTACGGCGACTTCGAGGGAATCATCCCGCAGGGCGAGTACGGCGCGGGCACGGTTCTCGTCTGGGACACCGGGAGCTACCAGCACCTCACCGAGCAGCAGACCAGTGCCGCCGAGGCGCTGGAGAACGGTCACATCAACCTCTGGCTCGACGGCGACAAGCTCCGCGGCGGCTACGCGCTGACCCGCATGGGCAAGCGCACGGACAGCCAGTGGCTGTTGATCAAGATGAAGGATGCGGGTGCCGACCGCCGTCGCAATCCCCTCGAACGGCAACCTCGTTCCGTGCTGAGCGGCAATGATCTACGCGGAATCGCCCAGCACGGCCAGGAGCTGCGATAGGCGGCAAGTACCGTGTTCGAGCGAGGGCCCGTGCTCCCGTCACACGCGCCCCGCTCCCCGAGCGGTTTCGGTGAGCGAACATGGACCTGCCTCGCCGTGAACGGACTGTCAGAGGCGCCTGGTCAGGGTGATGCCATCGGCGACCGGGAGCATGACCTGCTGCTCAGTCCTCCGGCTCGGAGGGGACGACAGTGCGGCGTCGCTGGTGCCCGACCGGGCCTGCTCGGGCTCGCCGCAGCGGATCGTGGCGCAGGTCGGAATACAACGACCAACACAGACCGATGATGATCAGCACGAACGGAGCCGCGACCAGGATCGTGAACGTCTGCAGTGCTTGCAGCCCGCCCACGAGCAACAGCACGGCCGCCACGGCCGCGCTCATCACGGCCCAGGCGGCGATCAGCCACTTGTTCGGCTCGGTGGTGCCGCGAGAGGAGAGGATGCCGAGCACCACCGCGCTGGCATCGGCGCCGCTGACCCAGAAGATCGCCACGAGGAACATGACCACGATGCCGGTGGCGAAGAAGCCGGGGTACTGCTGCAGTGCGGTGAAAAAGGCTGCGGCCTCACTGGTCGATCCGGCACCTGCGATGTTGGCCCGGCCGGTGAGCTGCAGGTTCAGCCCGGCACCGCCGAGAATGGTGAACCACAGCGCGGAGACCAGTGTGGGCACGATGAGAACGCCGAGCACGAACTCGCGAATGGTGCGCCCCTTCGAGATCCGGGCGATGAAGGTGGACACGAACGGTGTCCAGGAGATCCACCAGGCCCAGTAGAAGATCGTCCAGTCCGAGAGCCAGCCCACACCGCCGAAGGCGGGGGTGCGCAGGCTCCACGGGATGAAGTTGAACACGTAGGCGCCCAGTGCGCTCGGCCCCAGGTTGAGCAGAAACACCGTCGGCCCGGCAAACAGGACGAATAGCACCAGCAGGGCGGCGATCACCATGTTGGTGTTGGACAGCCACTTGATGCCGCGGGAGACCCCACTGACCGCCGACAGCACCGCAAAGAAGATCAGTACCGCGATGACCAGCAGCGCTATCAGCGTTCCTTGACCGTCTTGCTGCCCGAATCCGCCGCCGATGCCGGTGAACAAATAAATACCGGCCGCGATCTGCAACGATCCCAGGCCCAGGGAGGTGGCGCCGCCGAATTTCGTGGCCACGATCGCCCAGATATCGATCGGCTTGCCCCAGCCGTCCTCCTCGATGCGCTTTTTCCCCAGCAGCGACTGGAACGGGGAGCTGATCAGATTGCCTCGGCCCTTGCGGTAGGTGGAATAGGCCAGCGCCAGCGCCACCGTCGCATAGATCGCCCAGGGATGCAGGCCCCAGTGGAAGAACGAGTAGGCCATGCCCAGCCGCGCCGCCTGCTGACTGCCCGGCTGCACGTTGAGCCAGGGCGCCGGATTGGCCAGGTGCGCGACCGGCTCGTAGACGCCGAAGAAGATCAGTCCGATGCCCATCCCGGCGGAGAACATCATCGCCACCCAGGACACGGTGGAGAACTGAGGTGGCTCACCGTCCTGCGACAGCGGGATGCGCCCGTACCGGCTGACCGCCAAGTAGATCGTGAACACCACGAAACCCACCGAGGCCAGGACGAACAGCCAACCCAGGTTCCTGACCACCCAGTTCAGACCCGTATTGGCCAGGTTTCCGACGGTCCGGGGCATCAGCGCCCCCACGATGCAGAACACCACGATGATCCCGAACGACCAGCCGAACACCGTGGTGTCGATGGAGTACGCAGCGAAGAAGCGGCTCACGCGACCCTGGGATTGCCGTTCTCGGAGTGCCATGGGTATCGGTGTCCTTTTACCGGGGTGGGGCGGTCGATGTCCGGGCTTCACCGCGGTGATGCCGCAGGCGCCCCAGAAAGTGCGCGAAGAGTCCCTCGGCCCGAATCCGATCGTGTTCGCTGGAAAGCGGCGCGACCGCCGAGGCGGGTGCCTCCAGGATGGACCGCATCACCTCCGCGAACTGCTCGCTCGTCAAGCCTCGCACCAGGTCCTTCTCGCCGATCATGCCGACCACATCGCCGCCGTCCAGCACCACCAACCGACGGATGTGGCGCTCGCTCATCACCCGCACCACTTCCTCGACCGGGTCGTCGGCCTGCACCGTGGCAGGTGGTCCCTCGGCGCACTGCCCTGCCCGTGCGTGGAAGGGGTCGGCACCGCGGGCCAGGCACTTGACCACGATGTCGCGCTCGGTGAGGATGCCGCGCAGCCGGTTGCCGACATCGCAGATCGGCAGCGCCCCGACCTCCAACTCCGACATCCGATAGGCCGCATCGGCCAGCGAGGCACTGCCGTCGATGCATTCCACATCGACGGTCATGATCTCTCGCACGCTCGTCATCTCGAATTCCTCCCACCTCGGCAGAGCGACGAAGGACAAGCAGGCGTCCGTGCCGCAGCCGTACTACCCGACTGCGGACTGCGGACTGCGGACTGCGGCACTGCACCCGCAACCGCTTAGCCGGGCCTGCCGCAGCGAGCCGATCGATTGCCGGTGTCCCGACAGCGGAGGCACGTTCCACGGTTGTGCACTCGCCTCCGTCTCCGAGGCGCTTTCTCATGTCGCCGTTACATGGTCTCGCGTGGTGACAGCGGCGCAACCTGACAACAGGATCCCGAAGAATCGTCTCCCCCTGAACGGTGAACACGCCCCACCGGTGGTGTCGCAGAGTCAGCGGAACCGCGGGTCATCACCGGGTCCGGCCACGGGACAAGCGTTGTCCTGCCCTGCGGAACCGCACCCGCTGCCCCGGACGGACCTGAGCGGCCACATCGACGGAGACGGCGGGCAGCACGGCGATCACGGGATAGCCTCCGGTAACAGGGTGATCGGCAAGAAACAGGGTCGGCTGCCCCGAAGGCGGGACCTGGAGCGCCCCGGCAACCATGCCCTCGCTGGGAAGTTCGGCATTCCCTGCCCGGTGCAGCGTGGGCCCGATCAGCCGCATGCCGATCCGATTGCTGTCGATGCCGACCTCGTACGGTTCGTGCAACAGCGTGCCCAGCGCCCGATCATCGAACCAGTCGTCGCGAGGACCGGGAACCACCGGGAGTTCGATGTCCCCGGCGCCCGGGGCGGGCACCGGGGCGATCTCGACCACCGGAGAGCCCGTAGGTGCCGGGCCCACCGGCAGCACCGTTCCGGCTGTCGGCTTGTCGGGGCCGACCCCGGCGAGCACGTCGGTGCTGCGCGATCCCAACACCGACTCGACCGCGATCCCCCCACGCACCGCCAGATAACTGCGCAGACCGCGATCCGGTATGCCCAAGCGCAGTTCGGTTCCCGCAGCCAGGCGCAGCACCGAGTTCACCGCTTCGCTGCGCCCGTCCACAGTGATCGGACATGGCGCTCCCGTGACCGCGACCGTCATAGCGTGTCCGGCACGCACGGCCAGCCCGCCCAGGGTCACCTCGACTGCGGCGGCAGCCTCATCGTTGCCCACGAGCCGGTTGGCCAGTCTCAACGCCCCCCGATCGGCGGCTCCCGAAACACCGACACCGATGTCGGCCAAGCCCGGCCGTCCGAGATCCTGCAGGGTCGCCAGCGGACCGGTCTCGACGATTTCGAGCCCGGTGCTTCGCTTCCGGTATTGCCGATTCCCGGCCGAATCATCACCACTCCCGGTCACGGCCCCACCTCCTCGAAGCGCACCCGGACTCCGGGGCGCAACAGCGCGGGCGGGTCCCGATCCACCTGCCAAATCCGCAGGTCGGTGCGCCCGATCAGTTGCCAGCCACCCGGGGACTCCCGCGGATAGATCCCGCTGAACTCACCGGCGAGCCCGACCGCCCCCGCGGGCACCCTCGTTCGCGACTCGCTGCGGCGGGAAACCCGCAGGCGACCGTCCCCGCCTACGAGATAACCGAATCCGGGAGCGAACCCACCGAACGCCACGGTCCACTCGGTCGTGGTATGTGCGTGCACGACGTCTCGCTCGGAAAGCCCGGTCAGCCGCGCGACCTCGGTCAGATCCGCACCGTCGTAGCACACCGGCACGATCACCCGACCACGATCGGGCAGCTCACCACCCTCGGCGTGCTCGGGATGATCGACGTGATCGATGTGCACAGCGCGGACCATCCGCTCGATCTCCGCAACGTCAGCACGCTGCGGATCCAGGCGCAGCAGCAGCGTGCGCGCCGCGGGCACCAGATCCGTCACGCCGGGCAACTCCTCGCTGGTCAGAGCCGCGTACAGCGCGAGCACTCCGTCCGGATCGTCCAGCTCGAGCAGCAATCCGGAATCGGCGCAGCGCAATACTCGCATCACCGATCACCGAACAATCCCGCGTACCGCTCTCTCGTTCGGAGCTCCATGATTCCGCCGACATGACGGTCGAGCACGGGCGCTGATCTCCTTCCGACGCACTGGGAATCAGGGCAGCAGGCCCCGGCGTCGGGCGACGACAACCGCCTCATGCCTGCTGTGCACCTCCAGCTTGCGCATGGCGCTGCGCAAATATGCTTTGACGGTTTCGGGGAGCAGCGACAGGCGCCTGCCCGCCTCGGCGTTGCTGCAGCCGAGCGCGACCTGGGCGAGCACGTCGAGTTCACGCGGAGCCAGCGGCGAGATCAGCTCGGACTTTCGTTGCACGCCGAGACGGGCGAGCCGCTCGCAGGCCTGCCGCAACCGATCACGGAGCTCGGTGTCCTCCATCGCCTGAGCGATGCTGCGGAACTCCGTGTGCAGCTCGCGAACCTCCTCGGCAGTCACCCGGTCGCGATCATTCATCAGCTCGTCGCAGGCAGCCGTCTGCAGCAGCTGCACCCGCCGGTCGACCTCGTCCCGAAGCGAGATTTCACCGGCCAGCCGCCGGGAGGCATCCACCAGGGCATCCACCGCACGATCTCCCAGCGGCAGCACGGCACGGACGGCTCCGTAAAGCACACCGCGTACCGAACCGTGCACCGTGACCGGTGCGGCAACGACCGAGCGAATTCCTTCACCGAGCACGGGACGGTCGTAGTCGTGGGTGATCGACTTCGCCGTTCCGTAGTCATTGACCGCAGCGGGGTGCCCGTACGCCACAACGTGGCCGCCGAGGCCGGCGCCGGGGAAGACGCTCAGTCCGCGCAGACCACTGGTGCGTGCTCCGAGGAACTCCGAGAGCCGCAGGGCACCGTTCAGGACCTGACCACCGAAGACCAGGGGAACTTCGGTGCGTCGCTGCACCGACCTGAGGGCTTGCCGAAACGCGTCCGCGTCATCGGGACGCATCAATGGGTGTCGCGTCTGCTCCATCGCTCCCTCTCCCCATTTTCGGGGGTAGTGAACCACTCCTGTGATGTGGAGCATAACCCGGTGGTGTCACGGTCCGGGGCAGTGACCGCAGTGCGGTAAGGCGGTCGCCGTGCCACCAGCAGAGAGTCGAGAGCCGCCCGAACCGGCGGTGCGGAGAGGAGCCCTTCGTGAACGACGGCACAGCAGACGCAGCATCCGCCCGCAGCGCGGAGTTCCGGCGGATGCGCGAGTTCCTGCTGACGCACCGGGAGGACTACACACGGGCATATGCCGGTTTCCGCTGGCCGGAACCGGCCGAGTTCAATTGGGCGTTGGACTGGTTCGACGCGCTCGGCACGGAACCGGAATCGGCCGACCGGCCCGCGCTGTGGATCGTCGAGGAGGACGGTTCGGAGATGAAGCTGTCCTTCGCCGAGCTGTCCCGGAGATCCGATCAGGTGGCGAATTGGCTCCGCAGGCAAGGTGTGGGCCGAGGCGACCGGGTGATTGTGATGCTCGGCAACCAGGTCGAGCTGTGGGAAACCATTCTCGCGGCCATGAAGCTGGGGGCGGTGCTGATCCCCGCCTCGACGATGCTGGCAGCAGCGGACCTGACCGATCGGGTGCAGCGCGGCAACGCCAAGCATGTCGTGGTTCGCTCGGCGGACACGGCGACATTCGAGACCGTGCCCGGCGAGTACACCCGCGTGGCGGTGGGCGCGCCGGTCGAAGGGTGGCTGAGCTATGCCGATGCGTATTCGGCCGAGCAGCAGTTCACACCGGATGGTGGGACCAAAGCCTCGGATACGGTGCTGCTGTATTTCACCTCCGGTACCACCGCACAACCCAAGCTGGTCGAACACACCCATACCACCTACCCGATTGGGCACCTGTCGACCATGTACTGGATCGGGCTGGAGCCCGGCGATGTGCATCTGAACATCTCCTCCCCCGGCTGGGCCAAGCACGCGTGGAGCAACGTGTTCGCGCCGTGGAACGCGGGTGCCTGTGTGTTCATCCACAACTACACACGGTTCGACCCGCAAGCCCTGCTCGGGCACATGCAGCGCTGCGGGGTGACGAGTTTCTGCGCACCACCGACGGTGTGGCGGATGCTCATCCAGGCCGATCTCACACAGCTGGCCGCACCGCCCACCAAGGTGGTGGGCGCGGGGGAGCCACTGAACCCGGAGATCATCGAGCAGGTCCGCCGGGCCTGGGGAGTCACGATCCGGGACGGGTTCGGCCAGACCGAGACCACCGTGCAGATTGCCAACACCCCCGGCCAGGAAGTCAAGCCCGGCTCCATGGGGCGTCCGTTGCCGGGCTTCACCATCGCCCTGCTGGATCCGGCCACCGGCCAACCGGGTTCGGAGGGCGAGCTCTGCCTCGACCTGAGCCTGCCGCCGCTGGGGCTGATGCTCGGCTACCGGGATGACCCGGAGCGCACCGCCGAGGTCATGCGCGACGGCTACTACCACACCGGCGATGTGGGCAGCCGGGATGCCGACGGATACATCACCTACACGGGACGTGCCGACGACGTGTTCAAGGCCAGCGACTACCGGATCTCGCCGTTCGAGCTGGAGAGCATACTGCTGGAGCACGAGGCGGTGACGGAGGCCGCCGTGGTTCCCTCGCCGGATCCGGTGCGCCTGGCGGTCCCGAAGGCCTACGTCACGCTGACCGCGGACCACCGGCCCGACCGTGACACCGCCTGCTCGATCCTGGGGTTCGCGCGGGAGAACCTGGCCCCGTACAAACGAATCCGGCGCCTGGAATTCGCCGAGCTGCCGAAGACGATCTCCGGCAAGATCCGTCGCGTGGAACTGCGCGGCATGGAGGACGAGCGGAACCGCGAGAACGGCCCGGTTGAAGGAGAGTACTCCGACACCGACTTCCCCGAACTGCGGACATGAACCCCCGCGCATTGAGCGGTGCCTCCGGTTGGCCTCGGGCGGGCTCGGAAGTTTCCCCGAAAACTTCCGAGCTGCCCACCACATCGGCGGACGGTGATGGGAGGCGAGGCGTACTCGAAAATCGCAGGGATACATTCCGTACCCGCTATTGGGTAGACTCACCGACATGCCGATAAGCACCCGCCGCTCTCGGCCGGACGGCCGTGCTACTCGGTGGGCGGGTCAGCACGAGCGCCGTCGGGCGGAGTTCGTCGACGCGGCGCTCGCCGCGATCGCCGAGCACGGACCCGAGGTATCGACCGAACAGATCGCGCAACAGGCCGGGGTGGCTCGAACCCGGCTGTACAAGCACTTCGGCAGCGCGAGTGACCTGCAGCGCGCTGTCTCACAACGGGTCACCGAACTGCTCACCGAGGAATTCGCGCCGGTATGGCACCCACAGGGCTCGCCGATGCGAATGATCACCATGGCGGTCGAGACTCACCTGCGTTGGCTCACCGAACACACCCACCTTTACCGTTACCTTCTCCGTTGCTCGCCTGTCGCCGAAACCACCGGTACAGGCAGCTTCACCAACATCAAGACCACCCTGGGCAGGCACCTCACCCGGTTGTTCACCGAGTACCTGCTTGCCTTCGAGCTCGATCCGAGCCCCGCGGAGACGACCGCCTTCGGCTTGGTCGGCTACGTCGAGTCCGCAGGCACACGATGGCTGGACAACCCCGCGGGCATCAGCCGGGAGGCTCTCGTCGAGCAGCTCACCGGAGCGATCTGGACGATCCTCGATCACGTCCTGCGCTCGGGTGGCGTCGAACTTGATCCGCACCGCTCGCTGCCGCTTCCGGACGACTTGACGCGAAACGGCTGCGGCGATGCAGCACGGCAGTCGTAGCCACTACCGAGCCTCCTGCACGGTCCGAACGAAGCCACCGCGTTTGTTCGCCGGGTGTGGACGAACACATGCGGCCTGTTGCCGACCGGAGACAATAGGGCACGTCCAGCTGCCGATGGCTCAAGAGTAGGTGGAGCAGTGCGTAACGCCGAAGGATCGCCGGCTGAGGGAATGGGCCCCTCCGACCCCCGGTTGCGGTTGTCCATCGGCCGGCGTCCCCGCGACCTCCTCCGGATTCTCGTTGCGGGCGGACTGCTCACGGTGAGCGTGCTGCTGGCCCTCGTCCCGGCCAACCCGGTCGAAATCGCGATCTCCCAGCAGCTGGCGAGGATCCCCTCGGTATCGGACCCGGTGTGGATCGTGCTGACCTGGTTCGGTTCCTGGGTGGGCATCGCCGCAGTCACCGCAGTCGCCCTGTATCTCAAATTCATTCGACTGGGCCTGCTCTGCGCGACAGCGGGCGGTGTGACGTGGGTGCTCGCCGAAGGGATGCACTGGCTCCTGGGCAACCGTCCGATATCGGCACAGTCACTGCTCACCCCCATGACCGAGTTCGACTTCCCCGCCACGAGCGTGGCCATCATGGCCGTACTCACCGTGGTTGCCGCACCGTATCTCGGTGGCCCCGTGCGTCTCGTCGGCTGGGTGCTCACCGTGCTGATCGCCGTGGCGGAGATTCACCTGGGCTACCACCTGCCGTGGGACGTGGTGGCCGGTGCGTTGCTCGGCTGGGGCGTGGGCACGTTGTTCCATCTCGTCTGGGGCGCTCCCGGCCACAAGATCTCCGCGGAGGTCGTCCGCCGGGAGCTGGAGATGTCCGATTTCGGCCCCGTGTCGGTGACCGCGCTCAAATACCGGTTGCTGGAACCGCGCCAGTTTTCGGTGTCCACCGAGAGCGGGGAAACATTCCGGGTGAAGGTGGTACGCCGTCTGCACCGGCGTGCCGGGATCCTGTACAAGGCCAGCCGCGTGCTCGCGTTGCTCGATGTGCAGGACGAACCGCGGTTGGCAAGCGCCCACCACGAAGTCGAGCACGAGGCCTATGTCACGCTGCTGGCCGAACGGGCGGGGGTGCGCACTCCTGCTGTCGTACTGGCCTGCGACGTGAAGCACGCCCCACCTCTGCTGGTGCACCGGCAGGTCGATGGCGGACGTCGGCTACCGCAGCTTTCGAGCAACGAACTCGATGACGAGTTGCTGGAGGCGATCTGGGCACAGATCGCGATACTGGCGGAAGCAGGCATCGCCCATCACGACCTGCGGACCAAGAATCTCCTCATCGACTCCGAACACCGTCCCTGGCTGCTCAACTTCACGTTCAGCCAGGCAGGGGCCGGGGCGGCGCGCCGCGCCCAGGATCTTGCCGAGGCACTGGTCTCGCTGGCCTCGGTGGCCGGTATCGACCGCACGGTGACCACCGCGATGCGAGCGCTGCCGATCGAGCAACTCGAGGCAGCGCTGGTGAACCTGCGCCCCCTTGCCCTGCCGCGGCGGATTCTGGCCCAGCCCGGTGCGCACCGTTACCTGCTGGCCGAGCTGCGCGAGACCCTCGCCGACCGCATTCAGTGCCCGATCCCGGGTTTCCGCTCCCCCGTACGGCCGGTCACCATCGTCGGACTGCTCCTCATCGGCGCCGCCATTTACCTGCTACTGCCCGAGCTGTCGAGCTTCGGAGAGGTGCTGGAGGCACTGCGGCATGCCCATTGGGGCTGGCTGGCGGCCGCGGTGGTCGCCGGAATCCTGGCGATCCCGATGTCGGCGGTGTCCATCCTCGGCTCCAGCCGGACTCCCCTGCCGTTCTGGCGCACGACCGCGGTACAGGTGGCCGCCGCGTTCACCGGGCGCACCACACCGAGCGGCGCCGGTTTCTTCGGCATCAACATCATCTACATGGAGCGACTGGGCCTGCGCCGATCATCAGCGGTCGGAGTCACGGTGTTGAACCAGGCAGGCACGGGGGCGGTGGCGGTCCTGCTGGGCATCATCGGCTTCTTCGGAGTCGATACGTCCGGCGTGCCGCGCAACCTGTCGATTCCAACCGGTTGGCCGGTCGTACTGACGATCAGCGCGATACTGGTCCTCGTCGGTGCCCTGGCCGCATCACCGTTCGGGCGCCGTCGGATCGTCCGGCCTTCACTGGAGGTCGCCGGTGAGCTGCTCGAGACGTTGCGCCACCCGGTCCGTGCCGCACAGCTGTTCGGTGGGGGATTCGGCTACCTGATGATCTCCGGCCTCGGCCTCGCCGCGAGCCTGGCCGCCCTGACCACGAGCTTCTCACTGCCTGCCGTGCTCACCGTGTTCGTCATCGGCAACACGCTCGGCCATCTCGTACCGGCACCCGGCGGACTCGGTGCGGTGGAGGCCGCACTGATCGCAGGCCTCAGCGCAGTGGGGATCTCACCGACCGCCTCGGTGACGGCCGTGCTCACCTCCCGGCTGTTGACCTACTGGCTCCCCATCCTTCCCGGTATCGCGATGTTTCGATACCTGCAGCACCACAACATCATCTGACCGCTCCGATGGTGGGTGTACTCACCGGGGATGCTGCTGGCCCGGGTACCACCAGCCCTGCGGTGGAGAGGCCCTTGCCGCTCGACCGGGACCGGAATCTCCGGGAATGTCGATACGCAGGCCACGCGCACCGGCGATCCGACCGATGTCCGACGGTGCCACAACTCCGACGAGCTCACCGGCACGCAAGACCAGTGCGTACCCTCCTGCTTCCTTGGTCAACCGGGGAAGCACGACCGCCAGCGGCTCGTCCGGTTCGGCTACCGGAACCTGCTCCGCGGGACAAGCGACTTTCTCCAGTGGAGTCACCGCGCGTGCCTGCTCCGGGACCTGCCCGAGCCGGTTGACGGTGGTCAGTCCGTCGAGTCGCCCGGCCGCGTCCAGCAGCGGGACAGCATCGTGTCTTCGCTCGAACCCGCCGGCCCGCAGAAATCGCTCGACAGTCAGCCGCCCGTCGACGGCTTCGACAGGGCCGGACATCGCATCGCGCACGTGTACCTCGGCCAGTGCCACACCGATCCGCGCCTGCTGCTGTTCAGCCGATGCCGCACTCGCGACGAACCAGCCCAGCAGCACCCACCACAGTCCCTCGGCACCACGGGTCAGCAACTGCACGAAGCCCGCGGCGGCCAGCAGGAAACCGAGGCCACGCCCGGCCCGCGCCGACCATACGGCGGCCTTGAACCGATCACCACGCCATGCCCACAGCACCGCCCGCAGAATCCGTCCGCCATCCAGCGGCGCCGCGGGGGCCAGGTTGAACACCGCCAGCACCAGGTTGAGCAGAGCCAGGTATCCCAGCACGACCACGACCACGTCGTTCACGCCGCTCCATGCCGAGACCCATACGGCCGCGCCGAACAGCACCGCCAACGCCACGCTGGCGAGCGGACCGACCACCGCGATGCGCAACTCGGCCCCCGGGCTACGCGCCTCACCCCGCAATCGCGCAACCCCGCCCAGCAGCCACAGGGTGATGCCCTCCACCGCCACTCCGTTCCTCCTGGCCATGACGGCATGCGCCATCTCGTGCCCCAGCAGCGAACCCACCAGGAGCACGGCAGCGGCCACTCCTCCGAGCGCGTAACCAACCGTCGAATGGCCGGGTAGCACGACAGGAAGCTGATAACCACCCAATCCGGCAGCCACCAACACCACGATGCCCACCACGCTCCAGTGCAGTCCGATCCGCACTCCGGCGATGCGCCCCAGCCGAATCGTCTCCTTCATCGCCGCACCTCGCTGTATCGCCGGAGTCGAGCCCGGCCCAGCCGGAACTCCCGAGCCACTTCTCCGGGGATTCCCCGATCCCCAGGCGCACTCACCTCCGCGGGTACCGGATATCCCTGCTGCACACTTGCTCCCCGGCGGGGACTGTCGCTCGAGCGGTCGGAAGAGAGCCGGTAAGCGGAATGGATGGGCAGTATCACCGGGTTGAGCCGGTATGGCCGGGTTCTCGTCGAGGTAGAGGGGCGGCGCGGTGTGGGTCCTCGTGTTGGCTCTGCTGGCGGCGGCGCTGTCCGCGCTGAGCGCCGCCGGTGAGCAGCGCGCGGCCTCTCAGCTGGCGGGCACCATGCGGCGCGGTCAGCGGCGTGGGGTCGGCCTTCCCGCAGCCGTACCGCCGTTACAGCCGGCCGTGGAAACTCGCCTCCGCACATCACGCAGGCGAGTCGGATACGGCGTCGGCTTTGTGATCGCGTTGTTGACCAGTCCGCTGTGGCTGTCGAGTTGGCTCCTCGACGCCTGCGGATTCTTTCTTCAAGCCGCCGCCCTGCACGTGGGTTCGATCTCGGCGGTGCAACCGTTGATGGTCACCACCCTGCTGTTCAGCCTGCCGTTGGCCGCACTCGGCACCGGCCGCCGCCCGGGGCGCGGCGGCTGGATCGGAGCGAGCATGATCTGCGCAGGCCTGGCACTGGTGTTGTCCACTCGGGCCCTGCCTGCCACCGACACCATCCACCGGGTCCCGCTCCTGGCCACGATGGGCACCGTGATTCTGGTTGCCGCGGTACTGGTGCTCTCGGGGCGCAACAGGGCACCGGTCCAACGAGCGGCGCTGCTGTCGGTGGCCGCAGGCGCATTGTTCGCCGTCGGCGCGGCCGTCACCAAGCTCGCTGCCGCCACCTTCGCCACCACCGGGTTCACCGGCCTGCTCACCAGCTGGCCCGGCTATACACTGGCCGCGGTTTCCCTGGCCAGCTTCTCCCTGCAGCAAGCCGCCTACGCCAGCGGCCCGTTGGCTCCCTCGGTCACCGCCATCGTCATCACCGATCCACTCGTCGCCTACGTACTGGGCGTGGCCGGATTCGGCGAGTCGCTACCCCGCACCGGTGGCACAGCGCTCCTCCTCGTCTCCGGCGCGATCATTCTCGGCTTCGGGGTGGCGCTGCTGGCGCACTCTCCGCTGCTGGCACGGCGGTCCGCGCACTGACGGAAGCCTGCCGGAGTCGGTGGGGACGCGCATCTCGCGATCCGGTGCCCGGAGTCGGCACCACACTTTGACACCTCTACCCCCTAGGGGTATATATAAACGGGGACGGGGTGATCGAACTTCCCCGCCGGAACCGAGGAGGACGCGATGCACGGCTACACCCAGGACAAGGACGAGTACGCCACGCGGCTGCGCCGTATCGAGGGCCAGGTCCGGGGCTTGGCCAAGATGATCGACAACGACCAGTACTGCATCGACGTACTGACCCAGATCAGCGCGACCACCAAGGCACTGCAATCCGTCGCGCTGGGCTTGATGGACGACCACCTCAAGCACTGCGTTTCCGAGGCCCTGACCGAAGGCGGCGACGCCGCCGACGAGAAGGTCCGCGAAGCCAGTGAGGCGATCGCCCGCCTGGTGCGCTCCTGAGCACACTCCCTTGCTCACCCCACGACACAGCACGAAAGGCCACACCCATGACCGAGGCGACCTACACCGTGACCGGAATGAGCTGCGAGCACTGCGTCCGGTCGGTGACCGAGGAAATCAGCGAGATCAGCAACGTATCCGATGTGGCAGTGGACCTGTCCACCGGCGCGGTCACGGTGACCAGTTCCGAGCCGATCCGTGATGCCGATGTGCGTGCCGCCGTCGAAGAAGCCGGGTACGAGCTGACAACCCCATAGACGGTGTCCGGCTGATCCTCCCCTGAGCGGGTCGGTCAATTTCTCGAGAAATTGACCAGCGCCTCCCGGAATCAGCCACCACACCACGGTGAACAGGAAGGACGCCATGAGCACCGATGCCGACCCTTCGACGACCTCGTCCGAACAGCAGGTGGAGCTGGCCATCAGCGGCATGACCTGCGCTTCATGTGCCTCTCGAGTCGAAAAGAAGCTGGGCAAGCTCGACGGGGTGACCGCCACGGTCAACTACGCCACCGAAAAGGCCAAGGTCACCTATCCGGACGGAATGGACCCGCAGCAACTCCTCGATCAGGTCGAAACCGCCGGATACACCGCCGCCCTGCCGCAGCCGACCCGTGCGGAGGTACCGCCCGCGGGTACCGACGAACCCGAGGACCCGACGAGGTCACTGCGGCAGCGGCTGACCGTCTCCGCGGTGTTGTCCGTGCCGGTCATCGTCCTGGCCATGGTGCCCGCGTGGCAGTTCACCTACTGGCAGTGGATCTCCCTCACGCTGGCCGCTCCCGTGGTCGTGTGGGGTGCGTGGCCGTTCCATCGGGCAACGTGGACGAATCTGCGCCACGGCACGGTCACGATGGACACCTTGATTTCCATGGGGACGCTGGCAGCGTTCGGCTGGTCGCTGTACGCGCTGCTGTTCGGCACTGCCGGGGTTCCCGGCATGACGCACGCCTTCGAGTTGTCCATCGAACGCACGAGCGGAACCGGCTCGATCTATCTCGAAGTGGCCGCCGGGGTGACCACGTTCATTCTGGCGGGCCGCTACTTCGAAGCCCGCTCCAAACGGCGTTCCGGAGCGGCGCTGCGGGCTCTGCTGGAACTGGGCGCCAAAGATGTCGCGGTCCTGCGTGACGGCGGGGAGCAACGCATCCCCACCGAGCAGCTCCGCGTCGACGACCTGTTCGTGGTCCGCCCCGGGGAAAAGATCGCCACCGACGGGGTGGTCGAGGAAGGCTCGTCGGCCGTGGATACCGGCATGCTCACCGGCGAATCCGTCCCGGTCGAGGTCCAGCAGGGCGACACGGTGGTCGGAGCCACCGTCAACGCCGGCGGCAGGCTTGTCGTCCGGGCCACTCGGGTCGGCTCGGATACGCAACTCGCCCGGATGGCCAAGCTCGTCGAGGACGCCCAGACCGGTAAGGCCCGGGTGCAACGGCTGGCCGATCGCATTTCCGCGGTGTTCGTCCCCGTCGTGATCGCCCTGGCCCTGGCCACCCTGGTCTTCTGGCTCACCACCGGGGCCACGGCCACGATGGCGTTCACCGCGACCGTCGCGGTGCTGATCATCGCCTGTCCCTGCGCGCTCGGGCTGGCCACTCCCACTGCCCTGCTGGTCGGCACCGGCCGAGGTGCCCAAATGGGCATCCTCATCAAAGGCCCCGAAGTCCTGGAGTCCACGCGGCGCATCGACACTGTCGTGCTCGACAAGACCGGCACCGTGACCACCGGTCGGATGGATCTGGTCGACGTGCATGTGATCGAGGAAACCGACGAGGCCCGCACGCTCGCGCTGGCGGGTGCACTGGAAAGCGGATCGGAGCATCCGATCGCTCAGGCCATCGCACGCGGTGCCCGCGAGCGAGCAGGGACCTTGCCGGCCATCGAGGAGTTCACCACCATCGAGGGGCTCGGCGTGCAGGGCATCGTCGACGGCCATGCCGTTCTCGTCGGCCGGACGAAGCTGCTGGAACAGTGGGGCGTCCGGGTGCCCGAGGAGTTGGAAACCGCCAAGCTGGCCGCCGAGCGGCAGGGCAGCACGGCCGTGGTCGTTGCCTGCAACGGGCAGGCCCACGCGGTGCTGACCATCGCCGACACCATCAAGCCCACCTCGCCCGAGGCCGTTCGCGGCCTTCGTGACCTCGGATTGCGACCGATCCTGCTGACCGGCGACAACGAGGCCGTCGCCCACACCATCGCCACGCAGGTGGGCATCGACGAGATCATCGCCGAGGTCCTGCCGCAGGACAAGGTCACGGTGGTCACCCGGCTGCAGTCCGAGGGCGGGGTGGTCGCCATGGTCGGTGACGGCATCAACGACGCCGCCGCACTCGCCCGGGCCGACCTCGGCCTGGCCATGGGCACCGGCACCGACGTCGCCATCGAAGCAGGCGACCTCACCCTCGTGCGCGGCGACCTGCGTGCTGCCGTGGACGCGCTCCGCCTGTCCCGCCGCACTCTCGGCACCATCAAGGGCAACCTGTTCTGGGCTTTCGCCTACAACATCGCCGCACTGCCCCTGGCCGCAGCGGGGCTGCTCAATCCGATGATCGCCGGTGCCGCCATGGCCTTCAGCTCCGTTTTCGTCGTCAGCAACAGCCTCCGCCTGCGCGGTTTCCGAACCGCCTCCACTCAGTGATCGGCGCCGAGGCTGCCTGCGAGCGCGGCATGACGCTGTTCACTGGACTCGTTCATCCCGGTGATGGTCAGCGTGGTGCCGCGCTCCTCGTACTTCTTGGTGATCGCATCGAGCGAGGCCACGGTGGAGGCATCCCAGATGTGGGCCTCGGACAGGTCGATGACCACGTTGGCCGGATCGCCTGCGTAGTCGAACTGGAACACCAGGTCGTTGCTGGAGGCGAAGAACAACTGGCCGGTCACACGGTAGATCTTCGTGCTGCCGTCGGGATCGAGCACACTGTCCACGGACACCAGGTGGGCCACCCGGTGAGCGAAGAGCACCAGCGCCACCAGGACGCCGACGACCACGCCGATCGCGAGATTGTGGGTGAACACGGTGACCGCGACGGTGGCCACCATCACCGTGGTCTCGCTCTTGGGCATCTTGCGCAGCGTGGTGAGTCGGATGCTGTGCCAGTCGAAGGTGCCCACGGCCACCATGATCATGACACCGACCAGTGCGGCCATCGGAATGAGCGCCACCACGGGCCCGAGCGCGACGACGAGGATGAGCAGGAACACCCCGGCGAGGAAGGTGGACAGCCGGGTGCGGGCGCCGGACTTCACGTTGATCATCGTCTGGCCGATCATGGCGCATCCGCCCATGCCACCGAAGAAGCCGGTGACGATGTTGGCCACACCCTGTCCCCAGGATTCGCGGGTCTTGTTGGAGTGGGTGTCGGTGATGCCGTCGACCAGCTTGGCCGTCATGAGCGACTCCATCAGGCCGACCAGCGCCATGGCGATCGAGAACGGGGCGATGATGGTCAGTGTCTCGACGGTCAGCGGAACGGAGGGAATGCCCAGCACCGGCAGGCTGCTCGGTAGTTCGCCCTGATCGCCGACGGTGGGCACGGTCACGCCCGCGGCGACGGTGAACGCGGTCAGCACGACGATCGCCACCAACGGTGCCGGGATCGCCGTGGTCAGCCGGGGCAGGACGACCATGATGACCAGGCCCGCCGCGAGCAGGGCGTAGACGCTCCAGGGCACATCGGCCAGATACGGCAGTTGCGCGGTGAAGATGAGGATGGCCAGGGCGTTGACGAACCCGACCATGACGCTGCGGGGCAGAAAGCGCATCAACCGGGCAACACCGACCGCGCCGAGCAGTGCTTGCAGTAATCCGCCCAGCACAACGGCGGCCACCAGGTACTCCACGCCGTGTTCCCGGGCCAAGGGGGCCAGAACCAGGGCAATCGCACCCGTGGCGGCCGAGATCATCGCGGGTCGCCCGCCGGTGACGGCGATGGTGACGGCCATGGTGAAGGAGGCGAACAGTCCGATCCGCGGGTCCACTCCGGCGATGATGGAGAAGGACACGGCTTCGGGGATCAGTGCGAGAGCGACGACGAGGCCGGCGAGAGCCTCGATGCGGAGGATGCGGGGTGAGAGCCACTCGGGGCGGCGGGGACGGGAACGTAAGACAGCAGGAAGCGACATCATCTTCTTTCGTCAGGAGTGGAAGCGAGGGACCCCAGATGAGAGCCACGCCGGTGGGGCTCACACGATCGAACCCGACCATACCCTTACGTCAGGGAAGTGATGGGAAAAATGTGATCCAGGTCGGTGTGTGACACGGCAAACAGGCGCTGCGCCCCGGTGCCGTATCCCGTCATCGTTGCAGGTCAGGAATTTTCCGGTTCCGCATCGTGCCGTTGCGGCGGAACGGAGGGTGGTGGACTGATGACGGTTGCGGCCACCACGACCGCCACGGGCAACAGGCACAGTGCGAGCAGTACAGGCCGGTAGGAGACGGTCCAGGATCTCCCCAGAGCGAGAATGACCGGACCGAATGCCGAGGCACCAACGGTAACCGAGTGCACAACGCCTCGGATCGCACCGAGGTGGCGCAAGCCGAAACAGCGCGGGAAGGCCACCGCTTCCAGCGTGCGGACACCGTTGTTGCAGACTCCGAGGGCGAGACCGTATACGGCAGCGGTCCAGCCCGGATGCACCCACCCGGCTCCGGCGGTGGCAGCGGCGAGAACGATCATCGTGGCGATGATGAGCACTCGGTCGGCGACGTGGTCGGCCAACCAGCCGAGCAGGAAGCTGGCGGCCAGACCTGCCAGGGTCTGCGGGATGAAGGTGGCGGCGGCTTCGGCGGCGGTGAGACCGCGCTCGCCGAGCAAGGACACCTGGTGGAAGTTCAACGCGGTGCTGACCAGGCTGCAGACTCCGACACCGCAGGCGACCACCCAGAACATGCCGGTCCGGACGGCTTCGGGCAACGTCCAGTCGACGAGCGGTAGCTGCTGCCGGGGGCGTGCGGCTGTCTCGGAGGACTCGCTCGTTCCTTCCGATTCGCCCGGCGCGGGGCCCCCACCGGTGGTGCCGCGGTCGGCTTGCGGGGCAGCACGAACAGCGCCGCGAGTCCGACCAGCACGAGCACCGCCACCCCCTCCAGAGCCCATACTTCACGCCATCCGAGATCCGTGATCAGGCTTTCCAGCAGGACCGGCGCCAGCGAGATACCGGCAGTGCCGATCGCGGAGGTGACGCCCATCGCGAAGCCACGTCGATGGTGCACGTAGACGGCCACGGCCGTGGTCGCCACCAGGTTCAGCGCACCCTGCCCACCGACGCGGATACCGATGAACGCCGCGGTCAAGCCGACGAGCTCGGTCACGGCGCTCGCGGCCAGCAGGATGAGCCCGAAGCACACACCGATGGCGCCCATCACTCGTCGAGGGCCGAAACGATCGATCAGGCGTCCCAGGAACGGCATGACCACGGCACCGGACAGCGAGCCGACCATGTACGCGGCGGAAACCGTCGTCCGGGGCAGACCCAGGGTCTCGATCAGAGGATCGACGAAGACCGACATCGCGGCGGTTTGTCCCGGCGCGGTCAGTGCCAACGCCACCGACGCGGAGGTGATCACCCGTGTCAGGTGGATGCGGGAGTGCCCGGTGTGTGGCTGTGCCACCGCCTTCGCCGAGGAATGATCGGAGGAGGTGGGCACAACCGGACTCCTGTTCGGCTTACGGGGACGGTCGAGGGCGGGTGTGCTCGATTCTGCTCAGTCCGTGTCGGCCACGACGTGGCGCAGGTCCAGCTCGGGGTGCAGCCGGATCAGTGACCGCAGGGCGATGTCATCGGTGAATACGGCCAGCGCCGATCCGTCGGAACGATCGAGCACTTCGCTGTTGCGGGTCTGCAGGGTCGAGCGCTGTTGCTGGTCGCCCACGAGACGAACGACGTGATAGGGCAATCGCTCGAGCTGGAGGGGAGCACGGAACTCGGTCTCCATGCGGTGGGTGGCCACGTCGAACTGCATGGGACCGACCGCCGCGAGCACGGGTGCGCCGTCGCCGCGTGCCTCCGAACGCAGTACCTGTATGACCCCTTCCTGGGACAGCTGCTCGATGCCGCGCCGGAACTGCTTGGAGCGTCCCGGATCGGTGGTACGCGCCACGGCGAAGTGTTCCGGGGCGAAGCTGGGGATACCGGGAAACTCGACCGCCGGCTTGCCGGTATGGAGAGTATCTCCCACCCCCAGGGCGGAAGCGTTGACCAGGCCGACGACGTCACCGGGGTAGGCCAGCTCGACGGTGTCCCGCTGTTGCCCGAAGACCTGTTGCGCGTACTTCGTCGCGAACGGCTTGCCCGTGGCGGCGTGCGTGGCGACCATGCCGCGTTCGAACGTCCCGGAGCACACCCGCGCGAAGGCGACCCGGTCACGATGCGCGGGATCCATCCCCGTCTGCACCTTGAACACGAATGCCGAGAACGGCGCGTCCAATTCCCGAGTGCGGCCCGCGACGTCTTCCCGGGGAGTCGGTTGCGGGGCGAGTTCGACGAGGAGGTCGAGCAGATGCCCGACGCCGAAGTTCTGTACGGCGGAGCCGAACAGCACGGGTGTCGCACCAGCTCGGGAGAAAGCGGGCACATCCATATCGCCCCCCGACGCCGACAGAAGTTCGGATTCCTCGACCGCACGCTGCCAATCCGCGCCGGCCTCCTCGGCCGCGTCCTCGGCGGCAATCCGGTGTTCGGGGGCGATCGTGGCGCCTCCCGCCGTACGTTCGAAACTGACGAACTCACCGGTATTGCGGTCCAGGACGCCGCGAAAATGGCCGGACTCCCCCACCGGCCAGGTCAGCGGCATCGGACGCAGTCCGATCCGCTCGTGTACCTCGTCACACAGCTCGAGCGCCTCGCGGCCCGGGCGATCCCACTTGTTGATAAAGGTGATCACCGGGATACCCCGATGGCGGCAGACGTCGAAGAGCTTCAACGTCTGCGGTTCCAGCCCCTTGGCCGCATCCAACAGCATCACTGCCGAATCCACCGCCGACAGCACCCGGTAGGTGTCCTCGGAGAAATCGGCGTGCCCCGGCGTATCCAGAAGATTGATCACGCAGTCGCCGTACTCGAACTGCAGGGCCGCCGACGTGATCGAGATACCCCGTGCGCGTTCCATGGCCAGCCAGTCCGAGACCACTCCGCGTCGACCGGCTTTGCCATGCACCGCGCCTGCCTCGGAAAGCACCCTCGCGTGCAGCGCCAGTGCCTCGGTCAAGGTCGACTTCCCGGCATCCGGATGGCTGATCACTGCGAACGTACGGCGCCGCCGGGCCTGCTGCACAGGGTCATGGCTGCCCTTCCCGGCGCCACTGTGTCCGGCATCTCGAGGCTCCGTCGCCGCGCTCACCACATCCCCCGATCCGCGCGCGCATCCTGCCGACGTTGCACCATCACCTCGTCGAACCTCCGTTGAACCCTACCTTCACGTTACAGAAACTTGCAGCGCACTCGTGCATCCGGCCCGATCATGCGATGCTGCACTACACCTCCGCACAGCGACCCTTCTCCCGGTGCCGCTCGAGTCGGAAGAGACCGGTTGTTCCCCCATGACCGAAGGCAGCTGCTCGCCCACAGCCCTCGATCAAGCACGCGGAGGCAACACAACACTTACGTTAGTGTAGTTTTTGACATCATGGAGATGTCGCACCCCCTGAACCGGCAAATCACGGAAGTGGACTCATGACCACGTCCGACACCCCGTCACCAGCCTCGACCAAGGCCCGGGGACTCCTGCTCGGGGCCGCCGTCGGCGATGCGCTGGGGGCTCCCTTCGAGGGTCGCCACAGTGTCGACGGCGCACAACTCGTGCGACAGGAACGCTCCGCCGAAGCTCTGCGCTATACCGATGACACCGCGTTGACCCTGGTTCTGGCACGTCATCTCGCCGAAAGGCGGGGCATGGTGGCAGTGGACGAGGACACGCTGGCCGGCCAACTGGCCCGGGAATGGCGCAGGGAACCATGGCGCGGCTACGGAGCAGGCAGCCGTGAGGTCTTCGAACGCGTTCTTGCGGGTACGCCGTGGGCGGAGGCGAGCAAGGTCTCCTTCGCCGGACACGGTTCCTACGGCAACGGAGCAGCCATGCGCGTCGCCCCGATCGCGCTGGTGTCCGCCGGACCGACGCATGCGGCCGAACTCGCACGCAAAAGCGCGGTGGTCACTCATGCCCACCGTCACGGGCAGGAAGGCGCAGCGCTGCAGGCATGTGCGGCTTTCCTCGCCTTGTCCAGCGACCCGGCGAGCCCGCTGAACAGGGAGGCGTTCCTCGGCAGGCTCGGCCACACGATCGAACACACCGAGTGGCAATCGCGACTCGATCAGGTGCGGAGGCTCATCGGCACGTCCTCACCCACGTTCGCGGCCTCGCAACTGGGCAACGATGCCACCGCAGTGGCCTCGGTCCCGCTGGCCGTCCTCGCGTTTCTCCAGTATCCCGACCGGCCCGCCGAAGCGATCCGATACGCGATCCGGGCAGGTGGCGACACCGATACCATCGCCTCGATGGCAGGCGCCCTGACCGCCGCACGCACCGGGGCACAGGCGATTCCGCCGGAATGGCTGGCCCGACTGGAAAGCGCAAGCGATATCGGCGACCTCGCCGACACGCTCGCCACGCGGACACCGTCCTCCCGGTAACCATCGACGAGGCGCTCGCAGGCTCGCTCACTGCTCGGCGAGATGCTCGCGCAGCGTGGCGGCGAAATCCTCGGCGACATGCAACTGTGCCCGCAAATCCCGGCACCGCTGCTCCGCCTTTTCCCGGAACTCGTGCAGTCGGTGCTGCTGAGTGTCTCCGAACTCGGCATCCTGCAGGGAGTCGAGAATCCCCAGCAGCTCCCGCATCTCGTCGAGATGAAAACTCAGCGGCTTCATCCGCTTGATCATCTCCAGTCGACGGATATCGGGCTCGGAGTACAGGCGGAAACCTCCCTGGCTGCGCGTGCTGGGCACCACCAGGCCGACCTCCTCGTAATAGCGGATCGTTCGCAACGACAGGCCGGTGCGCTCGGCGACCTCACCGATCTGCATGTGCCCGTCCACAGCTGCGTCCTTTCGTTGCCTGCACTGACATCGACGCCGGAAGCGACGACGTTGGACAGTGATTTTGACGCATGGCGGAATCCGATGCGCCACAGCCCTCCCAACCACCCATGCACCCCTCCCATGGGATCGGTATCACCGCGACCTGCCTCACAAGTTCCGGAGCGGCACTGTGCAAACGTGCGCGATCTATGGGAATACTTGCCCGAGATCCCCGTGGACGAGTGACTCTCGCTCGTCGTCCCCTCGAACCTCGCGTTCCTTCGCCGGAGCTTTCTCGTTCAGGAGTTTCCGGACGTATTGCCCCCGGGAAGGAACGGGTACCTCCCCGGATGTGGGAAAGCTGCGCAGCGAGGACGAGAGGTGCGTATGGACCCCGAGGTGCTGAACGAGTCCCTTCTTGCACACACCGGGCGCAAGCTTGGGCTCCGGGAGGCCACCGAAGGATACGCACAGGACATCCGTGCCACCGCGGAAGAACTCGCGGTGGCACTTGCGGAGGTGGACGTGGCCGACGACGGCGGGCGGATCTCGGTGCGATTGGTCGTACAGCCGGAACTCACCGTCGGGTGGACACCCACGGTGGGGTGGTATCTGGATACCGAGGACGGCAACCGTGCGTATCGGGTCACTCGTGAGGCCGACTCCGCGGGCGTGGTTCCGGCCCCGGATACCGTGGCTGCCTGGCTGAGCGTACTGGCCGCAGGTGACCGCAGTGGCCACGCCGAGTCTCCCGAGGAGCTCTCCGCCGATGACCCGGCGCTGCTGGAACTCCTGGCCACGCATGGCGCAGGCCATCCCAGCAGCGGGCCGTGAACAAGGAGCAATCCAACAGCACGGCTCGGTACACCCCAGCGGATCACGTCGACGGCTTGGCCCGCTTCGCAGTGGTGTCCCGCATCGTCTCGGTCAGCACATGCTCGACGACCTCATCGATATCGCGATGGCGCCGGAACACCGCGCGCTGCCGACTCGCACCGCTGCCCCTTGCACGCAGGATTCGTAACAGTCGGGTGATCAGGTGAAGGTCACCGAGTTCCTCCAGTCCCGGGCGCACGTGCCGCACCAGCCCGTCGAGCAGCTCCCAGGAGGGAATCACTTGTCCCGTCAGCACATCGAGACTCGATCCCTCGAGCCCGTCCCGCGCGGCACGCCAGCAGGACGCCTGCAGCATCTGTTCGTCGATCGGCTCGGCGGCTCTGCCACGTGCTATGTCCCGCAGCGCGATGACCGTCAGAGCCCGCACGAGTCCGGCGAGCAGGACCGCCTCGTCCGCGGTGGCGGCGGCGTCGGCGATCCGCACTTCCAGGGTCGGCATGTGTTCGGACGGCCGCACGTACCAGTAGAGCATGCCGAGATCCAGCACCATGCCCGAATCCTGCAGGATGTCGACGAGGGCGCGGTAATGTTCGACCGAGGTGAAATACGGGGGTGGGCACGCGGTGGGTAGGCGCGACCACAGGGCGGTCCGCCAGCTCGCGTAGCCGGTGTCGGCATTGCGGAAGAACGGCGAGTTGGTGGTGACCAGCAGGAGAGCAGGCAGCCACGGGCGCAGGTGGTTGCTCACCAGCAGCGCGGACTCCAGATCGAGCGTGCCGACGTGCACGTGACAGGCGCAGACGCCCTGGTCCTCGACGAGGGCCCCGTAACTTTCGTACATCCGGCGGTACCGCGGGGTGTCGGTCACCGGAGGTGGCCCCGCCTGACCGGTCGGCGGCGCGGCTATCGCAGCCAACCTGCGACCACGCTGCACAGCGGCAGCGGCCAGGTCCGTGCGCAGGTACGCCAATTTCCGGCGCAGTTCCTCCAGGTCGTGGCACACCGAACTGGAGGTCTCGATCTGGGAGGGAGTGAGCTCGAACTGCACCTCCCCCTCCTCCTGCCTGCGCCGGATGCGCGAAACAGCGCCCCCTTCTCCCGTGGGTTGCAGGCTCTCGGAGTCCAGGAGCAGAAACTCTTCCTCGACCCCCAGGGTGAGAATGGTGTGCTGCCCGTTTTCGGTCCGGTGGCCTGCGTCGGGACGACTCATTCGCCTCTCTCCGTTGATGGCCACACTCGGTACTGGACCGAGCGAAACGGCGACGTACGGGCGTGCACCTCCGTCTTACCCGTGCGCAGGCGAAGGCAATCACTCCAGCGGGTTCCGGGCCATTCTTGACGCCCGTTCCTACCTGGCAGGATGCGGTCATGGACTTCGACACCGCCCGGATCCGCTCTCGTTTTCCCGCCCTCGCACGCGGTGTGGCGTATTTCGACGGCCCCGGAGGCTCTCAGGTGCCTGCCGAGGTCGCGCAGGCGGTGGCCGACACGATGTGTGCGGGCATCGCCAACCGCGGCACGGTCACGGCCGCGGAGCAACGAGCCGAGGCCACCGTGGTCGAGGCACGGCAGGCGGTGGCCGATCTGCTGGGCTGCTCTCCCGCAGGCGTCGTTTTCGGCCGCTCGGCGACGCAGCTGACTTTCGACATGGCTCGAGCGCTGGCCAAGCAGTGGGCGCCCGGAGATGAGGTCATCGTCACCGGACTCGACCACGACGCCAATATCCGGCCGTGGGTGCATGCTGCACACGCAGCAGGCGCGACCGTGCGCTGGGCGGAGCCGGACTCCGACACCGGTGATCTGCCGGTGGAGGCCGTCACCGCCCTGCTGTCGAGACGCACCCGGGCCGTTGCCGTCACCGCCGCGTCGAATCTGCTGGGGACCAGGCCCGACATCGCGGGGATCGCGCACGCCGCGCACGAGGTGGGCGCGCTGGTCCACGTCGATGGTGTCCATCTCACGCCGCACGCTCCGGTGGATGTCGAGGCCTTGGGCGCCGATATCTATGTCTGCTCTCCGTACAAGTTCTTCGGGCCCCACCTGGGCGTCAGCGTCGCGGCACCGGCACTGCTGGAGAATGTCTTTCCCGACAAACTGCTGCCCTCGACCGATGCGGTGCCCGAACGCTTCGAACTCGGCACACTGCCCTACGAGCTGCTGGCAGGAACACGCGCCGCCGTCGATGTCATCGCCGATCTGGTGCCGACCGACGGCGACCGCCGCACACGCGTGCTCACGTCGATGAACGCCGTCGAGGAACACGAGGACCGGCTCCTGGGCCGACTCCTCGACGGGCTGGCCGGGCTCAACGGCGTCACGCTGCACGGCAGTCCGGCACACCGCACGCCCCTGGCGCTGTTCTCCGTGGCCGGCCGGTCTCCCCAGGAGGTCCACGAGCGGCTCGCCGAGCAGGGAATCAATGCTCCTGCCGGGAGTTTCTACGCACTCGAGGCATCCCGCTGGATGGGGCTGGGGAATACCGGAGCTGTGCGAGCCGGCCTCGCGCCCTACACCGATGACGAGGACGTCGACCGGCTGCTGACCGGCGTCGCGAAGTTGTGCCCGTGAACCGCGCAGTGCTGGTCACCGGCGGCCCGGCGATACCTCGGTGACCATGTCCCAGTCCTCACTGCCCAGCGGCCGGTTCACCGTGATGGCCGCATGCATGGAGGCGACGACCAAGGCGGGTACTTGCCGCGCGTAGCCACAGGCGCCGACGGTCGCATCACGGTGAGCGTTGCGCTCCTGGCACACCGGTAGCGGCGGCAGCACCAGTACCGCAGCCGTGGCCGCCGCGTGTTCCCGCGCGATACGCAGCAGTTTCTTGCGGTCCTTGGCGCGGGCATTGGTGGCGTCGACGATGACCGACCGTCCCGCGTCGAGATGGTCCGCCAGGTCGGCGTGCAGTGCGCCGATCGCACGCGGCGTGACCGCCTGGTCGGCCTCCTCGCCCCACTTGGACAGGCGCGCCCGGTAGGCGTCCAGGCTCAGCACGCGGGTGTGCTCGCCCAGGTGCGCGGCGTAGGTCGCCGCGATGGTGGATTTTCCCGAGCCGGGTGGTCCGACCAGGGCGAGCATGGCCGGGCCGGAGAGGCTCAACGGTGGTGTGGCCGTGTCGACCGTGAGTATCCGTCTCCTTTCCCGGCTCCTGCCGGGAGGTACTCGTCCGCCGCACACCGGCAGTTGTGCGGCGCGGTGCACGGCCGATAGTGCCTTTCCGGCGTGTTCGGGTCGTGGCTGATTCAGCAACCACCTACACCGGCCTACGACACGAATCCTAATGCGGGTCTTCGGGAGACTCGGTGATTTCCTCTTCCAGCTCGGCGATGAGCGCGTCGAACGACTCATCGTCGAATACGGAGCGGGCGTGCTCTTCGAGCTCGCGGCGCCGGTCACGCTCCTCGACGGAGGCCACGGCCAGCGCGTGCCAGAACTTCGCCAGCCGGGGATTTCCGATCTCGGTGTTGCGGGTGGCGCTGCCGAACAGCACACCTTCCGCGATCCGCCGCTCCGTATCGGAGAGACTGGTCAGGGCGGCACGCACGTCGTCGAAAGACATTTTGACTCGTTCACTTCCTGCAGCTGAGCGGCCACGGTGGCCGTCCCTTCGAGAGGGAAGCGCCGGAGACCCGAGGGCTCCGACTGCTGACAGAAATTGAACCCCGCATTCCTGATCGTTAGCTCGAACAGGTGACAGATCTAACTCTCTGTTACTGCAGTAGGTGACTGTATGCACGCACATCGGACACGATTCGGCACCGAAGAACGAATCGGCGCACCTGATCGTGCCAAGCCCTTCGAAGGAAATCGGCGCTGGTGCCGTGGTCATCGGTGGCTGCGTGCCTTGTGCCGGTACATGTCGCGATCGGCACGGTGCAGCAAGGCATCGGTCGAGGTTTCCGGGTCCCGCGTGGTGGCAAGTCCCACGCTGGCGCTCAGGTTGAGATGGTGTCCGGCGGCGACGACATCGGTGTTCAGGCATTCCTCGACCCGGCCACGAAGTGCCTCCGCCGTGGGAAGGTCCGTGATTCGGGCAAGCACGACGAATTCGTCACCACCGAAGCGGGCCACGGTGTCGTCGGGACGCACCACGTCCAGGAGTCGATGCGCTGCGGTGGTCAAGAGCTGATCACCCACCGTGTGGCCAAACCGGTCGTTGACCGGTTTGAGCTCGTCGAGGTCGGCCAGCACCACCGCCAGCAGATCTTCACCCTCGGAGAGTTTCGTGTGCTCCTTGCCGAGCCGATCGAGAAGCAGGGCACGATTGGCCAGACCGGTCAATGGATCGTGCAAGGCCATGTGTGCCAGGTGACTGTCCCGCATCCACTCGCCGCCGATGGTCTCGTACTGGCTGACCAGGTACGCCGGTTGCTCGTCGGCACCGGGCACCACGCTGGCACGAATCAACATCCAGATGGGATGCCCATCCTTGTGGCGGTAACGCTTCTCCAAGCTGACGGTGTCGTAACGGCCTTCTATCAGGTCGGCGAAATCGGCCAGTCCCTGCTTGCTCTCATAGGGGTAGGTCAGATCGGTGAAGTGCATGGTCAGCAATTCGTCTCGGCTGTAGCCGACCAGTTCGCACAACTTGTCGTTGACCTCCGTCCAATACCCGTTCAGATCAACCAGAGCCATGCCGATCGGAGCATTGGCCAGCGTTCGATGCCAGAGCAGCTCGGCCTCACGGCGGGCGCTGATGTCGTGGATCTGCGACAGGAAAAAGAGAGGTTTGCCATCGGAATCCCTGATGAGGGAGCTGTCGATGAGTGTCCAGACCTTGCTGCCGTCGGATCGCAGCAACCTTTTCTCCACCTCGAAGGTGTCCTTCCCCTCCGCAATCACCGTGTCGATGACATCGCGATCGAGCACCAGGTCCTCGGAGTGCGTGGTGTCGCGGGGAGGGTGATCGAGCAGGTACGTTGCGTCACGGCCGAGCAGTTGGCATAGCGCCGGGTTCACATAGATAACGCGAGCCTGCAAGTCGAGCACCACCACCGGTCCCGCAGCCTGCTCCAAAATCGTCTGCCATGGCATCTCGTTGACCACGGCCGAACCGCGCGTTGCCATGAACACACAGTAGCCCTCCAACCACGGCATCGCGCAAAGAACGAGACGCCGGCCGTGCGGGGCGGTGTGCTGCCGGATCGGATCACACTGCCGGCCGCACTGGTCGTACCCAGCGCAACTGTGAGAGCGCTCCACTCTGGGTATGTCTTTCGAGCGGAGGCACAAAAGAGACCCAAGGAGCAGCCCATGTCGAGCACACCGTCCCCGGCCGCCAACGCAGGCACCATCACCCTGGGCGGCGATCTCACGGTCAACCGGTTCGGCTACGGCGCGATGCGCCTGACCGGGCCCGGTATCTGGGGCCCACCGGACGACCACGACGCCGCGAAGAACGTCCTGCGCCGCGCCGTCGAGCAGGGTGTCAACTTCATCGACACCGCCGACAGCTACGGTCCCAACCTCAACGAGGAACTGATCGCCGAAGCCCTGCGCCCCTACCCCGCGGACCTGGTCATCGCCACCAAGGTCGGATTGCTGCGCACCGGCCCCAGCGAGTGGCATCCCTTCGCACGCCCCGACTACCTGCGCCAGCAGGCCGAAACCTCCCGTCGGCGCCTGGGCGTCGACCGGATCGACCTGTGGCAACTGCACCGCATCGATCCCGGTACTCCCGAACACGACCAGTTCGCCGCCCTCAAAGCCCTCCAGGAGGAAGGCATCGTCCGCCACCTCGGACTCTCCGAAATCGACGCGGCCACCCTGGACCGCGCCCTGGAATTCGGGTTGGACATCGCCACCGTCCAGAACCGCTACAACATCGTCGTCCGCGAGTCCGAACCGGTTCTGGAGCGCTGCGAACAACTCGGCATCGCCTTCATTCCCTGGTTCCCCATCGCCCAGGGTTTGCTCGCCGAGCCCGGCAATCCGTTTTCCGACACCGCCACCCGGCACGGCGTCACCACCGCCCAGTTGTCGCTGGCCTGGCTACTGCACCGCTCCTCGGCGATCCTGCCGATCCCCGGTACCGGCTCGATCGAGCACCTCGACGAGAACCTCGCCGCCACCTCGATCACCCTCAGCAACGAAGAGTTCGACGAACTCGACGCCCTCGGTCGCTCCGTGGCCCAGGAATTCGACGTGCCCGCAGGAGCATGAGACCACCCTCCGGCACGTTTCGGAGGTCACCACCTCGGTTAACCGATAAGTCCGGACGGACTCGCGTCAACGATGCAAGCCATCCCGAGATGAGGTGGTATCGATGCCGGAACCCGGCAGCCACAAGTACGACATCAAGCGGGCACGCTTGCGCAACGACTACGAAAAGCACGGTGTGCCCGACCAGCGCGCGGACGAGGCGGCCAGCGAACAACTCCACCGGGACAATCCCCTGCCGACCGATCCCCGGACAGGAGAACCGGCAGGAAGAAGTCACCCCGGTGAACCCGGTGCTCAAGGCGTGGAAAGAGACATCGAAGGCGGGGGAATCCAGCTGCGCAGCAGCACATTCAACGACCACACCCTGCTACCACTGCGATGCAGCCGGGACGGCGACAACGTCTCGCCGGCGTTGGTTTGGGAAGGGATTCCCGACGGGACCAGAGAGATCGCCCTGCTGTGTGAGGATCCGGATGCGCCGGGCGGCACCTTCGTGCACTGGCTGATGTCGCGGATCCCACCGGAAACCACCGGGCTGGCCGAGGGCCAGGCTCCCGAGGGGGCAATACGATCCCGCAACGGATTCGGGGAAGTCGGCTGGGGCGGACCGCACCCACCGGTCGGCGACGAGGCACACCGCTACTTTTTCCGGATCTACGCCGCCGATCAACCGTTGAAGCTCGGCGAGGAATCCACCCCGGATGACCTGCGCCAAGCGCTGTCGGGTTCCGAACTGGCCCGGGGCAACATCGTCGGACTCTACGAGCGGTGATCCCTACCGCATACCGCTTTCACGGGCAAGCTCCCACGCGGCGCGGCCGGGTTTTTTGCAGTTTCGCGCGAAACTGCAAAAAACCCGGCCCGGAGCGGGAACGCCCGGACAGCGCCGCGTGGGCAGCGGCCGGAAGCGTCGTGGCCCGTGCCACGGCTCAGGCCACGACGAGCGGCCGCAGAGTCCGGTAGGCGACCTCCAGGCCCGCCTGCACGTTCTCGACCGTGCCGGTCCAGATCGGGTCCTCGAGTTCGACGGAGACCACCCCGTCGTAGCCACCCTCGTAGAGAGCATCGACCAGGCTCCGCCAGTCGACCTCGCCGAGCCCCGGCGCTCGGTAACGCCACCATCCCGCCCCTTCCCGGTCGAGCACCGGCCCCGGGTAGCCGTAGCGGCAGCGCCGCTGCGGGAACACCTCGGCGTCTTTGGCCTGCACGTGCGCGACCCGATCGATGTAGGGACGCAGCGCCGCCACGGGGTCGATTCCCAGACCCAGCAGGTGCGAGGGGTCGTAGTTGAGGTACAGGCCGAGGTCGAACAGCCGCTCCCACAGTTCGGGGGCGTAGGCGAGGTTGCCGGGATGGCCGTCGGGGTGCCAGTCCTGCTTCGGGCAGTTCTCCACCATGAGCCGGATACCCTGCTCGCCTGCCCGCTCCACGAGCGGAGGGAAGATCTCCTCCGCCTCGGCGAGGTTCTCCGCGACGGTCTTACCCGGATCCCGACCGATGAACGTGCCCACCGGGGCACCGCCGAGCCTGCCCGCGGCGTCGATGCAGGCCTCCAGATGTCTGCGGACCCGTTCCCGCTCGCCCGGGTCCGGGTGCAGCGGGTTGTCGTAGTAGGCCAGTGCGGACAGCGTGCAGTCGTGCCGGGCGAAGTGCGAGCGCATCCACTCGGTGTCGCCCTCGGTGAGGTGCGTGACGTCGAGATGGCTCGGCGCGCCGCTGCCCGGTGGCCACGTGGCCACCTCGAGCGCCTCGAACCCGACGGTTTCGGCTCGCCGGAGAAGGTCGGTGAGGCTCTCCTCGGGCAGGGACGCGGTGAGCAGGCCGAGCTTCATGCTCCCGGACTACCCGGGTACACACCGCTCGCACACTCGGCAGTCGCCCCGGCCTGCCGGTCGCGCGAGCCTTCCCCGACTGCGGTGGTGTTCAGTCGCCGCTCGGGAAGGCCTCCGGCTCGGTATCGGCCTGCTCGACCGGGTGCAGGGGATGCAGTGCGGTGGTGTGATCGCAGTACAGCAACGCGTCGTAGCGGCGCCCCGGGACGGTGGGTACGTAGTTGCCTCGCCGCTCGACGTCCAGTTGGAAAATCACGCCGATCGCCCGATGATCGAGCACCTCCTGCGACCACCCGTTCCGGCTCTCCTGCCCGGGCGGGAAGACGAACAGGGCGTCCTCGCCACCACCTGCCTCGTGCAGCAGGGCTTCCAGGCTGCCGGTGCGAGCCTGCGGCACGGGCATCCTACGGACCGGCCCGTCCCAGTTGTCCGATGCGATGACGCTTCCCCGGTGAGTGGCGAAACCGACCAGCAGCACCCCGTCATCGGCATGGCGTTCCCGCGCCAACTGCCCGGTATTGACCATCCCGGCCGCGGCCATGTCGGTGGCCCTGGCATCACCGACGTGGGTGTTGTGCTCCCACACCACGGCCTTGGACCGCGCACCGTACTGGTCGAGCAGCCGGTCCAGCGTGTCGACCATGTGGCTGTCCCGGACATTCCACGACTCGGCCCCACCACGAACCATCGCCCGGTAGTAGCGCTCCGCGCCTGCGACGACCTCCGCGTTCTGCGCGGCGATGAACCGCTCGTCCAGGGCACCGGCACCGGACTGCGGGCCGGTATCGGCTGCCCGCATGTCCCGCAGCAGCGCCACGACCTCCGACTCGCAGCTCTCCGGCACCACCCGGCTCGCCAGCGCGTAGGACTGCGGGCTCTCCCCGTAGGGCTCGAAACAGCGCAGCGCTTCGCGAGCGGTCGACAGGTGCTCCGGCTCGTGCTCGGCCAAGTAATCCAGCACCGCACGCAGCGAATCCCACAGGCTGTAAACATCCAAGCCGTGGAAGCCGACCCGGTGCTGCGGCGGTAATCCCCGATTGTGAGCACGCAGCCAACGCGTGAATGCCACGACCTCCTCGTTGGCCCACATCCACGTCGGCCAGCGGGAGAAGGCATCCAGCGCCTCGCGTGGATCCTCCGGTGCACCGGTCGCGCCGACCACGCTGCAGTGCACGGTATGGCAGTCCGGCCAGTCCCCTTCGACCGCGACGAACGAGAAACCCTTCTCGGCGATCAAGCGCCGGGTGAGTTCCGCACGCCAGCGGTAGAACTCCGAGGTTCCGTGCGTGGCCTCCCCGATCAGGACCACTCGGGACGACCCCACCTGCTCCAGCAGCGGGTCCAGATCATCGGCGTCCCGCAATGGCCGCGCTTCTCGGCGGGCCTGCCCGCCCGTTTCCGTACTGGCCATTCTCGCCCCGTGCTTCCTCGGCTGTATCGGTCGCCGTGCCTCGGCCACGTCCCTCGCCCTGTCCCCGGCCGCATCGATCCGCCCTTTGCAGTACCCGCGGACAGCGGATCCGTAACCGTGCCCGAAGTGCGAGGACGGTCTCGACGAGCCCGCGTTGTATCCACAGGGGTGTCCACGATCGTCTTCGCTGCTGAAGGTCGGAGTCGGCCGTACAGTGACCTCGTGTTCGGCAAGCAACGGACCGCACCGGATCTCTGCCGAAAGGAGCACACCGCATGATCAGCGCCGAGGTACTCGTCGATGCGTTCGACCGGATCCGCGCGGCCGTCCACGAGGCGGTCGAGGATCTCACCCCGGACCAACTGGCGTTTCGGGTGGATTCCCGGGCGAACTCCATCGGCTGGCTGATCTGGCACCTGACCCGCATCCAGGACGACCACATCGCCGATGTCGCGCACACCGATCAGGTCTGGACCGCACAGAGCTGGGTGGATCGGTTCGAGTTGCCGTTCGATCGGCTGGACACGGGGTTCGGGCACACCCCCGAGGAGGTCGCTGCCGTGCGGGTCTCTTCCGGGGAACTCCTGACCGGCTACCACGATGCCGTCCACGAGCAGACGAAGCAGCACGTGCAACGCCTGACCGATGACGATCTCGAGCGGATCGTGGACTCCTCCTGGGATCCACCGGTCTCGCTCGGCGTGCGACTGGTGAGTGTGACCGCCGACGATCTGCAACATGCGGGACAGGCGGCCTTCATTCGTGGTATTGCCCAGCGCACCCACGCAGGATGAATACTTGTTAACCCGGCCCTTCCGGTTCGACGAGGAGCGTGCCGTCCCGATCGAGTTCGACTCGGGCACCCGGACTGTGACCCCGCCGGCACAGGACCGAACACATCCATCGGATGTCCGCAGTGGACGCGGGGTGCAGGCGCATCCGGCGAGCCTGGGTCACCGCGCTCCGCAGTCGAACCAGTCTGCCGCTGTCCGGTTCCACCTCGGGGAAGTACAGCAGGCGCAAGTCGTCCCGGTACCGCTCTTCCCCGGCGATGCCCTCGTAGTCGTCGATGAGGTCACCGCACCCGTAGAGAATGAGCCGGTCGCGGTACACCTCGATCGGCCGGGGATGGTGCGAGGAATGCCCGTGCACAACGGACACGCCGCCGTCGATCAGCCGACGCGCGAAGCGGACCTGGTCCTGCGGCACATGGTAGCCCCAGTTGGATCCCCAATGGACCGAGACGATCACGATATCGCCGGGTCGCCGCACATCCCGCAGCCGGTCGATGATCCCCTCGGCGGTGGCTTCGGAGAGATCGGGCAGCACATTCACTCCCGCACGATGCCCGGTCGCCGCCCAGTCCGGGGGAATGCCGCTGGATGTCGCTCCGCACGCAAGCACCACGAGCCTGCCGCCGCCGATGGGGATAACCGCGGGCTGCGAGGCTTGCGCGGTATCACGCCCTGCTCCGGCGTACCGCAGCCCGGCATCGGACAGAGCGTCGAGCGTGTCCGCCAATCCCCGGATGCCGAAGTCGAGGACGTGGTTGTTGGCGAGCACGCACAGGTCGGGCCTACCCGCCGCGACACAGGCCAGGTTGGCCGGACTCACCCGGTAGTGCACAGCCTTGTTGGGAGCGAAGTCGTCACATCGGGTGACGCTCGATTCCAGGTTGAGCACGCGAGCCGCGGGGGCGAAACCGTCGATGATTCCCAGCGCGTCTCCCCACGGCCAGGAGAAATCGACCGGGCGGGCGATGGGGGCGCTGACCTCTTCCGCGGCTCGGACGTAATAGCGCGCATCACTGATATGCGGTTCCCGCAGTTGCGGATCACCGGGCCGGGGCAGGATCTGGTCGACGCCGCGCCCGGGCATCACGTCGCCGCACAGAAGCACCGTCACCAGAGCCTCGGATACGGACATACCGGGCACATCGCCGATGCTACGTCCGACTTCCCCGTCGTGCTTTTCCCGGAGATGCATGCCGCTGCCACGGCCGATGCCGAAAAGCGAGGACGAGAAGTGCCGTAAGACCGGCCCAAACCCGGCTCTCGACGTCGTCCGGTGACGTTCAGTGACCGAAGACCTCGGAGTCGGGTTCCGGCTCCTCACCGCGGTCCAGTGCGCAGATCCGTGCGAGCTCGTCGGAGTCGAGAGCGAAGTCGAACACGTCGATGTTCTGCCGGATGCGCTGCTCATCGGCCGATTTGGGAACGGCGACCAGACCCAGCTCGATGTGCCAGCGCAGCACGATCTGCGCCGGAGTCTTGCCGTATCGCTGAGCCAGTTCGGTGATGACGGGCTCTTCCAGCAGGTCGCCGCCCCGCCCGATGGGGCTCCAGGATTCGGTGACGATGCCGTGTTCGGCGTGGTAGGAACGCAGGTCGGTACGAATGGCCTGGGGATGTAGCTGGATCTGGTTGACGTCGGGGACGACTCCGGTCTCGGCGAGGACCCGCTTCAGGTGAGCAGGCTTGAAGTTCGAGGTGCCGATCGCACGGACCCGGCCTTCTCGGAGCAGCTCCACGAGCCCTTGGAAAGCATCGACATAGCGATCCTGCTCCGGGTTCGGCCAGTGAATCAGCAGCAGATCGATGTAGTCCACACCCAGGCGCTCGGCACTGGCCTCGAAAGCGCTACGCGCACCCTCGATGCTGTGCCACGCGCGGTTGAACTTGGTGGTGACGAAGACGTCCTCGCGCGCAACGGCACTGGCCGCGATTCCCCGGCCGACCCCGACCTCGTTGCCATAGTTCTCGGCGGTGTCGAGCAACCGATAACCCGAGTCCAGAGCACGCCGGACGGCGGTTTCGGCACCCGCGTCGTCCAACGGCCAGGTGCCCAGCCCGAAACGCGGCATCCGCGTCCCGTTGATCAAGTCCACAGTCGGTGCGGCGGCAGTGTTCATGGCGACCATTTTCGCCGATCCCGTGCGACACGAAGCCACCTGGGCCCGAAGCGGGGATTCGACGGCATCATGGTCGGAGAGGAAACGGCAACGGCGAGTCCGGCAGGTGGTTCGCAGGTGAGTCAGACACGCGACAGGACCCAGCAGACCCGGCGGGAACAGCCCGCCCACGAGTATCGACCGAGCACGGACCCGCGGTACGACGTCGTCACGGGCGAGATCGCCCTGCAGGGCAGGACGGTGCGGTTCACCCACCCTCGCCAGGGCACGGACCTGCTCTACGAGGACGACATCGGCGACGAGCAGTTCCCGCCGTACTGGGCCGAACTGTGGCCCAGCGGCATCGAACTGGCATACGCGGTATCGGCTCGTACGCTCGATGGACAGTCGGTGCTCGAGCTCGGCTGCGGCCTCGGCTTGCCCAGCATCGCCGCGGCACTGGCCGGTGGGCACGTCCTGGCCACCGACCGGTCGGAGGACGCACTCGCATTCACCACCGCCAACGCGCACCGCAACGGCGCGGCCGTGGAAACCGCGGAAGGTTCCTGGGCACACCCGGAAGCACTGATCGCGCGGGGGCCGTGGCAGCTCGTCCTCGCCGCCGACGTGCTCTACGAGCAGCGCAACATCGCTTGGCTGCGCACGCTGCTGCCGGAGCTGGTCGACGCCTCCGGGGAGGTCTGGCTCGCCGACCCGCAGCGCCCGCACGCCGACACGTTCCTCGCCGAGGCCGCCACCGACTGGCACATCTCGACTTCCACCACACGGATCCCCACCGTGAACATCCACCACCTACAGCGCCGTTCGGGGTTGAAGTTCTAGGGAAAACCTCATCCGCGGTGTTTTTGCTGTCATGGCGATGTTGTCAGGGTTTTGTCCGTCGTTCGGGATCTCAGCAGGCATGTGTTGCATGGACTTGGTTTTTGTCTAAACTGAACTTATCGAGGCAATTATCAATACAGCCGTCCACCGGTGCTCCGGTGCCCCACTACCGGTGGTGTTCACACGCCACCGGGCCGTGCTCAGGTGAGGGTGAGCATGGTGGCGAAGGTCGCTGTGGTGACGAGAAGGGTCGAGCCCAGGCCGAGAAGGAAGGCCCGGGGACCGGTGCGGATCAGCGCGCGGATGCGTACCGAGCTGCCGAGCCCGAACAGCGCCCCGGTGAGCAGCACGGTGGTCACCTGCTCGGCGACGGCGAGCACCGTCTCGGGCAGGATGCCGCTGCTGCGCAGCAGGACGGCGGCGAGGAAACCGGCGACGAACAGCGGCATGACCGGCGGCCGGCGACCCCCGATTGCCGCGGACGTGCGCCGCTGCATCAGGCTGACGGCGGTGACCAGCGGCGCGAGCAGCACGACTCGGCTGAGCTTGACCACGACCGCGACGGCCACCGCAGCGGCACCGGCCGGGGAGGCAGCCGCGACGACTTGGGCGACTTCGTGGACGCTGCCGCCTGCGATACGGCCCAGTTCGGTGTCGGACAACCCCAGGCCGCTGCCGACGACCGGCAACACGAGCATCGCGAGAGTGCCGAAGATCGTCACCATGGCCACCGCAGTGGCCACGTCCTCGTCGTCGCGGTCGATGATGCTTTCCATCGCCGCGATCGCCGATGCACCGCAGATCGAGAAACCGGTGCCCACCAGCATCGACAGGCCCTGCGAGATCCCGAGCACCCGCCCGAGCACCAGGGTGCCCAGAAAGCTCGTGGCGACCAGGATCACCACCGCGACCAGCGTGCCCGCACCGAGCCCGAAAACCTGGCTCACGGCGAGCTGCAGCCCGAGAAGCACCACGCCCACTCGCAGAAATCGGCGCATCGCCCACGCCAGGCCGGGACGTGCGGATCTCGGGAACCCCGGCAGGTTTCCTGCGAGGATTCCCAGCGCAACCGCCACGGTCAAGGAACTCATGGCCGGTACCAGACCGGCAACAGTCAGGGAAGCCACGACCGCAACTCCGGTCACCACCAGGCCCGGCCACAACGAGGTCGCGACTGCGTTCCGCCGCACAGCACTCAACAGTTCGCTCACACGGCAAGCCTCATCGCCGAGCAGCCTGCTGCGTAGCCACGAACCACGCAGGACGTCATAGCCCACGTGCATGCCCAAGGACGCCCGGACACCGGATTCGGGCTTCCGGAACGGAAGAAAACCACCGGACTCACCCGGTGCGGTCACGCATACCTATCCTCGACGCATGACCGCGCCCGACTCCGAATCCCTTCGCCTGCTGGTCCTGATCAGCAACCTCGGCAGTATCGGAGCCGCCGCGGCCGAACTGCACGTCAGCCAACCTTCGGCGAGCAAGCGCTTGACCAGTCTCGAACGCAGGCTCGGTCTGAAACTCGTCACCCGCACCCGCCAGGGCTGCACGCTCACTCCGGCCGGTGAGATGGTCGCGGACTGGGCACAACAGGTCCTCGCCCACATCGACGGACTGATGAACGGTGTCCGCGCGCTCCGTGCCCAGCACGAATCCCGCCTGCGTGTCGCCGCGAGCATGACCATCGCCGAATACCTCGCTCCCGGCTGGATCAGCGCACTGCGCGGTGCCGTCGCCGATATCCACTTCGAACTCGACGTGGCCAATTCCGTCGCCGTCGCCGACTCCGTCCGGCACGGACACACCGACCTCGGCTTCGTCGAAACCCCGGTAGCTCCCGAAGGGGTTTCCGTGCGCTACGTGCTCGGCGACCGCATGGTCGTCGTCGCCCCGCCCGACCACCCCTGGGCACGACGCAGAAAACCACTGACACCGACCGAACTCGCCGCCACCCCGCTGATCGTGCGCGAACGCGGTTCGGGAACCAGGGAGACCCTCTACCGAGCTCTTGCCACCGTCGGCGCCGACCAGGTCGCACCGCTGCTGGAACTGCACTCCACGACAGCCGTCCGCAACTCCGTGGTCGCAGGCGCAGGCCCCTCCGTACTGAGCACGCTTGCCGTGGCCACCGACCTCGCGGAAGAGCGCGTCGTCGAAGTCCCGGTCGTCGACCTCGACCTGCACCGCCCCCTGCACGCCGTGTGGCGCGCGGGTCACCAGCTCACCGGGCCCGCAGCCGCACTCCTGGCCATCGCCATGCGCACACCCCGGTGAGCGGACTTCCCGAAATCACCCGGCGGTGTCCCGGCTCCTGTCGCCGTGCATCGGCTAGGTAGCGGCGGGATGGAAGTGTTGGTGCAGCAGCACGGCGATTTCCGGGCCGACCGGGGGATCGTCCTGGGCACCGATCCACATGTGAGCCTCGTGCTCGGCCAGGTCCACCTCGTCGGTGCCGGTCACGGTGACCGACCAGGTGTGCCGGCGGGTGTGCTTGCCGCTGTCGGAGGTGTAGTCGAACGCACCGAGGTAGCCGAGGACTCCGGAAACCACCAGGCCGGTTTCCTCGGTGACCTCGCGGCGCAGGGCGGTCATGAGGTCCTCACCGGACTCGACCGTCCCCGAGGGCAGTTCCCACGCGCCGCCCCGGGAGTCCTCCGCGGGCCGCCGCAACAGCAGGACGGCACCCGCGTCGTCGACGACCGCACCGACCGCCTGTTGCTCGATACCGTCTTCCGCGTCCAGCCGGAGCAGGTCGGTGATCTCGGGCAAACCCATGCTGTCTCTTCCTTCCCGGGACAGCGGGGCGCAAGCCCCGTTCCGGATGCCTGGAGGCAATTTCCGGGAGATCATCCTCGCCGCACCGGACGACGACTTCAAGGGTTCGATCGGTATCGGTGCCCGGGGGGGCATGCTCGGTGGAAGCCTGTTGCATCGCGGTCCGCCGAGTGTGCAGCTTTCCCGAAAAACCGAGCTCCCCTCCTTCGCGGCACAGTCGCCGACGCAGACCTTGGGGCTATTCTTCGGAGGTGAGGTCGACCAGGTCGGCGCCCATCGAGGTCAACGTCTTCGTGGTGCGCTCGCGGGAAAACGGCGGGGCGGAAACGACCCGATCGCTGGGCGCGTCGACGAAAGTGGGGATGTAGCCGACCCGGCTGATCCTCCAATCATCGTCGGTCGCCGGCGTGAACGTCACTTCGGCGATCACCCCGTCGCGATGCGGTGGGTTCGGGTCGGATGCGGAGACGTCCTGCTGGGACAGGAAGTTGCCCAGCCCGTAGAGCACCCACTGCCCGTCCGCGCGCTGCTCGATCGGCTGCACGACGTGGGCATGGTGGCCGACGATGAGATCGATGTACGGCGAGCGCAGCACCGCGTCGGCCACCCGCTGCTGGTAGGCCGAGGGCTGCTTGTTCATCTGTGTGCCCCAGTGCATGCTCACGGCGACGATATCGGCGCCTGCCCGGTCGGCGCGGCGCGCGTCGGCTCGGATCCGCTCCGGATCGATGAGGTCGACCGACCACGGTTCGGGCTTGGACAGTCCGTTGAGCCCGTAGGTGTAGGACAGGTGACCGAGCCGGAGTCCCTGGACGTTGTAGATCGTCGGTTGGCGTGCCTCGGTGCGACTGCGAGCGGTACCGGTGTGCCGGATTCCGTAGCGGTCCAATGCGGTGAGTGTGGACCGCACACCGGTGGCGCCGTAGTCCACGCTGTGGTTGGAGGCCGTGCTGCAGGCATCGTAGCCGACCGCACTTTCGGCTTCGGCCAACTGGGCAGGTGCGGAGAACTGTGGGTAGGAGGAGATCGTGGAGTTGTCCGCCGAGATCGGGGTCTCCTGGTGGCACACGGCCCAGTCGGCAGCGGAAATGATCGATTTCATGCCGCCGAGCATCGGCAGGAAGTCGTATCCTCGACCGTCGGCGTAGCGCTTCGCCCGGGCCAGCAGCTCGTCGTTGGGCAGCATGTCGCCGGTGAATATCACCCGGACGGATTCCGCCCGCTCCCGCTCACCGGTCTCCGCGGCCGGTGCGGGCGCGGCCTGGGGACCACCGGCACCGGCCATGGTCTCCTCCGGAGGTGGCGAGCATCCTGCCAGGATCAACAGGGCAGCCACCAGGGCAGACGCCACCTTCACCCCGCCCCCGCCGATGGCCACCCGACCCGACATCTTCACCCCTTGCGGCCGCGTATCAGGAGATCGCACTCCTACTGATGCAGCGAGGCTAAGTCCGGTGCACTGCCGCCGCAGCGCGATGACTTCTGTATCCGGATCGCAACGAAAGGCCGCCAAGCCCGCCACGGCTGGAGAGTCCACAATGCTCGGTATGCGGATCACAGCAGTACAGGGCGACATCACCGAGCAGGACCTCGATGCCGTGGTCAACGCCGCGAAATCCACACTCCTGGGTGGTGGTGGCGTGGACGGGGCGATCCATCGACGCGGCGGTCCGGAGATCCTCGATGCCTGCAAGCAGCTACGGGCAGGTGACTATCCGGATGGGCTCCCGACCGGGCAGGCGGTGGCCACCACCGCGGGCAAACTGCCGGCCCGGTGGGTCATCCACACCGTCGGACCGACCTATACCGCCTCCGAGGACCGCTCCGAACTGCTCGCCTCCTGCTTCAGCGAATCGCTGAAGGTCGCAGGCACTCTCGGCGCGAGAACCATCGCCTTCCCCGCCATCTCCACCGGTTCCTACTGCTATCCGGTCGAGGAGGCCGCGCGGATCGCCGTCCGGGCCGTCCACGACACACCCACCGAGGTCGATGTCGTGCGGTTCGTCCTCTTCGACGGTCACTCCCGTGATGCCTTCGCCGACGCTGTCCGGCATTACGGATGATGTTCCCGGCAACCACGCTTCTCTTCTGCTCAGCAGAAAGGGGGGTTGTCCTTGCCTCGGGGCGGGTGAAACGTCTGATCTCGCAACCGCAATGAAGCGCTCGAGGAGTGGAGATGGCTTTCCTCAATGAGGAGCTGTGGCGTGGCCGCGTGTTCACCGGGAAGTGGGAGCAGGTGAGCACCGAACGCGCGGTGATGGAACCGGCGACCGGAGCCGAGCTGGGTCGTGTCGGTCTCGCCAGTACCGAAGACCTGGAACGTTCCGCCGAGGCCGCCGCCCAAGCCCAGCACGACTGGGCCGCGATGCCGTTCACCGAGCGCGCCGCGATCCTGCGCCGAGCCGGCGAACTGTGGCGCGAGCACGCCGACGAACTTCGCCAGTGGCTGGTGCGCGAGGCAGGTAGCGCCCCCGGGAAAGCCGACTTCGAGCTGAGCGTGGCCGAGCAGGAGTGTTTCGAGGCGGCCGGGTTGCCGTCCCGATCCCAGGGTGAGCTGCTGCCCAGCGAGGCACCGCGGTTGAGCATGGCTCGCCGCGTTCCTGCCGGGGTGGTCGGGGTGATCGCGCCGTTCAACGCTCCGCTGATCCTGTCGATCAGGTCGGTGGCTCCCGCGCTGGCACTGGGCAACGCCGTGGTACTCAAGCCGGATCCGCGCACCGCGGTGTGCGGCGGTATCGCGCTGGCGCGGATTTTCGAGGAAGCCGGGCTGCCGCCGGGGGTGCTGCACGTGCTGCCCGGAGGTGCCGATGTCGGTGCCGGCCTGGTGGCCACCCCGGAAACCCGGGTCATCTCCTTCACCGGTTCCACACAGGCCGGTCAGTCGATCGGCGAGCTGGCGGGCAGGCATCTCAAGCGTGCCCATCTGGAACTGGGTGGCAACTCCGCGCTGGTCGTGCTCGACGACGCCGACCTGGACCGGGCGATGAGCACCGCGGCCTGGGGCTCGTTTTTCCACCAGGGCCAGATCTGCATGACCACCGGGCGACACCTGGTCCACACCTCGCTGTACGACGAGTACGTCGAACGGCTGGCCGACAAGGCCAAAAACCTCCCGGTCGGCAATCCCGCCACGGAGGAGGTCGCGCTCGGGCCGATCATCGACGCCGGCCAGCGCGACAAGATCCACGGCCTGGTCGAGGCCAGCAAGCGCGCGGGCGCACGGGTGGCCGCAGGCGGCGACTACGAGGACCTGTTCTACCGGCCCACGGTGCTCGCCGACGCCGGCCCGGGCGTACCCGCCTACGACGAGGAGGTCTTCGGTCCGGTCGCCCCCGTCGCGCGGTTTTCCACCGTGGACGAGGCGGTGGAACTGGCCTCGGCCAGCGAGTACGGACTGTCCCTGGGCATCCTCACCGCCGACACCGGCAGAGGGATGGCCGTGGCCGAGCGGATCCCCACCGGCATCGCCCACATCAACGACCAGACCGTCAACGACGAGGCCCAAGCACCGTTCGGAGGAGTCCGAGCTTCCGGCACCGGAGCACGCTTCGGCGGCGACCATGCCAACATCGAAGCCTTCACCGAAACCCGCTGGATCACCGTGCGCGGCGACATCGCGACCTACCCGTTCTGAGCCGAAGGCGTTCGACGGCAACTCCCGGTCTACGTCGCGAGGGCGAACGCCACGGGCATGGATTCATGGGCGTCCGTCGTGGGCACGGTGCCTCCGTCGGCATTCGGCGTATCGGGGGACGGCAGGAGTGCCAGGGCCGCGTTCAGCGAGGGCCGTCGCCGCGTGGGGGGCTCCGCGCTATCGGGGTCGGTCCGCGGCCACGGGATATCCGGGTCCACTGTGGGCCAGTCGATCCGCTCGGACGATCGCGGGGGCGGCACGCCTGCCTGGTCGGCACACGGTGGGCAGATCCTGCGCGCCGCGTCCTCGGGTGGCGTGGGGCCGAGCCGGCGGTGGACCGGCCCGGCCAGCCGATATCCACAGGCCGCCACCGGCAAGCCACCGTTCGCGGAAGCGGCCACGACGTGCCATCCGGATTCGTGAGCTTCGGACATCCAGGATCGCGGCACCGGTAAGGCCGTTTCCGACGCGCTCATGCCTGCCCCTTCCGGCGCGATGCCCGCGTGGACTCCGCTCGGTACTCATCCGGGTCTATGTCCGCATCGCGGGGCCAGGCCAGGTACATCCCCAGTCCGGTCAGGACGACGATGCCCGCCAGGAAGATCACGAATTCCATGTCATGCTCCGTTGGTGCTGGTCACTGCCGTGCGTGGTGGCTGCGGCCCCGGCCGGTCCCGTACGGACCCCACAGTGGGGATCTTCGGCAGATATCCGGTCCGGCTTGAGGGCGTCCTCGCCAGGCAGTGTTCGCACTGCCGGTGCTCGGCGGGGTACTGCCGGGATCAGCGGGGTTCGTCCGTGAGCACGATGCCGCGCGGAGTGACCTCGAAGGGGCGGACCCTGAGATCGTGGGTACTGCCGCGGGTCTTGAGGACGGTCACGCTGCGGTACATGATGGATTCGGCGGGAACGTATTGCAGGAGCACCACGTTGTCGGCGAGATTGGAGGCAGCCCTGTCCGTCAGACTGGTCACCCCGAACAGGTGGCGGACTTCGTAACTCATCATGACGCTGACATTGTTCCGGGAACACCGGTGCAGCAGGGCGTAGAGAGACTCGTCGAATCCGGAGGGGTCATCGGCAACACTTTCCAGATCGTTGAGGGAGTCGATGAACAGTCGCCGTGCTCCGGTCCGCTCGATGGTGTCCAGAAGATCGTATACCCACTCGTCGAGGTGGACCTCGACAGGAGGCCGGTACTTGAGGGTGATTCCCTCGGTATCGAACGACCACCCGAAACCGTGCAGGACCTGCTCGAGCTGTGTGGGATCTTCCTGGAAGGTCGCCATCAGCCCGTGGTCACCCTGGTCCACGCCGCCGAAGAGGAAGTGCAGGCCCATCAGGGTCTTGCCGACGCCGGTCGGTCCTGCCATGAGTGTCGACGAACCGATGCGATATCCCTCGTCGAGCATGTCATCGAGAGCCTGGACCCCGGAGGAGGCGCGTTCCCGGTCGGGCGAGTAGACGGCGTGCTCGCCGACACCGGTGAGACGGGGGTAGACCTCCAAACCCTCGTGGGAAAGGCTGTAGGTGTGACTGCCCGAAAGGAAGTCCCCACCGCGCAGCTTGCGTACCTGTATGAAGTTGGCGGATCGCTTCTGAAAACGTTGGTTGCTCAATTCGATGATGCTGTCGGCGATGGCGAATTCGGGGGCACTGGCCATTTCGCTTTCCTCGTACTCACCGAGCCAGAGCACTGTGACGGGAAAGACGCTCTGCGTCGCGGCCAGATCATACAGGAAATTACGGAATTCGATGCTGCTCGCCGCGTAGGAACTCAGCGCTTTGAAACTGTCGATGACGAGGATCCCCGGCCGGTAATCGCGGATGAATTCTTTGACGCGCTCGCCCACGCCGGCCAGGCCGTGCTTGACCAGGGTGGTGCCGAGCTCGTCGTAGACGACGCCGTTGCCGATGAAGGCGGGATCGAAGAACGAGAGGGCCTGGACGTAGCGCAGGATCTTCTCGAACGGTTCGGAGGCCGTGGACAGGTACAGTGCCGGGCGCTGTGGATCGGCGTTGCTGAACACGCACTGCTGGGCCAGCATCGTTTTGCCCGTGCCGGGCAGCCCCATGATGAGGTTGATCGCGTTCGCGGGCAGACCACCGCCGGTCACTTCGTCCAGCCGCGGGTTACCGCTCGGAATCCGGTCCATCATCGTTACTCTGTCTCGCGGGATACGCTGCTTTCCAGCAGCTCGTGGACTGTGGTGACAAGCTGCAGCGGCTCGATGGGCTTTTGCAGGAAGGCCGAAGCACCCACCTCGAACGCGGTCTCGGCCGAGGCCAGCGAGGAGATCGCCACCACCGCTGTTTCGGTGCGTTCGAGCAACTGCGAGCACAACCGTTGACCACGCACCCCGGAGATGAGCAGGTCCACGATCGCCACATCCGGTGCGCGCTCGGTCGCGGCCTCGAGCGCTTCCTCCGCGCTGAACACCGCCTTCACCTCGTAGCCCTCGATTCGCAGGAAGTGCTCGATGAGCTCTGCAGAGTAGGGGTCGCGCTCCGCCAACAGGATCAACACCTTGCCTTCCACGGGTATCACCCTCCGACCCCGCCTCCGGCGAGGCGCTCGCCCTGCGGATACGCGCCCCCCTGCCAAACCCCGAAGACAACCACTCCGTCACCAGGGTTGACGACTCGGCGCGAGCACGCAACCACAGGCGAGCCCGCGGCAACGACCATCCCGATGCGGGCCATCGCTGCTACGATGAGCTCAAGCGCTCGGATACGCCGTCCCGGGTACACCCGGGTATGCCCCAACCCGGGCATCCCCCGGACAACCAGGTCCCCACTCGTCCCGCAGGCCATGTCTCACCCCGCAGACCGGCGATCATGCCAGTCGCCGTGCTTGCCCCACCAAGCACGGCAGAAGCCGGCGAGCAATGCTCACTTGCCTCCGCACCCGGGAAACGATGTCTGATCACATGGACCGCAGGAATCCGTCCGGCGACGGAGACGGGAACAGCTCCTCGTTGCCGGACATCGAGAACCCGATCGCCACGACACCGGAGCAGGCGGTCTTCGCACTGGACCCGCAGGGGATCGTGCGCAGCTGGAACGACTACGCCGCGAAGATCGAAGGGTATCGCGGCGAGGAAATCATCGGGCGGCATTTTTCCGTGTTCCACCCGCAGGACCAGGTTGCTGCGGGACGCCCGGACCGGGAACTGGCCCAAGCCATGCACAACGGCTTCCACCTGGATCAAGGCTGGCGCCTGCGCAAGGACGGAACCCGGTTCTGGGCGCACATCGCGATCACGGCGCAGCGATCGAATGACGGCAGCCTGTACGGTTTCATCGAGGTGATTCGAGACGAGAGCGAGGTGCGGGCCCGCCATCAGCGATCGAGCAGGCGGTTCACCGATTTGTTCGATCTCGCTCCGGTCGGCATCGGCTTGTTCAACGAGTCCGATCGCCTGCTCCACGCCAACAACGCCCTGTGCAACCTCTTGGGCTACCGGCTGGACGAGCTACACGGGAAAGCAGGCTCCGAGCTGCTGCTCTCGGAAGAGCCCGCGGAAGGCATCATCCCGGGACCGCACACATCGCTCTCCCTCCACGACCACGCGTCGGTGTTCCAGCGAACGCTGGTTCGCTCGGATGGTCGATCGGTGATCTGCGAAATGCACAGCGCAGAATCGATGGAGGACGACGGCAGCCCCTTCTGGCAGGTGGTGTTCCAGGATGTCACGGAGCAGCGCCGCCATACCGACATGCTGCATCACCGGGCCACCCATGACGAGCTGACCGGATTGCCCAACCGGGCGGGCATCAACGAACGACTCGACGAGCTGCTCGGCCACTGTGAACCCGGCAATATCGCCGTACTGTTCTGCGATCTGGACAACTTCAAGCGAGTCAACGACTCGCTCGGTCACGAGGCAGGCGATGAACTGCTCGTGGCACTGGCTCGGCGCCTGACCACGGGATTGCCGTCCGCGTGCACTGCCGCGCGGCTCTTCGGTGACGAGTACCTGATCATCTGCTCCGATCTCGATGCTGTCGGCGGGCTCGAGGAGCTCACCACGCGGACCTCGGAGCTGCTGCACACAGTGGTCCCGATACGGAACCAACTGATCACGGCCTCGGCTTCGATCGGGGCCGCGATCATCACGGACCCGGACACGACCGGCGAGGACCTGCTGCGGTTCGCCGATGCGGCGATGTTCACGGCCAAGAGCCACAGCCCCGGTTCCGTATCGATCGCCAACCGGGAACTGATCAGCTCGCTCGGCCAGCAAGTGCAGCTGGAGGGGCAACTGCGCGAGGCGCTGCACAACGATGAGCTGACACTGCAGTACCAGCCGATCGTGGACAGCGACGGATCCGTCCTTCTGGCCGAAGCGCTGGTCCGGTGGCCGCACCCGCACCGCGGGCTTCTCGGACCGGGCACCATCCTGCCGGTGGCGGAGCAAGGCAACCTGCTGGGTGAGCTCGACCGCTGGGTCCTGCGCACAGCACTGCGCGAGGCGGCGAACTGGCCCACGGTGTTCGGCAGGCCCGTCCGAGTCGCGGTCAATCTGAGTGGTCTGTTACCGGACGACGCGCACTTCCTATCCGAGATTTCCGGCATCATCGAGGAATGCGACATCGACGGGAGCCGGGTCGTGCTGGAGGTGGTGGAGAGCTCCCTGGGTGATCTCACCGAACGGCCCCGTGCGGACATGGCCAAGCTGACCGAACAGGGCGTGTGGTTCGCCGTGGACGATTTCGGCACCGGCTACTCCTCGTTGAAGCGGCTGCGGGACCTGCCGACGCACGTCCTCAAAATCGATCGCGCGTTCGTTTCCGGCGTCGAGCACGATCCCGCCGACTTCGCGATCGTGCGGGCCGTGGTGGAGATGAGTGTCGGGATGCGGCGCCGCTGCATCGCCGAGGGCGTGGAAACCGTCGAACAGTTCCACATGCTGCAGAGCCTGGGCGTGGACGCGTTCCAGGGATTCCTCTTCTCGCCCTCGATACCGGCCGCCGACTTTCGAGCCCTTCTCGATCGGGGATCGATTCCCCTGCCGGAAGCCGGCTGAGGAGAGGTTCGACACCGAGTTCCCGACCGCCTGTGCTCGCCATTACGATGACCATGGCTGTGTCCGGCGATGCACGGCGAGAGGATCGGTGATGACGGCCGGGTACGCGGTTGTCGATGTGGAGACCACCGGCTTTCGTGCGGGCGGGCACGATCGTGTCGTCGAAGTGGCCGTCGTGCACCTCGACCCGGCGGGCACGGTCACCGGCGAGTGGTGCACCGTGGTGAACCCACAGCGGGACCTGGGGCCGCAGCACATCCACGGGATCACGGCCTCGGAAGCGCGGCGGGCTCCGGCCTTCGCCGACATCGCGGCCGAACTCGCCACGCAGTTGGCCGGACGAGTCATGGTCGCCCACAACCTGCCCTTCGACCTGCGATTCCTCACTGCGGAATACGCGCGGATGGGCATCGACGTCCCACTGTCGACCACATCCGGCCTGTGCACCATGGAGCTGTCCGACCGCTACCTGTGGGCCACGGCCCGCTCGCTGGCCGCGTGTTGCGAGGCGGCGGGCGTCGCGCTGACCGACGCGCACTCGGCGCTGCACGATGCCCGTGCCGCTGCCGGGCTGATGACGTGCTTTCTCACCCGGACACAGCCCGCGCCACCCTGGCGGGAGCTCGTCCGCGACGCCGCCCGGGCACCGTGGCCGCTGGTGCCCGCGGGAACGGGGCGACTGCTGCGGCGCGGCACCGGTCGCCAAGCACCGTCCGCGCCCCCTGCCCCTGCCGCGTGGGAAGACATCCGCCTCACCGCCGGGGATCTCGTGGTGTTCACCGGAGAAACCCACCGACCCCGCGAGGTGTGGGAGCAGCGAGCACAGGCGGCCGGACTCACCGTCCAGGGCCACGTCACGAAGAGAACCCGCCTGGTCATCGCCGCCGACCCCGACTCCCAGTCCCTCAAGGCCCGCAAAGCCCGCGACTACGGCATCCCGATCGTCACCGAAGACGCGTTCACCGAACTGATCGGCCAGGCGGCACCGAAACCCGCCTGAGCGGCCGCCGAGAGGGACAAGCGATGGGCGCACCACGGCCAGTGGGCCCGGGAGTGGTCCGGTTTCACGACTCCCCGGAAACGGGTGCGTGATTGATCGCGGACAGGGCCTCGTTGACCTCGAAGATCTTGCCGTTGACGGCGCTGATCCCGAAACCGCTCAACCGCTCGGTGTGCTTGTCCAGGTAACGCTGCGCGGTCTCGTACGAGTCGAACAGGTAGATACCACCGGCCTCGCCCGCGTCGCGGTTCTCCGTCCAGACCTTCCAGCGGAAGCCGGGCTCGTCGTTGATGCTCTCGGCCAGCTCGGCGAAGGCCTCCGCCATCGCAGCCCCGAACGGGCCGTCGGTGGGAAAGTCCATCTGCAGCACACAGGGCATCGTCCGGCACTCCTTTACCCGCTGGAAAACACGGTGCATTCTCCCCCACCACCAGTACTGCAACGAAGAAGCCCCGGCAGTCCGGAGGACGGGTCGTGCCCGGGTCGCCCACCGGGCGGTGGGGGTTGAAGTTTTGGGGGAAACTTCACCCCCCCCGAACCAATCCGATCACTCGTCTCGTGCACGCCGGTCGTATTTGGCTTTGCTCAACCGCCCGGACTCGATCCCGATCCGTTCGGCACTTTCCAGGATGGACCGGATGTTGCCGGTCTTTCTCTTGTGTCCCAGGAGGTTCAGCGTGGTCTTGTACAGCTCGTCGGTGGAGATGATCCGCCGCTCCGAGAGAGCGTGGCACATGGCATTGACGATCTCCTCCGGGCAGATCTCCTCGAGGGAGCGGTCGCCGGGAAGCTGGCGGGACTTCCGGAAACCCCGCCAGGTCTCCGGATTCAGGTGCTCCGGCCACACGTACGTGCCGAGCTCGGACTCGCGGCGGGTGAGGTGCACCGGCAGGCGCTGCAGCACCGCCTCGACCCGCGGGCTCCTGGCCCGCTGGAAGCCGAAGCACTCCAGCACCAGCCGTGCCAGCCGCCATTCCTCCACGGGTCCTTCCGCGTTCGTGACCTCCTCGAGCAACTGCCGGACCAGTCGCCGCACTCGCGGGTCCCGGTCGAGGTCGTTGAGATCCTCCTTGGAGCCGATGAGACCGGGTTCGTATGCGGCAAAGGGATCTCCGGGTCCCGGAACTGCTGTCTCGTCGGGCAGCACTTCCACCTGTGGTTCCTGTGCTCGTGGCGCCTCGACAGGCGGTGCCGGAGCTGCTCGCACGGGAGTGGGGCCGTCGCGCACCTCGGTGACGTCGTCGACCTCGCCAACATCACCGGACTCGATCCCGTCCTCCGGCGGGAAGTCCGGGAAATCCTCCCCCACTGCACCGGCTGCCGGAGATCCCGCACCGGAGTCCTGCTGCCACTCCTCCGACGGCTCGGGGTTGGTGAGTGTTCCCGAGAGCTTCGCTCCCCCGGCATCCGATTCCTCGGATGCCCGCTCTCCGGCATCCGGATCCCGGGAGCCCGGCTCCCCGAGCTCCAAATCCCCGGTGTCGAACGCTGCTTCCGGTTCCTCGGAAGCAGTCGCCCGGTCCATCGCCTCGTCGATTGCCTCCAGCACCGCCGCACGGTCGCTGATCCAGGCGGGCAGCCAGAGCCGCACGACTCCCGGCCAGCCCATGATCGACTCGAGCAGTCGCGGCGCGGCATCCCGGTCGGCCACCGTGGGTCGTTGTGCCCATTCGGGGCCGTCGAGCAGGATCGCCACCTGCCTGCGCCGGCTACCGGGTACGCACACAGCGAGATCCACGGTGAAGTGCGACAGCCCGTACCGCGTCGCCACCTCGTAACCCCGCTCACGCAGCGCCGCCGCGATGTCGGTGAGGATCTGATCGTCCCGGCGCTGCCGCTGAGCGCTGAGCTCTCCGATGCGCTCGGTTCCGTTGACGGCCATGTCCAGATAGGCACGCAAGTGCCGCAGCCCCACGGAGTTCGTGCGGTTGAGATCGATATCGGCGGGGTCGAAGGAGCTGAACAGGAGGACCTGGCTGCGTGCCCGCGTGATCGCGACGTTGAGCCGCCGCTCCCCGCCCACCTTGGTGAGTGGCCCGAAGTTCAGGGGCAGTCTGCCGGTTCCCGGGTCGACGGAAAACGCCAGGGAGAACAGCACCACGTCGCGTTCGTCACCCTGCACGTTCTCCAGGTTCTTGACGAACAGCGCCTCGCCGTCCTCGCGGGCGAGCGCGGTCTGGATGCGCGGGTCGTCACTGCTTTCGAGCAGGTTCAGCAGCAGGTCACGCTGCTGAATGTTGAACGTCACCACGCCGATCGAGCGGTCCTGCGTGGCCGGATCGGCCAGCATCCGGGAAATCTCGGTGATGATCTCGGTGGCTTCGATGTCATTGGTGCGGCTCGCCCGGTTTCCCCGGTCGTACACTCCCGCCACGCGGCGTGCCGACACCCCGTTGTGCGGCCCGCTTCCGGGCGAGGGCAGGCTCGCCAGTTGCCCCTCGTAGTAGTACGCGTTGGAAAACGAGATCAGCGTCTCGTCGGAACTGCGGTAATGCCAGGTCAGCCACACCTGCGGGAGCCCGGATTCGACGCACTCGGTGAGAATGCTGTCCATGTCCTCGGCAACGGCATCAGCCTCGTCATCGCCGGTGTCGTCGTCCCCGTGACCGGTTTCCATCATGCTGGTCGGAGGCATCTGCTTGGAGTCCCCCACCACCACGACCGAGCGTGCCCGGCCCATCGCCCCGACCGCCTCGGCCACCCGGATCTGCGAGGCCTCGTCGAAGACGACGAGATCGAACTGCACGGCGTCCTGATCGAGGAAGTTGGCCACCGACGCCGGGCTCATCAAGAAGCAGGGCGTCAGCCCGGTGATGGTGTCGGGGTAGCGGGCCAGCATGTCCCGGAACGACAGGCCGCTGCGCTTCCGCTCCAGCTGCCGCACGAGCTCACCGTCGCGGCTCGACGTGTCGGTGCTCACCGGCGGCCGGTTCCGGAGCACGTCGCTTGCCAGCTTCTCCGGTGTGATCCGGCGCAACCGCGCGCCCGCGTCGAGGTATTCCTGTACTTCGTGCGTGTGTGCGGCCCCGTCGAAGAAATGCAGGTCCGCATGGGACAGTCGCTCGTCGAGGGCGGTGGTGGCCTGTCCGCGCTGGAATGCTTCGTCGGCGTCGCGGGCGAGGATCTCGCCGTCCAGAAGCTGCCGGACGAACGCGGACAGTCCGGCGGCCTCGAGCGTGTCGGCCCTGGTCAGCACCGCGCTCCAGCGGTCCAGCGGCAACAATCCGGAGGCGTGCAGCTCGTCGGCCCACGCCGCGCCGTCACGGTCCCAGGCTGCCGTCCAGTCCTGTCCTCGCCTCCACCGCGCGAACTCGGTCTCTCTCGTGGCGAGCATCCCCAGCCAGTGCCGCCAGGACTGCGCGATCAGCTCGAGCTCGGCACACGGCAACTGCCCTGCGAACCGGGAGTAGAGGGTGGCCAGGTTCGGATGGTGCAGGCGCACCTGCCGCCAGGTGACCGCGTGGCCGCGGGCGGCTTCCAATGCCTGCAGCGCCTGGGGGTGGGTCGGCCGCCATCCCGGTGCGAGCCGGAGCCCGCCGAGTTCGAGCACGTGCTGCATGACTTCGCCCGCCGCCGACCGGGCGGTTTTCGCGGCGGTGAGCAGGTCGCAGACGGTGTCCTCGGTGACCTCGTCGGCGTCGGCGATGTGCGGGCGCACCCGCTCGAGCACGTCCCGGCGTTTCTTCTTCTTGCGCCACATCGTGCGCTGTGCCGCCTCGGCCTCGGCCTGCCAGGTGTCGAGTTCGGGATGCTCGAACAGGTCGGGGGCGAACACGCGCAGCACGTGCTGATGCTCGTCGTGGAACCGGCGCAGTGCCTGGTGCGCCGCGTCGAAGCCCGCGTCCCAGCCGGGCCGCAGCGTGGGTTCGGTGTTCGCGGCGTCCGTCGGGTAGCCGCCCGCGGCGAGGCGGGCGGCTCCGAGGGTGGCGGCGAGTGCTCCCGGACCGGCCAGTTCGCCGACAGCGGTGCGCAGTGGCTCGGGAAGTCGGTGCAGCGCCGCACGTGCCTGCTCCAGCTCGGTCGCTGCGGACCGGAAGGCCTCGGCCGCCGCCGGATCGACCGAGCGCAGGCCGCTGATCCGCCACGGATGCTCGGGGCGGGTCCGCGCCGAGCCCAGCACGGTCGGCAGTTCCCGGGCGACGTGCTCGACGGCGAGGCGCTGCTGCTCGGGCAGCGCGAGGAACGAGCGCGGGAGATCGGCCACCGGGCCGTGTCCGAGTGCCAGCACGGCTTCGTGGGCCGACCACACCGAATATCCCGCCACGTTGCGCTCGTGCACGTGCTGCGGGTGGCGTCGCAGGGTTTCCAGACGCTTGCGGAAGGCCGTCTCGGCTGCGGTGAACGTGTGGGTGTCGCTGTCCGCCTCGTGCCGCAGCGCGTCCTTGAGCTGCTGTTTGATGGTGGGCAGCGACTGCTTCCTGCCGTGCAGGTCGAGGCAGAACCGGTCGAACCCGATATCGGTGAGGCGGCGCTTGACCACGTCGAGTGCGGCCTGCTTCTCGGCCACGAACAGGACTTTCCTGCCTGCGGCGATCGTGTGGGCGATGAGGTTGGTGATGGTCTGCGACTTGCCCGTTCCCGGCGGTCCCTCCAGGACGAACGAGCGCCCTTGCTCGGCCATCGCGACGGCTTTCATCTGCGAACCGTCCGCCGGAATGGGCAGGTGCAGCGCCGATTCGTCGACCGTGACGTCGCCGTCTGCCTGCGGGTCCCGGAACGGGCTTCCCGGGGTTTCGACCAGGTGCCGGACGACGGGATTGTCCATCATCGTGCGCCAGTTGCCGGTGAGGTCACGCTGCATCTGGGCCGTCGAGAACTGCAGCAGCCGCAGGCTCGCGGTGGAGTCCACCCGGTGGTGCAGGTCGTTGTCGACCAGGCGGCGCGAGATCATCGCCAGGGTGTGGGGGATGTCGATGCCGGAGTCGTCGGTCGCGGGGCTTTCCAGCTCCGGGATCCGCAGCGAGTGCTTGACGCGCAGCCATTCGATGAGGCTGTAGTTCGGTGCCGCGAGTTCGTCGCCGTCGATGACGATCGCATACGGCTTGTTTCCGGTACCGCCTTCGATGCGGACGGGAAGGAGGAACAGCGGGGCCCGCGCCTCGCCGCTCTTGTCCCGGTGCACGAGAGCGCCCAGCGTCAGGTACAGGTAGTTGCTGCCCGTTTCCTGCACCATCGTCCTGGCGTCGCGCTGCAGCGCGCGCATGCGCCTGACGTAGTGCTCCTCGGAGACGTGCCCGTACACGGCGTGGTCCGCGGTGAGCCGGTCGGCGAGCACCGTGTCGTCGAGGTCCTGGGCGCGGCGGATCCCCGCGAGCTCGTGCACGCCGCTGATCCGGTCCTGCGGGAGAACGGTGATCGATTCGTGCCGGTGCACGAGATCGTCCAGCGATGCCAGCGCACCCTCGGGCACGTGCAGGTCCAGCCCCTTGCCCCTGGCGGGAAGCTTCAACAGCGGGTTGCGCAGGCTCAGGTCGAGGAGGCGGCGCCGCCACTGCTCGATACGGGGTGGCGCCTCCGGGAGGGGGTCACGCGGGCCGTCGTCCTCGCCGGTCGATGCCTCGGTGGTGACGAACTCGTCCGGCAGTGCGATCGCCGGCCCCGCAGCGGGTTCGAGCACCACGGTTTCCTCGTCCTGCGCCTCCTCGGGGAGACGGTCTCCCGAGGGCAACGGCCTGATCCCTGAACGGTGCGCGAGATGGATGTCGATGGCACCCCGCAGGTCCCGGTGCGGTGAGCGCACCTGCCCGAGGCCCGCCGTCACGGCCTGCGTGAAGGTCATCGACTCCGTTCCGGGGCCGGTGCTGGTGAGCTCGACGGGCGCCACGGTGCCGGACTCGACGAGGTTGACGATGTGATTCGCCTCCAGCGAGACCGTCTCCGGCAGTTGGCTCGGCTGCCGGAAGAAACCCGCGAACGCGTGGCCTTCGGTGATGACGATCAGCGAGTGCAGTCCCGCCGCTTCCAGGCACGCCGCGTAGGTGACCGACAGGTCGATGCAGTTGCCCAGCCGGTCGGCGAGCACGCCCGCCGTGGTGCGCACCTTCTGGCCGGTGTCCTCGAAGGAGGCGGGCATGCCGACGTAGGTGATCGACTCGCCGCGCAGTGCCTCGTAGATCGCGCCGGCGATCAGGCTCGCGCGCTCCGGACCGGACTGGTACCCCTCGAGGGCGCCGGCTCCCGTCTTCTCCTCGATCAGAGTCGCCGCACTCCGCAGGATGCGGGAGACAGCGGTGGTGCTCGGTTGCACGAACGCGGCGATCGAGTCGTAGAGCGCGGGCGAGTTGAACCACTCGTTGTGCGCCAGCACCTCACACGGTGCCGTCAGTTCCGTGCTCCGCTCCCCGGCCGAGTGCACCGTGACGGCATAGTGCGCGGGAAACGCCTCGTCGGTGTGGGCCAGCGCGGCAGGGTCCGGCTCGAAGTCGGCGAAGGTGTCCCAACTGACGTGGGAGCCCGCGGCGATGGAGGTCACCCGGCGCTGCCACGGTCCGGCGAGTCGCCCGTTCGGGCCGACCAGCTCCATCGTGACGTCGAGGTCGCGCAGTTCGCCGCCGGTGAGGTTGTCCACCACGACACGCCGGACGATCGGCACCCGGTTGTGCACCAGGGCGTAGTTGAGCGCGGGCGGGTACTGCAACGCCAGGCGCAGTCGATCGTCCGAGTGCTCGGCCTCGGCGAAGGGCGCGTCATTCATCGAACCTCCTGCGGGGAAGGGCACGGGCACAGCAGTACCCGCACCCCTGCACAGACAACGGGACACGACGTCATGCCCGGCAGTCAGTCGGCCTGGGCGACGACGGAAAGCGGTCGCTTCCGAGTATCGTGACCGCTGCCCGCGCTGTAATGGGGGTTTATGGATTCGTTGCGACTCTGTGCAGCGGTTTTGTGAGGCTCCCGACACGGTTTCCGGATGGCGGGACGGTGGCGATCGCGATTCGTGCTCCGCGCCACATGCCGATGTGTGCGGAGCCTTGAGCTTGAGCAGGACACAGGTGTCGAGAGGAACGCGATCACCGCTCGGGAACCGTCCACGCTGCTTCGGTCGGCGCCTCGATCGGTCTGCGTCCAGTGCGCTATCTCGACAACGGACAGTGGTTCTTCGCACCGGAGCCGGGAATATCCCTCGTCGCTGGGCAGTTCGCCGGAGTCAGAAGCAAGCTTCGGTGCGGTCCACTTGACTGGTGGAAACAGTAACGTCGTGATCGTCGAAGTCGGCCACGAGCTTCAACCGGCCTCCCAGTGCGGCAACATAACGCTGAATCGTGCCGACTTCGGCTTGGGCGAGGTCACCTTGCTCGAGCTTGCTCACCCGCGGTTGACTGATGTGCATCCGCGCTGCGATCTCGCTTTGGGTCAGACCGGCCTCTTCCCGCAACTGAGCCAGTCGACCGCCCAGGGTGTAAGCCTGGGCGAGGTTGCGAGCGGAGGCGCGAGGCCGCATCGAGATCTCGTCCGCGAGTTCGGTCCCGGGCTTCTTTGACCTTCTTGATGTCCTTCCAGGAACGGCTCATTGTTCAGCCCTCCCCCAGTGCTGCCGGATGCTCTGCGAAGCGTTTCTCGGCCAAACGAATGTTGGTCTCGTACCAACCTCTCCAGATACCGGCCTTGTCACCGGCTACGAGCACGAAAGCACATCGTCGGGAAGGACGCAGTGTCGTTCTGGAGACAGGTCGAGTCACCCGAGAAGAAAATGGATTCCTTCTTCCCGGTAGAAGTCCTTTTTCGATGATTGCGTACTCGCGACGACGCGAGGAAGCGAGAAGTTACGTGGGCGTGTCAGTGGTCGTCGAGAGATCGGATGTCCGGTCGGCGGCGAAGGTCTTCATCCGGCACAGCAGGAGTTTGATGACCTCGGACAGGGTGTCGGCGTTCAACTCCGTCCCGTACCCACCGATGCTTCCTCGCTCTCGGTCACATCGACAACAGTAACACACCAAGTGTGCGTTGACAAAGTTCACATAAAATGCTTGCTGGTTGGTGTCAACAAGAGAGCCATGCCGACACGGCTCACCCGAACACCACCCGGCTAACGATGGCCTGATCAGTCCCGTCGTGCCTGGCCTGCACGAAAAGATCAAACATCGCTCGTTGTGGGTTGCATCCTGTACCCGGGTACAGGCTTACGGTCCCGACATGATCGACAAGGAGAACCCGAGCAGCTCGGTGAGCACCGGAGCAGTGCGGATGGCTGCGGGTGCCGCCCGGGGTGTGGTGGCGACAGTGGCCATGAGTGCGGTCATGCTGATCGGTGTGGTAACAGGTGCGGCTCCGATACCGGAACCGATACCTGCGGCGCTGGTCACCCACACGTTGGGAGAGCTTCCGCAGCCGGTGCTTGCCGTACTGGCCGTGGCCGCGCATCTCGCCTACGGGGCTGCGGCGGGCGTGGTGCTTGCCGGGCTGCTGCGGCGTGTCACGGTGTGGCGCGCACTCGCTTACGCGGCGGTGCTATGGGCGGTGATGGGGCTGGTATGGCTGCCCTACCTGGGATGGGGACTATTCGGAACCGCCGTGACTCCCGCCGTGGCCGTGGCCACGTTGGCGCCACATCTCGTTTATGGCCTCGTACTGGGACTACTGCTCGACCGTGTCCCCGGAAAACCGTCGACTCGGCGGGAACCTGCGACAGGAGTGTGATCACGATGCCGGAACAGGAAATCCCCGGAACCGTTGATACCGGGTGCCCGTGCTGTGCACCGACGATGCAGGGAATGATCCGACCCGTCGCCGCCGAGCATTCGGTGAGTCCCACCTCGAAATGTGACCCGGCGTGCGTACAGGACGGAGAGTGTTCCTGCACCACGCCGGACAGCCCGGACACCGATGCGACGCAGGCCCGCTCGATCGCCGAGATCCACGCGGAGTGCCTGCTGCCGTTGGACCAGCGGCCGGGGCGGGAGGCCGAGTTCGACGCGCTGCTGCACGCCGCCGGTCGGGACTGGTCGCGCCCCGCGGAGACACGGGTGCGGCTGGTGCTGGACGCGACCGAGGAAACCCGGGCCCGGAATCTCGCCGAGCGGGAGAAGGCCTGCTGCTCGTTTTTCACGTTCGCGTTCACGCGGGGCGGCGCCGGTACGCTGCTGGTGGATGTGTCGGTGCCCGCCTCGCACACGGTGGTGCTGGACGCCATGGCCGAGCGGGCAACCGTGCTCACCGAGGAGAGCTGATGACCGAATCGGCATTGCCGGGTTCACCCCTGCGCAGTGGGCAACTCGCCGAGGCCGCCGGAGTCAACCTGCAAACCGTGCGTTACTACGAGCGACGTGGGCTGCTGGCCGAACCGCCCCGCAGCCTCGGCGGGCATCGGCTGTACCCGCCGGAAGCGGTGACCACACTGCTCCTGATCAAGGCCGCACAGCGGCTCGGGTTCACCCTCGACGAGGTCGCCGACCTGCTGAAGGCGGAGCGGCTCCGCAACACCGGGCGATCCGAGCCCGGCCTGCGGCAGCGCGCGACGGCGAAACTGGCCGAGATCGACTCCCGCATCGCCGACCTGCACACCATCCGGGCCACACTGGCCGACGCGCTGGAGGCCGGCTGCGACGATGTCGCCGCATGCGCCTCCAGTCCGGAGTGCCCACTGTCCCTCGCCGAGTGAACCTTTCGTTCCTGGACGACGTGATAGCCAATCGCTCCGGGCTGCGCCGATCGGCGTGCGGCGGTCGCATCGGTGACACCCGATCGGGCGAGGGCTCGGTCGGGACGCACCTCGCGGAACGTGCGGGCCCTACAGTCGGTCACGAGCCCGGCTGCCATACAGGACCGGGTCGATGTGATCACTGTGGCCACAGGCGCGAGGCGGGAACGGGTGACGGCGGTGCGCAAGGTGAAGGATCTGACCGGGCCGGGGCACACGGATCATTTCGGCATCGGCGGTACCGATCTGGGGGCCATGGCGACCGCGCCGGACGGGCGGCTGGTGGCGGTGTTCGGCGACACCTTCGAGCGGGCCGGTGTGGGCGGGCCCGGATGGCGCTCCCCGGTCGTGCTCTTCGGAGACCCGGCGACCGCCCGGGCGGGTCTGGAATGGACCGGCTCGGCCGGTGCCGGTGCCTACGCGGAGCAGATACTGCCCTACCACCACGATTCGGTGATCCACGGGCGGCAGGTCAGCACCGTGATCCCGACCGATGTCATCACGATCGGCGCGGAGATGTACCTGCACGCGATGGTGTGCGCCGGGATCGGCAACGTGCACTGGACCGAGGTACACCGCTCGACCGACAACGGCGAAACCTGGTCGCACACCGGAACGACCTGGCCCGGCGACCACATCGGAGGGCTGTTCCAGATGCTGACCTGGGCCGAAGGGGATGACGGCTACGTCTACGTCTTCTCCACCGGGTTCCAGCGCAACCGAGGTCTGATTCTGCAGCGGGTGCCCGCCGACCGCCTCACCGATCCCGACGCGTGGGAGGGATGGGGGTTTCGCGACGGCACGTGGGCCTGGGGCAATCCACCGACGATCGCGCTCACCGGCGCCTACGGCGAACTGAGCCTGCGCCCCGTCGACGACCGGTGGTTGCTGGCCTTGTTCGATGCGGGCAACTACCGCATCGATGTGCTGAACCTGCAGGCGCCCACGGAGGACCTCTACGAGGCGACGCGCGGCACGGCCCTGCACGGTGCCTCGTGGCGCGGCGAGGACCACGCAGGCGGGCATGTCGCCCAGCTCTACGGCGGCTACATCGTGCCCGGCTCGAGTCTGGAAGAGCTGCACCTGGTGGTCAGCCAGTGGAACACGGCGAAAAACTGGCCCTACCGGTCGATGCAGTTCACCGGAGGTGCCCCGGGGTCGCGCGCCGGCGCAGGCACCGACATGTCGTCACGGCCTGCGGCGCGGGCCGTCGACAGCGAAACCGCCTCCGGAGGCAGCACGTCACCGCTGCGCAAGGCGCGTGATCGGGTTCTGCGATTTTTCGGAGCTTCGGGGCGGTAACCCGTGGGCCCGCAGCACACCACGAGCGGGGCGAACATCGGCCACGCTCGCTGCTCGACCGGCGAACAGGGCCGCACTCTCGGGCGTCGGCGAATGACCGACGCTGCCGGGTGTTTCCGCTCGACGAGCGACCAGCACGAAAGTCAGGGGAAGAAACCATGCCAGCAAAGCAGACCGACATCGACGTGCGACGAGTCTACGATTCCGATGTTCGCGACGGCTCGGCGCTGCGCGGTTCGGTTTTTCTCGTCGACGGCATGTGGCCACGTGGGGTGCGCAAGGACGAGCTCGATCTCGACGGCTGGCTCCGCGATCTGGCTCCCAGCCCGCAGCTTCGCAAGTGGTTCGGGCACCGCGCCGACCGCTGGGAGGAATTTCGCGAGCGCTACCACCGGGAGTTGGAGGGCAGGCCACAAGCTCTGGACCCCTTGCTGGACGCGGCACGGCGCGGACCGGTGACGTTGCTTTTCGCCACCAAGGAAACAGCGCACAACAACGCGGTGGCACTACGCGACTACCTTGCCGAGAAGTTGACGCGATAACGAGATCGAGGCCGACGCAGGCTCGACTCGGTGCCGTGTCGGCTGGAGGGGCTGCACCTGGTGGTCCGGCCACGTCCGCTCCACTTCGACAGCATCCGGGTGATCTACTCGGCAGTGTTCGGTGGCACATCGCCGAGGCCGGTGAGCAGTTTGCGCAGCAGCGCTGCGAGATGTTCCTGCTCGTGCGGGGTGAGTTGCGTCAGCAACCGGGTTTCGTTGGCGACGTGGCCGACGACGACGTCGTCGACGAGGTGGCGGCCCTTCTCGGTGAGGGTGACCATCACGGAGCGCCGGTTGGTCGGATCGGTTCCGCGCGTGACCAGGTCCTTGGCGACCAGCCGGTCGATCCGGTTGGTGATGGCGCCGGAGGTGACCATGGACGTCTCGACGAGGGCGCCCGCGGTCAACCGGTAGGGGTGCCCGGACCGGCGCAGGGTGGCCAGGATGTCGAACTCCCAGAGCTGGAGTTCGTGGGTGGCGAGGTGGTGCCGGAGTTCGTGTTCCAGCAACCCCGAGGCGCGTTGGATGCGCCCCACCACGCCCATCGGTGCGGGGTCGATGTCGGGCCGCTCGGCTGCCCACTGTTCCAGCACCCGGTCGACGTTGTCCTGCACAGCACTCCTCAACGTTGAAATGTTTGACCCAGATTACCAAGGTCAGTACTATCCTCAACGTTAAATTTTTCAATATTGAGGAGTTTCTATGGTGACTCGGACCCGCGCGGTCGCCGGCAGTCCCCCCGCCAAGGAACCCACACGGATCTGGGTCTTCACCGCTCTTGCCGCGCTGGCACCCATGGCCTGGGGCACGACCTATGTGGTGACCACCGAGTTCCTTCCCCCGGACCGCCCGCTGCTGTCCGGGGTGCTGCGCGCGCTGCCCGCGGGGCTGGCGGTGCTCGCGCTCACCCGGACATTGCCGCGTGGTGTGTGGTGGTGGCGAGCAGCCGTGCTGGGCACGTTGAACATCGGGGCGTTCTTCGCGCTGCTGTTCGCCGCGGCCTACCGGTTGCCGGGCAGTGTCGCGGCGACCCTCAATGCCGCGCAGCCACTCCTGGTGGTGTGCCTCGCGTTCGCCCTGCTGGGAGAGCGCCCGACACGCTGGCGGCTCGGCTGGGGCGTCGCGGGCGTGGTCGGGGTCGCCCTGATGGTGCTGCGCGGGGAGCTCTCCTTCGATGCCCTCGGGATCCTGGCCGGTCTCGGCGGAGCTGCGGTGATGGCCTGCGGAGTCGTGCTGACCAAACGATGGGGGCGCCCCGAAGGGGTGGGGGTGCTGGCGTTCACCGGGTGGCAGCTCACCGCAGGCGGCCTCCTGCTCGCACCACTCGCCCTCGTGATCGAGGGAGCGCCGCCCGCGCTGGATGCCCCGGCACTGGCCGGATACGCCTGGCTGGCCGTCGTCGGCACGCTGCTGGCCTATGTGCTGTGGTTTCAGGGATTGGGACGACTACCGGTGACGGCCGTGTCGTTCCTCGGGCTGCTCTCGCCCGCCATGGCCACCACCTTGGGCTGGCTGCTGCTGGGCGAATCCCTCACTCTCGCTCAGATGCTCGGTTTCGGCCTCGCCCTGCTTTCGATCGCGGCCGCGCAACTCACTCCGGAAACCGTGCGGAACCTGCTGCACAAGACCCCGGATACACAGCCGGAACGCACCACCTGACGGCGCATCGCTCGATCAAGCACGCCACCCACGAACGCACTCCGACACACTCCGACGCACAGGGAGAACAACGATGAGCCGTACTCTGCTGATCACCGGGGCCACCGGCAACGTCTCCAGCGCACTGCTGGACGAGCTCCGGGGAGCCGATTTCGAGCTGCGGGCACTGGTCCGGGACGAGTCGAAAGCCCACCGGGTGCGGGCGCGCGGCGCCCACCCCGTCATCGGCGATCTCGACGAGCCGCGCTCGCTGCCGCAGGCCTTCGAGGGCGTCGACGGCCTGTGGTTGCTGACCCCGAACAGCCCGCGGGCTCCGGAGAACAACATGAACGCCGTGTGGGCCGCGCGCCAGGCGGGCGTGCAGCGGGTGGTTCGTCTGTCCGCAGTGGGCGCGGCGCACGACGCCCCGACCCGCAGCGGGCGACTGCACGCACTGTCCGATCACGAGGTCGAGCGCTCCGGCATGGCCTGGACCATCCTCCGGCCGCACTGGTTCATGCAGAACCTGTTCAACGAAGCAGGCGACATCGCGGCGGAGGGAACCTTCTCGCTGAACATGGAGCAGGCCCGCCTGGGCATGATCGACGTGCGCGACATCGCCGCGGTCGCCGCGCAGGTGCTCATCGACGGGCCGGAGCGCCACCACGGCAGGATCTACACCCCGACCGGCCCGGAATCGCTTTCCTTCGGCGAGGTCGCCGAGCGGATCGGGCACCTGTTGGGAACGGAGATCCGCTACGTCCCGACCTCCGATGCGGACGCGGAAAAGCGCCTGCTCGGCTTCGGGATGCCGGAGTGGATCATCGAGATGCTGACCGAGTACGCGCAGGCCTATGCGTCCGGGTGGGGTGACTTCACCACCAGCGACGTCCACGACGTCGTGGGTCGTCCCCCGCGCGGTTTCGCCGACTTCGCCCGCGACCACGTCGACGCCTTCAGCTCGGACAACCGGTGACGACCGGCGCGGCAGAACGCTGATACAGCCATCACGAGTGATGGCCTCACTGCCCGAACCTGTCGAGCCGCCTCAAGAGCTGCTCGGCCTGGGCGACATACGGTTCGGCCTCCACGCTGCCGTGCGCGTCGAGAACCTCCTGCAGCAGCTCGCGTGCCTCGTCCACTTCGCCAGTGTGGGACAGCAGCGTGGCCAATTGGGTCCGCAACTCGAACAGCCGCTCGTGCTGCTGCGGCAACAGGTGGCGGTATTGCCGCAGCAGTTCCCGGAGTTCGGTGATCGCGGCCGCGTGTTCTCCGAGTTCGACGCGGCAGCTCGCGGCCATGAACCGACAGTCCAGGATGGTCTCGTCCGAAGCGCCGGGCTGCTTTTCCAGGTCGGTGATCAGTGCGGTGTACTCGGTCAGCGCCGCGCGGTAGTCGGATCCGAGGAAGTGGAACGTGGCCAGGTTCTGGCGTACCTTCAACCGTCGCGCCTCGGTGAGCCGGTCGTGCAGGGAACGGTCCGCGAGCAGGGAACGCAGGAGTTCGGCGGCCTGCGTGAACCGTCCCTCGTCGACCAGTTCGTAGGCACGTTCCTGGTCCTCGCGAATGCGGGCCTCGGCTCTTTCCGTGGAGACAGCGGCGGGTTCCGGCCCGGCCGTCTCGGGGAAGCTGTGGCGAGTCGCGGACCGTGGTGCCAGCGGGTGGCGGTACGGAGCCGTCGGGTCGCCCTCTCGTGCGGCGGGGGCGGTTTCCTCCGGTTTCGGCAAGAACGAGAAGAGTCTCTGGTAGACCTCGTGCGCGTCGGCGGGCCGATCCTCGGGGTTTTTCGCCAGCAGATCCAGCACGAGCTTTTCCAGCGGCTCGGGAACCTCCACCCCGCACTGGCGCAGAGGCTCGGGTGGCTCTTCGAGGTGCTTGTGCATGACGGCCAGCGGCAGGGGGGCGGTGAACACCTGCTGTCCGCTGAGCATCTCGTGCAGCACGCAGCCGAGCGAGTACAGGTCGCTGTGCGGGGTGGCGGTGCCGCTCATGGCCTGCTCGGGCGCCATGTAGGCGGGGGTGCCCAGCGTGTCGTGGGTCCGGGTGAGCTTGGTGGCGTTGCTTTCCAACGCTGCGGCGATGCCGAAATCGAGCACTTTCACCGCGCCGGAGGACGCGATGCGCACGTTGCGGGGTTTGAGGTCGCGATGGACCAGGGACGTTCCGTGGGCCGAGGCGAACACGGAGGCGATTTGCGCGGCGATGACCGCTGCCCACGACACGGACAACGGCCCCTGCTCGGCGATGAGATCCCCAAGATCGGTGCCCTCGACGAGCTGCATCACCAGGAACAGGTCGTCGCCGTCGCTGCCCGCGTCGTGCACGGCGGGCACGCTCGGGTGTTCGACCTTGGCGGTAAGCCGGGACTCCCGGACGAAACGTTTGGTGAGCGTGTCCGGGTCCTCGGTGCCGACCAGCTTGCTCGCGGGAAGCAGCTTGACCGCGATCCGTCGATCCAGCCGCTGGTCGTAGCCGGTCCACACCTGGCCCATCGCGCCACGGCCGATGGGCGAGGTCAGCTCGTATCGCCCGGCGATCACCCTGTGTTGCGCCACCGACGCCTCCTCACTCGTCGGTGATCAGTGTGACCGCCGGCTCCGTCCACGCTCCATCGGGATGGGACATTTCGCTCATCACGACGGGCCGAGAGCCCGAGCGCCCCTGCACACGAATGGAACAAAGCAGCCGCACGAGGGCGAACACTGTCGTTCGTCATGGCTGGTCCTCGCCAGGTGGTCGGGATCTCGCTACCTGACCAGAGGGGAGTGCCGATCTCTGTAGGCTCCCCGAAAGGTCGGTTGCACCTCGGAAACCGATGAAGTGGCCATGGTAGCCGGCCCACGTACCCGGTTGCGTGACTTCCCCGCCTTGCCTGATCCACACTCACGGCATGACGCACGCGACGAATCCCGCTGACCTCGGTGTGTTCGATGCCGCCGCGCTACTACGCACGGGCGCCCTGTCCGCGGTCGAGCTGCTCGATGCCTGCGAACAACGCATCACCGAACGCAACGGCGGGCCGCCGACTTTCGACGGCGCTCCCGACGCGGTCAACGCGTGGGCGCGGCTGTATCCCGACCTGTCGCGCGAGCAGGCACGTGCGGCGGACGAGCGACTGCGCCGAGAAGGCGCAGAAGCGCCGGCGTTGTGCGGCATTCCGCTCGCGCTCAAGGACCTCTACGCGGTCGCCGGCCGCCCGCTGACGGCGTCCAGCCGCGTGCTCGACGGTCATGTTCCCGACCACGACTCGGTGGCCTGGACACGGTTACGTGAGGCGGGGATGGTGCTCCTCGGCCATACGCACACGCACGAGTTCGCCACGAGCACCACTACCGACCAAGTGGGCAATCCGCACGCACTCGAGAAGTCCGCCGGCGGCTCCAGCGGAGGCTCGGCAGCCGCGCTCGCCGCCGGAATGGTCCCCGCGGCGCTGGGAACCGACACCGCGGGATCGCTGCGCATCCCGGCGGCGCTGTCCGGGGTATCGTCGATCAAACCGACCCACGGCCGCGTTCCACTGGACGGCATCATCCCGCTGTCCCCGACGTTCGACCATCCCGGCCCCATGGCACGCAGCCTCGCCGACTGCGCGGCCCTGCTGGAGGTGCTCGCCGCGGGCGGGGCGGAAACCACCCCGCTGATGCCCCCGCCCGCACCGCTGACCGGATTGAGGCCCTCGGCTCCCACCGATCGTCCCCTCACCGGAATGCGGATCGCCCTCACCGACCGGCCGCACAAGCTCGGCGTCGAATCCGAGATCGCCGACGGCCTCGACCATGCCGCACGAGCCTGCGCCGAGTTGGGCGCCGAGGTCGTCGAACTCGGCGCGGCCGCCGGGATGGTGAGCAAGGACTACAGCACCCTGCTGTTCTCCGAGATGACGACCTACCATCAGCGCTTCGCCGACCGGGAGGCCGACTACCGCCCCGGCATCCGCGAGGTCGTCGAATTCGGCCGCCTGTTCACCTCGCTGGAGGCCTACCTCGACGCTCAGCGAGCCCACGCGCGACTGACCGCGACCTGGGAGGAGTGGTTCACCGCCAACGAGGTCGACGTCATCCTCGAACCGTCCACCCCCCGCACCTCACCCCCGCGCGGCGACGGCTACGAGCAGGGCCGGATCGGCACCGGCGGCGACCCGTTGATCCGGTTGACCGCGCTCTGGAACGCCACCGGGTTCCCGGTGGCGGCGATCCCCGCGGGGACGGGATCGCACAGCGGTCTGCCGGTCGGCATCTCGCTCATCGCGCCACGGGGCGCGGAGGCGCGAGCCGTCCGGATCGGCACCCTCCTGCAGGAACACGCACTGCCCCCGCAGGCGCCGACATCACCGGTACCGGATGCCGACCTCGAGAGTCAGGCATAGGGAAGTCCACATCGGCTGATCCGAACACGCTCTCTTCCCCGCGCGTTCTTCACGTGAGAACGGCAAAGGAATCCTGACGGCGAGTTGGTCCGGAACGTCCACCCGGATCAGCTCGCCACGAATCCGAGCTCCCCTTCCCGCGGAGGCCATCACCACCGCCATCGATCGCCCCGCGCCGACCTTGGCGGTACCACAGTTATGGCATCGGGCACGAGTGCGAACTCGGCAGGCTGTAGCCGCACGGCCGGTGCGAGTCCTCAGGCGACTTCGCGGTGAATCATCTCGTAAGCCCTCCGCCGTGCCAGCCGCGTGTAGTCCTCCTGCAGCTCGGAGTCGTCGAGGAACTTCTGCAGGAACTTGGTGTTGTCCTCGGCCCGTTCGATCACCTTGTCCTGGAACTGGGAGTCGAAGACGTCGGCGAAGGTCTCCTCGGTGTTGTTCAACGCCGAGGCCTTCAGGTGGTTGTCCTCGATCGCCCTGTCGATGTCCGCGTCGATGTCGTGCGTGGTGAGGTTGGTGCCGTACTTGTCGTTGATCTGGTCCAGCAGCTCGGCCAGCGAGATCTTCTCCGGCTCGGCCTGCTTGCCGGATCCGCCGCCTGCGAAACCCGGCAGCACCTGCTCGCCTTCCGGGGTGAGCCGCATGTCGTGCTCGCCGGTGCGGCTGATCCGAAGGTGGGTCAAATCCAGCGGTCCGGGGTCGTTGGAACCGTCCTCGCGACGCGGCAGCAGGTTGAGCAGGTGTTTGCCGAACAGGTACAGCCGTTCCAGCTCGTCGTCGGAGTACGGCACCACCTGCGCGAGGAAAGCGTACAGGCGCACGTAGTCGCGCAGCGCCTTGCGGAAGGCCTCGGCTTCCTCCGGATCCTCACTCTGCAGGTGGGTGAAACGGTCCCGGGCGGGTCCGGCGAACCGGTAGAGGGCGGCGTGGGCTCGTTGCCACTGTGCCTCGGTTTTCGCCTCCTGCTGCGCGGAGAGGTAGGCGTCGACGAAGGACTGCATTTCCGATTCCGCCAGCAGCGCGAACTGCATGACGGTGTTCTGGCTGGTGTAGAGCAGGTTCGGATCGGTGGGTGGAGTCACCGCGGTCTCGTGGAAGACCTTGAACTCCTCCTGGATGTCCTCGGCCTCGTTGGCGAGGTCGAGCACGAAGATGTCGTCCTGGCTTTTGCGCGGGTGGGTGCGGTTGAGCCGGGACAGTGTCTGCACCGCCGCCACGCCGCGCAACTGCTTGTCCACGTACATCGTGGTCAGCAGCGGCTGGTCGAAGCCGGTCTGGTACTTGTCGGCCACGACGAGCAGCCGGTACTCCTGCTTGTCGGTGTGCTTGGCGTTCGGATCGTCGGCCCTGGTGTAGGCGAACCGGTCGGGGACTTCGCTCTCGTTGAAGCCGTTGAGGCTCGATTCGGTGACGTCCTTGCCGTCGATCTCGAGGCTGCCGGAGATGGCGACCAGGGAGGCCGGCTGGCTGTATCCGAGCAGATCCACATAGTTCCGGATCGCCTTGTACAGCCGCACGGCGTGCTCGCGGGAGCGAGTGACGACCATGGCCTTGGCACGGCCCCCGAGTCGCTGTGCGGTGTGTTGACGGAAGTGTTCGACGATGATCTCGGCGCGGTGTTCCATGCTGGTGGGGTGCAGCTCGGCGAAGCGCACGAGATGGGATTTCGCCTTGCGCGCGTCGACTTCCTTGGCCTCGTTGGCCGGGTCGGTGGCCAGGCGGAAGTAGGTCTTGTAGGTGACGTAGTTGCGCAACACGTCGAGGATGAAGCCCTCGTCGATGGCCTGGCGCATCGAGTAGATGTGGAACGGTTCGTAGTGGCCCATGGCGTTGGGCTGCCCGAACAGCTCCAGCGTCTTGGGCTTCGGTGTGGCGGTGAAGGCGAAGTAGGACATGTTCGGGTGGCGGCCACGCGCGAACGCCGAGGCCGTCAGCGGGTCGCCCTCGTCGAGGTCGTCGCTGCCGAGTTTGAGCAGCACCTTCTTCAGGTCACTGGCGGATTCGCCGGACTGTGAGGAGTGTGCCTCGTCGACGAGCAGTGCGAAACGCTGCTTGCCGATGCTGGTGACCTGGTCGAGCACGTACGGGAAGGTCTGCAGCGTGGCGATGACGATCTTCACGGTGGGGTCGTGCAGCGCCTCGGCCACGTGCGCGGATTTCGACCCGCCTCGGGTGCCGGTGATGCGTTCGACGACGCCGGGCACGTGCTCGAACTGGTAGATCGTGTCCTGGAGCTGCTTGTCCAGGATGGTGCGGTCGGTGACGACGATGACCTTGTCGAAGACCTGCTCATTGGGTCGCAGCCCCGCTTCGGCGGCTTCGGCGTCGATCTCGGCGGCGTCGCCGGGGGTGTGCAGGCTGGACAGCCGGTGTGCCAACCACGCGATGGTGTTGGACTTGCCGGATCCGGCCGAGTGCATGACCAGGTAGTTGCTGCCCGCGCCGTGCCGGGCGGTGTGCTCGCTCAGCCGCAGCACGGAGTCCCACTGGTGGTAGCGGGGGAAGATCGTGGTCAGTTCGGACGGTTTGCGCCCGCGCGTTTTGCCCTCGGCACCTTTGGGGTTCTGCACGTGCACGAAGCGGCGCAGCAGGTCCAACCAGTTGTCGAACTGCCAGATCTTCTCCCACAGGTACGAGGTGCGGTAACCGTCGCCGCTCGCCGGCGCGTTGCCTCCCGCCCCGGAGACGCCGGGACCTTCGGAGCCGGTGTTGAACGGCAGGAAGTGGGTTTTCTCGCCTGCCAGTTTGGTGGTGAGGAACACCAGTTCCGGATCCACCGCGAAGTGCACGACGGCGCGGCGGGACAGCAGCAGGTCCGTGGGGTCGCGGTGGTGGCGGTACTGCTGCTTGGCGTCCTCGACGGTCTGCCCGGTCAGGTGGTTCTTCAGTTCGGCCGTGGCCACCGGTAGACCATTGAGGAACAGGACGAGGTCGAGCGAGTCGTGCGGGTTTTTCTCGGAGTGGTGGAGCTGGCGGGTGACGGTGAGCCGGTTGGCGCGGTATTCGACCAGGGCGTCCTCGGCGACGGTGTGCGCGGGCCGGAAGTAGGCCAGCTTGAGGTGGACGCCGCGGTCCTTGACGCCGTGGCGCAGCACGTCGAGGGTGCCGCGGGAGTCGATCTCCTGGGCCAGGCGCTTGCCGAAGGCGCGCTGCGCCTCGTCGGGACCACCGGGGTAGAAGTCCCGGACGCGGTCCCACTCGCGCGGCTGCGTGGCGCCGAGGAAGGCGAACACCTCGGCCATGTCCAGGCCGAGGTCGGGCAGGTAGCCATCGTGACTGCCTCGGTGCCAGCCCGAGTCGAGCAGCGATCTCTCGATGACGGTTTCGAAGACGGCTTCACTGTGTGCGGAGTTCACTGCTTGCTCCAACGTTCGTGCTGTGGTGCGTACTCACCGGGTGTTCACTCGAAGAAGTCCTCGTCGATGCGCTTGAGCACGAAGGTGCGTTCGTCCTGCACACCGACGTTGTAGAGCAGCATCAGCTCGGCCAGCCGGTGACCGTCGATGAGGATGATCCGGTTCGGGATGCGCTCGACGTAGTCCCGAGCTTCCTGGCTGAACCGACTGGTGGTGATGAACACTCCCCGGTCGGCCTGCACCCCGTGCAACGCACCCACGAAGGCCTGGATGTCGGGGCGGCCCACGGTGTGCTCGGCGTTGTAGCGCTTGGCCTGCACGAAGACGCGGTCGAGGCCGAGTTCGTCCTGCCGGATGGTCCCGTCGATCCCGCCGTCGCCGGAGCGGCCCCAGTGTTCGGTGGCCCCGGTGCGACCGCCGTAGCCCATCGCGGTCAGCAGATCGAGTACGAGCTTCTCCAGAAACTCCGGTTCCCGCGCACGAACATGGTGCAGCAGTTCGACACTCAGTACCTCGTTGCTCTCCTGGACCGCGGCGTCGATCGTTTCCCACGGCGTAGTGCTCGCGGAGCTGCTCACCTCCACGGCATCCGACTCACCGGCCGTTTCGGTGGACCGCTTGGTGCGGGAGCGGAAATCCTGGTATTCCGCGAACTGGGAAAGGAAGGCCTTGTCGATGCGTTCCGGAGCGTCGGCCAAAACCTTCTGCCCGCGTTCGGCGATCTGCACGTGGCCGCGCTGCGGACGGGTGAGCAGCCCAGCCTGGAAGAGATACGAATGCGCCCACTGAACCCGGTTGTCGAACTTCGATCCACCGGTGGAGATCGCCTCTGCCAAATCCTCCTCGGTCAGTCCGAGTTCTCGCGCACACGCGTCGCGTTGCTCGCGCCAGTGGCGCGATTCTCCGTCGGAGAGTGCCTGCAGCAGGGGCAACATCAGAGTTTGGAATTCCGGGACTGCCATGGTGCTTCCTTTTCGTGGTGGTATCGGGTACGGCGAGCAACGAGTGAGGAATCAGCCGATGCCGAGTCGTTCGCGTTCGACCTGCAGGATGCGCTGCTCCATCGGCACGGCCTCGTCGTGCAGGAGCTGCTCGTTGAGGTGGTCGGTGTCGGTGGCGGCGGCTTCGGACGCCTTCGCCGCGCTGTGGCGGGCGTAGGCGTCGAACAGGCGGGCCTTGCCCTCCAGCACTTCCTGCAGGCGCTGGTCGACGGTGTCCTTGGCCATCAGCCGGTGCACGTGCACCTTGCGGGTTTGGCCCATGCGGTGGCAGCGCGCGATGGCCTGTTCCTCGGTGCTGGGTTTGAGTTGCGGCTCGGCGAGGATCACCACCGAGGCGGCCTGGATGTTCAGGCCCACTCCGCCTGCGGTGATCTGTCCGGGCAGCACCGCGTGCCCCTCGCGCCGGGTGAAGTCGTCGACGAGTTCCTGCTTGGCCTGGGGGGTGAGCTTGCCGGTCAGCGGCTGCGTCGCGGCCGGGCCGACGGCGGCGCGGACGGTTTCGAGTACCTCGAGGAAGTAGGAGAACACCACGACTTTCCAGCCGTTCTCGGCGGATTCGGTGACGATGTCGACCAGCCGTTCCAGCTTCGCGGAACCCTTGGCCGTGCCGGGCTCGTAGGCCGCGCGGCGTGCGGCCATGAAGTTCCCGCCTGCCACCGCATCCCGATAGGCACGGCCGTCGGCACCGCCGAGTTCGACCCAGTCGTCCAGTTCGAGCTTCTCGGGCAGCTCGGTGAGCACGTCCTCCTGGTTGCGGCGCAGGTACACCGGCGCCACGATCCTGCGGAAGGAGTCGGCACCCATCAGCACGTCCTCGGCGCGGATTTTCTCGGCGACCTCGGGCTGCAGGTAGCCGACGAGCGTCTTGAACTCCGCGAGGCGGTTTTCCATCGGCGTGCCGGTCAGGAACAGGGCACGCTCGGCATTCCGCACCATCTCGGCGACGGCCCGGGAGCGTTTCGCGTCCGGGTTCTTGACGTAGTGCGCCTCGTCGATGACAACCATGCCGAGCTCGACGCCGTGCAGCTCCGGCAGCCGCCGCAGGGTCTCGTAGGTGGTGACGGCGACCCCGCCCTCCTGCTTCCATCGCTGGGTGGCGCTGTCGCGGTGCGGGCCGTGCAGGCTGTGCGAGGTGAGGTCGCTGTGCTTGCCCGTCTCGCCGATCCAGTTGACGAGCACGCCTGCCGGGCACACCACGAGGAAGTGGCGCTGCCCGGTCACGGCCAGGTGCGCCATCGCCGCCAAGGCTTCGATGGTTTTGCCCAGACCCATCTCGTCGCCGAGGAGGCTGTGCCTGCGCGCGAGGGCGAACTTCGCACCGAAGGCCTGATAGCCGCGCAGCGAGGACCGCAGCAGGCTGGTGTCCAGCGCGGTCGAGGAAACCTCACGCTCCACCTCGCGCGGGATCGCCCCTTGCGCCGAGCTGTCGGTGGCCGCGCCCGCTCCGGTGAGCCGGGCCAGCAGCGTGTTGTAGGTGGCGGCGCGCTGTTGGTAGTCGTGCCACAGGGCGGAGTGGTTCTGCGGCTCGGTGGCGTGCCGCACCTGCTCGTCCCCGGAGTGGACTTTGTCCACCCGGGGGTCGCCGAGCAGGGTTTCGACTGCTGCCAGGGACTGCAGGGCGTCGGTCTTCGTCTCCCTGCGGGAGAAGAACATCCGCATCTTGCTGCGGGTGCGCCGGGCCCGCCGCGCCAGGTCATCGACCTGGGTAGTCAGCGTGTGGATGTGCTCACCGAGCGGGGCGGTGGCCTGCTCGGCGACCTCCACCGCCCGCAGGGTGCCGAGCAGTTCGGCCTGCCCGGCGGTCTTGCGATCCGGGTCGAACCGGAAGACCGCCTGCCTGCGTGCGGCGGTGGCGAGCTTCTCCGCCGCCTCCGAGACCTGGGAGGCCGTCTTCAGGCCGATGCCGGGGTGGCGCTGCAACTGCTCCGGGGTCGCCGAGAACACCTCGTGGACGTTGCGCAGGCCTGCGTTTTCCAGATCGCCGAGCCGGAGTTTGCCGGATGCGGCCTCGCGCAGCTTGTCCAGCGGCATCTCGCGGAGCTGCTCGGCCATCACCTGCTCACTCAGTTGCTCGTACTGCTCCTGCACCTGCTGCCACAACCGAGCGGGCTCGGACAGCAGGTGAGAGGCCGTGTCCAGAAAGGACCAGGCGTCGGCCAGCACCTGCCGCGCGGAATCCCCGATCCTGGACGTGTCGGCAGCGGTAGCGGTGTGCTCGCCGACTCCCGAGGGGGCAACCTCCGGTCTCGGTGGTTCGTTCATGCTTCCTTCCTCTGGTCATGCCCTGCTGCCGGCGCACACACCACCCTGCCCGGCCGCGATCACAGCCGGGCAACGAGCGTTCAGCGATGCGGACTCGCCGCTACGCGCGCAGATCCGACGTCGCCCGCCCCGCCGTGGTCACATCGATCTGCCCCGTCACCGCAGCCGTGATCAGCGCCTGCTTACGTTCTTGCAGGAGTTCGAGTTGGCGGTTAATTTTTGCCGTCAACATAGAGAAATAATACTCTTCTCGGTCGCATTCCCTTGCGATCTTTTCCTGCTCGTCAAATGGCGGAATCAAGAGTGGCATTGAAAGCAGTATAGAAGTATTCAAATTTGCCATCGTGCTACCAACAGACTGCTTCTGAAAATAATGTCTGATAGCAGGAATCTGAAGGTATCTGTGCAAGTACGAAGAATTGAAAAGGCTCTGGTTTATTCTTAGGCGAAGCGACCCAGTTCCGCATACCCACCCCGCTTGGGCATCACCAACAACCGACGACCTTCCCAGTTCTCCTCTGCGGGCAAAAACAACGTCACCACTCTGCAAGATATGGCGACCAAGCCGCTCCCTGACTTCGTCGCTGACCGTAACTTGACTATCCTGCTGCAACCCATCCCGAGTAATGTTTGCAGGGTTGATCACTGGCCAGCCATTCTCGATATAGTCGTCGGCATGTAATTGACTACCAAAAGGACCTGTTTGCACTTCGCATTCGATACTACGAAGACGCCCCTCCATCCATCCAATAGGGGTTTCCCCGAGAGGGCCATACCCAGAAGGGCAATGGTTTGATTCGTGCACACCACGAATCAGGTTATCGGCAACAACATCGATTCGCTCTTCAAGCAAGTGAGCACTGGCACGCTTGCCTGCGGTAATCTTATCGATTCGGGATGTTTCGACGTCGAGGAAGTCGGCGATGCGGCGCTGCTCTTCGAGGCCAGGAAAGGGTATTTCAAGATCCCGCACTTGAGAGTCGGACACATAGGGAAGAGGCCCCCCAGGTGACAGTTCCGCCAAGTCGACGAGATCAAATGCATACTTCCAAAAGCGAGGCTCCCCCTGCAATGGATACACACCCATAAGGTTGTTGTCCATGCAGGCGTCAACCAAGAGCAATCGTCGCGTGTTTTTCAGGAGCGCCGCACCCACTTTAGGGAACACTACCGATCCCGCAGGAGCAATGCGCGCACCAAGCCGAACTACAGTATCTTGTGTGACATAATTCTGTGCACCTACAATGCCGCTTATATTCGGCGCAGCAGACAAGTCTGATACTTTGATGAATGGCATCCCCGTAGTGTCGCCTTGCGCATCCTCCGGAAAACCAGTTCCGCTGATTGTACGAGCTACTCGGCCAATCTTGGCACTAGCGTTCACTCCGTCACCTCCGACAGCAGTGACTGGATCTCGGATTCGAGTTGCTTGAGTTCGGCGTCGATCTCTTTCAGCGGACGGGGTGGCACGTACTTGTAGAAATGCCGGGTGAAGGGGATCTCATAGCCGATCTTCGTCTTGCTGTGGTCGACCCAGGCGTCGGGCACGTGCGGGAGGACCTCGCGGGCGAGGTAACCATCACGTATTTCGTTCAGTCGTTGGCGCGCCCGTTCATACTCACGTTGCCGCTCGGAATCATCCGATCCTTCGTTTTCCCTCATGATCAGGAAAAGGTCGGCACTCTCCTGATCCAGCGGCACGTTCTCGTTGTCCCGCAGGTCCGGATCCGGCAGAGCGTTGCCCACCTTGTCGGTCTGCAGTTCACCCTCAGCATCGGCGACCGCGACCGCGTGCACCACGGCTTTGTTCACCGGCGCGGGCAGCTTACCGGTGGCCCCGGCCTCAGCCAGCGCGGCACGGAACGCCGACTCGAAGTCGACCTTCTTCCACCAGTTCTGCCCGACCAGGCCGCGCAGCGCGGCCAGCAGGGCCTCGCGGTCGTCGAACTTCGCCAGCGGCTTGGCCGCCTCGACCTCGGCAACGGTGTCCTCGGTGACCTCGAAGCGCTGCTTGAGCGGTCGCTCGACGGTGATGCGCTGATAGCCGAAATCGGTGGTGTCGAAGATCTTGACCTTGTCGTGCAGCTCGTGCGTCTCGTCGGCCGCAATGGTCGAAGCCTCGTTGTAGAGCCGGGTGAGCTCGCCGATGTGCTCTTCGGGAATGTGCTTGCGCTTGTCGCCGAGGCTCTTGCGCATCTTGGCCCAGTACTCGCGCGCGTCGAGCAGGGTCACCTTGCCCCGATCCTTGGCCGCCTTGCGATTGGACAGGATCCAGAAGTAGGTGGAGATGCCGGTGTTGTAGAACAGCTGATCCGGCAGGGCGACGATGCCCTCCAGCCAGTCGTTCTCCAGGATCCAACGGCGGATGTTCGACTCCCCCGACTCGGCAGCACCGGTGAACAGCGGGGAACCGTTGAACACGATCGCGATCCGCGAACCACCGTCCTCGGGCTTTTTCATGTGCGCGATCATGTGTTGCAGAAACAGCAGCGACCCATCGTTGATCCGCGGCAGCCCGGCCCCGAACCGACCCGCGTTACCGAGCTCGTGTTCGCGCTCCACGTCGTCGCGGACCTTCTTCCACTCCACCCCGAACGGTGGGTTGGCCAGCAGGTAGTCGAACCGCTTGCCGTAGTGCCGGTCGTGGCTGAAGGAGTTTCCGTGCGCGATGTTGCCTGCGTCCTGATTCTTGATCAGCAGGTCCGACTTGCAGATCGCATACGACTCGGGATTGAGCTCCTGGCCGAAGGCCGTGACCGTGGCATCCTCGTTGTAGGACCTGATGACGTCCTCGGCCGCCGAGAGCATGCCGCCCGTGCCGCAGGCCGGATCCAGCACCCGCAGCGTCGCGCCGGGCTGGACGATCTTGTCCTGGTCCGGGTCCAGCAGCAGGTTCGTCATCAGCTTGATGACCTCGCGCGGGGTGAAGTGCTCACCGGCCGTCTCGTTGGACATTTCCGAGAACCGCCGGATCAGCTCCTCGAACAGGTAGCCCATCTGCTGGTTCGACACCGTCTGCGGGTGCAAGTCGATCGCGGCGAACTTGGCCACCACCTTGTAGAGGATGCCACCTGCTTCCATGCGGGCGATCTGGGTGTCGAAGTCGTACTTGTCCAGGATCTCGGCGGCCTCTGCCGAGAAACCGCCGATGAACGCCCGCAGGTTCTTGCCGACCTGATCCGGATCGGCCAGCAGTGAGGTCAGCCCCTCCACATTGCGCTGGAAGGTGAACTTGCTGGTGTTGTAGAAGCTGTACCCGGCGGTCTTGCGCAGCAGGCGGTCCGGGTCCTTGATGCCCTGCTCCTCCACCGCCTTCTTGCGGCGCTCCAGCACCGCCACCCGAGTCGGCTCCAGCACGCAGTCCAGCCGGCGCAGCACCGTCAACGGCAGGATCACCTTGCCGTAGTCGGACTGCTTGAAATCCCCGCGCAGGAGATCGGCGACGGACCAGATGAAGCCCGCCAGTTCCTGATGTTTACCGCTCACGCTCATTCCTTCCTGTGCCGGACCCGCCGGTTCGGTCACTCGTGTGTGTCGTCGACGGTGCCAGTGGTGTTGTCGCTGTTCCCCGGCCCCTCCGGGGGCCGCAGCGCGTTGCTCGCCATCCCATCGATCATCGTGGTGATCAGATCGCCCCCGTGTTGCTGGACCTGCCGCAGGCCGCGTTCGAGCAGAAAAAGCTGCTTGAACGCGTTCGCGTAGGGGTGTTGCTCGCTCAGCGGGATACGGGGTAGCTCCACCTTGCGCACGTCCAGGCGCGCGGCCATCGAACCGGTGGTCAGCACCGTGTTCGCGGAGTTGCGCAGAAACCCGGCCAGAAACCACGGGTCGAGTTGCTCCGGGTTCGGACGCAGCAGCCACAGGTGCGTGCCGAGCACGGCCCGTTCCTCACCGATCACCCGGCTGGTCAGGTTCCCGCCCAGCATCGGCACCACCACATCACCCGGCTGCAGCCAGATCGGCTCGCGGGGCCCCGAGTCGTCCCAGAACCCGGACGGCGCGCTGCCCCGGGTCACGTCCCGTCCCGTCAAGGCGGGAAGTGCTCCTTCCGTCTCCTCCTTGGCGGCGGGGCCGGGTTGCTGCCGCACCGTCAGGGCCCCGATTCGGGACAGCTCGTTGATCGTGGTGGACGGCGCGGGGGGGTCGCTCCGCGGAGCTACCTCCGGCACGAGCTGCGGCAACTGCCCGAGCACGTCGAGGAACCGACCCCGGCTGGTGCGGATGCCAGCCACGTCGATCTCGGGTGTCACGGGCAGGTGCCGCGCCGGGGTCAGGTTCACCTCGTCGTCGAGCAGGTCGATGGCGGGCACCACCCCGCACTTTCCGGGCCGCTCCGGGCACTCCCCCGTGGACTCGAACTCCCGCCACGCGGACAGCGCCAGATCCGACAGGGCCTGCCAGTCCGGAGTCCGGCCGGAACGCAACTCGGAGCCGTCGACCAGGAGAACCCCGTCGGAATGCTCCGTGGTGGATTCGGGAGAGCGCAGCACCCACAGCACGATCGGTGTCGAGGCCGAAAGCATCGTGAACGCCCCGGCCGGCAGTGCGATCACCGCGCGCAGTGCACCGCGCCGGATCAGCTCCGCGCGGATGCGCCGTCCCCGTGTCTGGAAACCGACCCCGGCGGGCAGCAACAGCACGGCCGTCCCGCTCCGATCGAGGTGGGCCAGCGCGTGCTGCACCCACGCCAGCTCCGGCAGTCGGCGTGGCGGGAGTCCGTACTCCCAGCGCGGATCGAACTGCAGCTCCTCGAAGCCCCAGTCCTTGACTCCCCACGGCGGGGCACACAGCACCGAGTCGAAGGTCTCGCCGGTGAACGCGTCGGCGCGCAGCGCATCCCCCACCTCGATCCGGGGCACGATCCCGCAGCGGAACCACAGGGACGCCGCCGCGATCCGGGCCACCTGCCGGTCCGGATGCTGACCGGCCACGGCGGGCTCATCCTTCCCGGTCGGGGTGGCCTCGGCTGCGGGCCGGAGCAGCTCACCGAGACCGCAATGGGGATCGAGCACGCGAGTGCCCTCCGCGAGTCGGTACATCAGCTCGGCCAGTTCCGAGGGCACCGCGCCGCCGTGGCGGCCGAGACGATCCGCCCACGACAGCACCAGCGCATCGAATTCCTCCGGCTCGTCGAGTACCCGGTCGAGCAGCCGCAGCAGCGGCGCCCACCTCCCCTCAGGTACCGCCGGCTCCAGCCACTCCTGTTCCGCACCGGTCGCGGCGATCCGCTCGGCGACGGACTCGACGAAGGACACGTCGTCGGCGAGCACCTCGGCATCGAGCTCGTCGGCCGGCTTGGTCTCGCGAGCGGCGAAATGGCGCAGCCCCACCGCGAAGGTGATCAGAGCCTCGCCGGGATCGGTCGTCGATCGCAGCTCCTCCAACGCGCGCCACAGCTCGTCGCGCAGCGGCAGCTCCTTGAGCTTGCCCTGCTCCCGGAGCCACGCACGAGCCTGTTCGGCGTCGAACAGCGGACTGCTCGCCGTGCCCGCGACAGGTTCGGGGAAGTCCTCGTAGCGCTTGCGCCAGTTGCTCACCGCAGCGCGGCCCACGCCTGCGAGCCGGGCGATGTCCACCGCGTTGATCGTGGCGCCGGAACCTGTCGACGCTCCCTGGTGCTCGGTCACGACGAAAACAGTAGCACACTCGCAACCTGTGTTGACAAGGTTCACACAGCCATGATTACCTTTTGGCGTCAACGAACTCGCAGCGCCGACGAGCGAGGCCGGCAGTCGGTCGCCGCCCCCTTCATCACTGCCGCCGAGAGCGGCACACACCGCACGGAGACGACACAGCACTCCGTGAACCCTCAGCTCCGTGAATCCCGCACAGCAAAGGAAGAGTCATGTCGCACCCGCCGCAGCAGCCCCCGCAGCAGCCGCAGTACATGGGGCAGCAGCAGTTTCAACAGCCGCAGCCGGCCCAGCCGCCGCAGTACAAGAAGCGCAAGAAGTGGCCGTGGATCGTCGGCGGCCTCGTGCTGATCGCCTTCATCTTCGGGGCGGCGAATGCGCAGGACAACGCCACTCCGTCCGCAGGATCGGAAACCGCCAACGCCGATGCACAAGCCGCGGATAAGCAGGAACAGCAGAACCCGGCACCGGAGGAGAACACACAGCAGGACTCCTCGGGCGTGACTCGCCTCGACTTCGGTGAGACCCACACCTGGAGCGGCGGCGAGGTCATCACGGTTTCCGCCCCGGAGGAGTACACCTCGTCCAATCAGTTCACACAGGCGCCGGAAGGCAAGCGCTACGTCGCCCTCGACGTGACCATCACCAACAAGGGCGACGACGAGTACAACGCCATGTCGACCAAGCTGACCGTGCAGCACAACGGCCAGGTGGCCCAGCAGAACCACATGGCCGGGGACTCGCTGCCGGACGTCCAGCTCCCGCCGGGTGGTTCGACCACCTTCACCTCGGTCTACGAGATCGACGAGGAAACCGGAAAGCTGCAAGTCTCGGTGCAGCCCAACGTCTTCGCCTCCGAGACCGTGTACTTCTCCGGACAGTTCTGACGGATCCCGGCGGCCGGGCGGACCCTGCCGTCCGGCCCCGCTGACCGGTCGAGGTTCCCTGCCGCACCTGTGCCCCTTCCCGGCCAGGGACATCCCTCTCCCCGCCACGCTCGCGCGGTGATGCGCGAGTTCCCCAGCTCCGAAAGACGGGAAACCCGATGAGCGAAGAATCCCATGACACGAACGGACAATTGGTCTCGACCGTCCTGAACCTGGCGGAGAAGGACACCGCACTCGGCGAGGACACGGAAATGATCATCCTCGCCGCGCTGGAAAGCGAGCAAGCCCTCACCGAGGCGCTCGGTGAGGAGCCCACTCCACCGCAACAACCACCGCAGCCACCGACGAGGCAGAACACCGACGAATCCGATCCCGAACCTGCCGGTGCTTTCCTCTCCGCCATCGAGGTCACCGGCTTCCGAGGGGTCGGACCGACGGCCACACTGGAGCTGACTCCCGGCCCCGGCCTCACGATCGTCGCCGGCCGCAACGGCTCCGGCAAATCCAGCTTCGCCGAGGCGCTCGAACTGGCACTGACCGGCTACAGCTACCGCTGGAAGAAAAAGAACTCGGTGGTCTGGCAGCAGAACTGGCGCAACATCCACGACGGTGCGAGCCCGGCTATCCGGGTGCGGCTGGCAGAGGAAGGCGCGGGCGCTACCACGGTCGGTGTTGATTGGCCGAAATCGGCCATGCTCACCGAATGCTCAACGTGGACACAGCGACACGGGAAGTCCCGCGAGGCGGGCACGAGCTCTCTCGGTTGGGGAAACGCGCTCGAACTGCACCGGCCCATCCTGTCCTACGACGAACTCGGTGGCCTGCTGGAGGCCGGACCGAGCGAACTGCACGACGCACTGGCCAACCTGCTCGGCCTGGAACAGCTTTCCGACGCGACACAGCGACTCAGAGCTGCCGTCAAACGGCTCCGAGAGCCCGAAAAGACCGCCAAGAGCCTTCGAGAAGCACTCATCCCGCATCTCGAAGCGTGCACCGATGAGCGCGCGGTAGAGGTCCGGGAACTACTTCGCAAGCGCAAGCCGGACCTCAACCGGATCCAGGAGCTTGTCACCGGAACAGGCACGCGATCCGACGGCGCTCTCACCCGGCTCCAGGAACTGGCACACGCGTGGGTTCCGCCTCAGCAGGAGGTCGATGACGCTGTCGGCGCCCTCCGTTCAACCCTCGCCGAAGAGCTCATCCTGCTGGAAAATTCCTTGCTCGGTGAGGATCACCGCACCGTGCTGCTACGTCAGGCCCTGGAGTTCCAGCATCAGCACGGAGAAACCCCGTGTCCGGTCTGTGGAGAAGGAACCCTCGACGACGAGTGGGGCAAGCGCGTCCTCGCGCAACTCAACGAGGACGAGGCCAGGCTGGCCGCAGCACGGCAAGCCCGCGATGCGGTACACCATCGAGCCCGACATCTGCGCGAACTCGTCGCCCGGGTCCCTACTCCTACCGCCCCCCGGGACATCGAGCTGTCGACACTGACCCGCGCGCAAGCGGCACATGCCCGATGGATGCAGCCTCCGGACGACAATTCGGCGCTGGCCGATCACGTGGCCGCCTCCTATGCCGAGCTCGCCGAAGCCGTGTCCGCACTGCGTGATGAAGCCGCCACCGCGCTTGCCGAGCGGGAAGATGCGTGGGCCCCTCTTGCCGAACAAGTCGCCACCTGGTTGGGCCACGCGCGCACGGCACACGAGCAGGCCGACACGCTCGCACGCGTCAAAAAGGCCCACACATGGCTCAAAGGCAACTCCAACGATCTGCGCAACCAGCGACTCGAACCTCTCGCCGAGCGGGCCCGCGAGATCTGGGCGCAACTGCGCCAGGAGAGCAACGTCGATCTGGGATCGATCACCCTCGAAGGGAGCGGCCCTCGACGGAAGGTCAGCCTGCACGCGGATGTCGACGGCGAACAGACAGGGGCGCTCGGCGTGATGAGCCAGGGAGAGCTGCACGCATTGGCGCTGGCGCTGTTCCTGCCGCGTGCCACCATGCCCGAGAGTCCGCTTCGCTTCGTCCTCCTCGACGATCCCGTCCAAGCCATGGACCCAACCAAAGTGGACGGATTCGTGCAGGTGCTCTCCCGGATTGCCCGGGACAGGCAGGTCATCGTGTTCTCCCACGACGACCGCCTGCCGGAAGCCGCGCGACGCACCGGGGCACATGCCCGCATTCTGGAAGTCACGCGTGGAAAAGGCTCGGTCGTGACCACTACCCCCGGCTCAGACCCGGCGCACCACTACATCGGTGATGCGCGTGCACTGGCCAAGGACCCCGAGGTCGCCCCGGAGGTCAAAGCACGTGTGCTGCCCGGCTTGTGCCGCATGGCGGTCGAGGCAGCAGCCCGAGACGTCTTCCTGTATCGCCGGTACGCAACCGGTGCCGCAAAGGTGGACACCGAGGATACGTGGAATGCGACCACGCGAGTCAAGCCACGGGTCTCGCTGGCTCTGTATGACCGTGCGGACGCCGATCTCACCAAATGGTGCCAAGCAAAACCTTGGCGCGCACCGACCCTGGAGGTGTGCAGCAGCGGCACGCACGAAGAGCTGACTCGCAACCCGATCGGCACCGTGAGGGATCTCGACGAGACAGTGAACGATCTGCTGCAGGGGCGCCGATGAGTACCACTGATGACGAGCTCCCCGCACGACTCCTGGTCGGCGCGCGGGCAGTACTGGAGGGGACGACGAGCATCCCGCGGCATCGGGCTCCCCGCGCCGCGGCTTTTCTCGGGAGGCAAGCGCTCGAGGACATCACTCGGGCACTGTGCCGGGCGGAAAACACTCCGGCGGACGCGGCTACGATGCGCACCCGCCTCATCCTGTTGCGAGCGCGAATGAGCAGCTCGGTCGCCGAGAATCTTCAAGCTGCCTGGTACGGGCTCAGCCGGGCGTGTCACCACCACGCCTTCGAACTGTCCCCGACAGAAACCGAGATACGCCGGCTCGTCGAACTCGTGGCCTCTCTCGACCCACGGAGCGGCAGTAGCCCCGAACAGCTGGTATGAAACAGCAACACTCAATTCCGCAATACCAACACGAGGTTTCCGACATGTCTCATGTTCCGCAGCAGCCATCGTTCATACCGGTCATGCCGGTGCGTCATCCCGAACCGAAAGGCATGGCCGTTGCCTCGATGGTGTGCGGTATTCTCGGTGTCCTGTTCAGTTTCGTGCCCTTGGTCGGTTTGGTCGCCTGGCCGTTGACGATCGTGGCGCTCGCACTCGGCGGGGTCTCTTTATACAGCAACCTCCCCGGTCGCGGCATGGCCATCACCGGCGTGGCCACCGGCAGTGTGGGGCTCTTCGTGTGCGTGCTGTGGGTTCTGCTGTTCCTGGCCTACCCGGGCTGACCCGCCGGGTTCGGAATACGCGATTCGAGCTGTGTTGAGCAGCCCATCGCCATCGGAACAGTTCGACAACGATCGAGCATCGACAGATGTGCATGCAATTGCCACCAACGATGATGTCGTCGAGTTCGGGCGCTCACTCTCCCGGCGAAAAATGACGACTGCCGGCAAACAGCTCATTGCAGTCGGTAACCACACGAAACAAACAAGGCGGAACGGTAAAACGCCTTTGCGAGCAAGAGGGAGGAGCGGTGAGCGCCATGACCGCGGATACCGACATTGCCGGTCGAAGAACATCTGTATCCCACACGGCATCACTGCCGCGGACCGAGTCGGCAATGCCGAAAGGTTCTCCAGACGCATCGGACACGTCAGTGCCACAGCACCCGACGAACACGTCCATCGATGCGTTCAAACTGCTCCAGGACAGTGAGCAATTCTGGAGACAGGACCCTCTTGCCTCGCTGCGCTGCGACGGTTCCGCCGACTCGCAGCACCGCAGGCGCCTGCTCTTCCAGGCGCTGTGCGCCTACGAACGACTTCGAGCCGAACAAGCCCCCGAGACCGATCCATTGACCGTGTTCCGGCGGTGGCCTGCCTGCACCCTGGTAACCATGGTGGGCCTTGCCGCCTCCGCGACCGACCGTCGCGCCTACATCGCCGAGTTGGCTCAACTTCTCACCGAAGCGACCGGCGACAGCAACACGGCAGCACCGTCAACGAACCCGCGGGTCGCCGTCGAGCCCTGGCTTCGCGGCTGGGCGCAGTCCTGGTACCACCTGATCGACGATTCCAGCCTCGGCGAGCGATTGTCCGCGTACGAGGTTCCCGGGCTGGGACTGCTGCTCGCGGCCACCGGAATCGCCGTTCCCGACGTGGGTGTTCCCGAACTGCGGCTCGGCATCGCCACGGGCACAGTATCGGTCACGATCTCCGGTGGTCACCCGCATAAGTGGAGTGTGCATGCCGACGGCGTCGCGTGCCCGCTGTCAGGTGATCGGTGGATCATGCCGCACCCAGCAGCAACCGTCGAATGCCGCGACCTGTTCGGAAACACCCGCACACTGCCGGCGGTGGATCCGGCCAACCCGCTGCTGATATTCGATGACGATGGGCGCCTCATACCGTCCGACGAATCGGTCAAGGAATCCGAGGCATGGCTTCTCCATCGCGGCAAGCCTTCCCCAGAGGCTTTCGAGGGCGAACAGCGCATCCTCGAAGAGTCGGTTGCGCCTCCGGGCTGGCCCCGGTGGTGGCTGGGCAAGGTGCTTCTGGACAGAACACGTGCCGTCCGCTCGATGCAGCACAGCGATGCCGACGGCACGAGATTCGGACCGTGGCGACGCGTTGAGGCAACGAAGCTTTCCTCCGGTAAGCCAGTATTCGAATCCGATTCCGCGGTCCCGGCGCTCTATGATTCCGACGGCGATCCGGTGTACGCCACAGCCCCCCGGCTCCGATTACCGGGCGAGGGATCAGACTCCTGGGAAGTCGAAATCACCGAGGATAGCACTGGGCAGGAGACATCGAGCTACCTCGCGCACAGCGGCGAAGCCGTGGATTTGGCCGATTTGCTGCCGCAGCCAGCCGTAGGAAGTTTCCGTCTCCGAGCTACCGCTCCCGACAAACAGCAGATCAACAAGAAGTTCACCGTCGCAGAGGGTATCGAGGTGGAGTCGAAACCTCGGCTGCGCATGCTCCGGGACGACGGTTCCCTCTACTCGGCCAACGTAGCAATCACAACGCAGGCCGGTATGCGCGCCGTCCCGGACTCCGTTCACCTGTCTGCAAGCACGATCGGGCACTGGAGCGAATTACACCTGACCGGCGAGCACGGTGCGGTACTGCACCTGTGGGTGCAACCCCCACATACCGCCCTCTGCAAACGAATCCAGGGCCGTCCCGGGGCGTGGGAAACCAAGCCGTTGAGTTTCCCGCTCCACGAGCTGCACGACAGTGCTCAGCTCGATCTGTCCCTGCCGAAATCGCTGCGCGAAGAATACGCGGAAATTCCAGGACTGATCGCACATGACGACACGGGCACCGTGGCCCAGCATCTGGATGGAAGCCGCGTGTCCTCCACCGATGTGATCCGCTACAACCTCTCCAGCCTCACCGACACTGTAGGCACCCACGGCTCCCTGCGGCTTCAGCTGAAGCTACCCACACAGGAAGCACATGTTGCGGATGTGTACATTCCCCGGCCTGCTTCGGGGGTGCGGTGCGACAGTGACCGGCTACAGCTCATCAACCGGATACCAGCGAAAACACTGCGTGTCAGCGTCCACGCCCTCTTCGCTCCGTGGGTCACTGCCCAAACGCAGGAGCTGCCCGAAGGTACTGACGAACTCGTCCTGCGAGCACCTTTCCGCCATGGCGGTCCCTTGTTGGTCACGGTGCTACCTACCGGCACCGAGATACCCAATGACCGACCGAGTCCTGCTGAGCTTCCCCGGTCCGGAGCGATGTTCCGTGTCGGCGACGAAAACCAGGTACCGGCGTTGCCCAGTTCGGCCGCTCAGCAGATGGCTTCCTATCTCGCCGGGCACAGCCCGCTTCCCGAAGAGATCGATGCCCTGCCGTTGCTGTGGGTGACCGCGGCACGCGCCGACGTATCTCCCAGTTCTGCACTGGGACGCAGGACCGCGCAAGAGTGCGCGGCCCGCCTGGGGGCAACCCCCACGAGCTCACTGATGACGGCAACCGAAGCCAGACTGACGATGTCGGAGCTCGTAGCTACACTCATCCGGTCCGGGCTCGCCGCGCACTGCTTCCGCCACGTTACCGACCCGTCTCAAATCCGACCGATGTGGGAGAAGGCGCCGCTGCCCGCATTGCTGTTGACCAGTCCGCTGCTGCCCTATCTTTCCGATGATCCGCAGTGGGACCGTGCCGAGCTGGAACCCGAGGAAGAGTACCTGCTCAACGAGCTGTCACAGCGGTGTGCCTCACTTGCACTCGACGTACTAACCGGGCGCCGCGGACCTCCGGCAGAAACCGACTCACCGCCGCTGTTGTCGGAAGCACGCTCTGCTACGGCAACAGCTGCGGCCACTCGGAGCCTCAGCGACATCGAGCTGCCCGAGGAACCGATGAACTATCTCGTGGCATTGCAATCCTTCGCCACCACGTCGGGCTATACGCCGCTGTTCGAGGTACTGCATCGACGCGGCGCAATCGGCGACGACCAGCAAGCACAGATCGCGACGCTGTCCCTGGGCTCGGCACTCGTCGCACGCATCGCGGCACAGGGAGACAGCACGGCCGCGCGCGTCGAACAACGCTTACGACCTGCCTGGGTGGAGATCGCCACCCACGTGGCCGAACTCGCCGCCGACGATCTCGTGCTCGCCGAGTTCCTCGCCAACCGCCGATACACCCCAGAGCACTGAACACCGACTCACCACAAGACATCGACCAGGCAGGACTCATCATGACGACATTCAACCCGCTGGACACGAGCTCGCAGATCAACGAGGCCTACCGCCGCTACCTGCGTTCCCTGCTGCCGTTGCGTGACACCTCGCTGGCCACCGCGCTCGACGAGACGGTCGACAACAGCTCACTTCTCACCAAAGGGCCACTTCTGGAGTCCACACCCGCCTACGAGCCCGGTGCGACCATCACCGAGCTCGTCGACGAGGAGGTACTCAGCCCCGAGTTTTTCCCGTTCACCGGGCCCGAACTGCCCGCGGACCGACCGCTGCACCGCCACCAGGAGCAAGCGGTGCGCAAGGCACGAGCCGGCCGCAATTTCGTGATGGCCACCGGGACGGGTTCCGGAAAGACCGAGGGGTTCCTGCTGCCGATCCTGGCGCACCTCGCCGAGCAACGAGCCGCAGGCGCCCTGGGACCCGGAGTACGTGCCTTGCTGCTGTATCCGATGAACGCCTTGGCCAATGACCAGCTCGCACGGTTCCGTCGGCTACTGGCCACGATGCCCGACGTCACCTTCGGCCGCTACACCGGTGACACGCGCGAAGACAGGCGCAAAGCCGAAGAAGACTTCCGCAATCTCAATCCCGGCGTCGAGCCGCTGCCCAACGAACTGCTCAGCCGACAGGAAATGCGCGCCAATCCCCCGCATCTGCTGCTGACCAACTACGCGATGCTGGAATATCTCCTGCTGCGTCCGCAGGACATGGATCTGTTCGACACCACCCACGCCCAGCAGTGGAAATTCATCGTCGTCGACGAGGCCCACGTCTACGACGGCGCGAAAGGCAGTGAACTGGCCATGCTGCTGCGCAGGCTCCGAGACCGGGTCGGAGCCAATCACGACCTCCAGGCGATCGCGACCAGCGCCACCGTCGGCGCCGACAGTGCCCCGGAGGCCGTCACCGACTTCGCCACCAACCTGTTCGGTCTGCCCTTCCACTGGGAATCAGCGAACCCCGACCGGCAAGACCTCGTCACCGCGAGCACGCTGACCCATCCCGCTGGGCCGGCCTGGGGCCCGCTGCCCTCCTCGGCATACGCCGAGCTGGCAACGGTCTCCGATCCGCAGACCGAATTGCTCCGGATGGCACGCGCACACGGCTGGCACGGGCACGGCCAGGCCGCCGATGCCCTACGCACCGAAGCGCGGTTGAGGAAGCTGCACACTGCGCTGAGCAAAGGGCCCCAGCCGCTGGAGAACATCGCCACCGAACTGTTCACCGAGCACACCGATGATGACCGCACCATGGCCGAGGTAGCCACCACAAACCTCGTCACCCTCGCCGGTCTCGTCCACGACCCGGCCGGATCGCCGGTGCTGTCCACTCGGTTTCACCTGTTCACGCGGGCCACCGAAGGCGCGTTCAGCTGCCTGACCGAAACAGATCCGCACCTGAGTTTGAGTCGCCGCGAGCAGTGTGAGCACTGTTTCCGCCGAGTTTTCGAGCTGGCAGGGTGCCGGCGATGCGGCACCGTGTACCTGCACGGGGCCATGGACAACTCGGGGCCCGTGCCTCGGCACACCCCCTGGCGTTCCGGGGTGGATCGCTCCCATGCGTGGTTGCTGCTCGAAGACCGTGACATCGACGGAACGGCCATCGAGGACGAGGACGATGCCCTGCTCGATGGTGGGAAAGCCGAACAGGCAACCCGCCGGTACCTGTGCATCGGCTGCGGTACCGTGCATACCGACGAATCCGCAACCTGTTCGCACGAAGACTGCCCCGGCACCGAACTGCGTGCGGTTCGGCTCATCAACTCCAGCAGCGAATCGCTGAAGTCCTGTATTGCGTGCGGTGCGCGGGGAACCCGGCCTATCCGGCTGTTGGAGAGCGGGAGCGAAGCCGCCGCCTCGGTACTGGCCACGTCCTTCTATCAGGCACTTCCGCCCGACACCACCGGCCCAGCCGCCGAACATGCCGGTCAGGGACGCAAACTGCTGTTTTTCAGCGACAGTCGCCAGATGGCGGCGTATTTCGCGCCGTACCTGCAAGACACCCACCAGCGGTTGTCACACCGTCGGCTGATCATGCTGGCGCTGCAGCACTGGGCGAAAGTCGAGGACAACGAGCGGGCCACCGTCGAGGACGTCGTCGACTTCACGCTGCGTGCCACGAAACGCTCGCAGACCTTCCACGAGGACGATTCGCGCAGCACCCGCCGCAACGCCGTATCCCTGTGGGTCATGCAGGAGACGATCAGCTACGACGATCGCCAATCGCTGGAAGGTGTGGGTCTGATCCGCGTGGAGCTGGACCGGAAACCGACATGGCAACCACCGGAACGCCTCACCGCCCTCGGGCTCGGTACCGAGGAGAGTTGGGGCCTGCTCGAAGAGCTTCTGCGCATTCTGCGCACTCAAGGTGCCCTCGACATGCCCGAGGAAGTCGACCCGAGCAACGAGGAATTCGCCCCGCGCCGCGGCCCGATCTACGTTCGCGGCCAGGGCTCGGACTCGAAAAAGCGGGTGTTCAGCTGGGTGCCCACCAGGGGAACCAATCGGCGTGCCGACTACCTCACCCGCGTGCTTCGGGAGCTGGGCAGTGATCGTGACCCCAATGCGCTGCTCGACGAGCTGTGGCAGGACCTCGATCCCGCCAACGCGCAGGACGGTCCGCAGAAGTGGTTCCGTTCCGATTCGTTTTCCCAACTCGGAACCGTGCGCCGCATCGACCACCGCAAGTTGCGATTCCGGCAGGTCGACGAGGCGACAGTGCTCTACCAGTGCGATCGGTGCCGCCGCATTGCCGGTGTATCGGTACGAGGCGTCTGCTCCACGATGCGCTGCGACGGAACGCTGCAGCCCTGGCAACGCACCAGTGCCGAGCAGGAACGCGACCACTATCGCCACCTGTACCTGGCTTCCTCTCCTGTTCCGATGCGTGTGCAGGAGCACACCGCCCAGTGGACCAGTAAGAAGGCCGCGGAGATTCAGACCGATTTCGTCCAAGGCAAGACCAATGCGTTGTCGTGTTCGACCACGTTCGAGCTCGGGGTCGACGTCGGTGAACTGCAAGCCGTCATGCTGCGCAACATGCCGCCGACCACCGCGAACTACGTGCAGCGAGCTGGCCGAGCCGGACGACGCACCGACTCGGCGGCTCTCGTGGTCACCTATGCGCAACGGCGTTCGCACGACCTCTCCCGGTTCGCCGAACCCGAGAAGATGATCTCCGGCGAAACCAGGGCACCGGTGATTCCGCTGGAAAACGTCCGCATCGACCGGCGCCATGCCCATTCGATCGCCCTGGCCGCGTTCTTCCGCGCGATGCGGGACCAGCATCAGGAAACCTGGCGCACGGCAGGTGAATTCTTCCTGGCTCCCGCCCCGGCACCACCCGACCATGTGATCCCTGCCCTGCGAGTGCGGAACTTCCTCACGCCGGTACCGGCGGCGGTGCGCGCCAGTCTGGAAACGGTGCTACCGAAGAACATGCATGAGGAGATCGGCGTCGCCACCGACGCATGGGTCGAGGTACTCGTGGACCTACTGGAGACCGCCCGCAGCGAGCTGCAACAGGATGTCGACGCCTTCGAACAGCGCCGCAAGACAGCCGAGCGCGAACAAAAGTACCCGATGGCCGAACAGTGCAAGAAGGTCCTGCGCACGCTCTACAACCGTCCTCTCATCGGCTTCCTGGCGAATCACAACGTGCTTCCGAAGTACGGATTTCCCGTGGACACCGTGGAACTGCGCACCAACCGAACCCGCGAGGACAGAGATCAAACGCTCGAACTGACCCGGGACCTGAGTCTGGCGATCAAGGACTACGCACCCGGTGCTGAGATCATCGCGGGTGGTCACCGCTGGACATCCGGGGGCATCTACCGGCTGCCCGGTCGTGATCTGGTCACCCGCTACTACGCCGTGTGCGAGGAATGCGGCCACTACCGTGAATCCATCGACCAGCTCGACCCCACGTGTCCTTCCTGTCATGCACCACAAACCCGGGCAGCGCGACATTATGTCGAGCCCACGTACGGTTTCGTGGCTTCCGAGGCCAAAAAACAGGGCTCCTCGCAGGCTCCCCCACGCTCGGGGTCCACTGCGACGTACATTCTCGACTCCCATGCCGATGTCGACGAAGGCACCACTCGGTTCCCCGGCGGAGGCACACTGGACTGGCGTGTCGGAGCCCGTGGCCAGTTCGTCGTGATCAGTGAGGGTGCCGGCCGCGCAGGGTTCCGGATCTGCCAGTGGTGCGGCTGGGGCATCTCTGCCACGCAGAAGTCTCCGCGCGAGCACCCGCATCTGCTCAAGGACACCACGTGCACCGGGCCACTGATCGCGAGTTCCCTGGCTCACCGCTACGAAACCGACTTCGTCGAACTTCGCTTCGATCCGCTGACGGTGTTGGGAAATCCGGAGGAGAACTTCCGCTCCGCGGTGTACGCACTGCTGGAGGGTGCCTCCGTGGAATTGGAGATCAGCCGCGACGACATCGACGGCACCGTGCACCGCGGCGTCGACGGGCAACTCTCCCTCGTGCTGTTCGACACCACACCAGGCGGGGCGGGCAGTACGCTGCGCATCGCCCAGAACCTCATCGCGGTGGTCCGGACCGCGGTGGCCAGGGTGATTCGGTGCGAATGCGGTGCGGAAACAAGCTGCTACGGATGTCTGCGCGGCTTCAGCAACGAGCGATACCACGAGCAACTGTCCCGCAGTGCCGCACTGGAACTGCTCCAGAAGTTGGTGCCATCCGACAGTGGAGTGACCGAAGGGAGTACTGATGCATCCCGCTAGCAGTGCTCCGCAGGAAGCGGCGTCACACAGTACCACCGCCACCGCGCTAATCGAAGCATCCAGACAGGCGCCGCTTTCCTTTCCGGCGGTTTCCTCCGTGGTCCGACAGCACAAGATGTCAAGTAACGAGATCCGGCAGCTTCTTCGGGAACTACTGGATGCCGGAATACCATTACCGAACCAGCTGGCCGATCAGGCAGCACCCGCGACACACAGCGCGCAGGATCATGCCGATGCCTCGCCTCCGACGGGATATCCCGGCTACTCTGTTGTGTACGTGTTGCGTGGTTCGGAGACTCTGGACACGTCAGCGATCTCCCTCGCCGATCTCCAGTTGACGACAACCGCACCACCACCGCCTCAACCGGTCGAGCCCGTAACCACACCCGCTGCCACGAAGGCAACGAAGGGGGCGGCCGATAATTCCTCGTTCGAAACAGAGGAAGACAAGGCACAGAACAAGCCTCCTCCCTTCTTGGATCTTGTAGAGGTATACCTGGAGCAGGTAGCAAGGTTTCCACTGATCCAATCGGCCTCGGAAGAGGTCGAACTGGCGAAGTCGATCGAAGCCGGTGCCTTCGCACAGCAGCTACTGGAAGCCGAGGAGGAGTCGCCCCATTCCAAGGAAGTCCTGGAGTGGGTGGCCAGGCAGGGAGACAAAGATTTCGAACAGTTCGTTACATCGAACCTACGGCTTGTCCTTTCCATCGCGAAGCGCTATATCGGCTGTGGTCTCGACCTCCTCGACCTCGTCCAAGAAGGTAACCTCGGCCTCATCCGTGCGGTCATGAAGTTCGACTTCACGAGGGGAAACAAGTTCTCCACCTACGCCACCTGGTGGATCCGGCAGGCAATCACCAGAGCGTTGGCCGATCAGACTCGGACCATCCGATACCCGGTTCATCTCGTCGAGCAGTTGAACCGCGTGCACGGTGCGATACGTGCTCTGCGGGAAAACGGCGAGGAGGTCGATCATGCAGCGATCGCCGCACACAACGAGATGGCCGAGGACGAAGTCCGCGGATTGCTGACCGAGTTGCCCACTACGTGCTCTCTGGAGGAGTTGCTGGACACCTCCGGCGAAGAAACCCTGTCCGACCTCGCCGACCGCCATCGCTCCGTGCCGGAGCCCGACCTGCGCTCGCTCGATTCCGACGAAATCCGGAGAGCATTGGCACAGTGCACCGACCGGGAACAATATGTCCTCCATCGGCGCCATGGATTCATCGGTGATCCCGCAACTCTTGACACCATCGGTGAAGAATTCGGCCTCACACGCGAACGAATCCGCCAGATCGAAAGCAAGGCGATCAAGAAACTCACGGTACTTTTTTCTCCGGTTCATCCTGAAAATTCCACGGAGGTCACTACCGATTTCGCGTAACTGGTGCCACACCCCGAGGTTGTAGGCCATCTTCCCCAGGGTCCAGGGTTATTGCTCGCCTCAGCCACCGGGTCTTGTACTGTGCCCCGTAACAAGATCACGATGACTGCCGATCACCGTCGTAGTAGGAGCCATCACGGGCGGAGTAACGCGAGTTGACGCACCGGGCTGGAGGATTGGCAGCGAGGTCGTCGAGGACACCTGCACCAGCGCGCGGCCATCGAAGACCACCGGACACGGCCAGAACCGACAATTACAGGAGAGCATATGCCCTTCGAAAGTCCCGACCTGCCCTTGGGCGAGCTGCTCAACGAAATCGGTAAGGGAGAGGTGCAGCTTCCGGACTTCCAGCGTGACTGGAAGTGGGATGACGACCACATCAAATCACTACTCGCAACTGTGAGCCTGGGTTACCCGATTGGTGTAGTGATGACCCTGGAAACTGGGAACGATGCGGTGCGGTTCAAACCGAAGCCACTCAGCGGTGTAGACGGTGACGTCGTGGAGCCGGAACAGTTACTGCTCGACGGTCAGCAGCGGTTGACCTCGCTGTTCCGCTCCCTGAAGGCGGATACACCGGTCGATACCTTCGATGCCCGCAAGCAGCGTCTCCGGCGCTGGTACTACATCGACATCGAGAAATCCCTCGGCGACGAGGCCGACCGTGACGACGCGATCGTGTCCGTGCCCGAGGACAAGGTGCTTCGGTCCGACTTCGGCCGTCGGGTCGACGCTGACTACTCCACGCAGGAACTGGAGTGCGCGGCCGGTATGTTCCCGCTCTCGCGTGCTCTGGAGGGCGGCTCGGTCACCAAGTGGATCTTCGAGTACGTCAAGACGGATGGGGCGCGGCAGAAAATCTGGGAACGCTTCCAGGATGAGGTGCTGGCGAAGATCCAGGGCTACATGGTCCCGGTGATCAAGCTGACCAACGACACCCCGAAGGAAGCAGTCAGCAGCGTCTTCGAGAAGGTCAACACCGGGGGCGTTCCGCTCAATGTCTTCGAGCTTATGACGGCGACCTTCGCCGGGGAACAATGGTACTACGACGAGCACGGCGACGACTTCCGGCTCTCCGATGACTGGAAACGCATCAACAAGAGCCTCAAACCACACAACGTGCTCCAAGCTTTCGAGAACACGGACTTCTTGCAGGCGGTTACGCTGGTCGCGACCTATGAGCGCCGTCGAGAACACATCGATGCGGGAAAGAGCACCGAGACGGCACCGGGCGTATCCTGCAAGCGTCGAGACATCCTGCGGCTGACCCTGCGCGAGTACCTCGACATCGCCCCCAGGATGGAGCAGGCTTTGCTGTGGGCGGCCTCGTTCCTCAACGGTGAACGGATCTTCCGTGCCCAGGATCTGCCGTATCGAACTCAGCTCGTTCCGCTTGCCGCGATTCGTGCCATGGTCGGCCGGGAAACCGATATCTACTCCAACGCTGCGAAGCTGCAGAGATGGTATTGGTCGGGCGTCCTCGGCGAGATGTACGGGGGCTCGGTCGAAACCAGGTTCGCCCGTGACCTGGAAGGTGTCATCGAGTGGCTGAAAGAAGAATCCGGGAGCGAACCGCAGACAGTCGCTGATGCCACCTTCCATGAGCAGCGACTCCTCACCATGCGGACACGTAACAGCGCGGCGTACAAGGGTACCTATGCCCTGCTCATGCGCGAAGGCTGCCAGGATTGGATGCACAAGCAGCACCTCGACCTGGCATCCTTTTTCAACCACAACGTGGACATTCACCACATCTTCCCGAAGAAGTGGTGCCAGGACCAGGGTGTCGCCCCCGACCGCAGAGAAAGCATTGTCAACAAGACAGCACTTTCGGCATACACGAACCGTATGATCGGTAGCCGGTCACCAAAGGAATACGTGGAGAAAGTGAGCCAGGCGGCCGGCCTCGCTTCGGACGCAATGGATGACCTGCTGCGGAGCCACTACATCGACCCGAGCGCCCTTCGCGCTGCTGACTTCGACGCGTTTTTCGCGGCACGCTCTGCGACGATGTTGGAACTCATCGACCGGGCGATGGGCAAACCCGCAACCCGGATCGTACAGGAGCCAGGCACCGATCAACCGGAAAGTTTCGAGCCGGAGGAAGCCGATGCCGACGATGCCGACGAGTGAGCAACGTCTGCCGACGCCCTGCAAAAAACGCTCCTGAAACGCTCGTAGCGGCGAGTTGCAACCAGCTCGCCGCTACAATCTTGCAATGCTCCCGCCCCGGTCCTTGGTGTCGCAGACTGCCGCACCACCGACCGCACAGCCGACCTCAGCACAGTTCGTTTGGGCGCTGCTATGCAAGCAGCAACAGTGTTGTGCGGGCCTACCAAGGTTTACCGGGGTTGCTCGGCGAGGGCTTTGATGCCGTGCAGCGTGTCCTGGATACCGGTGCGCAGGTCGGCGAGCCGGTGCCGGACGATCGCCTCCTCCTGCTCCGGCATCCGGTCGATCGCCAAGTGGAGCCCGGACCGGGCCGGACCGAGCCGCACGGCGTGCCGCAGCCGAGCACCGCCGACCTCGGGGACAAGGTCGAACCGCCAGGTGGCCATCGGCGCTTGCGGATCGGCCGCGTTCTCACCGTAGCGGCCGTCCGGATCCACCACGGCCCAGGCGAACACACGCGGGACGTCCAGCTCGACCACATGCGAAACGGTGCACCACTCGCCCAGCACCTGGTTGTGGTTGTGCCCCTCGAAACGAGCACCCAAGCTCGGCCGGTCGGCACCGTCCAACCACCGCACGCGCTGCAGCTCCGGGCTGAACCGGGCGGGTAGTTCGATGTCGGTCACCAGCTCCCACACCAGAGCCGGGTCCGCCTCGACGTGCACCTCGTGCTCCACCATCGGACCGTCCACGTCACGCACGTCGCTCTCCCGCCCGTCTATCCGCTACGTCGCGGCAAGTATGCCCGACCAGCCGTGGGTTCTGAAATTTTGCCGAAAACTTCAGAAGCACCAAGGCCAACCGGAGATCCCAGCTCTGCTGGGAATGGAAGTGCCGATCGAGCACGGCTTTCACTTCCACGCTGACCGGATGCCCATCGTCGATGCCTGCCCAGACATACGCATCGTGCTCGCCGAGCCGGACCTCCTCGGCACCGGCAACCGTGACCGACCAGGTGTGCTGACGCGTGTGCTTACCACTACCGGAGATATAGTCGAACGGGCCAAGATAGCCGGTAACCTCGGAGAGAGCCAGGCCGGTTTCCTCGATGACCTCGCGATGCAGCGCCGTGGTGAGGTCTTCGCCGGGCTCGACCTTCCCGGAAGGCAACTCCCAGGTACCGCCACGGAAATCCCCGGCAGAACGCCGCAACAGCAAGGCGCCTCCCTGGCGGTCGACGACAGCGCCAACCACCTGCTGCTGCACACCATCAGCGGCGTCCCGGTCGGTGAGGGTGGCGATCTCGGGCAGACTCATACCGCTTGATTCTCCTTGAACTCGTGGTGGTGTGTGAGCACTTTCTCGAACGCCTGAAGATAGGCATCGGCGAGGCCATCATCGGCATGCGGAACGGCGAGTTTGAGGGTATGCCGGTGCAGCCACTCAGCCCGGGGAAGCTGCTCTTGCCCATATCGGGGCCATCCCTGCGGAAACAACGGGAACGGAGCTGTCGGCTCTTCGAACAAGGGATGTTCGTTGAGAGGTCGTGTGGAACCGGACCGATCGACTTCCAGAACACCTTCGGCGCGGAGGACGGCGATCACTGCCTCGATGGGTACTCCGCCGAGTTCGTCCGGCTGATGGGCCAAGGCCCTCATCCGCAGGCCGGTACCACCCCTCCCCCGGGCACCGGCCTGCGGCCCCGGCCTCCGTCAGCCCGAGACGAGACCCGATTCGAAAACCAGAACACGATCCCGACGACCATCACACGTCAAGCGCGCCCCTGTACTGGCCGAGCACGAAGAAAAATGCAGTTTCGCGCGAAACTGCAAAAACACCACATCCGCCACGGTCGCAGGAACCAAAAACGCAGCTCACATCATGCTCAGTCGCCCCTGACGCCGACTCGGAGTCGGTCAATTTCTCGCGAAATTGACCAACCCTCCCGCATGTACCGCACCGCTGTGAAGCTGTTTCACGTCGTGCGTTGACCCTCCGTACCATGATCAGTACAGTGTGGCCGCTGGAGGGCGCAAGCGCGCGTATGCGAGCAGCTGGGGGAAGCGAAGCCGTCATGACGGATCCGCAACAGGTGGCAAGCAGTCCGTCCGCCACCAACAACGCGATACAGGACATCATCACCTCGGCCAACCAAGGCCAGTACCAGGTCACTCCCGAAGCCGGCGACGAGCTCATCGCCCTCTCCCGGAAATACGCCGACCACCTCGATGCCCCGTTTGCAGGACATGAGCATGGTCAAGCGGCGAACTCCGCTGGGAGACAGTCCCGCCGACCAGACCATCGCCCACTTCAGCCAGCAGGTCACCGGTGGAACGGGAGTGACTGAGAGTGCTTGATGGTGATGGGGGCGGCAATGGCGGCTATAAGGCCGACCTGGAGCAATTGCTGAAGATCGGTAGCACGGCCCGCGACGTGGGCGACAAGATGGTCACGCTCTCACAGGAAGCCACCGAGGAGGTTGCCGCAGCAGTGCGGGCGCATCCTGGCTGGTTGTTCGCCCCCAAGCTGGAGGAGGCGCAGGCGACCTGCGAACGCAATATCGAAGGTTACGGGCGCTGGGCAACCGATGTGGACGACCGGCTTACGGCCGCAGTCGATGAGTATCGGCGCACCGACCAGTGGGCCATGGACCTGTTGAACGGGAACGGGGTATAGGGCATGGACTACTCGATGCTCATGGCGGCGCAACCTGCCCTGCTACGGCGTGCAGGCGAGGCGTGGAAAAAGCTGGCCCGGGACTTCGACGAGCAGATCACGGACTTCCAGTGCAGCGTGTGCAACACGCTGGAGCTGGATGGCATCTGGAAGGGCAAAGCAGCCCAGGCCGCGTGCAAGCACGTTGAGCACATTCGTAAGGAGATGGAGAAGTATCGCGACGACCTGCAGCCCGCAGGCCCGGGATTGATCACTGCCGCTGAGGACATCGACACCTGCCAACAGCAGCTTCAGGCTGTCGATAACGAGATCAACGACCGTGACAAGGATGAGTGGTCGATCAGCAACGACGGCAAGATCTCGTATCCGGCGGGCGCGGAAGCGCAGTATCAAAGTTATGTCGCCGAGATAGAGGGAATCATCGGCAAGGCCGCGAAGGCGGATCAAGCGGCTGCTCGCGCGGCGGAGGCTGCCGATGTCGCCTACGCCAACCTCAAGCAAGTCCTGACGGAAGAGCGGCGCGAGGAGGAGCAGGCTGCCGGGAGGGCTGCCAAGCTGGCTTCCCAGCCGCCGGATGAACTGAGCTTCGACGAGGCGAAGCGGCTGGCGCGGTTGCTGCGCAACCATGGCGATGATCCCGCTTTCGCCGGCGAGTTCCTGGAGGACGTCCCGCCCGAAGAACTGCTGCGGCTCTCGCAGCAGGTCGGCAGTACGGGTTTCGGCTGGGGCTTCCACGGTGAAGGCCAGGGGCCGAACAAGCTCGATGTGCTGAAGTCCCTGCAGAGCGAGCTGGGGGAAACCTTGGCTACCGGCACCAGCGCGGAAGGCCGCGAATACCTGGGCAGAGACGTGCACAACGACAGTGGCCTCGACAGCAGGGCCGGTGAGTATGCCGATCGGCTGATGGCGGCGGCGCAGGCTTCCGGTGACGAGGGGTATCGGGCCGTGGGAACGCTGCTGCACAGCGGGGAGTATTCGGCCGAGTTCCTGAACCCGGTGGGCGATGCGCTGATCGCGGCCGACCGTGCGGATCCCTTCGAGGGGACCGTCGACGATCTGAATTACGTCGATGAACACGGCAAGGGTGGTGACCCGCTGGTGGGGTTGATGGTCGCGATGGACAACAACCCGGAAGCCGCCGACGATTTCTTCGACCCTGAGCGGAACCCGGAGACGCTGCCGTATCTGTTGGAGCGAGACTGGCCCGCGGACTTCGACGAGCGCGGCGGTTATCCCGACCATGCGCCGCAGGCCTCCGAACAGGCCCAGAAGCTGGGGCAGAACATGCTCGGCGAAGCCCTGGAGGCGGCCACGCTGGAGGGCGAGTACCGCAGTGAGGCAGCCGCACGCGTGATGTCGGGGACAGTGCATGAACTGGCGACCAGCGAGCAGTCCAACCGGGACCCGTCGGGCGGCGCGGTGCCGCCACCGATGCGGGACAGCATCGGGCATATGATCTCGGGCTACATGGGCGATGTACACGGCGCCTCCGAGGACAGCGCCCAGAGCTACAACCTCAGTGTGGACGATCCGCAGTGGGCGCATTCCGAGAATGGGATCAACCATGCGCGTTTCAATCAGGCTGAGCTGTATCAGGTGATGGGGTCGGCGGCCTATGATCCCGATGCCTACGCCGAGATGCGTAACGCGAACATGGTCTACACCGAGTTGAAGCTCAACGAGATCGCAACCGATGAGACACAGTCGCTCGAGAATCGCCGGATGAACATGGCGGATGTCGCGCAGCAGTCGTCCACGGTGCTCGGTGCCTTGGACGAAGCCAGGACATATGCGGTTGACGAATTCTATGATGGTAAGGACGCTGCGTACAATTCCGCGATCAATGCTGGTGGCGTGCTGACGACGGCGGCCGTGGCCGGGGGTGGCGCGGCACTGGGCGGCGTCGGTGGCGCGTTGGTGGGTGCTGCCGGTGCGGAAACCGTGAAGTCGGCGGTGGGGGCCCTTCAGCAGGACAGCTCACACATCGTCGCTCAGGAGACCTCCGAGTTGCAGGCAAGCGGCCGCAAGGATGCCAGTGCACTGCTGGCCCAGTCGCTGTGGGAACACGAGATGTGGAAGGACTCGGCGCCACCGCCACCGATCGCCCCGGGCGAGGAAGAGCTCGGTAACCACCCGAACCGGATCTTCGAATCGGACGGTTCGTTGCCCGGTAAGTACAATAGGTGGGTTTCGGATAACAATCCGTATGGCGATGGTGTCGATCATTTTGAAGTGGGACAGGGTTACGACACCGGTGCGAACGTTTATGCAGATGCGACGGGGAACCGCCCGGTTCCGGTGAGTGAGACCAAATGATGCTCCGCAAATTGGGCCGGGTGCGACTGGCGATGTTGAGCACGATCATCGCGCTGACGGCAACGAGCTGCTCTAGCGGTGAAGGCGAACAAGTACCAAAATGGGTGCGCGCACCGCCACAGTACCTGTCGTGCGGCGGCATGGTGGATCCGCAGTTGATGGTTGACCTGGTCCGCGCAGCGGACCTGCGCAAACCCGAGCGTGAGGACTCGTCGAGCGAACTCGACCTCAGTGAACCTTCGCTTGAATGTGGTGTACTCGGTTCGGAAATCGGGATGTTGATCAATCACCAGCCGACCGGTTCTCTTGCTGGCGCGTTTTCGCCACCGGATCCACTGCTGGTACCACTCGGCACCCTGCCGGGGTTTGTGACGTTTAACTGGGCCAACATGTGGGTTCCGTGCACGCGCGGGTCCGAGATGTCCATACTGCGAGCCTCGGTGAACATCCAGATGCCGCAGCAGGTCAATCCGAAGGCGCGGTTGGCGATGGCGCGGTTGATGGTGGATATGACCAATGGTGCGCGGAAGCGGTTCGGGTGTTCGGAAGGGTCGCTGCCGTTGCCGGAGAAACTGCCGGAAATTCCGTATCCTGACCCGGTGCGTTGGGAGGAGACCGAGGACCACGGCGGATCGTGCAATGCGAACATTCTGACGCGACTGCCTAATGCCACTCCTGACGATCAGCAGGTGTGGCTGTTCGAAACTCCCGAACCCAGCAGGTTGCTGAGCACGTGCGAAGTCCGAGTCGGCGCCGGTGTCGCGGACGACCACGAGGCACCCGGGCACCGGAGGCTGGCGGTGGTGACGTATCGAGGTGTGCTGGCCCGGGCGTATCAGAACTCGCCAAAGCACGCGATGCCGCGCTACGACATCACCTGCCGCGGAAAGCCGGTGTCCTACCGTGCCTATGTCCAGGATCCGGACGGGGGCGGGTACATACAGGCCGACGAAAAGCTACAAGAGCATTCCGCAAGTGCCGCCGCCTACCACGATGACTGCCACCTACCGGAGCAGTAAGCCCACCGAGTGATGCTGGAAACCGCTGGGCAACCATCAACGCGGAACCGGCACAAGCCGACAGTACCCACCCTGTCGGCAACCACTGAAGCGGAGAAAAATGCAGTTTCGCGCGAAACTGCAAAAACGGCACGGCCGCCGCAGGCGAGCGCAGCAACGGCCTCGTGGAAGCACTCCTTGTCGAGGGGGAACGAATCGGAGCACGAGAAGGGCAGACAAGGCCGCGCCGACCGGAGCGAACGGAACTTTCGCCTCGACAGCGCGACGAAAGTTCCGTTCACCTCCCTACGGTTCCACGCTGCGAAACATCGGTATCGGCGTGGGTTCAGCCCTGCGCCGACTCCTGTGTCTGCTGTGTCTGCTGTGTCTGCGCCTGCTGCTCGGGCTCCTTCTTCGTGCTCGCGGGCTGCGGCCGACTCCAGAAGGCGGCCAACTGCGCAGCGGCCGCACCCAGACCGAGTCCCGTGGTCAACGCCGCGCGCTGCAAGCCGGACATCCGCTCACGGCGCCCCAGCAGCAGCCGGTCGACACTCGCTGTACCGCTGCCGAGCGCACTCAGAGCCACCGAGGCCGCACTCAGGCTCAGCACGTACTCGTAGCCCTCCTTGGTGATGAAGAAACCGTTCTTGATATGCACGGTGCGCGCGGCAACGGCCATGGTCCCCACCACTGCGGACGCGGCCAACGGGGTGGCAGCACCGAGCACGAGGGCGCTGCCCGCACCGACCTCGACCACGGCACTGGACCGCGCCTGCAGCCGCGGCTGCGAGAAACCGATGGACTTGAACCACTTGGCGGTGCCCTTGATGCTGCGGCCGTGGGCGATACCGTGCACGAGCATCGTCGATCCCACCGACGCCCGCAGGACGATCCGGGCTACCTCTGCGCCGTTCATGAACTGTTGTCCTCCCTCGTTCACTGTTCACTGTCGATGCACGGAGCGCGAGATCCCCCGCTCTCCATCCAACTATGGAATTTGTTCCAGCTCTACGGTCCATCCTGCGAAGCCGACGATAGGTCTCGCCGCGCGTACCGACCAAGACGAATTCCCGCATCATGGTCACCCGGATGGGAGAGCCCCGCACGGCTGAACACACCGCACCGGAGGACCGAGGGGGCATCCGGGTTTCGGAACCCGACCGGCATCCGCTCGGATGAGTCGCACAGGATCAACCACACAGGTGATCATCTATGTCACTGTCGTGGTCGAGTTGTCACTGCCTGAAAGGAGCCACGCGTGGCCACCCTCGGTCTGCACCGGGAGTTCCTCCCCCAGTACGCCAAACTCGAGAAAACCGTACGAGACCGAGTCGACGAGGTCTTCGCGAAGTTCGCCGCCCACACCCACGCCGGGGTCCACCTGGAGAAGGTCACCGGGGCGAAGGACTCGCGGATCCGGACCATCCGCATCACCGGTTTCTGGCGCGGCGTGGTCGCCGCACACGACTCCGGCAGCAGCTACCTGCTGCTCAACGTACTGCCGCACGACAAGGCCACCGAGTGGGCGCGCAACCGCCGCGTCACCGAGAACAAGCTCAGCGGGGGTATCGAGGTGCGCAACGACGTCGCACTCGCCACCGCGACGAACAACTTCCGCAGGCTCGACTCGGCTCCCTCGGCCTCGTCTCCGAAACTGTTCGAGCACGTCTCCGATGCCGACCTGGGGCGGCTCGGCATCGACGACGACATCCGCACCGTGTGCCGGCTCCTGCGCAGCACCGACGAACTCGACGCGCTCGGAAACCTCATCCCGGAAACGCAGTACGACGCGCTCGCCGGACTCGCCGCCGGAATGACCCCGGAGGCGGTCTGGCAGGAACTCGCCCACAACCACCTCCCTGCCGAGGAACCCCGCGCCTCGACAGCGGAGAGCGCGGACACCGACGAGCTCGCCGCGGCGATGAAGCGTTCCCAGGGATACATCGCCGTGGTCAACGACTCGGAGGAACTGGCCGACATCCTCGAATGGCCCTTCGACCTGTGGCGCGTGTTCCTGCACCCGACGCAGCGGCGCATCGCCGAGCACGCCCCCTACAACGGCCCCGCACGCATCACCGGCGGTGCGGGCACGGGCAAGACGGTGGTGGCCCTGCACCGAGCCCACCACCTCGCCCGGAACCCGGCCCTGCCCGAGAGTTCCATCCTGCTGACGACGTTCACCAAGAACCTCGCCGAGGAACTCTCCCGCAACCTCGACGTCCTCATCGGTGACCCGGTGGTGCGAGCCCGTATCGAGGTCACCAACGTCGATGTGATCGCCCGGCGCCACTTCCCGCAGCAGCACGGCAAGTCTTCCACGATCATCGACCGCACCGACCGGCTCGTGCGCTGGCGGCGGTTGATCCGCCAGCACGATCTCGACCTCCCCGAGTCGTTCCTGGACCAGGAGTGGCGCCAGGTGGTGCTCGCCCAGGAAGTCACCACGGCCGAGCAGTACCGCGCAGCCGACCGCAGGGGACGCGGCAAAGCACTCGCCCCCACGCTGAAGGACAAGCTGTGGGCCGTGTTCGAGGAATTCACGGCACAACTGCGCGCGGAGGGATACCGGACGTTCGAGGAGGTCGCCGACGCCGCGGCACACTCCTTACGAGCACAGCCCGACAAGCCGTACCGGCACCTCGTCGTCGACGAAGCCCAGGACCTGCACCCGTCCCGCTGGCGCATGCTGCGCGCCATCGTCGACCGGGGTGCGGACGACCTGTTCATCGCCGGTGACACCCACCAGCGGATCTACGACAACAAGGCCTCGCTGCGCAGTCTCGGCATCCACGTGTCCGGGCGGTCGGCGAAGCTGCGCATCAACTACCGCACCTCCCGCGAGATCCTGCTGTGGAGCACTGCCCTACTGCTGGGCGAACGCGTCGACGACATGGACGAAGGCGAGGAGAACCTCACCGGATACCGGTCCAGCTTCCGCGGCGAGCCTCCCGAGACCGCATCCTTCACCGATAAACCCGCCGAGATCGCGGGCATCGTCGACCGTGTCCGCGGCTGGCTGGCCACCGGTGTATCCGCCGAGACCATCGGGATTTCCTCGCGCACCGGCCAATTCGGCAAGGACATCGCCAAGGGCCTGGAAGCCGCGGGAATCGACACGGCCCAACTCGGCGGCGATGCCGGTCAGGCCGGAGTCCGGATCGGCACGATGCACAAGATGAAGGGGCTGGAGTTCCGCTGCGTCATCGTCGCCGACGTGGGTGCGCGCGTCGTACCCATGCCCAGCGCGATCACCGACGAATCGGTCGATCCCCAGCAGCACCAGCAGGATCTGCAGTCCGAGCGCAACCTGCTGTTCGTCGCCTGCACCCGTGCCCGCGACTTGCTGTGCGTGTCCTGGCACGGACAGCCCAGCGAGTTCCTGCGGCCGGTGCTGGACGTCGGGTAGCGATCGTCAGGAGTTCTCACCACAGCAATGCGAGTCCCTCGACTTTCCGCACCTGATGCCCGACCTCTGCACGAAAGACCACATCAGCAATGAGTACAACCGAGCCGTCCACAACACCAGCACTGGATCACCACGACTACCCGGGACTGTTCCAAGCTGCGGACGCGGCATCGCTGCGCGGCCAATACAGCTACCTGCGAGCCGTTCGAGCACGTCTCATCCTGTCGGTACTCGCGGCGACCTCGGCGGCGATCACGATCACCATCGGTGTGGCCGACATTGCGGCAGTGGGCACCGCGCTGTTCTTCGTCAGCGCGCTCGGCGTCGACGTGCTGGTGTTGCGCGGCAAGCCCAATGAAATCTGGTACCAAGGCCGCGCCCTGGCGGAATCGACGAAGAGCCTCACGTGGCGGTACGTGTCCGGGGGAACACCGTTTCCCCGGTCGCTGAGTACGGCAGATACCGACCAGATGTTCACGGAACGTTTGGGGGCGCTCCACCGCGACCTGGCAGCTGTGCGACTGCTCCCGACGCGAGCCGCTGTGCTCAGCGAGCGCATGCGAGAGCTGCGGGCGACTTCCTTACCGGAACGCCAGGAACTGTATCTCATCGGGCGTATCCAGGAGCAGCAATCCTGGTACGCCGACAAGGCCGTGTTCCATCAACGTCGCGCCAACACCTACCAGGCGCTCGTACTGAGTTTCGAAGTCGCCGGTGTTGCCGGCGCGCTCGCCAAGGCTTTCGGCGTGATCTCCTTCGACCTGTCCGGAATCATCGCCGCCGTCTTGGCGGCATTCGCGGCCTGGTCGGCAACCCGGCAGCACACCACCACCGCCGATGCCTACATCGTCGCCAGCCACGACCTTGCTCTGGCACGGGAACGTCTCCGGCACTGCACCGACGAGCACCAGTGGGCCAACGCCGTCGCCGACGCCGAAGCAGCGATCAGCCGCGAGCACAGCACATGGCGCTCCTCGCACGGTGAATGAGCAGAACGACCGCCGCGAAACGGCAACGGGGGGATCAGAGCGATCGGCGCAGACCCTGCACTCTCATGGGGTCTTCCGCCTCTCGATGAAGATCATTATGCTCGGTACTCCTGTTCGAGTCGAGTGATCCCTGGGGGCATCCGTGGCCGAGGCAGCAGGATATGACGCGTTCATTTCCTACAGCCATGCTCTGGACGGAAAGCTGGCACCCACGATCCAACAAGAGCTGGAACGGTTCGCGAAACCGTGGTATCGGATGCGCGCTCTCCGTGTCTTCCGGGACAACGTCAGCCTGTCGGCCAGCCCGGGGCTGTGGTCGTCGATCGAGAGCGCCCTGGCCGGCTCCACGTGGCTGGTGCTGATGGCCTCACCGGAGGCAGCACAGTCTCCCTGGGTCAACCACGAGGTCTCGTGGTGGCTCGCGAATCGCTCCCCGCGACGAATACTTCTCGTTGTGACCAGTGGCGAGTTCGTGTGGGACGAGCAGGGCCGGGACGTGGACCGAGACCTCAGCACAGCAGTGCCTCCTGCACTGCACGGCGCACTCGACGAGGAGCCGCGCTGGGTCGACATGCGATCCCTGCGCAACGCCGAACAGGCAGACCGATCCAACCCGGCGGTGCGGGATTGCGTCGCCGACATCGCAGCAGCCGTCCGTGGTGTCGCGAAGGACGAGATCGTGGGCAAGCACATTCGACACCACCGCGCGACCATGTGGACTGCATGGTCCGGGGTTACGGCACTCGCGATATTTCTGGTGCTCGCCCTCGTCGCCTGGGGAATCGCAATAGTGCAGCGCAACGAAGCGCGCACCCAGGCCAGGATCGCCACAGCCAGACAGCTTGCCGCCACCGCAGTGGCCAACTTGGACACGCAGCTGGGGCTGGCTCAGTTACTTGCCGTTGAAGCGTACCGATTGGACCGTAGCGCGCAGAGCCGTTCCGCATTGTTCCAGGCAGTCACAGCCAGCCCCCATCTGGTGCGCCAGCACCCTGTCAACGCGCCGGTCACGGCCCTGGCGAGTTCGCGTGACGGCAACATCGTGGTGGCAGGAACAAGCACGGGACGACTGGTGCGCTGGGATATCAACCGAAACACTTCCACCGAGGTCACTGCCGGTGATAAAGCAATCGTGGACATCGCCGTCGATACCGACGGGCAAACAATCACCGCCGCGGACGGGTCCACAACCGTCCTGTGGGACGTCACCGCCGAAGAAAAGCCCACTCGTCTCCTCGATATCGCGGCCCGGTCAGTTGCTCTCTCACCTTCCGGCGAACTCCTGGCCACGCAGTCGGACTCCGGTGGGAGTCGACAATTCTCCAGGTCTTCCGTCCTCTCCCTGGTGGACACTCGGACCGGAAAGCAGTTGCACCGGAAAAAGGTCGGATGGAGCTCGTACGGACCCGGTGAGGACGCGCTGGGCATGCCCGACGGTTCGACGCTGGTTCTTGTCGGGCCCAGCGGGCAATGGCGCCGTTTCTCCACGGAAAGCCTACAGGAGTCAGCACGCTCGGAGAGCCCGGCGTTCACGCCAGCAGGCCACTTCGTCTGGGGATTTTCCCAGGATGCCGGCAGGTTCGGCTACATCAAATACGGCGGCATCACCACGACCGCCACTCGCGGCACGCCCGAGGACGGTCTCACGGACACCGTCAACGTTCCGGTCCCGGAACCGGAGCACCTCGTCCTCAGCAAGGACGGAACCTACGCTGCGGCCGCCGGAGGCGGAGCATTCCACCTCATCGAGATACGGGAGAATACGTACGAATTAGCACAGACCGGACACGTGCACGTTGACACGGCACTCACCGGTCACGGGCACGTGGACGCGGTCACCTTCCTGGGCAATGGCCCCCAGCTCGTATCAGCCGCCGCTGAAACTCTGACCCTGTGGAACCCGCACCAGTGGTCTCGCCTGAGTCGGGGACCGACTCCGGACATGCCGTCGACCAGCAACGCGGGCGGGCCACCACGGCTCGCTGTGACCTCCGATGCGGAGCGCATAGCCGTGGTCTCCGGCGACGGTGACCGGCCTGCTGCCCACAATCTGAGCGCTGCAGAACCTCAACGTAGGAAACTGGATGTCGAGGGGCGCGACCTTTTCCCGGTGTGGAACGCCGATGGCTCCCGCTTGTTCCTCATCGGCAAGGGAGGCGCCGCGACAGTCGTCACCGAGGGGCGGGTCACCGCACGGTGGCAGGCTGTCGGGGACAGTCCGATCATCGCCGCGGGTTTCTCCACTGACGAGAAGTGCATCGTCATGGCTACTTACCGGGGTGGTGTTCAAGTCCGGGCAGTCGAGGACGGACGGTTGATACGCACTGTTGCCGGTGAACCGAAGACCGCAGGAATACCGACCAGTCGACAAGGTCTCGCGGCGGTGAGCGAAGACGCCCGTCTGGTCGCCGTCATACGAGGTCGCGGAAATGGTGCCGCCCCGGAGGGCGGTACAGGCCGCTTCGTCGCCTTGATCGACACCGAGACGGGGCAGTCGCATCGGCTGCCAGGGCAACATGCGAGTGCCGTCGCCTTCAGCAACAAGAAACTTCTTGTCCAGCGCGGCAATGGAACACTGGAAGTGTGGGACCTCCGCGGAACGACCAAGCTTCGTTCCTTTCCGGGCGATACCGGATACACACGCTCCCTCGCTCCGATCACGGGGACCAACCTGGTCGCACGGCTGCGGGCCGACGGCACCACGGTCATCGTCAACCTCGTATCCGGAAAGGTACTGGGCACTTTCCCCCTACCGCCGATGACGCGGGGCTCTCTGGCCAACCCATGGACCGCAACGAGGTTGACCTCGACATCCGGTGGTGACCTGCTGACCGCCACATCCGGCGGCAAGCTCGTCCGCTGGCGATTCGACGAGACCGCGTGGGTACAGATCGCCTGCGCAACGGCAAGCCGCGATCTCGCAGCGAGTGAATGGCGCGACATCGTCGGCACCACAGCACCCGATGACCTCACTTGTCGTCGGTAAACACAGTCGGGAACACTTCACTCAGGGGAACAAGGTCGCCATGGTGTTGCGGAAATCGGTCAGAGCAACGGCGGTCTGGTCATTGTGCCGGGTGGCTTCCCGGGTCGGAGCCAGCGTCGCCGCCACGGCGCGTTTCGCCGCGCGCACGGCGGCAGGCGGTTGCTCGGTGATCGCGGTCAGCACTCGGGCGGTGTGCTCACCCAGCTCAGCTTCGGGAAGATGGTGCTCGGCCAGTCCGGCGTGCACAGCCGCGGAAGCGTCGAGCAGGCGCCCGGTGTAGAGCAGCTGCCGGGTCAGTGACGGTCCGGCGAGAGCGACCATGCGGGCTGCGAACGCGGGGCTGGTCTGGATTCCCAGGCGGGCAATGGGCATTCCGATCCGCGCCGAGTCGGCCATGAACCGCAGGTCACAAGCCAGGGCAAGCTGGCACCCCGCGCCTGCGGCGACACCGTGTATCTCGGCCACGACAGGAATCGGGCATTTCTCGATCGCGCGAAACGCGGCTTCCATGCGCGCGAACGAATCCTCGACGGTCTCCGCGCCCGCACCGACCCATTCGGTCATGTCCGAGCCCGCGCAGAATGTGCCGGAGTGCCCGCGCAGCACGATCGCACGCGTGGTGCCGCCCTCGGCGAGCTCCTGGATGCTGTGCTGGAGCCGAGTCCACTCCGCACCGGGCAGCGCGTTTCGCTTGGTTCCGTTGCCGATGGTGATCTCCGCGATCGGCGTGTGCAGGCGCACGGTGAGCAGTTCTCCGGCAGAGCTCGGTTCGGCACTCATCGCACCGCTCCTCGTGTCCGCAGCTCCTGCAGTCCGGCACCGTCCACGCCCAAGGCCGCCAACACCTCGTCCGTGTGCTGGCCGTGCTCCGGTGGTGCCTCGCGCACGTGTGGGGAGCTCTCGGAGAACTTCAGCGGCGGGCCGACCGAGCGGATGGTTCCGGCGGTGGGGTGCTCGACCTCGGTCACCATGCCGCGGTCGCGAACCTGCGGATGCGCGAGTGCCTGGTCCACCGTGTTGATCCGACCGACCGGAACGGCGGCTTCGGTGAGCAGGGTGTCCCACTCGTCCGCGGTCCGGGTGGCCAGCCGCTGTTCGATCAGCGGCAGGAGTTCGTCGCGGTTGCGCACTCGGTCGGGGTTCGTCGCGAACCTCGGGTCGTGCACCAATTCCCCGAGCCCCACCGCGTGGGCGAAGCGCTGCCACAGTCCGTCATTGCCCGCGGCGACCATGATGTGTCCGTCCGCGGTGGGAAAGGCCTGGTAAGGAACGATGGTCGGGTGCGCGGAACCGTGGCGCCGCGGAGTATCGCCGGTCGCGAAGTAGCCGGCGGCGACATAGGTCAGCCAGGAAACCTGGCCGTCCAGCAGCGAAACGTCCACCCACTGCCCACATCCACTGTGCTCACGTTGGCGCAGGGCAGCGGTGATGCCGATGGTGCTCCACATTCCCGCGGCCAGATCGGCACCGGCGACGCCGAAACGCACGGGCGGGCCGTGCTGCTCACCGGTCACGCTCATCATGCCCGACAGTGCCTGGGCGATCGCGTCATAGCCGGGTTCGTCCCGAAACGGCCCCGTCTGGCCGTAACCACTGATCGACGCGTACACCACGCCCGGATTGTCCTGGGAGACCTGCTTGTACCCGAGCCCGAGGCGCTCGGCAGTGCCCGGACGGAAGTTCTCCACGATCACGTCGGCCGTGTCGGCCAGCCGCCGCACCAGGTCACGACAGTCGGGCTCCTTGAGGTCGACGGAAATGCCGCGCTTGTTGCGGTTGACACTCAGGAAGTACGCGGCGTCCTCGCCCTGGAAGGGTGGTCCCCAACTTCGGGTGTCATCGCCGCTGCCGGTGTCCTCGACCTTGATCACGTCGGCACCCAGATCGGCCAGGATCATGGTGCAAAACGGGCCGGACAGGATCCGCGACAGGTCGAGGACGCGCAGCCCGCCCAGGGTGCCATCGTGCTGCCGCCACGGCGAGTCCTGCTCCGAGACGCTCATCCCGCAACCTCCTCCGACAATAGTGGAAAGGTGGCTCATCCAGTTAACAGCTTGTTTTCCGTTCCTGTCGAACGGAGTGGACAGCAACATAGCAACTGGATGAACCACTCGTCCAGTGGCTCAGTGAACCGGCAACTGCTACCCTGTGGTCGATTCTGTCAAGGGGGTTCGTGCTCGTGTCCGACTCGCTGCGGCCAGTGCCCCGCACACGCCTGTACGAGCAGGTTGTCAGCCAGCTCCGCGAACACGTGGAATCCGCCGGACTCGGCAGCGGCGACCGGCTCCCGTCGGAGCGGGAGCTGGCGGAACGCCTCGGTGTCAGCCGAGCCTCGATCAAGCAGGCGATCCTCGTCCTCGAGGTGCAAGGACTGGTGGAGATCCGCCACGGTGGTGGCACCTACCTGCGCACCGACACCCTGGCGGTGGAGCCGGTCGCGACGCTGGTGGAGCGCCAGCGCCGGCTTCCCGACGTGCTGGACGCCCGCGAGGCGATGGAGACCAAGCTCGCCGAACTGGCGGCGCTGCGCCGCACCGAGCAGGACCTCGCCGAGATCGACGCCGCGCTGGCGGCGATGCGGGCCGAGGTCGAGGAAGATCGGCTCGGCGAAGACGGTGACCGTCGCTTCCACGCTGCGGTCACCACCTCCGCGCACAGCACGCTGCTCGCCGAGTTCATGGACAACATCGCCGAGCAGATCGCCGAGAGCCGCCACGAATCCTTGCAGCAACCCGATCGCCCGGCCCAATCACTCACCCAGCACGAGCGCATCGCCGAGGCCATCCGTGCCCAGGACACGCAAGCTGCCCGGGAAGCGATGCGCGCGCACCTGGTGACGGTCAGTCGAGTGCGCCTGCTGAACTGGACACCGGACGACGCCTGACCACGTGGCCGCACGCCGGTCAGTCTGCTGGTCAGCCCGGGGTGAGCACCACGAACACCAGCCAGGTCAGCAGTGGTGCGGCCGTGACCACCACGACACCGTAGATCAGCAGCTTGCGAAACAGCACATCCTTGTCGAAGTCGCCGGAGTTGGCCAGCACGATCGCGCCGTTGGTGGAGAACGGACTGACGTCGACCACGGTCGATGCCACCGCCAGTGCGGTGATCATCCCCACCGCTCCGATCTCGCCCTGCAGCAGGAAGGGCACCGCCAGCGGGATCAGAGCCCCCATGATGCCGACCGAGGAGGCAAAGGCCGACACGAGCGCACCGACGTAGCACAGCAGGAGCGCGACCACCAGGGGAATGCCGATGCCTGCGACCGCCTCCCCGGCATAATCGATGGTGCCCATCTCCCGGAGAACACCGACGTAGGTCAGCACACCGCAGATCAGCAACACGGTCGGCCATGCCACTTCCGAGGGCGCGTTGCGGGCGATTTTCGGCGAGATCATGCTCAGCACCACGGCGATGGTGACCGCGACCAGCCCCACGTCGAGGCCGAACCCGAGCGTGCTGACCACCAGCCCGACCAAGCCGATCAGTGTCAGCCAACGATCTCGGTTCAACGTCTCGATCGGTTCGTCACCGGTGGAGGCGGACTCCGCCGGTTCGGCGCTCGCGCCGGATTCACCTGCCGATCCCGCGCTCAAGCCGGGGACTCTCCCCGTGCCCGCAGCGGACAAGGCAGGCTGCGCCGACGCAGCAGCGGGCACGGCCGATTTCGCCGACACGGAACCGGCCCCGACCAGACGCAGGCCACCGAACGTCACGAACACGATCGCCGCGATCACCGTATTGACCACCAACGCGCCCAGGAACAGCACGATCGGTCCGGTGGGCAAACCACCTCTGGTCACCACGCCGTTGACGATGGTGCCGTAAATGCTGATCGGGGAGAAACTCCCCGCCTGAGTACCGTGCACGACCATCACACCCATCAGCAATGGGTTGATCCTGTAGCGCACTGCCATGCTCATCGCAATGGGCGCGACGATGGCACAGGCAGCCGGACTGACGGCCCCGATCGCCGTCAGCAGCGCGCCGATACCGAACATGACCCACGGAATCAGCGCGATGCGCCCACCGAGCAGGCGTACCGCGCGATGGACCAACCAGTCGGTCGTGCCGTTGGCCCGGGCGATCGCGAACAGATAGGTCACTCCGACCAGGACGACGAAGAGATCACCGGGAAAACCCGCGAATATCTCCTCTTCGGACAGCCCACCCGCGGTCATACCCACCAGAAACGCCATGGTCAGCATCAGCATGCCCATGTTGACCGACAGTGTCGTAGCCACGACGAAGGCGGCTATCAACGCCAGGACGGAGATCAGTTCGGGTGACACCATGCCTCACTCCACTACACCGTTTGGCAGCATGATCTGCAACACATTGGATCACTGGATGAGCCAGTTTCGTCGTACCTCGCGAGTACGTCAAGAGTGGACCACCGGATGAACCGCAGGTGCTGTATCCGCTGACAACGACACCGCTCCCGCCCCACCGACCTCCGACGAGGAAGGTGGGTGACGTCACGAACACCGAACCGGTGCGTACCTCCTGGTCTAGGCTCCTTCCCGGGTCCGTGCGGTCATCCGCTCAGTGTCCCCGACTCGGCACTGCACACGAACAACCACGCACGAAAAGACACGATGAGAACGCACCGAGACGACGACCGGGTGGCGCCTGTGGACCGAATCGACATTGCCGAAGACGGCGAACCCAACGAATACGGCAAGTCCGGTGATTCCGGCGAATACGGTGATTCCGACAGGTCCGGCAAGGCCGGTAATTCCGATCATTCCGGCGATTCCCGAATGGCGTTTCCGCAGGCTGTGGCCGGGGCGATCCTGGCCACCACGTCCGGTCTGCTGGCGGTGTTTCTCACCTCGTCCCTGGCGCCGCTGCTCCACCGGGACCTGGGAGTGACCGCGGCCCTCCTGGGGATTCTCACCGCGCTGTTCTTCGCCTCCAGCAGCCTGTCGGCGCCCCTGTGCGGGCGCCTTGTCGATCGACTCGGCAGCGTCCGGATGATGCGTCTGGCACTGATCCTGTCTGCGAGCTGCCTGGCAGGCATCGGAGCCATCGTGGACAGCAAGGCAAGCCTGGCGGTGGTTCTGTGCTGTGCCGGAGTGGCCAACGGCGCCATCCAACCCGCCGCCAATCGCTACCTGGGCCGACTGGTTCCGCACCACCGCCAAGGGCTGGCCTTCGGAATCAAGCAGTCGGCCATCCCGGCGGCGATGCTGGCAGGAGGGCTGGCCACGCCGGTGGCCGTCTTCCTCACCGGTTGGCGCGCGATCTACCTCGCGGGGGCCGTGATCGCGCTGGTACTCGCGGCGCTCATCCGCGTTCCGCAAGGCAGCACGGTGGCCGTGCCCACGGCAACCACGGCAACCACGGCAACCACGGCGAATCCGGCCACAGTGGATGAACCCGGGAAAGCTGCGCCGCCGTTGTCCCGGATGCCGCTGATCGTGCTCGCGGTCGGCTGGGCGCTGGCCTCGGCCGGATCGAACGCGATGGGCTCGTTCTTCGTGCTCGGGTCGATCCAGGCCGGATACTCGCACACCACGGCGGGTGTGCTGGTGGTGGCCGGCTCGCTGGCGAGCATATCGGTCCGGGTCTCGGGTGGTGTCTTCGCCGACCGGATGGCAGGCAGCGGTCTGTCGCTCGTGGCGGCGATGAGCGCGGCCGGAGGACTCGGCATCGCCCTGCTGGCCACGCAGCACTCCTGGGCGTTCGCCGCCGCGCTTCTCCTCGGCTACGGTCTCGGCTCGGGCTGGGGCGGACTGTTCAGCTACGCGATCGTGTCCACGCACCCGTCCAGGCCGGGCCGGGCCAGCGGGATCACGCAGGCGGGTGCGAGCGCGGGTGCATGTCTGGGGCCGCTCACCTTCGGACTGGTGGCTGCCCACGCGGGATACACCTGGGCCTGGCTGACCGCGGGCGCCCTGCTGCTGATCGCCGTGGGGATCATCATGCTCGGCCGCCACCTGCTGCTCTCCCGGATACCGGCGAGGTGACGAACGGCGCTGCACGAAAGGGCGTGCCCCTGCTTGCCCGCCAAAGTGATCCACACCATATGACCACCGGGCGCAGGAACCCGGGACGGTCCCCGCACGACTGGTTCAGCAGCAAAGCAGGCTGCAGCAAGCGGGAGGCGGACCGTGGCATCCGAGCACAGCAGCGGCGCCGGAAGCGCCCGGCGGGGAACACACCGGGCAGATCACCGACCGGGTGGACTGGAGCGACTACGCGCTACTGGCCAAAGCCACCACTCTCGGCATCGCCCACCACGAAGCCGACCTGTTCGGCCCGGCCAACCGGATCGGCCTGACCCTGCTGGCCCTCGCGCTGATCGCGCTCGTCCTCGCCGGATACCGCATGTGGTGGCTGCGCCGCCCGGCAGGCGCTCCGGACACCCGGCCCACCATGGGCCCGCTGCTGCGCACGGTGCCTCTCCCACTAGTTGCTCGGCTTCGGCGCCCTCGTGGTGCTGCTGCCCGTGCTGGGGGGGCTCCTTCCTGATCCACCTGGTCACCGAGCGAATCGTCCGGGCCGCCCGCACTCCCACCACCACGCGGAACCGATGACCTCCATCAGCTCGGGTCTGCGCAACGGCGAGCGCCCACCTGTGGGCGGTCCGGCACGCCGTCACCGGTCGTGCGCGCGACGGAGATCGCCCTTAACGTCGTACGGATGGCGGTAGCTCTGGGCACGAGTTTTTCGTTCGCGTCGACCCCCGCGCTCGTCGCCCTGCTGGTGGGCGCGATCGTCTTCGTCGCGATCGGCGCACTCACGCACGAGCACGAGCGCCCGTTCTCCTCCGCGATGATTTATCTGGTCGTGGGTCTGGCCGCGGCTGGTGTGATCGACGTGCTCGCCCTGCCGTGGTTCGACCTGCTGCAGGATCCGCACATGCTGCAGCGCTTCGCCGAACTCACCCTGGTGTTCGCGCTGTTTGCCACCGGCCTGCGCATCGCCCGGATCACCCCCACCCGATCGTGGACGGTGCTGCTGCTGCTCGGGGTCGTGATGACGGCAACGGTCGCCGCCGTCGCGGCGTTCGCCGGCCTGGTGATGGGGCTCTCGCTGAGTGCCGCGATCATTCTCGGCGGAATCCTCGCGCCGACCGATCCGGTACTGGCGGGAGGCCTCGGCGCTCTCCCGCCCCTCGAAGCCGAGGATGAACAGCGGGACGCACCGGTCTGTCTGAGCATGGAGTCCGGTGTCAACGACGGCATCGCGGCCCCGTTCATCCTGCTGGGCGTGTTCCTCGCCCATCGTGACGGAGCGGGCTGGCTTTCCCAGTGGGTGCTGGCCGATGTCCTCTACGGGATCGGGATCGCCGTGGTGATCGGCGCGATCGGCGGCTACGGCATCGCGGCGCTCACGTCGTGGTTGCGCGAGCGTGGGCTCGTGGCGCGCGAACTCGACGGCTGGGTCGCGATCGGCGCCGCGTTCGTGATCTTCGGTGCCGCGCAGGCCGCGGGCAGCTACGGTTTCATCGCCGCGTTCGTGGGAGGTGTCGCGTTCCGGCGCTTCGAGCGCGGTCGCTACACGCGGCGGGTGCATGATGCCGCGGACGTGGCGCGCAACTTCGCCGAACTCGGCACCATCCTGCTCTTCGCGAGCATGGTGAACTTTTCCGGCCTCGCGCAGCCCGGCGTCACCGGGTGGCTGCTGGTGCCCGTGCTGCTGTTCGTGATCCGTCCGCTCGCCGTCCTGCTCGCCCTCACCGGAGTGCGGTTGCCCCTGCGGGATCGGCTTTTCCTGGCCTGGTTCGGTGTCAAGGGCGTCGCCTCGCTCTACTACGTCGGCGTCATCATCGTGATGGGCATCCTGTCCCCGGCCGAAACGGCCACGGTGACGTGGACGGCGGTGGCCGTGGTCGCGGCCTCGATCGTGATCCACGGTGCCACCGCATCCTGGCTGCGCACCAAGCTGCTCACTCCCTCGTGACCGGCGCGGTGCTCCCGCAAGTGCCATCGCGGACCGGGCGCTGGTGATCGCCCTCGTCGTGAGGACGGTCGCGCTTGTCGCCGCCTACTTTATGACGGTGCGAAGCGCGATCACCCAATCCGGCACAGTGCACGCGCCCATGCAGGCCATGGCGGGTGGGCCTGGCGGGAGCTCCGGAAGGCAGCACCGACGCCGGCGAGAGCGAGGCTGTCCATTGCGGTTGCCGGGGTCACCGGTGTGTCGGTGATCGAGCTTGCACGCAAGCTCTTCCTCCCGGTCGTAGGAGGCCTTGTGCTGGCCACGCTTGCCGCCGGGGTGATCTGGTAACCGACCTGGCGTGTCCGACGATTCCGCCGTCCGGGTATCGCGCGCTCAGCTGACGGCGGCGCCGAACCACGTGGGCAGCCGACCGAGCAGATCCTGCTGGTCGTCCCCGGCCCACGCCACGTGACCGTCCGGCCGCAGCAGCACGGCGGGCACGTCCAGTTCCTCGCTGACGTCGACGACGTGATCGACCCGGTCCGCCCACCCCGCAACCGAAAGCCGGCCGGTCTGGTCGAGCAGCAGCCCGCGGCCGTCGTGCATCTGCTCGTAGAGGCTCCCCCGCTTCAAGCCGATGTCGCGCATTCGTTGGCCGAGCAGTTCATGTCCCTCGCCGAAGTCGTAGCGGACTCCGATGGCGGTGATCTTCTCGATCAGGTACCGGTTCACCTCCTCGAAGTCCATCAGTTCCGACACCAGCCGGCGCACCGCCCGGGGACCCGGCTCGGTGGACAGCAGTTCGGTCTGCGCGCGGGTGTTGTCCAGCACGTCGGCGGCCACCGGGTGCCGTTCGGTGTGGTAGCTGTCCAGCAGCCCCTCCGGGGCCCGGCCGTCGACCTCGGCGGCCAGTTTCCAGCCGAGGTTGAACGCGTCCTGGATGCCGAGGTTGAGGCCCTGCCCGCCGGTCGGTGGGTGGATGTGGGCCGCGTCGCCGGCCAGCAGCACCCGGTCGGTCCGATAGCGCTCGGCCAGCCGGGTGGCGTCGCCGAAGCGGGACAGCCAGCGCGGCGAGTGCACGCCGAAGTCGGTGCCCGCGACGGCCCGCAGCTGCTGCCGGAACTCCTCGAGGGTCGGCGATGCCGTGCGGTCCTCGGCCACCCCCTCGGCTGGCACGACGAGGCGATACACCCCGTCCCCGAGGGGCATGGTGCCGAACCGGTATTGGGTCTTGCGGACTTCGGAGACGATGGCGGCAACCGTCGCCGGGTCCTCCGCCATCTCCATCTCGCCCAGCAGCGTCTCGACCCTGCTGGGCTCGCCGGGGAAGCCGACGCCGAGCAGCCTGCGCACCGTGCTGCGGCCGCCGTCGCAGCCGACGAGGTAGCGCGAACGCAGCCGCGTGCCGTCGGCCAGCTCGACGCTCACCCCGTGCTCGTCCTGGCTCAGCCCGACCAGTTCGCAGCCGCGCCGGATCTCGGCGCCGAGTTCGGTGGCGCGCTCGGCCAGCAGGCGCTCGGTGATGCTCTGCGGGATGGCCAGGACATAGGAGTGCGCGGTGTCCAGCCGCTCGGGCCACCGCTTGCCGATGCCGGCGAAGAAACCGCCGGCCACGACCTGCTCGCCGTGCGCGAGGAACCGCTCCAGCAGACCGCGCTGATCCATCACCTCCACGCTGCGTGCGTGCAGGCCCAGCGCACGGGCCTGCCCGGTCGGCTCCGCCTCCTTCTCCAGCACGAGCGCGCGCACGCCGTGCAGCCGCAATTCGCCGGCCAGCATCAGGCCGGTCGGTCCGCCGCCGACCACGATCACGTCAATCATGAGAACCCCCATTTCCTCCGGTTCCGGCTTCGGCCGACAAGCCTGCGGCACGACCCGGGTCTTGCCACAAGTCCCCCGGTGCGCTATACGTTGAAAGTGGCGGGAAGCGATACTTTCCTTTCCGGCATCGCGGGCCGGCCACCGCCGGGCTTCGACCACAGTGCGAAACTCCGATCGCGAGGCCGCCACGAGCACATCGGAGGCACCGGCGAGTAACACGGTGCGTACCGTCGTCGCAGCCATCCCGGCATCTGTCGCGATCTCCCGGGCTCTTCCTTCGCACGGTCCCTGCGCACATCGCCGGGTTGCTTTCCGCACTCCTCGGAAAATGCCGATCCAGTGGCGCGGCCGGTCCCGGCCACAGGTTCGATTCCGCGAGTCGCACCGGGTCTGGCCGGGACTGCGACACCGGCAGCAAGGCCGATGCCGTCGCCCGAGAGGGCGCACGTCGAGGCACAGCGGAGAGATCGCGAGCAACAACCACCTGAACGGAGCAGTCCCTTCCGGAAACACGCTGGGTAACGCCCCTTGTCCTTGATGGAGAGTCGAAACCGTACCGCCATATGGCGTAATCGATTACCGCTATTTCGCCGTACCCCACTGCACCATTCGGCCCACACGCTTTGTTCTCTGATCGGCAGAAGTTCCGTCAGTAGCGCCGATAGGTATTTACGTCCGACCCGAAAGTGATTAACGTCTCGCCTCAACTCACGGAGATCGAGCCCGGAGGCGAGGCAGTGAAACGGATGTCGCTACGACCGGAGAACGCGCAGCAAGCGCGAATACTGCGTCTGCTGCGCGGGAACGGTCCCCACTCCCGCGCGGAGCTGGGCGAGGCCATCCGCCTCTCACGCTCGAAACTCGCACTCGAAGTCGACCGGCTCGCCGAGCAGGGATTCGTCGAAAGTGGTGGGTTCGCCGCCTCGCGGGGCGGGCGCCGCTCGTCGATCGTGCGACTGTCCAGCAAGCTCCGGTTCGTCGGCATCGACATCGGGGCGACCTCGGTCGACGTCGCCGTCACGAACGGTGAGCTCGACGTGCTCGGCCACACCTCCGCGGAGGTCGCGGTGCACGAAGGACCGACCACCGTGCTGGGCAAAGCGATCGAGCTGGTCGAAAAGCTGCGTGCCGAGGGGGTGGCCACCGACGTTCACGGCGCGGGCATCGGCATTCCCGGACCGGTGAGTTTCCGCGACGGGGTTCCGGTGGTGCCACCGATCATGCCGGGCTGGGACCAGTACCCGGTGCGGGAGACGATGAGCCAGGAGTTCGGGGCGCCCGTGCTGGTCGACAACGACGTGAACCTGATGGCCCTCGGCGAGCACCACGCGGGCGTGGCCCGGTCGATCGACGATTTCCTCCTGGTCAAGATCGGTACCGGAATCGGCTGCGGCATCGTCGTCGACGGTGACGTGTACCGGGGCGTGTCCGGCAGCGCCGGCGACATCGGCCACATCCAGATCGACGACGACGGCCCGATCTGCACCTGCGGAAACATCGGCTGCCTGGAGGCCTACGCCAGCGGAACCGCCCTCGCCCGCGACGCGACGGCAGCCGCCCGTGCCGGTCGCTCCGCCTACCTCGCCGAGCGGCTCGAGAAGTCGGGAGCACTGTCCGCTGTCGACATCACGGCCGCCGTGGCAGCGGGAGACCCGGTCGCCGTACAGATGTTGCGCGGCAGCGGACACCGCGTCGGTCAGGTGCTGGCCAGCCTGGTGAGCTTCTTCAACCCCGGCCTGGTGGTCATCGCCGGCGGCGTGGCCAGCGCCGGGCACTCGCTGCTGGCGGAGATCCGCAGCGTCGTCTACCGCCGCTCGCTACCGCTGGCGACGGGAAACCTGCCCATCGTCCTGTCCGAACTGGCGGACGCGGCGGGTGCCGTCGGCGGCACCCGACTGATCAGCGACCACGTTTTCTCCGTCCCCCGCGGAACCGAGGAGCGTTAGGAGGAGAGATGGCCACGTCCCTGCTCGAGATGCGCGGCATCGGCAAGTCGTTTCCCGGGGTGCGGGCACTCGACGGTGTCGACCTCGAGGTGCGTTCCGGCGAGGTGCACTGCCTGCTCGGCCAGAACGGCGCGGGCAAGTCGACCCTGATCAAGATCCTGTCCGGCGCCCACCAGGCCGACGAGGGAACGATCACCTGGCAGGACGCGCCGGTATCGCTGCGCACCCCGTCGGCGGCGATGAAACTGGGCATCGCCACGATCCACCAGGAACTCGACCTCGTCGACGGCCTGTCCATCGCCGAGAACATCCACCTCGGACACGAACGTTCCCGGCTGGGATTCTCCCGGCGCGCCGAGATGCTCCACTCCGCGCGGAAGCTGCTCGAACGCCTCGGGCACGGTGAGCTGGACCCCGCCCGGGAAGTCGGTGGGCTGCCGTCGGCCACCAAGCAGATCGTCAGCATGGCCCGCGCCCTGTCCCACGAGGCCCGGCTGATCATCATGGACGAGCCGTCCGCCGTGCTCGCCCATGACGAGATCAACGGGCTCTTCCGGGTCATCGGCCAGCTCACCGAGCAGGGCATCGCCGTGGTCTACATTTCCCACCGGTTGGAGGAGATCCGCGAGATCGGTGACCGCGTCACCGTGTTGAAGGACGGCCGGACGGTCGCCGACGGACTCCCGGCGAAGGAAACGCCGACCGGGCAGGTCGTCTCGCTGATGACCGGCCGCACCGTGGAGTACGCCTTCCCGGAACGCCCGGAGGCGAGTACCCACGAGCAGCGCCCCGAGCTGCTGCGGGTGGAGCATCTCTCGCGCCCCCGGGAGTTCGACGACGTCTCCTTCACCGTGCGGGCAGGAGAGATCGTCGGACTCGCCGGTCTCGTGGGATCCGGGCGCTCCGAGATCCTGCAGGCGATCTACGGCGCGAGCAAACCCACGACCGGACAGGTCCTGCTGAACGGCACACGCCTGCGGCCGGGAAGTGTCCGGGCGGCCGTGCGCGCGGGGATGGGCCTCGCCCCGGAGGAGCGCAAGAGCCAGGCGCTCGTGCAGTACGAATCGATCGCCCGCAACGTCTCCCTGGCCTCGCTCGGGCGGTACTCCCGCCTGGGCTGGGTCAACCGTGGGAGCGAGCACACCGCCGCCGAGGAGGCGACCGGCGCGTTGCAGCTGCAGCCCGCCGACACCCGGCGCCCGGTGCGTGTCCTGTCCGGAGGGAACCAGCAGAAAGCGGTCGTCGCACGATGGCTGCTCGCGAATTGCCGACTGCTGCTGCTCGATGAGCCCACCCGCGGCGTCGACGTCGGCGCCCGCGCCGAGATCTATGCACTGGTGCGCCGGCTCGCCGACTCGGGCGTCGGCGTGGTGCTGGTCTCCAGCGAAATCCCCGAAGTGCTCGGCCTGGCCGACCGCGTCCTCGTCCTCCGCGAGGGCCGCGTCGTCGGCGAGGCCGACGCCGGCGACATCGACGAGTCCCAGGTACTCGACCTCTTCATGGAAGGGAGTGCGGCGTGACCGACCAGCCCCACGCCGAAACGGTGCCCGAAACGGCGCCGGAAACCAGTACGGCCAGCTCCCGCTCAGGCGGTCCCGCTGCTCGCCTGCGGCTCGCGGGTACCAATCAGCGGCAGGTCCTCGGGCTCGTGGCGGTACTGGCCATCCTCGCCACGGTCGGAGGCATCACCACGGAGAACTTCTTCCAGGTCTCCAACTTCGTCCTGCTGCTCACCCAGGCCTCGATCATCGGGGTCGTGTCCATCGGCATGACCTTCGTCATCATCAGCGGCGGCATCGACCTGTCGGTGGGAGCGATCATCGCGCTCGCCTCGGTGTGGGCCACCACGGGTGCGACGCAGGAATTCGGAACGGCGGGCATGCTGTTCACCGCGATCGCCGTCGCCACCGTCTGCGGCCTCGTCAACGGCGGGCTCATCGCCTACGGGGGGCTCGTCTCGCTCATCGTGACGATCGCCGGGATGGCCGCCTTCCGCGGTCTGGCCACGCTCATCTCCGGAGGACGGCCCCAGATCGTGGAGACCCCGGGTTTCAGCGCGATCGCGACGACCGACATCCTCGGCATCCCGCTGCTCGTCTACATCTTCGCCGCCGTCGTCGGAATCGGCTGGCTGCTGCTCAACCGGACGACGTTCGGACGGCACGTCTTCGCCATCGGCGGTAATCCCGAAGCCGCCCGGCTCGCAGGCATCGACGTCCGGCGGGTGCGGGCCACCGTGTTCGTGCTCTCGGGCGTGTGCTGCGGTATCGCGGCGATCATGCTGACCGCGCGGACGGCCACCGGGGCCAGCACCCACGGCACCTTCTACGAGCTCGACGCCATCGCCGCCGTCATCCTGGGCGGCACCCTGCTCTCCGGCGGCCGCGGGACGCTGATCGGCTCCATTCTCGGTGTCCTCGTGTTCACGACGGTCACCAACATCTTCGTCCTGAACAATCTGTCCACACCCATCCAGCAGATCGCCAAGGGCGTGATCATCGTCGCCGCCGTGCTGCTCCAACGGCGTGCGAACAAAGAGGCGGCCACCTAGGCGGGTGGTGAGCACGGTTTTCCCTGAAACTTCCCGAGACGAAGGAGCAACAACCATGTCGCAAGCCACCAGCGGAGCCACCCACCGCCGCCGCTTCCTGTTCGGCGGAGCCGCCGTCGGCGCGGGCGCCCTCCTGGCCGGTTGTACGGGCAGTGGCAACAGCGAGGCGGGCGGTACCAGTGATCTCGTCGGTCAGCAGCAACAGCAGGGCGCCAACACCAAACCCGGCAAGACGGTGACGATCGGCCTGTCCATCCCCTCCGACGACCACGGGTGGATGGGGGCCATCGGCGACAATGCCGTCGCCCAGGCGGAGAGTCTCTCCGACGTCAAGCTCGAGGCCACGGAAGGCACCAACGACGTCAACCAGCAGATATCGCAGGTCCAGACCCTGATCAACAAGAAGGTGGACGTCCTGGCGATCCTGCCCTTCAACGGCGAGTCGCTCACAGCCGTGGCGCAGAAAGCCATGCAGGCCGGAATCCCCGTGGTCAACATCGATCGGGTCTTCGCCTCCAAAATCGCCTACCGCACCTGGGTCGGTGGCGACAACTACGGCATGGGCGTCAGCGCGGGCAACTTCATCGCGAGCAGGCTCAAAGAGCAGGGCAAGACGAACAATCCGAACATCGTCGAGATAGCGGGCATCGACAATCTGCCGCTGACGCAAGAGCGGAGCTCGGGCTTCTCCGAAGCGCTCGAGTCCCACGGGTTCACGGTGACGGTACGTCAGGCAGCCGAATTCACTCCTCAGTCCGGGCGCACGGTCATGGGCAATGTCCTGCAGTCGCAGGATTCGATCGATGCCGTGTGGAACCACGACGACAACCAGGGCGTGGGCGTGCTCGCGGCGATCAATCAGGCCAACCGCTCCGGCGAGTTCTTCATGGTCGGCGGGGCGGGCTCGAAGAACATGATGGAGCACATCAAGTCCGCGGACGGCCCCATGGTCGCCACCGTCCTCTACCCGCCGACCATGTCCGCCTCGGCGATCAACATCGCCCGGCTCATCGCGCAGGAGCGCAGCATGGCGGACCTCGTCGAACCCGCGGTTCCCAGTGAGATCACGCTCCACTCGGCGACCGTGACCAAGGACAACGTCGACCAGTACCTCGACATCGGATTCTGACGGCCGCCTCCGCATCCCCTCGAACCACGTACAGGCCCACAGGAAGGTGGCCGTAGATCAATGACAGACAGGCAACTGCTCGGCGTCGGCATGGTGGGCCACGCCTTCATGGGCGCCGCCCACTCGCAGGCCTGGCGCACCGTCGGCCGGGTCTTCGACCTGCCGATGCGTCCCTCGATGGCCGTGCTGTGCGGCCGCCGCGCGAGCAACACCACCGCGGCAGCGGACAAGCTCGGATGGGCAGCGGTCGAAACCGACTGGAAAGAGCTGATCCGCCGGGACGACGTCCACCTCATCGACATCTGCACTCCCGGTGACAGCCACTCCGAGATCGCGATCGCCGCGCTCGAGGCAGGCAAGCACGTGCTTTGCGAGAAACCACTGGCCAATTCGGTCGCCGCCGCCACAGCGATGACCGAAGCCGCCCAGCGAGCCCGGCAGCGGGGCGTGCGCAGCATGGTCGGGTTCAACTACCGGCGGGTTCCCGCCCTGTCCCTGGCACGCAGGATGGTCGCCGACGGGCGCATCGGCACGGTCCGCCACGTCCGCGCACAGTATCTGCAGGATTTCATCGCCGATCCGCAACTGCCCATGATGTGGCGCCTCGACCGCGACCGTGCCGGCTCGGGGGCTCTCGGCGACGTCGGAGCCCACATCGTCGATCTCACGCAGTTCGTCACCGGCGAGCGGATCGCGGGCGTATCCGGCCTGACCGCCACGTTCGTACCCGAACGCCCCCTGGATGACGGCAGTGGACAGTACGCCCCCGTGACGGTCGACGATGCGGCGATCTTTCTCGCCCGCCTGACCGGCGGAGGAATCGCCACCTTCGAGGCCACCCGCTTCGCCACCGGGCGCAAGAACGCGATGCGGCTCGAGATCAACGGCTCGGCAGGCAGCATCGCCTTCGACTTCGAGTCGATGAACGAACTGCACTTTCACGACCACACCGAAAGCCCCGACACCGGCGGATTCCGCAGAATCCTGGCGACCGAGCCCTCACACCCGTACGTGGAAGCGTGGTGGCCACCGGGCCACGGCCTCGGCTACGAGCACACCTTCACGCACGAGATGCGCGACCTGGTCGACGCGATCGCGACCGGAACCGATCCCGCGCCGTCGTTCGCCGACGGCCTCGCGGTGCAGCAGGTACTCGACGCCGTCGAGCGCAGCGCTGCCGACCGCAGCTGCTGGACGGAAGTAAGCCCCTCCTGAGGATCCCCGATCCGTACCACGAGAAACGGAGAACGATCGACCATGGACAGATCCACCGAACACAGCCGACGTGGTTTTCTGCGCACCGCGACGGGAACGGCCATCGCGGCGGGAGCCTCGGCCGCATGGATGGGAACCGCCGTCGCCGGTACGCCCCCGGCCCGTGGCCGTCACCTGCCCCCGAGCAAGATCGGCATCCAGCTCTACACGATGCGCAATCTGATGAGCGAGTCCGTGGAGGACACACTCACCTTCCTCTCCCGCGTCGGCTACGCGGAAGTCGAATTCGCGGGCCTGCACGGCTACAGCCCCGAGCGCATGCGCGATCTGCTGCAGCACCTCAAGCTCCGGGCACCCTCGAGCCACGACAGCATTCCGTCCAATCGGGACCAGTTGGAGCAGCTTCTGGAGCAGGCCCGCACGCTGGGGCAGCGCTGGATCGTGCTCCCCTACTTCGCCGCCGACGACCTGGCGGGGTATCACCAGCTCGCCGAGCGCCTCAACTGGGCAGGCGAAGCCGCCCGCAAGCACGGCCTCCGCGTCGGCTACCACAACCACGCCCACGAGTTCGACTCCCTCGGCGGGACACGTCCGTACGACGTCCTGCTGCGCGAGACCGATCCGCATCTCGTCGACTTCGAGCTCGACGTCTACTGGGCGATCAAGGCGGGCGTGGACCCGGTCGAGCTGTTCGATCACGCACCGGGGCGCTTCCCGCTCAGCCACATCAAGGGCATGGCCGCCGACGGTTCCTTCGCCGACGTGGGAGAAGGCGTCCTCGACTACGGACGCATCTTCGCCGAGAAGGAGCGTGCGGGCATGCACCACTACTTCGTCGAACGCGACGACCTCCCGCATCCCCGGGAAACCGCCGAGGACAGTTACCGCCACCTCCGTCAATTGACATTCTGATTCCATTCTGAGAGATTTCTCGAGGGCGACCGAGCCGCAGTGTCGACCGGTGCCTTTTTCGCCCCGATCAGCACAGCGTAATTCAACCCGGTAGCACATCGGGAAATTTCGCAGAACACTTCTGTCGACGAATCGAATTCCACCCGAACACAGTACGCTCGAAAGGCCGCGATCACCTTCCACGGGTGATCGCGGCCCCGGCACCGACCCGCACACCCCGACTTGATTGTTGTCCTCAGGGGAGACGCCGTGCCAATAACATTACAAAGAACAGTCGGATCAGTATTCAGCGCATTACTCGTTCTGGGAACCCTGGTCGTCTTCGCCGCGCCGGCCCAGGGCCGGATCGCCCCGGCGGCCCGCGCAGCCATCGCCGCGAAACAGGGTCCCGAAGCCCAACACGAAGAATTCGATGTCCTGGTCTTTTCCAAGACCGCCGGTTACCGGCACGCCTCGATTCCGGACGGGATCGCCGCGATCAAGGAGCTCGGCGCCCAGCACCACTTCGGCGTCGATGCCACCGAGGATGCCGGGGCCTTCACCGACGAGAACCTCGAGCAATACGAGGCCGTCATCTGGCTGTCCACGACCGGCAATGTGCTCAACGAGGCTCAGCAGGCCGCGTTCGAGCGCTACATCAAAGGCGGCGGCGGATATGTCGGCATCCACGCCGCCGCCGACACCGAGTACGACTGGCCGTTCTACGGCAAGCTGACGGGCGCGTACTTCGAGTCCCACCCGTCCATTCAGGAAGCCACGGTGAAGGTCACCGACCGGGTGCATCCCTCGACGAAGTCGTTGCCGAAGTCCTGGACCCGCACCGACGAGTGGTACAACTACGCCACCAATCCCCGCGGTGACGTGCACGTCCTGGCCGCTCTGGACGAGTCGACCTACGACGGCGGTGCCATGGGTGCCGACCACCCGATCTCCTGGTGCCAGCTCCACCAGGGCGGACGTGCGTGGTACACCGGGATGGGCCACACCACGGCGTCGTACGGCGATCAGAAATTTCGCGAGCACATGCTGGGTGGCATCCGAACCGCCTCGGGTGCCGTGAATGCCGACTGCGGCGCCACGAACTGGTCGAACTTCGACCAGGTGACCCTCGCCCAAGGCCCCGACGAGGTCGGCGAGCCCATGGGCATGGCGGTGCTGCCGGACGGCGGTGTGCTGCACAGCGAGCGGCAGGGCACCCTGTCCTACACCACCGCAGCGGGCGAGACCAGCGTCGCGGCGGACATCCCCGTCTACACCCATGACGAAGAGGGCCTGCAATCCATCGCGATCGACCCGAACTTCGCGCAGAACCGCTGGGTCTACGTCTACTACGCCCCACCGTTGAACACTCCCTCGGGCGACGCGCCGGAAAGCGCCCAGGACCCGGCGGTGTTCGAGAAGTGGCAGGGCCACAACCAGCTCTCCCGCTTCAAGTTCACCGACGGAAAGCTGGACATGGCATCCGAGCAGCAGATCATGCGGGTCGACGCCACGCGCGGTATGTGCTGCCACGTCGGCGGCGACATCGCCTTCGGGCCGAAGGGCAACCTCTACCTGTCCACCGGTGACGACTCGAACCCGTTCCAGTCGAGCGGCTACACCCCGATCGACGAGCGCGGCAACCGCAACCCCGCCTTCGACGCACAGCGGACCTCGGCCAACACCAACGACCTGCGCGGCAAGGTCCTGCGGATCACCATGCAGGCCGACGGGTCGTACTCCATTCCGGACGGCAACATGTTCTCCGGGGACAGCAGCGACAAAACCCGCGGCGAGATCTACGCGATGGGCTTTCGCAACCCGTACCGGATCTCCGTGGACCAGAAGACCGGTGCTGTCTACGTCGGCAACTACGGTCCGGACGCGGCAACGGCCGACCCGCAGCGCGGGCCCGCGGGCATCGTGGAGTTCGACCGGATCACCGAGCCGGGCTTCTACGGCTGGCCGTACTGCGTGGGCAAGAACAAGGCCTACCACAGCTACGACTTCGCCACCGGTGAATCGGGTCCCGCCTTCGACTGCGCGAACCCGGTCAACGAGTCGCCGAACAACGACGGGTTGACCCAGCTACCACCGGCCAAGCCCGCGTGGCTGCCCTACAACGACGGCTCCGTCCCCGAGTTCGGCAGCGGCAGCGAGTCCCCGATGGGCGGACCGGTCTACCGCCACGATGCGGACAGCACCTCGACGACGAAGCTGCCCGCCCACTACAGCGGCAAGTTCTTCGCCTACGAGTGGGGTCGCGGCTGGATCAAGACCATCTCCATGGGTGAAAACGGGCAACCGGCCGAGATCGACCCGTTCTTCCCGTCGATGACGCTGACCCGACCGATGGACATCGAGTTCGGCCCGAACGGTTCGCTGTACGTGCTCGACTACGGCAGTGGTTACTTCGGCGGTGCCGAGGACTCGGCGCTGTACCGGATCGACTACGTCAAGGGCGACCGGGCACCGAACGCGGAGGTCTCCGCCGAGCCGACCTCCGGGCAGGCGCCGCTGAAGGTGAGCTTCTCCGCCAAGGGCTCCGGAGACCCGGACCCGGGCAGTTCGATCACCTACGCGTGGGACTTCGACGGCGACGGCAGGACCGACGCCACGGAGCCGAACCCCACGCACACCTACACCGGCAACGGTGAGCACACCGCGACGCTGACCGTGACCGATGAAACCGGAAAGACCGGCACGGCCACCGAGGCCATCGTGGTGGGCAACACCGCACCCACGCTGACGTTCCAGCAGCCGGGCAACGGCCGTGTCTTCAGCTTCGGGGACACCGTTCCGTACAAGGTCTCGGTATCGGATCCGGACGGGACCAAGGTCGACTGCTCGAAGGTGCAGGTCGAGTACATCCTCGGCCACTCCACCGGCAACGACGCCCACGGCCACCCGCTGAGCCAGGCCACCGGCTGCGAGGGCACGATCGAGACGGCGAACACCGACGGCCACCAGGGCGCCGACATCTACGGCGTGCTGCACGCCGAGTACACCGACAGCTCACCGAGCGGGAAAGCCCCCGCGTTGACCGGGGAAGCCGAGATCACCCTCCAACCCGCCACCAAGCAGGCGGAATTCTTCGGCGACAGCAACGGTGTGCAGATCGTCGAGGACGACGCGGGCGCACAGGCCGGTGCCCGAGTCGGCTACATCGAATCCGGTGACTGGCTCTCCTTCCGGCCGTACCACCTCGCAGGGGTGACCTCGATGAGCTTCCGGGTGTCCTCGGGCGGCAACGGCGGCACCATCGAGGTGCGCTCCGGGGCTCCCGACGGACCACTGGTGGCCACCGCCGAGGTGTCCAACACCGGTGGCTGGACGAACTACGCCGACACCGGCCCCGTCCCCGTGACGGATCCGGGCGGTACGAACAAGCTGTTCCTGGTCTTCCGAGGCAGCGGTTCCGGCGGTTTGTTCGACGTCGACTCGTTCACCTTCCACGGAGCAGGCGAACCACCGCAAACCTGTGAGCCGACACAGCCGGAGAAGGGCTACACCAGCCTCTTCAACGGCACGGCCGACAGCAGGCAGAACTGGTCGCAGGCCGGGCCGGGTCGCTTCGAGCACACCGAGAACTGCACCCTGCGGTCGGTCGGCGGCATGGGCCTGCATTGGTACTCCGCCGAGAAGTTCCAGGCGCCGTACTCGTTGAAACTGGACTGGAAGAAACCCGGTGACGACAACTCCGGTATCTTCGTGGGCTCTCCGAACCCGGGTAACGACCCGTGGGTCGCGGTCGAGAAGGGTGAAGAGATCCAGATCGATCCGACCGACGACCCGGCCAACCGGACGGGTGCCGTCTACGACGAGCAGGCCCCCGACCAGGAGAAGGTCCAGCAGGCGCTGAAGTCGGACGGTGAGTGGAACACCTACGAGATCATCGTGACGAAGAAGGCGATCACCGTCTTCCTCAACGGCACGAAGGTCAACCACTGGGTCGACGACGACCCGAACGTCGATCTGACCCAGGGCTACATCGGCCTGCAGAACCACGGTGACAGCGACAACGTGTCCTTCCGCAACGTCCGGATCGACACGACCATCGACGTGGTGGCGCCGGCGGTGTCGGCACAGCTGGATCCGGCGAAGCCCAACGGTGATCCGTACGGCAAGTACGAGGGAACCTACAACTCCCCGGTGACGACCTCGCTGTCGGCCGAGGACGGTGACGGCTCGGGTGTGGACTCGGTGGCGTACAAGCTCGACGACGGTCCGTGGAAGGCCTACACCGAGCCGCTGACCGTCGAGACCGCCGGGCAGCACACCGTGACCTATCGAGCCACCGACAAGGCCGGCAATACCTCGAAGGCCGCGAAGGTCGGTTTCGAGATCATGCCGGATGCCTGTCCCGGCTCGGACCTCCGCAAGACCGTGATCATCGGTGACGAGGACACCGGTGTGAGCAATGTGGACACCGGTGATGGCTGCACGGTCAACGACCTGATCGACGAAAACGCCACCTACTCCAACCACGGCGCCTTCGTCGACCATGTCGACCAGCTCACCGACACGCTCGTGGCCGACGGCGTCCTCACCGGAAAGGAGAAGGGCCGCATCATGCGGGCCGCCGGCCGCTCCGACATCGGCAAGTAATTCCATCCCGGCACCCGGGTCCCCGGCACCGCTGCCGGGGACCCGGCCCCGGGAAAGGAACCGCCCGGAACCGGGAGGACCGCACGGATCCGCTTGCCTCACCGAACCGCACGAATTCGACGACCACACCTCTCAAGCACCGACGCCCTCAGCACCCCCGTGCCTGTGCCCGGGGGACCGAAGGGAGACCCATGACCAGCAAGCAGCCTCCGACCGGCCCGATCGGACGGCAGATGTCCCGCCGCTCCATGCTGGCCGGTGCCGCGGCGAGCGCTGCCGTTCCCGTCGCCGCCACCACCGTGGGTGCCCCACCCGCCACTGCCGCCCCCGGCAACGGCCGTGGCAACCCGAACCGTGGGCAGACCCGACAGATCACGATGTACGCCGAGGAAGTCTCCGGAGGCATGATCGGCTACGGGCTCGCCCCCGGAGAAGCCACGGTGCCGGGCCCGGTCCTGGAAATGTGGGAAGGGGACACTCTCGAAATCGAACTGGTCAACAACACCGACCAGCGGCTGTCGATCCACCCGCACGGAGTGGACTACAGCGTCGACTCCGACGGCAGCCCGCTCAATGACTCCTTCAACGAACCCGGCGAGCGGCGCACGTACGTGTGGCGCTCGCACGGCTCGTACAAGGCCACGGGCGGCAGGTGGATGCCCGGCAGTGCGGGGTACTGGCACTACCACGACCACGCCATGGGCACCCCACATGGCACCGAGGGAATCCGTAAAGGTCTCTACGGTGCACTGATCGTCCGACGTAAGGGCGACATCACGCCCGACCGGCAGTTCACGGTCGTGTTCAACGACATGACGGTCAACAACCGAATGGCCCCGGACGCGCCACTGTACAAGGCACGGCTCGGTGAGCGAGTGGAGTTCATCGCGATCGGGCACGGCAATACCTTCCACACGTTTCACATGCACGCCCACCGCTGGGTGGACAACCGCACCGGCATGCTCGAAGGCCCGAACGACCCGAGCCCGGCAATCGACAACAAGGACCTCAACCCCGGTGACTCGTTCGGCTTCCAGGTGATCGCCGGCGAAGGCGTCGGACCGGGAGCGTGGATGTACCACTGCCACGTGCAGTTCCACTCCGATCAAGGGATGGCCGGGATCTTCCTCGTCCTCAACGAGGACGGCAGCGTGCCCGACGGCGCACAGGCCGCCTTGGAGCGTTACCGCGGCGGCGGCTAGGAGAGACCTCATCGAACCGACAACCCACCACTCTGCCCAGTCGAACCACGAGTGAGGGAGCAGTCATGGATCGAAGATCTCATCTACTCTCATCGCAGAAGAAACATGCACGGTCGAAGAGATGGCGACGCGCGATGGTTCTGATAACCAGCGCTGCGCTGGCTCTGGGGCTCTCCGCGATCCCCACCTCTGCCGCACCCGGAAACCCCGGCAAGCCGGCACAGCCCGGCAAGCCGGGAAGTCCCGGGAAACCGGGAAACACAGGCAAGCCGAAAAATCCGGGCACACCCGAGAAACCCGGGAAGCCGAAGACTCCGGTGAACGTGCTGGTGTTCCACGGCCCGGCAGCCAAGCAAGGCGATCCGGTCGCGCAAGCCACGACGACGATCGAGGAGCTGGGCGAGAAGAACGGCTTCACCGTCGACGCGTCCACGGACCCGGGCGTGTTCACCACCGAGAACCTGGAGCAGTACCGGGGCGTGGTGTTCCTGTCCGCCAAGGGCGTGACACTCAACGCCGACCAGGAAGCCGCGTTCCGGAACTACATCCAGGATGGCGGCGGATTCCTCGGCGTCCACGATGCCGCACGTGCAGAAGCCGACTCCGACTGGTTCACCGGCCTGATCGGCACTCGTCCAGGGCCCAGTCCGACGAATGTGCAGAAGGCCGTGGTCAGCCTCGTCGACCGACAGCACCCGGCCAACCAGGGGCTGCCGCTGACCTGGACCCGCTCCGACCAATGGCTCAACTGGGCCCCCAATCCGATCGGCAAGGTCCACACCGTCGCCCAGGTCAAGGAGAAGGAATACGACCCGGGCAAGGGGTCCAACGGTCCGTTCCACCCGATCTCGTGGTGCCGCGACTACGACGGCGGCCGGTCGTTCTACACCGGCATGGGCGCCACCGAGGCCGGCTACACCGAGGGGAAGTTCCGCAGCCACCTGCTCGGCGCCATCCAGTGGACGACCGGCATGGTCCGTGGTGACTGCCAGGCGACCATCGCATCGAACTACGAGGTGGAGCGGCTGACCGGTGAGAACAAGCCGGGACAACTCGACCAGCACGGCGAGATGCACGGCATGGACATCGCCCCCGACGGCACGGTCTTCTACATCGGCAAGGCGGCCTGCCCGTCCGGACCGGTCCCCGACTGGGACAACCCCGATGTCGGTCTCGGCTGCGGCACCATCCACCAGTGGGACCCGGAGACCAAAAAGGTCAAACTGCTGACGACACTGGACGTGTTCGGCAACCGAGGCAGCGGTGGTGAGCTGGTCAAAAGCGAGAACGGCCTCGTGGGCATCACCCTCGATCCCGACTTCGCCGACAACGGGCGGATCTACATCTACTGGATGCCGCACGACTCCATCGATCGCGACAAGCACATCGGCAAGCGGACGGTCTCGCGGCTGACCTACGACTTCGCCACGAACTCGATCGACAAGAGCAGCCGCGTGGACATCCTGCAGTGGAACGCCCAGATCCACAGTTGCTGCCACGTCGGCGGAGGCATGGACTTCGACGACGAGGGCAACCTCTACATCGGCTCCGGTGACAACAACTCCTCCCGCGGCTCCAGCGGTTACTCCGGGAACAACTGGACCAAGGCCTACAAGGGCCTCTCCTTCCAGGACGCCCGCCGTACCGCAGGCAACACGAATAACCTCAACGGCAAGATCCTGCGTATCAACCCGCTACCGATCCCGGATGGCGAGCAGCCTCCCCTGGGCATCGGTTCGACCTACACGATCCCCGAGGACAACCTCTTCCCCCCGGACGAGTACTCCGGCGACAAGACCCGCCCGGAAATCTATGTGATGGGTGTCCGCAATATCTCGACGCTCTCCATCGACGCGGAGACCGGTTGGTTGAAGGCCGCCTGGGTCGGCCCGGACGCGTTCACCCCGAGTCCGAAACTGGGTCCGGCCAAGTACGAGACCGCGACGATCATCACCTCCGCGGGCAACCAGGGCTGGCCCTACTGCATGGGCAACAAGCAGCCCTATCGCAACCGCAGCAACACCGACGCCGGCATTCTGACCAACTGGTACGACTGCGACAACCTGAAGAACACCTCGCCGCGCAACACCGGCCTCGTCAACATTCCCGATGCCCGCGACAACATGATCTGGTACTCGCCGGGAGGTGGCGGCCCCGTTTTCCCGGACCGCGAGGGCAGCGACGTCCCCACCTACAAGCAGGAGGACGCAACCTACACCCAGCCCTACCTCAAAGGTGGCGGCCAGTCGATCATGTCGGGGCCGACCTACCACCGATCCCAGGTCAACACCGACAGCGGTGTCGCCTGGCCGTCGTACTGGGAAGACAAGTGGTTCATCGGTGACCAGTCCAATCCCAACAATCGCATCGCGGTGACCCTCGGTCCGGACAGTGTCACCGAGCAGGATCCGCCGGCCTTCGCCGAGAGCCTGCGCAGGATCATCCCGGCAGGTGGCGGCGACGATCAGCTTCAGAACTGGATGATGGATTCCAAGTTCGGGCCGGACGGCGCGCTCTACATGATCGACTACGGCGGCGGCTTTTTCAGTCTCAGCGACAACCAGAAGCTGATCCGCATCACCTATGAAGGTGGTCCGGCCACGCCGGCACCGGCAGCCTCGGCAACGCCCGCCGCACAGAACACCCCGATGAAGATGGCGTTCACGGGTGAGAAGTCCGGTGGCGTCTCCTACACATGGGACTTCGGTGACGGTGCCACATCAACCAAAGCCAACCCGACGCACACCTACACCAGCGGCGGTACCTACACCGCAACGCTAACGGTGACCTACTCCGACGGTGCGACAGCGACCACGAAAACCGAGGTCAACGTCGAATGCGCAGCACCCGACACCCGGCCGACGGTCCGGCTGCGCGGCACCGACACGGGCGTGGCCAACCACCAGCTCGGTGGCGGCTGCACGATCAACGACCTGATCGACGACGAGAGCGACTGGTCCGACCACGGCACGTTCGTGCGCTACGTGGGCAAGCTGGCCGACCGATTGAAGACGGACGGCGTCATCAGCGGCCGTGAGAGGGGAATGCTCTCTCGCGCAGCGGGGAGGTCCGACATCGGTAAGAAGGACAACACCGGGCGAGCCGGGACCGGGCCGAGGTGACCCGGCTCAGCAGCGGTTTCGTGGGTCTGCAGAACCACGGCGACAACACACTGATCAAGTTCCGCAACATTCGGATACGGGAGCCATAACCCGGCAGTCGGCCGGTGCGGGTGTCGGGGCCAGCCCCGGGCACCCGCTCGGCCGGGCCGGTTCCATCAGCAGCGTGGTGCCTTCCCGGAGCCCCCGGAAATCACGAGAGGTGCAGCACTTCCATGTTCGAACAGTTTCTTTCCGCCATGCCGAGCGGTCGTCGACGGAGGATGCACAGACCTCCCACGGCGCGTCGTGTGGCTGCGGCGATGCTGGGCGCGGCGCTAACGGCGTTGTGGCTGGTACCGATACCGGTCGCCGCCCAGGCACAAGCACAGGCACAGGCACAGGCGAAGCAGGCTCAGGAACAGGTACTCACCTGGACCGCAGGCAACAGCATCTCCGAGTACGTTTCCGCGCCGACGACGGCGACGGCAGGACCGGCGACACTCGTGTTCGAAAACAGCACGGAGACCGGCAATACCATGGGGATGTCGCACACCCTGACCTTCGACATCTCCAAGCCCGGCTACAACCACGATGTCGACGTCGACATCCTGGCCAACCCCTTCGACTCCAACGGAGGGCGCTACGAGGTCCAAGCCGACCTCACACCGGGGACGTACTACTACTTCTGCAAGATCAACGGCCACACGATGAGCGGTGAACTCGTGGTCACCGACGACGGTGGCGGGGACACGACGGCGCCGCAGGTCTCCGGAAACGTATCCGGGAAGCAGGATGCGGACGGCAACTACGTGGGCAGCGCGACCGTGACGGTCTCGGCGAACGACTCGGGGTCCGGAGTGGACTCGGTGGAGTACGAGATCGACGACACCGGATTCCAGCCGTACTCGGGCCCGGTGACGGTCGACGATCCAGGTGATCACTCGGTGCAGTACCGCGCCACGGACGCCGCAGGGAACGTCTCGCAGCTGGGCTCGGTGTCGTTCACCGTGGTCGAGTCGGCTCCCGAGGACACCACGGCCCCTGATCTGTCCGCATCGGTATCGGGAGACCGGAACACGGACGGTGCCTATGTGGGCAGCGCGACGGTGACCGTCTCCGCAACTGACAGCGAATCCGGGGTGGCCACGGTCGAGTACGCACTGGACGGAACCTCGTATACGCAGTATTCGGGCCCCGTGACGGTGAACGAGCCGGGTGAGCACACAGTGCAGTACCGAGCCACCGACACCGCAGGCAACACCTCACAAGCGACATCGGTGTCATTCACCGTGGTCGAACCACCTCCACAGGACACCACCGCACCGCAGACCTCGGCGACAATCTCCGGAAATCAGAACGCCGACGGCAACTACGTGGGCAGCGCGACCGTGATGGTATCGGCCCAGGATGCGCAGTCGGGCCTTGCCGACATCGAGTACTCGGTGGATGAGGCTCCCTACGCTATCTACACCGATCCTGTCGTGGTGAACCAGCCGGGTGCGCACACGGTGAGCTACCGGGCCACCGACAGCGCAGGCAACACCTCCACACCGAAGTCGGTGTCGTTCACCGTGGTCGAGTCGGCTCCCGAAGATTCCTGCCCCGACTCGGACACCCGCGACACGGTGATCATCGGTGAGCATGACACCGGCGTGGACAACGCCGACACCGGCGACGGCTGCACGATCAACGACCTGATCGCCGAAGACGCCACTTACCCCAACCACGGCGCCTTCGTCAGTCACACCGGCCAGGTCACCGACAAGCTCAAGGCGGACGGTCTCATCACCGGAAAGGAGAAGGGCCGCATCATGCGCGCCGCCGGCCGCTCCGACATCGGCAAGTAAGCCCAGGGCTCCGGGTTCCGCGCAAGCGCGGAACCCGGAAACGGAGTTTTACCGATCGACACGCTCCAAGGAGGACCGAGTACATTGCGGACACTAGCCAAAGCGCTGACACTGTCGGCTGCCCTGGCCCTGCCGCTTACGGGCGGCGTGGCGGTAGCCGAAGAGCAAGCGGCATCCCAGGAGAGCGGTAAGAGCCAGTGCGCCAAACCGGTCAAGCTGCTCGACGGTGCCAACCCGATGCAGGGATGGCACATGGCAGGACCCGGCTCCTTCTCCGTGGAAGAGCACGGGGTCATCGAGACCCAGGGCGGAATGGGACTTCTGTGGTACGAGGCGGAGAAATTCGAGGAGTACACGCTGCACCTCGATTTCCGGCTGCTCGACGAGAGCAACAACTCCGGTGTGTTCGTCGGCTTCCCCGACCCCGGTGACGACCCGTGGGTCGCGGTGACCGAGGGCGAGGAAATCCAGATCAACGACAATCCGGGCGGCGACCCGCAGAAAACAGGCGCCGTCTACAACGAGAAGCCTGCGGCGACACGGGCGTCCAACCCGATCGGCGAGTGGAACCACTACAAGATCGTCGTCCGTGACGACGCGATCACGGTGCACCTGAACGGCACGCAGGTCAATCACTGGGTCGACGACGATCCGCGCGTGGACCTGTCCGAGGGCTACATCGGCCTGCAGAATCATCCGCCTACATCGGTGCAGTTCCGTCATGCCCGTGTTCACGAGAGCTGTCACTGATCGAATAGCAATCGAGTACGGCGGTCGATACGACCGCAATCGCGAATTCGTCCCAGTGCGGGCGGCGAAAACCGACCTCGCCGCCCGCACCAGGGCCACAGGTTGCCGAAGGCGCCCGGAGGGAAACCCATGACGAACACCCGAACCCCGTACCGGACCGGAGTCTGGCTCGTCGGCGCTCGCGGCTCGGTCGCGACAACCGCGATCATGGGAGCCGCGGGAGTGCGTGACCGGATCACCCCGACGACCGGATGCGTGACCGAGAGCCCGGACTTCGCCGCAGCCGCACTGCCCGCGTTCGGGGATCTGGTCTTCGGTGGCCACGATGTCGCCGAGACGTCACTGCCCAAGCGCGCCGAGCAGCTCGCTCACGCGGGTGTCGTGCCGAGGCAGCTACCCGACCTGGTGCAGGACGATCTCACGGCGGCCGACGCGGAGATATGCCCCGGAACTCCGGCAATCGAAGCGGACCGCAGCCAGCGCGAGATCGCCACGATCCTCGCCCGAGACCTGCGATCCTTCCGCGAACGTCATGAGCTCGCCCGCGTCGTCGTCATCAACGTGTCATCGACGGAACCACAGCCGGATTCACGTCCCGAACACGCGGAACTGTCGGCACTGGAACAGGCACTGGGTGACACGGTCACCAATGGACAGAACATCCTTCCGGCGAGCTCACTATATGCCTACGCAGCACTGCAGGCCGGTTGCTCCTACGTCGACTTCACGCCCTCCCTGGGAGCACGCCTGCCCGCCCTCGACGAGCTCGCCCGCCGACAGCGGCTGCCCTACGCTGGCAGTGACGGCAAGACCGGCGAGACGCTGGTGAAATCCGCCCTGCTGCCGATGTTCGCCGCCCGGCAGCTTCGTGTCCTGTCCTGGTCCGGCACCAACCTGCTCGGCGGCGGCGACGGGGAGAACCTCGCCGACCCGACGAACGTGACGAGCAAGACGGCCTCGAAGCAACGTGCGATCGGCGAATCACTGGGCTATCCCGTGGACGGGGACGTGCACATCGACTACGTTCCCGATCTCGGCGAGTGGAAGACCGCCTGGGATCACATCTCCTTCGAAGGTTTCCTCGGAGCCAGAATGTCCATGCAGTTCACCTGGCAGGGATGCGACTCCTCCCTCGCCGCCCCGCTCGTTCTCGACCTCGCGCGGCTGCTCGCCCGCGCCCACGAGACCGGGCACACGGGCGCTGTCGAAGATCTCGCCTTTTTCTTCAAGGATCCGCTCGGCGTCGAGGAACACCGGCTGATCCCGCAGTACGAGATGCTGCGCTCCTTCGCGAATTCGCTGGGGAGGACACGGTGATGGAACCGAAAGCGGTGGTTCGACTGGTTCGCGCCCCGGCGGCTCTGTCCGTGCCGGGCGACGTCCTCGCGGGCGCGGCGACCGGCCGGTCGTTCGGCGCGGCCACGCCGGCGCTGGCTGCTTCGTCCTGCTTCCTGTACTGGGCCGGGATGGCACTCAACGACTACGCCGATCGCGACATCGACGCGGTCGAACGGCCGAGCCGACCGATTCCGTCCGGGCAGGTCGGTGCCCGCTTCGCGCTGGGCTTGGCCGGTGGGCTCACCGCGGCGGGCCTGGCAACGGCCGCGCTGGCGGGTGGCCGGCGTGCTCTCGCGGTCGCGGCACCGCTGGCGGCAACGGTGTGGGGCTACGACCTGGGACTGAAGAACACCCTCGCCGGTCCCGCGACGATGGCGACCGCTCGAGCCCTGGACGTGCTGCTGGGGGCAGGCGCGGGCAGGCTGCGCGCGGCCGTCCCCGCGGCGATGACGATGGGGGCCCACACGCTCGCGGTCACCACGCTGAGCCGGGCCGAAGTCACCGGATCGGGTCGGCGCCTGCCCGCGGTCACGCTCGCCGCGACCACCGGGGTCACGGCCGCGGTCGCCGGGTCCGCGACGAGATCCCGTTCCGGAGGCCGCCGCGATGCCCTGCGCGTCGCGGCGAGTCTCGCTCCGCTGGCCGCGTATGCCACCAGCGTCGGGCGTGCCCAGCTCGACGCCGTCCGCGAACCCAGCCCGCGATACCTGCAGCGCGCGGTCGGTGCGGGAATTCTCGGGATGATTCCGCTGCAGTCCGCGCTCGTCGCGAGCCGCGGGGCTCACCGCTGCGCCGCCGCCGTCATGGCGGCCTTCCCCTTGGCACGGCGGCTTTCCAGGCGGGTGTCGCCGACATGAATGATCCGATGTTCTCTTCCGCTTCCCCGGCAGCGGCCGCAGTGGAGACCCCGACAGCGGCACGCTCCGGGCAGACCCTGCGCTTCGGCTACGGCACGAACGGCTTCGCCAATCATCGCCTGGACGACGCCCTCGACATCCTCGCGGGCCAGGGATACGCCGGTGTGGCGCTCACACTGGATCACGCGCACCTCGATCCCTTCTCCCCGGCCGTGTCCACACAGGTGGCGCGGGTCCGCCGTCGACTCGACCGGCTCGGTCTGGGCGTCGTCGTCGAAACCGGGGCCCGCTACCTGCTCGATCCCCGGCACAAGCACCACCCCACGCTGCTGTCGGATTCCGGGCGCCGGCACCGGATCGACTTTCTCCGCCGGGCCGTGCGCCTCGCAGCACAGCTGGGTGCCGAGGCGGTGTCCTTCTGGAGCGGCGCAAAGCCACCGGAACTCGGCGACGAGGAGGCATGGCGGCGCCTGACCGACGGGTGTTCGGCCGTGCTGGACACTGCCGCCGAGCACGGTGTCGTGCTCGGTTTCGAACCCGAGCCGGGCATGTTCGTCGACACCCTCGACGGCTACGAGGAATTGGTGCACAGGCTCGGACAACCACCGTTGTTGGGGCTGACTCTCGACATCGGACACTGCCGTTGTCTCGAGCCGGACAGCGTGCCCGACTGCGTACGCCGCGCGGGCCCCCGGCTGGTCAACGTCCAGATCGACGACATGTGTCGCGGCGTGCACGAGCACCTGGAGTTCGGCGAGGGCGAGATCGACTTTCCCCCCGTGCTCGCGGCCCTGGCCGAGGTCGACTACTCCGGACTCGTCGCCGTCGAACTGCCCCGGCACAGTCACGCCGCTCCGGTCGTCTCGCAGCGTTCGATCCGCTTCCTGGAGCATGCCTGGCGAAAGGTGCCCGTATGACCCGGAATACGCCTCCGGAAGAGTTGCGCGTCCTGCTCGATGCCCGATTGTCCGGGCAGGGCAGGCGGTGGCTGGCCGACGCGCTGGACCGGATCGGCGGGGACCGCACGGCCATCGGAGCCCTGTTTCCCGCGGCCGGGCGGCGCTGTGGCCGTGGTCCCCTCCACGGCCCGCAGGCCCCCGCATCGGGGAGCGAGGAGCGCGGATGGACCGTCGATGACGCCGCGCGCACGCTCATGATGGCGGCGCTGCCGCTGTCCGGTGCCGACCTCGGCGAGGAGGTGGCAGCGCTGTACCGGTACGGCGACGCCGCGGAGAAACGCGGGGTGCTGCGCGGACTGGGACCGCTCGACACCGGCGACAAGCTCGGCGACCACGCGCTGCCGCTGGTTCACGATGGCCTGCGCACCAACGACACCCGGCTCATCGCCGCCGCCCTGGCCGCCTACGGTGCCCGGCACCTGGAACCGGCAGGGTATCGCCAGGGCGTACTCAAGTGCGTCTTCCTCGGCATCCCGCTGGCCGACATCAGCGGACTCGCCGAGCGCGCCGACGCCGAACTCGCCCGGATGCTCGCCGACTACGCCCACGAGCGCCGAGCCGCCGGGCGCGACATCCCCGCCGACGTGTTCGGGCTCGTCGACCCGAACGACATCAACCCGTCCAGGGAGACATGATGCGCATTTTCGATCCGCACATCCACATGACATCGCGGACGACCGACGACTACGCCGCGATGCACCACGCGGGCGTGCGGGCGCTGGTGGAGCCCTCGTTCTGGATGGGCCAGCCCCGCACCTCCGTGGCGACCTTCGTCGACTACTTCGACGGGCTCGTGGGGTGGGAACCCTTTCGGGCCGCCCAGTACGGCATCCGCCACCACTGCACCATCGGGCTCAATCCGAAGGAGGCCAACGACCCGCGTTGCCGTGACGTGCTCGACATCCTGCCGCGCTACCTGGCCAAGGACGGCGTCGTCGCCGTCGGTGAACTCGGCTACGACGCGATGACCGCCGAGGAGGACATGGTCTTCGCCGCCCAGCTCGCCCTGGCCGTCGAGCACGATCTCCCCGTCCTGGTCCACACTCCGCACCGCGACAAGGTCGCGGGCACCCGCCGCACTCTCGACGTCGTCCGCGAGTCCGGCATCGCCGCCGAACGTGTCGTGGTCGATCACCTCAACGAGGTGACCGTCGACCTGGTGGCCGGTTCCGGCTGTTGGATGGGCTTTTCCATCTATCCCGACACGAAAATGGACGAGGATCGGATGGTGGCGATCCTGCAGGAGTACGGCACCGAGGGCATGCTGGTGAACTCCGCGGCCGACTGGGGCAAGAGCGATCCACTGAAGACGGCCAAGACCGCCCGGGCGATGTTGGATGCGGGATTCGGCGAGGACGACGTCGACACGGTGCTCTGGCGCAACCCGATCGACTTCTACGCCCAGAGCGGCAAGCTCGAACTCGACGACAACACGGACACCCCTGTGGACCAGGGCGCGACCTTCGCGGGCAACTCCATCCTGCGCGGCGCGCGGCCGGAGAGCTGAGCCCATGCGATTCCGGCATCCCGACGGCTCGACCGTCCACCTCGCCTACTGCACGAACGTCCATCCCGCCGAGGACCTCGACGGGATCATCGCCCAGCTCGACCGGTACGCCGTGCCGATCCGCGAACGCCTCGGCACCGACCGGCTCGGGCTCGGCCTGTGGCTCGCGCGCGACGTCGCGACCACCCTGACCGAGGACGATACCGCGCAGGCGCGGCTGCGCGCCGAACTCGCCGCGCGCGGCCTCGACGTGGTCACCCTCAACGGGTTTCCCTACCGCGGTTTCCAGCAGCCGGTGGTCAAGCACGCCGTCTACCGCCCGGACTGGACCGAACGGGCCCGGCTGGACTACACGCTCGACCTCGCGCGGCTGCTGACCCGGTTGCTTCCCGACGATGTCGACCAGGGCAGCGTCTCGACGCTGCCGCTGGGATGGCGGCAGCCCTGGCACCGCGATCAGCAGCAGGCTGCGCGTGACCGGCTCGACGAGCTCGCTCGCGGCCTGGTCAAGATCGCCGCCGAGGAAGGTCGCACGGTGCGCGTGGGCGTGGAGCCGGAACCGGGCTGTGTCATCGAGACGACCGGCGAGGCCATCACCCACCTGGCGGGCGTGGACGCCGACCACCTCGGCGTTTGCCTCGACACCTGCCACCTCGCCGTCGCGTTCGAGAACCCGCGGCAGGCCCTGCACGACCTGACCGCGGCCGGTCTGCCCGTGGTCAAGGCACAGGCCTCCTGCGCGTTGGAAGTCCCGGATCCCCACCAGCCCGAGGCCCGGGCCGCGCTGGAGTCCTTCGCCGAGCCGCGTTTCCTGCACCAGACGCGGGAGGCCACGAACGGACGTCCCCACGGGGTCGACGACCTCGACGCCGCGCTGGGCACCGCCGAGGGCCTGCCCGGCTACCAGCCCTGGCGCGTGCACTTCCACGTGCCGCTGCACGCCGACCCGCCCCCGCCACTGGCCACCACCCGCCCGGTGCTGGTGTCCTCTCTCGACACGCTGCTGGGCGGCGAGACGGCGCGGACCCGGCACGTCGAGGTGGAGACCTACACCTGGGACGTGCTCCCCGAACGGCAACGCCCGCAAGGAGGTCTCGTGGAGGGCATCGCGGCCGAACTCGACTGGACCCGCCGCCACCTGCTCGCACTCGGACTCACGGAGGTCACCCGATGAACGCTCCCCCTGCCGCGCGCACGCCGGTCCTGCTGCTCGACGTGGTCGGCATGACCCCGCGGCTGCTGGCGCACATGCCGAATCTCCGGCGTGTCGCCGAGCAAGGTTTCCAGGCCGAGCTGGGCACGGTGTTTCCCGCTGTGACCTGCTCGGTGCAGTCGAGTCTGCTCACCGGCCGCTACCCGGGCGGGCACGGCATCGTCGGCAACGGGTGGTACTTCCGCGACCTCGGTGAAGTCCACCTGTGGCGCCAGCACAACCGTCTCGTGGCGGGCGAAAAGATCTGGGAGACCGCCCGCGAGAGCGCACCCGACTACCGGACCACCAACGTCTGCTGGTGGTACGCGATGGGGATGACCACCGACGAGACCGTCACTCCCCGGCCGATCTACCACGCCGACGGGCGCAAGTCCCCGGACTGCTACACCTACCCCGCCGACCTGCACGACGAGCTCACCGGCAAGTTCGGGACGTTCCCGCTGTTCAACTACTGGGGCCCGACCGCATCGATCGCCTCATCGCAGTGGATCGCAGGCGCCACCCGCCACCTGCTCGTCACTCGCCGCCCCGACCTCACGATGGCCTACGTCCCGCACCTCGACTACGACCTGCAGCGCCACGGGCCGGACAGCCCGCAGGCCGTCACCGCTGCCCGCGACGTGGACGCCGCTCTCGGCCCGCTGCTCGATCAAGCCCGGGCCGAGGGCGCGACCGTGGTGGCGCTGTCGGAGTACGGCATCACGCCGGCGAGCCGCCCGGTCGACATCAACCGCGCGCTGCGCCGGGAACGGTTGCTGCACGTCCACACCCAGGAGGGCATGGAATACCTCGACCCGTGGACCTCGCGAGCCTTCGCCGTGGCCGACCACCAGGCCGCGCACGTCTACGTCCGCGATCCGGCCGACCGCAGGCGCGTCCGTGACCTGATCGCTGCGCTGCCCGGCGTCGACGAGGTGCTCGACGTCGAGGGCAAGGCCCGCTACGGCATCGACCACGAGCGCGCCGGAGACCTGGTCGCGGTCGCCGAGCCCGGGGCGTGGTTCACCTACTACTACTGGCTCGACGACGACCGGGCACCCGACTTCGCCACGCACGTGGAGATCCACCGCAAGCCCGGCTACGACCCCGCCGAGCTGTTCATGGACCCGAACGACCGCACGGTCCGACTCCGCGCGGCGGCCGCGCTGGCCCGCAAGAAGCTCGGGTTCCGCTACCGCATGAACGTCGTCCCGCTCGACCCCGCCCCGGTGCGCGGCACCCACGGGCGGCTTCCCGACCGGGCGGCCGACGGCCCCGTACTCCTGTGCTCCGACCCCGATCCCGGACGGGAGCGCTACCACGCGACCGAGGTCAAAGACCTGCTGCTGCGGCTGTCCGGGCTGCAACAACCGGCGGCGACCACCTGCTGAAGATTCCCCTGAACCCGTTGGAGGAACGATCATGGTACGACCGATCACCCTGTTCACCGGACAATGGGCCGACCTCCCCTTCGAGGAAGTCGCCCGATTGGCGTCGGAATGGGGCTACGACGGCCTGGAGATCGCCTGCTGGGGTGATCACTTCGAGGTCGACAAGGCACTCGAGGACGACACGTATGTCCAGCGCAAGCGCGAGGTGCTTGACAAGTACAACCTGAACTCGTGGATCCTGTCCAACCACCTGGTCGGCCAGGCCACCTGCGACCACCCCATCGACGAGCGCCACCAGGCGATCCTGCCGCCGCGGATCTGGGGGGACGGCGACCCGGACGGTGTCCGGCAGCGGGCCGCCGAGGAAATGCAGAACACCGCGCGAGCCGCGGCGAAGTTCGGGGTGGACACCGTCGTGGGCTTCACCGGCTCGCCCATCTGGTACACCGTGGCGATGTTCCCGCCCACCCCGGATACCATGATCGAGCGCGGCTACCGGGAGTTCGCCGACCGGTGGAACCCCATCCTCGACGTGTTCGACGAGAGCGGCGTGCGGTTCGCCCTCGAGGTGCACCCCACCGAGATCGCCTACGACTACTGGACGACGGTGCGCACGCTGGAGGCGATCGGTCACCGCGAGGCGTTCGGGCTCAACTTCGACCCCTCGCACTACGTGTGGCAGGGCTTCGACCCGGTGACCTTCCTGTGGGACTTCCAGGATCGAATCCTGCACGTGGACTGCAAGGAAGCCCGGTTGCAGATGGGCAACGGGCGCAGCGGAGTCCTCGGGTCACATCTGCCGTGGGGCGACCCTCGGCGCGGCTGGGACTTCGTCTCCACCGGCCATGGGCACGTGCCCTGGCAGGACTGCTTTCGCACCCTGAACGCGATCGGCTACGACGGCCCCATCTCGATCGAGTGGGAGGACGCGGGCATGGACCGGCTGACCGGCGCCCCCGAGGCGCTCGAGTTCGTCCGCAAACTCAACTTCTCCCCGCCGTCGGCGGCCTTCGACGCCGCCTTCAGCTCCGGCAACTGATCCGGGAACTACGCACCCGCGCCCCGCACTGCTGATGGCTTGAATCAGCAGTGCGGGCCGGGGCCGAGGGAATTGAGGAAGATGGCCGTCACCGAGGCGGCCATGGCCACCACGGCCCACACCGGATAGACGAGACCGGTGGTGGCCAGCGGGATGCCGATGCCGTTGAAGGTGAACGCCGATGCCACGTTGACGCGGGTGCGGTGGTAGGAGCGCCGGCTGATCTCGCGGGCGCCGAGCACGGCGGTGACCTCCTCGCGCAGCAACACGATGTCGGCGGATTCCACGGCGATGTCGGTGCCGCCGCCTGCGGCGATGCCCACGTCGGACTGTCCCGACACCACACGGCCACCGAAGCCGACCCGCCGGGACGACCTCGATGACCGAGCAGGATGCGACCGCGCGAGCGCGCCGCGAATGCGGTGCCTACGTCGCCGTCGGCACCGGGCGCAGCGAGCGGTGAGAAACCGCCTCGGCCGGGTACCCACAGCAGGACGGCCGGCGACGAGCCGCAGCGGCGAACGCGCCGGCGGCAAGCGCCGCCCTCGGTGTGGTGGGCTGCAAAGCTGCACGCTACGCGGCCGGGCGTCGGTCTCTCGTGATGGCCACGTCGGCCTCGTGGGCAGCATGCCACGACTGTTGACAGCTCTCCGAGCAGAAGTCGTCCGATGGTGAAGTGCCCAAAGATTGTCGACACCACACGCACAAAGCCGGAGCGGTGCTTTCGCCGGTGAAACCGAGAAGTTCACTCATGATCGACGCACCCCTATCGCGATCCGAGCGGCCGATGCGGCCTCGACGAGTTCGAGGAGACCGAAGCAGGTGACAAGAAGGGTCAAACTAGCGGCAACGAACATGACAGCGAAGACGGTCAGCATAGTGTCCTCCCCTGTTCCGTTGTCCCGAACTCCGTCGGCATACCAAGCGTATCCGAAGAAAGTAACAGGTCAGCAGCTTTTTGAAATCGGCTTGCCACGTATTGCACGACTGGTGCGCACAATGGCGTTCGCCCTGCTCACGGTGAAGTTTCGCTCACCCCGTTGTCGACACGAACCCGTCCTTGGCGGGGTTCGACACTGTCGTCATCGGTCAATCTCAATCCACATTCTACGGCAGCCGATACAGCCTGACTTTCCCCATAAAGGGGCATAAACGGGATTGAACTCGCCGAGCGGGCAATACAGCGATACGGCTTTTCTTCGACGCACTTCGGTAATACGCGCCCCCGACGGGTGAGGCCGTCACCCACCGACCGGGCTCGGCCTCATCCGCGGGCAACCGGCACTGTCTACATCTCGATGCCGGTCAAAACGGTGACTCGTTCCTCGGTGAGGTCGTGCATGGCCGAGCGCACGCCTTCCCGGCCGACGCCGGATTCCTTCACTCCTCCGTAGGGCATCTGGTCGGCCCGGTAGCTGGGCACGTCACCGACGATCACGCCACCGACGTCCAGCGTCGCCGAGGCGTGGAAGGCCGTCTGCAGGTCGTGGGTGAACACGCCGGCCTGCAGTCCGTAGCGGGACTCGTTGACCCGGTCGAAGGCCTGCTGGGTCTCCTCGACCTCCTCCAGCAGCACGACCGGTCCGAATACCTCTTCGTGGCTGATGCGGGCCTGCTGTGGCACCCCGGCCAGCACCGTGGGGGCACAGCTGTTGCCGTCCCGATCGCCGCCGGTGAGCAGCTCGGCTCCGGCGGCGATCGCCTCGTGCACCCACTCCTCGACGCGGTCTGCGGCCCCGGGCTCGATCAGCGGCCCGACCATGGTGGACTCGTCGCGCGGGTCACCGGTTCCCAGGGATTCCACGGCCTTGACCACCCGGGCCGCCAGCTGGTCGTAGACCTCGCGGTGGGCGTAGACCCGCTGCACCGACACGCACGACTGGCCCGCCTGATACATCGCGAAGGTGGCGATGCGCTGGGCGGCGTGCTCGAGGTCGGCCTCGTCGGCGTAGTCCGGGCACACCACCACGGCAGCATCGCCGCCGAGTTCCAGGGTCACGTGCTTGCGCGGCACGGAGTCCAGGATCCTCCAGCCGACCGGGCCGGATCCGGTGAACGACACCACCGGCAGTCGCGGGTCGGCAACGAGGTCGGCGGCCTGCTCGTCGGTGGTCGGCAGCACCGACCACGCCCCGGCGGGCAGGTCGGTCTCGGCGAGGAGCTCGCCGAGCAGCAGCGCCGACAGCGGTGTCTTCGGTGCCGGTTTGAGCACGATCGGTGCCCCGGCGGCCAGCGCGGGCGCGACCTTGTGCGCCACCAGATTCAGCGGGAAGTTGAACGGTGCGATCCCCAGCACAGGACCACGCGGGGCTCGGCGCAGCAGCGCCAACCGTGACGGCCCCGGCTCGGTGTCCAGCCGCTGCAACTCACCGGAGAAACGGCGGGCCTCCTCGGCGGCCCACCGGAACGTCGACACCGACCGGTTCACCTCGGCACGCGCCCAGGTGATCGGCTTGCCGTTCTCGGCGACGATGAGCTCCGCGATCTCCTCGCCGCGTTCGGCCAGACGCCTGCTGACGTGGTCCAGCGCCGCGGCACGGGCGTGCGCAGGCAGCGCGGCCATGTCTTTCCGGCAGGCATCCGCTGCCGCCACGGCCTGTTCCACGTCGTCTGCGGTGGCGTAGCACGCCGTGGCGACCATCGACGAGTCGTACGGGTTGCGCACCTCGAACGTCGCCGTGCTCGTCGCCGCCCGGCCCGCGATCCAGTACTCGACCACCGATTCCATCGAACCTCCAAAAGCTGCTTGTACGGGCAGGATAGGCACGCACCCGGTCACACGATCCTGCCAATCCGGCGCGATCGACCCGCCCACATCGCCGTTCTGGCACGTTGGCCACGCTGCGGTCGACACCCATGCGGCACCGCCCGCGCGACGGCATCGACGGACAGCGGCACCGATGGACAGGAGCCACCCACGTGTCCGGGCTTCCCACGGCTCAGTCGAACCGGTGGGTCACGTGCTTGAGGCGGGTGTAGTCCTCGAACCCGTAGCGGGACAGATCCTTGCCGTAGCCGGAGTGCTTGAACCCGCCGTGGGGCATCTCGGCGAGAAGCACCATGTGCGTGTTGACCCACACGCACCCGAAGTCCAGCCGGGCCGCGGCCCGGTGCGCACGACCGTGGTCGGTCGTCCACACACTGGAGGCCAGGGCGTAGTCGACGCCGTTGGCCAGCCGCAGCGCCTCGGCCTCGTCGGCGAACGTCTGCACCGTCAGGATGGGACCGAACGTCTCCTGCTGGACCGCGGCATCCTCCTGGTGCAGCCCGCTGACGACGGTGGGTGCGAAGAAGAATCCCCGCTCACCCACCCTCACTCCCCCGGTGAGCACCCTGGCGTGCTCGGGAAGGTCCCGTATCACGCCCTGCACCCCGGCCAGGTGATCGGCACTGTTCAACGGCCCGAAGACGGCTTGCTCATCGGACGGTGGGCCGCAGCGAGTCTCCTCGGCCCGCGCGACGAGTTCACGGAGGAACTCCTCGGCCACGGACTCCTCGACCAGGACCCGGGTTGCGGCGGTGCAGTCCTGCCCGGCGTTGAAGAAGCCCGCACCCGCCACAGCCTCGGCGGCGGCACCGAGGTCGGCATCGGCGAACACCAGTGCAGGCGCCTTGCCTCCGAGTTCGAGGTGCACGCGCTTGAGGTCGCCTGCCGCATCGGTGGCCACCTGCTGACCGGCCCGCGTGGACCCGGTGATCGAGACCATCGCCGCAGTCGGGTGCGCCACCACCGCCCGCCCGGTGTCGCGATCGCCGCAGACCACGTTGAGCACGCCGGGCGGCAGGCAGTCCGCGGCCAGCTCGGCGAGCATCGCCGCGGTCACCGGGGTGGTGTCGGCGGGTTTGAGCACCACCGCGTTTCCCGCCGCGATGGCCGGGGCGATCTTCCAGACCGCCATCATCAGCGGGTAGTTCCAGGGCGCGATCTGGCCGATGACACCCACCGGCTCGCGGCGAACGTAGGAGGTGTGTCCGGTGGCGTACTCACCGGCCGCCGCTCCCTCCAGCATCCGGGCAGCGCCTGCGAAGAAGCGGATCTGGTCCACCGAGGCGGCGACTTCCTCGCCGCGCGTGGCGGCCAGTGGTTTGCCGGTGTTGTGCGCTTCGGCGGCGACGAATTCCTCGCCGCGGCGTTCCAGCTCGTCGGCCAGCCGCAACAGGGCACGCTGCCGCTCGGCCGGGGTGGTCGCCGACCAGGTCTCGAAGGCCTCCTCGGCCGCCCGATAGGCGGCCTCGACATCCACGGCCGACGACAGCGGGGCGGTCCCGAACACCTCGCCGGTGCAGGGGTCGACCAGTTCCGTGGTGTGCCCGTCGGCGGCCTCGACCGGCTTCCCGCCGACGACGTTGCTCACCGTGTGCATCAGCGACCTCCCGACGGCAGGATGCTCAGCAGTTCGTACAGGGCATGGCTTGCGGCGATGCCGGTGATCTCGGCGTGGTCGTAGGCGGGGGCCACCTCGACCACGTCGGCGCCGACCACGTTGAGCCCGTTCAGTCCGCGCAGCAGTTCCAGCAGTTCCCTGCTGGACAGTCCCCCGGACTCGGGAGTGCCGGTGCCGGGCGCGAAGCCCGGATCGAGCACGTCGATGTCGATCGAGGCGTAGACCGGCCGATCGCCCAGCCGCGCCCGCATGCGCTCGATGATGTCGTCGATCGGGCTGCGGGCGAAGTCGCGGGAGTGCACGGCGGCGAAACCCATCTTCTCGCTCTCGTCCAGATCCACCCGGGCGTACAGCGGCCCGCGGATGCCCACGTGCATGGAGTGCTCGCCGTCGATCAGCCCCTCCTCGGTGGCCCGCCGGAACGGGGTGCCGTGGGTGTAGGGCGATCCGAAATAGGTGTCCCAGGTGTCCAGGTGGGCATCGAAGTGCAGCAGCGCGACAGGACCGTGCCGTTCGTGCTGGACGCGCAGCAGCGGTAGGGCGATGGTGTGGTCACCACCGAGGGTGACCAGCCTGCGTCGGGTGCCCGAAAGCTCGCGGGCGCCGGATTCGATGGCCGAAATGGCCTCGTTCAGGTCGAACGGGTTCACGCCCACGTCACCGGCGTCGGCGACCTGCTGGGTGGCGAAGGGCTCGGTGGCCAGCGCCGGATTGTAGGGCCGCAGCAACCGGGAACTCTGCCGGACGTGGTTGGGTCCGAACCGCGCACCGGGACGGTAGCTGACGCCGGTGTCGAACGGGACGCCCCACACGAGCGTGTCGGCATCGGTCACCTCGGCCAGCCGTGGCAGGCGGGCGAAGGTGGTGTCGCCGCCATACCGGGGAATCCGGGTCGAATCCACCGGTCCGATCGGGTCGTTCATGTCCTCTCCTCGAAAAACGGTCGTCAAGCCTCGGCGAGGATTTCGGCGGCCGCGCGCTTTCCGGATTCGATGGCGCCGTCGATGAAGGCGCGCCAGCGCCGCGCCGTGTGCGAGCCCGCGAAGTGCACTCGCCCCTCGGGGCGTCCGACGGCCAGCTCGTACTTGGCGAACTGCCCGGCACGGAAGGTCGCCCAGGTGCCTTTCGAGTACTCGTCGTGGACCCAGGGGTGCGTGTGCGCGTCGACGACCTCGGCGTGCGGAGCGAATTCGCGCACCGCGCGCTGGACGTCGGCCAGGTCATCGGCGTCCACACGGTCGTGCTCCGGGGCGAAGCACACCAGCACCACGCCGCGCTCGATGGTGCCCATCGCCCCGACGTAGTCGAAGTCGGTTCCCCAGCCGAATCCGCTGAGGTCCTCGGGGACGTTGCGGGCCAGCGCCCAGATCTTCTGTCCCTGCCCGGCGTGGTTCTCCGCGGAGATCGCGAGCTTGTCCGCGGGCAACCGCGGGGTGAAGTCGATGTCGCGCAGCACCCCGATCGGCACCGTCACCAGCACGCGCCCGGCCCGCACCCGGCCGTCCCGGTAGGAGATCGTGGCGCCGTCGTCCTCGGCGTGCACCTTCTCGACGGGGCTGGACAGCCGGATCTCCGCGCCGCTGTCCTCGGCGATCGCCCGCGCCAGCGAGGCGGTGCCGTGCGTGAAGGTGTAGCCGAGGACGCTGGCCTGCACCATCCCCCACAGGGAGTTGTCCATGGCCGCCAGCCACCGGATGACGTCCAGCGCCGATGCGGTGTCCTCGTGGGCGTTGGCGCAGCCGCAGAACCACGAGATCAGCAGTTCGCGGGCGTTGCCGCCGAGTCCGGCCTCGGTGGCCCACTGCCTGATGGGCACGTCGAGATCGGCCAGGTCCTGTTCGGTCAGCGGGCGCAGCGGATCGATCCGTTCACCTGCGGCGACCAGCGCCCGCAGGGCGTGTTCGAGCTCGCCGTACTCCTGCGGCGACACGGGCAGCAGGGTATCCAGGACCTCGCCGTGGTCGGACCACGTCATGCGGTCCGGCAGTTCGCTGTCGGTGACGGAGATACCGTAGCGCCGCACTTCGGCGAACACGTGGCTCTGCTGCGGAACGATCCACGTGCCGCCCATCTCCAGGCCGAAACCGTCGAAGGCGTCCGGTTGGTACCAGGTGGAACCGCCGATGCGCTCACGCGCCTCCAGCACCAGGACACTGCTGCCCGCCGCGCGCAGGTCCCTGGCTGCGGTCAGGCCGGCGAATCCGGCACCGATGACGACGACGTCGTAGGTTTCCATGATCGAAGCTTTTCCTCTCGATACTGTGCTTGGACAGGCAGCGGTCGGGCATCCCGCGCGGAATCATGTGCCCGTGGTCGCCGCGGAGTTCCGCGGCCGTGCGGCCGCTCGTGCCTCGGGGGTGCCACGGGCGGCGTCCTCGGGCATGGGCTGACGGCTTCCCCGGGTGAACAGCAGGTACGCCACGGCCGTCGTGGCGGCGGCGAGGACGAAACTCAGGTCGATGCCGCCGGTGAAGCTCAGCAGCGGCCCCCGGTACAGCGCGGTGTCCACCGACAGCAGCCCCACACCCGAGCCGACCGCCCACGCCGCGGTCGCCGCGATACTCCAGCCGCCGCGATACCAGTAGATGCCGCCCCGGGCACGCCGGTTGAAGACCTGCAGCGCATCCGGGTCGTAACGACCACCGCAGCGCACGAAGCCGATCAGCGTGATCACCGCCCACGGCGTTCCGACCGCGGTGAGCAGCAGGACGAAAGCCGTCACCGCGTTCTGGGCATCCCAGACGAAATAGCCGAGGAAGACCAGCACGGTCGAGACCACCGAGACCAGGGCGGTGGCCTGCAGGCGGGACAGTCGCGGCACGATCGCGTCCAGGTCGAGGCCCATGCTGTAGATGAGGATCCCGGCGTTGCCGACCGTGCCGAACATTCCGTTGATCAGCAGCGGCAGCAGGAACCACAGCGGCGCGGCCGCGACCAGGGAACCGACGTAGTCCTCGTCGGCTCCGGAGGCGAAGGCCGTGAACGTTCCGAACAGCTGCGGAATCAGCAGGCCCAGCATCATGCCGCCCGCCGCGCCGAGCACGACCCGCCCGGACGAGTGGCTCCGTGGTGAGACGTAGCGGGTGTAGTCGCCGAGCAGGGTGATGAAGGCCATCGGCCCGCTCAACCCCGCCGCGACGGTGGACAGCGCCCACGTGGTCCAGAAGTCACCGAGCAGGTAGCTGTCCACGATGGGGCTGGTGGTGAATTGATCGGCGTAGGCGAGCACGCCGGTCAGCATCAGCACGCTCATCCCGATGGCCAGCCACCGCGTCATGCGGGTCAGCAACTGGTAGCCGAAGATCGCGGCGAACACGGTCAACACCGCCAGCAGTGTGTAGACCACGGTGTAGCTGACCGCGCCGCTGGGCAGCCCCAGCAATCGATGCAGCGGCCCGACCACCGCCGCACCCCCGGTCCACAACGTCAGTGCCGCGTAGCCCAGCGACAGCAGCAGCCCGATCGCCGAGCCGACCAACCGGCCGCGCACGCCGAAATGGCCGCCGCTGCTGGTGGACAGGTTCGTCCCGGTCCGCCACGAGACCAGGGCCAGGGGAGCGACCAGCAGTGTCCCCAGCACGGTCCCGGCCACCATCGAACTGGCGGCGGCCCAGAATCCCAGTCCGAACGAGACCGGGAGCCAGCCGAAGATCACGACGCCGAGGGCCAGATTCGAGCCGATCAGGATGGTCACCACATCCCGGGGTCGGCCGGTGCGGTCGGGTTCGGGGATCGTGTCCACCCCGTGCGTCTCGATACCGACAGCCCCTTCGGACGCGGAGGCCGTCGGCGGCGGTTGCGGGGTCATCGGTGACCTCCTTGGCTGCGTGCCGGGCCGGGTGGCTCCGGCGTGGGAAGACTTCTTCCGCGCGGTCCGCCCCAGGGTGGTCGCCGTCACCGTACGAACGTCAGTCACCGATCCTCCAACGAACACAACCACCGTTGGAGGATCGAACAACGCCGTAGTGCAGGCGGCACGAATCAGCCCGCGCGCAGCGCTCGCAAGGCGAGGAAGAGATCCACCCGGTCGGGGGTGTGCGCGAGGCTGCGGCCGGTCAGGTCCTCCACCCTGCTCATCCTGTGCCGCAGTGTGTTGATGTGCACGTGCAGCCGCTGGGCGGACTCACGCCAGCGCCCACCCGTGTCCAAAAAGACCTCCAGGGAGGGCAGCAGCTCGCTGCCGCGCCGCTCGTCGTGTTCCAGCACGGGACCGAGCAGCGCGCGCGAGGTCGCAGCCAGCAGCTCGGGGTCCTGCGTCGACAGCAACAGGGTCGGGCTGCTGAGCTGATCGTGGGTCATCCACCCACTGGAGCTCTGCGCCGAGACCGCCTCGGCCGCATGCGCGGCCTGCAACAGGCTCACCCGCAGCTCCGCCACCGAACCGGGCTCACCCACGCCGACATACGTCGCCGCGCTGCCTTCCCGGTTGAACTCCGCGTGCACGCGCCGCGCGCACTCGGCGGCGCTGTGCCGGATCCGGGCGAAAGCGACCGCCGTGCCACCTCGCTCGACCGCGACCCCGTCGGTACCCAACAGCGCACTCAGCCGCACGGCGGCGGTCTCCGGCCGTGGCGTGCGCAGAACAACCCCGGCCAACGGTCCCTCCGGAGGCAGACTCAGCGCGTGCAGACGCGTGCGCAGCGCGGCGATCCCGGCACTTCCGCCATAGACCCACTCGAACAACTCCCCCGCATACCGCAGCTCCGTGGCGCGGAGCGCACGGCTGCGCTCGATCTCCAGGGCGATGAACGGCATCGCCTGGACGACGGCGGCATGCTGCTCGACGTCGAGCTCCTCCATCGGGTGCGGCAACACGAGCTCCGCATCGGCGATCCCCTCGCCCATCAGCGGGAGGGGGTGGGCGGGGTCCGGCACGGTGCCCTCCACGAGTCCGCCCGCGGCCCGCACCGCCACAGGCAGACCGAGCTGCCCGGTGAGTACGTCGAGCACGCTGTCGACACCCCGGCGGACGCGCAGTGCTGCCACGATCGCGTCATGCTGGCCGAGATGCCGCCGCAGCGGCTTCTCCCACTCCCGGCGCTTGGAGCTGACGAAGGACTCCACGATCTGGATGAAGGCCACCTCCACGGGGACGACGAAACAGGTCAGCCCGTACGTGCGTGCGGCGTCGACGAACGCCTCGGGGACCTCGATTTCCGGCGGCACCAGGCCGAATCCGACCGCGGCCACGTCGGCATCGGCGAGATCGGCCATGAAGGACTCCGGCCTGGTGCCCGCGTTGCGCCATACCCCGGCGGTGAGCACGACCTCACCCCCACGCAGGAAACGACCCGGCCGGGGAATCTCGATCGTGTGCACCCACCGGATGGGCCGGTCCAACCGTCCCCGGACCCGCAGATCCAGCGACAACGCCGGGTCGGCGACCATGTCCTCCACGAGCACGACCACACCTCCTCACGGGCACGTGATCACGTGTCCTGCTCGATGACCTGCAATGCCAACCACAGTTCGGCGCGCACTCCCGGCTGATCGAGACTGCGCCCGAGCAGTCCCTCTACCTTGCGAATGCGATTGCGCAGGGTATGACGATGCACGCCCAGCCTGCTCGCCGCCGGGTCCCACTGCCCGTGCTGGGCCAACCATTCCCGCAGGGAACTCATCAGACCATCACCCGCCCCACCACGACGCGTACCGGCGTCGTGCTCCCGCAACGGCGCCAGCAGCGATCCGGCGAAGGCACGGGCGTCCTCGGTGGGCACCAGACGCAGCAGACCGTGCCCGGCGAGCTCGGAGAAACGAACCGCCGCGCCCGTGGCGTGGCGAGCGGCATCCACCGCCTGCCGGTACGCCGTGGCAAGACCGTCCAGAGTGCACGGTTCGGAGATGCCCACCCGCAGGCTCGCGTCCCGCTGCGGCAGACCGGTCAGCCAGTCGGCACCCTGGCTCGCATCGGCGGCCACGGCGACCACGCGACCGTCGTGGTCGGCCAGGAAGGGCGGGTGAGCCAGCGCAGCGGTCTCGGCTTCCAGCATGTCCAGGACCGTGTCGGTATCGGCGGTACCGGCCACGCTGAATACGCGCAGTTCTCCCACCGGAAACTCCGTGAGCAGTTCACTCGGTGGCCTGCGGGCGAGTTCGCCCGCGTTGCGCAGCAGGAGTTCGAAGGTTCCGGCACGCAGGCGGCGACGTGCGTCGCCGACGACGTGCTGCTGTTCCAGCGCCAGCGTCAGCAGCGAGGCGGCCGAGTTGACGATGTGGTGCTCCGTGGTGGTCCACGGCTCGGCACGTCCCACCGCGAGCACTCCTCGTGCCCGGGTGCCCAGCACCTGGAGGCTGATCTCCGCACCGCGCAGGGAGACCACGGAGGTGGCCAGTCCCCGCTTGCGAAGCAGCCGGGCGACCTCCGGGCCGAGCTCCTCGGACGCGCTCGCCGCCGCCTGCGGACTGGCGTGTCGCGGCATACCCGCGGGATCGAGGAGCAGAGCCCATCCGCCGACGAGCCCGGCGAGCTTGTCGATCAGCGCAGGCAACCCGTGGGCACCACTGGCGGCCCTGGCCAGTTCGTGCTGGGCGCGGCCGGTGTGGCGCAGTTCCGCGTACTCCTCGGCGGCCAGGGCACGCGAGACCGACTTGCTGATGGCGATGAACGGGACCTCCCGGGGAACTTCCAGCAGCGGAAGGCCCGTTCGGCAGGCCGCGTCGACGAGCGGCCGCGGTATCTCCCGATGGTTGATCCCGACGCCGAATCCGAGTCCGGCCACCCCTGCGGCGGCAAGCCGATCGACGTAATCCTGACAGGCCTCCGGATCGGGGGAGAGTCCCAATCCCGTGGTCAACAGGACCTCACCGCCTTCCAGGAACGGAGTCGGATCATCGAGCTCACTGGTGTGCACCCAGGTGATCGGATGATGCAGCACGTCCTGCGCAGCATGCGCGGTCAACCGCAGTTCCGGATCGGCGACAAGGTCGCGCAACGTCAACGGCATCGTCCACTCCCTGCCACAATGTCCATCGTCGGATGGCACACGCACCATATTGGCCACTGCACCGGGACGGGGAAGAGGCCGCAGGCTGATGCCCGACAGAAACCGAGGAACCCCATTCCGTCCCCGACAGGAGGCCCGTATGACCACCACCGCAGACCCCACCCGGCCCGTCGAGCAGGCCCGCAGGCTGCACACCGAGATCCCCGGCCCGCACTCCCGCGACCTGCAACAGCGCCGCGCCGCGACGGTGGCCGGTGGTGTGGGCAGCGTACTGCCGGTCTACGTGACCCGGGCTTCGGGCGGTGTCCTCGTCGACGTCGACGGCAACTCGCTGATCGACCTCGGCTCCGGAATCGCGGTGACCAACGTCGGCAACAGCGCCCCCGAGGTCGTCGACGCCGTGCGGCAGCAGGTCGCCGACTTCACCCACACCTGCTTCATGACCACGCCGTACGAGAACTACCTGCGGGTGTGCGAGGAACTGGCCGAGCTGACACCGGGCACGCACGACAAACGCAGCGTCCTGTTCAACTCCGGCGCCGAAGCGGTGGAAAACGCCGTCAAGATAGCCCGCCACGCCACCGGGCGCCACGCCGTGGTCGCCTTCGAGCACGCCTACCACGGCCGCACCAACCTCACCATGGCACTGACCGCGAAGGCCATGCCCTACAAGCACGGATTCGGGCCGTTCGCCCCGGAGGTCTACCGGGTTCCGATGTCGTATCCGGCCCGCGACGGGCTCACCGGCCCCCAGGCCGCACACCACGCCCTGTCCCGGATCGACAAGCAGCTCGGCGCCGATTCCGTCGCCGCCGTGGTGATCGAGCCGATCCAGGGCGAAGGCGGCTTCATCGAGCCCGCTCCCGGATTCCTGCCCGGCATCGCCGAGTGGTGCCGCGACAGTGGCGCACTGCTGGTGGCCGACGAGATCCAAACCGGCTTCTGCCGGACCGGAGCCTGGTTCGCCTCCGAGCACGAGAACGTGGTTCCCGACCTCATCACCACTGCCAAGGGCATCGCCGGGGGCATGCCGCTGGCCGCCGTGACCGGCCGCGCCGAGGCGATGGACGCCGTCCACGGCGGTGGCCTCGGCGGCACCTACGGAGGCAATCCCGTGGCCTGCGCGGCCGCGCTGGCCACGATCGAGGCGATGCGCGAGCGAGACCTCGCCGGGGCGGCGCAGGAGATCGAGGCTCTCGTACGACCGCGGCTGCGCGCACTGGCCGACCGCACCGACGTGGTCTTCGACGTCCGAGGGCGCGGAGCGATGCTGGCCATCGAGTTCGTCCGGCCCGGCAGCAGCGACCCGGATCCCGAGCTGACCGCCCGGATCGCTCGACGGTGCCACGAACAGGGCGTTGTCGTGCTCACCTGTGGCACCCACGGAAACGTCATCCGTCTACTTCCGCCACTGGTCATCGGCCACACGCTGCTCGACGAGGGCATTCGGGTCCTCGAGGCGGCCGTCGACGAGCACGCGCGCTGACACCGGTGGCGCGACAGTGACCGCACGGCCACTCGGTAAACCACCGGGAAACAAGAGGAAAATGAGGTTTTCTCAGTAGGCGGGGTTTCGGGCCTTTACACTGTCAACACGTCGATGGCCTCGTGCAGGTAACGGTAGGCGGTGGAGAGTCCGACCCCGGTATCCACGACCAGTTGTTCCACACACGTGCTCTCGCGGAACCAGCGCAGCGGCCAGCACCGCCTGTCAGAACACCATCAACACCTGGCATCCCTCCCGGGTGCCGCGTTACCACTGTTCAGCACGCAGCGGCCCAGTTACCAGACCAGTTCCCGGAGCACATCGAGCTTGGCAGTAGATCAGTAATCACGTGAATCCTCTGGTGTATCGGGTTGATCCTTGGTCGGAACAATCCGCACCAGAGGTTTCACGCTTGTTTAGCATACAACAGCGATTCACTGCCGAGAAAACCTCACCGGCTATTTTTTCCATTTTCGATTGGATTAACAACCACACTGGTTATTTTTATGGGCGCAGCGCGTTTAGGGTTATTATTCTTAGCCCGCCTGTCTTTCTTTCTTCTCTCTGTTGGAATCTGTGTGGTAGCATACTGATGCGCCACCCGGATAGCATCTTTGCGGTTGACTTCTTTGGTGATTTTCTGCAAAATCTGAACCAATTCCGCTTTTCTTCTTTTGCTTGCAGCTGTCTGTTCCTGCCTTTCTGATATCTTTCGATATTCTTTATATGCGGCTATCAATCGATTTTCTTTTTGTTTGTCCACGTGCTCGAATCCGGAATCGAACCGGCGTTAGCTGTATTGCTATCCCTCCGAGGTTCGAGCTGGCCCATTTACTTTAGGGTACCGTATAGGATCGCTGCGCGATATGGAAGCATCCCAGCCCGACTCGCCACGTAGCTTCTACTCTCCTAGCGGCATAGGTTGCTACGTTTGAGCGTACCTATTGAGGTTTTCTCAGTAGGGTTTTCCGTGCTCGGTGTGGGTGAGTACGAGTGCAGCGCGGACGATGTCGCCGATGTGCCAGGGGCACAGTGTGATGCGGTGCAGGGCTTTCCAGCGAGTGATCAGCATGACCATGGCGCATTCGCCGAGGCACCGGAGGCGCGTCAAAAGCATGTTGTAGCAGCAGTTGTCGACGTCGAGGTGATGGCCACTGCGGGGGTTTTTGACCGGAGTGTGGATGCCGATTCCGGCGCCTTGGTATCCCGTGTCGGCCAAGGTGGCAAGCCCCCTGACAGGCGGCACGATAGAGGGCACCGGGTGCCTCGCTGGTGGCGGCGGGCAAATCCATCGCCGAGTCGGGCCATACCGACGAACTCCAGAGGGAAAACCCGTCCGGACGGGCCAGAAACTGCATATTCCCGCCGGACTGGTGGTGCTGACCGGAGTATCGCCGATAGTGGCCACCATCGGTGCGGACGGCCACGCGATTGCTGGCAACGAACTTGCCATCCTGCACCACACTGGGCATGCCCTCCTACAGGCACTCGTCGAGCACGTCGGGGAGATCGGGTGCTCGCGTTGCCTACACATCGATGGGCTCGTGCAGATAACGGTAGGCGGTGAAGATCCCGATTTCCGGTATCGACGGCCAGTTATGCCAACCGCGTGCCGTCACGGAACCAGCGCAGCGTCAGCATCGCATGCCAGAACACCGTCAACGCCCTGCGCCCCTTGCGGGTACCGCATTCGCGCTGGTCAGTACCCAGCAGGCGGGCCAGGGACCAGGCACGTTGCGGGGCACATCGAGCGTGGCAACAGATCGGTAACCACGTAGAGCCTTTTGGTTCGGAGTTGATCTTCACAAATCCAGTCCTACTAAGAGCGTGTCTCATGTGGTTGTGTGGTGATGGCATGCTCGGGGGTTGTGGTTGATCGGTTGTCGCAGCGATTGGTGCCGGACGAGCTGTGGGAGCTGGTGGCACCGCTGATCCCGCAGTTTCAGCAGCGTCGGCAGGGTGGAGGCACGGCTCCGGCCGATGATCGTGCGGTGTTCACCGCGATCGTGTACGTGCTCACCAGTGGGTGCGCGTGGCGGGACTTGCCGCCCTCGTTCGGGGTCACCGTTCCCACGGCGCATCGGAGGTTTCAACAGTGGACCGAAGCGGGACTGTGGCGCACGCTGCACCAGGCCGTGCTGGATGAGCTCGGTGCTCAGGGTGAGATCGAGTGGACTCGTGCAGTGGTCGATGCGGCCACGGTGCGCGCCAAAAAGGGGGGCCATGACCGGCCCCAGCCCGGTCGATCGCGGCAAGGCCGGCTCGAAGATCCATCTGCTGGCCGACCAGGCCGGGTTGCCGCTGGCGGTGGCGATCTCGGCAGCCAATACCCATGACAGCCACGGCCTGAAGCCCTTGGTCAAGGCCATTCCGAAAATCCGCTCCCGACGGGGACCACGGCGGGGCAAGCCCTCCAAACTGCACGCCGACAAAGGCTACGACTACGACCAGCTGCGCTGCTGGCTGCGGCAGCAAGGAATCACCCCACGCATCGCCCGCAAAGGCATCGACTCCAGCGAAAGACTCGGTCGCTATCGGTGGATGGTCGAACGCAGCCTGGCCTGGTTGTCCGGCTATCGCCGCCTGACCACCCGTTACGAACGCCGAGCCGACCTCTTCAGCGCCTTTCTCACCCTCGCCGCCGCCCTCACCTGCTACAAAAAACTCGCCACATGAGACACGCTCTAAGGGGACCTACGCCCTTCCATTCCCGGGTCGCCAGCCACTCAGTACTCCACTACCAGGAAAACCTCATTGAGTAACTGGTCAGATGGTGGTCGGCGTGGCAAATTAATCTCGTGAACGTTATGTGGATCATAAGATCGTGCCTGCTGACCGGTCTCTGTCCTATGAGGAGCTTACTGCGCTGGTGGAGCGTCAGGCTTCGGTCATTGAGCAGTTGACGGCGCGGTAGCGGCACTTGAGGCGGAGAATGCGCGGCTGGCTGCGGAGAACGCGGAGTTGCGGCGGCAGCTGGGGCAGAATTCGGGCAACTCGTCGAGGCCGCCGTCGTCGGATGAGCTGGTCAAACCAGTGCCGAAGTTACAGCGAGGCCAGAGCACGCGGAAGTCGGTGGGTAGGCCGGGCACCCGGGTGCGACATGGGAACAGGTCGCCGATCCCGACGAGGTGGCTCGGCATGAGCCGGACTCCTGCGGCGGTTGCGGGGTGAGCACGTGCGCTCCGGCACCGGCGCGGGTGGCCGCGCAGCCGACGGCAGTAATGTCCGAACCCGGTCGAGGCAGGCACCAGTCGAGGAGAATCGTGACCGTGTGGATGCTGCTGCTCGCCGGGATGATCGTGCTGACCGGCGCGGTCGTGCAGGGCTCCGTGGGATTCGGCATGAATCTCATCGCGGCACCGCTGCTGGCGATCGCCGATCCGACCCTGGTACCCGTACCGCTGTTGTTGGTTGCCTCGGCATTCGCACTGCTGCCCGTGCTGCGCGAGCGAGGGCACACGGACTGGCGCGGTGTGCGCTGGGGCCTGTTCGGCCGGGTGCCCGGTACGGCGCTGGGAGTGGCGGCGCTGGCGCTGCTTCCGGCGCGGTGGGTGGCGATCCTGATCGGTGTGGTGGTGCTCGTGTCGGTGGCGCTGTCCCTGCTGGCCTGGCGCCCCAGGCCGACGCGACCTGCGCTGTTCACCGCGGGGATGGCCAGCGGCACCTTCGGTACCGCCGCCGCGATCGGGGGCCCTCCGATCGCCCTGGTCTACCAGCACACCGCCGGTCCGGCGGTGCGTTCCACGCTGGGAGCCTACTTCGCCGCGGGCTCGGTGCTGTCGATTCTGGGACTCGCACTGGGCGGCCAGATCCATGGTGACCAACTGCTCGCGGCAGTGATCCTGCTCCCGTTCGCCCTGGTCGGTTTCCTGATCTCCGGTCCCCTGCGCCATCTGCTCGATGCGGGCCGCACCAGGCCCGCGCTGCTGATCGTGGCCGGCCTGAGTGCCCTGGTCCTACTGCTCAAGGCAGCACTCTAGACATATCGCGATCCATCAGTACGTGATGAGCTCGCCCGCGCAGACGAGCACCACCCGATGACAGCCGACCACGGCCGCACCTACCTGTGCTCACTGCGCGGACTGCACGCGTTCCGGAATCCCGCCGACAATGTAGTGATCACGTACCTCTGGTGCCGAGAATCTGCGTCATCGTGTGCCTACTGGTCTCCAGTGCTGTGATGATCTCTGTCATGAGCGTGTCGGGGATCGTGCCCGCATCCAACCCGGACGCTTGCACCACGGACTCCAGCGCCGTTGTCTGCCTGCTGGGCAACCTGTTCCGGTGGCCGAACAGAATCTCGCGTGCAGCGTAGCCATCGGCGGCAGCCGTTGCCCGGTCGGCCAACCGGGTGACCAGTCGGTCGCTCTCGGCATTCCCGGCGGCGTCAGCGAGGTCCACGGCGGTCAACCCGAGCCTTGTGTGGAAAACGATCAGTCCGAGCTGGTCAGGCATCCCGTGGTAGCGGTAAAGCACCTCCTCGGATTCGTTCCTGGTGGGCATACCGCCGGCGAGGCGGCAGAGCAGGTCCAGGCAGGACTGCACCGCCTGCTCCCACGGTTCCGAGGAGGCGCTGCGTTGCACCATGTCCAGGGCTGCCTCGCTGTGCCCGGACACCAACCGGGCGAGGACGATGGCTTGTCGCCCGTCGAGCAGTCGCCGGCCAACTCCGCCGCAGCGTTGGGCCTGGGTGGCGGCCCTGTTCCACTGACCTGCAGCGGCCAAGGCACGCACACCATCCGCCAGGCGAACGTTCCAGACCCACCGGGCGATTTCCTGTTGGTCGGCGTCAGTGGCGGTGAGATGGTCCAGTCGCAACTCGCGCCCGTCGATCACGACGGACGCGGCTGAGCTCACCGCCTCGTAGAGCGTGTCGAGCAGGCGGGAAGCAGCAGCGCCATCGCCGCTACGGATCAACAGCCGGGCCAGGTTCACGATAGGTTCCAGGGCCAGACGTGCCGTGCTCGTATCCAACGGCAGTACCTTCCGATAGAGCTCAGCCTGATCCCAGCACAGGCGATGCGCTCGTGCGTGCAGTCCGGCGTCGCTGGCGATCAATGCCGCCTGGTTGTGCACCCGTGACGCCGCAGCGAGGGTGCCCGGTCGGGTATCGGTCTCCAGGTTTCGTGCGGTCGCGGCGAGATCGTCCACGCGTTCGCTGAGTCGCTTCCCGGCCGGGCGAGTCCGAGGGGCCAGCGGGAACCGGGAAGCGACCCGCTCGATATCCACCGTGCTATGCCTGCCAGGTGACGGTGAAGCTGCCGGAGGGGCGGGTGATCACATGCTGGCCTGGCCCCGGTTCGGGTGCCGTGCCGCGGGAATGGAATGCGAACCCGAGCGATCTCGATCGATATTGGCTCCACGTCGCGATTTCGTGGGCCATGGTTTCGGCCAGGGACGTACCGGCGGGCCCGTGCCCGATCGCTCCGATCTCGTGACGGCCTTGGTCGACCCGCATGGTGAGGTAGGCCAGGCTGCTGCCGTCGACCGTGGCCATGGAGCCCCATCCCAGCATGGGGCTGACCAGACCCGAGTCGATGGCGTTGGGGTGTACCGGCATCCGGGACAGCGAGTTGGGCAGTGCGCAGGCCAGCCACAGCCACACCGGGTCCAAGGGCTCAGCCTTGACGAACTCCACCCCCGTCCATACCTCCTGAGCCGGGGTATCCAGCACGCCGGCCAGAGCACGGGCATCGATGTCCTGCTCACAGTGAGCATACAGCTGCACCGAGGCGTCTTCGGTGATCTCCAGAATTCGACGAGGGTCGTCGGCCACGCCGGCCCGTAGCGGCATGAACCCGCACAACTGACTGTCGACGGAGGTCCAATGGTCTCCGCAGCGCTCGAAGGCAATGGACCTCGCCACGCTGCCCGCGATCCGGACCGGAACGACGAGGCGGCCGGAGTGGGCTGTCTGGTTCCGCCACGCCTCGGGCAGGCCCGCGGCACCGACCGTGGCGATAACACGGTCATACGGTGCGCCGTCCGGATGCCCCAAGGCGCCGTCTCCGAGAATGACCTCGACGTTGTCGACCTCGGCGTTCGCGAGGTGGGTGCGGGCGTCGGTCACAAGGTCGTCGTCGACGTCGATGGTGGTGACATGCCCGTCCGGGCCCGCCAGATGGGCCAGCAGGGCGGCGTTGTAGCCGGTTCCCGCACCGATCTCCAGGACCTGCCGACCTTCTGTGACATGGAGCTGTTCGAGCATCATGGTCACGATGCCGGGTTGCGACGCGGCGCTGATCGCGCCGGTGTCGTCGTGTTTGGTGTAGACGGCATCGTTGGTGTACGCCTCGGTCAAGGGGGTGTTCGGGACGAACAGGTGACGCGGCGTCTCCCGTACCGCCTGCTCGACCCGGTCGTCGCTGATGCGACCCTGCTCGCGGAGCTGATCCACGAGCCCGTTGCGCCGTCGCCGGGCCTCGTCATCCGTGCTGCCGGCATCGCTGGTGGCGGTGGTGGTCTGGTCGGTGGTCATGGGGTCTGTGAACACAACCTCTCGTGCGAGTTCGGACAGTGTTTTCTGGTCCTGGTAGGGCAGGCCCAGGCGGTTCCACGCGAAAAGGACGTGGTGGGCCAGGACAGCACGCAATCCTCGGTCCAACCGCCCGTGGTGGGCGAGTTCGGCGAGATCCTTGCCTGCTGAGGCGTACGCGTGGACCCATTGTCGGACCGGGCTGAGCGGTCCGTTGTCTGCAAGCCACATCGGGTCGGTGGCCAGCAGTCGGTACATCTTCCGGCGCTGCTGCTCACCGGAGAGAACCTGAGTACCGGGTTGGCGGTGGCAGGCGAATTTCGCCCACACGTCGCCTTTCTCGTACCAGTCCAGGCCCGCGCCCTGCTGCAATGCGCTGTTGACGTCCTCCCCACGGTTAAAGCCGGGGATTCCAACCAGCTCTAGCGCTGGCTGGTGCGCTTCACCCTGCGGGAACGCTGATTCCTGCTTCGCAGACCGCCCATCGGGGAGGTCTCCACAGGCTGTCACCGCCTGCCCGGCGGCGAGGATGTTCTTCGCGGCGTTCACGTCGGTGTGCTCGGCATGGCCGCACCGGGTGCCCCGGAACCGCGCTTGGCTCTCACGCGGCTTCGGGGCCACAGCACGGCATGCCGAGCACGTCTGAGACGTGTACGCAGCGGGGATCTTCACGATGTGGGTGCCCGTGCAGCGGGCGACCTGCGGTCCTTGACGACTTCCTCCCGGATCGCTAACTTGCTACGCAACATGATGACTACGTAGTCATTCATGGGCGAGCCCAGTGGAGCTCGATCCCGAGACGCCGAGAAGACGCCGAGAGACAAGCACGCACGCAGAGACATCGGAGAGAACAGGACTTCCATGTCCGAAAGCAACCGCCCGCTCCGCCTCGGCATCATCGGCGCCGGACGGATGGGCACCGAGCACGCCCGATTCATCGCGCGCGCGGAGGGCGCCACGCTCGCCGGGATCGCCGACCCGTACAGCAGCACGCCGGCCGAGGAGCACGGCGTCCCCTCCGTGCCGAGCCACCGGGACCTACTGGCGATGCGTGGGATCGACGGGGTCGTCATCGCCAATCCGAACCAGGCGCACGTGAGTACCGCGCTGGACTGCATCGCGGCGGGCGTTCCCGCGCTGCTGGAGAAGCCGGTGGCCACATCCTCCACGGAGGCGGCCGAGCTCATCGACGCCGAAGCCTCCAGTGGCGTGCCCGTGCTGGTGGGACACCACCGGCGTCACCACCCGGCGGTGGCGGCCGCGCGGGAAACCATCCGCGGCGGCATCGGCCGCCTGGTCGCGGTCAACGGGCTGTGGCTGACGAAGAAGGACGACGCCTACTTCGAACAGTCCTGGCGCCGCGAAAAGGGCGCAGGCGTGCTGCTCATCAATCTGGTGCACGATCTCGACCTGCTGCGCCACCTGTGTGGCGAAATCGTCTCGGTACAGGCGCGCACGAGCAACAGCGTGCGAGGATACGCGGTCGAGGACACCGCGAGCGTCATCGTGGAGTTCGACAACGGGGCGCTGGGCTCGTTCCTCATCTCGGACAGCGTGGTGGCGCCGTGGGGCTGGGACCAGGCGACCGAAGACGATCCGACCTTCCCGTACCGCCCGGACAGCTCCTGCTACTCGATCGCGGGCACCACCGGATCGCTGTCCTTCCCGCAGTTGGCGCACTACTACCACCCGGGGACATCCGACTGGATGCAGCCGTTGAGCCTCCGCTACGAGGCCAAGGGAACCGGCGAGTCCTACACCAACCAGCTCGAGCACTTTCTGCAGATCGTCCGTGGCGAGGCGGCACCGGCCGTGCCGATCGCCGATGCCGCGCGGACCCTCGCGGTGATCGAGGCCGCAGGGCGTGCGGCGGAATCGGGTGCCACGGAAGCGGTGTCTCCGCCCGCCGTGGCGAGTGCGCCCTGACAGCCGGCAAGGCGGCACGACCGCTGCCCGAACAGCGGCAGACAACGAGAGCCGATGAACACGCCGGAGAACCCGGCGAGAGGAGACAGCGCAATGGGTGCGAACCCCTCGACCCCGTCCGCGGCAGAGCAGGCGGCGAAGCGGATCGACTGCGACGTGCTGGTGGTCGGTTCCGGCGCGGGTGGTCTGTCCGCCGCGGTCGCGGCGGCCCACCACGGTCGGAAAGTCGTCCTCGTCGAGAAGGACGAGGTCTGTGGTGGGGCCACCGCCTGGTCCGGCGGCTGGATGTGGACCCCCCGCCATCCCCTCACCCGAGCCGAGGGCTTCGTCGAGAGCATCGATCAGCCGCGTGCGTATCTGAAGAGCGTTCTCGGCGAGAACTTCGACGAGGACCGTGTCAACGCCTTCCTCGAAGCCGCTCCGCACATGGTCGGGTTCTTCCATGAGCACACCGCGTTGCAGTTCGTCAACGGCGGCAAGATCGCCGACATCCAGGCCCATCAGCCCGGCGCGGTCAGCGGGGGCCGCCAGGTCGGCCCGAAGCCCATCAACGGTCGGCGCCTGTCCAAGTCCCTGCGCCGCAAGCTGCGTCCGCAGATGTACGAGACCTCCTTCCTCGGCATGGGCATCATGGCGGGACCGGACCTGCAGTCCTTCCTGCACGCGAACACCACGGTCAAAGGCTTCTTCCACGCCGCATGGCGCACCGCCTTCCACGTCCTGGACCTGCTCACGCACCAGCGGGGCATGCAGTTGGTCAACGGTCCCGCGCTGATCGCCCGGCTGGCCAAGTCCGCCGAGGACCTGGGTGTGGGCATGTACGTGAACTCGCCCGCCAAGCACCTGATCACCGACGGCGATGCCGTCCGCGGCGCCGTCGTGTCCACCCCGAACGGAGACGTCGCCGTCCGGGCCCGGCACGGCACGATCCTGGCTGCGGGCGGTTTCCCGCACGACGAGCAGCGGCGCCGGACCCACTTTCCCCGCGGTACCGGCGAGGGCCACAAGACGCTGGCCCCGTCGTCCACCACCGGTGACGGAATCAGCCTGGCCGAACAGGCCGGCGGGCAGCTCGACACCTCCGGGGCCTCTCCCGCCGCCTGGTGCCCCGTTTCCCCCGTCCGCCTGCCCAGCGGCCGGGTCGGCACCTTCCCGCACATCGTCGACCGCGGAAAGCCCGGCCTCATCGGTGTGCTGCGCGACGGTCGTCGCTTCGTCAACGAGGCCGACGGTTACTACGACTACGTCACCGCGATGATCGATGCGACCCCCGAGGGGGACGAGGTCGCCTCCTGGCTGATCTGCGATCACCGTTTCCAGCGCCGCTACCCCTTCGGCATGGCCAAGCCCTTCCCGATCCCGCAGTGGCCGTATCTGCGCTCCGGCTACCTCAAGCGCGGGCGCACCCTCGAGGAGCTGGGCCGGGTCTGCGGCATCGACGGCGCCCGGCTGCGGCGGACGGTCGAGGAATTCAACCGGCACGCGCGCCGGGGCGAGGATCCCGAATTCGGCCGCGGCAGCACCCCGTTCAACCGTGGCTCCGGTGACCACGCGCACGGGCCGAACCCCTCGCTGGCCCCCATCGAGAGGGGCCCGTTCTACGCGATCAAGGTCTTTCCCGGCAGCTTCGGCACGTTCGCGGGACTGAGGACCGATGGACACGCGCGCGTGCTCAACGCCGACGGCGAACCGATCGAGGGCCTGTACGCCTCGGGCACCGACCAGTCGAACGTCATGGGCGGACACTACCCCTCCGGCGGCGTCAACATCGGCCCCGCGATGACCTTCGGCTACGTCGCCGGGCGCCACGCAGCCGGGGTGCAGGAGTACGAGAACACCGCACGCGACAACTCGCCGAGTACGGTGGAGCACGACTGATCATGCTCGGCAGCCTCACCTCCACAGGGAACACGGATTGAGCACATCCACCACTCTCGCCAACCAGGTAGCCATCGTCACCGGGGCGGGATCGGGGATCGGCCGCGCCATGGCCACCACCCTCGCCGCGGCCGGGGCCACCGTTGTCGTGGCCGACATCGCAGCCGACGACACGCGGGAAACCGTCCGGACCATCGAGCAGAACGGTGGTCGGGCCATGCCCGCCATTGCCGACATCGGTGACGAGGCCGCCGTCAACGCACTCGTGCACGAGGTCGTCGACACCCACGGGCGCATCGACGTCCTCTGCAACAACGCCGGGATCATGGACACCATGGCGCTGCCCGAGAACATCCCGACCGCGATGTGGGAACGGGTTATGCGGATCAACCTCACCGGTCCGTTCCTGCTCACCCGTGCCGTACTCCCCCACATGTTGACCAATGAGTACGGCTGCGTCATCAACACAGCCTCCGAAGCGGGCCTCCGAGGCGGCGCGGCCGGTGCCGCCTATACCGCCTCCAAACACGGAGTGGTCGGGTTGACCCGCAATCTCGCCTGGGCGCACGCTCGTGACGGAATTCGGTGCAATGCCATCTGTCCCGGCCCGGTGAACACCAACGTCGCGGGAGACGACGGGAGGGCGGCATTCGATACCGACGGGATCAGGCGGCTGTCGCCGGTTCTCGCCCTCGGTGAGCAGCAGGCCGAGCCACAGGCCATAGCGGATGTGGCGCTGTTCCTGGCTTCCCCGCAGTCCTCGTTCGTCAACGGCGCCGTCCTGCCTGCTGACGGCGGGTGGTCCGCAGCCTGAGTCCGACCAGGCCGGCCAGTTCGGCGAAAAGGCGCCCGCGCCCGGGAGCTGCACTGGCCTGCCCCTGCGTCGTACGCGCTGCACTCGCGGACCGGTCACGAGATGCGCGATGGTCGAATGCCACGCACGCTGAACACCATGACCGATGTTCACCATGTCACCACGAGCCGAGCCGTCTCCACGCACGTTCCGGGCCGGGTACGTGTGGACGAACGCGATGACCTCGTGTTCACCGTCAGCACCCCGGATGCCGCGGAGACCGACTCACTGAGTCCCGAGCAGCTCTACGCCGCTTCCCTGGCCAGTTGCCTGCATCAGGCCATCGCCGTGGAGGCCACCAAGATCGGGGCCGCCACGGACGGCAGCCAGGTACACGCCACGGTCGACCTCACCCACAACGGCAGCCAGCGCTTCGGCATGCAGGCCCAGGTGACCATCGAGCTGCCCGACGTCGACGAGAACACGGCAGCACGTGTGCGCTCCGAAGCCATGGCAACCTGCCCGCTCGTCAACGGCGTCGAGATCAGCACATCGGACCGGTGAGTGCCCCAGCCCAGGCGGCACAACCGCAGGGTATGTGCGAGGTATGTGCCGGGGCCTCCTCCGTACTTATCGGATTGTTCCGGCGCTCATCTGGTACCCGGCGGAAGGGCTGCACCGGGAAAGCACCGTGCGCAGCGCTCGGCGAGTATCCCTCGGCAGCCCGCTATGCCTTCGAGGTGGAACGGGGCATTTTCTCGGCAGTGCGCAGGACGTTACGAGCCATACCACCGAAAATCAGCCCGTGGAAGGGCGCCACAGCCCACCAGTAGACGTGGCCGGCCAGGCCGTGCGGGACGAAAACCGCACGCTGGTGGTAGATCGTCGATCCCCGTGTTGCCGCGGACGAGACACTCAGCTCCAGCCACGCCCGGCCGGGCACCTTCATCTCCGCGCGCAGGCGGAGCAGGTGTCCCTCGTCGAGCTCTTCGACGCGCCACCAGTCGAGAGCTTCACCGACCCGCAGCCGGTGCGGATCCCGACGTCCGCGTCGCAGTCCCACCCCACCGATCAGTCGGTCCGCCCAACCCCGAGCGGCCCAAGCGAGCGGGGAGGAATACCAGCCGTGCCTGCCGCCGATTCCCTCGATCACGCGCCACACTTCGGTGGCGGGAACCGCGCTGGTGCGTACCCGCGTGTCGGTATAGGCGCTGCCACCGGCCCAGTTCGGGTCCGAGGGCAACGCATCGGCCGGGGTATCGAGCGGCGAGGCATCCGACCAGCGGGTTTCGATCTGGGCATGCCGGATCCTGTGCAGTGCCAGCTCGACCGCACGATCGTAATCGGTGAGCTCGCCGGGTGGCCGTGCGAGATACTCGTCGATGTCGTTCTCACTGCACACCGCCTCGTGCACCAGCGACTCGATCAGTGGACCACCGATGCGCTTCGGCACGGGGGTGACGATGTTGATCCAGTGGGAGCTCAGTCGAGGAGACAGAACTCCGACAGGGAGCATGACCCGGCGGGGAAGCCCGGCGACTGCCGCATAGCGCTGCATCATGTCCGCGTAGGTCAGTATCTCCGGACCACCGATGTCGAAAGTTCGGTTCAAACCGGCTGGGAGCTCGGCCGCGGCCACCAGGTAGTGCAGCACATCGCGCACCGCGATCGGTTGGACTCGATTGCGAACCCATCGGGGGGTGACCATCACCGGCAGATGCTCCGTGAGATATCGAAGCATTTCAAAACTCGCCGACCCCGAACCGATGATGACCGCGGCCTGCAGCACCACCGTCGGGACTCCGCTGCGAAGGAAAATCTCCGCGACCTCGGCGCGCGAACCCATGTGTTCCGACAACGCGCCATCGTCGGGATGCACACCGCCGAGGTAAACAATGCGCTTGATTCCGGCCTCGCGGGCGGCCTGCGAGGTCCGCAGGGCAGCCTTGCGGTCAACGGCGGCGAAGTCGGACTGCGCCATCGAGTGCACCAGGTAGTACAACACGTCCCCGTCGCTGCACGCCTCGACAATGCTGCGCTCCGCCAAGAGATCCCCGCGCACCACTTCCACCTCGTCGCGCCAGGGAACATCGCGGAGCTTATCGGGATCGCGCACGATGCATCGCACCCGATGGCCCGCTGCCAGCAGCCGTGGCACCAGCCTGCCACCGATATAACCACTTGCTCCGGTGACCAGACACAACATGCTGCACTCCCGCCAATCGCGCTATGCTCCGAAGACCGATTCCGGAGGATGCGGAGACCGCACGCAGGGGCCGTCCGGGCCCGTGATCGGGCCGCTACCTGCCACGTGCGGCCGCCATGCCGAGCGCACACAGGCTCGCCCACGTCATGGCTGCCGCCGCGGCCTTGCCGCGCGCTCGCGTATCCGGCAGGAGCGTGCCGAACAGCGCTGCGTCCCCGAGATCGGCCGCGATCCGAACCGCGATCGCCCGTCGCAGTGCCGGAGTACTGTGCGCCGCCGTCATCGCCAGGCCGGACAGCACATCCCGAATACCGATCCCACGGCACAGCACCGCAACGTCCCCGGCGAGTCTCCCCCGGGCATCGGTGAGCCCGCAGGGCGAGGCGAGAAGCTTCGGGCGGACGGTGACCGCGAGCCCAAAGGTGATCGTGGCGACGCCGAGCAGGCGAGGAAACCACTTCATGTCGAAGACTCCTTTGCCGTGCGGACAGTTCCCGCTCGATCACCATCCAAACATCGCCCCGTCAGGACGGCCACCGATCACCGAGGAGGCGAAACCGTGACCGCCCGCCCGAGCACAGTCATGGTGAACCGGTCCGTGTCGAGCTCCGCCGGTACCGCTTCGGCGCGCCCGACACATCGGTACCACGCTCGAAGCGGCCCGCCCCGCCCTCCCCGCTTTCCGAGGTTGCGCACCGCAGGGCGTATCAGCCGAGTTCTTCGAGTACGCGTTTCACGATGCGGTCGGTGGACAGCCCGTAGCGGTCGTGCAGCGTCGGCAGGGCACCGGCGGCGAGGAACTCGTCGGGGAGACCGATCGGAACCACTCCTCTGGTGGCATTGTTGGTGACCAGTGTGCTCGCCACCGACTCCGCCAGGCCGCCGACGACGCTGTGATTTTCCAGCGTGGCCAGCATCCGGCCGGAATCGGCGACGCGAAGAATCGTCTCCGTATCCAGTGGTTTGATGGTCGGACAGTGCACGACGGCGGTGTCGACCCGGTGCTCGGCCAGCTTCTGCGCCGCATCCAGCGCGCGCATCGTCATCAGCCCGCTGGAGACGAGAACGACATCGCCTCCGCTGCGCAGTTCCGCGGCCTTGCCCAGCTCGAAGCGGTAGTCGTACTCGTCGAGGACCGTGGGAACCTTACCTCGCAGCAACCGGAGATAGGTGGGCCCGGCCGAGTCGGCGAGGGCGGGCACGGCCTGCTCGATATCCACCGAATCACACGGGTCCACGATGGTGAGTCCCGGTACGCCACGCAGAATCGCGAGATCCTCGGTGGCTTGGTGGCTCGGTCCGTATCCGGTGGTCAGTCCCGGCAGTCCGCCGACGATGTTGACGTTGAGACCCGGTTCGGCGATGTCCAGGCACAGGGAATCATAGGCTCTTCTCGTGGCGAATACGGAGTAGGTCGACGCGAAGGGCACCAGTCCGACCTCGGCCATACCGGCCGCCGCTCCGAAGAGAAGCTGCTCGGCCATGCCCATCTGGTAGTAGCGGGCGGGAAAGGACTCGGCGAAGATGTGCATATCGGTGTACTTGCCGAGGTCGGCGGTCAGTCCGACGATCTCGTCGCGTTGCGCTGCCAGTCCGGACAGCGCATGCCCGAACGGGGCTGCGGTGGTGCGTTGCCCCTCCTCGGCAAAGGAGGCGATCATCGCCGATGTCGTGAGTCGCTTCTTCGTCATCGTGCGCTCCCGTCCAGTTGCTCCCGAGCGATCTGCCATTCGTGCTCGTCCACCCGCATGAAATGGGCCCTTTCCCGGTTCTCCAGCAGCGGAACGCCCTTTCCGATCGTCGTGTCGCAGAGCAGCACTCGGGGCTGCCGCTCTTCGCAGTCCCGCAGCCGGTCGAACGCGTGCAGCAGCTCGGCGATGTCGTTGCCGTCGACGCGGACAGCGTGCCAACCGAAGGCCTGCCACTTCTCCACCAACGCATCGACGGAAAGAACCGATGCGGTCGGCCCGTCCGCCTGCAGCGCGTTGATGTCGACCACGGCGACCAGGTTGCCGAGGCCGTGATGGGCCGCGCCCATCGCGGCCTCCCAGGTCGCGCCCTCGTTGAGCTCGCCGTCGGAGAGGAAGTTGTAAACCAGTGCGTCGTTTCCCCGGTGCCGCAGGCCCAGGGCCATACCGACCGCGACCGGCAGACCGTGCCCGAGGGAGCCCCCCGAGATCTCCATGCCGGGCGTGTAGGAGGCCATACCGGACATGGGCAGTCTGCTCTCATCGGCACCGTAGGTGGCGAGTTCCTCGACCTCGAGCACGCCGGCTTCGGCCAGTGCCGCATACAGTGCGATGGCGTAGTGGCCGATCGACAGCAGGAAGCGATCCCGCCCGGGCCAGTGCGGATCCTCCGGGTGATACCGGAGTTGATCGCGGTACACGGCAGCGAGGAGATCGGTCACGCCGAGTGCCTGTCCCACATAGCCTTGCCCCTGGGCCTCCCCCATGTCGATGATGTGATGCCGCATGCGGTGGGCCGAGGCAGCGACCGTGGATACTCGTTCCTGCCAGGAGGCAGGAGCGGGTTCCGCGTGTCCACGCACACCGCGAGGGACCGGATGAACGGTTTGTTCCGTCATGAATGATTCTCCATTCGACTTTTCCCGGAGAAACGGTGCTGTCCGGTGGTGACCTTTCTTTTCCGCAATGCCGACTCAGCAGGAACGCTTTTCGTAGGAAGACAACAGCTCGACCTTGGCCGCCGACGGCGACGAGGGGTCGAAGCGGTAGTCCAGCCACTCCTTGGCCAACCTGCGCGCCAGTTCCAGACCGACGACCCGCTGACCGAAGGTGAGCACCTGTGCGTCATTGCTCAGCACCGAGCGCTCCACGGAGAAGCTGTCGTGGGCGGTGGCGGCCCGCACGCCATGCACCTTGTTGGCGCTGATGGCCACCCCCAGACCCGTACCGCAGACGAGCAGCGCACGATCCACTTCTCCGCGGGAGACCATCTCGGCGGCAGTGGTCGCGATGTGCGGGTAGGCGGTCGTTTCGTCCTGGTTCACCCCGGCGTCGATGACCGAGCTCACCCGCGGGTCGCTTTCGAGGTCGGTCTTCAACACGTCCTTGTACTCCAGGCCCGCGTCGTCGGAACCGACGACGATGCGCCATCCTTGCGGATCATTCATCGCTGTGTACCTCCTTTTCCAATACTTCCGCGACCGCCTCGGCGATCAGCGCCAGCGAGACGGCACCCGCATCGGGGGTGCCGAGGCTGCGCTCCGCCAACGGGCGAGCGCGCCCGGTCCTGGGGGTGAGCTCGGCTGTGCTGTCCGCTGCCGCTCGGGCAGCACGTGCCGCCTTTCGCCAGCTCGCCTCGGCGGCGAACTCGCGCGCGAGGGGAACGAGCGCGTCCACCATCGTCTTGTCGCCGATCTCGGCATTGCCGAGCCGCCGGATCGCGGCGGCGAATCCCTCCACCCCGGCGACGAGATCCGCGGTGCCGGGGCGCCGGTCATCGCCCAGGCACTCGGCGAAGGCGCGCAGACCGGCACCCCACAGGGCACCCGAGGTGCCACCGGCACGGGTTGCCCACGCCTCTCCTGCCTCGGCCAGCACGGACAGTGCTCCCGCACCGGCATCCAGCGCCACTGCCGCGGCCTCCTGAGCGGCCGTGGCCCCCTTCACCATGCCGCGACCGTGATCACCATCGGCGGCGACGGCGTCGATGCTTCCGAGTTCCTCGGCGTTGTCCTCGACAGCTCGGCGCACCGCAGCAAGGACCTCCACGACAGTGGCGGCACACATCCGCGATTCGCTGCTCGCGTTCGGATACCCCGCGAGCTCGGCACCGGCACGGTCGGCTGGTTGCGGTTCCCTCTCGCCGGCAGCGTCGCCAGGACTCACCTGCCCCTTGCGGTAAGCCGGTGTCTCGGCAGGCGCGCGCCAGCAGCGCTCCAGGTCCTCGTCGAGCCACAGCACGGTCAGTGATACCCCGGCCATGTCCAGGCTCGTGACCAGCTCGCCGACCTCGGGGTCGATCACCGTGTACCCGGCATCGCGGAACCGCTCGGCCACGCGGGACCACACGACGAACATCTCCTCGTATTTGGTGGTCCCGAGCCCGTTGAGGATCACCGCGAGTCGGCCGGAATCCGTGGACGGTGCTTCGGCGAGCACTCCGTCCACGAGGGTGTCCGCGAGCTCGTTCGCGGACGGCATGTCCACGTCGGAGACACCCGGTTCACCGTGGATGCCCAGGCCCAGGCCCATCTTGTCGACGGGAACGGTGAACAGGGGATGGTGCTGTCCGGGCAGTGTGCAGCCGTCGAAGGCGACACCGAGAGTCCGGGTCCGCTCATTGGCGCGGGTCGCCACCCGTTCGACCTCGTCGAGTGACCGGCCTTCCTCGGCAGCCGCCGAGGCGACCTTGAACACGGCGAAGTCCCCCGCGATACCCCGTCGGTTGTGCGCTTCCTGCCGGGAGGCCGAGGCGATGTCGTCGGTCACGACGACCGTGCGGCAATCGATGCCCTCGGTGCGGAGGCGTTCCTGCGCGGCACCGAAATTCATCGTGTCCCCGGCGTAGTTGCCGAAGCCGAACAGGACACCGCCGCCGCGCTGCGCGGCCTTGGCCACGGAGTAGGCCTGCTGCGCGGAAGGTGCGGTGAAGATGTTGCCGACCACGGCCGCATCGGCGAACCCGGAGCCGACCACGCCGCAAAACGCCGGATAGTGCCCGGAGCCACCCCCGATCACCACGGCCACCTTGCCGTCCGCTCCCGGAGCGGACCGCACGACGCCCCCGTCCACGGCTCGGACGTACTGCGGATGGAGATCGCAGAATCCCAGCATCGCGTCTTCGGTGAAGTTAGCCGGATCGTTGTACAGAAGTGTCATTGCTGCTCACAGAAATGTCATGGTCGAAAGAATCGAATGGTCAGACGAACACGCTGAGCCCGAGAACCAGGCCCAGGGCGACAACCGACATGATCGACTGGGCCAGGGTGTAGACCTGGAAGGTTCCTCGCGTGGAAAGCCCGAGCAGGGTGCGGAACATCCAGAACGTGTTGTCGCTGACGTGACCACCGAAACTCGCCCCCGCTGCCGCGGCGAGAAGCACGAGGACAGCAGCCGCGTCCAGTCCTCCCATGACCGGCGCCAGCAGAGTCGAGGCCGTGATCGCGGCGACCGAGCCCGATCCCTGTGCCAGCCGCAGCAGTGCCGCCACGACCCACGCCAGCAGCAGTGGCGAGAACGAACTGGCCTGGAACAGGCCCGAGATGATGTCTCCGATCCCGGTTCGGCTGATCACTTCTCCGAGCGAACCGGCCACACCCGTGAACAGCAGGATGGTCCCGCTGGTGGCCGCGCCCTTGCTCAGTGCCTTTTCCACGGCATCACGCGAGAGCATGTACACCGTCACCACGACGGCGATCAGCAGGCCGATCAGCAGGGCCACGACCGGATCGGAGAGGAACCCGAGCACAGCGCTGCTCGTCCCCGTCGTCTCGGCGAAGGTGCCGAGGACGATCAGTGCCAGCGGGACCAGGATCGGCAGCAGGGTCACGGGCAGGGAGAGCCTGCGCCGCGGTGTCTCGGCCTCCGCCACGGTCATGCCGTCCACGCCACCGTTGAGCGTGTTTTCGTCCTTGGCCGGCTTCCACGTTCGCCGCATCAGGGCGCTGTGCAGGAAGACACCGACGACGATGGACACGATGCCCACCGGGATGCCGAACAGCAGCATCGTGCCCAGGGAAACTTCCAGGGTGCCCGCACTGGCCAGCGCCGCCGCTCCGGGCAGCACCATGAGCAGGCCGACCTCGAGACCGATGGCCAGGGCACCGCCGACCGCGGCGATACCGACCCCGGTTCGCACGGCCACCGACTTGGCGATCGGTGCCAGCATCACCAGCGCCACGTCGAAGTAGATGGCCGGAAACACGATGCCGGAGGACAGTCCGAGCACGTAGGGCGACTTGCCGGGTCGACACACCCGGAGGAACAGCTCGACGATGCGCTGCAACGTTCCCGTCGTGGACAGCAGCGAACCGAGCAGGACGCCGAATCCGATGATCAAGCCCACTTCCGCCATGAGGTCGCCGAATCCTTGGGCGACGGCGGCAGTGGTGTCCTCGAAGCCGAGGCCGGTGGCAAGGCCGAGGTACAACGAGCCCAGCACCAGGACGATGACCGGGTTGATGCGTGCCACGACGATCAGCAGCACGATGCCGACCACCGCGATAGCGGTGTGCAGCAGGATGAGCGAATCAGGCATACCACATGTCTTTCCGTGGGCCTCATCGTTGAGGAGGGGTGAACAGTGGCACCGCCACTCCTGGAGTGCGGTGAGAATTCTCGGAGCCCGTGATTGTGAGTGTGCGGCTCCGCCGGGCTTGGCCGCCCGCCTTCAGTGGATGTGCGAGCCGCCGTTGATGTCGAAAGTGGCGCCGGTGATGTAGCCGACGCTCTCTCCGGCCAGGAACGTGATCGTGGCCGCCACGTCGGCGGTACTCCCGTTACGGCCGACCGGGATGTCGGCGACGAGCTGCTGCTTGCGCTCCCCGCTCAGCAACCCACCGGTGATATCGGTGTCGATGAGCCCCGGTGCGACCGCGTTGACGACCACCCCGTGCTCACCGACTTCCCTGGCCAGCGCACGGGTGAGGCCGAGAACCGCCGCCTTGGCCGCCGAGTAGTGCGTACCGCCGAACACACCACCGCCACGCTCGCCGCTGACCGAGGAGACGTTGACGATACGGCCGTAACCGCGCTCGGCAAGCCCGGGCAGCACTCGCCGGGTCACGAGGTAGGTGCCGGTGACATTGACATCGAAGACCAGCTCCCACTCGTCCTTCTCGATGTCGAGGAACCGGGTCGGGCGGGTGATCCCCGCATTGTTCACCAGCACACCGATGGGGGGCAGGCTCGAGGACTCGATCGCCCCGATCGCCCGGTCGACCGAGGAGGCTTCGGTGACGTCGGCGGCGATGCCCTGGGCCTCGACCTCGTGCTCCTTGGCGATAGCGGCCGCGGCGTGCTCGGCTGCGGCCCCGTCGATATCGAGGACGGCGATGTCGAATCCGGCCGCGGCCAGATGCCGAGCCGTTTCTCGGCCGATGCCTCGTTCCGAGCCGGCACCGGTGATCACTGCCGTCCGTGGCGTGTTCGCGGACATCTACGTCTCCTGTACTGCTGTCGTTGTTCCGTCGGGCGTTGTGCCGTCAGGCGTTGTTCCATCAGGTGGGAAGCAGGGCCGAGATCGTCTCGCGCGCCTGCGCTGCGACCTCGACGCGGTCGCCCTCGTCGACGTCATGGGTTTCGAGTTCGAGGACGTAGCGGCCCGTGTAGCCCTGGGCGCTCAACTCGCGCACCACGCCTGCGAAGTCGGCACGGCCGCGACCGATGCTGAGGTTGATCTCGCCGGGCTCCGCATCGCGGAGGTGTACGTGTTCGATGCGCTCGGCGAATTCGCGTGCCAGAGCGACCTCGTCGATCTCGCCTGCGACGACGTGGCTGACGTCGAAGACGAACCCGGCCACCTCGACGGGAGTCAGGTCGAGAAGCGCACGCGCCCGCTCGGCACTGTGGCAGAACCGGTGGTGGTGCAAGCCCTCCACAAGCAGGCGGACATCGCTGTCGGCAGCCACGTTGCCCAGCAGCCGCAGCCTGTTCGCCATGCGGGCGAGGTCGGCGGATTCGTCGACGAACGGAGTTCGTGACGGGGCGCCGCACGGCACGATGAGGGCGGCACCGAGCCGAGCTGCGAGCGAAACCAGTCCCGTCCCGGTGTGCACGAGTGCCTCGTCGTCGAGTGCCGGATCGTTCAGCGGCCCCGGGTCCACGTTGATGGCCCAGGTGTCGAGACGTGCGGTCCGGACGTCTTCCACGATGTCGTCGGGATCTCGGTCCAGCGGGGTCGGAATGTGCTCACACACTCCGGGAAGCCCACCGAGATCGATGCCCGACATCCCGAGCGCCGAGATCGCTGCCAACGCCTCCGGCAGCGGCCTGTGACAGAACGAGATCGTCGAGCAACCCAGTTCACTCATCAGTTGACTCCCATGCACCAGGCGCTTCCTTCGTTAGGTGGCACACAGTGAACCCCGTCACCAGTTGACTGTCAACAGTCAACTGAAAACAGGCAACGACGCAGTGGGCTAGACTGAACGACGCACGCTCCGTCCGAGACGAAAGGCGAGTATCCGTTGGCCCTCGACGTCCCCGCCCTGGATGGCGTAGACCGCAACACGCTGCGCGAACAGAGCCTGCACAAACTGCGCGAAGCCATCAGCAGTGGTCAGCTCGCCCCGGGCACTCGGCTCATCGAGACCGAACTCAGCGACGCCCTCTCCGTGTCCCGGGGCACGCTGCGGGAAGCCTTGCGTCACCTCGTCCAGGAAGGGCTGGTCGTGTCCGGCGAACGGGGACGGCTTCTGGTGCGGGCGCTGACGCCCTCCGAGATTCGCGACATCTTCGCGGTACGCCGATCGCTCGAGACCCTCGCCGTGGAGACGCTCTGCGAGATGCCCGAACGCGGCGACGTCGTGCAGGCATTACGGGAATCGCTGAACAAACTTCGGGACACCGAGCAGAACCTGGCCGACCTCGTCGAAGCCGACCTCGGTTTCCACCGGCACCTGTGTCAGCTCACGGGCAACGAAACACTGGTGCAGTCGTGGCAGCACATCTCCGGGCTCACCAGAGCCACCATCAGCCGATCCGGCCAGGAACTGGCCCTGCGCAACATCGACTGGAAGCGTCACGTCCCCATCGTCGACGCCATCGAAGCCGGTGATGTCGACCGCGCTCGCGACGTGGTGCGCTCGCACATGCGGGAAACCACCGAGCGGATCGTCGCGCTCCTCGAAGAGTAGGAGGCTCCGGCAGCAGGAACTGTCGGGCTCGCGGCGCCCGCGGCGAGCCAGCAGGGCAGGCGATGCCCGCACGATGATGCGACCCTGCGGGCATGGGCAAGCTCCTGGTCGGCACCGCGGGCTGGACCGACAGAAGTCTGATCGACTCGGGTTGGTACCCGCCCGGGGTCGACACCCCGGCCAAACGTCTCGGGTTCTACGCCGACACGTTCTCACTGGTCGAGGTCGACGCGACCTACTACAGCCTGGTCGCGGAGCGGACCACGAGGTTGTGGACGCAGCGCACACCGGCACACTTCATCTTCAACATCAAGGCATTCAGCCTGTTCACCCGGCACCCGACCAAGCCCTCCGCGCTGCCCGAGGATCTGCGGTCCGCGACCGACGACATCAACAGATCGAACGTCTACCTCCACGACCTCGATCCGCGCGTCGTCGATGAACTCTGGCAACGATTCCTGGGCACACTCACGCCGCTGCACGAGGCGGGCAAACTGGGCGCGATCCTCCTGCAGTTCCCACCGTGGTTTCCGATCGGCCGAACCAACAAGGAGTACGTCCTGGAATGCCGCGACCGCGCGGCACCGATGCCGGTGTGCGTCGAGTTCCGCAACCACACGTGGATGCAGGAGCGCAACCGTGCAGAGACGCTGGAGTTCCTGTCCAGCCACGACCTACCGTATGTCGTGGTGGACATGCCACAGGGATACACCAGTTCAATCCCACCGGTGGTCGCCGCCACCGCCGATCTCGCGGTCGTACGGTTTCACGGGCATTCCGACAAGTGGAACAGCCGCGACATCGGTGAACGATTCGGCTACAAATACTCGCACCGCGAACTTGCCGAGTGGGCACCGAAGCTTCGCGAACTGGCCGATTCGGCCACGACGACGCACGTGGTGATGAACAACTGCTATCGCGACCACGCCCACACCAACGCCGCGGAACTGGCCGATCTCCTGCACGCCGATTGACTTCGAGAAGGGGCGTGCCGGTTTTCGGCAAGCTGGGTACCCCCTGTGCCCTGGGAGGGGGTGGAGTTTTCGGCAAAACTTCACCCCATCCGAGGTCACCGCAATCAACTGAGCAGGAAGGTGGCCCTTTCACGCTCGGCGCGCCCACGAGGACGGCCGGTCGTCAACCGCCCGTTGTCGTGGACGATGTACGTATCCGGGTCGCTGGACAGCCGCAGGGATATCCCTCGGTGATCCGCCAACCCCCGTGTCCGGATGAAGCCGGTCGTGCTCCCGTAATCGTCGCTGTCCTCGTAGGGGGCGATGTGCAGGGAATTACCGCGGACACGGATATAGCGATCGGGGAAATCGACGGACTGCAGCGCGATTCGATCCGGTCCGAGAAATCCCGGCGTGAACCGGAATTGCGTATCGGCGAGTTGGCGGACGTCGCCGTCGACGCGCAGGTCGTACTCGTGGTGGCGCACGTACGCGCGGGGCGCGTCCATGGGCGAGAGCCGCACCGCGGTCCCGCCCTCGCCCACCGGTACGCCGAAGCCGGGTGTGCCGTCGTCGTTCCAGTAGAGCCGTTGTACCCGGGTGTGCCGGTTGGGGTCGAAAAGCGGATCGCCGTCGATGTGGCGGTAGGAGCGCGCGTGGTAGACGAGGACGTCGGTTTCGCCGTCCTCTCCCACGGTGAACGTGTTGTGCCCCGGTCCGAACCGGCCGGTGTGCTCGTTGGTGGTGAACACCGGCTGCGGTGACTTGCTCCACGATTTCGGGTCGAGCAGGTTCGCCCGTGCGTCGGCGGTCAGCAGACCCATGCAGTAGTTGGCGTCGGTCGCACTGGCCGAGAACGTCATGAAGACCTTTCCGTTGCGGACGAGCACCGCCGCGCCCTCGTTCACCGCGAATCCTCGGGTCTCCCAGTCACGGGTCGGCACGGCGATGCGGACCGGATCGCCCTTGATAGCCAGCGGAGAGCTCATCTCGGCGATGTAGAGATTGCTGTTGGTGTCGATACCGGGCTCACTCTGCGCCCACACGTAGTAGCGCTTCCCGCGGTGCTCGAAGGTGGTGGCGTCCAGAGCGAAGGTGTCCCACGCGGTGGTGACCTGACCACGCAACTTCCAGGCGTCCTCGCGCGGGTCGGCGGCCGCGGATTCCAGGACGTACATCCGGATCCGGAACTTGTCGTCGGCATCGCCCGCGGCGAAGTAGACATACCACCGGCCGTCGATGCGGTGCAGCTCCGGGGCCCAGATGTAGCCGCCCATGCGGCCGGACTTCGGGCGCCGCCAGATGGTGCGTTCGCGGGTGTGGGCCAGGCCGTCGATCGTCGGGGCGCCCCGCACGACGATGCGGTCGTACTCCGGCACGGACCCGGTCATGTAGTACATGCCGTTGACCGGCGGGGTGATGCACGGGTCTGCCCGTTGTTCGATGAGCGGGTTGCGGGTGGTGAGTTCGGTGACGTGGGAAGACGAGGGCTTGCCCGTTGCTGCTGCGGGGGTGGCGACCGTACTGGCCAGCGGTGCGGCGGTGGCGGCTCCGGCGGCGACGAGGCCACCGCGACGCAGCAGGCTGCGGCGATCCAGGGAATCGTTCATGGTCGGTTCCTCTCGAAACGTGCTGCTGAAAACGGAAGAATGGAGTAACGACGTGGAATTTCCCGTGCTGCTCGGGCTGTTGGTCAGGACACGTACGGCCACCCCTGCTCGTCCCAGCCGAGACGGTTCAGACCGAGCCGAGGGGCTCCGCCCGCATTACCGTCGTAGTAGTGGTAGACGAGGAGGTCACCATCGCTGTCACCGAGCACGCTCTGGCCGCCGGGACCGATGATGGTTCCGTGCGTGGCAAGGATTTCGGTGCCACCGCCCGCAAGCATCCGCGTGCCGCTTCTGTCCACATAAGGACCTGTGGGACTGCGCGACCGGCCGACCATCACCCGGTAGGTGCTGTCCGTGCCACGGCAGCAGAGACCGAAGGAGACGAACAGGTAGTAGTAACCGCCGTGCTCGACGATGTGCGGGGACTCGACAGCATGCGGGGCGGCCGGACGCGTGGCCAGGTGGTAGAGCGTGTCGTCCTGTGGTGAGAGTTTGCCCGTCGACGGGTCGAGCCGGATCATCCGGATACCGCTCCAGAACGATCCGAAAGAAAGCCACCACTTCCCCTGACTGTCGACGAGCAGGGCGGGATCGATGGCGTTGTAGTCGTCTCCGGTATCGGAACTGTGGACGACGCCCCGATCGACCCAACTGCCCGGACGCCCCGTCCGGCTGGTGGCCAGACCGATGGCCGAGTGGTTGGAACCGAAGCTCGACGCGGAGTAATACATCCAGTAACGCCCGCCGTGGTAGGAGACGTCGGGAGCCCATACGTCCCCTGCGGAGTTGTACTGGTACACCCAGCCGGGCACGGTGTTCAGGGCCGACCCTGCGCGGGTGAAGTCGATTCGATCCGGTGAGGTGCGTGCTTCTACGCGGTTGTGCGTGGAGTAGAGGACGTACTCGTCCGGTGTACGGATCATCGAGGGGTCGTGTGCCGCCACGTCGCCGGTGACATACCCGGGGCCCGGGTAGTCGGCGACGGCGGGGTGAGCGGCGCCGAGCGTGGCGCACACCGTGCCCAGGGCCACGGCGGCGTGGACGAGTCGTCGACGTAATCGGATCATGGTTCACTCTCCGGCCCGTGGACCTGGTCGGCACTTTCGTGTTTCGAGTCCTCGCGATTCGATGGCGAGAGCGAGGTCGGCGACCTCCAAGCGGTAACCGCCCGGCGGCAACCGCTACGCGGACTTGACCCTGATGCGCATGAACGTGATCGAGTGGGCGGGGAAAGTGTGGGTGAAGGAGTTACTCACCCCGGGCAGCGTCGATTGGCTGGGCCGGATCGGCTGCGCGTCGACGGTGTTGACCGCGTCGGGATCGCCTTGCAGGGTGGTCAGTCGCGCGACGGGAGCGACCCGTACCTGCTTGCCGAGATCGATCCGGGTGCGAGCCTGGGAGTCCTGGGCGTTGACGACCTTGACGATGAGCTCACCGGTGTCGTGGTCGCGCGTGACCACCTGCCGGAAGGGTTCGGCGACCTTGTCGTCGGTGAAGCCGCCCCACTTCTTCCCGTCGAGGAAGAGGGTGACCTGCCGTCCGCGGATCTCGATCCGCAGGTCGTACTCGCGGCCGGTCTCGATCCGGGTGTCGTCTCCGACGAGGGTCTGCCTGGTACCGCCGGTGGCCTTTTCCACGACGGAGCGGGTGTTGCCCCAGCCCCCGAGGTTCCACCAGTAGTAGTTACCGGTGTCGGTGACACCGAAGGCGACGAGGAATCCCTCGCTGCCCGAGCGTTTCGTTGCCGTCACATGCAGGTCGTAGTTGCTCCAGGTGGGATCGCCCGCAGTGACCATGGTGTTCTCGGCAGCAGTGTCGTGCTGGATGTAGGCACCGTTCTCGACGCTCCACGAGCCGCGCCCGGTGGCTCTCGTCCACCGCGCGTCGCCACCGGAGAAGTCGTCGTCGAACAGGGTGCGGCCGTCCGCGGCGGTGACCGTGACGTCGTCGTAGGCGGCGCTGGTCGCCCAGGTGGACAGGCCGATGGCACCGGTGATCGGGGTCTCCGGGGCGGGGGTCGATGAAGCATCGCTGGGCACGACCTCGTCGCCGACGTTGGTCATGAACAGTTTCTGCGTCTCGTAGCTGGTCGAACCCCAGGATGTCCGGTTGTCGAACCAGATCAGGTCGGGTCGCCACTGCACGTAGTCCACATTGGCCAGCAACGGGGCGTAGGAGGCGAGCTTGACGATGTCGGCGTTGCGCTCGAGTCCCGTCATGTAGGCGGCTTCGGCGAGTGAGTTGAAGAAACGGTTGTCCTTCGAGGCGTACTCGCCGAGGAAGACCTGCGGACCGTTGCGGTCGTAGGAGTCGTAGCGGTCGTTGTTGGCCAGGAACCACTGCGGGTTGTTGTAGTAGTGCTCGTCGACCATGTCGACGTTCGCGGAGCGGTTCAGTTCCCACGCGCGCTCGAAGATCGGGCCGCTGTCGTCGGGACCGGAGTTGCTGATCACGGTGATCTCGGGGTACTCGGCCTCGATGGCCTTCCGGAACTGCGTGAAGCGCTCGAAAAACGCCTCGGGCAGGTTCTCCTCGTTGCCGACGCCGATGTGGGTGAGGCCGAACGGCTCCGGGTGCCCCATCTCGGCCCGCTTGCGGCCCCAGGTGGACGTGGCCGGGCCGTTGGCGAACTCGATCAGGTCGAGGGTGTCCTGGACGTAGTGCCGCAGGAGTTCGGGGTCCTCGGTGACGTGGTTCTCGCCGCATCCGGTGACCAGCGCGGGCACGACCGGCAGCGGCATCGCACCGATGTCCTCGGCGAACCGGAAGTACTCGTAGTAGCCGAGCCCGTAGGACTGGTTGTACCCCCAGAAGTTGGCGTTGGTCGCCCGCTGTTCGACCGGACCGATGGTGTCCTTCCACTGGTAGGAGCGGTACCTTTCCCAGTCCGGTGCCTCGTAGGGGTACATGCTGCCGGTGTTGACGATGCAGCCGCCCGGGAACCGGAGGAATGCCGGTTCGAGGGCGGCGATCTTTTCGGCCAGGTCCTTGCGCATTCCGTTCGGTCGGTTCAGGTATGTCTCGCGCGGGAACAGGGACACCATGTCGAGGCGCACCGTTCCGGCGCCGCCCGCGGCCACGGTGAGCCGGCCCGTGGTGCTCGAGGCACGCGCGACGAACGTTCCGGTGTACTTGACCCAGCGGTCGCCGCGGAGCTCGAGCCGCAGCGGCTTGGCGGTGAGTGAGGCTTCGGACTCGTCCGACAGGGTCACCGTCAGCGGTGTTCCTCGTTCCCGGTCGGTGCGGGCCCAGACCGAGAAGTCGTACTTCTTCCCCCGCTCCAGGCACATGCCGGAGTTGTAGCCTGCGTTGGTGACGCCGTAGGCCCCTGCAGCACCACCGTTGCCGTCGAGGTCCAGCCGCAGGTAGTGGCGGTTGCGCTCGTTCAGCCGGTCGGCATCGTCGATGACTTCGGCGGTGCCGGTCGCTCCGCCGATCGAGGTGGTCGTCCACGCTGTCAGCGGCGTGTACGACGAGTTGTCGACGGGGGAATACTCGAACGAGCGGTTCTGGACGAGTTCCGCGTAGATCCCACCGTCGGCAGCGCGGTTGATGTCCTCGAAGAAGATCCCGTACATCGTGTCGCTGATCGCCGGTCCCCTGCGGGTGGGATCGATGCTCAGTGAGTAGCCGCTCGCGTCGGCGGCGGCTGTGGCGGCCGAAACTCCCAACGGTGCCAAAGCCGACGTCACGCCGAATGCGGAGGCGATGCGTAAAACGTCGCGCCGGGAGAAATCGTTCATCAGGATGCACTCCTATGCAGAAGGTGGTTTCAGTGCCCGTACGTCACCGGCGGCCATGCCCGCTTCGGCCGTGACGCTTCGGCCGTGGCACTGGTTCGGACAGCACCCGCCGAGCGACCTCGCCGGATCCCTCATGATCCACAGTGTCTGAAATACCGAACGATTAACGTGATGTTGAACAAAGTTATCTTTCGGTCATCGGGCGGTCAACCCGGCACAGGACTCGAAAGATGATCAGTTCCCCCGGACTCCGCCGCCCGAGTGTTGACCCCCTCACACTCGTGACTTATTGTCTCGAACAATGTCCGGCCAGTCGAACATCGACTCGACGTTCACCCACGCGGGTGTAGGACCGCGGCCGGACCTGGCCAACGACGACGACGGAACGAGAACCATGCTCATTTTGGCGGACGGGCTACGCCTGTCGATGAACTGGCTGGACATACTGATACTGATCCTTTACTTCGCCGTGGTGCTGGGCGTCGCCCTGGCGGCGAAGACCAGTGTCAAGAGCAGTCTGGACTTCTTCCTGTCCGGTCGTTCCCTACCCGCGTGGGTGACGGGACTGGCATTCGTGTCGGCGAATCTGGGAGCCATCGAGATTCTGGGGATGGCGGCCAACGGCGCACAGTACGGGGCCTACACCCTGCACTGGTATCTCATCGGTGCGATCCCGGCCATGGTCTTCCTCGGCCTGGTCATGATGCCCTTCTACTACAACTCCAAGGTGCGCAGCGTCCCCGAGTTCCTGCTGAAGAGGTTCAGTTCGTCCTCGCACCTGCTGAGTGCAAGCCTCTTCGCGATCGCTTCGGTGCTCATCGCGGGTGTGAACCTGTTCGCGTTCGCGATCATCCTGCGCGCGCTGCTCGGTTGGCCACTGGCGCTGTCCATCCTGGTGGCGGGTGTATTCGTGCTGGCCTACATCATCATCGGCGGGCTGACCTCGGCCATCTACAACGAGGTGCTGCAGTTCTTCGTCATCGTCGCGGCCCTGGTGCCGCTGACCGTACTCGGACTGGTGCGTGTCGGTGGTCTCGGCGGGCTGATCGACAAGGTCACCGCGAGCCAGGGAGCACAGTTCCTCAGCGCCTGGAGCGGCACCGGATTCGGTCAGGAGAACCCGCTCGGCACGAACTGGCTGACGATCACACTCGGCCTGGGTTTCGCGATCTCCTTCGGCTACTGGACGACCAACTTCGCCGAGGTGCAGCGATCGATGTCGGCGAAGAATCTCTCCGCCGCACGGCGCACTCCGCTCATCGCGGCGTTCCCGAAGATGTTCATTCCGCTCGTCGTGGTGCTGCCCGGTCTGATCGCGCTCGTCATCGCCCCGAGCATCGGAGGTCCCGGCAGTGCTTATGAGTACAACGAGGCCATTCCGCTGCTGATGAGCCGCCTGTTGCCCAACGGGGTGCTCGGGCTCGCGGTGACCGGTCTGATGGCCGCGTTCATGGCGGGTGTGGCCGCCAACGTCTCCAGCTTCAACACGGTGTTCACCAACGACATCTGGCAGGCCTACATCAAGCCGAGAATGCCCGATGCGCACTACCTGTCGGTGGGTCGGATCGCGACGGCAGGCGGAGTCGTGGTCGGCATGGGAACGGCGTTCATCGCCGCATCGTTCTCCAACATCATGAACTACCTGCAGACCCTGTTCGCATTCTTCAACGTGCCGCTGTTCGCGGCATTCATCCTCGCGTTGTTCTGGAAGCGGATGACGGCCCAGGCGGGATTCTGGGGGCTCCTGCTGGGCACGGTCGCGCCGGTCTGCTTCTACGTGTCGTACCAAAGCGGCATGGTAGCGATGAATTCCGCCCAGGCTGCCAACATGACAGCGGCGATCATCGCCTTCGCCGTGACCGTCGCCGTCGCCGTCCCGGTCAGTCTGGCCACCAGGCCGAAGACCGACGCCGAACTCGAGGGTCTCGTTTACAGCCGCACTCTCGCCCGTGCGGAGGGTGAGACCGAGCCGGGTGACGACGCCTGGTACCGCAGGCCGGCGCTCCTGGGATGGGGTGCCATGGTGCTGGCCGTGCTGTGCTATCTCCCGTTCTCCTTTTAGAAACCGGCGACGTTTCCTGTGAGCAATCAGTAGAAGGAGGTTCGAGATGACGGACGGGACTGTCGAATCGGCGGCGAGCACCTCCGATGCCCTCGACGAGAAAAAGGAGTCGCGCACCGCAGCGACGTTGTTCGACATTCGAATGGTGATCGGTGGCCTGTTCCTGGTCTACGGTCTGCTGCTCTCGGGTGCGGGAATGTTTCCCACCGAGCAGGGCCTGGAAAAGGCTCAAGGAGTCAACATCAACCTGTGGACCGGGCTGGCGATGCTGGCCGTGAGCGGCGCGTTCCTGCTGTGGTTGAAACTCCGGCCGCTCAACCCCCGAGCGGTCGACAAAACGGCATGAACACCGCCGTGTAGAGCACGCGGAGAAAACACCGCAACGTCGTGGCGGTCACAGTACGGCAGCGGCTGTGGCCGCCACGCGGTGTATCACAATGCCATCATCACAGGGAGCGAGCATGTCGAGTGAGCAGCACAGCCAGCGTGCGTGGACGCGGCGAGCGTTGGGTACCGCGGTGTTGGGGTCCACGGTGCTGGCCGCGACGGCCACCGGTGCCGCCGCACAGCGGCCGAACCCGTCCCCGACGTCTTGCGAGCGGTCCGCCAACGGACGTCTTCACGAGATCCGCTCGGGGCGCCACCGTGTCGTCATCGCCGGTGTGGCGGCGACCCTGCTGTCCTGGCAGGTCGATGGTACCGAACTGCTGTTGACGCATCCCGCCGAAGAGATGGGCGAAGGCTACCAGGGCAAGACCATCCTGCCTTGGCCCAATCGGATCGACCGGGGTCGTTATTCCTTCGACGGCCAGGAGCTGCAGGTTCCGGTCAACGAACCGAAGCGCAACGCGGCACTGCACGGGTTGATGAACTTCGCGGAGTGGGAACTCGTCGAGCACGCTCGGGACCGTGTCGTGCTGCGCTCTCTGCTGTACCCGCACTACGGCTACCCGTTCTCGCTGGCCTTCGAAATAGAGTACGCCGTTACCGGGGACGGGGTGCGGAGCACGCTGATCGCCCGGAACGCAGGCAGTACCAGCGCGCCTTTCGGTACTGCCACACACGGCTACATTGCCGCGAGCGCCGGGAAGATCAACTCGATGGAGCTCGAACTTCCCGCGAGCACGTACTATCGGACCAATGACCGGTTGATCCCGGTCGGTACCTCGCCGGTCGACGGCACCGAATACGACTTCCGGACCGCTCGGCGGATCGGATCGACCACAATGGACACGGCCTTCACCGACCTCACCCGGCGGCGGGACGGCACCGCCGTCGTTCGCTTCGGGCGCCCCGGCGGCGAGAACGTCGAGATGTGGGTCGATGAAACGCACGACTACCTGCAGGTCTACACCGACGACGCGCCGAGTGCCGAACGGCCGCAGCGGGCACGCTCGGGAGTCACGGTCGAGCCGATGACGTGCCCGCCGAACGCGTTCGTCACCGGTGAGGGCGTGATCGTGCTACGCCCAGGACAGCAGCACCGCGGGAGCTGGGGTTACCGCGTTGCCGAATGACCGTCGGCCGGTCACCGGGTGGCGTCAGCCCGCCCGGTGACCGAGCCGTTCGGAAAGCCTCGCCGCGCCCTCGCGCACGAGTTCGCCCAGGCGCATTTCGGCGTCGTCGCTCCAACGGACGGTGGGTACCGCGATGCTCATCGCGGCGGTGACCGAACCCGACCGATCGTAGACGGGGGCCGCCACGCAGGCGACCGCGTCGTTGGATTCGCAGTATTCACGAGCGAGTCCACCGTTGGCCGTGATCCGGTCGAGCTCCTTGCGCAGTACCGTGCGGTTTCCGGGACTGTTCTCGGTCATCTTGGTGAAGGTCGTGTCCGCGTAGAGCTCCTTGAACCTGGTTCGCGGCAGGGCGGCCAGCAGTGCCTTTCCCACAGCGGTGCAGTGGGCCGGAAGCCTGCGGCCGATGGCCGAGACCATCCGCACCGGGTGGCTGCTGTCGACCTTGGCGATGTAGAGGACGTCGGTGCCCTCCAGGACGCCGATATGGACCGTTTCGTGGCACTGCTCGGCGATCTCCCCGGCCACCAGCTGCCCCTCGTGGGCGACGTCCAGTCGGTCGGCGTAGGCCGAGCCGAGCTGGAATCCGCGAACACCGAGTCGGAAGCGGTTCCCGTCCCGGCCCGCGGGAGCCAGATAGCCCCGGGCCAGCAACGTGCCGACAAGCTCGTGCACGGTCGTGCGAGGCAGACCCAGCTTCGCGGTGATCTCCGGCGTGCTCATCTCGGGTTCGTCCAGGAACAGTTCGAGAATGTCGAACGCCCTCTCCAGGGCAGGTACCGCTCGTGCCACCGGGTTCTCCTCGTCATCACGGCCGGTCGACGCGTCCAACGCTTGACCGGTATTTCGAACAGGGTACCTGACGGTCGCCGAGCACCGGCCTCGATGCCCGGTTGACTGGCCGCTCACCTCGGTCTAATGTCTCGAACAATGTCCGAGATACCGAACGGAGTTTTCCGGTGTTGCCAACACGAGCATTTCTGAGGTCGCAGGAGTTTCCCGACGGGGACGCCCCTGCCACCAGCACGAAACGGTTTCCCGACGGAGCGCAGTACCGGGTGGAGATCCCCAGCACGGAAGGCCCGGAGGTCCTGGACGCCGTGCTCGCCGAGTCTGCTGCACGGTCCGTCGGCGTCCACCGCGTCTCCCAGGGCAGCGGCGGGATGCTGCTGACCGACGACGAACTGCGGACGATGGCCACCACCGCCGCGAAGCAGTCGGTCGAGCTGAGCCTGTTCGCCCGGCCGGTGGCCGCCTGGGACACCGGCGCGATGGTCACCGCCTCCGGCGGAGGTCCGATCGCCGCTCAGGCACGCGGCACCGAGCAACTGGTCCACGTTCTGGAGGACGTCCGCCGCAGCGCCGAGGCCGGAATCCGCAGCGTGCTGATCACCGACCTGGGTGTGCTGTCCGTGGCGGCGCGGATGCGCGCTGCCGGTGAACTGCCACCGGACATGCAATTCAAGATCAGTGTCCAGATGGGACTGGCCAATCCCGTCTCGGTGCGCATCGCCGAGGACCTCGGTGCGGACACCTACAACGTCCCGACCGACCTCACAGTGGGACAGCTTGCCGCGATCCGGGCGGCGACCGATCTCCCCCTGGACGTCTACATCGAATCCCCCGACGACCTCGGCGGTTTCGTGCGACACTACGAGATCGCGGAGATCGTCCGGGTGGCCGCGCCGGTGTACGTCAAGTTCGGACTGCGCAACGCACCGAACATCTACCCCAGCGGCACCCACCTCACCCCCACCGCAGTGGCCCTGGGACGCGAACGCGTGCGCCGAGCGCGGATCGGTCTCGACCTGCTTCAGCGGTACTTTCCCGATGCCAAGGACTCGACCCTGCCCGCCGCCGGCCTGGCGGTTCCGCAGCCGAAATCCTCCTGAGATCAGAAACGGTGCGTGATCAACGATGAAAATCACCCATCTCGAGACCTTCGTACTCGGCACGCCGTGGCGAGACCTCACCTATGTGCGGCTGCACACCGACGACGGCCTCGTGGGCATCGGCGAGACCCGCATGCTCGGGCACACCGAGGCGCTGCTGGGCTATCTGCGCGAAGCGAGCACGAACCACATCGTCGGATCCGACCCCTTCGACATCGAATCGTTGGTATGGCGGATGAAACACGGCGACTACGGACGCGCCGGTGAGATCGCGATGTCCGGGATCGCCTGTGTGGAGATGGCGTGCTGGGACATCCTCGGCAAGGCACTGGGCCAGCCGGTTTGGCGCCTCCTCGGCGGCAAGGTCCGCGATCGGATCAAGGCCTACGCCAACGGCTGGTACACCGTCGAGCGCACGGCGGAGGAGTTCCACGCGGCGGCGCGCACGGTCGTCGACCGCGGCTACCGCGCGCTGAAGTTCGACCCGTTCGGGCCGGGCAGGTGGGAACTGGAACCGGCCGAGCGACGGCGCTCGGTGGAACTGGTCGAGGCAGTGCGGGACGCGGTCGGGCCGGATGTGGAGATCCTGGTCGAGATGCACGGTCGCTTCACCCCCGCCGAAGCCGTCCGCATTGCCGGTGAGCTGGAGCAGTTCGCACCGGACTGGATCGAAGAACCGGTTCCGCCGGAGAACTTCGAGGCGTTGTCGAAGGTGTCCCGGCAGGTCGGCATCCCGGTGGCCACCGGCGAACGGGTGCACGACCGCATCGAGTACCGCGAGCTCTTCGCCCGGCAGGCGGCCGATGTCATCCAACCGGACATCGGGCACTTCGGCGGCATCCTGGAGACCCGCAAGGTCGCCGCCACCGCGGAAACCCACTACGTCCTGCTCGCTCCGCACAATGTCGGCGGAGCCGTGCTCACCGCGGCGAACCTGCATCTGGCGGCGGTGACCGGCAACTTCAAGATCCAGGAACACTTCAACGACTTCGCCGACGAGCACGTCAAGCAGGCCGCACCCGGCCTGCCCGAGGTCATCGACGGGTACTTCGCGTTGCCCCAAGCCCCCGGCCTCGGGGTGGACCTGGACGTCGACTTCGTCCGCGCGCACCCTTCCCAAGGGGCCCACTTCGACCTCTACGCCCACGACTGGCAGTTCCGCGGCACCAAGGAAGACGCATGACAGGACGAGGAGCACCACGCGCGGTACTCATCGACGAGCCGGGAAAACTGCGCGTGGTCCCCGACGAGCCCTCCGCGCCCGGCCCCGGTGAGGCCTTGATCGAGGTGGCCTGGAGTGGCATCTGCGGATCGGACCGGGAAGTGTTCACCGGCGGCCGTCCGGAAGGATTCGTGCGTTATCCGGTCATTCCCGGACACGAATGGTCCGGCACGGTCGCCGAGGTCGGCGCCGGGGTTCCGGCTGAGATCATCGGCAAGCCGGTCGTGGGCGAGGGATTCCGCTCCTGCCGAGCCTGCGCGGCCTGCCGCCGAGGGGACAACAACCTGTGCGCGGCGGACTACGACGAAACCGGCTTCACCCGGCCCGGGGCCTGGGCGAACCACCTCACCCTGCCCGCCCACCTGCTGCACGTCCTGCCCGAAGCAGCCGACCTCCGCAAAGCCGCCGCCCTGGAGCCCGCGGCCTGCACCGCAGCCGCCACGCTCAAACTCGCGACCGTGCCCGGCGAGCGCGTGGCGGTCGTGGGCGGAGGCAGCCTCGGGCTGCTGGCGACACAGCTACTGGCCGCGGTGTCTCCCGCCGAGTTGACCCTCGTGCACACTCGCCGCGACCGGGCGGACCTCGCCGCCGCGTGCGGTGCCACCTCCTTGATCACTTCCGAGGAGGCCGAGCAACACCTCGGCCGCTACGATGCCGTACTCGAAGCGGCAGGCGCCACCGGTACCGCCGACCTGGCCACCCGTCTGACCCGTCCGGGAGGCCGGGTGGCGCTCACCGGCGTCCCGCCGCACGATCGACAGCCTCCCTCGCCTGCGCACCTCGTGGTTTCCCAGATCACGGTGCACACGGTCTTCGGCGCGCCACCCCGCGCCTGGACGCAGGCGGTTCGGGCGTTCACCTCCGGCGTGCTCGATCCCGGCTTGATCATCAGCCGTGAGCTCGAGCTGGACGAGGCACCGGAGGCGTTGCGGCTGCTCGACGAAGAGCGGGACAAAATCGTGAAAATCCTGCTGCATCCCTGAAACCGGTCCTGAAACCGGCCATCTCCGAAAATTCGCCATCCCGACGAGGGGAAAACCCACTCCCATGACAACGACGGAGCAGACTCCCACCAGTGCCGCAGAGCTCGAAGCGGTACTCGACGGGGCAGCACGTGCCGCCGAACCTCTCGCCCACCTGCGGCCCGCCCAACGAGCGGAATTCCTCCGCCAGGTCGCCGACGCACTGGACAAGGCGGGAGAGGAACTGATCGAACCGGCCCGACGGGAATCCCACCTGCCCGAATCGCGGCTGCGGGGCGAACTCGTCCGCACGACCTTCCAACTGCGGTTGTTCGGTGACGTCATCGACGAAGGCGCCTACCTGGGGGTCACCATCGACCCGCCCGAGAAGGACTGGCCCACCGGCGCCCGTCCCGACATGCGGCGGATGTCGCTTCCGCTGGGGCCGGTGGTGGTGTTCGCGGCCAGTAACTTCCCCTTCGCATTCAGCGTGGCAGGCGGCGACACCGCCGCGGCGCTGGCGGCGGGGTGTCCCGTGATCCTCAAGACACATCCGGGTCACCCCGAACTCTCGCAGCGCACCGGTGAGATCATCACCGCGGCCCTGGCAAGTGCCGGAGCTCCGCACGGCACCTTCGCGCTCATCCACGGGGAAGAGGCGGGCCGCGACGCGATCACGGACCCCCGGGTGCGCGCGGGTGCGTTCACCGGTTCCGCACGCGGCGGTCGCGCCCTGTTCGACCTCGCCTCCGCACGGCCGGACCCGATCCCCTTCTACGCCGAGATGGGCAGCGTCAACCCGGTTTTCGTGACCCCGGATGCGGCCGCCGAACGTGCCGAGGACATCGCCCACGGCTACCTCGACTCCTTCACCGCAGGCGTCGGGCAATTCTGCACCAAGCCGGGCTTGCTGTTCGTGCCTTCCGAAGCAATCGATGCCTTCGAGCGGACCCTGGTTTCCGGGGTGGCGCAGCGGGCGGCCGCGCCGATGCTCAACGCCGGGCTCGAACAAGCATTCCGGGACGCCCTGGAACCGATCAGCGGACACGAGTCGATCCGTCCCCTCGTATCCGGCGACAGCACGGAGGACGGCACCACCCCGACCCTGCTGCGGACCAGTGCCGAGGAGCTGATCCGGCATCGCGAGCCGCTCACGCAGGAGTGCTTCGGCCCCGTGTCCATCCTCGTCGGCTACTCGGACGAGCAGGAACTCCTCGAAGCGGTCCGACTGTTCACGGGAGAGCTGACCTCCACCGTCCACGGAGCGGAGGGGGAAGCGATCGTGCCGGAGTTGTTCACCGAGCTCCGCAAGCGAGCGGGCCGCCTGATCTGGAACGGGTGGCCGACCGGTGTCAGCGTCAGCCACGCGATGCAGCACGGCGGCCCCTACCCCGCCACGACGGCCCCGACGCACACCTCCGTCGGTACTGCCGCCATCGAACGGTTCCTGCGTCCCGTCTGCTACCAGAACACACCGAGCGCGGTCCTTCCCGAAGCACTGCTCGACGAGAACCCGCTCGGTATCCCGCGACGGGTCAACGGCCATCTCGAACTGCCGGAGCCACGCTCGTGACCGCTGCCGAGCAGATCACGGAGCCATGCGCGCACCACGGTGAAGGCCCCGTGTGGCACGCCGACTGGAGCGGACTGCGCTGGGTGGACATGCTCGCAGGCGATGTCCTGACCCGCGACTCCGACTCGGGTCTCGTCCGACGACGACACGTGGGTACTGCCGTGGCGGCGTTGCGGCCACGCATCGGCGGGGGCGCGGTTCTGGCCCTGGAGCGCGGATTCGCCCTCGCCGATGACGAGCTCACCGACATTCGCCCCCTCGGCGAATTGTGGAACGATCCCGGCATCCGGATGAACGAAGGAGGCTGCTCCCCGAACGGCAGTTTCTACTGTGGGTCGATGGCCTACGATGCCGCGCCGGGCGCCGGGACTCTCTACCGCCTGGATCCCGCGGGCGAGGTGCACACCGTCCGCACCGACGTCACCATCTCGAACGGTTTGGCGTGGAGTCCCGACGGAACCACTGCGTACTATGTGGACACACCCACGCAGCGAATCGACGCCTTCGACCACGCCGATGACGAGTTCACCGGCCGACGGACGGTGGTACACATCGATCCCGAAGCCGGTGCTCCGGACGGGTTGGCCGTGGATTCCGAAGGAGCTCTGTGGGTTGCTTTGTGGGGTGGCGGAGCACTCCATCGCTACACCACCCGGGGCGAGCTGCTCGATATCGTCGAGCTTCCCGTGCCGCGTGTCACGGCCTGCACTTTCGGCGGCCCCGAGCTCGACGAGCTCTACATCACCACATCCCGCGTCGACACCGACGTCAAGGCCCACCCCGAGGCCGGGGCGGTGTTCCGGGTTTCCCGGACGGTGCCGGGTCTGCCCCCGCTCCCCTACCTGGGGTAGGCCTGTCCGGTTGGTCTTGGTGGGGTTGAAGTTCTCCCGAGAACTTCAACCCTCTCCCCCGGGCACAGGGGCGTGCAGGTTGGCCGAAAACCGGCACAGCCCGACACCTGCGCGACAATGGAACCATGACAGACCGCAAGCCACCCGGCGTCACCTTCGAGACGTGGATCGACAGGCAGATCCGTGAGGCGGCGGAACGTGGTGAGTTCGACGACCTGCCCGGCGCGGGCAAACCCCTCCCCGACCTGGACAAGGCCCACGACGAACTGTGGTGGATCAAGCAGAAAGCACACCGTGAGGGCTTGTCGACCGAGGCACTGCTGCCCACGCCGCTGCAACTGCGCAAGGAGATCGAACGGCTGCCCGACACGGTCCGCAGGCTGACTTCCGAGCAGGCGGTGCGCGACGTCGCCGAGGAGCTCAACCTGCGAATCGTGGACTGGCTGCGGGCGCCGTCGGGCCCGCAGGTACCGGTCGGCCCGGTGAACACCGAGAACGTGGTGCGGCAGTGGCGCGCGGATCGGCAGGCCGCTGCCTCCGCTGCCGCTGAGGCAGCGGAGGATTCCGAGGCCCCTGGGGTCGCTGCGGTGGCACCTGCCGAGCAGACAACGACGGAACGGCCATCCTCGCCACGAACCCGCTGGTGGCACCGGATCGTCCGCCGACACCGCAAATCCGGCTGAGCCGAAGCGAGCAGGAGGTGCCGGCTTTCCCGCGAAAGCCGTGCGCCCCTACCGCCGGTTGCACGGTTACTGGAAGGCCAAGCTGACCAGGGTCGCAGCAGTGGTGGCGCCGAGCGCGATGCCCCAGCCGTGCGGCCACATCGGGGTGCAACCGAAGAATTGGCTCAGGCCGGGGGTTTGCACGACCGCGACAAGGGCGGCCACGGAGGCAAGTGCGCATCCGATCACCAGCGGCGTACGTCCCCGGATGACCAGGGTCTGGCCGAGCTGTGCACTGATCAGAGCAACGAGGGCGACGGTGCTGGCGTGCCGGGCCGTGCCCGTCATGCGGCCGAGGAACCACGCCGCCGTTGCGGCACCGGCGGTGATCGCTCCCCGGCGGTAGATGTCCCGGGTCAGGGCGGAGCCCAGGGATGCCTCCGGTCCTTCCGCCAGCAGCATTTGCGGGGTGACCTGGGGTGGCGGACGCACCGCGATCGCCATCGCGGGCAGGACATCGGTGAGGACGTTGACCAGCAACAGTTGCCGTGCGTTCATCCCCCCTTGGGGGGTGACGAGTCCGGTGATGACGGTGTAGCCGATCTCGCCGAGGTTGCCGCCGAGCAGGATCGCCAGTGAATCACGCACGGAGGCCCACATGGCACGGCCTTCGACGATGGCATCGACGATGGTCTCGATGCGATCGTCGGTGACCACGAGGTCGGCGGCTTCGCGTGCAGCCGGAGTGGCGTGTGCTCCCAGGGCGATGCCGATGTCGGCCAGCCGGATCGCGGGTGCATCGTTGGCACCGTCGCCGGTCACCGCAACGATGCGATCGATGCTCTGCAATGCTCGGACGATCCGTGCCTTCTGCTCGGGAGTGACACGCGCGAACACGGCCACATCGCCGACCACCTCCGACAGCTGCCCGTCATCGAGGGAATCCAGGTCCGGGCCGGTGATCACGCGATGCCCGTTGAGCACGCCCAGATCGGCGGCGATGGCCTGGGCCGTACTGGGGTGATCGCCGGTGACCATGACGATCTGGACACCGGCCTGCTGCAGTTGTGCCACGGATTCGGCTGCTGTGGGCCGAATCGTGTCCGCCAAGGCGATCATGCCGGACAGAGTCAGGTCGCGGATCCGGGATTCGTCGAGATCACGCCGGTCGGATGCGGGCCGCTCGGCAACGGCGAGCACCCGAAAACCCATGCGCGCCAACCGGTCCATTTCCTCCGTCATGGACTGTCGGGCGGCATCGTCCAGCAGCACTCGCCCACCGTCGGCGCGCCAGTGCGTGCATTGGGCCAGCACGACTTCGGGGGCACCCTTGACGCTGAGCAGCTGTCCCTGGTCGGAGGACCCCAGCACGGCATGGTAGGACCGGGACGGCTCGAACGGCAGCTCCTCGACCCGCCGCCATCCCGGCATGCCCTCCTCCGGCGGCACACCGAGCTCCTGAGCTCCCTCGACCACGGCGCGATCCGTGGGATGCGGCAGAGCTTCCCCGCTTTCCCCTGCCGGGCTGGCCCGCAGCGCCGCACCGACCACGGTGCGCTGTGCCTCCTCCGCTTCTTCGACGGGCAGGCTGTGGGTGCCGTCCGAGACGTAGCGCAGCGAGATCCGCCCTTCGGTCAACGTGCCGGTCTTGTCGAAGCACAACGCCTGGGCGCGCCCCAAAGCCTCGATGGTCGAGGAGTTGCGCACCAGGGCCCCGCGCTGGGACAGCCGCTGCGCCGAGGCCAACTCCGCGGCGGTGGCCACGAACGGCAGCCCCTCCGGGACCGCGGCGACGGCCAAACTCACCGCGCGCCCCACCGCCACTCCCATGGCTCGGCCACGCAGCAGGTCCGCGATCAGCAGCACGACTCCGGCGCCCGCGCACAGCGGCACCGTGGTCTTGGCCAGCGAGCGCAGCCGTGCCGCCACGCCGCCGGTTCGAGTTCGGCCGTCCTCGGTGCCCACCGCCCGGCCGGCCTCGGTGTCCGAGCCGATCGCCACCACCACCGCACTCGCCTGCCCAGCGGCGACGGCCGTGCCCTGGTACAGCATGCTGCGCCGATCCGCCACCGCCGCAGCGGGTGTCGCGGCCTCGGTCTTGGTGACCAGTTGTGATTCCCCGGTGAGACTGGACTCGTCGACCTCGATTCCCTCGGCCTCGAGCAGCCGGCAATCGGCCGGTACGGAGTCTCCGGAAACCAGATCGACCACATCGCCGGGCACCAGCTCGTCCGCGGCCACGTCGGCCTGGGTGCCGTTACGGCGTAGCGCAACGGGAATCGTGCTCGCTTGGAGGAGTTCACCCAGCGCACGGTCGGCCTTGAGTCGCTGAACGCCGCCGATCAGGGCATTCATGCCCAGGACCGCACCGATCACGGCGGCGTCCGTGATGGCCCCGATACCCGCCGAGAGCGCGGCACCGCCTGCCAATGCCGGAGTCAACGGTCCTTCCAGTTCTTCCAGGCTCGCGTGGAGCAATCCCACCCGCTGGTGCTCCGGCCGTTCTCCCCGGTCCGCGATGCGATGCCGTGCCTGCTCATCGGACAGTCCCGCCGGGGAACTGTCCAAACGCTCCAGCACCTTGGAGGAGGACATGGCGTGCCAGGGAGTGCGCGGGGCGACATGCGGGACCGGACGCCGCGCGGCCTGGATACCCCACCACGTGCCCGCACCGAGGGCGAGCACACTCGCGGTGGAGACGGGAATCCCGGCTCGTGCCTGACTTCGCGAGGCCGGCCCGAGCAGAGCCAGCAGCGCCCCACCGACCGAGGCCGCGGTCGCGAACTGGGCACTACGCAGGCTCACCGTGCGCGCGAACGGAATCAAGCGGAGTAAAGCGCAGCTTTCTCCCATGCCGGGTCCGCTGAACACGTGCGACCCCCACGGCGGGGCCGTCCCTCGCGCGATCCCGATGCCCAGATCGGCGGCGGCAAGGCCCGTGCCTCCGTGCGACGAGACGACGGCGACACCTCTGCCTTCGGCCTGCAACTCGCGCACGGACCACGCCAGGTGTGTTCCCCCGGGGACCGCGTCTTCCACATCGAGCCGTTCGGCCAGGCGACTTCCGCGCCCCGCGATCCGCACCGATCCGACCGCACGGGACGCAGCCACCAGCTCGTCGGTGAGCGGATCCAGCTCATCCACCACTTCGAGCACGGCGACCGTGTCGGCGTTCCGGTTCAGCGCGACGACCTGTCCACCCGGTGTGGCGGGCAGCCGGAGACTGTCCCGCCAGTGTTCCGGCAGGTCGGAGCGGCTGCGCACGGTGTGGATGGTCCAGCCGTCGGGCGAGGGGGCATTTTCCTCCTCGGCACCGATGAGCGCGTGCGCGCGTTCCCACAACTCCGCGCTGTCGACGTCGTCGGTCAGCGCAACCAGATCCTGTACGGCCCGTCGCCCGGTTGGCAGCGAGGCGGCGTCGATCACCACCGTGTCGATCCGGTCCAGTGTGCGCAGAGCACGCGGATCCAGGACGAGCGCACCTCTTTCGGCGAGTCCGAATCCCAGTTGCGCGGCGAACGCATCCCTGCCGAGCTGTGCCGGACGCGGTGCGGCCGCCACCAGAAAACCCTGCGCACGTTGGAGATTCCACGTCGCACCGAGCGCAGCGGCGAAAGCGGCGGGCCCGGCCAGCAGCGAGCTGTGGGCGGCGCGCTCGACCGGCCCGGAAGGCAGCGAGCCAGGGCGGTCCTCCACGTGCTGGGCTGCGTTGCGATACGCGTCGGTATGGGCACCGAACTCCTTGTCCCACCGCACCCAGCTGCGCTGCGCAGCCTGGGACTCGCGCAGCAGGCAGAACCGGAATGCGGAATCGGTCACCAGGCTCGTCGGCTGCTGGGCCAGCGTGTGGGCCGCGGCATTACCCAGACTGAACAACAGGTCGGTTCCGGCTCTCCCCAGGTGCGACTCCAACGTCCCGCGAACCTTCGGTGACGAATCGGCCGTGGTCAGCATGGCGGGAATCGACTCGGGCAGGGCCGGTACCGGCAGTGCGCGGGTGACCGCCGCATAACCGAGTCCGCTGATATTCGCTCCGATCACGACGGCGTGACCGAGAGCGTTGCCGGGATTCGCCGGGTGGATGGCACTGGCCTCGGCATAGGGCTCGTCCGCCAACCCGCCGGCGTCCTCGACCTTGTCCACCGCATCGATCAGCTCGGCTACGTCGATCCACTCCGAGTCGTGACTGACGACCACGCACCCCAGTGCCGCATTGACTTCCGCCCGCCGCACCCCGGCGAGGCCCTGCAGGTGCTCGGAGACGAGCCCGCCCTGCTCCGCGTTCCGGGGATCATGCACTCCGCGCACCGCGATGTGGGTTCGACCGTTCGACGACCAGGTGGCTCGGGAACCACCGTGCCGGGCGACCGTACGAACCGCGCCCGCTACCGGCGCCAACAGCTGCGAGACAACTGCACCCAGTTTCGACAGCATCGCGGGATCAAGCGCTCGCCGAGCCCGACCGCGACCGGTCCTGCCCCCTCGATGTATCGGATCCGGACGAGGAGCCACCGGCCGCACGCTGGGCCACCACCGTTCCCACGCCGATCGCCGCGGCCACCGGCCACTCGATCACCGAGAACCCGACCAGCATCCCCAATCCCGCGAAGTAGGCCATTTGTTCCCGCGACGGCATGTTCTCCCGAACGGTCTCGAGAGCCCCGGAGATCTCCGTCCGGTCGGGAACGTGGATCTCGGGCATTTCGGGGCGGTGGAATTCGGCCGTGACGTAGGGCAGGTGCACCGTCGTCGCCGAAGAATCGGACTCGGCCGCGGGACTCGTCGTCTTCGCCTGCGAGCCGCGCGCCGAACCCGTGGACCGGGCACCGCCGGATTGTGCTTTCCCGGACTGTGCCTTCCCGGATTGCGTCTTCCTCGCCGTAGCCACGAGCCCTCCTCAAGTCCGCTGGTACGACTGAAATCACCAGTGTACGACGGTCAACCGAGTTATGAGCGCTGAAAGCACCCGCAGCGGGCCGCTAACCTTACCGAGCGAGCACGCTCAGCGTCGTGCCGGCGTGCTCGGCCATGGCGGTGACGATGTCGGCGGCGGGCAGGACGGAGTCGACGAGACCCGTCGCTTGACCGACGGTGACATTGGCGACGGTGTAGTCGCGGTTGTCGACGGCGCTCCGGTAGTCCGCGGTGGCGGATTCGAGGTTGCGGTGGAGCTCGGGCTCGGCACCGTGCCACCGGGACACGAAGTCATTGCCGAGCACGCTGATGGTATGCCCGTCCGGCCAAGGATGACCTCGCACGATGTCGTAGACCGTGGTCCGGCGCACGTCCTCTCCCGCGGCGGCCACCGCGCGGTCGCGCGCCTGTGGAGTGCTCAAGGCTTCCGCGGCCGCGTAAAAGCGGGTGCCGACCAGGACACCGGAAGCCCCCAAGGTCAGCGCGGCCGCCATTCCTCGGCCGTCGGCGATCCCTCCCGCGGCCAGAACAGCGACATCGAGGCCGCGCCGGGCGACCAGATCGGCGATCTCCGGGACCAGTGTCAGCGTGGTGCGAGATCCGTACCCGTGGCCGCCGGCCTCATTACCCTGTGCCACGAGAAGGTCGGCTCCCGCCTCAAGCGCGCGTTCGGCGTGCTCACGGTTTTGAACCTGGCACAGCAGCAGCGCGCCGGAGGCTTTGATCCGCTCCGCGAACGGCACCGGATCACCGAACGAGAGCATGACAGCTGCCGGGCTGCGCTGCAGAGCACGATCGAGCAGGGCCGGTTGCCGCGCCAGAGACCAGGTGATGAACCCACAGCCCACACGGACACCGTCGGCGGCATCGAACTGACCGGACAACCAATCCGCATCGCCGTAGCCTCCCCCGATCATGCCGAGCCCGCCTGCGCGGCTGACGGCCGCTGCCAGTTCACCACCGGCGACGTCGTCCATGGGAGCCAGCACGATCGGGTGCTCGATACCGAGAAGCTCGGTCGCTCGCGTCGTGATCGGCATCCGGACTCCCTCACCACCTTCTTTGCGGGTACCGGCCGAGCCTATCGCCGACCCGACCACGCCCACACCCGTGCGCTTGCGATCGTGGTCGGGATCGCAAGCGCACGACGTACGAGTGTGTGCCGGATGATGACGGGTACACCCGGGTAGTGGCTTTTCTCGACACATCACGGAGAAAGACCGAGCGTTCATGAGCGAGCACCGCGACTCGAAGAGCACGGCTCGCTCTCGGACGCACGGGGTCGATCATGCGGACACCCCCGAGCAGCAGGACGGTGACACCGGCCAGGAGCAGCATGACCAGGAGCAGAGCGAAGGGCCGCCCGACGCGCGGCACGATGAGGACCGGCGTGCCGACGAGGGTCTCGGCTCCGAGGAGGGCCTGTCCGGCGACGAGGCGGCCCGGCGGTTCGAGCGTTACGGCGCGAACGAGCTCGGCGAGCAAAACCGTTCCACGATCGTGGAGTTTCTCCGGCACTTCTGGGGGCCGATCCCGTGGATGATCGAGGCGGCCGCCGTGCTCTCCGCCGCCAGCGGGAAGTGGCCGGATCTGGCGGTCATCCTGGTGCTGCTGCTGATCAACGGTGTGGTGGGCTTCTGGCAGGAGCACCAGGCCGGTAGGGCGATCGAAGCACTCAAGCAGCAGGTGGCCGTGCACGCCCGGGTCAAACGAGGCCGCGATTGGCACGAGATCCCCGCGCGGGAGGTGGTCCCGGGGGACCTCGCGCACGTGGGTGTGGACCAGATCGTCCCGGCTGACGGGCGGCTGCTGGCCGGCGGTATCTCCGCGGACGAGTCGGCACTGACCGGTGAATCCCTGCCGGTCGGCAAAGAACCGGGCGATGCGGTGTATTCCGGGTCATCGACATCGCGCGGGGATGCGCATGTGCGGGTGACCGCCACCGGGCTGCGCACACGCTTCGGACACACCGCCGAACTGGTGCAGGGCGAGGCACCACCGTCGCACTTCCGGCAGGCGGTGCTGCGGATCGGTCGCTACCTCATCGCGCTGTCGTTGGTGCTGGTCACCGTGATTATCACCGTGTCGTTGCTGCGCGGCAATCCGCTGGCCACAACCCTCGAGCTCGCTCTGGTCGTCACGATCGCCTCGGTGCCGGTGGCGCTGCCCACGGTGCTGTCGGTGACGATGGCCGCCGGTGCTCGCGCACTCGCCCGCAGGAAAGCCATCGTCAGCCGACTGCCCGCACTGGAGGAACTGGCCGGGATGCAGATCCTGCTGGTCGACAAGACCGGCACGATCACCCGCAACGAAATCACCGTCCACGATGCGGTCGGTGTGGACACCGGAAGCGGGGATGCCGCCGGCTCGGACGAGATCCTGCTCGCCGCCGCGCTCGCCTCCCAGCAGGACGGTAGGGACCCCATCGATCTGGCCATCTTCGACGCAACCGAGGAGGAATGGCTGGCCAGGTACGAACTGCTCGACTTCACACCGTTCGACCCGCAACTCAAACGCACCCGGGGCCGCGCGCGAGGGCCGGACGGTCACGAATTCCATGTGGCCAAAGGGGCTGTGCAGGCGATCACCGACCTGGCCGAGGCGGGCAGCGATCTGCGTCAACAGGTCGAGGAGCAGGCACGCGGATTCGGCGAGCAGGGCATGCGCACGCTGGCCGTCGCGCGCGCCGACGACGACGGCGACTGGCGCTTCCTCGGAGTACTGGCCTTGCGTAACCCACCGCGCGCGGACGCCGCCGAGACACTGGAACAGGCAGCCGATCTCGGTCTGCAGGTGCGCATGCTCACCGGTGACCGAGTGGAGATCGGCAAGCAGGTGGCAGGCGAGGTCGGCTTGGGCGATGACGTCCGACAAGCCGAAGCCGTCCGGGATGCCGCCGACGAACGCGAACTCGCCGAGCAGGTGGACACGGTCAGCGGCTTTGCCCAGGTGGTGCCCGAGGACAAGTACCGCATAGCCGCCGCCTTGCAGGACCGCGATCAGATCGTGGGCATGACCGGCGATGGCGTCAACGACACCCCCGCGCTGCGGCGCGCCGAGGTCGGCATCGCCGTGGCGGGGTCGACCGATGCCGCCCGAGCGGCCTCCGAGGTCGTACTCACCGAGCCCGGACTGTCGGTCATCGTCGAGGCGCTGCGCCGCAGCCGGGAGACGTTCCGGCGAATGACCAACTACACCATCTACCGCATCAGCGAAACGATCCGCATCGTCGTGTTCGTCACGGTGGCCATCGCAGCGCTCGGCATCTTCCCGATCAACCCGATTCAGGTGATCCTGCTGGCGCTGCTCAACGACCTGGCCATCCTGTCCATCGCCTATGACCGAGCCGAACCGGCAAGCAAACCCGCACGATGGCGGATGCGCCAAGTGCTGGGCGTGGGTTCCGCACTCGGGCTCGTCGGCGTGGTGTCCTCATTCGTGCTGGTCGTGCTCGCCCAGGGCCCGCTCGGCATCACCGGCCCCGCCATCACCACGCTGGTCTACCTCAAGCTGTCCGTGGCGGGCCATCTGACCTACTTCGCGGCGCGCACCCGCGGCCCCTTCTGGTCCTCCTGGCCCACTGCGATCGTCCTGGCTGCTGTGATCGGTACCCAGATCCTGGCCACCACCATCGCGCTGACCGGCTTTCTCATGCCGTCCATCGGCTGGTCGCAGGTCGGGCTCGCCTGGGGATGGTCCGTCATCTGGCTGTTCGCCATCGACGCGACCAAAGTACTCCTCAATCGACGGTTGGCAACGGATCAGGATCCGGGAAATACCGAAGCCGGCACCGACCGCGCTCAGGACCCCTCTTCGCACCGCACGCAGGAACGTGGCTAAGAGGCTCCGGCGGTGGGGCGTTGGATCAGGGAGCGGTGGCCAGGTGGATGCCTCGCATCGGGTCTTGCTAGGAGGAAGGAGGCGTGGCGGAGCCACGTCGACTCCACGACAACGCCGCGAGGTGCCGCCCGGGCGCCGCGAGCCCGACAGTTCCTGCTGCCGGAGCCTCTAAAGTTGCTGTCGAATACCGGGCTCCTGCGGTAGCCGTCTGAACTGGTCTCCGAGCTCGGCGTTGATCGCTCGCAGGCCGGACCCACTGCGCAGCACCGGAAGCAGCGTTCGTTGCCGGATATCCTCAAGAAGAAAAGCGGTTCCCCCGTACAGCGATAGCACGGACAACGCAAGCGCAGCGGCCCCGTCAGCCAGAGCGACAGCGTGCGGGGCCCCCAACTGATAGGCGGCAGCCAATCCTGCACGGATTGTCGACACGGAGAGAACGAGCGCGAGGAGACGCTTGCCCAGGCTCGCCGCAACCGCCAGCGGGATCAGCATGACCGCGAACGCCGCCAGGAACAGGCCCGCCGCGAAGCTGGTCCGCATCGTCGGGAAGACGACGTGCAACAGGCCCAGCGCCAGCCACGACGTCGCGAAGAGACCCAGCGCACTGGCGGCGCCGGTGTCCCTGGCCAGGAAGGCGAGCACTGCAGCCAGCAGTTCCAGCGGAAAGACAAAGGCAGCCATCAGGATCCCGGCTGCTCGTACTTCCATACCGTGCATCCATTGGAAGGCGATCCCGGCGAGCAGCACCATGCCGATGCCGAAGGAGAACAATCCGAGCGGGAGCGGGTTTCCGTAGGGACGCAAGGAAATGTGACTGAACGACTGCTGCGGGGGCGTGGAGGCCATCCTCTGTGCATACCCGTCCTCGTGCCCGTCGAAGCGTACGAGCGCTCCCACGCCGCAATCCTGGAGAGTCCCATTCCTGCAGGCGAATGCGAGGCACGGGCCGGGTTCTCGCGTGTGGACTCACCGCAGTGCAAGTACCTCTTACGTGCTCTTGTTCTGCTCGACGATGGTCTGCCGGGCGGGCGTGATCCACAGGATGACACGCTCGGACTTGATACCTTCCGGCGGATACTGCTTGCCGAGGTACTTCCGGGCCAACTCGTCGATCTGCTCGCGTGCTTGCGGGCCCGTGGTCGTCGCCGTGACCTCGCCGCGGACCTCGGCATACCGGTACGGGTCGTTCTCGTCGCGGATCAGGACGGTGATCCGCGGATCACTTGTGATGTTCCGGTACTTCGTGCGATGGGTTTCGGTGTTCAGGACGATCTTGCCGTCCTGGGCATGCACCCAGATGAATTGGGTCTGGATCGCGCCGTTGGGCAGCAGGGTCGAAATCGAGGCGAAATTCTTTCCGGTTGCCAATTCCTCGGTCACCGGGTGCAAATCCGGACCGTTCTTCGTGTCCGCCATCGCTGCTCTCCCTCCGTGCGTCGCATCCTCGCGAACAAAGCCGTCCGGAGTCAGTCATACCGCACATGTGCAGGATCTGCTTCCTCGGTGACTTCCGGCCATCCACTCCGGCGGAATCACTCGCGACCCGCAGAAAGGATCATCGCGCCAGCCGTGCATCGGAAAAAGTCCGAGCGCCAGGCGTTCGACGAGCAGATCCGCTGGACCGCGCCACATCCGACCGGCACCCACTTCAACATCGATCACCGCACCCGTGCCGAGGTCGTCGACGAGCGCACCGTACGGCTCTCGGCCGATGTCCGAGTGCTGCTCGGCAGACAGCAGCGCGAGGCTCGCCGCCCACGCGATCTCGTCGAGCACTCCGGTTGCCCATTCCGATGACCGAGCATGATTGCTTCCGTGATCGGGTAACCGGGTGTTTCCGGGAAGCCGCAAGGATCGGAGGACGCCGTGGCGCAAGCTGTGACCGTACTGGGGACCGGGCTGATGGGAGCCGGAATGGCCCGGAACCTGGCCGGTGCCGGACTCGACGTGACGGTGTGGAATCGCAGCGTGGAAAAGGCGCGCCCGCTCGCGGAGGCGGGCGCCACCGTCGCCGAGGATCTCTCCCGCGCCGTGTCGGGCGCGGACGTGGTCATCACCATGCTGTTCGACGTCGACGCCGTCGCCCAGGTGATGGAGTGTGCTCTGCCCGCCACCGACTCGGAGGCGATCTGGGTGCAGACCAGCACGGTCGGGCTCGGTGGCACCGCCCGGCTCGCCGACCTGGCCGAGCAGCACAGTGTCGGATTCGTCGATGCACCGGTGCTGGGCACGAAACAGCCTGCCGAGCAGGGGTCGCTCATCGTGCTCGCCGGTGGTTCAGCACAACTGCGCGACACCGTCACGCCGGTCTTCGAGGCGATCGGCTCGCGCACGGTGTGGGTGGGAGAGCAACCCGGTGACGGGCACCGGCTCAAGCTGGCCGCCAACTCCTGGGTGCTCTCGGTCGTCGGCGCCACGGCCCAGGCCGTCGGGCTGGCCGACAATGTGGGGCTCGATCCGCAACTGTTTCTGGATGCCATCTCCGGAGGGCCGCTCGACTGTGCCTATGCCCAAATCAAAGGCAAGGCGATGATCGCAGAGGAGTTCCCGCCCGCGTTCACCCTCGGCGGGGCGGTCAAGGACACCGCGCTGATCGCCGAGGCGATGCGCACCGGTGGCACCGACGAACAACTGATGCAGGCACTGCATCGGCAGTTCCAGGCAGCAGCCGATGCAGGGCACGGCGCGGAGGACATGGCTGCGGTGATACACGCTCTGCAGCACTGACGTCCGCGCGGTGTGCCGAGTTGGTCGAGTAACTCGGCACCGACCGCTCGACCGGAGAGGCAAGCACCGTGGCGAGCGCACAGTATACAGTATGGGAGGTGATCTTCACGCTGTCGAGCGAGTTCGGCCGTCCACTCAACGTGGCTTGTTGACGTCCTCCGACGACGACGTCACTATTGCGCCATAAGCAATCATATGCGTAATGAGCAACAGTCGATCTATTGTTCATGGTGCCGCGCGAGGAACGATCGCGGCTCGCCCCGGACACCGACGTGCGGCATGCGGAGGGGACTGCCGGGGCGGGCCCACCGAGCGCAAGGGAGTGGCCGATGAGGGTCCTTGTCGCCGATGCTTTCCCGGAATCGTCCCTGACCGAGATGGCCGAACTCGGCCACGACTGTATTCACAAGCCGGACACGACCACCGAGCAGCTTTCCGGCGAGCTTGCGGGATGCGACGTTCTCGTCGTACGAAGTACCAAGGTCCCCGCCTCGGTCCTCGCGGAAGCCGATGCGCTACGTCTGGTGATCCGTGCGGGTTCCGGGACCAACACCATCGACTGCGAAGCAGCCTCCGAGCGAGGAATCCACGTTTGCAACGTGCCGGGACGCAACTCGGTCGCAGTGGCCGAGCTCGCTTTCGGTCTGCTGCTGGCGCTGGACCGCAACATCGCCGACAACGTCATCGACCTGCGCGCGGGCCACTGGGACAAGAAACGCTACGCCCGGGCACGAGGAATTCACGGTCGCCGAGTCGGCGTGATCGGGCTGGGGCAAATCGGACTCGAATTCGCCGAGCGGGCCGCGGCATTCGGCGCCCGAGTACACGCCGTGGCCAATACACAGCGCGATCAACAGACACGGGACCGTGCCCACGCCATCGGGGTACACTTCGTCGACAGCCTGGAGACACTCGCACGGACCTGCGATGTCCTGTCACTGCACGTACCGGCGACCGAATCCACCCGGCACTTGCTCAACCGTGACCTGCTCGCCCACGTACAACCCGGCACGATCATCCTGAACACCTCGCGCGGAGAGCTCGTCGACGAGGACGCGCTCATCGAAGCGATGGAAGCCAAGGACGTGCGCGCGGGCATCGACGTGTGCGCGGACGAACCGGACACGAGCACCGGCAGCATCGACTCCCCGCTGGCCAAACACCCGAACGTCTACGGCACCCATCACATCGGAGCCTCGACCGAGCAGGCGCAGCACGCAGTCGCCGCCGAGGTCGTACGGATGATCGATGCCTTCGATGCGGGCAACGTGGTGCACTGCGTGAACCTCGACACCGTGCTGCCGACACAGCAAACGCAACCCGGGTCCCAGCCCGAAACGCAGCCCGAAACACAGCCCACCGGGTTCGCGACGCCGCTCCGTTCCGGCGGTGGCTCATGAACGGCTCGCAAGCACAGCAAACCACCCCCGCACGCGAGCTCTCCGGGCATCCCGCGGGCATCACGGTACGTCCGCCGGAGGTGCTGGTCATCGACCCACGGCGGACCGAGACGGTGGACGGGACCATCGACCCGACACGGGTGCGCCGACTCCTCGACGCGGGCGGATACACGCGCCCCTCCGTACCGGCCGTGGTGGTGTACCGGCTGGAAGCCGGCAGGCACCGGCAAACCGGGGTCGTGGTCGAGGTGTCGATCGACGATTACCGCAACAGGCGCATTCGCTGCCACGAGGCCACCAGTCCCGAGCGCGAGCGTCGAATCGAGCAGCTCACGGTGGGCGGCGGTATCGAGCAGATGCCGGTGACACTTGCTCATCCGGACCGGCCCCGGCTGCGTGAACTGCTCGACGGGATCACGGTGGACGAACCCGATGTGCGTCTGAACTCGGCCGACGGAATCACGCACACCGTCTGGATTCGTCACGATGCCGAGCTGGCGGAAACAGTCCAGGACGAGATCGGCGATATCGAGACGCTGTACATCGCCGACGGACACCACCGGATGGTGGCCGCGGAACGCAATGCGCGCAGGCGAAGCCGCCTCAACGGGGAGCACGCCCACGCGTTCACACTGGCTGCCCTTTTTCCCAGCAGCGAGATGCGCATCCTCGGCTATCACCGCTGCCTGCCCATGCCGGAGGGTACCTCCGCTGCGGACGTACTCGAGGTACTGGCCGCACACCCCGTGACGGCGCGCATCGAGGAATGCGACTCCGCTCAAGCGGCACAACCCGCACCCGGAGTCGTCGGCGTGCGCGTCGATGGGCGATGCTACCGGCTGTGGCTGCGTGCCCCGTGGGATGCCGACCAGGTTCGCGCTTCACTCGACGCTGTCGCGCTCGACGAGAAGCTCCTTCCCGCGGTGCTCGACATGGCAGGCGCCGACTCCGGGGACCGGGCCACACCGACGCACGGCGGCGGCGCGGGCGGCACCGGATGCTGGTGCGCCGAGCGGGAGGCACTCTCCTTCTTCCCGCACCCGCCCAGCGTCGAGCAGGTCATGGCCGTTTCGGACGCCGGTCTGCTCATGCCGCCGAAGTCAACGTGGTTCGATCCCAAAGCCAGCGCGGGATTGTTCGCACGGGAACTGTGTTCGGTCTCTTCCGGCCGCACTCGTGCCGGCTGAAGCCTGCGGCCGCCGTCGACCGGCACGATGGGCACCGGCGAGGGAAACCGGCCCTCGATGTCGAGAGGGCGGGGCGAGGATGGAGGAGCTCCAGCGATGAGCATCACCGCAACAGCTGCCGTGCTCTCCGGCGTGGGCGAGGACTTCGAGCTCCGGGAGGTCTCCCTCGACGAGCCCCGCCCCGACGAAGTGCTCGTGCGCATGGTCGCCACCGGCCTCTGCGGCACCGATGTCGGCGTGCAGGAAGGCCATATCCCGTTTCCTCTTCCCGGTGTCCTCGGCCACGAGGGAGCAGGAGTGGTCGAACGCGTCGGTGCCACAGTCGATTCCGTGCAGCCCGGCGACCAGGTATTGCTGTCGTTCACCAGTTGCGGATCGTGCCGAAACTGCCGAACGGGCCATCCCGCGTACTGCGAGACGTTCCTGTCCCGCAACCTGCTCGGCGGGCAGCGAGCCGATGGCAGCACCACCCTCTCCGGCCCGTCCGGTGAACTGCACGGACACTTCTTCGCCCAATCCTCCTTCGCCACCTGCGCACTGGCCGACGAGCGCGGAGTGACCAAGGTCGATCCGCATGCCGACCTGTCCCTGCTCGCCCCCTTGGGCTGTGGAGTCCAGACCGGCGCCGGAGCGGTGTGGAACTCCCTCAAGCCCGAGCCCGGATCGGTCCTGGCCGTGTTCGGCGCCGGGGCGGTGGGGCTGTCCGCGATCATGGCAGCAGCGCTGTCGGGCACCACGAACATCGTGGCGGTCGACCTCGTCGCCGACCGTCTGGAACTGGCCCACGAGCTGGGAGCCACCGCGACGGTGAACTCCCGCGAGACCGATGTCGCCGCCGCCCTGGCGGAGATCACCGGCGGCAGGGGCATCGACTACGCCATCGACAGCACCGGCAACACCGGGGTGCTGCACACCGCCGTCCACGCACTCGCACCCCTGGGCGTCTGCGCCGCCATCGGCGCGCCACCGGCGGGCAGCACCGTCGAGGTCGATGTGAACTTTCTGCTCAACGGTCGACGGGTCATCGGCGTCACCGAAGGTGATTCGACACCACAGATCTTCCTGCCCGCCCTGGTCGACCTGATCGGACAAGGCCGGTTCCCCCTGCAGAAGCTGGTTCGGACCTACGAGTTCACCGCCATCAACGAGGCGGCCGCGGCGGTCAAGGACGGCAGCACCCTCAAACCGGTCCTCACCTTCGAGTCCGGCTGAAACACCGGCGTCGAGGGCGCACTGCTCTTCCGAACCGAGTGTGCGGCATCCCGCACGGGACACGCGAGCCTGCCGCACGCGGTAAGGCGGATTGTCCACCCGCGGTCTCGACAAGCTCTTGACATCGGGAGATCGGCGTCACAATATACACGGGCAAATCGATTTGTCCGCTGGCTACCGCGTCCACAGCGCGAGGCCTTCCGGATCGAGTCGGTCCCCGACCTCGGGTTGGGGCGAGCGCTCTGCTGCGAACAGCAGCCCGAGCACGTCCGTCACGGGGCCACGAGTGGCCCTTCGCCGACCTCACAGCGAGGAGGCTTGTTGTGTCCGTATCGACAGAGCGACACCCGGTGGACCAATATCGGCCGATCGCCAGGATGATTCCGTTCGGCCTCCAGCACGTGCTGGTGATGGCAGCGACCCCGATTTCGAGCGTGTTCCTGGTGAGCAAGACCCTCGGCCTGTCCGAGGACCTGACGGTCAAGCTGCTTGCGGCAGCCTTCGTGTTCTCCGGCGTGGGCACCCTGGTGCAGTCCCTGGGACCCGGCAGGATCGGCGTCCGGCTGCCGTTCGTGATGCTGCCCGGTGGAGCACCGATCGTGCTGTTCGTGGCCATCGCCCAGGAACACGGTCTGCCCACGGCGTCGGGAGCGGTGATCCTGACAGCGGTCTTCTACCTGGTGGCGCTTCCGCTGTTCACCCGACTGCTGAAGTTCTTCCCCACTGTCGTGATCGGCACGATGATCGTGATCATCGGCGTGAATCTGATCAAGGTCGGCGGCCTGCTGGTCACCGGCAAGCCGGGGACACCGGGATTCGGAGATCCCCGCGCTCTCCTGCTCGGACTGGCCACGATCGGCTGCACGGTCCTGTTCTTCCGCCTGCTGACCGGCATGCTGCGCCAGCTCGCAGTCGTGCTCGGGCTCGTTGCGGGCACCGTGCTGGCCGCACTGCTGGGAGCGACCCACTTCGACGAGGTCGGCACGGGCCCGTTGTTCGCATTGCCCGAACCGCTGCCCTTCGGTCCGCCCGAATTCAGTCTCATCGCCGCCGTTCCGCTGATGCTCTTCGCGCTCGCGTCGATGGCCGAGGCCACCGGGCAGACCGTGCTCAACGGCGAGATCGTCGGCAAGGACATCGACACTCGCCGGGACGCTCCGAAAACGATCCGGGGGGATGCCCTCGTCTCACTGTGCGGCGGTCTCTTCGGCACGTCGCTGATGGTCACCAGCGGGGAGAACGTGGGCATCGTCCGGGTCACCGGGGTGCGTAGCCGGTTCGTCACCGTCATCGCCGGGATCGTGCTGGTGCTGATCGGCCTGTTCACCCCGATCGCACAGCTCATGGCCGGTATTCCCGCCGCGGTCGTCGGGGGTACGGCCCTGGTCGTGTTCGCCGTGATCACCGTGCTCGGTATCCAGATGCTGCGCCAGGTCGATCTGTCCGATCACACCAACATCGTGATCTGCGCGGTCGCGCTCGCCCTCGGACTGCTACCGATCCTGGTTCCCGGCATCTACGATCAGTTCCCGGCCAACGTGCGCATCCTGCTCGACAGCGGCGTCGCCGTCGGTGCCTTCGTCGCCGCGGTTCTCAACGTCGTGTTTCACCATCTCCGGGCCCCCTCCCCACGCGAAAACACCGAGACGGCAGCCGCATCATGACCCCATCACCGAAAAGCGAGACCATGCAGCACCTGTTCGCCCACGATGAGTTGCTTCTCCTGCCGGAGGCGCTCCTCCTGCCCGAAGGTCCCGCACACGAGTACGCCGTGGTTATCGCCGACGGAATCTTCCAGCACGTCGGGCCGGCCCGGGAAGTCCTCGCCGCGCGCAGCGACCTCGAACCGGTTCGCCTGCCCGGCCACATCCTCATGCCGGGCTTCATCGACGCCCACCACCACCTCACGCAGAGCTTCGGCAAGGCCGCAGGATTCGGCGAACCCTCGGAAATCTTCCGGCGGATCTGGATTCCGCTGGAGCACAGTCTCGACGAGGAAACAGCCTACGTCGCCGCGAAACTCGCCGCCCTGGAGGCACTGCGCGGCGGATTCACCACCGTGACCGAAGCAGGCACGAGAGCTCCCGTCGACGTCGCCACGGTCGCGGCAGCGACCCAGGACACCGGTATCCGATGTGTACTCGGGATGGTCTGCCACGAGGAACCCGATCACGGCGAGCAGCATCTGGCACGCTGGGACGATGCCACGCTGATCCACCCCTCCCTGGCGATCCCCATCCCGGAGATCGCCACCGCGGAGACACTGCGGGACACCGCGCGACTGTGCGCCGATGCCGGAACGGTGTTCCAGATCCACGTCAACGAGCATCTCGCCGCTGTCGAACGTTCCCTGGAGCGGCACGGACGCCGACCGCTGGAGCATCTCCACGACATCGGAGCCCTCGGTCCGCACACGCTGGCCGCCCACACCACCTTGCTCACACCGCCGGAGATGCGGCTGCTGGCCGACAGCGGCGCCGCGATCAGTTACAACCCGGTCGCCAGCGCCTGGAAGGGCAATGCGGTCGCACCGGCACACATGCTGGCCACACTGGGCGTGCGGTTCGGTCTCGGCACCGACGGCACGCGCGGCGACGGATTCCGGCTTGCCGACGCCGCCGAATTCGCCCAGCGCCTCGCATACGGCCTGGACACGGGCGATTCGTCCTGTGGTGGCGGCTGGTCCTGGCTGGAGCACGCCACCGCAGGCAGCGCCGCCGCCGTGGGCCTGCAGGAACTCACCGGTGAGATCGCCACCGGCAAGGCCGCCGATTTCCTCCTCGTCGATACGAACGTCCCCGAACTGCAGCCGTCCCGGGACCTGCCCTGGGAACTGGTCCGGCTGGCCAACCGGGATCAGATCACCGCCGTGGTCATCGGTGGACAACTCCGCCTGTGGAAGGGGTGGCCACCGGACTGGGACGGCCCCGCCTTCGTCGAACATGCCGCCGACATCGGAGGGAAAGTGCTCGAACAAGCCCCCCTGCAACGCGTCCATTCCACATCGGTCGAACACCGGCGGACAAGCAACGGCCGGGGGTGTGACAGGTGAGCATGGCCGCTCTGGCCGTGGCGGCGGTTGCCGTCACCGTCGCCTCCTTCGTGCAAGGCACCACCGGGCTGGGATTCGCCCTGATCCTGGCTCCGGTCATCGGCATTCTGCAGCCGAATCTGCTCCCGGTGTTCTTGCTGATGCTGATGATCCCGCTCAACGCCTACATCGCCTGGCGCGAGCGCGGTTCTCTCGACACCAGCGGCGCCGGCTGGGTCACCGGCGGGCGGTTCGTCGGCACATTCGGTGGCCTGTGGGTCCTGGCCGTGATTCCGATGGGCAAACTGAACCTGCTCATCGGTACGGCAACCGTGCTCGCCGTACTGATCACGCTGCTGGCGCCGGCGTTCACACCGGGCAGGCGTGCGTTCGTCACGGCCGGAGCGATCACCGGTGTGGCCGAAACCGCGACCGGCGTCGGCGGGCCTCCGCTGGCACTGGTGTACCAGCACCGGCCCGCGCCCGTGCTGCGCTCGACCGTGGCGATCTGTTTCGTCGCCGGTGAAGTGATCTCGCTGAGCCTGCTCCTGGCCACCGGCACGGTGCAGGCTCAGCAGCTTCGAAGCGCCGCACTACTGCTGCCCGCGCTCGTGGTGGGTGCTGTGCTGAGCCGCTATGTCCATCACCGTCTCGACGGTGCCTGGATGCGGCGCGTCGTCCTGGCCTTCGCGCTCGTGTCGGGACTGACCCTGCTCTTCGCCGGATGATCCGGCTCCCGAGGACTTCCTGGCCACCAGCACCGGTTCCGGAGGGGCGATCGTCTCCCGGCTCGAGTCGCCCCGCAACCGCTCCAGCAGGAGTTCCACCGCACTCGCCGCTGCCTGATCCAGGTGCAGATCGACCGCAGTCAGCGGCGGGTCACACGTACGAGCACGGAGACCGTCGTAGCGGGTGGCCACGAGCACGTCGTCGGGAACACGACAACCCCGCTCGCGCAGGGCTCGCACGACTCCGACGGCGAACGCATCCACCGTGGCACAGACGGCATCCACCTCCGGGTACTGCGACAGCAATTCCATACCGGACGAGTACCCGGCTGCCTCACCACCGGCCTCCTCCGCCCGCAGCACGACAGCGGGCATGTCGTGCCGCACCACGAAATCCCGGTAAGTCGATTCCATGTCCACATAGGAATGACGACGGCTGTTGCCGATGAGCAGGGCGATGTGCCGCGCCCCTTGCTCGTGCAGATGCCGCAGCAGCAACCGTCCCACCCAAGGAGCATCCAGGTCCACATGGGCCAACTCGGCTTCCGGTTGCCTGCCCAGAGCCACCACCGGCAGTCCACGAGCCTGCAAGCGCCCGGTGGTGCGGTCGTTCTCCTCCGGTTCCACCACGATCGCACCGTCGATGTCCAGCGAGTCCAGCGGCGGATCCGACTCCAGGGGCGGGACCAGCACCAATCCGAAGCCGTGCAGCAGCGCCGACTCGGCAGCGGCGGCGGCGACCTCCATGAAAAAGCCCAGTCGCGAGGGGCCGCCGGCAACCGCGAAGGGCATGGACGAGACCAAGCCGATCGTGCGTGCCTCACCGCGGCGCAGCCGCTGTGCCCGCAGACTCGGCCGGTATCCCAGCTCGGCAGCCACGTCCTGCACCCGCTGCCGTGTCCGCGGGTCGACCTTGCCCAAACCATTGAGCGCATGCGAAACGGTCGTGGGTGACACCGACGCCGCTCGCGCGACATCGGCAATGGTCACACGCCCCGATCCCGCCATCGCCCTTCCTCACCCCGAGCTCGTTGACCACCCCAGGCTAGCGCGCCCCGCCGAAGCATCCGACACATCGGGCGGGGAGAGCCGACGGGATATGCCCGTGGCGGCGGTGCGTACGGCGGGACCGAGCCGTGCGACGTTGACACGGGAACTGTGCACCACGACCGAGACGGCGGCGAGCGCTTGCCCGTCCGAGGCCAACACCGGGGCGGCGACCGAGACGGTGCCGAGTGAGTACTCCTGCGCGGCCACGGAAAACCCACGTTGGCGAATCTGTGTCAGCGCCCGACGCAGCAGGCCCGGAGAGGTGATGGTGTGCGGCGTGTAATGGACCAGCCCGCCGGTGATGATCTCCTCGGTCAGCTCGGAGGGGAGGAACGCCAGCAACGCTTTGCCCATGCCGGTGGCGTACAGCGGAAGCCGACCACCGGAGCGCGAGGGCGTATCGACCGCACGCCGACCGGTGATCTTGTGCAGGTACACCGCATGATGACCATCGCGCACGGCCAGATGCACGTTCTCGCCGGTGACCTCGTAGAGATCCTCCAGAAACGGCAGTGCGACGCTGCCGAGCCCGTATCGGCCCGGAGCGCGCATGCCGATCTCGAACAACCGCAGTCCGATCCGGTAGTGCTGGTCGCCACTGCGCTCCAGCCCGCCCCACGCGACGAGCTCGCCGGCGATCCGGTGCGCCGTGGCAGGCGCCAGCCCGGTGCGGCGGCACAGCTCGGCCAGCGTCAGGTCGGTGTCGTCGGGTCCGAAGGCCTCGAGTATCGCCAGCACCCGACTGGTCACCGTGCGTCCCGGTTCCCGGATTTGGCCCGGCATGATCGCCTTTCGTCGTCCCTGCCCCCTCCAGGCTACTCCGGAGCTGCTGCGCTGCTCGCACGCTCGGAGGCCACCGGCATCGTGGTGTGGTCCTCGCCCACGATGAGCTGCCCGGTGAACCCGCCGTGGCGCACGTCCTCGGCGAAGGCGGTGGTCTCTTCGGCCGTGGTCGGGCCGGGTTCGAGATGGGTGAGTACCAGGGTCGCGACGCCGGCGCGTTCGGCCATGGCGCCCAACTCCACGGTGTCGGCGTGGTACTCGGCGATGTAATCCTTGCCGCGCGCACGGAGAACTTCGCTGCGGCAGGCCTCGTGCACCAGCACGTCCGCATCTCGCGCCAGCCGCTCGACCTCACCGCACACCCGGGTGTCTCCGCTGACGACCATCGCACCGTCGGGGGTGTCGAAGCGGTAGGCCACTGCGGGCTCCACCGGCTCGTGCCGCACCGCCACTGTCGAGACCTCCACCGCATCGGATCGCCACACCGTACTCGGCATCGTGGTGGGGGTGAATGCCCGCACGTCCACCACCGGAGACGTGGGGCGACCACCGTGGTGCCTGCGAATCGCGATGTCGTCGTCCCAGATGTCGAGCACCCGGCGGGCGAATCGGGCGGTCGGCCCCTCCGGGGCCAGCACGGGCAGCGCATCGAATCCACCTTGTACCCAGCGAGTGAGCACGAGATCGGACATGCCGACGAGATGGTCGGAATGGTGGTGGGTCAGCGCCAGCAGCCCGATCTGCGGGCAACGAATCCCGAGCTCGGCCAGCCGCAGCACGGTGCCACGCCCGGCGTCGACCTGTGCGGCCAATTGCCCGCAGCGCAGCAACGTTCCCGGCCCGGCACGGCCCGGCACCGGTAGTGGGGTGCCCGTTCCGGTCAGCGTCACGGTGGTGTCCAACGTCCCGTCCTCCTTGCCTACGACGACGTGTCCGAACCATCGCCGACTCGGTCACCGCAGCACCATGCCCGCATTCCGTTCAACGGAATGCCGGTGTGGGCCAAGCGCCGAGACCGGTGTGACGCTGTACGTACTTACCCGTGGTCCGCGCCACACGAATTGATTGCCAGGACATGCCATGACCACCGCCGATCACCTCGACGTCTCCGGAGGCCCTCGTCAGGGATCGGTCTTCGCCGTAGGAAGAGAACAGACACAGCAGCCATGACTTCGACCAAGCAGACCGCAGCGTCCCCCGACCCATCGCGGCAGAACATGAACTCCGAGAGCCTCAACACCAAGGATATGCGGAGGATTCTCACCTCCAGCTTCATCGGCAGTCTCATCGAGTACTACGACTTTCTGCTCTACGCCACGGCTGCCGCCATCGTGTTCAGCCAAGTCTTCTTCACGAACCTGGGACCCGGCTTCGCCGCCTTCGCCTCCTTCGGCACCCTGGCGGCCGGCTACCTCGCCCGGCCGCTGGGCGGGGCGATCTTCGGGCACTTCGGTGACCGTGTCGGGCGCAAGAACGTCCTGGTCATCTCCATGGTCACCATGGGAGCGGGTACCACTGCGATCGGCCTGCTGCCCACCACCGCCCAGATCGGGGTCATCGCACCCGTCCTGCTGATCCTGCTGCGCATCCTCCAAGGGCTGGCCGTGGGCGGCGAATGGGGCGGCGCCATGCTGATGGCTCTGGAGCACTCCCCGAGTAAACGACGCGGCTTTGCCGCCAGCTTCGCGAACATGGGCGGCCCTGCGGGTGCGGCGCTGGCCACCCTCGCGGTCAGCGCCGCTACTCTCCTTCCCCAGGATCAGTTCCTCGCCTGGGGATGGCGCATCCCGTTCCTGATCAGCGTCGTACTGGTCACGGTCGGTCTCGTGATCCGCCTCAAGATCGCGGAAACGCCACTGTTCCAGGAACTCCAGAACAAGGCCGAAGCCAAGAAGATCCCGCTGCTCGAGGTCATCACCAAGAACCCGAAGAGTCTGCTCCTCGGAGTCATCGCCGGAACCAGCGTCTATTCCCTGGCCGGAGTGGTCACGGTCTGGGCCGTGTCCCACGCGGTCAACGAGGGTGCGGACAAGACCGGCGTGCTCAACGCCAAGGCAGCGGCCGCCGTGGTCATGCTGCTCGTGGTGATCGTCAGCGCCCGGCTCAGCGACCGGTTCGGGCGGAGGCCGGTCATGCTCACCGGAGTGATCAGTGCCGCTGTCTGCGCCTTCCCGATCCTGTGGCTGGTCGAACTCGGCACCGTGTGGAGCTTCGCCATCGCCGTGATGCTGGGGCAGGGTCTGCAGGGTGTCATCTTCGGGCCATTCGGCGCCTTCACCGCGGAACTGTTCCCCACGCACATGCGCTACACCGGCGCGTCCCTGGCATACCAGAGCGCCTCCACCCTGGGCGCCGGATTCACCCCGGCGATCGCCACCGGGCTGGTGCTCACCGCCGGAGGCAGCCCGACGCTCCTCGGAGCCGTCTGGATCCTCGCCTTCGCCGCGGCTGCCGCCGCGATCCTGCTGACCCGCGAAGGCAGCACTCGCGATCTCACCACCATGAAAGCAGGTTCCGGACGAACGTGAGCGCGAGGCGGCCTCCTCACCGACTGCAGCTTGCCTCGGTGAGGAGGCCGCACGTCGCTCGGTTCAGCAACTCCGGCCGGTACCGTCCGGACACAGCCACACGGCAGCGGCAGCCAGCAGGTTGCGCATCCCGGCGGACAGCGCCGGAGCGGGGTCCGGGGCGTATCGCGGTGAGTGGTTCGACGGCAGTCCGGGCGGCAACGTGCCCTCCTCCAGGCGGGCCAGGTCCTCGGCGGAGAAGAGCGCCGTGTCGGTACCACCGAAGTGCCAGAAGACCGACGGGCAACCCGCCGCCGTGCCGAAGACCCCGAAATCCTCGCTGGCCGCCAACGGAGACGGCAACGTCCGCACAGGCGCGCCCGTCGCGTCCAAAGCGTCGATCACCTGTTGCGTGACACCGTCGGTATTGGCGGTGAGCGGGAAGCTGTCGTACCGCTCGATGTCCGGCTCCTTCGGCACCTGGAACGTCTCGGCCTCGGACCGCACGATTCGCTCCACAGTGGCCAGCGCCTCCTCACGTGCCTGCGTGCTGAATGTCCGCAGACTCAGGAGGAGTTCGGCCCGGTCGGGGATGATGTTGGCGGCCGTGCCCGCGTGCAACGCCCCCGCCGTGAGCATCGTCGCCGGTGAGCGGGAAGCCTGCCGGGCGGAGAACGCCTGCAGCCGCATCACGACTGCCGCTGCCAGCACCACCGGGTCCACCGCGAGATGCGGGGTGGAGGCGTGCCCGCCCGCACCGTGCAAAGACACCCGCAAACTGTCCGCCGCGGCCATCAGCGTCCCCGGGCGGGTCACCACCACCCCGGCCGGAAACGGACCGACGTGCTGGCCCAGACACACCGCCGGAGCCGGGAAGCGCTCCAGCAGCCCGTCATCCAGCATCGCGCGGGCTCCTTTGCCGATCTCCTCCGCAGGTTGGAACACGGCCACGACCGTCCCGCGCCACGCATCGGGGTGCGCCGCGAGCTGATGGCAGGCTCCCAGCAGGCAGGTGGCGTGCACATCGTGTCCGCACGCGTGCATGCACCCAGCCTCGGCCGAGGCATACGACAAGCCCGTGTCCTCCTGTACCGGCAACCCGTCCATGTCGGCCCGCAGCAACACCACCGGACCCGCACCGTTGCGCAGCACGCCAACCACGCCGGTGCCACCGACTCCTTCGGTCACGTCCCAGCCGCCCGCGGCGCGCATCTCACGCGCCACGACCGCGGCCGTGCGGTGCTCGACGAAGGCGAGTTCGGGATGGGCGTGCAGATCGCGATAGACCTCCTGCCAATGCGGGACGTGCTCGGACAGCCCGGTCTCAAACACGGTGCTCGGCGCCGCGGGCATCGATGTCCTCCTTGGTGTTCGTACCGATGTGTCGGAAACGGGAAAGAAAACGCTCGGTGGTCTGCGGGACACACAGCACTGCCACGATGGCCAGCACCGGCCCGGTGATCAGCACGCTGAAGGCGGCCGTGTACGAGAAGTGGTCGACGACGGTGCCGAACACGGTGGGCGTGATGATTCCGGAGAGCTGACCGCCGAACAGGATCATTCCGGAGGCCACACCGCTCAACTTCGGGGGAAGGCTGCGCAGCGGCACCGAGAAGGACGGCAGGTAGCACAGCCCGGCCGCCCCGCTCAGCAGCGTGCCGCAGACGACATAGGTCGCCACCGACGGAGTCCGCGGAAGCAGGAACAGCAGCACCGCCACCACCACCATCGCCGGGACGATGATCTTCCGCGGCCTCCCCTCGAACCGGTCGGAGAGCCGACCACCGACCACCGCGCCCACCGCGGCGGCCAGAGTCGGCGCGATCGCGAGCAGCCCCGCGTACCTGATCTCCAGGCCGCGCTGTTCGACCAGGTACGACGCCGACCACGAGTTCAGGCCCCAGATGACCACGTCGTAGGAAAAGAACAGCAGCGCGAAACCCCACATCACCGGCGAGCGCAGCACCGCGGCCGTCGCCCCGCGAGCCCGCCGCACCATCTGGCCGGTCTGCTCCGGCGGCAACGGCGCGGGCATCCAGCGGACGACCGCCAGCAGCACCAGCACACCCAGCACCGAGACCGTCACGTACATGACCCGCCAGTTCCACGCCGTCAACAGCGCCGAGGCCAGCAAAGCCGCCAGCAACCCGCCGATGGCGTTGGAACTCTGCATCCAGCCGTTCGCCGTCATGCGCTGTTCCGGCACGCTGCGCGCGCTCAACGTGTTCAGCGCCGCCCCGGGGAAGAGTCCCTGCGCCGCACCGAAGCAGCAGCGCACCGCCAGCAGAGCGACGAACGACCACGCCGCAGCGGTCAGTCCGGTGAACACCGACCACAGCGCCAGGGCCGAGCAGGCCATCCGCACCCCACCGAAACGGTCGGCCAGCAACCCACCGGGAATCTGGCACAAGGCGTAGGTGAGGAAGAACGCCGAAATGATCAGACCACGCTCGCCGTGGGCGAGATCGAAGGTATCGCCGATCGCGGGCAGGGCGAGATTGACAACCAGCCGATCGATGTAGTCAACGGTCCAAGCCGCGAAGAGCAGCACCACGGTAATCCGTGTCGTCTTGTGCACAACAGGCTCCCTCCTGCTCTTCCTGTCCCATGAAGATCCGGCCACACTAGGCCGCATGTCGTTCAGCGCCGTTACTTCGCCGGATTCCGGCGCACGAATCGACCGGCTGCAGGATTCCGCCGTTCTCGGTGAGACGGACCTGGCTCTGATCGAGGCTCTTCAGGTTCGTCCGCGCGCCCCGTGGACCCGGATCGCTCCCGCTCTGGGACTCGACGCCACCACCGCGGCACGCCGCTGGCACCGACTCACCGACAACGGCCTCGCCTGGCTGACCGCGTATCCGGCCCCTCCCGTCTCGACGGTCGGATACGTGGACGTGTCCTGCCGTCCGGACGCGCTGGAGAACCTCACCGAGCGGCTGCGCACCTGGCCGTGCGTGTTCAGCATCGATCGGACGACCGGGGAACATCAGCTGGTTCTGAGCGTCGTGGCCCCCAACCTGCCCGCGCTCGATGCGTTCCTCTCCGAGGGGTTGGCACGGCTCGACGGTGTGCGGTCGGTACGACTCGGCATCGGCACGCGCTTCTATCGCGAGGGCAGCGATTGGCTGGTGCGCGCCCTGGACCAGCAACAGCGTTCCGCGCTGGTGGACAACCCGGCACGGGGCTCGCCGTCCCGTCCGGCTCAACTGCGCGAATCCGACAGGGCGCTGCTGCTCGCGTTGAGTGCCGATGCACGCCGCAGCTGTGCGGATCTCGCTCAGGACTCCGGACTCAGCGAGACGACAGTACGGCGACGACTGAGCCGCATGATCCGAAATCGCGAACTGTACTTCCGTTGCGATCTCGCCCAGCGGCTCGCGGGCTGGCACGTCATCGCCACCTACCGGATGGACGCCCCGGCCGACCGACTGAGCGAGGTGGGACAGTTCATGGCGGCACTGCCGGAAACCCGGCTGTGCGCCGCCGTGACCGGCGAGTGCAACCTGTTGCTGTCGGCATGGCTGCGGTCATCCACCGAGTGCGCTTCCCTGGAAGAGCGGTTGCTGCGCCGTTTCCCGGAGCTGGACGTCACCGAGCGCAATGTCACCCTGCACACCGTCAAACGTATGGGTCGGCTGCTCAACACCGACGGGGTGACGGTCGGGCACGTGCCGATCGGGTTCCGGCAAAGTGAGTAGCGGATTCCGCCTGCCGCATCATCGCGTGCCGCTGTGTCACAAGATCCGCCTCACGGCAGGCTTTCCCTGTCCGCGGCGGTCACCGCTGCGGTGAGCATTCCTTCTGCGGCGTCGATGAGGTCGATGGTCCACGGCGCCGGATTGTCGGCATCGGCTACGTCCCCGATCTTTTCGTGGTCCGCGAGCGTGGGCAGGACGATATGCTCGAGCATGCGCAATCGCGCCTGCACCACCGACTCGGGCAGATGCGCCAGGCAACGGCGAATACCCGCCCAGACCAACCGCAGGCTGGTGGCGCTCTCCCAGTCCAGAGAGGTGCGGAAGTGCGGGTCGGCGAAGCATTGGGACAGGAACCGAGCGTAGTGACCGCCCGACTCGCTCGTGCTGCCTGCCAGCGGAAAGATGCATGCTTCCAGCAGCGATCGCAGTTCACCACTGCGCCCCTCTGCCTGCATCGTGGCCAGGCGGCGCAGACGCCGATCGTTGATAACGCGCATCCGGTGGTCGAGGATCGCCGCGATCAGCGAGTCCTTGTTACCGAAGTGGTACTGCGCGGCGGAGGTGTTCCGCTGACCGGCTGCGGCACCGACCTCCCGCAGCGACACCTCGCCGATACCGCGCTCGGCGAAAAGCCGCTCGGCGGTGAGAATCAGCCGCTCGCGCGTATCTTGTGCCGACCTGGTCGGGCTCGCCATGTCCTCTCCTCCACACCGGTGGTCGCACTGCACCTCCATTGTCGCAAAGGCCTTGTCGCATTAATGCACTTGCCTTACTGTGTGGCACATTCGACTTAAGGGGAGCCGATGGAATCGATCCGCGAGCTGCCCCTCGAGCTGGGCAGGCGATCTCCGCCCTGCCCTTTCCCCGAGGAAGCACAAGGAGCCGAGAGGACAGCACCGCCAACCTCGTCGCCCGCCACGACCGGTGCTCTCCCGAGGGAAACCGGTTCCGCCCCGCAGTGAATGCGGCCACGAGACAAGGAGAGACCCTCATGACCGACCTGCTCGACTACGCCGACCGGGTGTGGCGCGGTGTGGCCACACCGGAGTCTTACCTCAGCGGTGACCTCCGCTCCGAGGGCTTGCACGAAGTCGTGAACGGAGTGTGGATGTGGTCGGCCTTCGGCAACGTCTTCGTCTTCCCCACCGCAGACGGGCTCGTGCTGTTCGACACCGGAGCGAGCCGTACCGCCACCTCCCTGCACCGCGCTGTCCGAGACCGCTGGTCCGATCCACTGACCACCGCGATCTATTCGCACGGACACGTCGACCACGTCTTCGGACTCGACCCGTTCGACCGGGAAGCCACGGACCAGGGTCGGCCACGGCCGACGGTGATCGCGCACGAGGCCGTGCCTGCGCGGTTCGACCGATACCGTCGATCGGCGGGCCACAACACGGCAGTCAACCGCCGCCAGTTCCGCGACCCCGAGCTCGTATGGCCCACCGAGTACCGCTACCCCGACGTCACCTACCGGGAAACCACCGAAGTGCGGCACGGTGACCTCACTCTGCGACTGCAGCACGTCCTCGCCGAGACCGACGATCACACCGTGGCGTGGTGGCCCGAGCGCGGGATCCTCTGCTGCGGCGACCTGTTCACCTGGGCCGCACCGAACGCGGGCAATCCCCAGAAAGTGCAGCGCTATCCACTGGAATGGGCGCGGGCACTGCGATGGATGGCCGAGCTGAACGCGCAGCTGCTGCTTCCCGGACACGGACTGCCGATCGCGGGTGCGGCACGGATCCGCCAGGCGTTGACGGATTCGGCGGCACTGCTGGAATCCCTGCACGACCAGGTTCTCGAGCTCATGAACACGGGAGCCACCCTCGACGAGGTGCTGCACCGCGTCACCCCGCCGACCGAGCTGCTGGAAAAACCCTACCTGCGTCCCCTCTACGACGAGCCGGAATTCGTGATCCATGCCGTGTGGCGACGCTACGGCGGCTGGTGGGGTGGCGATCCCGCACAGCTCAAACCGGCGCCCCGTTCGGAGTTGGCCCACGAGCTCGCCACCCTCGCCGGCGGCGCCGAGCAGCTCGCGAACCGGGCCCGCTCCCTTGCCGAGGACGGACGGCTGCGGCTGGCCGGTCACCTCGCACAGCTCGCCGGAGACGCCGCACCGGACGGTGCGGCAGTGCACGACGACCGCGCGGAGGTGTTTCGTCGACTGGAGGACACGGCCACCTCGACCATGGCCCGCGGGGTCTACGGGTGGGCCGTCGCCGAGTCCGAGGCGGTCACCGACTCGCTCGATGTGACCACCACACTCGGCCGGGCCGCAGCGGCCCGGCCGACCCGAATCACTCTTTAGACCCTGGTCTCACACCGGTTTCGCATGCGCGCTCAACCCGAGCAACTCGACCTGTTCCGGTGTTTCCGAGGGCTGCCTTGCCCGCGCAAGGCAGCCCCGCCGCCTACGCAAGGGATCTTCGGTGCACCTCAGACGGCTGCTGGCGCACCCTGCAAAGACTCGCCCCGCACACCAGCTGAATAGCTACCCGACGTCTTGGTCCGGCCACACGACCGAATCGATTCGGCAGTGATATCAACCGAATGGCGGTAAACAAATCCACCTGTTCACCAATTCGCAGCAGAATTGACCGGGGAAATTCTTTTGCTGCACACGCAGCATCTTGTGCACTACGCGCATCCGCTGTCAAAGTATTCGCAAATACTTCCTTTCCTGCCGGTCACGGACGATTCACCTCCATCTTGTTTGCCGGTCAGGTTCTCTGCCTATCGTGTGCAGTCGGTCGATCTTCCTCCCACCACTCGCCCTTTCGATCCCTCTTTTCGTGTGGAGTCAGCGATGAAACCCACCCTCCCCTCCTGGAGAGTCCGGCTGCGGCGCACTCTCGCGACCGGCGCGTTGCTGTCGACCGCCTCGCTGTCGCTGGTCACCCTGAACCCCGCGGCAGCGACGGCCGCCACCTGCGGGGACACCGCGACCCGGATCCGTGACATCCAAGGCACCCGGCACCTGTCCTCGCTCGACGGTTCCGAGGTCACCGATGTCCGCGGCGTGGTCACCGCAGTCGGTGCGAACGGATTCTGGTACCAGGATCCCTGCCCCGATGCCGACCCGGCCACCTCGGAAGGACTGTTCGTCCACACCTCGCACGAACCTGCTGTGCAGGTCGGTGACGTGGTCGCGGTCAGCGGCACGGTCAGCGAGTACCGTCCCGGCGGCACCAGCACCGCCAACCTCACCACCACCGAACTCACCTCCCCCTCGGTCACCACACTCGGCACCGCCACGGTGCCCGCCCCGACCGTGCTCGGCGACGGAGGCCGGATCCCACCGGGCACCGTGATCGACGACGACGCCACCGGCAGCGTGGAGAAATCCGGAACATTCGATGCCACCGACGACGGCATCGACTTCTACGAGTCGATGGAAGGCATGCGCGTCCGGCTCGACAACGCCGTCGCGACCGGCCCCACCAACTCCTACGGCGAAATTCCCGTTCTCGGCGACGACGGGGCGAATGCCTCGGTGCGCACCACCCGGGGCGGCATCGTGCTGCGCCAGTCCGACCCCAATCCCGAGCGCCTCCTGCTCGACGACAAGGTGGTCTCCGGCTCCACACCGACCGTGAACACCGGCGACCACTTCTCGGCCCCCGCGACCGGAGTGCTCGGCTACAGCTTCGGCAACTTCAAGCTCCAGCTCACCCGGCCCCTGTCCGGGGTCTCCGAATCCCTGCCCCGGGAGACCACCGAGTCGCCCACCTCCGAACAACTCGCCGTGGCCACCATGAACGTGGCGAACCTGGACGCCAAGGACCCGCAGAGCACGTTCGATGCCCTGGCCGGCCAGATCGTGTCCCACCTCGCCGCGCCCGGCATCATCGCCCTGCAGGAAGTCCAGGACAACAACGGCGCGGAAAACGGACCCTCCGATGCCGACAGGACCTGGTCGAGACTGATCGACGCCATCGGCGACGCAGGCGGCCCCACCTACGACTACCGCCAGATCGACCCGGTCAACGGGGAAAGCGGCGGTGAGCCGGGAGGCAATATCCGGGTCGGATTCCTGTTCCGCACCGACCGGGTGTCCTTCGCGCCCGGTCCCCACGGTGATGCCACCACAGCCGTGCAGGTCAGCGACAGTGGAACCAGCGGCGACCGAGTGTCACTGAGCCTCAATCCCGGCCGTATCGATCCCGGAAACCCCGCTTTCGACAACAGCCGCAAGCCACTGATCGGCAAGTTCCACTTCGACGACGAACCGGTGTTCGTCATCGCCAACCACTTCACCTCCAAGGGAGGTGACGACCCGCTGTTCGGTCGCTACCAGCCGCCCAAGCGCCCCAGCGCAACCAAGCGCACCGCCCAGGCGCGGATCGTGGCCGACTTCTACGACAAGATCGAGGCCATCGACCCGAACGCCAGGGTCATCGTCGCAGGCGATCTCAACGCCTTCACGTTCTCCCCGACCCTCGACGCACTCACCGAAGCGGGCCTGACCGACCTCCCGGCCACGCTGCCCGCCTCCGATCGCTACACCTACCTCTACCAGGGCAACTCCCAGGTACTCGACCACCTGCTGGTCTCTCCCTCCCTGGAGAGCGCAGGCTACGAGTTCGACATCGTGCACACCAACGCCGAATTCGCCACCCGGCCCACCGACCACGATCCGCAAGTCGTCCGGCTGAACCTCCCCTGATCGAGCCGATGCATCCAGCATCCGGTGCCCGCTGCTCGGTGGGCACCGGATCCGATGCTGATCAGGTCGGCGAGGACAGCCGCGAAGCCGCAGAAACCACGTACCGATGCGAGCAACTCCGCGAGACAGCGGCACTTCAGCCGAACAGGGCGCTGTAACCGTTCAGGGCGGGCTGCCCGCCCAGATGGGCGTAGAGCACGGTGGAATCGCGATCGATCTCGCCACGAGAGACGAGATCGAGGAGACCGGCCATCGACTTTCCCTCGTACACCGGGTCGGTGATCATGCCTTCTGTACGCGCCGCGAGCCGCATCGCATCCAGGGTGGCCTCGTCGGGAATGCCGTAGGTACCGGCGTGGAAACGCTCATCGAGCACGATCTCCTCATCGACGAGATCGGGGCCCACACCGACGAGATCGGCGGTGTTACGCGCGATACGGGTCACCTGCTCACGAGTCTCCGTCGGGGTGGCGGAGGCGTCGATGCCGATGATGCGCCGCGGCCTGCCGCCCTGTTCCCGCAGCGCCGCGAAACCGGCAACCATCCCCGCCTGGGTGCTGCCGGTGACCGAACAGACCACGATCGTGTCGAAGAAGGTGTCGAGCTGCCGTTCCTGCTCGGCGACCTCATATGCCCAGTTCGCGAAGCCCAGCCCACCGAGCCGGTGCTCGGAAGCACCAGCAGGGATCGCGTACGGCTTGCCCCCGGAGGCTTCGATCTCGGCCACGGCCTGCTGCCAGCTCTCCTTGACACCGATGCCGAACTCGGATTCGACCAGGCGCACCTCCGCACCGCTGAGGCGGGAGAGCAGGATGTTGCCGACCTTGTCGTACACGGCATCCGGCCAATCAACCCAGCTCTCCTGGACGAGGACGCACTTGAGGCCGACCCGGGCAGCCACGGCGGCGACTTGGCGAGTGTGATTGGACTGCACACCACCGATGGACACCAGCGTGTCGCACCCCTGGGCGAGAGCGTCCGCAACGAGGTACTCGAGTTTGCGGGTCTTGTTGCCGCCGAAGGCGATACCGGAATTGCAGTCCTCTCGCTTGGCCCATATTTCGGCGCCACCGAGATGGGCGGTCACCCGGTCCAGGCGGTGTACCGGTGACGGACCGAACAGCAAGGGAAAACGGTCGAACGCATCGAGGGACATATCGACCTCCTGCGGGCGTGGAGCGGGCAGAAAAGCAGCGCGACGACCGTATTGCGACGCCACGTCCCGGAACAAGAGTTCAGCACAGGGCGGGCCGACGAGCGTCCCCGGTGTTCCCGCATGTGCGAGTGACCTCTCGAGGCACTGCCCGCTGCATCGGTGTCTTGCCCGGAAGTGGTCCTCGGACTAGCCTGTGGCCCACCCACGACGGGCTTCGTGTTCTCAGTGCTTCATCGCGGACGGGAGTGGCAGTAGTGGCGGAGTTGGGATTGCGCGATACGAACGGCATCCTCCGTCTGCCCTGGGTACAACCCGAGCGAACCAGCGCCGGTCTTGGCTGGGAGAAGCTGTACGTATCCACCCAGCGGGAACAGCCCTACCAAGCCGACTTCGACGCGGCGAACAGCCACCTGCTGATCCTGCACCGCAGCGGACCGGTGACCGTGCGACGTGGCCACTCCCGACTGACCGCCTCCCGACGAATGCCCACGGGAGGATTCTTCCTGCATCCTGCGGGCAAAGACCTGACGGTCGAACTCGGTGGGGAGCTGGACACGGTCCACGTGTACCTGGACCAGGCGGCGATCCGGCAGGCCTGCGGGCACGCCGTGGAGATCGCCGAGGTGCTCGGCAACCACGATCCGCTGCTGGAGCAGCTCGTGCTCTCGCTCGACGAGGTGCTGCGGGAGCGAGACTCCTCGGCACGCACCTACGTCGACCACATCGCCGGCCTGCTGGCGGCCCGGCTGGCGCGCAAGCACAGCCGCGTCCGGCTCCCCGAACCGACGAAAGCCGAGCGCACCGCATTGACCGACCGGCAGTTCGACACGGTTCGCGAGTGGATGTGCACCCAGCTCGAGGAGCCGATCCCGCTGGAGAGCATGGCCGGGTTGGTCGGTCTGAGCGTGAGCCAGTTCTCCCGCAAATTCAAGGCGCGAACCGGCTTACCCCCGCACCGATTCCTGCTGCACTTGCGCCTGGACCAGGCAAGCCACCTGTTGCGCACCGGCACTCTGCCGATCGCCGAGATCGCCACCCGGTGTGGTTTTTCCCACCAGGAGCACCTCACCCGGACGATGCGCGAGCACCTCGGCGTCACACCGGCCGCGATGCGCCGCGCGGGCTGAGCACGTTCCCGGCCCACCGGACCTGACATACCGCGGGCTTGGTGATGCCGATTTCGTGCAATCAACACAGTCGAAACCTGCAGGAGAACGAGGCAGGGCTCGCACATACTCGACGCACCGTGAGCTGAACAACACTTCATCAAGGTGGGAGAAGCAGCCAGATGAGAAGTTTCGTCCATGCCACGAACCCGAACCGGGTGGTGTTCGGGTACGGCACGAGCGCGCAGGTGCGCGAGGAGGTGGAGCGGCTCGGACGCACGCGGGCTCTGGTGCTGGGCAGCCCGCCGCTGGCAGCACTCGGCGACCGGGTGCACAAGGCACTGGAATCGCTGGCCGCGGTCCGCTTCGACGGGGCGGCCATGCACACTCCCGTCGAAGTCACCGAACAGGTCATGGAACTGGTCCGCGAGCACTCGGTGGACTGCGTGGTGGCCGTCGGAGGCGGTTCCACAATCGGGCTGGCCAAGGCGATAGCATGGCGTACCGGTATCGATCAGGTCGTCCTGCCCACGACCTATGCTGGCTCCGAGGTCACTCCGGTGTTGGGTGAGACCGCGCAGGGCACCAAGACGACCCGCTCGGATGCGGCGATCCTGCCGGAAACCGTGCTCTACGACGTCGAGTTCACCCTCGATCTGCCCGTGTCGATGTCGGTGACCAGCGGCATCAACGCGATGGCCCACGCGGTGGAGGCGCTGTACTCGCAACAGACCAATCCGGTCGTCGACGGCTGGGCACTGGACTCCATCAGGCTGATGGGACGTGCCCTGCCCGCGATCGTGGCCGACCCGGCCGATGTGGACGCCCGCGCCGAGGCGCTGCACGCGGCGTGGCTGGCCGGAACCTGCCTGGGGTTGGTCGGCATGGGGCTGCACCACAAGCTGTGCCACACCCTCGGCGGCTCGTTCGACCTGCCGCACGCCGAGACCCACACCGTCGTGCTGCCCCATGCCATGGCCTACAACGCCCCGGCCGTGCCGGAGGTGATGCGGCGTATCGCCGATGCCCTGGGCACCGACGACGCCCCCGCTGGGGTGCACGACCTGATCACCTCGCTGGATGGGCCCACCTCGCTGCGGGAACTGGGGGTGGCCGAGCAGGATCTGGGCACCGCCGCCGAGCTGGCCACCGCGAAGTCCTACCCCAACCCCCGGGAGCTGACCACCGAGGGCATCGCGACGCTGCTGCATCGGGCGTGGGCGGGCGAGCGTCCGGCTTCGAGTGGCCGGCCGCTGGCGGCGCTGCACCGGCTGACCGAGCAGGTCGTCGCCAGTTTCGACCGGGCATCGAGCCCGCGCCTGCGGCAGCTGCTGCCGGATCTGGTGCGACACCTGCACCGCTTCGTGGCCGACAACGACGTCACCGAGGACGAATGGCAGTACGCCATCGACTTCCTCACCCACACCGGCCGGATGTGCAGCGACACCCGGCAGGAATTCGTGCTGCTGTCGGATACGCTCGGTGTCTCCAGCGCCGTCGATCTGTTGACGAACTCGCGCACCCCCGAGGCCACCCCGTCGGCGGTACTCGGCCCGTTCTACGTCGAAGGCCCCCCGGCGGCCGAGCACGGAACCGACATCTCCCAGGGGTTGCCCGGTGAGCCGCTGTGGGGCGATATCAAGGTCACCGACACGGACGGCGCCGCCGTCCCGGACGCGGTCGTCGACGTCTGGCAGTCCAACGAGGACGGCTACTACGACGTGCAATTGCCGGACCTGGACGGCCCGGTGCTGCGCGCCCGATTCCGCACCGACGACCGGGGCCGGTTCACGTTCCGATCCATCGCCCCCTCTGAGTACCCGATCCCCGACGACGGTCCCGTGGGCAGCATGCTCGACGCGGTCGGGCGCCATCCCTACCGGGCCCCACACATCCATTTCATGATCATGGCGCCGGGCCGTCCGCGCTTGATCACACAGCTTTTCGTGGCCGGCGGGGCCTATCTGGATTCGGATGCGGTGTTCGGCGTCAAGGACGAGCTGATCGTCGACATGCCACGGCAACACGGTGCCATGCCGGACGGGCGTGCGGTGAGCGAAAGCTGGCGCCTGCTGGAGTTCACCTTCCACATCGCCGCCGACGACGAGCAGAACCACGGAGAAGACGAGTGAGCACCGAGCAGAACTACGACACCGATGTCCTCGTCGTGGGTTCAGGCCCGGCCGGTGGGGCGGCCGCGCTGCTGCTGGCCACCTACGGCGTGCGCACCCTGCTGATCAACAAGTACGGCTGGGTGGCCAACACGCCCCGCGCGCACATCACCAACCAGCGCACCATGGAGGTGCTGCGCGATCTCGGCGTGGAGGGTGCGGCACAGCAGCAGGGCACCCCTCCGGAGCTGATGGGTGACACCGTGTTGTGCACGTCCCTGGCCGGGGAGGAAATCGGCCGGATCCGCAGTTGGGGGACCGGGGAAGCCTCGGCCACCGAGTACAGCGCGGCCAGCCCGTGCACGATGCTGGACCTGCCGCAGACCCACCTCGAACCGATCCTGGTCACCCGGGCCGCCTCGCGCGGGGCCACGGTGCGCATGGACACCGAGTTCCTCGACCTGGAGCAGGACGCCGACGGGGTCACCGCGCGGCTGCGGGACCGGGTACGCGGCGACGAGTTCACCGTGCGGGCCCGCTACCTCATCGGCGCCGACGGGGCCCGCAGCCGGGTCGCCGAGCAGCTCGGCCTGCCCATCGCCGGGCAGGAGGGCAAGGCAGGCAGCATGAACATCGTCTTCGACGCCGACCTGTCCCACTACGTCGCGCACCGGCCGAGCGTCCTGTACTGGGTGATGCGGCCGGGTGCGCACATGGGCGGTATCGGCATGGGACTGGTGCGGATGGTGCGGCCCTGGCACAAGTGGCTGCTGACCTGGGGATACGACATCGATGATCCACCGGATGAACTGACCGAGCAACAGGCACGCGATATCGTGCACGACCTCGTCGGTGATGCGGACGTGCCGGTGACCATCACCTCGCGATCACTGTGGACGGTCAACCACAACTACGCCACCCGGTACTCCTCGGGCCGTGTGTTCTGCGCCGGTGACGCCGTGCACCGCCATCCCCCATCGAACGGGCTGGGCTCGAATACTTCCGTGCAGGACTCGTTCAACCTGGCCTGGAAACTGGCGATGGTCCTGCGCGGCCAGGCGGGCCCGGAGCTGCTGGAGACCTACAGCAGTGAGCGGGCGCCGGTGGGGCGGCAGATCGTGGAGCGCGCCAACCTCAGTCGGGATCAGTTCGGGCCGATCTTCGAGGCACTGGGCATCGCCGGAGGCAGCGACGACGAGGGCATCACCCAGGGGTTGGCGGCCTGCCGGGAGGAAAGCACCGACGGCGAGAAACGCCGCCTCGCCCTGACCGAGGCCATCGAGCTGAAGAACTACGAGTTCAACGCCCACGGGGTCGAGTTCAACCAGCGCTACCGTTCCACGGCCGTGCTCGACGACGGCAGCGAGGAATCCTGGCTGCGGGATCCCGAGCTGCATCACCAGCCCACGACCCGGCCAGGGGCCAAGTTGCCGCACGTGTGGCTGGTCGAGGAGCACGGCAGGCGAGTTTCCACGCTGGATCTGGTCGGCCAAGGGGAGTTCAGCGTGATGACGGGCCTGTCCGGTACCGCGTGGTCCTCGGCGGTGGAGCACTGCCGCGATCGGCTGGGCCTGCCGCTGCGACTGGTGCGGATCGGCACTCGGCAGGCGCGGGACGCCTACGGCGACTGGCGTCGTGTCTGCGAGATCGATGAGCCCGGCTGTCTGCTGGTGCGCCCCGACGGCTACATCGCCTGGCGGCGAATCTCCGCGCCGGACACGCAGCAAGCAGCACACGACGAGTTGCATCGAGCACTCACGGCGATCCTGCATCCCTGAAGCAACGCGGTTCGCTCGGGGAAGCCCGATCCCCGAGCGAATCCCGAAAACCAGCCGAAGAAACACTTTTCCGAGAACCTTTTTTCGCTCATTTCCCCGGCTGCACTGCTTTTCTTTCTTTTTTCAGCAAGACCAGCACGCTGTCGCGTGCCTTGAAAACCCGTCACCAGAATGGGAGTCGGCGAATCATGGACAATTCGGTCGTCAACACGAATATGCCACGCAGAGCCATGCTGCGCCGGTCGCTGGCGGCCACCGCGATGGGCGGAGCCTCGTTGCTCGGGGCAGGCTGTGCCGGCGGTGCTACCTCGCTCTCCGGCAGTATCGGACAGTCCCGCAACGGCGTGGAGTTGACCCTGCTGGGAACCGCCGCGGGTCCCCCGATCCATCCCGGGCGCACCGGGATCTCGAGCGTGCTCAGCGTGCACGGACAGACATATGTGATCGACTGCGGGCGGAGTTCGGCCACGCAGTACAAGAACGCAGAGCTTGAATTCCGTGACCTGCGGTCGATCTTTCTGACGCACCTGCACGCCGACCACGTGTGCGATTACTACAACTTCTTCCTGCTCGCCGGGTTCGGCCCGAACGACGCGGCAGAAGGAGACGGGATTCTCTCCCCCGTCAGTGTCTTCGGCCCCGGCCCCGCAGGGCGCCTGTCCCGGTCGGGCACGGCCGAGCAGGCACCGACGATCGCACCGGAAGATCCCACGCCCGGACTCGCCGAACTCACCGAGCATTCTCATCATGCATTCGCCTACAGCAGCAACGTCTTCCTGCGGGACACCGGCATCACAGACATCCGAAGTCTCATCGACCTGCACGAGATCTCCCTGCCACCGGTGGGCGCCGACCCGATCCACCGGCCCGCTCCCACCATGAAACCCTTCACCGTGACCGAAGACGACCGTGTTTCCGTGTCGGCAGTCCTGGTGCCGCACGGCCCGGTGTTTCCCTCGTTCGCCTTCCGGTTCGACACCGACCGCGGTTCGATCGTGTTCTCCGGTGACACAGCAGCCAGCGACAATGTCGTCGAGCTCGCCACCGGCGCCGATGTCCTCGTACACGAGGCCCTGGATATCGACTGGTACAAGGAGAACGGCACGCCGGAGCACAAAATCAGCCACCTCACACAGTCGCACACTCCCGCGGGAACAGTCGGCTCCATCGCCCGGAAAGCAGGAGTGGGCACCCTTGTGCTGAGCCATCTCGCACCGGCTCCACCGAGCTCGGTGTCCGATGCACGATGGCGTCAGCAGGCACAGCGTGGATTCGACGGCCGCGTGCTCATCGGTAACGACCTGGACAGGATTCCCGTCGGTTAGTGGCCGTCCCGCCGGGGAAGGAGCCTGTCCACCGGGGGAAGGTCAGGCGGTACCCCTTCCACCCGGTGATCAGGCACCATCGTCATCCTCCTGCGAAGTCCGGTGCCGGAGCGGTTTCCGGTCGCCGTGGTGCCGGAGCGAGCGGTTCACCGGTCACTCGGCACAGGGCACTCGTGGTGGTGTCGTAGTCCGGGTTCGGCACCACCGCTGCGATGTGGGCATCGGGGCGGATGATCCACAACTCGTCCGAGCTCGGCTGCAGGGCTGCGGCCAGAGCTCCGGTGCGATCGACCCGGTCCAGATGCAGCAGGCGCACCGGAGCCGCCGTGACGGTCGCGGCGGCCTGGCGCACCACCCTCTCGTCGATGTCTCCGCACGCCAGCAGCAGGAATCCGCCTCTGGCAACTTCACGGAACCGAGTGGAGCCCTTGCCGAAAGCAGCGATCGGCACATCCGGAACCAGCACACCGGGTCCCGGCCGTGGCGCACTGCCCCGTGGTGGCCGAGCGGCTCTCGGCAGCGTGTCGCTGAGTGTGGTCAGCGGAGAGCCGGAGTACCAGTAGGGTTCGGCCAGCCGCCCGGAATCGACCTCCGGCCACGCGCCGGAATCCGTGCAGGCCCGGTCGAGAATCTCTTCTCGCCGCAGGCGATCCCGATCATTCTGCGGTACCAGGAAGCGCATGGTCGCGCCGGTGACCTCGAGATTTTCCCGTGCTGCCGCATGCCGTTCGTCGTGGTAGCTGTCCAGCAGCGCCTCGTCGGCCCAGCCGTGGAGGACGAATGCGAGTTTCCACGCCGCATTCTCCGCGTCCTGAACACCCGAGTTGAGACCCCGCGCGCCGAACGGGGACACCAGATGGGCGCAGTCCCCGGCAAGCAGTACTCGTCCCACCCGCATCCGGTCGACCACCCGGGAGTGGAATCGGTACAGCGACTTCCACACGATGTCGTACGGCCGGTCCCCGATGATGCGGCGGATCCGGGCGTCCAAGGCCCCGTTGAGGTATTCCTCCTTGAGGTCGTAGTCAGCCGGCACCTGCCAGTCGATCCGGAACGTCGAATCCGGGCACGGGTGAATGAGCACCTGTCTGCCCGGGTTCCACGACGGGTCGAAATAGAAGCGCCGCTCGTCGGCCCAGTCCGGCATGTCCGTGCGGATGTCGCAGATCAGGAACCGGTCGTCGAAGGAATGCCCGCCGAAGGTGACGCCGAGCATGTCGCGCACGGCGTCTCCGCGGGCACCGGCGCAGGCCAGCACCCAGCTGCCGTCCACGACCGCCTGCCCGCCGGACGTCGAGCATGTCAGGGTCACTCCCCCGGCATGCTGCTCGAGACCGACCACATCGTGGTCCCACCGAACATCGATCAGTGGTTCGGCAGCGATGCGTTCGTCCAGCACTTGTTCGGTGCGGGCTTGGGACAGGTTGACAAACGGCGGAAAGTGCGCCTGCCCCGGATCGTCGAAGGAATAGCTGAACAGTTCCTCGTTCCGGTAGAACGTCCGTGCCGTGGTCCACGTGACGCCTTCCTCGGCGATCCGGTTCCCCGCCCCGACCGACTCCCAGATATCCAGCACATCGCGCTGCTGGCAGATGGCTTTGGATCCCACGGGGTCACGTTCGGGCCGCTGGTCCAGCAGCACCACCGGAACGTTCCACCGGGCCAGCAGGAGAGCCGCCGTCTGACCGACCGGCCCGTTACCCAGCACCAGCACCGGTTCAGGAGCAGCTTGTCGTGTGTTCATTTCAGCTCCCGTCAACGCACGAGCACGGCCCGATTCAGCTCTGCAACCGGTCCCAGACCTCACGATCGCGCTCGCCGGTCCAGATCACGGGGCGCTCGATGCCGGAGAGCTCGTCCCACAGGCGGGAGACGTCGAAGGGCAGGCAGTGCTCGAAAATCGGCCACTGCCCGTACTGGTCGACCAGTGCCGCATGTGCGGCGTCGAAGGCTTCCTTGAGCGTGCCACCGCGCTGCTGCACCGCCCCGACCTCGCGAATCATGACGTCCAGGAAGTGGCGGGTCTGGCCGATCGCCGCATCGACCGCGGCACGTCCTCCGGCGACCGCTCCCCGACCACCGATCAGTGCTTCGGCCTCCAGCGCGGCCACGGCGTCCAGCGTCGACGACGACCACTCCCGGTGGAAGGCGTCCCCGGTGTACAGCGCGGCCTGGGCCTCCACCAGGTCTCCGGCGAAGAGGATCTTCTGCTGCGGCAGCCAAGCCACGATGTCGCCCTCGGTATGCCCGCGCCCGCAGTGGAGCAACTCGAGATCACCGCGATTGCCGCCGAGTGGAATGGTCAACCGGTCGGAAAATGTCAGCGTCGGCCAGGTCAGGCCCGGGATCGAGTCCGGCTCGGTGAACAGCCGCGGCATCCGGCCGAACTCGCTTTCCCAGTCCTCCTTGCCGCGTTCGGCCACCAGAGCGCGCGTGTTGTCGTGCGCGATGATCTCCTCGGCCTCGAAGGCACTGGCCCCCAACACGCGCACCGCATGGTAGTGGCTGAGCACGAGATACTTGATCGGCTTGTCCGTGTGCTCCCGCAGCCGCGCGAGCCACTCCCGTGCCGCGACCGGTGTGGCCAGCGCTTCGAAGCAGACGAGGAAGTCCTCTCCTTCGATCGCACCGACGTTGGGATCCCCTTCTGCGGTCAGCGCGTAGACACCGTCTGCCAGGACTTCCAGTGTCTGTTCCTTCGCGGTGAGGTCTCCCGATGAAGCGAACGGCTTTGCGGACACGATCCCTCCTCAAAATTAAATCAAATCTTTTACTAATATGGTGATAGAGAACACTAGAGCAAACTCGACTCGGACGGAAGGGGGGAGCACGAAAAATCCGCACCGGCCCCCCAACCCCGCAAGCCTTAACCTGGAGACCATGAGTACCGACCCCGCCGACGAGCGCGCCGCCAACCTGGACTTCCTGTCCTTCGTCGACTACGCCATCGACCGTGTCGACCAGGAAGTCGACGAGATCGACCCGGTGGCGATGCGCCTGGTACTCACCCTGCACCGGGTGACGAGTTCACTGGTCTACGACCTGGAATCGTCGGTCCATCGCCCGCGCGGATGGTCCTGGCCGGGGTTCCGCGTGCTGTTCGTGCTCTGGCTGACCGGCCCCTTGGAAGCCAAGAAGATCGCCGAGTTGACCGGGATGAGCCGCGCCGCGGTGTCTTCCCTGGTCAACACCCTCGATCGAGACGGGCTGGCCTCCCGACGACAGGCCGAGCACGATCGCCGCTCCGTCCACATCACGCTGACCGAACCCGGCAGGGAAGCCATCGCCGAAGCTTTCGGAGCCCACAACGAGCGCGAGCAAGCATGGGCGAACACCCTCAGCAAACCCGAGCGCACCATCCTGATCGGACTGCTTCAGAAGCTCGCCCTCGGCGCGAGCGACGCCGGGGCGAAACGGCGCAGCTGAAGCAGCTGAAACGAACAAGCGCACACCTCTCCTCGCCCTGTGCGCTTCCTCAGCAGTCTCTTCAGTTAATCAAATATTTTACCAATTGAGCCGTTGTGCCACGGCACCGCTTACGAAGCAACCACGGTGTCCCCGTCGCCCGGCGCCATGCCATCGGCACAGTGACTTGCGGTGGCGGCAGGCACATCCAGCGTCGGGTTGTGGTCGAAGAATCCACAGGGCTTGAGGGTGAATCCGCAGTAGTCGACGGGCATGATCGGCCAGTCCTCGGTGCGCGGGAAGTGCGTCATGCCGAAGGTGTGCCACAGCACGAGGTCGACACCATCGATCGAACGATCGGCGGCGGTGTACTCGGGCAACCCGGCACCACCCGCGTTCTGGTTCACGTGCTCACCTGCGGGCCAGCGCTGGTCGGCCTGGTACCGGGAAACCCACAGGTGCTTGGTGGCAAAGGCGGCCCTGCGAGCGACCGAGGAACCCTCGTCGGCCAGTAACGTCGGCTGCCCTTCCGGGTACAGCACGTAGCCGACAGGGCGGCCGAGCCGATTGGTGACTTCCGGATTGGTCACGTGCCAGCTCCGCGCCACGGAGTTGTCGGCAACTCGTCCCGCCTGAGCCTCCGAGGGCAGTCGGATCGCAGTATACGTGAAGCCGTTGCCGTACGGGTTCTCCTCGCCCACCGGCACTTGTCGGACCTCGACCTCGTCCACGGCGTTGGTGACTCCGTCGACCATCATGTCCAGGCGGGCGCCGAACAGGTGCTGGTGAAACGGTGCCCCGAGTCCCGGCGCGACCTCACTGGCCCACCGATGTCCGGAACCGGGATGGGCGGAGGTGAACACGATCCCCGTGGCCTTGCACTCCAGCTCGATCGTGCCGTCGAGGTAGAGGTACCAGTAGAAGCCGTAGTCGTAGTTGCCGACGGTGACGAAGAACGAGATCACCAGGCGGCGTTGGCGCCGCGTCTGCCGGGAACCGGTGAAGATGTCGGTGTGCTTCCACAGCACCCCGTAGTCCTCTTCGTGCATGCAGATGGCGTTGTCGATGGTGAGGGGCGCACCGTGATCATCGGCGACGACCGCGTCGAAGTAGTGGATCTCGCCGAGGCAGTCGCAGCCGAGTTGCAGCGAGTTGGCCTGCTTACCGAGCAAGTACTCGCCGGCGTCGAAATAGTTCTGCCAGAACCGCACCGGGCTCGGATCCCCGTAGGGGACGACCATCTCGGCGACCGAGGCCCGGTAGACGATGGGGCGCTGCCGGTCACCGTCCCGGTAGGAGATCTGGTGCAACACCAGTCCCTCCCGCGCGTCGAAACCGACGCGGAACGTCCAGTTGTGCCAGGTCACCACGTCACCGGATACGTGGAAACTCGGTCCTTCCGGTTGTGTGATCTCGATCGGTCGCAGGTCGGTGCGGGCCGGGCCGATCTGGCGCGGGTCGTCGAAGTTGCCCTCCTCGGCCGGAATCGGCGCGAGCGAGTGGTCGATGACCTCGACGACCTTCCGCTCGATCAGGTCGACGTAGGCGACCAGTCCGTCGATCGGGTGCGCCCACGGATGGTCCTCCGGGCGGTGCTGGAGGAAGCCGAGAACGCGCATCATGCGCCTGCCCTCCTCGCCCGGGATGTCGAACACTCCCGCCGACAGCGGGCACGCACACACCTGGGCGGGGTCGGTGATGCCCCGCCTGGCCAGTGCGGCCTTCCACTGCTCGTCGGCGGCAACGAGCTCTCCGACGCCCTCGAACTCCTCACCCAGAATCGGCGGTTGCCCCTCGGCAACCACGTCGACCTCGCGCACCGATTCCACGGACAGTTCCGTCACCGATACCAGCGTTTCGGTCACGCGGCCCGTGTCGACATCCACCAGCAGCGCCTTGACTCGCCGCGGCACCGGATCACCATCGGTGAAAGCCAGCACCTCTGCCTTCGGGGGCTCGTCCAGTGCCACATAGGCAAACCGGGTGGAGGGGCCTGTCACGCCCTCTTCGTGCAGGAGCTTGCGTGCGGTACGCATTTCTTCCGGCTGCAGACGGTCGAGCGGGTGCTTCGCCGTCGTCGGGATGGTGGCTTGGTCGATCATTGTTCTCCTCCTCGAGTGCGTGTCGCGGGATGTGTGGTCAGGTCCGAAGAAGCGAGTACCGGTCCGGTTTCCGGGTACGCCAGTATCGGGCGATCCCGAAGCCCGCGATGAAAGCGGCGGCGATCACACTGATGAATGCGACTGCCAGGGTGACCGATCCGCCGATCAAAACGGGGAAGTTCACCAGGACAAGCAGGGTCATGAACAACAACCCGGCCGTGCCCAGTGCCGGGGCGATCCGAGCGTGCCACCACCGTTGGTCCACACGGGAATGTCCGAAGAAGGCGAAGATGGCAACGCTGGTCAGCGTCATCAGCAGCAGGACGGACAGCGTTGCCACCCCGGACATCCACGAGAACATCTGCAGTACCGGGTCGGCGGCGGCGACCGCGAATACGCCCACGATGAGCACGGCACTGCCGGTCTGCATCGCAGAGCCGACGTGCGGGGAGCCGTGCTCGGAGTGTGCCCGAGCCAATACGGCAGGCCCGACACCCTGACGGCCGAGAGCGAACAGATAACGCGCGATCGCGTTGTGGAAGGCGAGCAGTGCGGCGAAAAGACTGGTGATCAACAACAGTTGCATCAGGTCCACGGCAAGTGGCCCGAGATAGGTCCCGGTGGCCGTGAGGACGAGTCCGGAGGGATCGGCCGTGGCGGCCGCTGCCACCTGTCCGGGCCCGAAGGCCAGAACCACGGCCCAGCTCGACACCGTGTACAGCCCGCCGATCAGCACCACCGCCGCGTAGGTGGCGATCGGAACCGTCCGTTTGGGGTCGCGCGCCTCCTCACCGTAGATGGCGGTGGCCTCGAATCCGATGAACGAGGCCACCGCGAACATGAGGCCGATACCCGGTGCTCCGGTGAAAAAGGCCTCCAGGGTGAACGAGACGACGGAAATGCCCTGCGCACCACCTTGGATCAGGACCGCTGCGTCGAGGACCGCGATGATCGCGGTTTCGAGCACCAGCATGACCCCGAGAACCTTCGCACCCAGTTCGATGCTCCGGTAACCGAGGACGCCGACTGCGGCGACCAGCACGCCGCTGTAGAGCCACCACGGCAATGCAGGACCGCCATATGCTGCCACGGCATCAGCCAGAGTGGCTCCGACAAGACCGTAAATCGCGGCTTGGATGGCGGAGTAGGCCAGCAGGGCCACACCCGCTGCCCCCAGCCCCGCGGAGGGGCCCAACCCCTTGCCGATGTAGGCGTAGAAAGCTCCTGCGCTGACGACATACCTGCTCATACCGGTGAAACCGACGCTGAATACGAGCAGCACCGCAGTCGCCACCAGGTAGGCCGCCGGAATTCCCGGCCCGTTGCCCGAGCCGATCGCGACCGGCAAGGCGCCCGCGACCGCCGTAAGCGGGGCGGAGGCGGCGATCACCAGAAAGACGATGCCCGGCGCACGGATGGCTCCCCGCAATCCTTCGGAGCCGGAAGCGGTTCTGTCGGCCTCCGCGAGAGAAGCATCGGATGCACCTGTCATGTCGTGTCCCTTCACCGAACTGACAAGGAAAACGGGCAAGGCGAGCGCCGACGGCCACGACTTCACCCGGTCGATGAATTGGTTCTGCGACGTCAGGAACTCAGTCGCGCTCGAACCACGCAACCGGACGTGCTCGGCGGGATCCGCCCGGCCCGAGTCGGCTGTGTGATCCGGTTCATGTGTCGGTTATTCTACGGACGTCCGTAGAAAAAAATCAACAGCACCCGCCCCCTGTTCCCGCATCGTCCACAGCACCGATATCCGGGAACAGCGCAACAACCCGGTGCCACCATCGCGAAGCAGGAGATCATGCCGAGACTCGTCGACCACGACGCGCGACGTCGCGAGCTCATCCGTGCGGCCTTGCGCATCACGGCGCGAAGTGGGCTCGAAGCAGCGACCATGCGCGAAATCGCCGCGGAAGCCGGAGTCGCCAACGGCGCGCTCGCCCACTACTTCCGGGACAAGGACGAGCTGCTGATGGCGGCATACCAGCACATCTTCGACGAGACGAACCGGCGGGCCGCAACAGCCATCGGAGAGGCCCATGGCCTGACCGCCCTGCGCCGACTCTGCCGCGAGATCATGCCGATGGACGACGAGCGCGTGGACGAAGCCCGGGTCGCGGTGAGCTTCTGGGGGCGCGCTGCCCACAACCCCGAGATGTCCGCGCTGCACGAAGCCGCGATGGCGGAATGGCGCAGCCGCATGCTCACCTGGTTGCGCCAGAACCGGGACAGCGGCGAGAGCACTCTTGCCGAGCCGGACGAACGGATCGCCGACAAACTTCTCGCTGCGATGATGGGGCTGCAGGTCAACGTGCTGATGGCGCCTGCCTCCACCACACCGGACCGGCAAGTGGAGATGCTGGAGAGCATTCTGGGCGGACCACTCCCCGTGCAGGACGACATCCGTACAGGCTCCGCAGCGACAAGCGACAACCGCTGAGGCACGCAGCCCCCGCACATCCGGCCGCATCGACGAATCCCTCGTCGGCGAGTCACCCGACCCGCCGACGAGGAAGCGGTCAGCCGAGGTTGGTCCAGATGCTCTTGGTCTCGGTGAAGGCCTCGATGGCTTCCCAACCCATCTCGCGCCCGGTCCCGGAGGATTTCATCCCGCCCCAGGCCGCTGCCGCGTCGAGGCCGGGGGGCATGTTGATGTAGACCGTACCGGCCCGGACCTGTTTGGCCAGCCGGTTGGCCGTGCCGATATCGCGCGACCAGATCACCGCCGCGAGCCCGTAGTCGGTGTCGTTGGCCCTCCCCGCGAGTTCCTCGGGATCGTCATAGGGCAGGATCGACAGCACAGGACCGAAGATTTCCTCCCGTGCGATGCGCATGTCATCGGTGACCCCCGCGAACACGGTCGGCTCGTAGAAGAAACCGTCGGCCAGGTCCCCGTCCGGGCGCTTGCCGCCGGTGAGCAGCTGGGCTCCCTCATTTCTGCCGACCCCGACGTAACGGTCGACCTGCTCGACCTGTTCGGCCGAGACCAACGGCCCGAGCTGGGTGGCCTCGTCCAGACCGGACCCGAGTTTCATCGAACTCGCCGCACCGCTCAGCTTCTCCGCGAACTCGTCGGCCCGCTTGCTGTCCACATAGAACCGAGTGTAGGCCGCACACACCTGACCGGAATTGAGCAGGCCACCCATCAGATTGCCCTCGACAACGGCGTCGATATCGACATCGGCGGCGATGATGCTGGGGGCCTTACCACCAAGCTCGAGCGAGACCCGCTTGAGCGAGCGCCCGGCCTCGGCACTGATCTCGCGCCCGACCTCGGTCGAGCCGGTGAACGAGATCTTGGCGACCTCCGAATGGCGCACGAGTGCCTGACCAGCCCCCGAACCACCCGGGACGACGTTGACCACCCCTGCGGGCACGCCGGCCTGCTCGACCAACTCGGCCAGCCGCAACGTGGTCAGCGGTGTTTGCTCCGCCGGCTTGATCACCACGGTGTTGCCCGTGGCCAGGGCCGGCGCCAGCTTCCACACCAGAATCATCAGGGGAAAGTTCCACGGCGTGATCAGCCCGCACACGCCGAGCGGTTCGCGCCGGGTCCGGTAGTCGACGTCCGGCCAGGACAGCGGCGCGGTGATGCCGGTGATCTTGGTGACCCAGCCCGCGTAGTAGCGCAAGTGCTCGACGGCGTTGGGCACCGAGAAGCCGCCACTGACCGCCAGTGGCTGTCCCTGGTCGGTGGTCTCCAAGCGAGCGAACTCCTCCGCGTGCTCTTCGAGCAGGTCGGCGAGGCGCAGCAACAGCTTCGCCCGCGCAGCGGGGAGCATCTCCGCCCATTCCGAAGACCGGAACGCCTCCGAGGCTGCCTGCACCGCGCGATCCACATCGCTCGGGGTGGCATCCGCGACCTCGGTGATGATCTCCCCGTTGGCCGGATTCACCGTGGAAAAAGTCGACGCGGCCGGAATCCACTGGCCGCCGATGAACATGTCGGTTTTCATGACAATTCCTTTCTGATGGCAGCAGGCGCGACCGGAGGCACCGGTGCGGGGTCAAGAAGTGCGCAGCAGGAGATCGGCGGCCTTTTCCCCGACCATGATCGACGGTGCGTTGGTGTTGCCCGACGGAACCGACGGCATGATCGAGGCATCGGCGACCCGCAGCCCGGACACTCCGCGCACGCGCAGGCTCGGGTCCACCACCGCCTCCGAATCGGAGCCCATCCGACACGTCCCCACCTGATGGTGATATGTACCGACGGCCCGACGCACGTAGTCACGCAGGTCATCGCGGGTGCGCGCCTGCGGGCCGGGGGCGACTTCGGCCTTGCGCCACTCGTCGAACGCGGCCGAAGCCCCGATCTCCCGGCACATCTCGACCGCATCCACCAGGGCTTCGAGGTCCTGCCTCTCGGCAAGGACGTTCGGGTCCGCCACAGCAGGCGTTGCGGGATCTGGCGAAGCCAGCCGTATCGTGCCGCGCGAGAGCGGACGCACAAGACCGGGCGCGATGGTGTAACCGTGCTCCGGCTGCGGATACCCCTCGGCCGGGTAGACCAGGTGCAGGAACAGCGGCTGCAGGTCCGGAACCGGCATGCGGGGGTCGCTTTTGGCGAACAGCTGACTTTCCAGCAGATTCGCCTTTCCCTGCGGTAATGGCCCGGTGGACTCGTAGATGTTGCTCACCAGCAGGTGGTCGTGCAGATTCTCCCCCACGCCGGGCAAATCGGTGTGCACGGAGATCCCGACCTGGTCAAGATGCTCGGCAGGGCCGATACCCGACAGCAACAGCAGGTGCGCCGATCCCAGGACTCCGGCGGAGAGCACCACCTCGGCACCGGCCCGGGCGGTGTGCAATTCACCGCCGTGCTCGTACTCGACACCGACGGCCCGCTCCCCCTCGGTCACGACACGATGCACGAGAGCCTCGGTGGTCACGGTCAGACGAGCGTTCCCCAGCACCGGGGCGGCGAAGCTCTGCCAGGCACTCATTCGCCTGCCGCCGCGGATCGTGGCGTGGTTGAATCCCACGCCCTCCATGCGTTCGCCATTGAAGTCGTCGATGTGCTCGTGCCCCAAACCGATCGCACCCTCGACGAAAGCGGCGGCAGTGGGATGCGGTTCCGCGATCCGGGAAACCGGCAAGGGCCCGCCCGCACCGTGCCACTCGCTTGCCCCGTCCGCATGATCTTCCGAGCGCTTGAACAGCGGGAGAACACTGTCCCAGTCCCATCCGGGGCAACCGTGGTAAGCCCACGAATCGTAGTCACTGCGGTGGCCGCGGATGTAGATCATCCCGTTCAACGAGCTCGAACCACCGAGAACTCTGCCGCGCGGCCAGAACAGGCGGCGATCGCGTGCGTGCTGCTGCGGAGCGGTCATCACCGACCAGTCCAGCGGCCCCGCCAACATCATCGGCCACCCCTGCGGGCTGTGGATGTTCGGCTCCTCGTCGGCGGGACCGGCCTCGATCAGGTGAACACTGTGCCCGGCATCCAGCAGCCTGCGCACCAGCACGCTTCCCGAGGAACCCGCACCGACCACCACATAGTCGTGCTCGGTCCTTTCCCTGGACATACACCCTCCTGCCTGCCCCACGTTGGTGTGGATCGTCGTGACACTAGGCAGAACGCAACCGCAACGGTCTCCATCCCGTGCACCGAGCGGCACCAGTTCGCGCACCGGAGGCTGACCGATCATTCGGTCATTGCCGTGTCGCGGTGGCGGAGATAACATCCTGCAATCAACCGGCGTGCCTCAGCGAAGGGATGTGTGAGGGGATGACCGCGGCCCTGGCCGACCTGGAACGCTTCGAAGCACAAGCCTCCAGCGCCTTCGCGCCGCTACGCATGAGCACCACCGCACCAGGCCCTTATCGGGGCGACTTCCGCACGACGCGTGTCGGCGAGCTGATTTTCACCCGGATCGTCGGCGATGCCGTGACCGTACGACGGGATCGGGAGTTGATCCGCTCGGACGATCCGGAACTGATCAAGGTGTCCTGGCACCGTACGGGGCGGGCGGGGGTCGAACAGGACGATCAGCGGTGCACCCTGAAGCCGGGCCGGATGGTCGCCTACGACACGACCCGACCGTACGAACTCCGGTTCTGGGAGCCCTATGACATCATCGTCGCCGGGATACCCCGCGCCGTTTGGGCCGCCCACACCGATGTGTTCCGCTCCCATACCGCTCGTCCCGTTCCCGCCGACGCAGGAACCCAGCGCTTGATCGGCACCTTTTTCACCGAACTCAGCGGCTCGCTGGCCACGGAAGTCAGTACCACGGCCCACCGACACCTGACCGATGCCTTCATTTCCCTGATCACTTCGGCTTTTGCCGGGACACCGCCCGACGAGCGGCACTCCACCGGCACACTCTTCCAACGGATCGAGGCGTACTGCCTGGACAACCTGGCGAACCCGGACCTGAGCATGCGCTCCATCGCCGCGGCTCACCACATTTCGGTACGCTACCTGCACAAACTCGCGCATGACGCGGGCATCAATCTCGCAACGTGGGTCCGCAAGCAACGGCTGCAACGAATTCGAGCCGACCTCGCCAACCCCGCATTCGCTCAGCACACACCGGCGGCCATCGCGGCACGCTGGGGCATCCTCGACGCCAAGCACCTCAGCCGCAGCCTCAAGACCGAATTCGACGAGACCCCGACGCAAATCCGGCGGACAGCCGGATTGCTCTAGGAAGCTCCGCTATTCACGACCACGTATGCACCACCGATCCACCGCGTTCCGCGCGGCAACGGTGGTGTTACCGGATCCGTTCCGCCAAACTCTTACACGTATCCCCGCGGGAACGTGAGTCCACAGGGTCGGCAATGTCAGCGAGGCCGGGAGGTAAGAGTTTTGGCCGTGGTTGCTCGGACATCAGAGGTAGCACCCGCTGAACGTCTGGACTGGTGGCGGCACTTGGTCTCCAGCACTTTCGTGCCGTTCGAGGTGACCTCTGCCGCACATGAATTCTCGGGGCTACTGCGTGCCGAGATGCTCGGGGAGGTGGAAGTGTCGGACGTCCGGGCCAGCGGCCAGCTCGTGCAACGCTCGCCGCACATGATCAGCCTCGCCGACAGGGACTACTACAAGGTGGGGCTACAGCTTCGCGGCTATTGCGTGGTAACCCAAGATGGTCGCGAGGCCGCACTCACACCCGGCGATCTTGCCTTGTACGACTGCACCCGCCCTTTCGAACTTGCGTTCGACGACTCGTTTCGGATGCTGGCGCTCATGTTTCCCCGGGGATTGCTCAGGTTGCCGTCACCAGTGTTGGCCGAGCTGACCGCTCGGCGTATCTCGGGGCGGCATGGGGTCGGGGCGATCGTCACACCGTATCTGGTGTCTCTGGCCGAGCAGACCGACCAAGTACCGACCCCCACAGCGCAACGGATGGCCGATCACACGATCGACCTGCTTACCACGCTCTTCTCCAGCCTCTCGGGAGCACGATCGGACGATGGGGACACAGTCGGACAAGGATTGCTCCTGCGCGTGAAAGCGTACATAGAACAGCACCTGTCCGATGCCGAACTCGGTCCGGATCGAATCGCCGCGGCACACAGCATCTCGGTGCGATACTTGTACAAGTTGTTCGAGAACGAACAGGCAACCGTAGCGCGGTATATCCGACAGCGCCGCTTGGAACGGTGCCGTCGCGATCTGGCCGATCACAGCCAGCGCGGCAAGCCGGTCAGCGCTCTTGCCGCGCGGTGGGGTTTTCTCGACGCAGCACATTTCAGCCGGTCGTTCAAGGCTGCGTATGGAGCCTCACCCCGCGAATACCGGATCCGATTCGGCGGTGCCCCCGGGCACGCGTGACTTGACCGGCCCGTGTCCGGCAGCCGTTGTCGCCGATTGATCGACGCCCCAGTGCCTGTGCAGACTTCGGCAAGTTTCCGTGCAGTACACGGCAACAAACCTCCGGCGATTTGCTGCATGATGTGCTCACCAGCACATGCGGCACCTTTCGTTCACTGCGACGACAAACGCACGTCGGCACGCGTTCACCGTCCGTATACGCGTCGACCAGCGAGTGCTGGAGCAACGAAAGCCGCAGTACGTTCCGGCCAGAAGTACGGAGAATCCCGATGTACAAGACAACGACTGACACCGAGAGCTTCGAGCCGTTCCTCATGGACGGCACCAAGGCAGGGGAAGTGCACTGGATCACGCCGGGTGTGTCCGGTATCTGGCGCGTACTGCCAGGGCAACTTCCCGAGGAGACGCCCTACGAGTTCGAGAAGCCCGAAACCATCCATGTGCTGGAGGGGTCGGTGACCATTACGACCGAGGATGGCGAATCGGTCGACCTTCGCCCGGGCGACATCGCCGCATACTCCCAGGGCGTCAAGTCGACCTGGCATTTCCGGATGCCCTTCCGCAAGCTGTTCATCCACGCCTGAGGCCGTCACCATGAGCGAACGCTATGACGTAATCATCATCGGAGCCGGATTCGCAGGCCTCACAGCCGCACGCGAGCTTCGCAGGCGGGGAGCGTCCGTACTGATCCTCGAAGCCCGGGACCGCATCGGCGGGCGCACTTGGACCACCGAGCGACTCGGCCGCGGTCTGGACTTGGGTGGTACCTGGGTTCACTGGGCACAACCGCACGTGTGGTCGGAGATCACCCGCTACGGTCTGGAGATCTCGCAGACACCGACCGCCGAACACGCCTACTGGTACAGCCGGGGCCGGGTACATCAAGGCAGCCCGGACGAACTGTTCGGCCTGTTCGACCCGGGCATGAAACGCTCGGTCGCCGACACACGCGAGTGGTTCGATCAGCCCTATGCACCACTGCTGCGTGATGACCTCGATGAACTGGACAAGAAGTCGATCAACGACCGCATCGACGAGCTCGACCTACCCCCCGAGGAAGACGAGCTTGTCCGTGCCATGTGGTCGCTGAACTTCAATGCTCCCGCCGAGACCGGCGGGCTCACACAGGCACTTCGCTGGTGCTCGGCTGCCTCGGGAGACTGGCAACTGCTGTTCGAGGCGTGCGCAACGTACAAGATCAAGCACGGCACCAAGGCTCTTGCCCGAGCCATCGCCGAGGACGGCAACGCCGAGATTCAGCTCGGCACGGTCGTCACGACGGTCAAGCACGGCAGCGACGGTGCCCGTGTACGCACCGCATCGGAACAGGAGTTCCTCGCCGACGAGGTCGTGGTCACGCTCCCCCTCAACGTGCTGTCGACGATCGATTTTCAGCCCGGACTGTCCGCGACGAAACAGGCGGCTGCCGAAGAAGGTCAAGCGTCTCAAGGTATGAAGGTGTGGATCCGGGTCCGTGGCGAGCACGATCCGTTCCTCATGTTCGGCCCCTCCGAGCAACCACTCACCTTTTCCCAGGTCGAATACACCGTCGACGGTGACACGCTGCTCGTCGCCTTCGGCCCACAGGCGTCACGCTTGCGTCCGGACGACAAGGACGGTATCGCCGAGGCACTGCACTTGTGGCGGCCCGATCTCGACATCGTCGATGTAGCGGGCCATGACTGGGTGGCCGACCCGTACTCAGGAGAAACCTGGCCGATGCTGCGTCCGGGGCAACTCACCCGATACATGCGTGACCTGCAGCGTCCCGATGGCCGGGTGCACCTTGCCGGAAGTGATTATGGCACCGGCTGGGCCGGCTTTATCGACGGTGCCATCGAGAGCGGCTTGCACGTCGCACGCCGCCTGACGACCGCACACTGAACCATGCGCGGCAGCGTGGCCACTCCGTACGGACATCAGGGCCACGCCGCCCTCATGCCGAATTCGGCTCAATGGCCGAAGCTGCACCCAGCACATCGCCAAGTCGCCGGTCAGCACATTGCCGCGACAGCTCATGGCCCGAAATCCATCGGCATTATCGGCGTGAACGGCTTCGACCAAGGACAAACATCGTCAGCGTTCATTACCACCACCCGGAGAACCTCCTCCTCGGAAGAACCCGAACATGGCAGAAAGCAACCTTGTCGATGAACATAATCGACTACAGAAGTCACTTCGCTGGCACCACGGATTTATGCTGGCCCTTCCTGTCGCATCAGGCCTTTTCATCTCGGTCGGCAATGTGATCGGAGCGGTCGGTACGGTTCCAGCAGTACTTATTTGTGCGACACTGGCCGCCGTCGCTCTACTACAGAACAAGCTCTTCGCTGAAATGGCGGCGATGTTCCCGGAAAAGCCAGGTGGTGTCGCGATGTACGCGTCCGAAGCCTGGAAGCGCTATTTCGCTCCGATCGGCCCGCTGGCAGCGTTCGGTTACTGGTGCGGCTGGGCGCTGGTACTCGCTCTTGTCGGACTCACCATCGGTTCGCTCATCCAGGCTCAGTGGTTTACCGAGGCGACCTGGACGCTGTTCACCGTGGGCGATGTTTCCTTCGGGCTTCCGCACACCATCGCTGTCGCCGCCGTCATCGCGTGTATCGTGCTGAATGTATCGGGAATCCGTGTTGCCGTGCGTTTCAACCAGGTGATCGGCGCGGCCTTCATCGTGGTACTGGCGGCATTGGCGATTGGCCCGTTCGTCACCGGCGGCTGGAACAGTGCGGAACTCACCTCGCACATCGATGGTGGATGGAAAACAATCGTAGTGTGGCTGTACGTGTCCGCTTGGGCCATTTACGGCACCGAATTATGTGCAGCGTTCGCCCCCGAGTACCGGGACACCACGCACGATACGTCACGGGCCCTGACATCCATCGCACTGTTCATGGTCGCCGCATACACCATCGTTCCGCTGGCAGCGACAGGCAAGCTCGGTGAAGCGACCATCACCAACAATCCGACCTCGTATGGAATCCTGGCTGTTCAGGAACTGTTGCCAGGTCTCTCCGGTGTCGTCACCGCAGTGCTGTGTGGTGCTTTGTTCTTGAGCATGATCTCCTCCTCGGCCGACGCCGGCCGTGCACTGTATGGCATTGCCCAGCAGGACATGACCATCAAGCAGTTCGACCAGCTCAACCGCAACGGTGTTCCCAGCAGATCCCTGTGGGTCACGATGGTGGTCAACATTCTGATCGTGGCTTTCGTCGGCGATCCGGTCGCCATTCTGATCGCAAGCAATCTGGGCTATATCCTGGCCATCACCCTTGCCGTCATCGGTTTCCTGCTCCTGCGTAAAGACCGTCCGCATTGGCCACGAGACATCAAGCTGGGACGGAGCTGGATCCCGATCGCTACAGGCGTCGCGCTGTTCAACACCATGCTCCTGGCCGTGGGCATCAGTAATCCCGGTCTGAGCCACCACGGCGGCCCCAAAGAGGTGGCGATCGGTATTGCACTGCTATCGCTGGGCATCGCCTTGTTCGGCTACCGACGAGTTGTCCAGGACCGCGGCTCGCTACGACTCCGAGAGCACACTCCTGCAATGCCCGAAGCTTCCCCGACCGAGAAGGCACATGAGGCATCATGAGCGAGGAAACACCAGTACAGGAGGCTGCGCGCAAATACCGGAGAAACCCACCGAGAAGAGACATTCGGTGACTTGATGCCTACCTCGGGCGAGCTACTCTTCAGCCGGGGATGAGCCGCCACGCAGAGATGAATCCGTTGGCCGATGAGATAACGATACAGCCCTGAGATGAAGGGGAATCTTCGTCATCGCACAAGGCCTTTCCAAACCGAAAGTGGAGGTAATCGATGTCGGTAGCACTGATCAACGGAAAAATATACACGGTCGACACCAAGTTCCCCTGGGCCGAGGCCGTTTTGGTCGAAGAGGGGATTTTCACTGCGGTGGGGTCGACGGAGGAGATCCGGTCCGTATCCCCGGCGGAGGCGGAGATCATCGATCTCGAAGGGCACATGGTCATGCCCGGGCTGCACGATGCGCACATCCATCTCCTGGCGAGCGGATTGAAGTTCCAGTACGAATGTCGGCTCTCCCCGGCTTCCGATCCGGAACAGATCGTGCGTGACCTGACCGAATGCCACTGCTCCGGACCAGCGGCCGAGGGGGAGCAGCCCTGGGTCGTGGGCGGTGAGTTCCTGCCACAGGCTTTCGATGACGGTGAACTCGATCGCCGATTCCTCGACGAGTCGTTTCCGGATCGACCGGTATTTCTCTATGACTACTCGATCCATCATGGACTGGTCAACTCCAAGGCACTCGAGCTGGCCGGGCTGAGCGAGGCGTCACAGGATCCACCGGGCGGCCGACTCATCCGACGCCCCGGTTCCCGGGAACTCACCGGCGAACTCGTCGAGCAAGCGCGGTGGCCCGTCATGCGAGCCATCCCGGACTACCCCGAGTCCACCTACCGCGAGGCGCTCAGGTGGGCAATCGCGACCTGCCACCAATACGGGATCACTTCGGCCCAGGAAGCATCCGCTTCTCCTCAGGCTCTGCATGCCCTCGCCGAGCTCGAGCGGGCCGGTGAACTACATCTGCAAGTCGCGGCCCACTTGCCGTGGCGAGAGGAAGGATTCGGCATGGCCACCGCTGCCGAACTCGACCGCTCCATCGCCGATCGTTCCTCCACCGCCAGCAAGCATGTGCACACCGACTTCGTCAAGATTTGGCTGGACGGTGCTCCACTCCCGCCCCACATGACGCAGGTGGATCTCCATGAGGACGGTACGGTCGACGAGGCCAATCTCCTCGTGCCCGCCGAGCAGCTGCTCGAATTGATTCGCCGGTTCGATGCGGAGGGCCTCTCGGTCAAGATCCACTGTGCCGGGGAGGGGTCGGTCCATGCAGCACTGGACGCCTTCGAGGGCGTCCGAAAGGTCAACGGCGCGAACGGCCCCACCCATGAAATCGCTCACTGCACGTTCATCAACGACGCGGACTACGCACGCTTCCCGCAGCTCAACGTGGTTGCCGAGATGTCGCCGGCGATCTGGCACATCGAGGAGTTCGGGCTGCAGAACGGGTTCAAATTCGGCTCCATTCTGCGGGCCGGGGCAACTATGACGGTCGGTTCCGACTGGATCATCACCGCGAATCCGAACCTCTTTCCCGCCCTGCAAGGCATGTTGCAGCGGGGTGAGGAGGCGGTTGATCTGGCCACCGCCGTCGAGTTGATGACACTCGGTGGCGCCCGAGTCATCGGCCGTGCCAACCGACAGGGGAGCGTGCAAGTCGGTAAGTCCGCCGATCTCATTGTGCTGGACCGCAACATCTTCGAGGTGCCTGCCGACGAGATCGGCGAAACCCGTGTCCTGCGCACCTTGTTCGAGGGAAGGACGGTGTATCGGGAGGAGTCGCCATAGGCAGATCACCGAACGGCTCCACCGGCACGCCCACAGCCAGGAAGGAGATTTCCTCGACATCGACCCTTGACCGATGATTCCAGCGCGGCGGGAGAACAGCTTCACCCGAGGGTGCTCGCAGAGGTGACACCGCTGCGCTTGAGTCCGCTGACGACGAGGCATGTCTCGACGAGTTCCACTCCCGACAGCCACTCGCCCGCGGTGACGAATTCGTAAAGTGCGGCTCGACTCGCCACGGTGATGTCGGCGACGAGTTGGTACTCGCCGGTGATCGCGGCCGCATAGCGAACCAGCGGGGACGTCAACAGGGCCCGGCCGGTCGACTCGACCTCGTCGGGCCTGGTCTTGATCCACAGCAACGCCTCGACAGGAAGCTCCAGAACATCCGGCTGCAGCGCACCGATGACACGTCGGTCGAGTTGGTCGATTCCGCCTTCCTGCGCGATTTCGTTCAACATGCGCCAAGTCTGTAGCTGTTTTCGTCATCTGTCGAGAACCTATTGCCCATAAGAGGCAGTACGTGCAGTCTCTCCGGCGAGTCGGCAGCACCACCACGCACCCCGAGACCCACTGCAGGAAGGCATCCAGTGAGCACGGACATCTGCTACTGCACGGCGACAGAGCTCACCGGGCTCCTCCGGCAACGCCGACTCTCGGCGCGGGAAGTGGTCGAGGCGCATCTCGACCGAATCGAACGGACCAACCCCGCTGTCAATGCGGTGGTCACCCTTGTCGCCGAGCGCGCACTCGAGGAAGCACACGCGGCCGACGAACGTCTTGCTGCGGGGGTCGACGTGGGGCCGCTGCACGGGCTGCCCATCGCGCACAAGGACACGCACGCCACCGCGGATGTCCGCACGACCTTCGGATCACCGCTGTACGCCGACAACATTGCCGACCAGGACGAATTGGTCGTCGAACGGCTGCGGACCGCAGGAGCCATCACGATCGGCAAGACCAACGTCCCGGAGTTCGCCGCCGGATCGCACACCTTCAACTCCCTGTTCGGCACCACCGCCAACCCCTACGACCCGAGCAAATCGGCCGGTGGAAGCAGCGGCGGAGCGGCTGCGGCACTGGCCTGCGGAATGCATCCCGTGGCCGATGGCAGCGACATGGGCGGATCGCTGCGCAACCCGGCTTCCTTCTGCAATGTCGTCGGATTCCGTCCCTCACCGGGACGCGTGCCGAGCTGGCCCACCCAGGCAGCGTGGACGACCATGGGAGTCCAGGGACCGATGGCGCGCACCGTCGAAGACGCGGCCCTGACACTCTCGGTGCTGGCGGGACCCGACAACCGCAGCCCGATCGCACTGGAAGAACCGGGAGCCCGCTTCGCCGACTCCCTCGACCGTGATCTCACCGGACTGCGTGTCGCGTTCTCGACCGATCTCGGCGGCACCGTGCCGGTGGATCCGGCCGTGAGCACCGCGCTGGAACCCGCGGCGAAACATCTCGCCGAGCTGGGCTGCACCGTCGAGCGGGCATGCCCCGACTTCTCCGGTGCGGAGGAAGTTTTTCGAACGCTACGCGCCTGGGAGTTCGACCTCGGTCTGGGCTCACTCCGGGACCACCACGGTGATCGACTCAAGGCGAGCCTGGTGGACAACATCGATACCGGACGCCTGCTCCGCGGCACCGACATCGCGCGTGCGGAACAGCTGCACACCGAGCTGTTCCATCGAATGCGGGTGTTCTTCCAGCAGTACGACATCCTGCTCCTCCCGGTAAGCCAGGTTGCTCCCTTCGACCTCGAACTCGAATACCCCCGATCAGTGGCCGGCGTCCCCTGCGAGTCCTACTTGGACTGGATGCGTTCGTGCTACTTCGTATCCGCCACGGGTTGCCCCGCGCTCTCCGTACCCGCCGGATTCACCCCCGAGGGATTGCCCATCGGTCTGCAGATCGTCGGCCCGCACCGCGGTGACTTCACAGTCCTGCAGGTCGGGCACGCCTTCGAACAGGCCACGAAGCTCACCAACCGACATCCGGACCTCGGTGCATGACCACTGTCCCGGTGGCCACGCGGATCCCACAACCGGTGCCGAGGCTTCGGACCCTGCTCACGGTGACCGCGCTCATCACCGGCCGGGCGATACCGTTTCGGCCATGGATGCCCTGCCCGAGCTGCCCGACCTGCCGGTCCGGTCCGTTCTCGACGAGATCGGCGAGGCGCTGGACCGCAACGGCACCACTGTGCTGATCGCCCCTCCCGGTACCGGCAAGACGAGTCTGGTGCCGTTGGCACTGGCCGAACGAGGGCTGCGCGTGGCGGTGGCCGAGCCACGCAGGCTCGCCACCCGGGCCGCTGCCGCGCGCATGGCCGAGCTTCTCGACGAACGCGTCGGCGACCGTGTCGGCTACGCCGTGCGCGGTGAGCGACGCTCGTCGGCGAACACACGCATCGAGGTGGTCACCTCCGGGCTGCTGGTACGGCGGCTGCAGTCCGATCCCGAGCTCTCCGGGGTGGACGCCGTCATCCTCGACGAGTGCCACGAACGGCATCTGGACGCGGATCTCCTGCTGGCTCTGCTGCTGGACGCGCGTGGCGGGCTGCGGCCGGATCTGCGGGTCCTGGCCACCTCGGCAACGGTGGCCGGTGACCGGCTGGCGAACCTGCTCGGTGAGGAGGCCCCGGCCCCGGTCGTGCACGCGCACGGACGGACTCATCCGGTCACCACCAGCCATCTCGCACCGCTGCGCAAAGAGAGAATCGAAGGCACCGTGGCACGTGCCGTGCGGACCGCGCTGGACGAGCAGCACGGGGACGTGCTCGCGTTCCTGCCCGGCGCCGGGGAGATCGCACGCACTCGCGAACTGCTCGCGGATGTCTCCGGTGTCGATGTACTACCGCTGCACGGACGACTCCCGACCGGCGAGCAGGACATCGCCCTGCACCGGGGAACACGGCGGCGGGTCGTGCTGTCCACCGCGGTCGCCGAGTCCAGCCTCACCGTGCCGGGGGTGCGGACGGTGGTGGATTCCGGGTTGTCCCGCGTATCCCGCGTGGATCACCGGCGCGGATTGTCCGGGCTGGTCACGGTACGCGCTCCGCGGGCGATCGCCGAGCAACGAGCCGGGCGCGCCGGACGTGAGGGACCCGGCCACACCTATCGGTGCTGGCCCGAGCACGAGCACAGCGTGCTCGCCCACTACCCGGAGCCGGAGATCCGCACCGCGGAACTCACCAGGCTCGCCCTGGAACTGGCCTGCTGGGGAACCCCGGATGGCAGCGCATTGCGCTGGTGGGACGCTCCCCCGGCGGGTCCGCTGGCAGCAGGCCAGGAGGTACTGGCAGCATTGGGCGCCCTGGATGCGAACGGGGTGGTCACCGAGCGGGGACGGCGGATGGTCGAGCTCGGGCTGCACCCGCGGTTGGCGCGTGCACTGCTGGACGGCAGCGCGAGCGCCGGTCGCCGCACTGCCGCCGAGGTCGTGGCACTGCTCGACGACGACGGTCTCGCCCAGGACACCGAACTCGCCACGGCTCTGCGAAAACTCCGTGGCAAGGGCTCGGGCTCCCAGCGCTGGCGGCGCGAGGTGCGGCGCCTGGAAGGGATGGTGCCCACCCCGCAGGATCCTCCGGATTCCGGGGATGACGCTCTGGTGGTGGCTCTCGCCCACCCCGAACGGTTGGCCCGCCGCCGTTCACCCCGTTCGCGCGTGTATCTGATGTCCGGAGGGACCGCTGTGGAGCTCCCCCGCTCCGAAGTGCGCGAGGACCCGTCGGGCCTGCCCACGTCCGAGGGACTCGCCGGGTCGGAATGGCTGGCCATCGCGGTCGCCGAGCGCGACCCCAGCCGCGCTCACGGGTTCGTCCGGCTGGCCGCACGCGCCGACCAGCGACTCGCCGAGCAGGCCGCACCGGACCTGCTGTCCACCACCGACGAAATCGACTGGCACGACGGAGACGTCCGTGCGCGCACCGTTCGCCGCCTGGGTTCGATCGTGCTGTCCGACAAAGCACTGGAAACACCGCGGGCGAGCGCGGTACGGGCAGCACTGCTCGAGGGTCTGCGCACCGCGGGACCGAGTCTGCTGCACTGGGACGAAGACGCCAAGCAGCTGCGGCAGCGACTCGCCTTTCTGCACCACGAGTTCGGCGATCCGTGGCCCGCCACCGGCGATGCCGACCTGCTCGCCGCGGCGGAGATATGGCTGGAACCCGAACTGTCCGCCGCGGCCACTCGATCCGACCTGGAACGTCTCGACGCCGGAGAAGCGTTGCGCCGCCTCCTGCCCTGGCCGGAGGCCGGTCGGCTCGACGAGCTCGCCCCGGACCGCATCGAAGTACCCTCCGGTGCCCGAGTGCGGGTCGACTACGGCGGGGAGCAACCGGCCCTGCCGGTGCGGTTGCAGGAGGTTTTCGGCTGGACGAGCGTGCCCACCATCGCCGAGGGCCGCGTTCCGGTGCTGATGCGGCTGCTCGACCCGGCGGGCAGGCCCGCCGCGGTCACCGGTGACCTGGAGTCCTTCTGGAGCAATGGGTACCGGCAGGTCCGCGCCGACCTTCGAGGCCAATACCCGAAGCACGCCTGGCCGGACAATCCGCTGACTGCGTCTCCGAGCCGCCCCGGCCGCAGCGGCTGACCGGCCGGGACGGCGAGGAGCGCACAGCACCGACCTCCGCAACCGCCGAGGAGACCACCACGGCCGTCACTGCGGCTCTTCGAACCGGGCGGTGTCGCCCGCTCCGCGGCGGAGGATCTCGGGCACCTCGGAGGAGAAGTCGATCACCGTGGTGGGTTCGGTGCCGCAGTCGCCGGAATCGACCACCGCGTCCACCACGTGGTCGAGTCGTTCCTTGATCTCCCAGCCCTGGGTCAGTGGCTCGTCCTCATCGGGCAGGAGCAGCGTGCTCGACAGCAGCGGCTCGCCGAGTTCGGCGAGCAGTGCTTGCGCGGTGACGTGGTCGGGAATCCGGACACCGACGGTCTTCTTCTTGGGGTGCAGCAGCCTGCGCGGCACCTCTTTCGTCGCCGGAAGGATGAACGTGTAGCTGCCCGGAGTCGATGCCTTGAGCGCCCGGAAAACCGGGTTGTTGATGTGTACGAGTTGCCCCAACTGCGCGAAATTCTGACACACCAGCGTGAAGTGGTGTCGATTGTCGAGGTCGCGGATCGACCGGATCCGGTCGATCCCGTCCTTGTTGCCCGGTTGACATCCGAGGGCGAAACAGGAGTCCGTCGGATAGGCGATCAGTCCGTCGGCACGGACGATGTCGACCACCCGGCCGATCGCACGCCGCTGCGGGTTCTCCGGATGCACATCGAAATACTTCGCCATGGGCCGAGCCTAGCCGGACCGACACGTCCCACAGCGCGCGCTTCGCTGGTGCCGAGCAAGTGTGCGATTCAGCCCGACGGCCGCTCGTCGAGGACGAACATGGTCTGGGTGCCGAGGACCTCGGGCATCGCCTGCAACTGTTCGAGCACCACGTCTCGCATCACCCGTGCGTCGGTGGCGCGCACGAGCAGCACGGCGTCGTACTCGCCTGCGATCATCGCTGCCTGTTCGATCCCGGGAACGCTCTCCAGTCCCTCGGCGAACCCGTGCCAGGAGCGCTGCCGGAGTTTCACGGCAATGTAGGCGGCGATGGTGAAGCCCAGGCGTTCCGGATGGACCACGGCCTGAAAACCGACGATCACGCCCTCGTCTTGCAACCGCTGCAGGCGCGTGTACGCGTTCGCCCGGGAGATGTGCAGGTCTTCGGCGAGCTTGCGCATCGACATCCGCCCATCGGCTTGCAGCAGTTCCACGATCTTGCGGTCGGTGTCGTCGAGCCGGACGGCCATGTGTCCAGCGCCGGGAACCTCATTACCCCAATTTTTCGACAATCGGTCCTCTTTTCGCGGCGATTGGGCACCATTCGTCTCGATATTCGAGCTGAATCTGGACGATTGACTCCACATTAACCGAACATTCGGTCATGACCGCGACTGAGTTGAATCCGCAGCAACTGCTGCCGGGCGGTACACCGATCCGGCTGGTCGACGAGTCCGGCACTCCGGTGGAGGGTGCGGGATTCGGGCTGCCCACCTCCGATGTGCTGCTCGGGTTGCACCGGAGCATGGTGATCGGGCGACGGTTCGACCGCCAGGCCACCGCGCTGACCAAGCAGGGCCGGTTGGCCGTGTACCCGTCCTCGTCGGGCCAGGAGGCGTGCCAAGTCGGCGCCGTGCACGCGGTGGGATCCCGCGACTGGTTGTTTCCCACCTACCGCGACAGCGTCGCACTGGTGACGCACGGCGTGCCGCCGGTGGAGGTCCTGGAGCTGCTGCGCGGCGGCAGGCACTGTGGGTACGACCCGTATCGGTACCGTGCGGGACCGCAGTGCACGCCGCTTGCCACCAACGCGCTGCATGCCGTCGGGTTGGCACACGCCGCCCGCCTGCGCGGAGACGATGCCGCGGCACTGGTGTTCGTCGGCGATGGGGCGACCAGCGAGGGCGACGCGCACGAAGCGTTCAACTTCGCCGCGGTCTGGGGCGCGCCGGTGGTGTTCTTCGTGCAGAACAACCAGTGGGCGATCAGTGTGCCGCTGGCCAAGCAGAGCAAGGCACCGACCCTGGCGCACAAGGCCGTCGGCTACGGCATGCCCGGCCACCACGTGGACGGCAACGACGCGGCCGCGGTGTACGCCGTGACCGCGCGAGCGCTCTCCGAGGCCCGCGCCGGAAACGGTCCCTCCCTTGTAGAGGGAACGACCTACCGCATGGACGCGCACACCAACGCCGACGACGCGACTCGCTACCGCCCCGGCGACGAGGTGCGAGCCTGGCACGAGCGCGACCCACTGGACCGTCTCACCGCGCTGCTGCGCGAGTCCGGTCTGCTCGACGAGACATCCACCGCGGCAGTGGACGAGGAGGCCGAAGGCCTCGCCGCAGACGTGCGCGCCCAGCTCGGCACCGATGTGCACATCGACCCGGACGAGTTGTTCGCGCACGTCTACGCCGAACCGACCGCCGGACTGCGGGAGCAGGCGAACCTGCTCGCCGAGGAACTGGCATCCGAGCAGAAGGAGGTCTGAGGTGGATCAGGTGACCATGGCGCAGGCGCTCAACGCCGCACTGCGCGACTCGCTGCGTGCCGACCCGGACGTGCTCGTCTTCGGTGAGGACGTGGGCGCGCTGGGCGGAGTCTTCCGGATCACCGATGGCCTGGCCGCCGAGTTCGGTGAGCAGCGCTGCTTCGACTCCCCGCTGGCCGAGGCCGGGATCGTCGGCACCGCGGTCGGCATGGCCATGTACGGCCTGCGGCCCGTGGTCGAGATGCAGTTCGACGCATTCGCCTACCCCGCCTTCGAGCAGATCACCTCGCATGTGGCAAAACTGCGCAACCGCACGCGCGGGAAGATCGAGTTACCGATGGTGATTCGGATTCCCTATGGCGGCGGGATCGGCGGTGTGGAGCACCACAGCGATTCCTCCGAGGCCTACTACACCCACACGCCCGGCCTGACCGTGGTGAGCCCGGCTACCCCCGCCGACGGCTACTCGATGCTGCAGGAGGCGATCACCGCTTCCGATCCGGTGGTGTTCCTCGAACCGAAGCGGCGGTACTGGACCAAGGCCGAGGTGGAGCTGCCCGCGGTCACCGAACCGATGCGCCGGGCCGTCGTCCGCCGTGCGGGTACCGACGTGACGCTGCTGGCCTACGGGCCGATGGTGACCACCGCCATGGAGGCCGCGGAGGCCGCACGCGCCGAGGAGGGCCGGGAGGTCGAGGTCGTCGACCTGCGCTCGCTGAGCCCCCTCGATGCCGACACGGTCTGCGCCTCCGTCCGCAAGACCGGCCGTGCCGTCGTCGTGCACGAAGCCCCCGTGTTCGGCGGCTACGGCGCTGAGGTCGCCGCGACCATCAGCCAACGATGCTTCCATTACCTGGAAGCCCCCGTGGCGCGGGTCGGCGGCTTCGACATCCCCTACCCCTCGCCGAAGCTGGAGGAGCACCACTTGCCGCACACCGGCCGGGTCCTGGACGCGATCGCAGACCTGCAGTGGGAGGAGGACCGGTGAGCACGCACGAGTTCCGGCTGCCCGATCTCGGTGAGGGACTCACCGAGGCCGAGATCGTGCAGTGGCTGGTCGAAGTCGGTCACACCGTCGGGGTGGACCAGCCGGTGGTCGAGGTGGAAACCGCCAAGGCGTCGGTGGAGGTGCCCACCCCGCACGCCGGCGTGATCACCGCTCTGCACGGCGCCGTCGGGGAGGTCGTCGCGGTGGGGACACCGTTGATCTCCGTCGGCGGCAGTGCCGACGAAACGACGGATGCGGCGTTCGACGAACCCGGCGTGGCGACACCGGAAACCGGCTCGGGCAACGTGCTCGTCGGCTACGGCACCGCCGGGGATCAGGGGCGACACGGTCGCCGACGGAGGGGAAAGCGGGCACCGGCCGCGGCGCCGGAGCCCGAGCGGACACCGCCTCCCCGGCCTGCTGTGATCTCGCCCGTGGTGCGCAAGTTGGCCCGCGACAACGGCATCGACCCGGCCACCCTGACCGGGTCCGGCCGTGACGGGCTCATCCTGCGCTCGGATGTGCAGGCCGCGATCAACGCAGCCACTTCGCCGTCGCCCCTTCCCGCGGACGGCGACGGGACCGGACGCATCCCCCTGACCGGTGTTCGCGGGGCGATCGCCGAGCGGCTCTCGCGCTCTCGGCGGGAGATTCCCGAAGCCACGGTCTGGGTCGATGTCGACGCCACCGAGCTGTTGCGCCTCCGCGCGGAGATCAACGCGACCGACTCGCAGCAGCCCGTGAGCGTGCTCGCCCTGCTTGCCCGGTTCTGCGTACTCGGCCTGCAGCGCTACCCCACGCTGAACTCCGCTGTGGACACCGAGCGTTCCGAGATCCTCGTGCACCCGAATGTGCATCTCGGTGTCGCCGCGCAGACCCCGCGCGGGCTGCTCGTGCCGGTGATTCGCGACGCGGGCAGGCACAGCAGCAGGCAGCTTTCGGCGGAACTGACCAGGATGACCACCGCCGCACGCGAGGAAGCGCTGGCACCGTCGGATCTGACCGGCAGCACGTTCACGGTCAACAACTACGGCGTGTTCGGCGTGGACGGATCCGCGGCGATCATCAATCACCCGGAGGCCGCCATTCTGGGCATGGGCCGGATCATGGACCGACCGTGGGCGGTCGAGGGTGAGCTCACCATCCGCAAGCTCACCCAACTCACCCTCGCCTTCGACCATCGGGTGTGCAACGGCGAGACCGCGGGCGGTTTCCTGCGCTTCGTTGCCGACTGCGTCGAGCGGCCTGCGGCTCTACTGGGCGATCTGTGACCGGAGCTGCCGGGCAGTTCTCCGCCTGATCGAGGAGAGTCGTGGGCGAGGGACTATCTTCGTTGCCATGGCGGAGGACGAGTCGGTGACCTCGGTGACGGGTGTCGGCGTGCTGGATCGGGCGGTGGCGATCCTCGACACGGTCGAGCGCACGCCGATGGGTTCGAGTGAGCTGGCTCGTCACTTGGGGCTGGCGGTTCCGACCACGCATCGGCTGGTCGCTGCGATGGTCGAGCACGGGCTGCTGCGCCGCGACGGCGACGGCCGCCACCACACCGGCTGGCGTTTCGCCTCCTCCGCGCTGGTCGCTGCCGCAGGCCCCGTCATGGAGGACCTGCGGCGCGAGACCGGGGAGAGCGCCCAGGTCTGGGTTCGGCGCGGTGAGCAGCGACTGTGCCTGGTCAGCGTCGAGTCCGAGGCGGAGCTGCGCGCTTCGCTGCCGGTCGGCTCGGTGCTGTCGCTGACAGCGGGCGGATCGGCCGCGCGCGTGCTCACCGGGGCCGACCCGCTCGATCCCGACCACCCTGACCGCCGGTGGTTCGAAAGCGTTTCCCAGCGCACCCCGGGCCTGTGCTCGGTGAGCGCTGCCGTGCGGCTGCACGGTGAGGTGGTGGCCGCGGTGGGGGTGTCCGCACCGGTGTCCCGCGTGCAGACCGAAGGACCGGGGCACCAGTTCGGCGATGCCGTCGTCGCCGCCGCCGAACGCATCGAGACGGTTCTCCAGGCCGGCTGATCAACGTGCTGAATCGGCTTTGCCGAATGGCTTTTCTGAATCGATCTAGGGATCTGCATCACTCTTGATCTTGCACACCCCCTTGTGCCCGATGGGCGGCGAACCTACTCTTCTTCTCGTTAAATGAGCACCAATTATCATTATTTGATAAAAGGATGGTCGACTATGACCGAGGAGACCGAGGAAGGTCCACCTCCGCTCGCCGGTATTCGGGTACTCGAACTCGGCAATTTCATCGCGGCACCGTTCGCCACCCGGATCTTCGCCGATTTCGGCGCGGAGGTCGTCAAGATCGAGCGGCCCGGCACCGGAGATGAGCTGCGCGGGTGGCGGCGCAGCCGCGGTGACACCTCGATGATGTTTCGCACCATTGCCCGCAACAAACACTCGGTGACCGTGGACCTGCACACGGAGCAGGGCCGCACCATCGCCCTGGATCTGGCCCGGCACTGCGACGTGGTGGTAGAGAACTTCCGTCCCGGCACCCTGGAGCGCTGGGGTCTCGGACCCGAGGAACTCACCGCCGCGAACCCGGACATCGTGCTGGTCCGCATCTCGGGATACGGCCAGACCGGCCCGTACAAGGACCGTGCCGGTTTCGGTGGCGTGGCCGAGGCCTTCGGCGGGCTTCGACAGGTGACCGGCCATGCCGACCGCGAACCGGTGCGCCCGGCCGCCCCTATCGGCGACACCTTCGCCGGGCTCTACGGCACCATCGGAGCACTGATGATGCTGCTCGCGAAGGCGCGCGGCCACGAGCACCAAGGCCCGCGAGTCGCTGACGTCGCCCTGTACGAGTCGGTGTTCATGGCCATGGAGTCACTGATCCCCGACTACGACGCCTACGGCGTGGTCCGCGAGCGCACCGCCGGGAATCTGCCCGGTGTCGTCCCGAGCGGGGTGTATCCCACCAGCGACGGCCGGTCGGTGGTGATCGCGGGTAATTCCAGCGGCGTGTTCGGCAGACTCATGACCGCCATCGGACGCGCGGACCTCGGCGACGATCCCGAGCTGACCAACGGGGACGCCCGTGATGCCCGCGAGCCCGAACTCAACGGCGCCATCTCCGCATGGACCTCCCAGCGCACCGGCACGGAAGCCGTCGAGCTGCTCAGCGCCGCCGGCGTTCCGGCCGGGCCGGTCCACGACGCCCGCGCGATCGCCGAGGACGAGCACTACCGGGCCCGCGACATGCTCCGCCCGCTCAAGATCGCCGTCGACAGCGAACCGGAAGAGGTGCGCTTCCCCGGCATCGTTCCGCGGCTGCCCGGCACACCCGGCGAGCTCCGATGGGCAGGCCCCGAACTCGGCACCCACACCGAGGACGTCCTCGGCGGCCTGCTCGGCTACACCGCCGAACAACTCGGCGAGCTGCGCAACCGGAAGGTGATCTGAGATGGACCAAACCGCCGTCATCCTCACCGACGTGGTGCTGCGCGATGGCCTGCAGGACGAACCCGTCGTGGTATCGGTCCACGACCGCCTCGCCCTCGCCGGGGCACTGGCTGCGGCCGGTCTCCGTTCGATCGAAGCGGCCTCCTTCGTCAACCCGAACCGGGTCCCGCAGATGTCGGGCGCCGAAGAACTCGTTGCCGCCCTGCCGCACAAAGACTCGGTGCGCTACAGCGCGCTGGCACTCAACGCCCGTGGCATCGCCCGCGCCGCCGCGGCCGGAGCCGAGGAAATCACTGTGGTCACCTCGGCCAGCCAGGGACACAGCCAGGCCAACTCCGGACGCAGCGTTGACGACGCCCTCGCCGACGTTGCCGATGTGGTCGCCGAGTACCCGTCGGTGACCTTCGCCGCCGGTATCGCCACCGCGTTCGTCTGTCCCTTCGACGGTGAGATCGCCCCCGAGGCCCTGCTTCCGCTGACCCGCCGCTTCACCGAGCTCGGCGTGACCCGGATCGGCCTGGCCGACACGATCGGCACCGCCGCTCCGGAGCAGGTCGTGCGTACCCTCGACGTACTGCGGTCGACTCACCCGGACACCGAATTCTCCCTGCACCTGCACAATGCCCACGGCCAGGCCCTGCGCACGGTCGACGCCGCACTCGAGCTGGGCATCACACGATTCGACAGCGCCGCGGGCGGCTACGGGGGCTGCCCCTTCGCCCCCGGCGCGCACGGCAACATCGCCACCGAGGACCTGGTGGCCCACCTGCACTCCCGTGGCATTCCCACCGGGATCGACGAGAGTGCGCTTGCAGACGCGATCACCCTGGTGAAGCAGGCTCTCACCCGCGCCCGGACGTTGACCTGACCGACCGTCAGCAGTCCGTCCGGCATGCGCGGATCTCTTCTCGAAATCGGCTCTTGAATCATCAATGAAGCCACCTATTGCTCAAGGACGCGCTATGGTCACTTCCGATTCGAATCGCACCCAGAGCCAATCCACCACGGTCCAACCACCGCACCCACCCGCAGACACCCACGGATCGAGCCGAATCGGCACCATCGCGGGACTACCCGGCCCACTGTTCCTGACGGCCCTCGCGATCGTCCTCGCCGGCGCGCTCACGGACAACCTGGCAGTGCCCATGGTCGCAGGCTTCGCCACGGCGATGCTCCTCGGCGGACTGCTGATGTGGCTGGGCAATCTGCTTCCGGTGATCCGGGACTTCGGCCTGCCGACCATCCTGTGCACCTTCGTCCCGGCCGTGCTGGTCTTTTTGCAGGTTCTGCCCCAATCCGTGATCGACGTGGTCACAACCTTCACCACCGAGGCCGGTTTCCTCGACTTCTTCGTCGTCTCCCTGATCACCGGGAGCGTGCTGGGTATGCCGCGGCAACTGTTGCTCAAAGCCGGTCCCAGATTCGTACTCCCACTGCTCGGCTGTATCAGCCTAGCGCTCTTCAGCACCGGAGCGCTCGGCGCACTCATCGGATTCGGCTTCCGCGAAGCCCTGCTCTACATCGCCGCCCCCACCATGGGCGGTGGAATCGGGATCGGCGCCATTCCCATGTCGGAAATGTATGCCGAACAATTCGGCGGAACCCCCGGAAATTACCTGGCCGGTCTGATGTCTGCCGTCGTGCTGGCCAACATCTTCTGCATCCTCATCGCAGGTCTCTACAACGGCCTCGGCAAACGGCGACAGCTCTTCGCGGGCTTCAACGGCCACGGTCAACTACTTCGTTTCACCGGAGACAAAGACCTCGAAGTCCCCCAGAAGCACAGCACCGGAGACTTCGCAGCACTGGCCCAAGGACTGATCATAGCCTGCGTCCTGTTCGTCGCCGGAAACCTCCTCGGCGACCTCGTTCCCGGAATCCACGAATTCGCGTGGACGATCATCCTGGCAGCATTGATCAAAATATTCAGGTTGCTGCCCACGCGACTCGAGGAGGCCGCCTCCTCCTGGAACGACCTGGCAACCACCGCATGGCTCCCCACCCTACTCGTCGGCGTCAGCATTTCCTACATCAAGATCGGAGAAGTCCTCACGGCTCTGCGCGACCCCTTGTTCCTGCTCCTGACCGCCAGTGCCGTGCTGATCTCGGGTGTGGTCGCCGGTCTGCTCGGGTGGTTGCTCAAGATGAACTTCGTCGAAGCCTCCATCACACCCGGACTGGCCATGGCCGACACCGGCGGCAGCGGTGACGTCTCCGTGCTCAGCGCCGCCGATCGGCTACACCTGATGCCCTTCGCGCAGCTGAGCACCCGCCTCGGCGGGGTGGTCACCCTCCTGCTGGCCTCACTGCTGGTTCCCATCCTGTGACCAGCACCCCGTCCTCGTGGGAACCCCGCACCGCGGAGGTTCCCACGAGGACGGGGTGCCTTACCGAAGACAGGGACCGGCAATCGCTCCCTGAAGGCCCTGCGCCACCATGGCCGCCACCAGGACTTTCCTGCGGCCGACCCGGTCACCAGGAGTGTCCGAAAAGGACTCCGTCGATCAGGCGCGGCACGCCCCTCCGGGATTTCGATCGACCTCGAAATACCGAGGCAGGGAGAGGCACAGCGGGTCGAGCACCCAATCCGCGTGCTCATTCGCACTGGAGTTCGAATGAGCACGGTCACATTGTTCGTCTTGATCCAATAAGGTTAGCCTCTCCTAAGTAACTGGCGTCCTGCACTGATGGAGAACACGCATGACTTCTCCCCCGCGTCGGCTCTCGGATCACGAAAGTCCGGGCACCGACGGTTCGGAACACCTGCTCAACGAGCGGAACCTGAGGCAGTACAGCGCTTCGCTGCACCGGTGTGTGGAACGGATCGCAGGCACGTTCGCCGAGGTCGATCGTCCGCACACCGGTACATCCGCTGCCGCACTGGGCAAGCGCGTCTCGGCGATCGATCTCGACGAGCCGGTGCGGGACACGACAACGGCCCTCGAAGAGCTCGAGGAGATCTACTTCCGCGATGCGGTGTACTTTCACCATCCGCGATATCTCAGTCACCTCAACTGCCCCGTGGTGATTCCCGCAGTGGCCGGTGAGGCGATCCTGTCGGCGATCAACTCGTCGCTGGACACCTGGGATCAGAGCGCAGGCGCGACACTGATCGAGCAGCGGATGATCCGATGGACAGCGGACCGCATCGGACTCGGGGATGCCTCCGACGGTGTCTTCACCAGTGGAGGGACGCAGTCCAACCTGCAGGCACTGGCGATCGCACGGGACGAGGCCCGCGAGGCGCAGAGCGGCACGAACCACCTCGGCCACACGGTGCCTCTTTCCCGGCTTCGCGTGCTGACTTCCGAGTGCAGCCACTTCAGCATCGCGAAATCCGCGGCACTACTGGGTCTCGACCATGACGCGGTGCGGTCCGTACCGTGCGACGAACGTCGCCGCATGCGCGTGGATGCCCTGGCCGAAGAGCTTGCGCGATGCAGCGCCGAGGACGCCGTCGTGATGGCGGTGGTCGCCACCGCGGGAACAACCGACTTCGGCAGCATCGATTCCCTGCACGGCATCGCCGACCTCTGCGCGCAGTACGGGGTGTGGCTGCACGTGGACGCCGCTTACGGGTGCGGTCTGCTGGTTTCCAGCCACCGAGAACTACTTGCCGGTATCGAGCGCGCGGATTCGGTCACCGTGGACTATCACAAGTCCTTCTTCCAACCGGTCAGCTCCAGCGCGATATTGGTCCGCGACACGGCGCACTTGCGCCACATCACGTATCACGCGGATTACCTCAATCCCGCTGACACCGATGCGGAACGCACACCCAACCAGGTGGACAAAAGCCTGCAAACCACCCGGCGTTTCGACGCGCTCAAACTCTGGATGACGCTGCGAGTCCTGGGACCCGATGCTCTCGGTGGGCTGTTCGACGAAGTCCTGGACCGAACGTCCGAAGCCCGGGAACTCCTGGCCGCCGACTCCCGCTTCGAACTCGCTGCGGAGCCACAGCTGAGCACGCTGGTGTTCCGGTACGTATCGACCGAGGAGATCGATCCCGAACTGTGCGACCGGATGAATCGGCACGCCCGGCAAGCGCTGTTCGACTCCGGTGAAGCCGTGGTGGCAGGCACGACCGTGAACGGCAGGAACCACCTGAAGTTCACGTTGCTCAATCCCGAGACCTCGGTCAACGACATATCCCATGTCCTCGACCTCCTCGCCGAGCACGCCGAGGAATACCTCACCGGCCACGTTCCACAGGAGTTCGGCCACTCCCGAGCGAGTTGACTCCCGTCTCACCAGTTTGGAGGTCGTCTTGTCCACGACGCACGATTTCATCGCGATCGGCCTGGGGCCGTTCAACCTCGGTCTCGCCTGTCTGAGCGAGCCGGTGGCGGAACTCGACGGCGTGTTCCTGGAGAGAAAGCAGGACTTCGACTGGCACGGAGGGATGCTGCTGGAGGGCAGCACGCTACAGACACCGTTCCTGGCCGACCTGGTCACCATGGCCGATCCGACTTCGCCGTACTCCTTCCTGAACTTCCTGAAGCAATCCCGACGTCTGTATCCGTTCTACATCCGGGAAAGTTTCTATCCGTTGCGGTCGGAATACAACGACTACTGCCGGTGGGCGGCCGATCAGCTCACAAGCGTCCGGTTCGGCCACCACGTCGACAAGATCGAGTACGACATCGACGACAAGTCCTACATCGTCCACGCTCGGGTCCTGCCATCGGGACAGCGCCACACCCTCCGCGGACGTCGCCTGGTCCTGGGAACGGGGACTCCCGCACACATCCCCGAAGCCTGCCGCGGCCTGCCCGCCGGTGCGGCAGTGCACAGCTCCCGCTACCTGGAAATCAAACCCACCCTTCAGTCGCGAAGCAGCATCACCGTCGTGGGAAGCGGCCAAAGCGCAGCCGAGATCTACCACGACCTGCTCACCGACATCGACAAGTACGGTTACGAGCTGACGTGGATCACCCGTTCTGCACGGTTTTTCCCCCTGGAATACACGAAGCTCACGCTGGAGATGACCTCCCCGGAGTATGCCGACTACTTCCACTCCCTGCCCGAGCACACCCGCGACCAGCTACTGGCCTCGCAGAAACCGCTCTACAAGGGGATCAGCTCGGATCTGATCAACGCAATCTACGACCTGCTGTATCTGAAAAACCGGGACCGCTCGTGCTCGACGAGGCTCATGACCAACTCCGCGCTGACCGGTGCCCGATATGACGAGGCAACCGGACAGTACACGTTGGACCTGCGCCACGAGGAGCAGAAGCGGGACTTCACCCACACCACCCGGGGACTGGTCCTCGCCACCGGACACACCTACGCGGTTCCCGATTTCCTGGATCCCGTAGCGGAACGAATCGCCCGGGACGGCTCGGGACGGTTCGATGTCGGGCGCAACTACAGCATCGACACGGCGGGAAACGAGATCTTCGTCCAGAACGCCGAGTCCCACACCCACGGTTTCGTCGCTCCGGATCTGGGCATGGGGGCATACCGGAATTCGGTGCTCATCCGGGAAATGCTCGGACGCGAATACTACCCCGTGGAGGACGCGATCGCTTTTCAGGAGTTCGGGGCTCCCCTCGGCCATCCCCGCGAAGACGAGGTGAGCCGAGCATGAGCGAGTGCTTGTTCCGCCGCACCGATCCGGCGCTCGGCGAGTTCACGGTGCGCAGGGTGGAACTGCCCACCGACCTCGCGTTGCTGTACGGCTGGCTGACCCATCCCAAGTCCGTGTTCTGGATGATGCAGGCAGCACAGCTCGCCGACGTCGAATCCATGTTCCGGGACATCGCGGCCACGACGGGGCACGATGCCTTTCTCGGCTGCCATGCCGGGCAACCGGCCTTTCTGATCGAGACCTACGATCCCGCGAACTGCGAAGTGGCCGAGGTGTACGAATCGGCCCCCGGAGACATCGGGATGCACTTCCTCACCGCTCCCACCGAACACCCGGTACACGGGTTCACCCTCGCCGTGCTGCGGACCGTGGTGGAGCATCTCTTCGCGGACCCGTCCAACGAGCGGATCGTCGTCGAGCCCGACGTCCGCAACCATCCGGTCCACGTACTCAACGAAGCCGTGGGGTTCCGGGTGATCAGCCGGGTCTCACTGCGGGACAAGGATGCCTACCTCAGCACGTGCACCCGGGAGCAGTACCGGAAATCCCACCATAGCGAGCAGAAATCGAACGAGGACGTGGATTCATGAACTCCGACAGCACTCCGCCGCACCTGGCCCCGCAGTATTGGGATCGGGCAAACCGACTCTTGGTTCGCAAGGCGATTGCCGAATTCTCCCATGAGAGGTTGCTTTCCCCCGAGGAGCCGGCTCCGGGGCACTACTGCCTACGCAGCGACGACCAACGAAGCGAGTACCTGTTCTCGGCCAGGAAACTGGCTCTGAACCACTGGCAGGTCGACCCCGACAGCCTCGCCCGTACCAAGGACGGCGTGGAAAAGCACCTGGACGCTCTCGAGTTCATGGTCGATTTCCATCGCACCCTGGGCGTGGACACATTACCGCTGTACCTCGAAGAGATCAGCAGCACTCTCGCCAGCATGGCGTTCAAGCTCTCGCTGCCGGAGCGCCCTGCCGCCGACCTCGCCCGGGCCGACTTCCAAACGATCGAGGCGGCCATGGCCGAAGGGCATCCCTGTTTCCTCGCCAACAGCGGACGAATCGGGTTCGGGGTGAGCGAGTACCTTTCCTACGCGCCCGAAGCGGCCACGCCCGTACGGCTGATCTGGCTCGCGGTGCACCAGGATCGCTCGACGTTTTCCGCATCCGAAGGACTGGGCTACGACGAGTTGATCCGCTCCGAACTCGACACGAGCACCCTGGCCGGTTTCACCGCCCGCATCGGCGAGTTCGGGCTCGACCCGAACGAGTATCACTTGATCCCCGTGCATCCGTGGCAGTGGAACAACAAGCTTTCGGTGACCTTCGCCGCGGATGTGGCGCGGCGCGATATCGTGTGTTTGGGCACCGGCGACGACGAGTACCTGGCGCAGCAGTCCATTCGTACCTTCTTCAACATCAGCAACCCGCAGCGCTCGTACGTCAAGACATCGCTTTCCGTGCTCAACATGGGATTCATGCGGGGCTTGTCCACCGAGTACATGAAGGCCACGCCGGCCATCAACGACTGGGTGAGCGATCTGTTCGCCGAAGACGAGGTTCTCCGGCAATATCCGGTGGACGTCCTCCGCGAGAAGGCCGCGCTCGGCTACCACCCCGAGCAGTACGAAGCCGCCGCCGCCAAGGGATCACCCTACCTGAAGATGCTGGCGGCGCTGTGGCGGCAAAGCCCGACCCCTTTCCTGGAACCGGGTCAGCGGCCGGCCACCATGGCCTCGCTGCTGCATGTCGACCGCGCGGGCGACACCTTCGTCGGCAGGCTCATCGCCGAGTCGGGACTGTCTCCGCAAGCATGGCTGCGAAAGTACCTGGACGCCTATCTAGCGCCGTTGCTGCACTGCTTCTACGCCTACGGACTGGTGTTCATGCCGCACGGGGAGAACGTGATCCTCGTCCTCGAACACGGAGTGCCGAAGCGCGTCCTCCTCAAGGACATCGGCGAGGAAGTGGCGGTGATGAGCAGGCAGACACCGTTGCCCGATGAGGTGGAACGGATCCGAGCGGAGGTTCCGGAGCACCTGCACACGCTGTCGATCTTCACCGACGTCTTCGACTGCTTCTTCCGGTTCCTCAGTGCCGTTCTGGTCACGGACGGAGCCATGGACGAGGAAACCTTCTGGTTCACGGTGGCCTCGTGCGTCCGTGACTACCAGGAGTCCGTTCCCCACCTGGCCGAGCAGTTCGAACGCTACGACCTGTTCGCCGAGCAGTTCGACCTGTCCTGCCTCAACCGCCTGCAGCTACGGGACAGCAGTCAGATGGTCGACCTTCAGGACCCGTCCGGAGCGCTCCAGTTGGTCGGCAGGCTGGACAACCCGATCGCCCGATTCGCTCCAGGTTCCGAATCGAGACGAGAAGACGATACTGGTGGAATACGCCAATAACATTGGTGGAATATTCCAGCAATGAAGAGAGGGCGGTCACACCACACACTTCGGAGTCAACTCATCAGCAGGGTCCGTCGTCGGTCCCGCGGCCGTGGAGGGTGCTTCGACGGTGCCGGAAAACTCGCAAACCGTTGCGGTATGATCTTCGACGGCAAGATCACGTACGAGAAGGTGACCTCAGCACAACCCACGGGGGGTACGAGCATGGTCGGTTGTGCTGGGATCACAGGATGTGGAGCATATGTCGGTCGGCGGATTCCACCTCTCTCGACGTGAAGCGTGACACCTGTTCTTTATAGATCACCTCACGTCGAGGACGCTGATGTTTGAACACTTCTCACCCCACGCTGGAGCCGCAGGCAACGGCAGCCCCCCGCACAACACGGATGTGGTCGGTGCTCTGCGATCCCGGCTCTTGCGGATCGCTGTGCTTCCTACGGTCGCCATGGCGCTGCTGGGGGCGGCCGCGGCAGCGCTCGTGGCCGTGAACAGCTCTCCGTGGATGGTCACCACCGTGCTCGCGGGCTGGATGCTCGGGTGTGCGGTGGTCCTCCTCGCCGCAGTCGGCCGAGCCAAGGCCGCTGTAGGCGCTCTTCGTGAGCAGCACGAGGAAGCTGCGCACACCACACCAGCCGATCCGCCTTCCCGCTCGACATTCGGAGACGCCTACGGCAGGCAGCGAGAAGTGTTCGCCAACCTTGCCGGTCGTCTGCAGTCCCTGATCCAGCGGGCGATCGTGAAGGTGGACGAGTTGGAGCACGAAGTGGAGGACCCGGATCTGCTCAAGGGTCTGTTCAGTGTGGACCACCTCGCCACTCGGGTCCGTCGACAGGCGGAGAATCTCGCCGTGCTGGGCGGCGAGCCGCCCCAGCGCCAGTCGACGAGTCCGGTGAGTATCTATGCCGTGCTGCGCTCGGCTGTCGCCGAGATCGAGCATTATGCGCGGGTCAAAGTCGTCCACCCGGTCGAGGGCACCCTGCGCGGCCACGCCGTGGCCGAATTCATTCATCTGCTCGCCGAACTCCTGGAGAACGCCACCAGTTTCTCCGCACCGGACGCCCCGGTCATGCTGCGCGCCCAGAACGTCACCGCCGGCCTGGCCATCGAAGTGCAGGACCGCGGACTCGGCATACCGGTCGAAGACCTGGACCGGATCAACCACCTGCTCGGTGAGTCCGGTCGGATCGACCTCGGCGAACTGTTCGAAGACGGACGGATCGGGCTCTCGGTGGTCCGCGAACTCGCCCACCGGCACGGCGTCAGCGTGCGCCTGCAGACCAATATTTTCGGTGGTATCGACGCTATCATGGTACTTCCCCACAACCTGCTCGGTGATGCCTCGGACGAGGACGAACCACACCAAACCAGCCAGTCGGCACCTCAGGAACCACATGGTCAGCCGACATCGCAGCAGCCACAGGCAAGTACGGACAGGCTGGCCCACGAGACAACAGCGGGACCTGGTACACCACAGAGCACTCCCCGCCGGGGACCGCAACCGACGCCGGAGACAACGATATCCGGAGAGCTCCCCCGCAATTCCCACACACGGGCTGCTTCACCGGCTGATCCGTCGGTCTCGTTCAATGGCACCATCAGCGCCCCTTCGGCAGGAGAGGACGACCGCCCACCCCTGCCGAAACGGCGCCGCACGACCTCACACATGCGAGCCGAGCTACACGAGCGCTCCGGCACCAACCCGATTCCCGGACACGATCCTCAATTGATGGCCACTTTCCGGAAAGGACTCGGCCACGAAGGTGATGAGTAAGGCGGGTAGCGAGCCGCCTGAATCACACTACCGGACCAAACATCAAGGAGCGTACATCGATGGCCGATCTGCCGCCGAACCAGTCGTCGGACCTGACCTGGCTGCTCAGCCGCCTGGTTGAAACGGTTCCCCACACGCGCAGCGCCTTGCTGCTGTCCTCGGACGGGATGCCGAAGTATTTCCACGGCTTGACCGCCGATGACGCGGACAGGCTGGCCGCCCTCGCCAGCAGTCTGTGCTCCCTCGCGCAACGAGTCGGAAGCAGTTTCGGTGGCGGAGACGGCATCCGCCAGGTCAATGCGGAACTCGACGACGTCATCCTGCTCGTCACGGCCGCAGGCGCAGGCACCGTCCTGGCCGTCCTGGCCGACCGCGATGTCAACGCAGGGGTGCTGAGCTACGAGATGGGCCAGCTCAGCAAGAAGGTCCCCACCTACCTGGCCACCCCCGCACGTCACGACATCGCCGCTCCCGGGTCCGGGAGCGGCCGAGCATGACTGCTTCCGACGACAAGGGCAGCGGAGCGTGGATGCGCCCGTATACCGTGACCAACGGGCGTACCCACCCCACCACAGCACTCCAGCTCATCTCCATGGTGCGCACCACGGGTCAGGTGGCCCCCGAACGACTGGGATTCGAACACGCCCACGCTCTTCAGCTATGCCACTCGCCCACCTCGGTCGCCGAGGTCGCGGCGCATCTACGGCAGCCCGTGACCGTAACCAAGGTCCTGTTGTCCGATCTCATCGACTCCGGAGCGGTGACCACCAGAGCTCCCAGTGCGACCGCCCATTCCACAGAACTCCTGGAGAAAGTGCTCGATGGTCTCCGCCAACGGCTCTGACGAATTCCCCACTCAGTTCAAGCTCCTCATCGCCGGCGGCTTCGGAGCAGGCAAAACGACGTTCGTCGGTTCGACGAGTGAGATCGAGCCCCTGACGACCGAGGAGTCCCTCACCACTGCCAGCTCCGGCACGGACAGCCTGGAAGGTGTGGAAAGCAAGGCCACAACCACCGTGGCCATGGACTTCGGCCGCATCACCTTCAGCCTCCACAACCTGGTGCTGTACCTGTTCGGCACACCCGGCCAGGACCGTTTCTGGTTCATGTGGGACGAGCTGTCCAGAGGTGCACTCGGCGCGGTCGTCGTCGCCGACACCCGTCGCCTGCAGGACTGCTTCGACGCGGTCGAGTTCTTCGAACAGCGCGGCATCACCTTTCTCGTCGCGGTCAACGAATTCGACGGTGCCTTCCACTACGAGCCCGACGAGGTGCGGGATGCCCTCGACCTCAACGTGAACGTGCCGATCGTGCTGTGTGATGCCCGCGACACCAGCTCCGCAACAGGCGTTCTTATTACCCTGATCGAGCATGTCCTCGCCGCGTCGGCATCCTCCCCCGCCTAGAGCGCCGACCACACCGACCAGATAGGAATCGAACATGGCCTACGATCACGCCGACCAGCGTCTCTTGACCGCCCCCGCCGACCACGAAGCCACGCAGCGCATGGCGCGCCTGCGTGCGCTCGGGATCGGAACACATCCGGAGCAGGAGTTCGACGAGTTCGCACGCACGCTCGCGGAAACCGCGGGTGCCCCCTATGCGATGGTCAACTTCTTCACCGACAGCCAACAGTACTTCGCCGGCCTGCACACCCCGTCCGGAGCTCGCAGCGGCGTGGATCTGGAAGCAGCCCAGGCCGCCACGTCCGCGGAACCAGGCAGGAATATGCCTCGAGACCACGGCTTCTGCCCCCACGTGGTGGCTCGTCGCCTCCCGCTCGTGCTGGACGATGTCTGCGAGTACCCGCGGTTCGCGGGCAATCCGGTGGTCGACGAAATCGGCATTCGCTCCTATCTGGGCGCCCCGCTGATCGACCACACCGGGACGTCCCTGGGCACGATCTGCGCCGTCGCCACCGAAACACGCCCCTGGGGCCGTCCTGGCCTGGAGACCATCAAGAAGATGGCAGCGGATCTGATGGATCTGATCCACCGCCGCGAGGTGCGCGCACAGCCCTGAACGCCCCACGTGGTTCGGTGGTCGAGTACAAGTGTCCGGCAGGCCTGGTATACCGGCGGTAGGTGGTCCAGGCCTGCCGAAACCGAGTACGGAAGCGCGCTGCTCGCATCGGCAAGCTCGATACTTGCCTCGGCGAGTCCGGCATGGATCCACGCGGCACGGCAGGCTCGGGACATCGTCAAGCAGTGTGTCCGAAGAGAACGCACTCAGCTTCGAAGCTCGGTGGCAAGTCGTTCGGACCATTGTCCCTTCGACGTGCCCAGTGCCTCCTCGGCCAACCGCAATCGCTGGATATCGGAAGTTCCTGCAGGAGCGAAGATATGGTGCGCATCGCGGAGGTATCGTTCGACCGGGCTGTCGGTACCCAGCCCATACGCGGCGTGCACCTCCATCGCGGTGCGCGCCGAATCCAGTGCGGATTCCACATTGACGAGTTTGGCGTTCATCAGTTCCGCATCACACGGCAAGCCCTGGTCCAGCATGTGCGCCGCGTGATGGGCGGCCAGTCGAGCGGTCATCAGTTGGGACTGCATCTGGCCCAGTTTCTGTTTCACCGTGGGAAGCTCGGACAGGGGATCGCCGTAGCGGTGCTGCTTGCTGACGAATTCGGCGGTCTCCTCCACCAGTGCCCGATGGATGCCCAGAGCGACCGCAGTCAGGTTCGGCCTTCCGTACAAGATGCTGGAGGAGTATGCGACGGGCAGACCATCGCCCTCGGCACCGAGCAGGTTTTCCGCGGGCACGCGGCAATCGCTGAAGATGAGCTCACCGAAGCTGAATCCGTGCAGCCCCATCGCGGGTTGATGCTCTCCGAGGGAGAACCCGGGGCGATCCGCCTCCACGAGAAACGCCGACAAGCCCTTGGACCCCGGCCCGGTGCGGACCACGACCCCGTGCAAGTCACCGACATGGCTGTTGCCGACGAACACCTTGCGGCCATTGAGGATGTAATCATCCCCATCGCGCTTCGCTGATGTCTCCATGCCGAGAACATGGCCACCGGACTCGGCCTCGGTCACCGCGATGGTCGGCAAGCAGTGCCCGTTGCTGATCGCGGGCAGCCACTGCCGTTTCTGCTTCTCGTTGCCGAAGTGGACGATTTTCGCCACACCCAGTTGAGAGGCCTGCACCATGGCGCCCATGGCGCCGCTGACCCGCGAGAGTTCCTCGATGATGATGGTCTTGGCCAGATGTCCCATGCCCATCCCGCCGTACTCGGTTCCGATTGTCGCACCGAGCCATCCTTGCTCCGCGATCCGGCGGGACAGTCCATGCTGGACGGAGCGGGACTCCTCCATATCGGGGATCAGCGGGCGTACCTCGGTTTCCGCAAAGTATCGAACCTCTTCACGTAAGCGATCAAGATGCGTGGTCGTCAAGTAAGGATCCACCTGGGCTGCGAGGCTCATGACTGCTCCAATTCGCACGGAACCGCTTCGTCGTGACCTCTCGTGTCCGGCCACAAACGTCGAGCAGCCTTACACACGTATTGGCGAGAAGATACCGTCAATATGGTGATCTTGATCAAGGTTGTCGTTACAGGCTGTGCTTATTCGTCTGATCGGGCGATAATCATTCACACCCGATTGGGCGAGCGTGGTCGGCGCAACCAACTCGTCTTCAACACTGCGACAACAGGCGGTGCCCACGGGGACAATCGCGGGAGAGCTGCGTTCTGATCAGCTCGTTGCTCAACGGTTCGTTCACAACCCTTCGGGGGCCTGTGTGGTCATCCCTCGGAGCCGATCACCAGCGGCAGCGTGTTCACGCCGGTCATGTACGGGCTGGGTTGGAACTGCGGAGCATGGTCGGGATCGGTGTGCAACTGCGGGAAACGGTCGAGCAGGATGTTCATCGCCACGCGACCTTCCAATCGCGCCAGCGGGGCACCGATGCAGAAGTGGATGCCACGGCCGAAAGCGATGTGCGAGTTCGGGTCCCTGGTGATGTCGAAGATGTCCGGTTCGGTGAATTGCCTGGTATCGCGATTGGCCGCTGCAACCCACACCATCATCATCTGATCGACCGGTACGGTCCTGCCACCGATCTCGGTTTCGTGGTTGGTGACCCGACCGAGCACGGCGAACGGGCTGAGGAACCGCAGTGACTCCTCGATCGCGGCGGGCACCTTCGAGCGGTCCGCATGCACGGCCTCACGCGTGTCCGGGTGCGCGTCCAGGCACAGCACGGTATTGCCGAGCAGCATCGTCGTGGTGATATGCCCGGCAATGAGCAGGACGTTGGCGAAGTTGACGACCTCGGCGTCGCTGAGCCGCTCACCATCCACTTCGGCCTCGACAAGCTTGGTCAGCAGGTCCTCACGAGGTTGCCTGCGGCGTTCGGCGGCATGTTCGCCGATGTAGTCGGCCAGGTGCTGCATCTGCTCCATGGCGTACTGCGTGTCCCGCTGTTGTTGTTCGGCGGGCTCGTTGAGCGAGAATTCCTGGGACTGCTGCATCATCGCGTCCACCCACTGCTTGAACAGGTGTCGATCGCTGCTGGGCACGCCGAGCAGCTCGGCGATGACGATCACCGGTAACGGGTAGGCCAGGTCGCCGACGAGTTCCATGCGGCCGGAGTCACCTGCCGCATCGAGCAGTTCGTGGGTCAGCTCGCTGATCCGGGGTTCCAGGTTCGCCACGACCTTCGGAGTGAAGGCGTGGCTGACGAGTTTGCGGAGCTTGCTGTGCTCCGGCGGATCCATCTGCACCAGGTTGCCCTCGGAAAACCGGTCCTCCTCCGGTACCAGGCGGCCGGTGTAGGAGGAGAAGGTCTTCGGATTGCCGAGGATGTGCAGTGCTTCCGGATATCCGTAGACGTTCCACATCCCGGTATCCGGGTCGAAGCCGACCGGCTCGTCGGGGTGTTCGCCGTACAGCCAGAACTGGCGCTGGTCGAGATTCCACTGCTCGGTGGCGGCGGTCATGGTGACGCCCCTTTCGTGGTGGGATACCGGTCAACCGGATCGCGGTGCCGGATCGTGCGTGTAGAGCCACTGGCCGAAGGACGTGATCACGTCCTCGAACACGGCAACGAGTTCTGCTGCCGCCGTGGCCAGGAGATCGGGGTCCGGATCAACGTCCGGTTCGAAAGCGCTCCGGATGGTGTGGGCCAGGCCGTCCGCTTTGGCGTGCGCGTCGAGCGCGGTGGCTTCGGGGGTGAGGGTGTCGAGCATGTAGAAGCCGGTCATCGCCGCCTGCATGGTGTAGTCGAGGTGGGCGACGTCGGTGCGCAAGAGTCCGTGCCGGGTCATCATCGCGAAGAACTCGGCGTTGGCGATCGCATCCTGCTTGCCCAACGGACTGTCGGCGAACTTGCCGAGCAATTCCATGTTCCGGGTCAGCAGCGCTTTCATCAGCGGCCGTCGCTCGACGGACAGAAACATCGTGTGCATGAGGCGATGCGGCAGTACCACCGTGTGGTCACGGCGCAGATCGGTCAGGACTTCCTCGGTGAGCTCGATGGCCTCGCGCGCGATCAGTGCCTGGAACAGCAGGTCCTTGGTGCGCCAGTGCAGGTAGATCGTGCCCTTGCCGATGCGTGCCTGCCTGGCGATGTCGGAGATGGTGACCTTGTGGTAGCCGAGGCGCAGCAGCAGCTCACCGGCGGCATCGAGGATGCGTTCGGCGCGACTGCCGGGCGGCTGCGACCGATCGGACACGGCACTCCTCCCCTCGTGACCTGGTGACCAGATTTCTAATTTGGTCACCAGGTCACGAACGAAGATAGCGCCTCCTCCTCATCGGCACAAGCCCCGGAACGTCACCGACTGCGGAGCGTCAGACCGGCTGCGCCAGCCTGACGCTCCGTGGGGGTGGGGATGTGTGGGTGATCGATATCGGCGAGTGGGGCCACGGTGTCCGGGTCTTGCACGGTGGCGTAACCGCTCCCGAACACCGTGGTCGGCGGTCAGCAGACCTGGATGCCGTAGGTCCGGTATCCGTGACTGCTGTCGCTGAAGTCGAAAGCGGTGGAGGTGTATTGATTGACCCACGGTTCGCCGGGAGCCGGGGGACCTTGGAAGGTGGATACGGTGCCTGTGGTTTGGTTGTTGATGTAGGAGCCCACGCCCGTGAGGCCGTAGTCGTGCACGTTGACGAATTGGCAGTAGTAGAAGTCGACGCGGCTACCCTGCCCGGCCGGTCCTTCCCAGACACACAGATAGCCCTCCGGGCAGGGCTCGGCCATCGCCGCGAATTCCGAGGAGGCGCCGGGTTGTGCCTGGGGGCGAGGAGTGCTTGCCGCCGAGGCGCTCCCGAACAAGCCCACCACGGCCATCGCCATCGTGGTCGCACACACCGCAACAGCACGTCCGATTCGGGCTCTCCAGTGGGGTGAGGCACCCATGTCCTGCTCCTTTGTATCGTGTTGTCTCCGTTTCACCGGTGCGCGGCGACGCTGCCAGGCCGCGCACCGGTGTACCTGTTGCACTGCCTCGCCCGCCGGAGCCCGATCTGCTGCCGAGATCCTGCCCCGGGATCCGGCGAAACACATTCAGTGGACGTGCGAGCACCTTCCGAGGTTGCTCGCGCTATCCGGTTCCGGCGCTACCCGGATTCCTGCGGCGAAGCCTTCCCCGGTGGCGAGTGGTCAGGCAGGGTGCACACGCACGGGCAGTGACTCCCAGGCGCGGAGGGTGTTGTTGTGGTGCCGCCGTGTCGGACCTGCGATCTCGATGTGCTCGACACGCTGGGCGAGCGCGGTCAGGAGTGCCTCGGCTTCGAGACGGGCGACGTGCTGGCCGACGCACTGGTGGATGCCCATGCCGAAACCGACGTGACCGGAGGGGTCGCGGGAAAGGTCGAAGACGTCGGGGGTGTCCCACTTGCGCGGATCACGGTTGGCTCCGCCGAGAAACATCAGGATCTTCTCCCCCTCGGGGATACGTGTTCCGCCGATGTCGACGTCGGTGGTGGCGGTGCGGAAGAAGGTTTGCACCGGTGACTGCCAGCGCACGGCCTCGTCGAAGGCGACGCGGGCCAAGCCGGGTTCCCGACGCAGTCGCTGCCACTGCTCCGGGTGGGTGGCAACGGCACACAGGGCGGCGGCCAAGCCGTGCACGGTGGTGTCCACGCCTGCCGACAAGAGCGATCGCACGACCAGCGGTGCCTGCTCGTGGGTGATGTCGCCGCGGTCGGCAGCAGCCCAAATCTGGGCGCCGAAGCCGGTGGTGTCCAAGACCGTGCGCCCGCACTGCTCGTCGACCCACGCCGACAGCTCGGGCAGCTGCGGCCGGCCCTGCTGGACGAGGTCGTTGACAGGGCCGAAGGAGTTGAACAGGAAATCCCCGTAGGGAAGCAGGTTCTCTCGGCCCTGGCGTGGAATGCCGACCGCGTCGGGAAACACCCGCAGCGGGAAGGCCTCGGCCAGTTGCGTGGCGGCGTCGAACTCGTGCTCGGCCAGCACCTGGTCGACGAGTTCCCCGGCGTCGGCGAACCACTCCTCCCGCAGCTTGCGCAGCGCGCGAGGGCCGAGGATTTTCGACAGCACCGCACGCGGGGCATCGTGGTGCGGCGGATCGGCCTCCAGCAGCAGACTCGGTGGCCGCCACGGCTGTTCGTAGCGGAAGTTGCTCAATCCCACCCCGGCTGCGGATTGGAAGGACTGCCAGTCGGTCAGCGCGGCGTGAACCTCCTCGTACCGGGCCATGGCGTAGATGCCGTAGCGACTCAAGTGGACCACCGGACCGGCATCGCGCAGCGCGGCCTGCATCGGCAAGGGGTCTTCGAGCACCTCGTGGGAGAAGGGATCGACGTCGGTAGCGGGAAGCTGCTGTGTCGACAGCGTGGAGGTCATGATTTTCCCTTCGAGGGACGGGGTCGAGTCACAGGTCCAGGACGAGGCGGTCGGTGCAGGAACGGGACACGCAGGGGAACAAGCAATCGCCGTGTGCGCGCTCGTCGTCGTCGAGGATCGAGTCCCGGTGGTCCGGTTCGCCGGCGAGCACGGTGGTTTCACAGGTTCCGCAGAGTCCCTGACGGCAGGAGGAGAGCACATTGACTCCGGCCATGTTCATCGCCTGCAGCACGGATTGCTCCGGGGCAACCGTGAGCGAGACTCCCGAACGGCGCAGTTCGACCTCGAACGGCTCATCGCGGACCGGGGTCCGGTCCTTGGCGACGAAGCGTTCCGTGCGCAGCAGCCCGGCCGGCCAGTCGGCGCAGCAACGGTCCACGGCATCCAGCAGTGGGCCGGGCCCGCAGCAGTACACCTTCGTGTCCTGCCGTGGCTCGGGCAGCCACGCCGACAGGTCAAGCAGGCCGTACTCGTCCTGCGGCACGACGGTGACCTTGTCGCCGTAGACCGCCAGTTCGTCCAGAAACGCCATCGAGGCCCGCGAGCGCCCCCCGTACAGCAACCGCCAGTCGGCGTCGACCATCTCGGCCTGAGCAATCATGGGCAACAGCGGAGTGATTCCGATACCGCCTGCGATGAACACGTACCGCTGGGACGGCGCCAGCGCGAAGTTGTTGCGCGGCCCGCCGAGCGCGACCTTCGCGCCCTCGGCGATCTCATCGTGGATGAAAGCCGAACCGCCGCGGCTGTTCGCTTCGCGCAGCACCCCGACGCGGTAGGTGTGGGCATCCCATCGATCGCCACACAGCGAGTACTGCCGGGTCAGGCCGCACGGCAACGTCAGATCCACATGGGCCCCGGGCGTCCAGTCCGGCAGTCGCCTGCCGTGCGGGTGCTCCAGGGTCAGCGTCACGACACCGTCGGCCACCTCGGTCTTGTCGGCGACACGCAGTTCGATCGCGGTCGCCTCTTCCGCAAGGACGGATTCCATGCTCATTGAGACTCCTCGGGTCCGTGGTGGGCACCGAGGATGAACCGGCCGTGTTCCACGCCACTACGGCATTATCATTCAGTGAGAGAAATACTGCGTCCTGCCGCACAGGTCCTGGACACCCATCGCGCGGGAGACACCACGCGCAGCTGCCTGCAGGGCGGGGATGTGCATCCGCGCGTTGTCGTCGTTGGGAACGATCGTCGACAACGCCGCGACCACCGTGTTGTCCGGACCCCGCAGCGGCACCGCCACACCCGTGGCACGGGGATCGACGAACCCGCGGCACACGGCCACACCACTTTTGCGCACATCCGCCAGCAACGCTCGGAGCTGCTTGGGATCGACAACCGTATGCGCGGTGTAGGCCCGTAACGGACCCGCGAGCACCTTCTCCTGCACACTGCTGGGGGCGTGCGCCAGCAGCACGATCCCCGATGAGGAAACGTGCAGCGAAAGCCTGCCTGCGATGCGCGTGAGGTTGATGACCGCCCCCGGCGCCGACAGGCGCTCGACGAACAGGACCTCGTCGCTTTCCCGAACACCGAGCTGGACATGGTGCCCGACGACGGCGTGCAGGTCCTCCATGAACGGCATCGCGGCCTCACGCAGGCTCAAGGTGGGAGAAGCTCGCGAAGCCAACTCCCACATGCGCACACCGATCCGAACTCTCCGATCGTCATCGCGCTGCAGCCAGCCGTACCCAACGAGCTCCTCGACCAGACGTGATGCGGTGGCAATGTGCAAATCCGCACGCCGCGCGATCTCCGAGACCCGCAGAGCGGGCGCCTCCGAGCCGAAGGATTCGATGATCCGAACCACCCGCGACAACACGGACTCTCCCGACGACCCAGCCACGGCGACAGTGTGTGGTCAACCCTCTCCGCCTGTCGAGCCCGGGTCTGGACGTCACCTATGCCACCTCGATGGGCCGGGTGCTGCTGACCGGACTTCCCGACACCGAGCTGGACTCATTCCTCGACAACGTCGGGCCGGATCCGCGCACCACCGAGACAGGCCACGTTTCGCCACAGACGTCTCGTGCTCTTCCTTCCACACTGACCGATCAGTCCGCGATCCCGGCCAGCGCGGTGACTCCGGTGATCCGCCCGCGGACCAGGTACTCGCCTGCGATCGCATTGCGCCTGCCGAACTCCTCGGCGTGCTCGGCACCCATGTAGCGTCCGCCGAGCACGGTGGCCCACCGCAGCAGCTGATCGGTGTCCTCCGACAGCTGCGCCTCGGCCCGGATCAGTACGAACGAGTACGGCGGGGACTCGTCGTCGATGCACAGGGCGAACCGCGGCTCGCGCCGCAGCGCCCTCCCCTTCACCGAGGTGGCCTCGGTGGTGAACACGACGTGATCTTCGTCCAGGGTGAACCAGACCGGCGTGACATGCGGAGCACCGTCGGATCTGGTCACCGCGAGCTTGCCGGTGCGGGTGCCGTGCAGGGCGAACTCCCGCCATTGCGCTTCGGACATCGGTTGCATGCCCGTGCTTCTACCAGACGGGATCCGCAGTGCGCACACTCTCACGTGCGGGTACACAAGCACGCTCGTGATCAGCGCAGAGTATCCGGCCATGGCCGTCGCGGCCCGGACACCGAAATCGGAGTCAGTTTCAAATAAAGCAACGCGTTGCGTATTGCGCGTGATATATCTATCATCAACCTGTGATGGAGATCACAGACGTACGTTCCCGGTCGGGCAGGCACCAACTGCCCGATCTGGTCACGCTCGAGCCTGGCTGCAACAACGTGGCCAGCCTCAGCGAGAAGGCGTACTACCTGCTCCGGGACCGGCTGATCACCCTGCAGATCCAGCCGGGGGCGACGATCGACGAGCGTGCCCTGCAGGAGGAGTTCAAGGTCGGCCGAACGCCCATTCGGGAAGCACTCCGCAAGCTCGCCGATGACCAGCTCGTGCACGTCGTCCCGCGCCGTGGGACGTTCGCCAGCCACCTCGACCTCGGTGCGCTCAGCGCCATCAGCGAGGTCCGCATCGAGCTCGAAGCCCATGCCGGTTACCTCGCGGCGCAACGAGCCACCGACTACGACCACAGCGTCATCGCGGACGTACTGGAAGAACTCGACGCACGCACAGTCACCTCCGGCCGCAGGGAACTGATCCAGCTGGATCTGCGTATCCACCGCGTCGTGCACCGGGCAACGCACAACACGTACCTCATCGCAACGCTCGACGAGTACTACGTGCACAGCCTGCGGATGTGGTTTCTCGTACTCGATCGCCTCAACCGACTCGGGCATGCCATCGACAGTCATCGCGAACTGCTCACCGCCGTCAACGAAGGAGATTCCGCGACGGCACAGCAGATCCTGCGCGACCACGTCGCCGAATTCGAACAGGAGATACGGGCAGTGCTCTGACGCATCCGACATCCACAACAACCCGATTGGAGTCCCCATGAACACGCTGCCGGACAGAGCCGACGTCGTTGTCATCGGCGCAGGAATCGTGGGCAACTCGGTAGCCCATCACCTCGCGCAAGTCGGCTGGCACAACATCGTGCTGCTGGACAAAGGCCCCCTCCCCGACCCGGGGGGGTCGACCGGGCACGCCTCCAACTTCATCTTCCCCGTCGACCATTCCAAGGAGATCACCGCGATCACCCTGGACTCGATGCGCCAGTACGAGAAGCTGGGCATGCTGACCACATCAGGCGGTGTCGAAGTCGCCCGTGATCAACCTCGCGTCGAAGAGCTCAAGCGCCGCATGGCATCGGCGACAGCGTGGGGCATCCACTCCGAGCTCATCAGCCCGGAGAAAGTGGCAGAACTCGTTCCGTTCATCGACCCGAGCATCATCCAACTCGGTTTCTGGACTCCCTCGGCCGCAGTGGTCGATCCGCTGCAGAGCGGGGCACTCATGCGCGAGCAGGCTCAATCGCTCGGGGCTTTGACCACGTCGGCCAACACCGAGGTCACCGACATCGAGACCCAGCGGGGCAGGATCTCGAAGGTACGCACCAACCGCGGTGATATCGACACCGATACGGTCGTCGTCGCAAGCGGGGTGTGGAGCCCGCGTATCGCGCAGATGGCCGGGGCACGGATTCCGCTCGCCCCTGTCGTGCACCAGTTGATCGACGTCGGTCCCATCCCGGAGCTGGAGCAGACCCATTCCGAGATCGGCTACCCGATCGTTCGCGATATGGACCCGCTCATGTACGAGCGGCAAAGCGGTGCCGACCTCGAAATCGGCTCCTACGCACACCGGGCGATCCTGCACGAGCCCGACGACATCCCGTCTTTCGAGGCGTCGGCACTCTCACCCACCCAGCTGCCGTTCACCCAAGAGGACTTCGACCCGCAGATGGAGGATGCCCTCGAGCTGTTCCCCGGGATCCTGAACACTCCCGGCGCGGGGGTCCGGCACGCCATCAACGGCCTGCTGTCGCTGGCCCCGGACGGCGGTCCGCTACTGGGCGAGACACCCGAGGTGAAGGGGCTGTGGTCGGCGGCGTCCGTCTGGATCAAGGAAGGCCCCGGAGTCGGCAGGTTGCTCGCCGACTGGATGACCTACGGCAGCACCGAGATCGACCTGCACAGCGCGGACATCGCCCGCTTCTATCCGAACCAGCGCACCACGGCACACGTGCGGGCCCGTGCCGATGAAGGGTTCAACAAGATCTACGGGATCGTGCACCCGAACGAGCAGTGGGAGTCCAACCGCAACCAACGGCTCTCTCCGTTCCACTCCCGCGAAGTCGAACTGGGCGCCGAATTCTTCGAAGTCGGCGGCTGGGAACGGCCACACTGGTACGAGTCGAACAGGCCACTGCTCGACGAGTACGCCGACTACATCGACGACCGCCCACACGAGTGGGACGCGCGCTGGTGGTCGCCGATCATCAACGCCGAGCATCTCGCCATGCGCGAGCGCGTTGCCATGATCGACCTGACAGCCTTCGCGCAGTTCGACGTGTCCGGCCCGGGAGCCGTCGACTACCTGCAACGCATGGCCCTGGCCCAGGTGGACAAGGACGTCGGCAAAGCCATCTACACGCCGGTCCTGGACTACTACGGCGGTTTCCGCAGCGACCTGACGATCATCCGGCTCGCCACCGACTCCTTCCGCATCATCACCGGCGGTGCGGACGGCGCGCGCGACAAGAAGTGGTTCACCGACCACCTTCCCGACGACGGGTCGGTCGTGTTCTCCGATGTGACCTCGGCGGTGTGCACCATCGGACTCTGGGGACCGCGCGCTCGCGACGTGTTGTCCGCGGTCACCGAGGACGACGTCTCGGCCCAGGCGTTCCCCTTCGGCACGGCACAGCACATCGATGTGGACGGAGTCCCCACCCTCGCCCTCAAGATCTCCTACGTCGGTGACCTCGGCTGGGAGCTACACGCCCCGTTCGACCAGGGGCTGAAGCTGTGGGACACGCTGTTCGAAGCCGGCCGCGAACACGGCGTCGTGCCCGCGGGCATCGGCGTGTACGGCACAACGGGTCGGCTGGAGAAGAGCTACCGGCTCATGGGAGCCGAGCTCGAACTCGAATACAACCCGGTGGAGGCGGGGCTTGCCCTGCCGAAGGTGAAATCACCCGATTTCATCGGCAAACAGCCTTACCTCGAGGCTCGTGACCAGGGCCCGGCGGCCACGCTGTGCACGCTGACCATGGACAGCCACACCGACTCCACCGGGATGCGCAGGTACCCGCAGGCACACTCGCCGATCCTGACCACAACCGGCGACCGGATCGTCGACAGCAGGGGCAGAGGCGCGTACGTCACGAGCGCCGGATCGGCTCCCTCGCTCGGCACCTACCTGATCATGAGCTACCTCCCCGCGCCGTACGCGACGGAGGGCACCGGTCTGCTCGTCGAGTACATGGGCGAGCGCTACCCGGTCACCGTCGCACGAGCCGGGCGCACTCCGCTGTTCGATCCCGACGACGAACGTATGAAGTCCTGACAGGAGAACGACCATGAAAGTACTCGTCTGCATCAAGCGTGTCCCCGCACCCGGGGCGAAAATCCAGATCACCGAGGACGGCCTGGACATCGACACCCGCCACCTCGGATTCACCATCGGGCCGCACGAGGAGTGCGCCGTCGAAGAGGCCGTGCGGCTCGTCGCCGAGCACGGCGGCCATGCCACCGTGCTCACCGCGGGACCGCCCGAGGCGGAGGAACAGCTGCGCTACGGGATGTCCATGGGAGCCAATGCCGGCGTGCTCACCGAGCACACTGCGCACGACCCGCAGGCCACGGCCACAGCGCTGACGGAAACGATCAGAACGCTGGAGTCCGAAGACGGGAACTTCGATCTCATCCTGTTCGGCAACGAATCGGCGGACGCGGGCAATTACCAGGTCGGTATCCGGGTCGCATGCGCACTCGAACGCCCCATCGTCGGTGGGATCAAGGGTATCGAGCTCGCCTCCGAAGGCGCACACGTAGCCCTGCAGCGGGAAAGCGCCGACGGGATCGAGGTGTACCAGGCACCGCTGCCCGCGATCGCCGCCGTCAAAGAGGGGCTCAATCTTCCGCGCTATCCCAGCATTCAAGGCAGGCTTCGGGCGAAGAAAGCACCCCTGCGCACCATGCAGCCGGAAACGGCTCCGGGTGGCCTGCGCACGGTGCAACTGCGGCAGCCCCCGGAGAAACAGCACGAGACCGTCGTGCTCGGATACGGAGCCGACGCCGCCGACTCCGTTGTCGACCTTCTTACCGAGAAGGGAATGGTGTGAACCATGTTGCTCGTACTCGTGGAAGACGAATCGGGAACCGTCACCAGCGGTTCCCGCGAGGCACTCACGCTTGCCCGCGGGCTCGCGGCAGATCTGGGATTGCCCGTGCACGCCGCCGCGTTCGGTGAGCGCAGCGAGCTCGCGGCCACGCTGTCCGCCTATGGAGTGTCCACGCTGCACCTGCTCGAGGGGACGTTCACGGACGACTACTCACCCGAATGCTGGGGCGCTGCCCTGGGCGAACTGATCCAGCACGCCGGAGCCACCGGTGTCGTCGCGGCCGCAAGCGATTGGGGCAACGAGGTCCTGGCCCACGCCTCCGCACGCACCGGGGAGGCATTCGCCAGCAACTGTGTCACGGTCCACGCGGGCGAGCGGTGGAGCCTGACCCGGGTTCGCGGTGGCGGGATGCTGCTCGAAGACGCCGAGCTGACCGGTGCGGTCAAGTTCGTCAGTCTCGCGACCGGATCCGTCGAACCGGCCGAACTACCGGTGCCTCAGCAGATCGCCACGCAATCGTTCCTGCCCGAGCAGGTCGGCGACCTCGCCCACAGCACGATCGTCGACCGCACAACCCGTGGTTCCGGCGTCTCACTGTCCACGGCACGGGTGATCGTCTCCGGTGGGCGCGGGGTCGGCAGCGCCGAAGGTTTCGAGAGCCTGGAGGAGCTGGCAACGCTACTCGGCGGCGCTGTCGGCTGTTCCCGGGTGGCCACGAACAGCGGGTGGCGACCGCACAGCGATCAGGTCGGTCTGACGGGCACGAAGATCGCCGCTGACCTCTACATCGCGTGCGGCATCAGCGGCGCGACCCAGCACTGGGTGGGCTGCATGGGAGCCAAGACCATCCTCGCGATCAACACCGATCCCGAAGCTCCCCTGGTGACTCGCGCGGACTACGCGGTCATCGGCGATGTGCACCAGATCCTGCCCGCGATACTCGAGCGGGCTCGGGCGCGTAAGCAGGAGGTCCAAGGGGCTGCGTAAGTCCTGGCCGCCATCCCCGGCAGGAGCGGTGCCGACGGTGGAACCACGCTGCCAAGCAGCGCCTCCGCCGTCGGCGAGCAGCACGTGATCGGCGATCGTGCCGAACTGCGGCTCGGAGGACTGAAGTTTCAGGGCAAACTTCAGTCCTCACCAAGGCCAACCGGACACCGCCTAAGCGGAGGTCAGCCCGCTGACGTCGGCCAGCAGCTCGACGGAACGCAGCCAGGCGTCCCGGTCGGGGGCCATCGAGGTGACCATCAGTTCGTCGGCCTGGGCATGCTTGGCGAAGCCGTCCAGGTAGTCCTTCGTCTCCTCCGGGGTCCCCACGGCGGAATAGGTGAGCATCTGCTGGACCTGCTGCCCAGCCGGGGATTCCAGGGCCCTGTCGGCTTCCTCCCGCGTCAAGGACTGGCGGGTCAACTGCCGGAGCCTGCTGCGCTTGGCGGCCTGGAACTGCTCCTGGGCCTGCTCCACGGTGTCGGCCGCGATGATGTTGGCACCGGCGATGACGTGCGGTTCCTGCAGTTGCTTGGACGGCGTGAACTGGCGTCGGTAGATCGCCACGGCATCCTCCAGCGCGTTCGGCGCGAAGTGCGAGGCAAAGGAGTACGGGAGCCCGAGTGCGGCGGCGAGCTTGGCCCCGAACAGGGAGGAACCGAGAATGTACAGCGGCACGTCGGTGCCCTTGCCCGGCGTGGCCTCAACGCCCGAAACCAGGGACTCACCCGTCAGGTAGCCCTGCAGTTCCTGCACGTCCTGCGGAAAGCTGTCCGCAGCCGTCGCATCGCGGCGCAGGGCCCGTGTGGTCTGTTGGTCGCTGCCGGGTGCCCGTCCGAGGCCGAGGTCGATACGTCCCGGAAACAGCGTTTCCAAGGTACCGAACTGTTCGGCGATGGTCAGCGGGGCATGATTCGGCAGCATCACGCCGCCGGCCCCGAGTCGGATCGATCGGGTGTGTGCGGCGACGTGCCCGATGAGCACGCTCGTCGCCGAAGACGCGATGCGCGGCATGTTGTGATGCTCGGCATACCAGATCCGCCGATACCCCCACCGCTCGGCTCGCTGAGCCAGATCCACACTCGCCTGCAGGCTGTCGCTCTCCGTTTCTCCTCGACCGACGTGTGCAAGGTCAAGAATGGACAGTGGCACATCCATGAGCGTCGAACCCTTCGTCACAGGCGAGACAGCCGTCGCCTCACTATTACTTCGGCTAACGAGTCAACGTACGCCGCCTCCACGACTATTCCCGGCACTGGATCGGTGCTGTCGGATGGCCCCGGACGTGGCGGCCTCGCCGGAATATTCGACGGCAGGATCGATGACGACCTCGGCAAGCTGTTGGCCGCTGGTCTCCTGACGGTCGAACAGCACGGCCGCCACCGCTACTACCGGCTCACCGGGCCGCACGTCGGGCGGCTCATCGAAATGCTCGCCCAGCTTGCTCCTGCCACACCGACAGGGGACATGCTTTTCTCACCGAATTCGGGGCCGAACTCCCCAAGCAACGTCCCACGGTCCGGTACTGCACAGACTGGATCGAACAACGCCACCACCTGGCAGGCGCGATCGGCTGCGGTCTCCTGGCTCACCTCACCGATCTCGGCTGGATCCGCCGGGCACCGGGCAATCGAGCCATCCACGTCACCGACGCAGGCAAGAGCGGCTTGGCCGACGTCTTCGGCATTCGGCTTACCGACGAAACAGATCGGCCATCACCGGGGAGCTCCTGCCGATCGGAGAACAGGTGACGCGGGGACACGGCTGACGTTGACGATCTTCGGCATGGGCGTCAAGCTTTTCGGTAGCGATGAGCCGCACCATGTCCTGTGCCGGATCACGCTCGCCGATACCTTCAGTGAGGATGCTGCCATGCCCGCAGAACCCGTCGCCACACCGCTGAGCACGGCCGCCACCGCGTGGCTGCAACTTCCCGGCGGATGGTTCCTCAACAACGCGGGCTGGATCACCGGAAACGATCGCACACTGCTGATCGACACCTGCGCCACCGAAGCCCGCTCCCGGCACCTCCTCGAAGCCGCCCAAGCCGCAGGCTCCACAGGCACACCCATCACAGCCGCACTCACCCACGCCCACGGCGATCACGCTCACGGCGCCGGACTCGTGGCCGCCGCAGGCGGGTCGGTGCTGGCCTCGGCCACAGCCGCGGCCGAGATCGTCACCGGACCGCACACCTACCCGGAGGTGTTCACCTGCTCGACCTGGGGCAACATCCCGCCCCCGGACCACATCGAGTCCGTCACCGAAGTCACCCACCTCAACCTCGGCGGACGCACCGCCGAGATCCACCCGGTGCCCACCCACGCGCACACCAACGGCGACCTCGTGGTCTTTCTCCCCCGGGAGAAAGTCCTGTTCACCGGTGATCTCCTCTTTTCCGGCGTCACTCCCCTGGCACTGCAGGGATCGATCACCGGCTGGCTGGCAGCTCTGGACTGGCTGGCCACCTTCGAGGTCGCCACCTTCGTGCCCGGCCACGGTCCTCTGGACACCACCGGTGGCGCCTTCGCCGCCGTACGCGGCTACCTGCAATGGCTCCTGGAGGCCGTCAACGACACCGACCAGCCCGACTTTCCGGCCCTGGAAGAACGGGCCCGCGCCGTCTGGCCCGACTGGCACGACGCCGAACGCCACGCCGTCAACCTCCGCGTCGCCCATGCCGAAGCACGGCAACAACCCCTCGACCTCACGGCAACACTCGGCGCCATGCTGCGCACAACCGGCGGCCCCATCCCGCTCGAAGTCTGACGGGACTTTTCCAGACACCACCGAACCATGCGCACGCAGTGCTGCTCAGGTCCGATGCAGCCGGTGTGCCAGTGTGGTGTGGCGGCGTCCGGAACCCACCGCGCGCACAGCCCGCCCCAGAGCCTTTTTCGAACCGACGAGCACCACGAGCCGCTTGGCGCGGGTGACCGCGGTGTAGAGCAGGTTGCGCTGCAGCATCATCCAGGCGCTGGTGGTCAGCGGAATGACCACACAGGGGTATTCACTGCCCTGCGAGCGGTGGATCGTCAACGCGTAGGCGTGCACGAGTTCGTCGAGTTCGGCGAAGTCGTAGCCGATGTCCTCGTCCTCGTCGGTGCGCACGGTCAGTGTCTGACCTTCGAGGTCGAGTGCGGTCACGACTCCCTGCGTGCCGTTGAACACGCCGTTGACGCCCTTGTCGTAGTTGTTGCGAATCTGGGTGACCTTGTCACCGACCCGGAACACCCGGCCGCCGACCCGCCGCTCCGGGGTGCTCTCCCGCGCCGGGGTCAGTTCCTCCTGCAGCAGCTGGTTCAACACGCCTGCTCCGGCCGGACCGCGGTGCATCGGTGCCAGCACCTGCACGTCGGTACGCGGATCGAGGCCGAACTTGCGTGGGATGCGGCGGCACACCACATCTCCCATCAGCTCGGCGGTCTGCTCGGCGTCGTCCACGGAGAACAGGAAGAAATCGGCCAGCCCCCGAGTGTGCGGATAGTTTCCCGCGTTGATGCGATGGGCGTTGGCGACCACTCCGGACTCGGCGGCTTGCCGGAACACCTCGTTCAACCGCACGTGCGGAATCGGTGTGTTCTCGGCCAGCAGGTCGCGCAGGACCTCGCCCGCGCCCACCGACGGCAACTGGTCCACATCGCCCACCAGCAACAGGTGAGCCCCCTCGGCCACCGCTTTGACCAGTTTGTTCGCCAACAGCAGGTCCAGCATCGAGGCTTCGTCGACAACCACCAGGTCGGCATCGAGCGGATTGTCCCGGTCGAAGTTGGCGTCTCCGCCGGGCTGTAGCTGCAGCAGCCGATGCACCGTCGCAGCCTCATGTCCGGTCAGCTCGGTCAGTCGCTTGGCCGCGCGTCCGGTCGGCGCGGCCAGCACGACCTTGGCCCGCTTCGCCCGAGCCAGGGCGACGATCGAGCGCACCGTGAAGCTCTTGCCGCACCCCGGTCCACCGGTCAGCACCGCAACCCTCTCGGTCAATGCCAGGCGGACCGCGGTTCGCTGCGCGTCGGCCAGCTCGGCATCGGTGCTGCGCTGCAACCACTCGAACGCCTTGTCCCAGTCCACCGCGGCGAACGCCGACAGCCGGTTGCCGCCGGTCCGCAGCAACCGCAGCAGCTGCTGGGACAGAGCGACCTCGGCACGATGGAACGGCACCAGGTAGATCGCAGGCACCGGTTCACCGTCCTCGGTGTGGATCTCCTCGCGGACGACGCCTTCTTCGGCGACCAGTTCCGCCAGGCACTCGACGATCAACCGCTCATCCACCGCGAGGATCCGCGTGGCCTCGGTGACCAACTCGGATTCGGGCAGATAGCAGTGCCCGTCACCGGTGGACTCCGACAAGACGAACTGCAGGCCCGCCTTGACCCGCTGCGGCGAGTCGTGCGGGATCCCCACGGCTTGAGCGATCGTATCGGCGGTCTTGAATCCGATACCCCACACATCGGTGGCCAATCGGTAGGGCTCCTCGCGCACCACGCGGATCGCATCACCGGGGTACTGCTTGTAGATCTTCACCGCCAGCGACGTCGACACCCCGACGCCCTGCAGGAATACCATCACCTCCTTGATCGCCTTCTGCTCTTCCCAGGCCTCGGCGATCAACCCGGTACGTTTCGGCCCCAGCTTGGGCACTTCGATCAACCGCTCCGGCTCGTGCTCGATCACCTCCAGCGCATCGGTGCCGAAGTAATCCACGACCTTCTCCGCCAGCTTCGGCCCGATCCCCTTGATCAGTCCCGAGCCCAGATAGCGGCGGATGCCCTGCACCGTCGCGGGCAGCACCGTGCGGTAGTCCTCGACGTGGAACTGGCGCCCATATTGCGGGTGCGATCCCCATCGCCCCCACATCCGCAACGCCTCCCCCGGCTGCGCACCCAGCAGCGCGCCAACCACGGTCACCAGGTCACCGCGGCCGGCATCAACCCGCGCAACCGTGTACCCGGTCTCCTCATTGGCGAAGGTGATCCGCTCCAGCGTTCCTTCCAGAGCCCCACCACGATGCGCCCCGCCCTGCGACCGGTGCCCCTGCGTACCCATCCGGCAATAGCTACCACGCTCCCCTGCCGCAAGCGGAGGCCACCTCGCACACGGAACCCGTCCGTACGTTTCCGCACCCCGTTCGCATCCCGATCCGTCCGAGCAATCCGGTCACCGCACTGGACAGGCCGTGCGAGCACATCGACACCCGCCGGCACCGACACCAACCGCCAACAGTCACCACCCCGGCCCGGCGAAGGTCTACGACTCCTCCGGAACCGATACCCGGTGCGGTTGCGACGAACCGGCGGTTTCGCGCTCCGTGGTGCAGAGGCTGGCCACGATGGTGACGAGGAACGAGGCGGGCAGACCGACGAGCACCTCCGACGAAGAAGGCATCTCGAACAGCAGGAAGGCGCCGCTGAACAGGATTCCGCCGGTGACCATGCCTGCGGTGGCACCCTGCGAGGTGGTGCGGTGCCACCAGATTCCCAGCACCATCGGCGCGAAGAACGACGAGGCCAGCAGCGCGACCGCCGCGGTGTAGAGCACCACCAGGAATTCCGGCGGATTGAGCGCGAGCACCATGCAGATCAGGCCGACCACCCACGTCGCAGCGGAGGCAACACGAACGACCTGCTTCTCCGAAGCCCGCGGCCGCAGCAGTCGGGAGTAGATGTCGTGCCCGATCGCGGAATTGCACGCCATGAGCAGCCCGGCCGTGGTCGACATGATCGCGGCGAGGATCGCGCCCGCGACGATCCCCTCCCCGATCGGCCCGAGAACGTGGTCGGTGAGCGCGAGGAAGGCCGCGTCCGGCTCGCTCAGATCGAGGTCGGGCACGAGTGTGGCAGCCGCGGGCGTCAGCACGAGCGCCGCGATCAGCATCATCACCGCGAACAGCAGCATGGAGACGTTCAGCGACATCCGTGCCGATCGGACGTTCTTGGCCGAGTACACCCGCATGATCACGTGCGGGAGAACGGAGATCGCCGTGACCCAGGTCAGGAAACCACCGATGTACGACGAGATCGGAAGTGCTTCGGACACCCGGCCCAGTGCGGGATAGTTCTCGGTGGCGGTGATGAACGTGGCGCCGAAGCTGTCCAGAGATGCCAGGACGGCGACCGCCACCCCGATCATCATCGCGAACATGAGGATGCCCTGGAACACGTCGTTCCAGGTCACCGACAGGAACCCGCCGATCGAGACGTACAGGACGAAGACGGTGCCGGTCACCCAGATGCCGGTGCTGTAGTCCCAGCCCAGCAGGTTGGCGGCGACGAGGCTGGCGCCTTTCAGCTGCGCGACGATGTAGGCCATGCTCGCGGCCACGATCGTGATCGGCACCGCCCACCGCATGATCGTGCTGTTGTATCGGGAGCGAAAGTAGTCGGGCACGGTGTACTTGCCGAGTTCGCGTAACGGACCCGCTACGAATATCGCGGCCACGGCGAACCCGACGGGCGCACCCGCGACCAGCGAAGCACCGTACGGAAAGCCCAACGCGAGAGCCGTGCCGACGGCTGCCATGATGGAGCCACCACTGGCCAGCGAGGCGAGGAATGCCCAGGAGTTCACGAATGAACCCAGGCTGCGGCCCGCGACGAAGTACTGGTCCGTGGAGTTGCGCACCTTTCGGTGGGCGTACCAGCCGATGACCACGAGCACTGCGAAGTAGCCGAGCACGATCGTGAGTGTCATGGCTGCATCACTCACCCTTGCTTCTCAACGTGACGATCAGTCCTGCTGCCGGAGCGCCGACCAGCAACACCCACAGCACCCAGGCGGTGAGGCTGACTCCGGCGAAGGAGCTCCGAACGGTCCAGGGAAGGAACGCGACCACGGCCACGACGGCGATCCCGGCCAGGACGCCGACTTCGGTCTTGGGCATCTGTCGTTGACGCATGTTCATGCCTTTCGGGCGGGGCCGAGTCCGAGCAGTCGCACGTACATGGCGGTCAGGTGCTGCACGGCTTGTGACCGCGTGCTGCGGTCGCTGACCAGGATCGAGGCGAAGTGGGCGACCATGCCGCCCGCGGCCATGGCGACGTCCTCCGGCGGCGCGGCCGGTTCGGCCAGGTTCTGCCGCACGAGCCGCTTGATGTAGCGCGCGGTCCGGCGACGGGGATGGTTGTGGATCTCCTCCCACAGGGCGTGCATGGCGGGATCGGTAATCGCTTGATGTTCGAGAACGGTGATCAGGGCCAGGTTGTCGGTATAGGCGTCCAGGTATGCCGCGATCGTCGCCTCGGCCACGGCGTGAGGGTCGTCGGCATCGATGCCGCTGAGGTCCTGCGCCTGCAGGAACCGGTCGCGGACCTGCTCGGCGAGCACGCCGAACACGTCCTGCTTGGACGCGAAATACACGTAGAACGTCGCCCGGCTGACGTTGGCCTGCTCGGTGATGTTGGCGATCGTGGTCCGGGCGTAGCCGCTGCGCTCGAACACGATCCGCGCGGCCGTGAGCAGTTCACCCCTGGTCGCGCTGTCTTCACGGTCCAACTTGGACCGAGTTGCCCAGGGTTTTTTCGCAACTGCCATGCACCCAGTATGTTGACATTGACGCCAATGTCAACAGATACTCCGAGCAGTACCACCCCGGAAGGGACATTTCAGTTGACCAGCGTATTGATCGCGAATCGCGGTGAGATCGCCGTCCGGATCATTCGAGCCGCCTCCTGCCTCGGGTTGCGCTGCATTGCCGTGCATTCCCCGGAGGACCGCGACGCCCTGCACGTGCGCCTGGCCGACGAGGCGCACGCGCTGGCGGGCGAGGGCACCGCGGCTTACCTGGACGGCGAGCAGATCGCCGGCATCGCGCAGCGCAGCGGCTGCACGCTTGTCCATCCCGGCTATGGATTCCTCAGCGAGGACGCCGGGTTCGCCGAGCTGTGCGCCAAGACGGAGCTCGCGTTCGTCGGCCCCTCCCCGCAACAGCTGGAACTGTTCGGGGACAAGGCGCGATCACGCGCGCTCGCGGAACAGCACGGCGTACCGGTCCTGGCCGCCACTTCCGGTGCGACCACGCTCGACGAAGCACGACAGTTCCTCGCCGGCCTCGGGCCGGACGCGGGTGTCATGGTCAAGGCCCTCGCGGGAGGTGGCGGGCGCGGGATGCGCGCGGTCGGTGACCAGGCCGATCTGCCGTGGTCCTACGAGCGCGCCCGTTCGGAAGCCGAGCGCGCTTTCGGCAACGGCGACGTCTATGTCGAGCGGCTGCTCGCACGTGCCAAGCACGTGGAGGTCCAGGTGCTCGGCGACGGCTCCGGCGACGTGCTCCACCTGTGGGATCGCGAGTGCACGATCCAGCGCCGCAACCAAAAACTGATCGAGGTCTCCCCCAGCCCCACGCTCCCGGCCGAGACGCGCCGGGCGCTGATCTCGTCAGCGCTTGCGATGGCCACCGCCACGAGCTATGCGGGACTGGGGACCTTCGAGTTCCTCGTGGACGCCGACTCGCCGAGTTCGTTCCACTTCATCGAGACGAATCCCCGCCTGCAGGTCGAGCACACCATCACCGAGGAGCTGACCGGCATCGATCTCGTGATGGCGCAGCTCGAGCTCGCCCGCGGTCGCTCACTGCGCGATCAGGGGCTCACCCAGGAGGGAATCCCCGAGCCGCGCGGCTTCGCGATCCAGGCCAGGGTCAACCTGGAGGAGCTCGCACCCGACGGGTCGGCACGGGCCACAGCGGGCACGCTGGCGACCTTCGAACCGCCTGCAGGTCCCGGTGTCCGCGTCGACACCGCCGGCTACACCGGCTACCGGGCATCCGGGCAGTTCGACTCGCTGCTTGCCAAGATCATCACCCGCTCCGGTCAGGGTGACTTCGCGACCGCCGCCGCCAAAACCGAGCGCGCGCTGGCCGAGTTCGCGGTCGCCGGTGCCGGCACGAACATCGGCCTGCTCCGCGCGATCCTGCACCATCCCGGATTCCGCGACGGAACCTTCACGACCGGCTTCGTCGATGACCACCTCGACAGCCTGCTGCCCGCAGGGACATCGCACTCACCTGCCGCTGCCGATGCATCGGAGACCGTGCTCACCGCCGCGTTCGGCGGCACCGTGGTGGCCGTCGAGGTGCAAGCGGGCACCGAGGTGGCCGCAGGCGCCCCCGCCGTCGTGCTCGAGGCGATGAAAATGGAACACGTGCTGACGGCCCCCGCCGGCGGCGTGATCGACGACGTCCTGGTGTCGGTGGGCGACACCGTCGGTGAGGGCACCGATCTCGTCCACCTCACCCCCGGCGATGTCGCCGGATCCGCAGTGCGGCACGAGTCCACACGGGAGCCGGGAGAGATCAGGCCGGACCTGGCCGAGGTCATCGAGCGACACGAGACCGGCCTCGACGCGGCCCGCCCGCATGCCGTCCAACGCCGCCACCGGGCAGGCAGGCGCACCGCGCGGGAAAACATCGCCGACCTGTGCGATCCGGACGGTTTCACCGAGTACGGCGCACTGGCGATCGCCGCACAGCGGCAACGCCGCTCCCTGGACGACCTCATCGCCAACACCCCGGCCGACGGCATGATCACCGGTATCGGGCACATCAACGGTGACGAGGCCGGGCAGCGCGACAGCCGATGCGTGGTGATGTCCTACGACTACACCGTGCTCGCGGGCACCCAGGGCCTGCTCAACCACAAGAAGACCGACCGGATGCTGGAGCTGGCCCACCGCAAGCAGTTACCCGTGGTCCTGTTCGCCGAGGGCGGGGGTGGACGCCCCGGCGATACCGACACCACCGCGGCCTCCGGGCTCGACGTTCCCACGTTCGCGACGATGGGACGCCTGAGCGGGCTCGTGCCGACCGTCGGCATCGCCTCCGGTCGCTGCTTCGCCGGGAACGCGGCCCTGCTCGGTTGCTGCGACACGATCATCGCCACCCGCGACGCCACGATCGGGATGGGCGGGCCCGCCATGATCGAGGGCGGCGGGCTCGGGCAGGTCGCCGCCGAGGACGTCGGGCCGACGTCGATGCAGGTGCCCAACGGGGTCATCGACCTCCTCGTCGAGGACGAGGCGGAGGCGGTCGAGGTCACCAAGAAGTACCTCTCCTACTTTCAGGGCAGCGTGTCCGATTGGAACTGTGCCGACCAGCGCGAGCTGCGCCACGTCATCCCGGAGAACCGGGTGCGGGTCTACGACGTGCGCCAGGCGGTCGAGCTGCTTGCCGACACGGACTCCGTGTTGGAGCTGCGGCGCGAGTTCGGTACCGGGGTCATCACGGCGCTGGTTCGGGTGGAGGGCAGCCCGATGGGTCTGATCGCGAACAACCCGGCGCATCTCGGTGGTGCGATCGACAGCGACGCCGCGGACAAGACGGCGCGGTTCCTGCAGCTGTGTCAGGCGCACGGCCTGCCGGTGATCTCGCTGTGCGACACCCCGGGGTTCATGGTGGGACCGGAGGCGGAGCAAACCGCGACGGTGCGCCATTTCAGCCGCCTGTTCGTCACCGGTGCGAACCTCACCGTCCCGGTGTTCGCGGTCGTGCTGCGCAAGGGATACGGCCTCGGTGCGCAAGCGATGTGCGGCGGAAGTTTCCGGGAGCCGGTGGCCACCGTCGCCTGGCCCACCGGTGAGATCGGCGGTATGGGCCTCGAGGGGGCCGTCCGTCTGGGTTACCGGCGTGAGCTCGACGCCATCGAGGACCCGGCCGCCCGGCAGCGCGCCTTCGACGAGCTGCTCGCCGAGCAGTACGCCAAGGGCAAAGCCACCAACGCCGCGGCGGTGTTCGAGCTCGACGACGTCATCGATCCGGCCGAAACCAGGCGGTGGATCACCACCACGCTCGGACAGCACGACAAGCCCACGAGCGGTGGAACACCGACGCGATCCGTCCTCGACACGTGGTGACCGGATTCGACGAAGTAGTGCACGCGCGACGAGAGGGAGCGCAGATGGATCTCGAGCAGTACGTGGCGGACCTGCGGCAGCGCCAGGCCGGGGTCCGGCCCGCCGGAACCCCCTCCGAGGTGGTCTACCCGCTCGGTGAGCTGACGATTCCCGAACACGTGGCGCACTGGGCGGCGCACTGCCCGCAGCGAGCGGCGATCGTCTTCGAGGGCAGGACCGTGACCTACGCCGAGCTGGACGAGCTGATCGGCCGCGTGGCCGGCTGGTTCGCGTCCGTCGGTGTCGGCCCCGGCGACCGGGTCGCCGTGCACCTGCCCAATGCGCCGCAGTTCATCATCGCGATGATGGCGGTGTTGCGCCTCGGCGCCGTGCACGTGCCCGTCAACCCGATGTTTCACGGTCACGAACTCGCGCACGAGCTCGGCGACAGCGGCGCCGAGGTCGCCGTCACCACCGATACCCTGCTGCCGCTGCTCGAATCGGTGCGTGCCGATTCGCCGGTGCGCGAAGTGCTGGTCACCGGCGCCGCCGAAATGGCAGATCCCGAGCGGGCCGCACCCGCCAGGATCGATGCCCCGGAAGCTCACGTGACCCGGTGGGCCGACGCCGTGGCACATCCACCCGGTGCCGACCGACCGGGTGATCTCGACGCGCTGGCCGCGCTGAACTACACGGGCGGGACGACCGGCCTGCCGAAAGGATGCGAGCACACCCAGCGGCACATGCTGTACACGGCGGCGACGAGCGCCGCCGCGACCCGGAAGAGCACCGAAACCGGGTACGTCGCGCTGTGCTACCTCCCGATCTTCTGGATCGCCGGCGAGGACCTCGGGATCCTCAACCCGCTGGTGCTGGGGGGCACGTCCGTATTGATGCCGCGGTGGGAGCCCGATCAGGCACTGGCCTCGATCGACCGGTACGGGGTGACAACGATGGTCGGCACGGTGGAGAACTACCTCGAGTTGTTGCAGCGCCCGGACTTCTCCCGCTACGACCTGAGCTCACTGACCGATCCGATGGCGGTCTCGTTCGTACGCAAGCTCAGTCCCGACGTGCGGCACCGGTGGGCCGCGGCTGCCGGCCCCGAATCGCTGCTGCGCGAGGGCGCCTACGGGATGACCGAGACGCACACCTTCGATGCGACGCCGTACGGCCTCGCCGAGGACGATGCCGACCTCCGCTCGGAACCCGTCTTCTGCGGGATCCCCGTCCCCGGCACCGACATCGCGGTGGTCTCCTTCGACACCGGCGAGCCCCTGGAGATCGGCGAAGCCGGGGAAATCATCGTGCGCAGTCCGTCGGTGATGCGCGGCTACTGGAACAAACCCGAGGAGACGGCGCAGCAGTTGCGCGGCGGCTGGCTGCACACCGGCGACAACGGCCGTATCGACGCCGACGGGTGCGTGCACTACCTCGGCCGGGACAAGGACATGATCAAGGTCAACGGCATGAGCGTGTTCCCGGCCGAACTGGAAGTGCTGCTGAGCCAACACCCCGATGTGCAGGTCGTGGCCGTGGTTCCCGCGGACGACACCGCCACCGGGCAGCAGCCGGTCGCCTTCGTCGGCGTCGACCAGGACAGCACCGTCGACGCGGCGAAGCTGCGGGAGTGGGCCACGGAGAACATGGCCGCCTACAAGGTCCCGCTGGTGGAGATCATGCAGGATTTCCCGATGACGGCGACAGGCAAGATCAGGAAGGTGGACCTCGCCCAGCGCGCTCAGCAGCTCGCGGACCGGCGTTGAGGTCCCGGCATACCCGATGACCCGTGCACGAGCAGCGCGAGAGCAGGACCCCCTGACGGTCACCCCGGTCACGTGGACGCATCGCTGCTCAGTCTTGGGCAGCAGGTTCCAAGCGGACCGCGATGCCCCTGGACGCCGGCGTGTTGCTGGTGTCGGCCCGGGCGAGAAATCGGACGGACCCCACGATCGCGGACGATCTCGATTTGGTATTGGAATGGGGGGACGGTGGCCATAGAGTGAACGTAATGAATCAGCGCGGTGATGTAGCGATCACGCCCGAGGCAAACCGGCCCCGCGTGGCGGTGGTCGGCGCTGGTCCCTCCGGCCTGTATGCGGTCCGGTCGCTGCTGGAGGCCGAGGTCGAGGTCAGCGTCGACGTCTTCGATCGGCTTCCGGCGCCCTACGGGCTGGTGCGCTACGGCGTGGCGCCGGACAACCAGAAGATGAAGTCGGTGATCCGAGTGCTGCGCAATTCGTTCGACGAGCACAACGACGTACGGTTCCTGGGCAACGTCTCCTTCGGTGACGACCTCACCAGGGCGGACCTGCAGGACTGCTACGACGCCATCATCTACGCCACCGGTACCCAGGGCGAGCGAGGGCTCGGTATCCCCGGCGACGAGCTGCCCGGTAGCTACGGAGCCAAGGAGTTCGTGAGCTGGTACTGCGGGCATCCCGACGCTGCCGAGCGGGACTTCCTGCTGCACGGTCCACAGGTCGCGGTCGTCGGGGCGGGCAACGTCGCCCTGGACGTCGCCCGGTTGTTGGCCAAGAGTACGGATGAGATCGCGGCCACCGACGTGCCCGATCGGGTGCTGGAAACATTCCGGAACAACCGCATCACCGACATCCACATGCTGTCCCGCCGCGGGCCCGCACAGGCCAAGTTCACCCCGATCGAGCTGCGCGAGATGGGTGAACTGATCAATGCGGACATCATCATCGATCCCGCCGAACTCGAACTCACCCCGGACGAGGAGAAACAGGTCGCCGCCGACCGCCGGCAGCGCAAAAACATCAGCCTCCTGCGAGAGTGGGCACAGCGCCCGCTCGAGGGAAAACCGCGACGCGTGCACATGAGGTTCCGGCGCAGCCCGGTGCGAATTCTCGGCGAGAGCGAGATCGACGGTGTCGTCCTCGAGCGGAACACACTGCTCGAGGACGGCAAGGTACGGGGAACCGGCGAGTTCGAGACTCTCGACGTGCACATGATGCTCGCGGCAGTGGGCTACCAGGCCCAACCGCTGCCGGACGTGCCATTCGACCACAACACATCCACCATTCCGCACAAGGCCGGACGCGTGCTCAACGAGGACGGCTCGCCGGAACCCGGCGAGTACGTAGCGGGATGGGCAAAGCGGGGCCCTACAGGGGTAATCGGCACGAACAAGAACGACGCCGCGGAAACCGTACGCAGCTTGCTCGAAGACTTGGTGGAGCGGGACCTCGATACCGGAAGACACGACCGGAAGCGGGTGATACGGCTACTCGAGCAACGCGGTGTCGACTACATCGACTGGGCAGGCTGGCTGCGTCTGGACACACACGAGACCAGGCTCGGCCAACAGCAGAGTCGCCCCAGGGTAAAGCTACCCGACCTGCCTTCCATGCTGCAGTCTTCCCGCGACTCCGAACCACCTCGGTAAAGACGGCGCCTCGCTACCGCCGGAACGGGAGCGCTTCAGGCGGCCGTCTCACCGCGGGCGGCAAGCCATTCGGCGATGTCGGAGACGGCGGCCTTGGCGGTGCGTCCGGCGCCGATGAGGGTGGCCGAGGCAGGGCCGGTCCAGTCTCCGTAGCCCAGCAGGTGCAGCCGTGGTTGCTCGATCGCACGGGTGCCGTCGGTGGGGATGATCCCGCCCTGGCGGCGCAGTCCCAGGGTGCGCAGATGCTGCAGGCCGGGGCGGAAGCCGGTGCACCAGATGACGGCTTCCGCAGCATGTTCGGTGCCGTCACTCCAGGTCACGCCATTGCGGGTGAGGCAGTCGAACATCGGCTCGGCCCGCAGCACACCGCGCCGACGGGCGTCGAGCACACTGGGAACCAGCACGATGTCACCGAGGTCGGCCACCCCGTCGGTGTCGTCGCTGCCGCTTTGCCGGGCGCGGTGGCGTCGGGTGGCCACGTCGAACAGGACGCGTCCGTCGACGTCATCGGGCATGAACCGTGGCGGGCGCCGGGTGACCCAGGTCGTTTCGGCCACGGTGGAGACCTCGGCGAGGATCTGGGCTGCCGAGTTGCCGCCGCCGACCACCACCACCCGTTGTCCGCGAAACTGCTCGGGGCCCCGGTAGGAAGCAGTGTGCAGCAGGCGACCGGTGAACTCCTCCTGCCCCGGGTCGGACGGAACATACGGTGCCTGCCAGGTGCCGGTGGCGCTGATCACCACCCGGGCCTGCCACGTGCCCCGGTCGGTGTGCACCGCGAGATACTCGCCGCCGTCGTGTACTCCGGTCACGCGCACGGGCCGGTGCACCGGCAGCGCGTAACGCTGCTCGTAGCGGGTCAGGTAGTTCACGACGTGGTCGACCGTCGGATACTCCGCCCCGGTTTGGCGGGGCATCGGCCAACCGGGCAGCGGGCTGTGCTCAGCCGGGGAGAACAGCCGCAGCGACGGCCACATGTGCCGCCAAGCCCCGCCCGGCCCGGCTGCGGCATCGAGGAGCACGAAATCCAACCCGGCCCGCCGGAGGAAATAACCGGCGGCCAGTCCCGCCTGACCACCGCCGATCACCACAACATCGCGCACCTGCGCCATGGCTCTCCTTTCCGAGGACCATACGATTCGACAGCACCACACCGGATGCGGCCGACGTGCAGTCCTGCCACGTCGGCACGCTTTCGCCGAATTCTCGATCAGTCCACCGCCGCAGCCTCCGGCGCCAGCTCGGCCAGCAGCTCGCGGACGCGCTGGTCGATGTCGTCGCGGATGGTGCGCACGGTGGCGATGGATTGTCCGGCGGGGTCGTCGAGCTGCCAGTCGAGGTAGCGCTTGCCGGGAAAGACCGGGCAGGCGTCACCGCAGCCCATGGTGATCACCACGTCGGAGGCCTGCACGGCCTCCGTGGTCAGTTTCTTGGGCAACTCCTGCGTCACATCGAGGCCGAGCTCGGTCATGACCTCGACGACAGCGGGGTTGATCTCGGTGGCCGGCGCGGATCCGGCCGAGCGCACGAGGACCTGCCCTTGGGCATGGTGGGCCAACAGGGCGGCAGCCATTTGCGAGCGTCCGGCGTTGTGCACGCAGACGAACAGTACTTCCGGAGTGGGCACACATTCTCCTCGGGGGAATCAGGCTTGCGGGCGAGGGCGAGGTGTGGCCGTCGCCGGTGCGAGGGCCACACCACTCGCTCAAGTGCGCGTTTGCGACTGCCGGGGCGATGGCGTGAACCATCGGCGTGCAGCCAGACAGACGTAGACCAGTGCCACCAGCACCGGCACTTCGATCAGTGGGCCGACCACCCCGGCCAAGGCCTGGCCGCTGGTGACGCCGAAAGTGGCAATGGCCACGGCGATGGCCAGCTCGAAGTTGTTTCCCGCAGCGGTGAAGGACAGCGTCGTCGCGCGCTCGTAGGACAACCCGATGCCCTTGCCCAGAGCGAACGAGCCCGCCCACATCACGGCGAAATACACCAACAACGGCAGTGCGATGCGCACAACATCGAGGGGTTGGCTGGTGATGGCCTCGCCCTGCAGGGCAAACAGCACCACGATGGTGAACAACAGCCCGTACAGGGTGAACGGGCCGACCTTGGGCAAGAATCGCTGCTCGTACCAGGCGCGACCCTTACTGCGCTCACCGAGGCGACGGGAAAGATAGCCCGCGACCAACGGAATACCGAGAAAGATCAGCACCGATTGGGCGATCTGCCAGGCCGAGACAGCCAAACCCGTGGTGTCCAGACCCAGCCAACCGGGCAGCACGTTCAGATAGAACCAGCCCAGCCCGGCGAAGGCCAACACCTGAAACACCGAGTTCAGCGCCACCAGCACCGCGGCGGCCTCCCGGTCGCCGCAGGCCAGGTCGTTCCAGATGATGACCATGGCGATGCAGCGCGCCAACCCGACGATGATCAACCCGGTGCGGTACTCGGGCAGATCGGGCAGAAAGGTCCAGGCCAGCGCGAACATGACCATCGGACCGACGAGCCAGTTGATCACCAGTGAGGACACCAGCAGCCGCTTATCGCCGGTAACGGTATCCAGCCGGTCGTAGCGCACCTTGGCCAGCACCGGATACATCATCACCAGCAAGCCGACGAAGATCGGCAGTGAGACCCCGGAGGTCACGTGCAGCGAGTTCAGCACCGTGTTCAGCCCCGGCACGAACCGCCCCAACAGCAGTCCTGCGGCCATGGCCACACCGATCCACACCGGCAGGAATCGGTCCAGCGTGGACAGCTTCGCGGCCACGGCCGTGTCGGTCGTCTCGGTGGCCTCGGCCGACTGCGCCGTCCGGGTCATGCCGGAACCACCCCGTCGTCGGCAGGCAGCAGCACCCCGGACAGCACCGCCAGCATCTCGGTACGCACCCGGTAGTAGACCCACGTTCCCCGGCGCTCGCCGTCGATGACTCCGGCCTCGCGCAGCACCTTGAGGTGATGCGAGATCGTCGGCCCGGACAGCTCGAACGCCCCGGTCAGGTCGCACACGCAGGCCTCGCCGCCGGCATGCGAGGCGATCAGCGACAGCAGCCGCAGCCGCGCCGGCTCCCCGATGGCCTTGAACACCCGTGCCAACTCGCCGGCCTGCTCGGCACCCAACGGTTCGCGCATCAGCGGCGAGCAGCACAAGACCTGCTCATCACCGGGCTCCTGTTGTTTCGACATAACTCTATATTGACATCCATCAACCCAAGGAGCAAACTCGGCGATGTCAGTTGATTCGATATTTATCTAGACAGGAGTACGGGGATGTCGCGCATGCAACTCGCCCTCCGGGTCGGTGACCTGCAGGGCTCGATCGACTTCTACACCAAGTTGCTCGGAGTCGAACCGGCCAAGCTACGACCCGGCTATGCCAACTTCGCCGTGGCCGAACCACCGCTGAAGCTCGTCCTGCTGGAAGGCGAGTCCGGCCAGGACACGGCGATGGATCACCTCGGCGTCGAGGTCGCCGACACCGACACCGTGCACACCGCTACTCGGCGGCTGTCCGATCTGGGCCTGTTCACCCAGGTCGAAGACGACACCACCTGCTGCTACGCCACCCAGGACAAGGTTTGGGTGCACGGGCCCGGACGCGAACCCTGGGAGGTCTACGTCGTCACCGACGACTCCCCCACCTACGGGAGCAATCCCGAGATCACCGCGCCGGTCTCGTGCTGCAGCGGTGACGCCGAGTCCGCAGCAGCCACCGCCTGATCCCGTTGCGGTGTGGCCTCTCCAGGTGAGGGGCCACACCGCACACATCGGTGCAGCACCCGCAGCCGTCCACATGGCTGTCGTCTTGACCTCGATTGCGCTCGAAGTTCGATACTGAGCAAACCGGCGATGAGTTCCGGGTACACCGGTGGTCGACACAAGCGGGCACACCCACTGTTTCGGGACTACCCTTACCGAACCGAGCCGCCGGACCCGGGAGTGTCGAAGGACGAACAGGAGTGCGCCATGACCCACGCCATCCGGGCCGAAGGCCTGGTCAAGCGCTTCGGCACGACCACCGCCCTCGACGGTGTCGACTTCGCGGTGGACACGGGCACGGTACTCGGACTGCTCGGTCCCAACGGGGCGGGAAAGACCACCGCCGTCCGCGTCCTGAGCACGCTTCTGCGGCCCGATGCGGGGCATGCCACCGTCGGCGGCTACGACGTGGTCCGCGACGCACACCGGGTGCGCCAGTTGATCGGACTGACCGGGCAGTACGCCGCCGTCGACGAGAGCCTCACGGGCGGGGAAAACCTCCTGCTCATCGGCCGCCTGCTCGGATCCTCCCGCGCTCGGGCCAAGCACAGGGCCCACGAACTGCTCGACCGGTTCGGACTGACCGACGCCGCCGACCGGGCGGTGAAGACCTACTCGGGCGGCATGCGCCGCCGCCTCGATCTCGCCGCCAGCCTGGTCGCCCACCCCTCGATGCTGTATCTGGACGAGCCCACCACAGGTCTGGACCCGCGCGCCCGCACCGAACTGTGGACGCTGATCCGCAGCCTGGTGGCAGGCGGCGTGACGGTTCTGCTGACCACCCAGTACCTGGACGAGGCCGACGCACTGGCCGACGACATCGTCGTCATCGACCACGGCCGGGTCATCGCCACCGGCACCCCGGACGAGCTCAAGGCCAAGATCGGCTCGCAGACGCTGGTGGTGCGTCCCGCAGACGAGACCCACCTGCCGCTGGTTACCTCCGTGGTCGGCGAACTCGCCGACCACGTTCCCGACCTCGACGGGCAGCGGGTGACCGCGCCGATCACCGACCCTGCCGTGCTGCCTGCCGTCGTGCGCCGCCTCGACGATGCCGGCGTCGTCGTCACCGAGCTGGCACTGCGCAACTCCAGCCTCGACGAGGTGTTTTTGTCCCTGACCGGCCGCCCTGCTGACGAGACCGAGCAGGCATCCACCGAACGGACCCTGTCATGACCACCCGCACCGACACCCCCGCACCAGGCCCGACGCTGCCTGCACGGGTGAGCCCACTCGAAGGCATGCGCCAGAGCCTGACCCTGGCCTGGCGCACCGTGGTGCAGGTCCGGCACAACCCCTGGGAACTGGGCGACTTCAGCATCCAGCCCATCATGTTCGTCCTGCTGTTCACATTCATGTTCGGCGGCGCCATCATGGGCGACTGGCAGACCTACCTGACCTTCATGCTGCCCGGCATGATCGTGATGAACATGCTGTTCGTCAGCCTCTACGTGGGCCAAGGGCTCAACACCGACCTGACCAAGGGCGTGTTCGACCGGCTGCGCTCCCTGCCGGTGGCCCGATGGGCCCCACTGGCCGGTCGCATCCTGGCCGACCAGGTCAAACAAGCCTGGTCGATCGTGCTCGTCCTCGGTGTCGGGATGATCCTCGGCTTCCGGCTCGGCACCGGCGTGGCCGGCCTGCTCGGCGCTGTCGTGCTGTTGCTGATCTTCGCGCTGGCGTTCTCCTGGGTGGCCGTGGTGGTCGGACTGCTCGCCCCGGACCCCGAGCGAGTGCAGATCTACGGGATGACCGCGCTGTTTCCGCTGACGTTCGTCAGCAACATCTTCGTGCCGGTACAGACCCTGCCCGGCTGGCTGCAGGGACTCGTCAGCGTCAACCCGGTCTCCATCCTCGCCGACGCGTCCCGAGGACTGATGGTCACCGGTGTGCAGGCAGGACCGATCATCGCGACGCTGATCTGGGCAGCCGCGATCACCGCCGTCTTCGCTCCCCTGTCGGCGTGGGTGTTCAAACGGCGGGTGTAGATCGGCCCCGCACGGCCGCCTGTCACCGATGCAGGGCAGCATCGAGCTGTAAGCAGGCCTTGTCGCGGTGCGTGAGAACAGTGGTATGTCGCTGAGCGATGACCTCCACTGCTAGCATGCGAGTATGCGCACTACGTTGAATCTCGATGAAGGCACCTATGGGCGTGCGAAACGGTGGGCGGAGCGCGACGGCGCCTCGTTCAGTCAGTGGGTAGCCGAACTGATCGAACGCGAGGACACCCGACGCCGCTGCGAGGCACACGCCGAGTGGCTGGCAGGCAATCCCGACGTGGCCGGCCAGCTCGATGACCAGGACGCGGTCGCCGATCGACGCCTCGCCGAGGGTGCCCGGGGTGCCGCATGAGCTTGCGGCGCGGCGAAGTGTGGACGCTGCACGGCTACCCGCTACCGGTCGTAGTGGTCTCGGGCGGAATGTACAACGACCAGCCACAGCCCCACTCGGTGCTGGCAATGCCCGTGCTCACTGCCGAAAGTCTCGAGGCATGGACCGTGCCCCTCGCCGACGGGCAATACGCGGTGGTCGACCGTATCCGCCCCTATCCCAAGGAGGACTTTCGACAGCGGCAACGCCAGATCGACGCGCGCGCGTTGGCCGAAGTCGACACCCTGCTGTTCAAAATCCTCGCGACGAACTGAAACGCCCCAATACCCGGCGCTGTCCCCGCGCGGCATTGGCTCGGGCGACTTCGCCGACGAGGGCCTGCCAACGGTAAGCACCCAGCAAGGCCTGAAATCCCCGAGTGCCCCCAACAAGATCACGATGCACGCCACTGGCGTACCCGTTCGGCAGGGAACGTCGAGGAGGGCACTCTGCAGGCTGGGCTGGGGATTGCGGCGGAACTCTACGCCCACGTTCGAGTCCCCTTGTGATTCAGCAAATTCGCGGAGGCGATCAACGCCGTCGCCATCGCCCGTGGCAGCCTGACGGCATGAGCGGCGAGAGCAACCTGTCCGAGCTACTGGCGGCGATGGCCCCCGAAATGCAGGCAGAACGGTATGTCTTCGCCCGGGCGGATGAGCTGCCCTCGGCAATCGAACCGACTGCCATGGTGCGCGAGGAAGAAGGCATCACGCTGGTGCTGCCACAGGAAATCGCCGATCGGCACGTGCTCGAATACGACCATGTCGCCGCGATGATCACGCTGCGCGTCCACTCCTCGCTTGACGCCGTCGGGCTGACCGCCGCGGTCACCTCCCGACTCGCGCGGGCGGGTATGAGCTGCAACGTGCTCGCCGGGTACTACCACGATCATCTTTTCGTGCCTGCCGAGCGAGGACATGAAGCCGTGGAGCTGCTGACCAGCGTTGGACAAGAACGGCTCGGCGGCTGACGTCGCGGCTGCCGCTGCTGATTTCCATACCGGGCGGTATCAGCCGGATGTGGCGGTCAGCAGGGCGATGATGGATCTTGATTTCCTGCGTTCTCCGTCGCGCGAGCGATGGAGTCTTGCAAGGATTCGAAGATCTCCGGAGCCGGGGTGAGACGCCTGACGTGCACCAGGGCATCGAAGGCCCGGCTCGGATCGAGATCGAGCATGAGGGTTTGCGCGCATATCGCCGTGGCCGCGGCGATCCGTTCCGGCGGTACGCGGCGCAGGTTCGCCAGGTGCAGCGGGAAGTCGACCGCGTCCATCAGCGCGTCGATGGTATGGGGCGGTGGCGGCGGAACCTCCTCGAGCGAAATCGAAGACGGGCGGGGCGGTTCACCCTCGAAGTGGAGCTCCGGTATCTCGCCGCAGGCACGGGTCGTGCCGATGACGACCATGTCGTCGCCCAGCACGGGCGCAAGGATCCTACCGAGTGCCGGAGCGCCGATGGGCGTCAACCCGCGCTGGACGTGCCCGTTGTGCGCGCTGATGACGATGCGTTCCTCGCGATCGAGGATCCAGCGGACGGTGTCGGCCATCAACTCCTCGCGCGGATTGTGGCCTTCGCCGAGGTGCCCGTCGAGAAGCTGGGCACCGAGTGCGCACCGATAGGCGATGTCATCCCCGGAGGTCCCGGCGCGCTCGACGAGTTCGGCGATGCCGTGTGACAGTCGTGCACGATCGCCGGGCGTCATCGCCCGATAGCGGGCGTGCGCCTGGAACCGCTCGCCGAGATCGGCCAAGGCCCGAAGAGCCTGGTCCTGTGGCCTTGGCGCCAGACGCGCAAGGCAGGCTTCGACGGCAGGCCCCGGATTTGCGCACGAGCCGGGTATGTCCATGCCATAGAAGCGCACCTTGCTCTCGTGCTGCGCGTTCCGGTCGCGCATCCACTGCAGCCCGGCACGCATCTGCGCACACGCACCGAACCCGTAGGTGATCCCGGCCTCGGCGATCCGTTCGAGATCGCCCGCTCCACCCAACACCCAGTCGTTCACCGCCAGTCCCTCGGGAAATCCGGATTCCATGACGAGCGCCGAAAAGCCGAGTTCGCTCACCAGGAAGCGCAACACACGGTCCTTGATCCGGCAGAACTCGGACACACCATGCGCGCTCTCCCCCAGGCACACGACACGAGCGTTGCCGACGAGGTCTCGCAGGGCCGCGAGATCGGAAACGTCGGGCTCTGCGGGGTCGAGGGTGTGCAGTGGGACCGCGACGTCGCGGATCGGATTCGTCGGCATTCTCGGCTCTCCTGACGCCTCTGCGAACGTTGTGATCCTCATGCAGGATGACAGGGCCTGCAGTGTCACGAGCAGGTTCAGATCCGGATCGGCGAGCCGCGTCGTTTTCCTCACCACGAGGATATGAACAACATCAATATGCCCATCAGCAGCTTCGTCTTCCCTGATACTGCTCGGTCCCGGCATCGTGAGGCAAGTCCTTCGAAGGAGACTCGTTGAACACAGAGATCGCCACGGCCGAACAGCAGGGCACCGCTTCGCGCAGCACCGTGGTTCGAACCGGCGACGTGCTCGGATCCGGTACCTGCGTAACGACGTCGGATCTCAGGAGGCAAGATGGCCGATCTGACCGGTAAGACCGTCGTGGTGACCGGTGCCGCACGCGGGCAGGGCGCTGCCGAGGTCGTGGCGCTGCTGCGTGCCGGAGCCACCGTTGTCGCCACCGATGTTCTCGACGACGAAGGTGAGCGACTGGCCGAGGAGCATGGTGTCGCATATCGGCGACTGGATGTCGCGAGTGCGTCGGACTGGGCGACACTGGCCACCGATCTGACTCATGTGGACGGACTGGTGAACAACGCCGGTGCGACCTGGCGAGCGCGGCTGAGCGAGGTCGGCATCGAGGACATGGGGATTCACCGGATCAACACGGAAGGCCCGCTGCTGGGCGTGCAGCATCTGGCTCCACGGATGCCGCCCGGCGGCTCGATCGTCAACGTGGGCTCGGTGGCCGCACTGACCGGCCACTACCCGGTGGCCTACACCGCCAGCAAGTGGGCGCTGCGTGGGCTGTCCAAAGCGGCCTGCGTGGAACTCGGGGCACGTGGAATCCGGGTCAATACCATCCACCCCGGCCATATCGAGACTCCGATGACCACCTCCGCACCGGAGACCTTCCGGGAGGCCAACATCGCACAGACCCCGCTGGAGCGCACCGGAACCGTCGACGAGGTGGCACCGCTGGTGGTGTTCCTGCTCTCCGACGGGGCGTCGTTCATCACCGGAGCCGAAATCCCGGTCGACGGTGGATTCAGCGCGCACGGCGGCGTCAAACCACTTTCCCCGGTACACCACAGGTACCACGCACTTGAGCGTTCGCGGTCAACTCGCTATGGAGCCGACCACGGTCAGGATCAGTTCGTAGGTCGCCCACAAGCCGATCGCACCGATGACGCCCAGAACCGCAGTCTCCCACCACTTGTTCACGTAGTGCGACAGCATCAGATCTCGCCTGGTCGTCATGGCGATCAGGCCGATGATGATCACAGGCACCGTCAGGACGTTGAACGAATTGCCGAGCAAGGTGATCACGACAAGACCGGGCATTCCGGGCATCGAAAAGATCACCGGCACGGTCATGACGAAGATCAGCAGTCCCCAAAACAACCGGTCGTACGCGAAGGTGTCCTTCACCGACGAATCGGGCACGCCCCTGGCCGCCCTGATGCGCTGTTCCCGGGCCGGGCACGATTTATAGACGGATTCGATGAACATCCGCACGAATACGCGCGGCTGCGTGACGACGTTGTCGAACACCACGAAAAAGATCGCGCACCACATGATGGGTGGCCCGGCCGGGCCGATCGCCTTCCCCATCATGAGCGCGAGGTCGTCTGCCGACGTGACAGATGTTCCGGTGCCGTGCAGTGTCTCCGCGGCGACGACCCACACCGCGAGAACGAGGCCGCACATGACGATCGTCCCGGCCCGCAGGTCGAAGCGCTGTACCTTGCGGAAGCTCTCGCCGCGCCAGCCCTTCTCGTGCATCAGATAGGGATAGAGCAAGTTGGCCGCCGAACCGCCGACGGCACCGATGAGACCGATCGCCGTGGTGATCGCGGTAATGTACCCCGCCTGCCCCGGCGGCAACTCGAACAGCAGTCCCTTGAACAGGCCACCGATGTCCACACCGGTGCCGACCACGGCGATCAGAAAGCTGAGCACAAGTGCCGACATCGTCAGCTGCGCCAGGATCTCGAGACCCCGGTAATGCCGCTTTCGCTGCACGGCGAGCCATACGGCCACACCCATCGTCACGGCAGCCCAGAACGGAACACCCCAGACACCGAGCCGGACAACACCTGCGAACAGATGGTCAAGCGCGGTCCCCGCAGCGAGCAGCAGAAACGACACGTAGACGAACCCGAGGATGCAGGTAGCGGACCCGATATACATCGGGAATCCTTTCCACACCCGCGCGTAACCGTCCAGAATCGTCTCATCGCCAACGGCATTGCACAGCTGGTATTTCGACATCGCCGAAACGATGAAATAGCGCGAGAAAACGGCTACCACGAGCGTCCAGAGCAGTGCATAGCCGAAGGTCGAACCCGACACGGAGGCGCTGATGAAATCGCCGGTCCCGAGCCAGGACAAAACGACGACGATTCCCGGCCCCATACTCTTGGCATAGCCGCTCATGCTGGTTGGCGGCCGTACGGAGGTGATCACCGCGCTCTCTGGTGTTCTCTCGCCATGGTCCTGGGTCATGTTCAGCTCCTGAGTGGCTAGGTTGATGCTGCCCATTCCGGCGCGATGCGCACATGTTTGATGGCCTGGCGGAAGTAGGTGAAAGCGACGTGCAGTGCACCATCCGCGGTCTGGGTGATCGATGGGTAGGAGAATTCGCGGTTCAGGCCGTCGGTCGAGTTGTTGGTCAAGCAGTAGCCATCGCCGACTTCGAGGTCACGACGTACTGGCCAGGTATGCCCGTTATCGGACGACAGCGCCAGCGTCAACGGTGCGCGGGGTGCACCCCAGAAGGCAGCACCTTCCGCTTCGGCCTGCTGGACAGGTTCGGCAAGGCCGTCGCCGTCGATCTCGTCGTAGAGTGACGCCCGCCGCGCCGTGGCGTCGCGCGCACTGCTCGCGTTGAACACCAGCGCAACCTTGCCGTCCTGCAACGTTGTGGCCTGGATCGACGAGTTGTTGTTCGGAAGCTCGGTCGCTGCAGGTTCACTCCAGGTGAGGCCGTCGACCGAATGGCTCCGGTAAATGGCGTCCGCCTGACGTCTGCGGTAGAGCGCGAGTAACGAGCCATCGTCGAGCGCCACGATGTTCATGTGTACACAGCCCGTACTCCCCGGAACGCCGTGGTGTTCCCAGCTCGCCCCTTCGTCGTCCGAGACGAGAACAGCGCTGGTGTCGAGATCACCAACCCACCTTCCTTCCCCGGGACGCACACAGTGGAACACCGGCAGCAGCCAACGCCCGGAGCTCAGGACCACGATCGGCTGGCGGACGAACACTCCGCCCACATCGGTCGCCGGGAAAAGGGTTCGGGCCGGTCCCCACGAACGACCACCATCGCCGGATACCCGCACGCGCACTTCGGCCGTGTCCTGGTTACCCGCGCGCTGGGCCGTGTAGAGCAGCCAGAGTTCGCCGGTGGGCGTGGGAAACAGAACCGGATTCTGTTCCGAACGGTGCGGATCGGCCGATACTCGCACCGGTTCCGACCACATCCCTTCCTTGCCGAGCCGGGAGAACCGGATGTCGATATCCGACATGCCCTCCTGAGTGCCGCCGAACCAAGCGCAGCCGAGTTCGCCACCGGGCAGCGGCATCAGGTTGGCAGCATGCGACTGCACGGTTGGTGCAGGAAGGTAGGCATCGTGCCTGCGCGAGTCCCCCGCGTTGACCCGGATGATGCCATCCGTTGGCAGCTCGGTCGCCGGACCACCGCTCGTACTATCCAAGGGAAACACCGAATACCTCCAGCAGGGCGTAGACCCCGAGCAGCATGACCGCGGCGCTGCTGATCGCCAGGGCAGCGTTGAACGCTCTTCCCCCGTGCAGGCGGCGATCGATCTCCTTGTTGTGTAAATGCCACACCGCCACGACAAGAGCGACCAGGAAAATCGCACTCGCGATGCCACCGATTTGCACCATGAGCACAGGCGATTCGAGAAGCAAGTAGGAGATCCCCCAAAATATGGGAAGCCCCACCGTGAAAGCACGGATCCACCTCAGTCGAGCCTTCGGATCATTCCAGTCTATGGCACCGACGACTCCGAGAAAGTTGGTGTACTGCCGCGGATTACTCGCAGTCGAGGCCCACATCGTCGATCCCAATACGATGACCGCACCGACGAGGAAGACGACACTCGCCCAGTCCCCCAGCGTGTCGGTGAAGACTCGACTGAGGGCGACGATCATATCGTTCCCCTTGGGAACAATGCCTTGTGGTGCGAGGACGGCTGCCCCCAGCATGAAGAACGCGATCGTACCGAATGTGTAGACGACCCAGGACACGCAAGCGTCCTTGTACATGACCTTGATCCAGCCGTCGGCGCGCTTTCTCCATGCCTCACTGCCGTCATCCGGGCCCGCCCACCGTGCGTATCCCTTTTCCAGGCACCAGTAGGTGTAGTTCGTCATCTCATCGCCGCCGATTCCGGTGATGCCGAACATCGCGATCGCCGCTCCCACCGAGCCCAGCGGGAGTTCGAACCCGAGTCCGCCCAGAATGTCGTCGCCGGTGTAGGCGTACGGTGTGAACGGAACAAGACCGAAGGACACCACCACGATCGCAAGCGAGAAGAGCGCGACCAGGAAGACAGCCACTCGTTCAATGCGATTGTATCGCGTCGAGTACTGCAAGCTCACGGTAATGGTGACGACAATGATCGTCCAGACGAGCGTGGAGGTGAAGCTCAGCGGATCCCCATTGATCGGAGCCAGAATACTGCAGGCCGCGACCACGCCTCCGACTACTCCGCCAAGTTGAATAAATTTGGCCAGCGCAGCGGTCACCCAGACAAGGTTCACCCAACCTATCCTGCCGACCTTCGGCCGTAGTCTGTTCAGCCCCGTCAAAGCGGGCTCCCCCGTGGCTATGCACCATCGTGCGAGTTCTATTTGAACAGCGAGCTTCACCACGGTGCTGAACACCACGAGCCACAGCAGGACGAAACCGGCTTGCGCTCCCAGTGCGGTGGTGGCGATCAATTCGCCGGATCCGACGACGGCAGCACTCAGCACGAGTCCGGGACCAAAGTAGCGGAAACTCTGCCGCCATCCGGATGGAGGCTCTTTGATGTCCTCGGCAGTGAGCCGATAAAGATCTTCCGATGCTCTTTCTCTCTCCAGCGAAGAACTGGTCTGTGACATGTTTCCCTCACATCTCGATACAGGAATTTCCGCCAGTTGATTGCTCGCTTACCGGTCCGGTTCAGTAAACCGCGTTCGTCGGCTCGTTCCCGCCGAGCACTCGTACGATGTCGTTGGCCACGGCTGTACCCATGTTCCGGTTTGCTTCGTAACTGCAGGCTCCGATATGCGGTGTGCAGAGAACATTGGGTGCGTGCAGCAGCGGACTGCCCTCCGGGGGCTCCTCTCCGAATACATCCAACGCTGCCGCGGCAACATGCCCATCATGCAACGCCTCCGCAAGTGCGGCCTCGTCGACAAGGCCACCGCGAGCGGCATTTACCAGGTAAGCGCCCGGCCGCATGGCACGGATCGCCGCACGATCCAGCAGGAAACCGGAATCCGGCGCGGCCGGTAGGTGCAGGCTGAGAAAGTCCGCATTCCTCACACATTCGCGGAATGTAGCCTGCACGGCACCTGCGTCCGCCACCGCCGACGGATCGGTATAAGGATCATGGGCAAGCACACGCATGTCGAAGCCACGCGCGCGCCGCGCCACCGCCCGGCCAATTTGGCCGAACCCGATAATTCCCAGGGTCTTGTTCGAAACCTCGGCGCCGTATAACCGATCCCAGCGGCCGTGCATGACGACCGAATGTGCCGGGATGATACTTCTGGCAGCGGCAAGCAGGAGTCCGAAGGTGAGATCGGCGACCGCCTGTGTGTTGCTTCCGGGGGCGTTCACGACGCGAATGCCGCGGCGGTGTGCGGATTCGACGTCGATGTTGTCGGTTCCGACGCCGTGCTTCGCGACAACGCGCAACCGCGGTGCGGCATCCAGCACCTCGGCGGTGACCACGTCCGTCCCCACGATCAGCGCATCGGCAGCGGGCACTCGTGCGAGCAACTCTTCCGAAGGCATGGCCTGCGCGTCGTACGGGCGGACCGCCTCGCCCACCGCCTTGAGAATGTCCCACGGTTCGTCGGAGAAACGGGCGAAAGTCGGGGTGGTGATCAGTACGGTATTCATGCCGGCGTCTGCCCCTCCGAAAGCGCCGCCTTCAAGTGACCGGCTGCGGTTTGCTCGAGGTGCACGAGGTCGGAGGCGACACTGGCAAACGTGTATCCCTCTGTCAGCCGCCGCGCCGCGATCTCCCCGCTCGGGGTGTGGATGCCCGCTGCGATCCCCGCCTCCTGCGCTGTCTGCCGAACTTCGGCAACGGCATCCTCGAACACCTCGGACACGGCGGGATCCCCGGGGAATTCACCACCGACGGCGAGGCACAGGTCCGAGGGCCCGACATAGACCCCGTCAAGTCCTTCGATGGCGCAAATCTCGTGGACATTGGTCAGCGCCTGGCGAGTCTCGATCATCGCGATGACCACCGTGCTCGCATTCGCATCCGCCGGTTTGGGTCCGATACGCAGCCCGGAACGCATCGGGCCATAGGAACGATGTCCGTGCGGCGGGTAGCGAGTCGCGGCAACGGCCGCAGCGGCATCTTCCGCAGTGTCGATCATCGGCACGATGACCCCGGCCGCACCCGCGTCCAGTGCACGTCCGATCGGGGTCGCATCGTTGGCTTCCACGCGAACCATTCCTGCGGCCGTTCCGCCTGCATCGATGGCCATCATCGAATTGAGAATGCCGGAGTAGCCGACCAATCCATGCTGCCCGTCGATGGCGACGTAGTCATAGCCCAGCCGTGCGAGGCGCTCCGCGGCAACCGGCGCGTCCAGCACTGCCCAGTAACCGAGAACTTTCTCGCGGTTGCGTAGTTTGCTTGCGAACTCTGCTGCGGCCATGTGGTCCTCCTCTGTCCGGAAAAGTTCAGCGGTTGTAGGCCGGCATCGGTCCGCGCAACGAGGCACCGACCGCGTCACACGTTTCGACCACCTCGGCGGGTAGCGGACCTGCTGCCGCAATGTCGATGTTGGCCTGCAGGTGCTCAACCTTGGAACCACCGAGCAGCAACGCGCCCGTGGTCTGCTTGGACAGCAGCCAGCGCAGGGACAGCTCGATCAGGGACATGCCGGCATCGTCGGCGACCGCGGCAAGCTGATTGACCGCGTCGAACAGCGCCGCGTCCCAATACCGCTTCCGGTACATCTCGGCAAGCCGTGAGTCGCCGAAGCGCCCGGCCGCCGGATTCTGCTCGAAGCTGTGCCTACCGGTCAACAACCCACCGCAGAGCGGGTTGTAGACCATCGTGAGCAGGCCGGTGACCTCGGCGAACTCGGTATACTCTTCCTCGATTCGCCGTGCAAGCAGGTTGTAGAGCTGCTGCGCGACGATCGGTCGCGGTGCTCCGAGCTCGTCGGCGATGCGGTTGATCTCGGCGATCTGCCAGGCCGCGAAGTTCGATACGCCGAGCGCGCCGATCTTGCCCTCGGAGACGAGTTCGGCGACGGTCGTGAGCGTCTCGGTCAGCGGCGCAGTGCGGTCGGGTTGGTGCAGGTAGAGCACGTCGATGTTCTCGGTGCCGAGCCGCCGCAGACTACCTTCGACGCTCTTGCGCAGGCCCGTTGCCGACAGCGGCGAGTGCTCCCCCGCATCCGGATGTGGCATGCCCGCCTTGGTCGCGAGCACGATCTTCTCGCGGTGGGCGGGCAACAGCTTGCCGAGGATCTCCTCGCTCATCCCACCCGCGTAGCCGTTGGCGGTATCGATGCCGGTAATCCCGGCGTCCAGAGCCATACCAAGCATCCGTTGGGCATCCGCGCTGTCCACAGTGTCGCCGAACGTCATTGTGCCGAGAACGAGACCGGACAGCGGCCTGTGCACCCCCGGCAGTGTTCTTTCCCGGCTCCGTCCAGAGGGAACGGTCATGCGTCTCACTTCCTTCGGCGGCAGCGGCCGCCAACTTATGTAACCTGGGTCACCTTGGCACAGTTGCGCGTTTCGCGCAATACAAGTAGCGTGATTCGCGCAATATCGCATCGGCAGTAGGGCTCCCGCAGCATGAGAAGCGCAGCACGTCCAGAGGAAGCGCAGGAGGTCGAGTGGGCATTCACGTCCCCTGAGCACATCCTTGCTCTCGCAGACGACCTGTCCGGTGCCGCGGAAATCGCGGCGGCGCTGCTATCGCCCCGCCGCGCCGCACGCATCGAGCTTGGTCCACAGACTCACACAAGAATTGCGCGAAATACGCATTCACTGATCGTCAAAGACCTCGACTCACGCCCGTCTTCCACGGCTGAGGCCATGGGCGCCGTGCGAAGTGCACTCAACGAGTACAGCGCCCACCAACCACTGGTGTTCTTCAAGATCGATTCACTGCTGCGAGGAAACATCGCCGCTACGGTGCGCGCCGCGAGTGACCAACCGGTGGTACTCGCGCCCGCGTTGCCGCTCGGCGGGCGCACCGTGGTCAACGGCGTCCTACACTGCGACGGCGTACCGCTGCACGAATCCCGCGCGTGGCAAGCGGAACGGGCCACCCCTCCAGTCACGATCGCGGATGTGCTGGCGCCAATGCCCTGCCGCATCATGACAGTGGACGACGTTCGGTCGGGCGAGTTGCACGCAAGGCTCGTTGCCTCCATCGCCGCGGACCGGATTCCGGTGTGTGACAGTGCAACCGATACCGACCTGGATACCATCCTCACTGCCACCGTCGAGATACCCGATGTCCGGCTCATCGGCTCCGGCGGCCTCGCCTCGGCGCTCGGCCGCGCACTCGCCGTGCCCGGTGCACTTCCCGCCCCGCCCATGAACCCCGAGCACGCGCTCCTCATCGTCGTCGGCACCGCCGATCCCGGCGCCGCACACCAGATGCGCATGCTGACCGATGCCGGAGTGCGCACAGTCGGCATCGACGCGCGGCCGCCGGTGCAGGTCGAGCCACGTCCGGACGAGGTCGCACGGTTGCTGACGGCCCTCGAGCAAGGCCCGGCGATGCTCACCCTCGACGCACCGGACGGTGTCGAGCCCGCTTGCTCCGCCGAACTTGTGCGGCTGCTCGCGGCAACCGTTCAGCGAACCGTCGAGCACGTGAGCAGCCCGACCGATCTCGTGCTGACCGGAGGCGAGACCGCTCGGCGCGTGCTGGACGGACTTGGCATCGATGCCCTGACCCCGATTACCCAAGTGCACCACGGTGCCGTGCACAGCCGCACACCAACAGGCACCTCCGTAGTCACCCGCCCCGGAAGCTTCGGCGACGCGGACAGCCTCGTCCGGATCGTCGAACATCTGCGCCCCGCCAGGAAACGGAAGGCTGAACATTGAGCACGACCACTCCATTGATCGCCGTCACGATGGGCGACGGTGCCGGTATCGGCCCCGAGGTCACCGTCGGTGCCCTACTCGACGACGCAACTGTGGCGCGCTGCCGCCCCATCGTCGTCGGCGATGCCGAACGGCTACGCGAAGCCGCCGAGATACTTGACAGGCGTGCACGGATCGCGGCGATCGAGTCGATTGCGGATGCGGTCTTCGAGCCCGGTCGGATCAACGTGATCGACCTGGCCCTGCTGCCCACCGAGCTGCCGTGGGGTGCGGTTTCGGCAGCGGCGGGCGAGGCCGCCTACCAGTACGTGCGAGTGGCAAGCGAACTTGCCATGCGCGGCGATGTACAAGCGATCTGCACTGCACCGCTGAACAAGGCGGCACTGCATGCGGCAGGACACATCTACCCGGGACATACCGAGCTACTCGCACGGCTGACCAGCACCGAGGAAGTGTCCATGATGCTCTCGACACGGATGGTCAAGGTCATTCACGTGACCACCCACATCGGACTGGTCGATGCTGTCGCCAAGATCGAACCAGGACTGGTTGAACGCACTGTCCGCCGCGGACACGGTGCGATCCGCGCCTCGGGGGTCGCGCAACCGCGAATCGGGGTGTGCGGCATCAATCCGCATGCGGGCGAGAACGGACTGTTCGGCTACGGCGAGGAAGAAGACAAGATCACTCCCGCCATCGAGAAATTGTGCACCGACGGTATCCGGGCGCATGGTCCGTTGCCTGCCGACACGGCGTTCTTCCTCGCAGGCAACGGCGAGTACGATCTGATCGTGGCGATGTATCACGACCAAGGGCACGGCCCGGTCAAGATGCTCGGCATCGAGGCCGGAGTGAACGTCACGGTTGGCCTACCGACCATCCGCACCTCGGTGGACCACGGCACCGCGTTCGACATCGCGGGCAGCGGCGTAGCCGACGCCGGTAGCATGATCGAGGCCATGCGGCAGGCCACAGAGCTCTCCACCGATATCTGAGAGAGACTGCTTCTGCGACCGCACCGGCAGGGAAATCCGTTCCGACGGTGTGTGCTCGACATGGCCTGCGGTCGCAGCGGAGAGTGGCCGACAGCGGTAATGGAGCAACGCCCCGAGCCGGTCCCCGGCGACGGGAGCACGGTCGCACGTAGCGAAGCAGGCGATGAGGGAGGTAGGCGCGATGCCCCGCGGAGCACGGGAACGGCGTGCCGCGATCGTTCGGCTGGCAACGACGTCAGGGCTGGCCAGCGTCGATGAGCTCTCGGCGACTTTCGGGGTAACCGCATCGACCATCCGCCGAGACCTCGCCCAGCTGGAATCGGCGGGACACCTCGCGCGGACCTACGGCGGCGCGATGGCCGTCAACACCAATCACGAGGCCACGTTGCGCCAGCGCAGCAGCGAGGCATTCGAGGCCAAACGTGCGATCGCGCTCTGGGCTGCCGGACAAGTCCGTCCCGGCGAGACGGTGCTGCTCGATTCCGGCTCCACGATGAGTGCCCTCGCGCGCGAGCTCACCCACGTGCAGAATCTGACGGTCGTCACGACGGGGCTCACCGTGCTCCAGGAATTGGCGAATGTCGACACCGTGCAGGTCGAATGCCTCGGCGGAACCCTGCGCCATATCAGCCAGGGTTTCGTCGGACCGCTGACCGAAGTGGCGCTGAACCGGATGACGTTCGACCGCGCATTCCTCGGTGCCGACGGCGTCACCGCCGAACGCGGCATCTGCGAAGCAGATCTGCACCAGACCCGGCTCAAGGAGCTGATGGCCCAGCGTGCCGAGCATGTCTATCTCCTGGTGCACGCCGCCAAACTCGGCCACTGTCCGTTTCACGCTTGGGCCCAACTCCCCAACAGCTGGACCCTGGTAACGGATGTCGAAGCCGGTTCCGCCATCGTTCCGTTCCAGGAGCGGGACGTCGACGTCATCACCGTGGACGCGGAAGGCCACGCGCGGTAACAGACTTCCACCGGTGCAGGTAAGGTCAGAGCTCCGGACCTGTGCACTGCCTCCCCGCCTGCTCGGCGGTCGGCTTGTAGGCAGGGACTACCCGGCAGAGCAGGCAGTTGCACGCGACAAATCGGTGTCGAAGCATTCGCCGAGGACCTTGGCTCCGTGCGTAACGGATCGGCCGACGAGAGCACGAACTCCTCCTCGCCATTACCGCTCACATCCGGTATATATCTCCACATTCCGGACCAGCTGCCCGCCACAGAGCTCGCAGACCCGCTCGCAGTAGCGCGCCCACAGGTATGTCTGCAGCTCCTTGAACAAGTTGATGCCGTCATAGAACAGGTCGACCGTCCCGTCGCTGCTGCGGGCCCACGACTCGATCGCGAAAAGGAGCTCCTCGTGGTGGCGAGCGGCACGGAACTCGATCTGGCCGGCTTCGAGGTGACCGTACAGCGTGGCCAGCCGAAACGACGTGGGACTGGTGTGGACGACACGTACCGGCCCATCCCACGGCCCTGGCATCCGCACGACCAGCTCCTCACCGAACCGCAGGCTGTCGTGATCGACGTCTGTCTCGAACAAGGCCGCCTCGGACGGAACCGCCGCGTTCGGATCCGCCATCAATCGGCACATGAGCTGTTCGGGCTCCAGCAGACTCGATCCGATACGCACACTGTAGCGCCGGTGGAAAAGCCGCCCTGATCCCCGCTCGGGCGTCTGGATTCCGGAACCGCACCCCTCGGGCAGCTCGGGTACGACAACGATTTCATGTTCGTCGACGCGGTGGGTCGGCAGCGGACGCAGAAAGTAGCGCAGGGTGGTCAGTGCGATTCCGGGCGGCCAGCGAAACAGCCAGTTCCACTGTACACGGGAACTCACCGTCATGCACACCCCCTCTCGGACCCTCCGGAAACCTTCACCGGGCCATCATCGATTCGCGAGTCCCGCCAAAGCTGCCGATCCTCCGCGTTCGAAACGTGTTTTCTCCGCAGGATCGGCATGCACAGAGCCCCACCCAGCCTGTCCGGACAGATGTGGCGTGAGCGCTTGGTCTGTTCGGAGGCCGTGAGTGCGGCACATCGGGCGAGTGCCTGGCGGTGGTAAGGGTGTTCCGCCACTCGGTGGGAAGCATCCGGGTGAGCGGGCGCGCCGCTCGAGTCGCTGCGGTGGCGGTGAGGTCGGTGGCCGGTACCCCGGACAAGCCGTGGAGTCGGCGTGCCCAGGCAGGCAGGGCCGCGGCCGCGAGACCTGCGACACGGGTGCAACACAGCTGGTCGCGGACACTGCCAAAGTAGGCCTGGTCCACACCGGCCATGGCGAGTGGGTGCAGGGCCTGCAGGAGCAGGGCACGCAGACCGCCGACCCACATCACCGTGGCATCGCCGTGAATGTGCCAGGTCACCGAGCCGGGACCGAACAAGCCCACATCCGCGCTGGTCGACTGCTGTTGGGATCGCTGTGCCGTTGTGATCACCGTACTGTCCGGGAACTGTGTAACAGTGCCTACCGAGCTGTCGCCTTGCGGCGCAGCTTCGGCCCACTCGGTGTGAGCCGGGCGGGATTTCGGACCGGCGGTGTCCGGTGCCCGCCGGGATGGGCGGGTGTGGTTTCCAGCGGACGGCCTTCCGCCGACTTCCACGGTAGGGCACCGCCTGCTGCGCCGCATCCGGTGACGCCTGCACGTACGCGGGAAACGAGTAGACCGCCGAGTGCGGTCTCGGCTCCGCTCGGTGGTGTGTCAGTACGGGAAGCGTCCGATTCGCGACACGTCGAGTGATGACGGTTGCCGTGCGGCTGCCCGTGTCGTAGTTGGTTGCCACGGCATGTGCTTGCGGTGACCAGCGGTGCCCGGACAGCACATGTGCGATCAAGCTCCTGATGGTGCCCGGCGAACCCTGTCCGGCCGGACACAGTGCGGCCAAGCAGCTCAGAGGCGAATAGTGCAGCGGACGTAGGAGCGTGCGCGCCACCAGGCGAGGAGATCCGATGGGTGGCCACAACCGTGGGAGATCCATCCGTAGTGCGGTATCGTGCTCGAAACCGGACTCGGCCAGCGGACCGTCCGTGGGAAGGCCGTACTGGTCGTCGACCAGGTCTTGCGTGCTCACTCCCGCGGCCAGCAGCATCGTGAGCATCGAGCCGACCGACGTGCCGACCAGAACGTCGAAGGCACGTGGATCGAATCCGGTGCTGGCCTCCGATGTGCAGGGCCGTGTTCGTCACCGCAGTCACGATTCGCGCCACGTAACGAAGCCATGGCTACCACCAGGTACTGCACGGGTTCATCGAACAGGTCGAACGTCTGCTCGTCGCCTGGCTGCTGTTGTTGCTCGGCGGCGCCGTGGCCACCGGTTTCCTGGAACCCCTGACATGGTCCGGCGTCACCGTCGGCCTCATCACGCTGCCGCTCATCCGACCGGGCGCGGCCATGCTCGCCCAAGTCGGCACCACATCCGGTCCACGGGAGCGAGGCGCAGTCGCCTTCCTCGGTATTCGCGGTGTCGGCTCGTTCTTCGACCTTGCTTACGCCACTGGGAAACACCGACGTCGGCGTGCCCGCCGAACGACTGTGGGCGGTCATCGCCTTCGTGGTGCTCGTGCCGGTGCTGTTGTACGGCATCACCGCCACTCCCCTCATGAATTACCTCGACACCACACGCAGGCAACGGCTCCAGCGCTAGGTGTTCTGCCCCGTGAGGCTGGTCAATTTCTCGAGAAATTGACCAACCCCTGGGCGACCACCGGGCCGCGAGACCATCAGCGCTGTTCGTCACCGAGGAATTCGCCTGGCCGGTAGCGCACGTAATCGCTGTCCCCCGCTTGGGCGGCTTCGGCGGCGGCGTCGAGTGATTCGGGCGTGGCCACGGCGGCCCAGTGTCCGGTTGCCACCCGCGTGTTGATGGCGTCGACCGCGGCGACGGTCTCGGCCGGGGTGAAGGTGCAGTGGCCGGTGCGTGCCACGTAGGCGCCGCGCAGCAGCGGCTTGTTTCCCGCTGTGCGCACCTGGTCTGCGTAGGCGTCCTCGAACTGGCCGGGTACCACGCCATCGGCGGTGGTGTGCACGGTGAGCATGGGCATGGCGAGTTCGCCGGTGACCGTCGAAGTGCGCTGAACCCAGTCACGGGCGCTCGGGTCAGCGGTCACCCGGGCGGTGGCCGTCAACTCGGAGAGCTCGGCGCGTGGATCGAGGCCGGCGTCTCGGTGGAGTTCGGCCACGAGTCGCCTGGTCGCGGACTGCTTCAGGAGTGCGCGGTAGTCGACCCCCGTGCTGGTGGAGGGATTACCGCCCGCACGTTGTTCGATGTCGTAGCGCGCGGCCAGGACGAACGGCAGCGTGTCGTACAGCCAGCGATACTGCGCGGCCTGCCGGGCTGCCCAGTCGTGTCGGGTGGGCCGAGGCTCGTCGCCGTACCAGGTGGGCGCGTGGAACAGGGCCGCGGCCAGCGCGATCCGTGCCCGTCCTTCCGGCGTACTCTGCGCGGCGCTCAGTGCCTCACGCAGCTTCCCGGCAACCTGCCGTACCTGCGCGCGACCGGTGAAGTCGACGAGCGGGAGCTGCTCGACCCCAAGCAGTTGGGTGAGCGCATGTGCGCCGTCGAGCTGGGAATCGAGCAGGCCGAGACCACCTGCGAGGATCCCGCACATGGCCAGCGCGCCGTCGATGCGCTCATCCGCTCGCTCGGCGAGCTGCGCGGTGACCAACCCGCCCATCGACCGGCCGAGCGCGATCGTCCGCCGTGGTGTGCCGAGCTCGTCGCTCACCGCAGCGAGTGTGGCCAGTTGATCCTCGACGGCGGTGTCGAGGGTCCAGCCCGGCTCCGCATAGGAGGAGCCGGCGAGCGCGTAGCCGCGGTCGAGCAGCGCTGCGGCGCTTTCCGGACCGGGAGCGTTCTCGGGCGGGTTCGGTGTGTCGGGCGGGTTGTATCCGTGGCTGAACAGCACGAGCACGCCGTTCCAGTCCTGGGGCGCCTCGGCGATCCAGCTCGCGCCACTGGGCAGCGTTCCGGATAACCGGCGCACCGGAGGGTCGGCAAGGGCGGCGGGTGTGAAACCGGTCAGCGTGATCGCGGCCAGGGCGAGAACAAGAGCGACACGCAGCCGACGCGTGGTGGGGATCATGAATAAAAGTTAGGCAGTTGATTAAATCGGCGTCAACTACCTGACTAACAAGGCGGCGAGTTTTCCGCCTCGACTGCTTCATCGGGGATGGTGTCGAGCACGTCCGCCGCGATGGCCCGTGCGGCAGGCTCGAGCTCGGCGTTCAGGGCGCGGAACACCTGCTGGGCACGTTCGGCGGGCCAGTCCTCGGGCAGGTGCTGCTGGGGCAGACGCGGATCCTGCCGGATGATCTGTAGCCACTCGGTTTGCAGCATCAACTGCCGCGCCAGGCTGTCCGGCAGCCCGGTAGGTGGAACGTGTGTGTCCCACCTGGCGAGGAAGCGTCGGTACCGATCGGCCAAGGCCTCCAGGTCCCAGGCATCGTGCACGAGATCATCCACGTCCGTGGGCGACAGCGCTCGCGCTTGAAACACCTTCACGCGTTCCGCCGCCTCGAGGCTTTCGAGCAACGGCCCGACCTCCACCGTCGACGGCGCGATCCACAGACCACCTTGGAGGCTGCCGAAACCCGCCCACAGCAACCGAGAGCGCAGCACATGCCGCTGCCGCTGCCACGATTCCGGAAGCGAGAAGCCGAGCAGCGTCCAGGTGCCGTCCCAGTGGGTATTCACCGCCCCGAGCCGCCAAATTCGGATTTCCCCGTCATGCAGAATTTCCCGGGAACGCCAGGTGAGCCCCACATAGACCTTCCGGCCGCGCCGGATGCGATGTAGCAGGCCGCGCCTGGCCATTCGGCTCAGCGTCGACCGGGTCGCGTGTTCGGAGACTCCCACCCGGTGCAGCACGTCCAGCACGCTGGCCGTGGCCACGTGCACCCCACGGCCGAGCACGTAGCCGCCGAAAAAGGTCAGCAGCAATGTCTGCGGACGAGCCGCGCCGGTGGATGCCGCCGCACTGTCGTCACTGCCCTGGGGCATCTCGAACTCGAAGAGGTCCTCGGTCACGCGACAAGCTTAGTAAACCCGATATTGGTCATCGTATTGACGACAGTCATTTTTTTGCTTACTTTTTCACCACTACATGTGGTGCACACCACTTCCCCTCTCCACTGCGGCCACCGAACAGACAGGGCACCGCGATGACCAACACCGCCTCCCCCGGCCACTCCACCACCCAGCTACGCCGCGCCGTGCTGTCCAGCTATCTCGGCAGCGTCATCGAGTACTACGACTTCCTGCTCTACGCCACCGCATCGGCGGTCGTGTTCAGCAAAGTGTTCTTCTCCAACCTCGATCCGCTCATCGGCACCATCGCCAGTCTCGGCACTTTCGCCGCGGGCTACCTGGCCCGACCTCTCGGCGGTGTCGTTTTCGGCCACTTCGGCGACCGGCTGGGACGCAAGCAGATGCTGGTCATCACCATGACCACGATGGGCGCGGCGAGCATGCTCATCGGCCTGCTGCCCACCTACGCGCACATCGGCGGGTGGGCGCCGGTCCTGCTGGTCCTCCTGCGTGTCCTGCAGGGTGTTGCCGTCGGTGGCGAGTGGGGCGGCGCGGTGCTGATGTCGGCAGAGCACGCCAATTCCCGCCGGGGACTGTGGGCCAGTTTCACCAATGCCGGCGCGCCCAGCGGCATGGTGGTCTCCACGGTCATGCTCACGCTCGCAGCCGCGATCACCGGCGAGCAGCAATTCCTCGACTGGGGATGGCGCATACCGTTCCTGTTCAGCGCCGTACTGCTCGCGCTCGGCCTGTTCGTGCGGATGAAGGTCGAGGAGACACCGGTGTTCGAACACACCAAGCGGGACCGGTCCGAGTCGCTGCCCCTGATCGAGGTCTTCCGCCGCCACCCGAAAAACCTGCTGCTCGCCGTCGGCGTGGGGTTCGGCGCGTTCGTCGCGCAGGCGACCCTCACCACGTTCGTCATCGCCTACGCAACCGAAGCGGGCTTCCTGCGGCAGACGGTGCTCAATGTGCTGACCGTGTCCTCGGTCGGTGCGGTCATCGGCATCATCGGGTTCTCCGCACTGTCCGACCGAGTCGGGCGACGCCCGGTCGTGCTCGGCGGCGCCGTCGCGATGGCGGTACTGAGCTTCCTGCTCTTCCCGATGATCGACACCGGCTCGGTCATCATGCTCACCCTGGCCATCGTGCTGGGCCAGTCGGTGGTGCACCCGGCGATGTACGGCCCGATCGCCGCGCTCTACACCGAGATGTTCGGCACCCGAACCCGCTACACCGGTGCCTCGCTAGGATACCAGATCGCCGGCACCGGAGCCGGGATCGCCCCGGTGGTCTTCGCCGGCATGCTCAGCGCCACCGGAGGTTCGGACACCCTGGCCATCTCCGCGCTGATCGCGGCCTGCTGTCTGGTGACGGTGGTCTGCGTCCTCACCGCGAGCGAGAGCCACCGTGCAAGCCTCGCCGACGAGCCACGCAAACCGGTGCCCGCACCGAGCACCTCCGAGGAGGTTGCGAGATAGCGGTGACCGCTCTCGGCATCGACGGAATGAGCGTGTCCACGGCCCGCAACCTGCCGAAGCACCCGATCCGGAAGAAGTGGTGGTGGCAGGCTGCGGAGCGGGGTGGCCGTTCGTCGACTTCGTCGGCGGGCGGCCACCCCGCTCCGGGGTCAAGCCCTGGAGATGAGCGATGTGGTGTGATCGGCGACTGTGCCGAACAGCGACTCGGATCGCAGGGCGGCGTAGCCGGGTTTGACGACCTCGTTGATCAGCGCGAGTCGCTGGTCGAACGGAAGGAAGGCGGACTTCATGGCATTGACCGTCAACCACTGCAGATCGTCGAGCGTGTAGCCGAACTGCTGCACCAGCGTGTCGAACTCGTGGGTCATCGAGGTCTGACTCATCAGCCGGTTGTCGGTGTTGACCGTGACCCGGAAATTCAGCCGTCGCAGCAGGGCGAGCGGATGCTGCTCGATGGAGGGCACGGTTCCTGTGTGGACGTTCGAACGGGGGCACATCTCCAGGGGGATGCGTCGGTCCCGGACGAAGGAGGCCAGCCGTCCGAGCGTGGCGTTGCCGTCTTCGTCGATGTCGATGTCGTCGACGATGCGCACACCGTGTCCCAGGCGCGCGGCGCCGCACCACTGGATGGCTTCCCAGATCGAGGGCAACCCGAAGCCTTCCCCGGCGTGGATGGTGAAGTGGCAGTTTTCCCGACGTAGGTACTCGAACGCATCGAGGGACCGAGTGGGCGGAAAGCCGGCTTCGGGGCCGGCGATGTCGAAGCCCACGACTCCGGAATCTCGGTACTTCACGGCGAGTTCGGCGATCTCCGTGGCACGTGATTCCTGGCGCATCGCGCACAGCAGTACGCCGATGCGGATGCGGTGCCCTGCCTGGGTTGCGCGTGCCGCACCTTGGCGGAAGCCGTCGAGGATCGCTTCGACGACCTCGTCGAGCGTGAGACCTTTCTGAGTGCTCAGCTCGGGTGCGTAGCGTACCTCGGCATAGACGACGCCGTCGGCGGCGAGGTCTTCGGCGCATTCCGCGGCCACCCGGCTGATCGCCGGTGTGGTCTGCATGACCCCGACGGTGTGGGCGAAGCGTTCCAGGTACTCCTCCAGTGATCCGGCTTCGGTCGCCGCGGCGAACCACTGGGTGATCTCGTCGACGTCGAAGGTGGGCAGCGCCTCGTAGCCGGTCTGCTCGGCCAGTTCCACCACCGTTTGGGGGCGCAGTCCGCCGTCGAGGTGGTCGTGGAGTAGCACCTTGGGGGCTCGCTGGATGTTGTCGATGGTCGGCACGTGGTGCACGACGGATACCTCCTACTCGCTGGGTTTCTCGAGGAATTTCGGGGCGGGTTTGGTGAGTGGTGCACTGATCGGGGCGAGCACCACGAAACCCGCGGAGGACCACAGAGCCACCAGCAGTCCGGCATGGTGTGCCGGGGCTCCGCGGCCGACGACTGGTCCTGACCACCGCCATGGCAACCTTCACCTCTCGTCGGAGGCCGGGCGGGGAAGGTCGCCGCTGCGGGTGGGCAGACGGCAGGGAAGACCGGTGCGTGCGGATGTGACCGATTACTTGTCTGACAGGTAGTACATATTGAGTGAAGGGTTTACCGGGCACCTCCGGACGAAGTCAAGTAATTACCCGGTGGTCTGCTCCGGAGGGTTGACGAGACGCAGGATTTCTTTCTAACTTGTCTGACATCAGCGTATCCAGGGAGTGCACCGTGGCGGGCAACCGACCGCAGCGGCGTCCGGTCGTGGAGCTCTACGAGCGGATCGTCGACGCCATCCGTGAAGGCGCCTATCCACCGGGCTCGACACTGCCGTCCGAACCGGCACTGGCCGCCGCGCTCGGCGTGAGCAGACCCGCGCTGCGGGAAGCGCTGTTGCTGCTGCAGGAAGACGGCATGATCACTGTGCGGCGGGGTGTGGGACGGACGGTCAGCGAACGTCCTGCGCGGCGCGGTTTCGAGCGGTTGCAGCCGATCGAGAGCCTGCTGGGTGAGGACAGCGCCAGGACCCGGCCGCTGACGCGGACGGCCGAGGAACCGACGGACCTGGTGATGCAGCATCTGCCGGTGCCTGCGAACTGCGAAGTCCGCTTCTGGGAGAGCGCCGTCGACGTCGATGGTGTGCCTGCCTGCCTGGCCGAGGAGTGGTCCGTGCATGACGAGGCGCTGGCGGCGGTCGATCCCGCGTTGCCGCAGATTCTGGACGATGCGATCGCCCGGCCGCACACGATGCTGCACACCCTGGTCTCCGTCGATTCCCACCTGCCACTGAGCGGCGCGAGCACCGTCACCGCGACCGTGCTCGGGCGGCGGCGGGGAGCAACGTTCGAGCGATCACCGGACACGCCGGTCGTTCTCGTCACCCAGGTCGTCTCCCTGGAAAGCACCACCCTGCTGGCTGCCAAGTACGTGCTCCCGAGCGGAACTCCGGGCATCACCGTGCGGCAGTCCAGATGAGCCACCACAGCACCGAGAAGCTCCATCGTGGGACCAACGTCGACCCGACCGCGCGAGTACAGTGCCATCCGCCATCGGCCGAAACCGTGCAGGCGCACGTTCGCCGCCTTGAAGAACCGTTCTTTCCACTGCCGGAACTCAGGCCGTGCGGAGGGCGTAGAGCGCGATCCCGGCCGCCACGCTGACGTTCAGCGAGTACTTGTGGCCGTAGATGGGAATCTGCAGCAGCAGGTCGCAGCTGTCGCGCAGGACGGGATCGATCCCGACGACCTCGTCGCCGAGCACCAGCGCCACCTTCTGTGCCGGCGGGTAGTCGGCGAGAGCGACCGCGTGCGGATCGATCTCCAGTCCGGCCACCGTGTATCCCGCATCGCGCAGCGATTCCAGCAGCGTGGACACATCCGCGTGGCGCTCGAAGGGCATCGTGCGCTCCGCCCCCGCAGCGGCCTTGGCCATCTGGCGGGTCTGCCGATCCTGCAGCTTGGCGTCGCGCTCGTCACCGGGGTGCGTGGGGTAAGGAGTGAATCCGGTGACATACACTCTGTCCACGGCGAAGACCTCGCCGGTGCGTAGCAGTGAGCCGACGTTGTGCACCGACCGCAGATTGTGCGCGATCACCACGATGCTGCGCTGCTGGCTGGTGTTCACAATGGCAGAAGCCTACCTGCCGACCGTAGGGTTCGATCCCGGTGGTGTCGAGGACGGCCGCGCCACAGGCAGCGAACCTGTCGCCGCTGCGACGCTGGGTGGAGTACTGGCCGGTGCCGGCCCGCACCACCGGCAGCCACTGCGCCGACGTCCCCTCCACGGCCCGTACTTCCACTCAAGGCTCGCGGGAATGTCACTCGCTGTGGCCGCCAGGAGCTTCACTGCCTGTGGGGTTATCCGAGTCCTGTTCAGAAGTGCCGTCCCAACCGGGTGAATGGGCTGACGGTGCGGAACTTCGCGTGCCCGTCGGGCAAGTCACGGCTTTCCAGTGACCACGTCATCGAGTGTGGAACCAGGATTGCGCCGAGCCCGGCTTCCAGCGCGGGCCAAATGTCCGAACGCGGCGAGTTCCCGATCATCCAGGTATTCGCTGCGGAGAGTCCGCGCTGCTCGACGAAGTCCCGGTAGACCGTGGTCTCCTTCTCCCGGACGATGGCAATGTCGGTGAAGAACCCGGCCAGCCCCGAGGCCTCGATCTTGCCGGTTTGCTCGGTGTGATCTCCCTTGGTGAGCAGGAAGAGCCGGTGCCGATGGGACAGCGCGCGCACCGTGTCGAGCACTCCGTCGATCAGTTCCACTTCCTGCGCGCGGATCGGCGCGCACGCGACCCGGAGCACCTGGCGGTCGGTGTCGCAGAGTTGGCCTCGGAACTCGGCCATGCAGTCGCCGAGGCTGCGCTCGAAGACGTCGACACCGTAGCCGTACCGGTGGCTGTTGACCTTCTCGATCTCGTCCAAACGGGCCCGGACCTGCTCGCGGGACGGGTTGGATCCTGCGATGTGGTTGATGAACAGTTCGATGGCACGTTCGAACAGGACGTTGTTCTCCCACAAGGTGTCGTCGGCGTCGAAAATGAGGTTATGCGGCAACGATGGTGTCCTCGAGGTCATTGTTGCTGCTGACAAGTTCGGGGCGGTTCGGCTGCGGTGGGCGGGTTGAAGGCTGCGTGGGCGGCGTGGGACTGGGCCAGTTCCTCGTACTCGGTTGTCCACTGTGTGCTGTCGCGCAGCATGCTGAACTCGTGGCCCAGGGTGGTGGCTGAGGTGGTGCGGGCGTCGGTGTTGATGGTGACCGGGAGTCCCTCGCCGAGAAGGCCTGCGGCGGGATGCTCGAGCAAGCCGGCCACGGCCCCGGTCTGGACATTGCTGGTCGGACACATCTCCAGTGCGATGCCCTCGCGCCGCAGCCGGTCGAGCAGGGCACGGTCGCTGACGCAGCGGACACCGTGACCGATTCGACGGGCGCCGAGCACGTCGATGGCTTCCCACATGCTTGCTGGGCCGGCCGCCTCACCGGCGTGCACCGTGCACGCAAGTCCCGCGGCATGGGCGAGTTCGAAAGCGCCGCGGTGCGGGGTCGCAGGGTAACACTGTTCATCGCCGGCCAGGTCGAGTCCGGCCACCGCGTTCTGGTGGCGCAGCGCGGTCTCGGCGACCGCCAGGCTCTCCTGCGGTGTCTGGTGTCGCAGGCAGCACAGCAGCAACCCGGTGGCTACCTCGGTGGCGTCCCGCCCTGCGGCCAGGCCTTCGGCGACGGAGGACACCGCCTCGTCCTGGGTCATGCCGCGTTCGCCGTGCAGCTGGGGCGCGAAGCGCACTTCACCGTAGACCACGCCGTCGGTGTGGAAGTCCTCGACCAGTTCGCGGGCTGCCCGGCGCAGCGCTTCCGGGGTCTGCAGCACCTGAAGTGGCAGGTCGAAGTAGGGCAGGAACCGGGTCAGGCTGCCGCAGTCCACCGGCGCGGTCACCAGGTGCTCGACGGGCGCGGTCAGGGCGATTCCCTGCTCTCGGGCCAGGTCGTCGATCGTGCTGGGGCGTACCGATCCGTCGAGATGGCAGTGCAGGTCGTAGCGCGGCACGGGTGTTGGTGCGGTGTCCGAAGTCATCGCCGTCTTCCACTGTTCGGGGGCCACCACCGAGCCGTTCTCGGCGCGGACCGCTCGTGTTCACCGACCCGATCGCCATGACGTGTCCCGGAGATAGCGCGTACACTTTTCATGTCTAAACGATTAGATACCGAAATGCAAGGGGCGGGTTGTGGCAGACCGGGCGGTGACACTGGCGGACGTGGCCCGCAGGGCGGGCACCTCGACCGCAGTGGTCAGCTATGTGATCAACGACGGTCCCCGTCCGGTAGCGGCTGAGACCCGCGAGCGGGTGCTCGCCGCGGCGGCCGAACTGGGCTACCGACCCAACCGTGTCGCCCGCGCGCTGCGGTCTCGCACAACCGGCGTGGTGGGCCTGGTGCTGGCCGATGCGTCGAACCCGTACTTCGCCGCGTTGGCCCGCTGCATCGAACAGGCTCTGGACGAGCACGGCAAACTCACGCTGATCGGCAACGCCGGATACGCCGCAGAACGCCAGCGGAATCTCGTCGAGCGATTCCTGGCCGCCCAGGTCGACGGACTCGTCATCGTCTCCGCGGACGGGGGCACCGACGTGGCGGCCGGCGCCGAAGCGGCCGGTGTGCCCGCGGTGTACGTGCACAACCAGCCCACCAGGGCACATGCCCCCGTGGTCGCCGCCGACAACCGCACCGCAGTACACGAGGCGGTGGCGCATCTGCGCTGGCACGGGCACGAGCGAATCGCGTTTTTGGCCGGTCCCCACGACATCGGACCCGTGGGCCTGCGACGACAGAACTGGCACACCGCTGTCGCCGATGCCGAACTCCTGCGCTGCGATTACTCCCGTGCCGCAGCAGCCACCTCGGCCGAGCGCCGCATCACCGACGGTGCCATGCCACGTGCCCTGATCACCGCCACCGACGAACAGGCCATCGGAATCCTCGCCGGAGCCCGGACCCGAGGACTTTCCGTTCCCGACCACCTCGCGCTGATCAGTCTCGACGGAACTCCCGACAGCGCCTACACCGCCCCGGCCTTGACGGTGACCCGGCAACCCCTACAAGCCATGGCAGAACACGCCGTCGACCAGCTGCTGGGCACCACCACTCCACCATCGGTCCCAGACGCCGCCTTGGTCATCCGGCACAGCTGCGGCTGCCGACCAACTACCGATTGCACCACCAACTCACGACATTCGCCCGAGTAAGAGGCTCCGGCAGTAGAAACTGCCGGAGCCTCTCAGCCATCATCAGCAGCATGCGGTTGCTGCTGCTCGCCGACACGCACCTGCCGAAACGCGCCAAGGCGTTGCCGGACGAGGTGTGGCGCGCGGCGGGGTCCGCCGATGTCGTCGTCCACGCCGGGGACTGGGTGGACGTCGAGCTGCTCGATCAGCTCCAGGCCCACAGCGCCCGGCTCATCGGTGTCGTCGGCAACAACGACGGGCCGCCGCTGCGCGAACGACTTCCCGAGATCGCGCGGGCCGAACTCGAGGGACTCCGGCTGTCGGTGATCCACGAGACCGGAACGGCCAACGGGCGGGAGAACCGTTGTCGGCGATGGTTTCCGGACACCGACGTGCTCGTGTTCGGGCACAGCCACATCCTCTGGGACACCGTCACGCCGGGTGGCCTGCGCCTGCTCAACCCCGGTTCACCCACCGATCGCCGACGGCAGCCGTACTGCACCTACATGACAGCCGAAATCTCCGGCGGCCACCTCGGCGAGGTCGTTCTGCACCGACTGCCGCCGCGACGATGACAGCAGCCCGTACGCAGCCTTCCCGCAGCTCGGCCGACAACGGTCCGCTCCATGCGCTCGCGAGTACTGCCGGGCTTTTCACTGTGTGGAAAACGGGCGATGCGTGGGGAGGAACACTCCATAGTATGCCGTGACCGACGTAATACAACGTCACTTGACCGGGGAAGATCACGTAAGGGAGCGCACGTCACATGAGCGTACTGAGGGCACGCACTCGCGAAGTCGTCGTGGATCGTGTGGAGCGTGTTGCCGAGGACGTCGTATCACTGGTCCTGGTAAACCCGGATGGGTCGCCGTTCCCCGCCTGGGAACCCGGATCCCACGTGGATCTCCACCTGGGCGAGGAGCACGTCCGCCAGTACTCGCTGTGTTCGTCACCCACCGATCTCTCTCATCTGCGCATCGCCGTGTTGAACGTTCCCGACTCCCGCGGCGGGTCCAGATGGGTGCACGAGAACATCCGCCCCCGCGATACCGTGCCGATCTCCGAACCGCGCAACAACTTCCCGATCAAGGATTCCCGGAAGTACCTCTTCCTGGCAGGCGGCATCGGCATCACCCCGATCATCCCGATGATCGAATGGGCGCACGCGGCAGGCAAGGAATGGCAGTTGGTCTACGGCGGTCGCTCCCGGGACAGCATGGCTTTCGGCGACCGGTTGCGCGACGAGTACGGCGATCGGGTGCGACTCGTGCCGGAGGACGAATCGGGGCGGATGGACCTGCAGGCCATCCTGGGGCTGCCCCGGGCGCACATGCTCGTCTACGCGTGCGGCCCGACCGGCATGCTGCGCACGGTCGAGGACCTGTGCATGGGGTGGCCCCCGGGAGCACTGCACACGGAGAAGTTCGCGGCGACCGCGCTGGGAACGGCATCCGCGGCGGAACCGTTCGACGTCGATCTGGTCCGCAGCGGAAAAACCGTCCGGGTCCCCACCGACCGCACGATCCTCGAGGCGGTGGAGGATGTCGGCGTCCGGGTCCTGTCCTCCTGCAGGCACGGTCTGTGCGGCACCTGCGAGACCACCGTCGTGTCCGGGGACCCGGAGCACCGTGACGCTGTCCTTCCTCAACAGGACCGCGACAGCGGCGACATGATGATGATCTGCGTCTCCCGTGCCGCCGCGGGATGCCGGCGACTCGCCCTGGACCTCTGACGGATCGAGAGCACAAGGAGTCTGTTCACATGACCCCCTCCCCCACTGCGGACGTCACCTCGCTACCGGATGACCCGTTCTCGGTCGCCAACATCACGGACCCGTATCCGATGCTGACGCGGCTCCGGGAGAACGGGCCCGTGACCTGGCTGGAGAAGTACGGCGTCTACGCCGTCGCGGGATTCGAGGAGGTCTACGAGGTCCTCACCGACTTCGAGACCTACTGCTCCTCCGGCGGGCTCGGGCCCCACGACATCCGCGAGGACGAGGGGTGGCGCCCGCCGAGCATCCTCGAGTCGGACCCGCCCACCCATACCGTCATGCGACGTGCTCTCACCGGGGTCATCAATCCCTCCACGGTGCGGGCCCTGCGGGAACCGTTCACGCCCCCGGCCGAGGAGCTCGCCGACGAACTCGTGACCCGTGGGGAGTTCGACGTCGTCAAGGACCTGGCCGAGAAGTACCCGCTGCGGGTCTTTCCCGACGCCGTGGGGATTCCGGAAGACGGCCGCGAGCACCTCCTGCCCTACGGGAACATGGTGTTCAATGCCTTCGGCCCGAAAAACGAGATCCTCGATCGAGCTTTCGCCAACGCCGACGAGCACAGCGCGGCGATCATGCAGAACTGCGCCCGGGAAAACCTCGACAGCACCGGCTTCGGGGCTCGCATCTGGGACCGAGTTCACGACGGGATGCTCACTCCCGAGCAGGCCACGTTGCTCGTCCGGGCCCTGCTGTCCGCCGGCGTGGACACGACGGTCTTCGGTATCGGCAACACACTCAAATGCCTCTCGCAGTCTCCGCAGGCGTGGGCGACGCTGCGCGACAACCCGGCACTGGCCAAGTTCGCCGTCGACGAGGCCCTCCGCCTGGAATCCCCCTTCCAGAAGTTCCACCGGACCACCACGGCGGCCGGCACACTCGGCGGTGTCGACATCCCGGCGAACTCGAAGATCCTCCTGCTCACCGGTGCCGCCAACCGCGATCCGCGTCAGTGGCACGACAACGCCGATGACTACGACATCGAGCGCCGAGCCTCCGGGCACGTCGCGTTCGGGATGGGGCTGCACCAGTGCGTCGGGCAGCCCATCGCCCGCCTCGAGATGGAGTTGGTGCTGAAGGCGCTGGCAACACGTGTGGAGCGGATCGAACCCGCGGGTGAACCGGTGCCGATCGTGCACAACTCGCTTCGGGGATTCGAGTCCATCCCGGTCAAGGTCGTACCCCGCTCCTGACCGGAGCTTCCTCGCTTCCGCACCGCGGTACGTCAATCCGGCGCGCTCGCCTTCACCCGAGCGCGCCGCACACCCGGCAGGCCGGGTCCACTGAGCCTTCGCACGCCTTCGGTCGCCCACCGATTCCGGCCCTTTCCCCACCACCGTGGCAGTTCACGCCCCGGCTCGTTCCTCGCTCTGGAGGATTCAGTGACGAAACAGCTCTCCGCCGCACCGGCACCACCGGTACCGGACCGGGCGAATCCCCGCTATTGGGCACCCAAGAAGCGCAATGCCTACGGGTGGCTGATGGCGATCATGCTGCTGTTCCTGATGATGATCAACTGGGCCGACAAAGCCATTCTCGGCATCGTCGCCGCTCCCCTGATGCGGGATCTGCAGATCACACCCGAGCAGTTCGGACTGGTCAGTAGTGCGGTCTTCCTGCTCTTCGGCGTCGCCCAGTTCGTGGCCGCCCCGATCGCGAACCGGGTCAGCTCCAAGTGGATTCTGCTGGCCCTGTGCCTGATCTGGTCGGTGGCCCAGGTACCGATCTTCGTTTTCGCCTCGCTGCCTGCCCTGTGGTTCAGCCGCATCCTGCTGGGGGCAGGCGAAGGCCCGCTGGCGCCCATCCTGATGCATTCCATCTACAAGTGGTTTCCCCGCCACAGGTCTGCGACCCCGGCGGCGGTCGGTGCCTCCGGGGTGACACTGGGCATCGTCGTGTTCGCCCCCGTCCTGGCCTGGGTGGCCGCGGAGTTCGGCTGGCAGGCGACCTTCATCTTCCTCGCGCTGATCGGAGTCGTGTGGGCCGGGTTCTGGCTGGTGCTGGCCAAAGAAGGCCCCTACACCTCGATGCAGGTCGAGCACGACATCGAGGGCACGGCACCGCCTGCAGAGGTTCCGGCCGCTGCCGTGGATCGGAAGGTGCCCTACCTTCGCTCCATCCTCACTCCCTCCTGGGTGTTGGCCATGTTGTGCTCGTTCATGGGTTACTGGACCTTCGCCATCGCTACGTCGTGGCTGCCCGCCTACTACGAGGAAGTGATGGGCTACAGCACGCAGCAAGCCGGTTCCGTGATCGCGCTACCGGCCATTTGGGGGACGATCGCCACCGTGGGGCTGAGCTGGATCACCCAGTACCTCGACAAACGAGGGGTGCGGACACGCATCTCCCGGGGAATCGTCCTGTCCTCGGCCACCGTGTTCGCCGGCGCGTTCTTGCTGCTCGGTGTGCTCGTGACGAACGAGACCCTGCGCACCATCGCCTTCGCCCTCGGGTTCGGCACGGCCCCGGCGCTGTTCGCCGCGACCTACCTGGTGGCGGCCGAGATGACCTCGATCGCGCAGCGCGGTGCGCTGCTGCAGGTGACCAACGCCCTGTTCACCAGCGGCGGCCTGTTCGCTCCCGCGGTCGCCGGGTTCCTGATCGGCTCGGCCGTGACCGAGGCGCAGGGCTTCGCCAACGCCTTCCTGATCACGGCTCTGCTTCTGCTGGCCGTGGGGGTGCTGTCGATGCTGTTCATCAACCAGCAGCGAGACCGGGCCCGGCTGGGTCTCGACGCAGGCTGATCCCGTTACCGTGCTCGTGGTCCCACCCGGGAACCTGGTCACCTGTGATTCACGGCATCGACGTCGCAGGATTTCCCGGCTCGGTTGTCATACTTGTCGCATGGTACGGGTGCAGGATTCATGACCGGCGAGACAAGCCCCGGTCTCGCCCGCTCCGACGCGGACGGCACCGGGGCACACCCGAAGTCCGTCGCTGCTCGTGTCCTGAGCGTCCTCGAGGCTTTCGATACCGAGCACTACGCTCTCTCGCTCAGCGACATCGCCCGCCGTTCGGGGCTTCCGTTCGCCACCTGCCACCGGCTGATCAAGGAGCTGGTGACCTGGGGAGCGCTGGTGCGGATCGACGGGCGGTACCGGATCGGGCACAAGCTGTGGTCCCTGGGACGGCTGTCACCGGTGCGTCAGGACCTGGCGGAGGTCGCAGCTCCGTTCATGCACGACGTCCTGTTCCTCACCCACCACGTCGTCAATCTGTTCGTGCTCGACGGGACCAAGGCCCTGCTGCTGGAGCGAATCTCCGGAACCCGCCCGGGCCCGGCAGTCCACCGCGTAGGCGACCGGATGGGCTTGCACGCCAGTGCCGCGGGCAAGGTCCTGCTCACCCATGCACCGCAACAGACGATCGTTCGTGCTCTGGAAAACCCGGAACGGTTCACTTCCCGCACGGTCACCGACCGCGCGCAGGTTCTCCGAGAACTCGCACAGGTACGGGAGTCCGGTTTCGCGACGACGGCCGAAGAATCCGCCGAGAGAACAAGCGGGGTCGCGGTGCCGGTCACCAGCACCGACGGGCACGTCATCGCAGCACTCGGCGTTGTGATCGTGGACGCCCAACCCAAACCGAACGCCATCGTGCCCGTCCTGCAGACCGCCGCGCGGGGTATTGCTCGGCAAGTGCGGTTCGCTTCCGGTTTCGACCACGAGCGAACGGAGACCGGCCGCTGAGAGCCGTCATTCCGGCACGGCGGGGACGGCCTGCCGGGAGAGCGTGAACCGTGCCCCGCTCGAGGCGACGTCGACGGGCCCGTCGAACTCCGTGCGTGCCCGGGAGGACCAGTAGTCCGCCTCCGCGGCACCTGCCAGGTGGGACAGGACGAGACGTCCCGCTCCCGCAGCCGCAGCAACCCGTCCCGCTCCCGCAGGTGTGGTGTGCGAGCAGGCCTGGTGTGCGATGAAGGTGGGATCGAATCCCTTACCTCGGTAGAAGTCCAAGTTCACCGCCTCGTGAACCAGGACATCGGTGCCGCGCGCGAGCTTCACCAGATTGCCGCATTCGGCCGTATCGCCGGAGAAGGTGATGGAGCCGTAGTCGGAGGTGACCCGGTAGGCCAATGCGGGATACACCGGGGGATGGTCAACCAGGATCGCCGATACCGTGATCCTGTCGTCCTCGTAGACGTCGAACGGTTCACCCGCGGCCGCAGAGCCCTTGGCAGGCTCGTCGAGCTCGGTGACGTGGACGATCTCCTCCAGCGGCGGGCGGGCCTCATCGGTCACCCGGATAGCGGTGTCGTAGGAGAATGCCTCGAAGGTGGCGGAGACCAGCCCGGCGGTTCCCGCCAGTTTCCGCCCGGCCGCGACATCGTCCGGGTCCTGGCCGGGGCCGAGGATGCGGACCCTCTCGGTGAAACCGTTCACCGGTTCCCCCCAATTCCACAGCAGGAATCCGGGAAGCTCCGTGATGTGGTCCGAGTGCAGGTGCGTGATGAAGCCCGCACGGAACTGCCTACCTTCGAGGCTCGCCTCGTAAGCGGCGCGGGTGCATCCCAGGCCGAAATCGACGATGTAGAAAACGTCGTCGACGACGACGGCGCTGCTGATCCCGTTCTCCCGGCCACGAATGGCAGGACCGGCGGCAACTCCCAGCGTGATCAGTTCCATGCCACCACGGGTGGCGGTGTGTCCGGTCAACAATTCCGTCCTCTCGAGTCAACGATGGCGCACAAGCAGGCGGGTCTAGGCGTTTCGGATGTGTGGGCGAGTGTTGACGGTGCGCAATTCGAGGTATTCCTCCAGCCCCCAGCGGCCACGTTCGCGACCGAGGCCGGAAGACTTCCAGCCACCGAAGGGAGCATCGGGCTCCACCTGGGTGTGCTGGTTGATCCAGACAGTGCCTGCTTCGATGCTCGCCGCCACTGTGTGCGCCCGCTCCAGGTCGGCGGACCAGACGGAGGCACCGAGCCCGAATTCCTGGACGTTGAGACCGTCGATCGTGTCCTCGAGAGAGTCGTAGGCGACGATCGGCAGCGCATTGCCGAACTGTTCCCGGTCGACGAGATCCATACCGATCCGGGCGTCGGCGACGACCGTGGGTTCCATGAAGTGGCCCGGTAATTCGCATCCCCGGCCTCCGCCCGCGGCGATGCGCGCCCCCGCCGCGACAGCCTGATCGACGAGCCCCTGAACGAGGTTGCGCTGTGCCTCGTTGTGCAACGGACCCATCGTGGTGCCGAACTCGACACCGTGGCCGAGCACATGCTGCGAGACGGCCTCGGAGAGCGCTTCGACCAGCTCGGACTGCCTGTGCCGGGGAACGAAGACCTGCTTGACGGCCATGCAGACCTGCCCGGCGTTGCGGAACGCAGAGGCGGCAATGCCGTGGGCGACGGTACCGATATCGGCATCGTCGAGCACCAGGGCCGGGTCGTTGCCGCCCAATTCCAGAGTGACCCGCTTGACGGTGGCGGCCGCCTGGGCAGCGATCGAGGTGCCGACTTCCGTGGACCCGGTGAACGAGATCTTGCGGACACCGGGAAGCGCGCTCAGGGCGACATTGACCTCGCGCCCGGGTCCTGTCCGGTACTGCAACACTCCCGCGGGCAGCACCCGGTTCATGAGGTCGATCAGCGCGATGGTGGACAGCGGTGTCGACGGAGACGGTTTCGCGATGACAGTGCAGCCGGCCGTGAGCGCGGGGGCCAGCTTGACGCACAGCAGGGAGATCGGAAAGTTCCACGGGATGATGGCGCCGACGACACCGACCGGACGGTAATGAACCTCCAGCGCCCGGTCGGCACGATCGGGAAGCTTTTCCACCTCGTCCCAGGCCAGATCCGCGAAGTAGTCCATGAGTCCGGCCCCGACCCGGAACTCCGCCACGGCTTCGGCAAGTACCTTTCCCTGTTCCCGGGACATCAGGCGCCCGAGCTCGGTCTCGTTCTCCCGGACGAGCGCGGCACACTCACGGAGAGCGTCTCGGCGGGCCTCCCGATCCGCGGCCCATGCGCGGGCAGCTCCCTGCGCCGCGGCGATGGCCTCCCGCACATCCTGCTCACCATGGACAGGTGCTCGACCGACCACCTCGAGAGTGGCCGGATCGTGCACCTCGTAGGTGTCCTGGGTCATCCATCCCCCTTCAAGGTGATACGGAGCGATCCGCGCAGCACGTACTCAACCAGCATCGGGGAAGCAGGCGCAGACCACGCACGCTCTTTCCAGCCATTGGAAACCCTGCTGCCTTCCGCTCACTTCCGAATGGACCATGGAGGTCGGCTTGGCATGGTCGGCGAGCGGGAACGCAACCGGCCACCTCACCCAGGCCGGGACCGGGCACGAAAGGCCGGATACGAAGGGAAAGCGGCCAGAACAGTGACGATCGACAAGAACCTTCCCATGGTGGTGACGGGGGCGGCTTCCGGCATCGGCGCGGCCACCTGCCGATTGCTCACCGAGTCCGGGCACCGGCTGATCGGTGTCGACCGCACGGTGGCGACCTCCTTCCCCGGGACCTTCATCCAGGCGGACCTCGCCACACCGGAGGGGGCCCGTACCGCTGCCGCCCGAGTACACGACGCCGCGCCCGAAGGCATCTCCGGTCTGGCCAACATTGCCGGTGTTCCCGGAACGGCCCCTTGGCGCACGGTTCTCGGTGTCAATGTCGTCGGTCTCCGGGAAATCACCCGCACGCTGATGCCGCTCATCACCGAGAGCGGGGTCATCATCAACCTCTCCTCCGTCGTTGCCGACGGATGGCAGCGCAACATCGACGCGCTGCGGCAGTTCGCCCTGGCCGACGATCCCGAAGCAGCCCTGGACACGATCGCCTCCGGCGAAGAGGCCATCGACGACTCCTACCGCTTCTCCAAGGAATGCGTACGGCTGCTCACGGAACACTTCGCCGCAGAAGGGCTGCCTCGCCGCATTCGGGTCAACTCGGTGAGTCCGGGGCCCGTGGCCACGCCGATCCTCGATGACTTCAAGCGCGATCACGGGGCGGACAAGGTCGAAGGGGCGGGCGAGCTTCTGGGGCGGTTCGGCGAGTCGGAGGACATCGCCCGCGTCCTCGTCTTCCTGACCCGGGACGAAGCCAGGTGGGTCAACGGGACCGACCTGCGCGTCGACGGGGGATTGACCGCATACCGGAACACCCGGACGAATCCCGCGACAGAACCGAGCACCGACGGAAACCAGGGCGTGGCGCTGCAGCAGTGACACGGCGCGTACGTTCCTGCTCCCGGGCCGGTTCGGGGGTCCGGCTCGCCCGGAAGTCGCTGGGCGAGCTGTTCCCCTGAGACACGACAAGACCCACCAGGTACCCCCAGGTCAAACAAGCTGAAGATCCATTCATCCGACTCCCATGATCACATCATGAGGGCTCACTAACTTCTCTCCCGTAGGACATGCGGACGTCGCCGCCGGCTTCGCCGCGAATCGTTCAACGGAAAGAGAAGCGCCACGATGCTCACCTCAGCAGGCCGGGACGAAACCACCACACCGAACACGATCCACGAGATCGATGCACTGACACATCGTGAAGACCTCGTTCCCCATCGGTTGCGCAGCGCGAAGAAGGCATACACCACCCGCCATCTCGCCACCCGCCTCGACATTGACCCTTCCGGCTACAAGCTGCTCAGCGGGCCGAGTGTGGTTCCGCAACCGGGCGACGTCGTGCTCGCGCTCATCGACGAGATCGGGATGCACACCAAACTGGAAAGCCCGGCGGGTCGTCGCCAGACCCTGTTCGCGGGCGACGAAGTGCTGCTCGCCTACGGACACCGCTACGCGCCCGACCAGTTCGAGGCTGAAGTACCCAGCGACCTGCGTCCCGTTCACCTCATCGCCGCCGGCGGACTGTCCGGGCTCGTGGTCACGAAGCACGAAAACATCAAGGATCCGACGGTCGTACACCCGATGGGCTTGCTCGCGGACACGCACGGCGTCGTCACCCTCCGGCGGTTGGCACCGCGCCACCCCCGGCCCAGAAGTCCCGAGAAAGTGACAGGGTCCGTTCCGCAAGGTCGGCCCAAGGTCATCGGAGTGCTCGGCACCTCGATGAACGCGGGCAAGTCGGCAACGGTCAACTCCCTTGTCCGTGGGCTGGGACAATCCGGTCTGCGGGTTTCGGCCGGCAAAGCGACCGGTACCGGCGCCGGAGGCGATCCGCACGGTTTCACCGATGCCGGGGCCGCGAAGGTCCTCGACTTCACCGACTTCGGTTTTCCCTCCACCTTTCGCCTCGGCTCCGATGAGGTGCGGTCGATCCTCGTATCTCTCATCGAGGAGCTGTCGACCCCGGAACCCGATGTGATCGTCATCGAGATCGCCGACGGTCTGTACCAGACCGAAACCGACCGTTTGCTGGCCGATCCGGTCTTCTCGCAGTCCGTCGATCAGATCGTGTTCGCAGCCTCCGGGGCGCTCGGCGCCACCGCTGGAGTGGCACTGCTGCGAAACCACGGCCTCCCCGTCTCAGCCGTCAGCGGCACCCTCACCTCGGCACCGCTGGCCACGCGAGAAGCGCAGGAGGTGTTGGACGTCCCCGTGATCAACACCTTCGAACTCGCCGACCCCGAAACTCTGCGAGCAGTGCTGTGAGCCGTACGGATCGCACGACCTCGGAGTCGATGCCGAGACTCCTCTCCGGCAACCGACGCGCCCTGCTCGCCGTGCTCGTCTCCACCGGTGTGGCACAGGCAGCGCTGGCCGGGGTCACTGCGGTGACCATGCCGCACTTGATGCAAGCAGGGAGCAGCCACCACCGATGGACGGCTCTCGGCATCCTGCTGCCTGCTGCGCTGGGTATGGGGCTGGTCCGCATCTTGGAACGGGTTCTCGCCGAAAAGCTCGGGCAGGACTACGTGCACGAGATGCGGGCTGGGCTCATCGCCTCCAGTCTCGCCGGGGCGCGCGGGCCGTCCCTCGGAACCACCATCGCCCGCACTACCAACGACCTCTCGGCCATCCGGAACTGGATAGCCTGGGGCATCGCCCCCATGGCCGGGGGTGTCCCGTTGCTCGTCGGCGTACTTGTGGTGCTGGCTGTTCTGCACCGAACTCTGGCGCTGGTGGTGCTCTGTCCGATCCTCGTCCTCTGCGCTGTTCTCGCGCTCCTTGCCCGACCGGCGCTCACGCGGGCTCGAAGAGTACGCAAGCAACGCGGTCGGCTGGCCTCCCACGTCAGTGACACCGTTGCGGCGGGCTCGTCGATCCGTGCTGGTGGCGGCGTCCACCGTGAACTCAAGAAGATCGACCAGCTCAGCATGCGCGTCTGCTCGGCTGCGGTCCACCATGCGCGGATCGCCGGGTACTTGCGCGGCACCGCCGCGGCCACCGCGGCGGTCTCGACCCTCTGCGTGGTCACCGCTGGTTCCTGGTTCGCCGTCGATCCCGCGACGATCGCCACCGCGATCACCATCGTGGGAATGATGTCCACGCCGATCCACGACCTCGGTCGGGTCATGGAGTACCGCCAGTCGTACCTGGCGGCACGGCGCATCCTCGCGCCCGCCCTCACACAAGGTGCCGAAGCCGCGCAGCACCGGCGGCAGCGCACGAAGTCAGCACGTACCGACCACGTCAAAAGCCGGGCGTCGGGTACCGAGGTCCATGTCTCCGACCTCCACATCGGGCACGTCGATGCGCCCGGGCTGGTCGCCGCTCCGGGCGCCAGAGTGCTCCTGCACAGCCGTCACCCGGAACGCATCGATGCCGTGGTCGGGCTCCTGGCCGGGGTCGACGCCCAAGCCAAGGCGTGGGTGCGGGTCACAGGACGCGAGCTGGCCGACCAGCCCCCGGCGAAGCGACGGCGCCAGGTCGGTTACGCCGCCCGCGGGCTCGCCCTCGAACGCGGCACCATCGCCAGAGCAGTGCGCTACCGCAACCCCAATTCGAAACGCCCGATCGAGCCCGTACTGCGCGCCGTCGGACTCGACCAGCGCGTGGCTACCTTGCCCGATAGCGAACGGACGAAACTACGGCGAGGCGGTGAACCCCTGTCACTCCCCGACATTGCGCGCCTGCAACTGGCCCGAGCGCTCTACGAGGAACCTCCGCTGCTGGTCCTCGACCACATCGACGACCAACTCGACACCGACGGCCGCGCGATGCTCCTGCAACTGTTGGCGAACTACCCCGGAGTCGCGATCCTGGCCACGGAAACGCCGGAAACGACCGTGCCGGACCACCAGGTCTGGGACCTGGACGCGGGCTCGGACCCGAGCCGTATCGCGATGGCCGGTTTCCGGTCCCTGTGAGCCTGTTGGAAGAGGCTCCGGCAGTAGGGCGTTGGATATCTCGGGGAGCAGGTGGCCAGGTGATGCCTCGCAAGGCGGAGGAAGGCTGCTCGATCCGTGCCCCGGCGGCGGCGATGGCGTGGCAGCGCTGGCCGAGGTTGGCAAGGTCGCCGGGCAGGACACGACGCGCTCTCCCTCGTACTGTTCCGCCAGATCCGCGAACGCGGGTTCGACTGCCACGACGACGCGACCGAACTCCGGGTGCTGCGCGTCACCGAAAGCTATCGGGTGCCACGCGAAGAGCTGCTCACAGCTCTGCCGCAACGGGCAGTGGCACTGCACGACGGTGGCTTCGACCTCGACGACGACACCTACGAGTCGATCATCGAGCAGATCGTGCACGACGAGATCGCCTCGGGCGAGGGCGCCAACTTCGTGATCCGCCGTGACTACACGGCCCGGCTGGACGAGCACACACCGGCCACCGCGCTGGCGTTGTTCCGACAACTGCTCACCGGCGAACGCGGTGCCTACTGGACATTTGTGGTCCACACCGGTTCCTCGAACGGCCACACCGGACGCACTCTCGTGGGGGCCGGCCCCGAAGCGCACGTGCGCATGAACTCCGGTGACGTGCTCGCCCTGCGTGGACCCACCACCGCGGGGGTACGGTTCCATCCGGAATCCGTACTCACCCTCGACGGGCCGGCGGTCCTGCAGGAGTTGCTGTGTACGAGGCCGCTGCAGCAGCGAGCGGCAGCATCGTGAGCATGCTGCGCCTCCCCCACCGCAGCCAGGACCGACGATCTCGGCGCCTGCGGGGATGTCGGCCCGCGCCGATGCGGTTTCGGTAGGTTGTCCGGTGGACATCGAGGCGAGGAGGTCCCTTGGGGCGGCAGGGCACGGCGCACGAGCGCAGGCGGCAGGAGACGCGGGAGCGCCTCGTGACCTCGGCTCGCACGTTGTTCGCCGAGCAGGGGTATCCGGGGACCGGCACCGAGGCCATCGCCCGTGCCGCCGGGGTGAGCCGCGCGACGTTCTACCTGCACTTCCGTTCCAAGGCCGAGCTCGTCACCGACATCATGCACACCATCGAGCCGGAGATCATCGCCGCGTACCGCACGCTCGACGAGCTGGTCGGTGCCGATGTCGACGACGTCGTCGCCTGGCTCGAGGAGCACGCCGAGTTCTGGCGTGCCTACAGCGTGGACTTCGCGGCCATCCAGCAGGCCCTGGCCCACGAACCCGCGGTGGCCGACGAGTGGTTCGGGATGCTGCGGCGGGCCGCGAAGGCGATGGACAACGTCCGGGCGCGGTTCGGGGAGGAACGCAGTCGGGCACTGGCCCACGTGCTGATCACGATGATGGCCCTTGACCGAACCTACTACTTCCTGCTGCTGCGCGGGCACGACGAGTTCTACGGCGAGGTGCAGCGCGCGCTGGCGGAGAACTGGCTCGCTCTGCTCAACGCCCCACCGGAGCAGCGCTGAGCAGAGCGAGCCGAGCCGTCACCGTTCGAGCTTCAGCTTCGGGCATCCTTTCTCCGCGCGGGACACGCAGATCATCATCGAGGTGTTGGCCCCCTGCTCGGTTCCGGTCAGGATCGAGTCGCGGTGGTCGGCGCGCCCGGCCCGGATCGGTGTCTCGCAGGTGCCGCAGGTTCCCTCCTTGCAGGACGACAGAGCGGTCACCCCTGCTTCCTCGGCCACCTCGAGGATCGTGCGCCCCGCCGGGACCGTGGCGGTGATGCCGGACTCGGTGAATTCGACCTCGAATTCCTCGTCCGGTTCGGTGCGCACGATCGTCTTCGGGGAGAAACGCTCGACGTGCAGCGCGCCCGCGGGCCAGTGCGCCGAGGCACGTTCGGCGGCCTGCAACAGCGGTTCCGGGCCGCAGCAGTACAGGAGCGTGCTCTCGGCCGGTGCACCGAACCACCCGTCCAGGTCGAGCAGCCCGTATTCGTCCTCCGGGCGCACCGTGACGCGATCGCCGTATCGGGCGAGTTCACCGAGAAACGCCATCGAGGAGCGGGAACGCCCACCGTAGAGCAACTGCCAGTCGGCGCCCTGTGTCTCAGCCTGTTCGATCATGGGCAGGATCGGGGTGATGCCGATGCCGCCGGCGACGAACAGGTAGCGGGGGGATTCGCGCAGCGGGAAGTTGTTGCGCGGCCACCCGATCGTGAGTGTCGATCCCTCGGTGGCGGATTCGTGCAGGGATCGGGAGCCACCGCGACTGTCGCGTTCGGCCAGCACACCGATGCGCCAGCGATCCGTGCGTTCCGGTGAGGAACACAGCGAGTACTGCCGTACCGGCCCTTCCGGGGTGTGCACATCGATGTGCGCGCCGGGTGCCCATTGTGGAAGCGGATCTCCGTCGGGATGGGCCAGCGTCAGGGACACGACATCGCCGGACTCGGTGCGGCGCTCGACGATCTCGAGCTCCCGCTGACGCATCACGCGGTTGCGTTGCCGCTCGACATCGGCCGGATCCCAGATCACCGGCAGGCTGCGCCGCACCGGCAGCAGGGCCATGCGCACGAAGTCCAGTTCGAAATCCGGCTCGGGACGCAGCGAGGGCAACCGATCGAAGAGCACCTGCAACCCGGTGGAGCCCTGCACCCGGGCCAGGGACTGCCCCAGGCAGGTGTGCCGCCCCTGGGTGAAGGCCAGGTGCCCTTCCGGGTCGGGGCGGTGGATATCGAATTCGAACGGGCGGTCGGCCCAGGTGGGGTCGGTGTTGGCGCTCGCCAGGGCGATCCAGATCATCTCGCCTCGTTGGATGTGCACCCCGCCGAGTTCCACGTCGCACTGTGCCTGGCGGGAGGCGAACGTCGACGACGGCCTGCGGCGCACGGTTTCCTCGAACACCCGCGGCCACAGTTGCGGATCGGCGATGGCCTCGGCGAGCGTGTCGGGGTTGGCGTCGAGAAAGAGCACGGCATTGGCCATCGCCTGCGCGGTGGTGTCCGTGCCCGCCGCGGCGAACTCCGCCAGGTGCAGGGTGATCTGCGCGGTGCTCAGCGTGGGGGTGCCGTCCTTGTCGCGGACCGAAGCCATGTCGGAGATGAGGTCTTCACCCGGGTTGTCCCGGCGCTCGTCGACGATGGCGCGCAGATGGAGGTTGGCCTCGATGAATCGGTCCCAGACCTCGCTGCGCTCGGGTTCTTCGAGTGGTTCCTGCGCGCTGGCGAGCACGCGGAAGAAGTCGTCGCGCAGTTGGCGCATCATGGGGTCGTCCTGATAGCTCAACCCGAGATGCGCCATGATCGTCTGCGTGGTGAGCTCAAGGCAGAAGTCCTGCACGAGCTCGCCTGTGCCGCGGGTTTCGAACTTGTCGATGATGCGGTGGGCGCGCGCTTCGATCTCCGGCTGCAGGGCCTGCATCCGGTCCTTGGTGAAGCCCCGCTGAGCCACCGACCGGTGCGCCGTATGGGTGGGCGGGTCGGAACCGACCAACATCTGCGAGATGAGCTCGGGGGGCATGATCTCGCGGTAGCGCTCCGGCACGTCGATGGTGGCGCTGTTGGCCGCACTGGAAAAGGCCTGCCAGTCCCCGAGTACCGTCTCGGCGTCCTCGCGACGGGTGACGATCCAGGCGCCCAGGTAATGGTAGGAGAAAACCGGGTGCTCCTCGCGGGCCTTCGCAAGGTGCCGGGCCGGATCGTGGTAGTAGTCGTCGCTCATGGCGTCGAAACCGTGCGCGACGGGGCAGCGGCCGGTGCTCGGCTGCGATGTCATCGTCACCTCCTGCTGGTGGGGCCGTCGCTCAAAGCGCGGCCGCGACGGCCATGGTGGAGATCTTCTGGAACCGGGCGACGTTGTCGCCCTCGTCCAGCACGCCCGCGGACACGAACACCAGTGTCATGTCCCGCTCGGGATCGACCCAGAACAGCGAGGATCCCGCCCCGTAGTTGCCGTACGTGCGGGGGCTGGTGAACGGACCGAAGAAGGACGGATGCGTGCCGGTGCCGCTCAGGGAGAAGCCCAGGCCGAAGTTGCCGGGCGGGGTTTCCCAGCCGCGCATCGCCGCGATCGAGGCGTAGAGATCGTTGGGCATGTCCCCGGTCTGCACGGTGGTGGCCACGTCGAGCACGGCCGGGGCGATGAGCTGTTCGCCGTCGTGCTCGCCACGACGGCGGAGCATCTCGGCGAAGGTGAACACATCATCGGCGGTGCTGACCGAGCCCACCCACGGCAGTTCGGCGTCCTCGGTGATGCAGGTGTTGAGGCACTCGATGTCCTCCGGTCCCAGGAATCCACCCTGCTGCAGATAGGCCTTGAGCGGCACGAGTTTGTCGGCCCACGCGCTCGGGGCGCCGAAACGCGTGTCGGCCATGCCCAGGGGGCCGAACAGGCGGTCGTGGGCCAGGTTGCGGAAGGAGTCGTAGCCGTAGACGCGGCGCACCATCTCGCCGAGCAGGGCGTGGTTGATGGATGGGCTGTAGTTGAGGTTCGTGCCCGGCTCGTTGACGACGTCGATACCGCCGAGGGCGGCGATGACGTCGGCGAGGTTGCCGAACTTCTCCGGCGGCAACCCCGGGGTCGGGGTGGCGGGCATCCCGGAGCGGTGCGTGAGCAGGTGTCCGACATTGATCCGGTCCTTGCGCAGTGTCCGAAAGGGATCCTCGCCGAGGAATTCCGGGATAAGCTCGACCACGCGGGTCGACAGCGCCAGCTCGCCCTCCCCGAGCGCTTGGTGGACCAGCGCGTTGGTGAACGCCTTGCTCAGCGACAGCACGCGGAAGATGTCGTCGGGCTGTAGCGGGCGCTGCGTCGCGCGCTCGGCGTAGCCGAGCGTTTCCCGCAGGACGACCTCGCCGTGCCTGGCCAGGATGATGGTGACCCCGTCGTAGTCGCCGCGCTCGATGTCACCGCCGATTTCGGCGGTGAGCCGTGCCAGGGCCTTCCGGTCGACGTCTGCTGCCATGACTGTCCTCTCCGGTGGTCGGGAAACGGGTGCGCTCGATCGGCGCGGGCCTACTGCATGACCAAACCGCCGGAGGGCGAGAAGGTCTGGCCCGTGTAGTAGGCACCCTCGTCGCCGGCCAGGAACGTCACCGTGCTCGCGACCTCCTCAGGGGTGGCGGGACGCTTGATGGGCTGCATACCCACCAGGAACTCGCTGAATTCCGGATCGTTCTGGCGGAACAGCGGAGTGTCGACCGCCCCGGGCGCCAGGGCGTTCACCCGGATGTTGAAGGGGGCCAGTTCGGTGGCGGCTTCCCGCGTCAGCCCGAGGATCGCCGCCTTGGAGGCCGGATAGTAGGCGGGCATCGCCACCGACATCAGGGCCGCGGCACTGGAGAAGTTGACGATAGCCCCGCCACCGGTTTTCTTCAGCAGCGGCACGGCGGAGCGGATCGTGTGGAAGGAACCATAGAGGTTGATCCGCATGGTGCGGTCGAAGTCCTCGTCGGAGATCTTCTCGAAAAACTCCGGGTGGTAGGACTCGCCGCGCTGAGCAGCGAGGAAGCCCTCGTAGTTGGCGGTGTTGAGTTCCTCCAACGCGGCCTGATCGGGCGCGTTGACACCAGCGGCGTTGACGAGCACGTCAAGCCGGTCCTGCCGGGCTTCGATCTCGGCGAACGCCGCACGCACGGCATCGGCGTCGGCGATGTCGAGGGGGACGGGATGGGCATGCGGTAACCGGGCGAACTCCTGTGCCAGTGCCTCGCCGGAGAGGTCGGCGCCGTAGACGGTGGCGCCCTGTTCGGCGAGTCGCCGGGCGGTGGCCAGTCCCATACCGGATGCCGCACCCGTCACGAAGGCAATCTTGTCCTGAAACTGCATGCGAGCTCCTCGTCGAGCGTGTCGACGGTCGTCAACGACCATCGCAAGTCGGTTGATTCGAGCTTGCCACGAATACTAGACAGGTGTCTACCAAATGTTCGTCGTTCTGCTCTGCAGAACTCGGTGTGCCGACCAAGCGGGGAATCCGAAATGCCGCATACCGCGAACGTCAGCTCGACAGCACAGCGATCCCTGCCGCAGGTGCAGCTTGATCAAGACGGTGTCGAGCGCCTGGAGAGTGTCGTTTCCCAGGTGAGAACGGCATCGATCAACGAGGCCGCCCAGTCGTTCAGGATGCGTCGGCCTTCTGCTGCACTGGCGTGGGTGGGATCACCGAGGACGCCGTTGGCGCTGACACTTCGGACGCCGCCGGTTCGCAGCGGCTCGATCAGGTCGGGAAGCGGTGCCGTGTTACCTCTTTCTGCCTGCTTCACATCCACGTCACCGGGGCGTAGTTGCAGCATGGCCGAGGTTTCGGTGCCTCCGGCGTGACTGTCGTTCGACGGTCCGGACGGGGACCACGCCAGTATGTGCCGTCCCTCGGAACGGAGCAGGCGGACCGCCCGGATCAACGGTCCCCGGTTACCGCCGTGCCCATTGACCAGAACCACCCCGGCGAAGTGGTCGGCGGAACGCACCAGTTCGACCAGCAACAGTTCCAGCGCCTCCTGCCCGAGGGACAGCGTGCCGGGAAACTCCGCATGTTCACCACTGGATCCGTAGGGCACGGCGGGCGCGACCAGGACATCGCCGACCTCGTCGGCGAGCCGATCGCACAGCGCGGTGGCAATCGCTGTATCGGTGCCCAGCGGCAGGTGCAGGCCGTGCTGCTCGGTGGCCCCGAGAGGGATCGCCAGCAAAGCCACTCGCTGGTCGACCTGTGGCCACCGCAGGGCATCGAGCCGATGGTTCACCGTAGCGAACTCCCCGTGAGCTGTGGCTGGAGCGGGGTGATCGTGCGTTCGCGTGCGCATCCTGCCCACACTCCGGCTCCGTAGGCCAGGTCATCGAGAATCCGGAGAGCAAGCCAACCGCCGCCCTTGCCTGCGGCGTCGAGGACACAGGGCAGCAGCGCGGCCGTCGCCATCATACGTGCTCGCCTGCTGAACAGACAGGCAGCGAGCACGAGTGGCCACCAGGCGCGCCGGGTGGCTTCGGCGAGGAGTCGTCCGGCACCCAGGTGGCCCGTCCCGGCCAACCGTAGCGCTTCCGTGGCCGGGACACCCCGGTCACGGAGTTTGCGCGGCAGCAGGGCCGCGGTCACCGTGGCCACCGCCAAGGCGGGCGCAGGGCGACCGGAGACGAGAAGTGCCCACGTGGCCGCGCTCCAGCGGGACATCCTCGCGCAGCTGAGCAAGCGGGGATGCCGTACGGACAGCGGCGCCGCCGAGCTGCCGTAGTCGAAACGTTGCCGCAGCCAGGAGGGCAGGTTCGGGCGCGGATCGTGCCGGACCACCGCATCCGGCTGGTAGCGCACCGTGCCGCCACGTTCGATGAGCCGCCACACGAGGTCGACGTCCTCACCGAAGCGCAAATTCGCGTCGAACCCATCCATACCGGACAGAGCGCTGCGGCGCACCACCAGTGCGGCACTGGGCACGTAGCTGATGCGGCTCATGGGCCGAACCACTGCGGGACGGGAACCGAGGTCCAAACTGGACCGTTCTGCTTCGTAGCGTGCTACGGCAGTGGTGCCGGGAATGCTGCGAATCCTGGGGGCGACGGCCGCCACTGCCGGGTCGGCGAACTGCGGCAATATCCTCTCCAGCCATCCTGGCTCCGGTACGGCGTCGGAGTCCAGAAATGCGACGAACTCGGTGTGGGCGAGCCGCCAGCCGGAGTTACGGGCAACTGCGGGTCCGGCCGGTTCTTCGTGACGCAGCGCGGCTCCCGGCACCGGTTCGGCCGATCCGTCGTCGACGACGATGCGGTCGGCGAGCTCTCCGGTAGCGGCCAGCAGGCGATGCACTCCGGTGGGATTGTCCTTGACCGGCGTCACCAGGGTGACGTCGACGGGGCCGAACGCGGCTGCGGATGGTTCGGGGTGGACCAATCCGGTACTGATCAAGCGACGCGCCAACCGGTGTTCCTGCGCGCTCGTGCCGACCGGTTCGCCCCGTACCCAGTGATCGAACAGACGCGCACCGTCGGCTCCGAGCCGGAGCAGACGCAGCGGCGACCCGCCGAGCAGCACTCGACCGTGCGCCAACCGGCGCACCGATTGGTCCGGGATCAGCCGTGCCCCGAGCAGAAGCGGTTCGCCGGTACCGGACCGATCATCGGAAGCTACCTGAGCGCTCATGCGGTGAACCCGCCATCGGCGTGCACGACGGTGCCCGTGATCGCGGAGGCATCCGGTGAGCACAGAAAGCACACCGCTGCGGCCACCTCGTCGGGCTCGAGCAGACGTTCGGTCAGCTGATGCCGGGCGAACTCGTCGACATCGGGCAGTTGGTAGAGGTCGGCCGTGGCGTCGAGCATGTCCGTACGCGTGGAGCCGGGAGAGACGGCTGTCGCGCAGACCCCGGTACCGCGTAGATCCGTGGCCAGACCGCGGACCAGTCCGGTCACGGCGTGCTTGGCAGCGTTGTACGAGGTCAGTCGCCACAGTCCGCGGTGCGCGGCGGCCGAGGCCAGCGCCACGAATCGGCCCGTCCGCGGTTCCGGGCGCCGCAGCAGCGCGGGCACCGCGGTGCGTGCCAGGTTCGCCACACCCACGACACCGACCGAGAACAGGGCATCCCACTCCGATCCGTCGGCTTCCCAGAACGGCGTACCGCCCGCCATCAGCGCGGCCGCGCCGACCGCCGCGTCGAGCCCGCCGAATCGCTCCTCTGCCAGCGCGACCGCTTCTCGGAGAGCTTCGAGGTCCTGCACATCGGCGACGACGTCGACCACCGCGCCGGGGTACTCCCCAGCGAGGTCGGCGAGCTGCTCCCGCGTTGCCAACGGGTACTCGACTCGCGGATCGTCGGCGCACCGGTCCACGGCCACGACACGCCAGCCCGCCCGGGCCAGTCGCCGCACCACCGCGGCGCCGATTCCGCGTGCCGCACCCGTCACCAACGCCACTCTCGCGCTACTCACCCGCCGACCACTCCCTCATTCCTTTCTCGGCAAGATCGGGACCAGCACCCGAGGAGCCCTCGGATATGAGCACCATCGCGGTCTCCAACGAGGACTCCCGGTGTGCGCCGAATCCGGTAGCGGTTCGGGTTAGCCGATTGCGGTGGTTTCGACGTCTCCGAGTGCGCTGTCGAACCCGGGAGGAATGAGCACATCGGAACGGTCGAGCTGGTGAATGGAGGAGCGTCCGAGCCCGAGCAGCGCGGAGTCGATGCCGCCGCGCAGGATGTCCAGGACGTTTTCCACACCGGCCTGGCCGTTGGCTGCCAGTCCCCACAGGTACGCCCGGCCGATCATGACGGCCTTCGCGCCCAGGGCCAGGGCCTTGACCACGTCGCTGCCGCGACGCACCCCACCATCGAGCATCACCTCGACCTGGTCGCCGACCTCGTCGGCGATCGCAGGCAGTGCCCGGAGACTGGCGGGCGTTCCGTCCAGGTTGTTGCCGCCGTGGTTGGACACCGAAATCGCCGAGACACCCGCGTCCACGGCGCGCTTGGCATCGTCGCGCCGGGTAACCCCCTTGAGCATGAAGGGCCCGTCCCACTGCTCGCGCATCCAGGCGATGTCGTCCCAGCTCGGCGGCGGGGTCTGCATCCATTCCCCGTAAGCCCCGAAGAACGTCGGAGCGGATTCGTTCCTGCGTCCCCGCACGTTCGGCACCGTCAGGTCGGGAATCCGGCGCCGCTTGACGAACTCGGTCAGCCACCGAGGATGCCCCAGCGCCTGGGGCGCATACTTGAGCATTGTGGACAGATTCATCCGCTCGGGAATCGCGGGGCTTCCCCAGTCCCTGCCGTGCGAGAACGACCAGTCCGTGGTCACGATCATCCCGACGGCACCGGCGTCCCGGGCCCGCTGCATGCGCTGCAGGATCTCGTCCCGGCTTCCCACCCAGTAGGTCTGGAAGAACGTCTGCGGATTGACCTGTACGACCTCCTCGATCGGTTTACTGGCGAAGCCGCTCAGTCCCATGGCCGTTCCCCGCGCTGCGGCGGCGCGGGCCACAGCCACCTCGCCATCCGGATGAACAGCCTGCACACCGGTCGGAGACATGATCACCGGCAGCGACACCGGCTGGCCCATCACCGTCGTGGCAAGCTCCCGTTCGTGCGACAAGCCGGCCACATGCGGTGCGAATCCCAACTCGGCAAAGGCCGCCTGGTTGTCCCGCAGTGTCGCTCCCCTCTCCGACCCGGCGATCAGCGCTCCGTACACCGACCACGGCAAACGCTTCTTCGCACGCCGTTGCGCCTCGGCCACGGTCTCGAACCAGCCGCTACCCATACAGTGGTCTCCTTTTCACGACAGCAAGCTCCTCGAAGGTCACGTCAATCCCGCCAGCGGACTCGTATCGCAGGCACGGTCCGGGACCGAGCCGGCCGCGCGTACCGAGGGCAGCCCCAACATGACCTGCTGACGTGCCGCGCTGGGCCGGGAATGGTCCTGGGCGGGGCGGGGCGCATCGCGACCATCCACAGTGGCCAGTGCGGTCGCGCCGTGTCCCTTGACGCATTCCGGGTCCGGCCCGTCCAGCGGTAGCCCGGTGAAGAACTTCGCCGCCATGCACCCGCCCTGGCAGGCGTCGTAGGCCGAGCACGACAGACACGCCCCGCCGGTCTGCGGGCTGCGCAGGTCCTGGAACAGTTCGGAATCCCGCCAGACCGGGCCGAATCCGGCGTCGCGGATGTTGCCCGCCCAGAATGCATCATGAATGGCGAACGGGCAGGCGTAGACATCGCCGACCGGGTCGATCAGGCACACGACTCGCCCCGCCCCGCACAGATTCAGTCCCGGCAGCGGTGTCGACCCGAGCGCATTGAGATGGAAGAAGGAGTCTCCGGTCAGCACGTTGTCCCCGTGCTCCAGCAGCCAGTGGTAGATCTGCAACTGCTGTTCGGCACTGGGATGCAACTCGTCCCAGACATCGGCGCCACGACCGGACGGGCGCAGCCTGGTGATGCGCAACTGGGCATCGAACGAGTCGGCAATGCGCTGGAACTCGTCGAGCTGGTCGACGTTCTGGCTGGTCATCACCACCGAGATCTTGAATCCGCGCATGCCTGCGGCAGCCAGGTTCTCCATCGCACGCATCGCCGTGTCATAGGATCCCGGCCCGCGTACAGCGTCGTTGATCTCGGGCGTGGCACCGTCCAACGAGATCTGCACGTCGACGTAGTCGGTGGCGGCCAGCCTGCGAGCGCGCTCCGGAGTGATCCGGAATCCGTTGGTGGAGAACTTGATCCCCACATGGTGGGCCACGGCGTAGTCGACCAGTTCCCAGAAGTCGTCCCGAACGGTGGGCTCACCTCCGCCGATATTGACGTAGAAGACCTGCATTCGCTCGAGCTCGTCGAGCACGGTCTTGATCTCTTCCGTGCTCAACTCGTCGGGATCGCGCCGCCCCGACGAGGACAGGCAGTGCGCGCACGAGAGGTTGCAGGCGTACGTCCACTCCCACGTCAGGCAGATCGGTGCGTCCAGACCGTACTTGAACTGCTCGACAAGCGGCAGGACAGTCGGCTCCGTGCTCATCGGCGACTCCGAAGCCGCCGGGAACGCGGTCCTTTCGGCAGCACTGGTCATGAGGTCGGCCTTTCGTCGAACGTAGTGATGACCGGTCAAGCGGGCACGATCATGTCCGTGCGGGCGAGCGAGGCAAGCGCCCGCACGTAGCCGGCACGTTCTCCTTCGGGCACGTCGCCGGCCTCGACAGCCGCACGCGCGGAGGCGTGATCGGCCAGACTCCGCACGATCGCGACCAGCCGAGGAGACTTGAGGAAAGACAACTTGCGATTACCGAAGTGATAGGCCAGCGCTCCGAAATCTTCGGGACGCAGCGACACGTTCGGACTCAACCGATATCCCCGGTCCGGGTCGAACGGGCTCTCCCGCTCACCCGGCGAGGAACTCTCCACATCGGAGTGACGATATTCAGTAGACACCGCACATCCCGTCGATCGAGACCTCTTCGACGAGCAAGTCCTCCTCAACAATCTCCTCGTTCGGTGCTGTCTCGACGTGATCGGATTCGCTCATGGGATGCTCAACTCCTCTGCATTGCGCCATGTGATGGCGCGCACAACATTAATGGCATCCCGTGTCAAAATGGAAGAGGTTATGGCAGAACCATCTTCGGAGCACCCGTCCGGAGCAACGAACGGCCCTGGTCGGCGTCCCACGACAAGTCGCCATGAACTCGAAAGAGCCGCGTTCGAACTCTTCGATCGCCACGGGTTCGAAGCCACCACCGTCGATGCGATCGCTCGTACTGCCGGGGTCGGGCGGCGAACGTTCTTCCGGTACTTCGACTCCAAAAACGATGTGGTCTGGGGTAGCTTCACCGAGCAACTCGTCCTCATGCGCGAGAAGTTCCTCGCCTGCCCGGACGACCAGCCGCTGATGGAGGCACTGCGCACCGTCGTCGTCGAGTTCAACAGGGTCGACGACCCCGCCGAAGCGGCACGGCATCGGCGCCGCCTGGAGCTGATCCTGCAGGTACCCGCGCTGCAAGCACACTCGACGCTGCGTTACGCCGAGTGGCGCGCCATCGTCGTCGAATTCGTCGCACGCCGACTCGGCGCTTCCACGGATGCGTTGGTACCGCAGACGGTCGCCTACGCCTGCCTCGGTGCGGCACTGGCCGCCTACGAGCAATGGCTCCACCAGCCGGAGGTCGAGCTGTGCGACGCCATCGACACCGCCATGCGCCACCTCGCGAGCGGGTTCGCCATCGGGTGACAGCAGCCGCAAGTCCTGTTCGACCGGCATCCCGGATATGACCGCCACTCCGGGACGGAGAAGCCTTGACATTTCAAACCAGTATAACCATCATCACAGACAGCTCGTTCGAGTGAGCATGCTGATCGGCGATGCGAGCTGCATCGCGTCGCGCTACGTCCCGAGCACTGGTTCCTCCCATCGGCAAGCAGGAAAGCGAGCGATTCATGTCAGAACGCATGCAAGGCAAGGTCGCCTTCATCACCGGCGCAGCGCGGGGGCAAGGTCGCAGCCACGCCGTGCGATTGGCCGAGGAAGGTGCGGATATCATCGCCATCGATATCTGTGCCGACATCGACACCGTCACCCCGTTTTTCAATCTGGCCACCGAAGACGACCTCATGGAAACGGCTCGCCAGGTCGAGAAGCTGGGGCGTCGGATCGTGACCCACAAGGCCGATGTCCGAGACCTGACCGCGCTGCAATCGGCTTTCGATGCGGGAGTGGCGGAACTCGGTCGTATCGACACGGTCGTGGCCAACGCCGGAATCGCGAGCTTCGCGCGCTCCTGGGAGCTCAGTTCGCAACAGTGGCAGGACATGATCGATATCAACCTGACCGGCGTGTTCCATACGGCCAAGACCGCGATTCCGCGCTTGATCGAAGCGGGCAACGGCGGATCGATTCTGTTCACCAGCTCGATCGGCGGTTTCAAGGGAGTTCAAAACGTAGCGCACTATGTCTCCGCCAAGCACGGCATCGTCGGGCTGATGCGCACCCTGGCCAACGAGCTCGCCCCCTACAACATCCGGGTCAACACGGTACATCCGACCAACGTCGACACGACGATGATCCAGAATCCCGGCACGTACGGATTGTTCACTCCCGGCGACCCGGAGCCGAGTCAGGACAAGGCCATCCCCGGGTTCATGTCGCTGAACGCACTGCCGGTGCCCTGGGTCGACTCGATCGACATCAGCAACGCGGTTCTCTTCCTGGCCAGCGACGAGGCCCGATATGTCACGGGAGCGACTTTCCCGGTGGATGCCGGCGCAGCCGTGAAGTGATCACTTTTCCCCGTCCTGATGCGCCCCCAGCTCCGAAGGAGAGAGAATGACTCCTGCTTCGACTCGAACCGAGATCGAGAACACGCTCAACCGCTATGCCCTCGGCTACGACGACGGCGACCTGGCCATGGTGAAAGACACGTTCACACCGGAGGCGGTACTGTCGCTTCGAGTCGCCGGCGGTGATCTCATCGGCCCATTCGAAGGCCGGGACGCGATTCTGACCATGATGCGGGACGCCGCACACTCGCAGAACGACCAGCGCCGCCATGTCACCAGCAACATCATCATCGACGCCGATGACGACCGAGCCACCAGCATGTCCTACCTGACGATCTTCTCGGCTCAGAACGGAACGCTCACGGCGCTGTCGACGGGCAAGTACGAGGACGAACTGGTCCGAACCGAGGGCGGATGGAAGCTGTCCAAGCGGCATATCGCACTCGATCTGCCCTACTGAAGGTACGCGAATGATCGAGGCAAGCCGGAGAGCTGCCGGTGTGGCAGTGGCGGAGGTTCCGGACGAAGCAGGACTGGCCGAGCTCATCGGGACCGAGTTTCCGGGGGGCGAGTTCACCTTCGAATCCTGGTGGGTACGGCTGGTCAACGACTGCTCACTCGCATCCCCCACCGACGAGGTGAGCAGCCCGGTGTTCGTCTTCCTCGCCGGAACCGCCGCGATGGGCATGTCCTGGGAACAGATGTGGGCCATGTTCGGTGCCCGGGAATCCGATGGCCCCATGGCCGGGGAAACGGCGACCGAGGTGTACTCGCCGCTTCGAATCGGCGCCACATACGCCGTGCGCGGTCGGATCGTGTCCGCCGAACGTAAACGGGGAAACCGCACCGGCGTCTTCGACATTGTCGGTTATCGACTGGAGCTGCACGACGTCGACGGTCGACTCGCGGCATCGTGCACCAACTCGATCATCTTCCCGAGGAGGGGGCTGTGACGGGAATCCGTGTCGGCGACGAGTTGCCTGCCTACGAGGTGACTTCGGTGAGCGCGGAGAAGATGAAGACGATGTCGGCCCTGATGCGCGATGCCAATCCCATCCACTATGACGCCGAGGCTGTCCGTGCGCTGAACCTGGGCGACCGCGTCGTCAACCAAGGTCCACTCAACCAGGCCTACGTGGTGTCCATGCTCGGCCACTGGGCCGGCGGAGTCGCCCGTGTGCGGGCGATCCGTCTGCGTTACCTGGGCAATGTGTTCGCCGAGGACACGCTGCGTGCCTGCGGCACCGTGACCGCCATCCGTGCGGAGGACGGAGTCACGGTGGCCGATTGCGATGTGCACCTCGATGTGGTGGAAGGCAGCAGGGTGCTGTCCGGAACCGCAGCAGTACGGATCGGAGACTGATTTCGTCGTGATGAGCCACAAGCAGAACTTCCGACTCTCCTACGGAGACTGCGACACCGTCGGAATCGCTTACTTCGCCACCTACTACCCCTGGATGGAGCGTACCTACAGTTCCTGGATGTACGACAACGGCATCCGCAGCGGGGAACTCGCCGATGAATTCGACATCATCACGGTGGGAGTGCACTCGGAAGCCACCTACCTCCAGCCTGCCCACGTCTTCGACGACCTCACCTGCGAGGTGATGCTGGACCGCCTGGGCTCCTCCTCCTACACCCTCGGGTTCGAATTCAGGCGTGACACCGAACTGGTGACCCTGGGGAAGATGACCTTCGTCTGCCGAACCCTGAACAACGAGAAGACGGACATCCCACCCCGGATCGCCGAGGTCCTGCAGTCACTGGACCGGACCGGCGAACCCGTCGGATGACCCGAGCCGGACAAACCAGATGGGAGTTCCCGATGACGGTGGACGAACTGTTGACGATCGAGGAGATCAAGCAACTGCGGCAGGCCTACTCGGCCTACTTCGACAGTCAGGCCATCGACGATCTCGCCGCGCTGTTCTGCGAGGACGCAGTGTGCGAGTTCCCGGCGGCCTTCGGAGGCGATTGGGTGGGAGCGGAGACGATCCGGGCCAACTTCGCCGACATCATGCCGGCGCTCGGTGAGCCGTTCGACTCGCTCCATGTCGTGACGAATCCGTGGATCACCATCACCGGATCGGAAGCCGCGCACGGTCGCTGGTACCTCACCGACTGGTTGACCCGTCAGAAGGCAGGGTCCGGCGAGATGACCACGCTCGGCGGCCACGAGAATCCGCTGCTTTTCCTCGGAATCTACGAGGATCAGTACCGCAAGGTCGGCAACGCCTGGAAGTTCGCCCGCATCCGACTGAGCCTGCTGTGGCCCGAACGAGAATTCACCGGTCTCGTGCACCGCTGACGCGAGAACATCTTCCAAGGCGATCCACGAGGGTGTCGGTGAACCGGTAGCGAGTTCACCGACACCCTCGTTCTGCTTGCAACAGCACTGTGGACATCCGGTCCAGGAGCACGTCGTTCACTCCGGACAGTGCTGATCATTCTGTTGCGGACGCTCGGCTGCTGGGTTCGTCTCCCCTGGCAGCGCGGAAGGCCGTCACCGCGTTGCTGTGCTCGTCGGTTCCGAACAGCAAGGCTGTCGCCTCGACGGACTCGTTGAACCCGTCTCCGGTGTCACGATTGACGAAGGATTTGCCGACCTGCACGGCAAGCGATGGATTGGCGGCTATCTCCGCGGCCAGCGACAAAGCCCGGTCGAGCAGGACATCATCGGAGTGCACCTCCTGCACCAAGCCTGCACGTTCGGCTCGTACCGCGTCGATGTCCCGGCCGGTGAGCGCCAGATAGCGAGTCCAGTGCCGACCCATAACCTCGGGGCCTCGCACAATGCCGTAGCCGGGGGTGAGGCCTACGGTGGGCTCCTTGAAGGCGAAACGCGCCGATTCCGCCGCCAGGACGATATCGCATGCCAGTGCCAATTCGGTTCCGCCGCCGAACGCGATCCCGTTGACGGCTGCGATCACCGGGACGGCGCATCGCTCGACCGCGTGGAAAGCGTCGTAGACCAGCCGCAGGTGCGGCCGCACGCGACCGACATCGCCGGCAAGGTCGTGGAACATGTCGATGTCGCCACCGGCGGAAAAGGCTCGCCCTTCCCCTGTGAGCACGACGGCTCGCACATCGCCGTCGTTACCGATTGTCTCCATCACCTCGCGCAGCTGACGAAACCACGTCTGGTCCATCGCGTTGAGCTTCTCGGGCCGTGACATGGTCAGCATCAGGACACCGGGCCTTGGCTGTGTGTGCGTGAACCGCACAAGGTCGCCCGTCACTGTTGAACCGCCTCCCGATCCCAGGCGTCCGGAGTGACACCGTCCGCGCGGAGCTTGTACTTTTCCACTCGCTGGCTCGGAGTCATCGGCAACGCATCGATCACGCGCACGTATCTCGGGACTGCGAAGGCGGTCAGTGAACCCGCACAGTGCTCGGTCAGCTCTGCAGGGTTCAGTCCCGTTCCGGGAGCCACCACGATCGCTACCATGACCTCCTCCTCGGAAAGCTCCGAGGGAACCCCGTAGGCTGCGGCCTGAGCCACCGCCGGGTGCGCCGACACGACGCGCTCGATCTCCCAGGAGGAGATGTTCTCACCACGCCGCCGGATCGTGTCCTTGAGCCGGTCGAGGAAAACCAGGTAACCGTCCTCGTCGAGCAGGCCCCGATCACCCGTGTGAAACCACAGGTTGCGCCAGCTTTCCACGGTTGTCTCCGACATGGCGTGGTAGCCGTCGAACATCCAGCCCGGTTTCTTGGGACGCGCCACGATCTCCCCGGCCACCCCCGGCGGTACGGGCTCGTCGTGCTCGTCGACGACGGCGACCTCGTAGTTGGCCGATTCGTGGCCTGCGGTGCCGATCTTGCGGTCCCACGGCGGCATATCCGTGATGATCGAGGTCTCCGTGCTGCCGTAGATCTCGGTGAGCTGGACGCCGAAGCGGTGTTCGAATGCCTCGAAGATCTCCGGGGGGCACGGTGCCCCGAACGCCAGGCGGACCGGATTGTCGGCATCATCGGGACGAGGCGGCTGCTTATACAGGATGCTCATCATCGCACCCTGGTAGTTGAACGCGGTGATGCCGTGCCGACGGCAAATGTCCCAGAACTGGCTCGCGGAGAACCTGTGGTCCATCACGAGGTCGGCGCCGGCCTCCATCGCGGCCATGACGCTGCAGTACCGAGCATTGCTGTGGAACAGCGGGAAGACGCTGTAGAGACGGTCCGCGGGGGTGTAGCCGAGCAGATCCACGGTGTGGCGGGCCAGGTTGACATTGGCACGATGGCTGAGCAGGGCCCCCTTGGGTGGTCCTGTGGTCCCGGACGTGTAGAGAATGACCGCAGCGTCGGACGGATCTACGGTGGGTAACGCAGCACTCGGATGCGCGAGCAGATCCGTCAGGCGATGACGGGCCGCCCCGTTGGCCGGCGGCGCGGTGTCGTGCTCCGGTTCGTCGCCGGAAACGACGATGTGGCCGATACCGGGGACGTCGGCCGCGCATTCCCGGACGAGCTGCTCGAACTCGGCGTCGCACACCACCACTGTGGCACCGGAGTGCTCGAGGAAGTACCTCAGCAGGTACGAGCCACTGGCAACGTTGATCGGCACCTCCACCAGCCCGGCCTTGGCCAGGCCGAACCACACCTGCAGCGCGGCGACACTGCTGCGCATCATCAGACAGACGTGGTCACCGGACCGAAGGCCGAGCTCCGAAGAACCCGCCGCGACCCTGTCGGAGGTGACGTCCAACTCCCGGTAGCCGATTCGCTCCCCGGCGATGAGGAGGAACGCCTCCTCGGCAGCACGCTGCGCGGCGCCGTGGAGCCACTCCCCGATCGCAAGGGGGCGTTCGTCCGTCCGATCACCACTCACATGAGCATGAACCATACAATTCCGTCCTGACAGAAATCAGGCGGTGCACGAGATCACCTGATCCCGAAACCCGCGCCATGCTGTACCAGTCACCTGTGCTGCCTCGAAATCGGCGCTTGCCGATGCCGCGAACTCAGCGAGCCATGTACCCACCGTCGACGTACAGTTCGGAGCCGGTGATGAACGAGGCGTCGTCACTGGCGAGGAAGGCAACCGCCGCGGCGACCTCGAACGGCTTGCCGAGTCGCCCCATCGGAGTCAGCTGGGTCATGCCGGCTTCCAACTCCGTGCCCTTCACCGACTCGAGGCTGGGCGTATCGACGAAGCCGGGATGCACCGAGTTCACCCGCACTCCGCTGTCGGTCCAGTTCAACGCGATGTTCTTGGTGAGAATGCGCACCGCACCCTTGGCCGCGTGGTAGCTGGGAGAGGTACCGAAACCGCCGATGGCGCCGAAGATGGAGCTGATGTTGACGACAGCGGCACGCGCGGATGCCTTGAGGAGGTCCGCCGAGGCCCGCATACCCAGGAAGACGCTGGTCTGGGTCACGGCCACGACGTGGTCGTACTGTTCCTTGGTGGTCTCCTCGATGGTGGCCATGTCGCCGACCCCGGCGTTGTTCACCAGGATGTCGAGCCCGCCGAACTCCTCGATTACCCTCCCCACCACTGCCTCCCACGACGCCTCGTCTGCGACGTCGTGCCGAGCGAACACCGCCTGACCACCCTTGCCGCGGATCCGGGCGGCCACCTCCTCACCGGCTTCCTTCCGAATGTCGCTGACGAGTACCGAGGCACCTTCCTCCGCGAGACGCATCGAGGCAGCTTCCCCGATTCCGCTCGCCGCGCCCGTCACCAGAGCAATTCTGTTCTGCAACCTTGCCACGGCCAGCTCCACTACGTTCCTGTGCTGATTACAGAGGCGTTCTTTTCTTGCTGATAGGCAACTTCAGAAGACCGGTGTCACCGAGTTCGAGGAACAACCGAGCGCGATCCTCCGCGCCGGGCCGATCCTGCCGTCGCCCAGGTTCGGCAGCACCGAGACCGTACTGCTGACCACGTCGATCAAGTCGTCGCCGGTGAAGTCCTACATGTGGACGTTGCTGGACGAGCCTCGAACAGTGCCGTTCAGATTTCACCGTTGGTCTCGAAAGCGTTCATCTCCACGCCCGCGTCGGCGAAGTTGGCGACGTCCTCGGCGCCCTCTTGCCCGATGGGGGAACTCAGCGCCGCAAGAGCGTCTTCCTTCGAGTCCCATTCGAGCGTCGCGATCAGAAAGTGTGGCGGCTTGGAACCGTCGAGCGTCTCGCACACACCCCAGGTGAAGGCTCGGCAGTTCGGCATCTGCGAGGCGATCTTGGCATGAACGTTGCGATAGTGGTCGAGGAAGTGCTCCGGGTCCTTCGGGTGGTGGTACGAGGCGACCAATCGATACATGTTTCACCTTGTTCGTCAGAGTTTCCGGAAGTCGGTTTGATGCCGCGATATCGCCGTTACCCGGCAGCAGCGAGATGCTTGTCGATCCGGGTCACGACGTAGTCGATACCCGCAGCACTCCCGGGAAGCAGGTTGACCATCGTGAAGAAGCCGTGCATCTGACCGTCGAATCGCTGCTGCTCGACCGCGACGCCTGCGTCCCGCAACCGCTCGGCGTACGCCTCGCCCTCATCGCGAAGCACGTCGTGCTCCGCGGTGAGAACCACTGCCGGGGGCAGCCCGGAGAAGTTGCCCGCCCGCAGCGGTGAGGCATCGGGATTGTTCCTCGCCGCGACATCCGGGACGTAGTGATCCCAGAACATGGCCATCGTGTCGCGCTCGAGCATGAGCTGATTTTCGGGATCGGTGTAGGAACTCGTGGTCATATCGTGGTCGGTGACCGGGTAGACGAGCACCTGCAGCGAGATGTCGGGGCCGCCCTGCTCGTGCGCACGATGCGCGACAACCGCCGCCAGGTTGCCGCCTGAGCTGTCTCCGGACACGATCAACGGCAACCGGGAACCGGCGAGTTGTTCGAGGTGCTCGTCCGCCCACTGCACCGAGGCCCATGCGTCCCTCACTGCGGTGGGATACCTGTGTTCGGGAGCCAGGCGGTAGTCGACGAGTGCGACGGCGCAGCCGGTGCGCTGGGCGAGCCGGCGGCCGAGGGTGTCGAATTCGTCGATAGCACCGATGACCCAGCCCCCGCCGTGGAAGTAGAGGATCAGTCCGCGCGGCTGGTCGTGCGGTACGAGCACGCGGATCGGCACGGAGAATCCGTCCTCGGCCGAGGTGTGGGTTTCCCGCACCTGCGACATCTCGGGTCCGGGACCGTACATCTCCTTCAGGCCCGCGGTTTGCGACCGCGCCTCGTCCGGGGTCATCTCGTGCAGCGGCTTCCCGCCGTTTTCGGCCATGTCGGCCAGGAGATCGATTGTGGCCTTGTCCAGAGCCATGGGAACATCCCTTCTCGATCGAAATTGACAGCTCTACCGGTCACTTGAGCGCGAAGCCGCTGTATCCTTGCTCGGCCACCTCGTTGCACTTGTCCTCATAAGCATTCATGCCTCCGGGATAGGGCATGAAGATGCGGGGCTTACCCGGAACATTGGCCCCCAAATACCAGGAGTTGGCTTGAGGGTACAAGGTCTGGTCGGCGACGTAGTTGACATGATCGACCCACTGGTCCTCGGCCTCTGCGGTGGGTTCGATGCTGCGGTATTCGTTGACCCGGACGTGTTCGATGCATCGTGCGATCCACTCCACGTGTTGCTCGATCGCGGTCACCATGTTCGTGAGCACCGAGGGGCTGCCGGGGCCTGCCAGGAAGAACAGGTTGGGGAATCCCTCGCTCCCGAGGCCGAGGTAGGTCCGCGGACCGTCCGTCCACTTGTCGGCGAGGGCCGTTCCGTTCCTGCCCAGGATGTCGATCCTGCTGAGTGCGCCGGTCATCGCGTCGAACCCGGTCGCGAGGACGATGCTGTCCAACTCGTGGTGCTCGCCGGAAGTCTGCACCCCGGTGGGAGTGATGGTCTCCAATGGAGACTGCTTGAGATCGACCAGCGTGACGTCTTCCCGGTTGAATGTCTCGTAGTAGCCGGTGTCGTAGCAGGGGCGCTTGGCACCGAACGGGAACCCGCTGGGAAGGAGTTTCTCGGCAGTTTCCCGATCTGTCACCGTATCCCGGATCTTGTTCCGGATAAACTCCGAGATCGTGTCATTGGCGCGCTGATCGGTCATGAGGTCCGAGTAGGCTCCCAGCACGACAAATCCGCCCCGATCCCATCGCCTGGAATACTCACGTTCACGCTGCTCGGCATCGACCTCGAGCGCTGATTGCGGGTTGGGGTCGACGTCCAGACCGGCTGGCATCGCTCTGGCTGTACGGCGGCGTTCCGTGTAGTTCGCCTTGACCGCACGCTCGGTCTCGGCATCCAGCGGGCGGTTCCGTGCGGGCACCGAGTAGGCGGCTGTGCGTTGGAAGACCGTCAGATGCCGTGCTCGCTCAGCAAGAACCGGGATGGTCTGAACACCGGAAGAACCAGTACCGATCACACCCACTCGTTCTTCTGCGAAACTCACTTCATATTCCGGCCAGTCCGCCGTGTGATAGACCTTTCCCCGAAAATTCTGCAGTCCCGGAACATCGGGTGTCTTCGGGATGGACAGGCATCCCGTTGCCATGATGCAGAACCTGCTGGTAACCGGAACTCCGTTGTCCGGGTGAACCGTCCACGCATTCGAAGAGTCATCGTAGGTGGTGGCCGTCACCTTGGTGTCGAGCACGATGTCGCGCCGGAGATCGAACCGATCGGCAACGTGCCGCAGGTAGCTGAGGATCTCCGGCTGTGCCGGATAGCGCTCCTGCCAACTCCACTCCTGTTGCAGTTCCTCGGAGAAGGAATACGAGTAGTCGACGCTCTCGACATCGCAGCGGGCTCCTGGGTAGCGATTCCAGTACCAGGTGCCGCCAACATCGGACCCTGCCTCGAACAGCCGGACCGACAATCCCTGGTTACGGAGTTTGTAGAGCATGTACAGACCGGAGAATCCGGCGCCGACGATGACGGCATCGAAGAAATCGCCCTGCTGCCCGACATCCGATTGAGCAAAGTGCGAATTTGCCATGACTGTCACCAATCACCGATGGAACGAGGAAAATTTTCGGATCCGAACTCGAATGCCCGGCCCTTTCGCCGGGATGCCGGGACACTCACAAAGATGAACGGATCGAAAAACTCAGCGAAGCGGACGGTCGGTCCACCACGGAGAAAAGGCCGAAATGTGGCTGTTGCGGCAAGGTGTCCCGGAATCCCACACCAGCGCCGGCGCCGACCGCGCCGAGGCGGTGCTGAACCGTGTCGGCTGGGGTTCCGGTGCTCATGCGTCGAATTCCTCCATCTGCGGAGTGGTCAACGGCGTGATCGTCCGACCGGAAATGCGCCAACCGTCGGGAGTATCCCGGTAGGTGTCCTCGTTGATCGCTGCGGCCTTGATCGACCCACCGGATTTCGTCCGCCCCTCGGCGAGCACGTAATTGGTGCCGTGCGCGGTGTCCTGGCCATCGAACTCGACGATGTGGTTGGTGATGGCGTGGTACTGCTCGGCCATCGCGGCGGCGTCGCGGCGGAAGAACTCGAGAATTTGCTCGCGACCCTCGAACCTTTCCAGGCCGACAGCGGTCGCATCCCAGTAGGCATCATCGGTGAACGCGTTGATCGCCTCGTCCGGATCCGATCGATCGAGCCCGAGCGCATACCGATGAGTGACGTTGATGATCTCCTGCACCGCCGTCGCACTGTCGGTGACGCGAGTGGCCATCAGCTGCTCCTTTCCTTGGCTCCGTGATGAGAACTCCGTCGTCGATCAGTCGTACATGATCACGCCGCGAATGTTCTTTCCCTCACGCATGTCCTGGAACGCCTGGTTGATGTCGTGCAGGTCGTAGGTCTTGGTGACCAGCTCGTCGAGCTTCATGTGGCCGCGGTGGTACAGATCGGCGATGTAAGGAATGTCGACTTGGGCGTTTGTGGTCCCGTACAGCGACCCTTGCAGTCGCTTGCCCGACATCGCGAAGGAGAACAGGTCGAAGTCGACCGAACTCTGCAGAACCGGGGCCGCCGAGGTCAGCACGAGCACGCCACCCCTCCGGGTGAGCACCTGGGCGGGATTGAGCAGTTCACCGTGTGCCACCCCCACGGTGAAGATGACCCGCTCGGCCATCTGGCCATTGGTGAGCTCCTCGACGATCGACGTGGCCTCTGCGAAGTCGGAGGCCGTGTGCGTGGCCCCGAACTCGACGGCCTTCTCACGCTTGAACGCGACCGGGTCCACGGCGACGATGTTCTTGGCGCCCTTCAGCACCGCGCCCTGCACCGCGTTCATGCCCACGCCACCAACACCGATGACGACCACGGTGTCGCCGAGCTGCATGTCGGCCGCGTACACCGACGAACCCCAGCCCGTGGGTACACCGCATCCGATCAAGGCGGCCTTGTCCAGCGGGATCTCCTTGTCGATCTTCACCGCGGCATCCAGTGGGACCACCACGTAGGGACTGAAGGTTCCCAGATAGGAGAACGCACCGACACCCTGCCCGCGGGCGTGGATCCGCTTGGTGCCGTCCGGAGCAAATCCGGAGAGCACCCCGGCACCCAGCTCACACATGTTGGCCTTGCCCAGCACGCACATCCTGCAGTGCCCGCAGGACGGCATGAACGACAACACCACGTGGTCGCCCGGCTCCAGCGAGGTCACACCGGGACCGACCTCCTCCACGACACCCGCGCCTTCGTGTCCGCCGATGATCGGTGCCCAGTCCAGCGGAATGTCACCGGTGTCGACATGATCATCGCTGTGGCAAATACCGGACGCGGCCAGTTTGATCAGGATTTCCCGCTCCTTCGGCGGATCCAATTCGATCTCTTCGACACTCCAACCGGAATTCGTTCCCGGGTTCCAGAGCAACGCACCCTCGGTCTTCATTATCGACTCCTCATCAACTACTGGCCGACCTGTTCATCGGCTTGAATTCCGGTGACGATCCGTCATGGATTTTTCGAGTTCGAAGGCATGGATTTTGTTGGCTGTGGGCAGCCGAAGACGGCTCGGACGGAGCACCCACACAGGCCCGGTGTCGCGCACGAGCGGGGATTTTCCCGTGGCGGTGCCGAACCGGTCGGATCAGGTGTACTGGATCAACTTGGTTTCGACATAGGCGCTCATGCCTTCGACATTGCCCTCACGTCCGAGCCCGGACTGCTTATAACCTCCGAAGGGCTGGACGACGCACATATCCCAACTGTTGATGGAGATCTGCCCGGTACGGACGCGGCGCGCGATCCGCTCCGCCAGGTCGTGATCCCGGGCGTACACCGCGCCCGAAAGTCCGTAGTCGGAGTCGTTGGCAATCGCCACTGCTTCGTCGAGGTCGTCGAACGGGACGACGCACAGCACCGGACCGAAGATTTCCTCCCGGGCGATACGCATATCGTTACTGACGTCGGCGAACAGGGTCGGCTGCACGTACCAACCGCGATCCAACCCCGCCGGCCGCTGTCCTCCGGTGACCAACCGGGCCCCCTCTTCGACCCCGAGTCGGATATAGGACTCGACCCGCTCGCGCTGACGTTCGGCAGCCAGCGGCCCCAGCACCGTTCCCCCCTCCGTGGGGTCGCCGACCGACAGCCCCTCCAGCGCCGGAACCATCGCTTCGATCAGTTCCTCCTGACGGGCGCGCGGCACGAGGATGCGGGTGATGGCCGCACACACCTGCCCGGAGTGACCGATCCCGGCCGGGACCAGCGAAGGCAGCACTTCATCGAGCGGGATATCATCGGCGATGATCCCGGCCGACTTGCCGCCGAGCTCCAGGGACACCCGTGCGATGCGCTCACCGCAGATGCTCATGATCCGCTTGCCCGCCGCGGTGCTGCCGGTGAAGGCGACCTTGTCGACGTCGCGATGACCGACCAGGCACTCCCCGACCTCACGTCCGGCGGGCAGGACGCTGACCACGCCTTCCGGCAATCCGGCGGCTTCCAGGGCCTCCGCGAGCAGCAAGGTGCTGATGGGTCCTTCCGGAGCGGGCTTGAGCACCACGGTGCAACCGGCCGCGAGCGCGGGGCCGATCTTCAGCGAAGCCGTGGCCACCGGACCGTTCCACGGGATGACCGTGGCCACCACACCGACGGGTTCACGCACCAGGCGCCCGTGGCCGTCCGCCCAACTGCGCTCCTCTTCGAACCGGAAACGTTCGTGCAAAGTCGAGGCGTCGGACCACATCTTCAGGGCGTTGTCGTGGAACGCCTCGCTGACCGCCGAAGGTGCCCCGATCTCGGCGGTGAAAGCCTTCGCCATGTCCTCGAAACGAGCCTCGACCTCACGACCCACACGCGCAAGGATCTCTCCTCGTTCGGCGGGGCTCATCCTGGGCCAGGGTCCTTCGTCGAACGCCTTGCGAGCGGCGGCGACCGCTGCATCCACATCGGCCTCGCTCGTTTCCGGGATGGTCGCCAGCACTTCCTCGGTACTGGGGGAAACGACCTCCATCAGTCGATCGCCGGCGGGAGTCACCCACTGGCCTCCGATGAACAGGTGGGAGTAACTTTTGAGCCCGACGCTCGTACTGGCTGTTGCGGTCACGGGATCTCCTTTGATTACCGGCTCGAGTTGAAGTTCGCCGGGACCGTGAAGCAAGCACAATCCCGACAGGGGAGTCCGTCAGGACGCGCCCCCGTGGCGGACACATCGCGCACGCTCGGCGACGACCGCACGCACACAAGACCAACCTGGTGACCAACGCCACAGCAACCATGGCCGCACGCCCTGGAAAAGTCAATACCTTTCCTTATATTGATGATAATCTTATAGTCGTCAGTCGGCACTCCGACCTGCTTCGTCGACGCAGGTGACCTGCCCCGGGTACTCAGGCGCCGACCATCCGAGCGGCATGCCGACCCGCCCGATACCCGAAGATCAGTGCAGGCCCGAGAGTTCCTCCCGCACCGCCGTAGACCATCCCGGTGGGAGCGGCCATGACGTTGCCCGCGGCGTAGAGCCCGAACATCTCGTTGCCATCGACATCCAGGACGACGGCGTCGCTGTTCGTTCGCGGACCGCCCTTCGTCCCCAGCGTGCTGCTGTGCAACCGGACCGCGTAGTAGGGCGGGGAGTTCAGTGGCCCGAGCGTGGAAGCCGGCCCCGGATAACCGGACCGGTCACCGACATATCCGTCGTACAAACTCTCCCCGCGGTGGAAGTCTGGGTCCGCCCCCTCGGCGACCTGCTCGTTCCACCGCTGCACGGTCTGCTGGAGTACACGTGCCGGGATGTCGATGGTTTCCGCCAGCTCGCGGATCGTCCCCGAACGGACGACCCAGTCCGGTGCCGGACCCCCGGGTGGTGTGCCGAAGCAGCCGTATCGACGAACATGGTTGTCATCGAACACCAGCCAGCAAGGCTGGTTGTTGTAGTCGAAGCTTCCGGGATCGAGTTGGTGAAAGGCACCGCCCATGGCGTTGTAGTTGGCCGCCTCGTTGGTGAAGCGCCGCCCCTTCCTGTTCACCATGATGGAGTGCGGCGCCGTGCGTTCGCGGTGGACCAAGTAGACGGCCTGCGCACCATAGGTCTGCTTGTCCGGTAGCACACAAACCGGTGCCCACCAGGCCTCGCGCATGGCCCCGAGCATGGCCCCCTCCCGCATGGCCATCCGCAGTCCGTCACCGGTGTTCCACGGAACCGTTGCCGGATGGTCGACCGGGCCGCGCAGAAACTCACGTGGGAACTCCTGATCCCACTCGAATCCTCCGGTGGCCAGAACGACTCCCCCGCGAGCCCGAACCTCGTGTTGCCCGTTCGGGCCATCCAGAGCCACGCCCGTGACTCGGCCTCCCGCGCGGAGCAGCCGCACCGCACGTTCACCCGGCCGTGGCGTCACTCCATGGCTCAGACACCCCTCCAGCAGTGCACCGATCAACGCCCTGCCGAGGCCCTCGAGGTCATCGGTCTCTCGCTGCTGCTGGACCTGCGGGTTCAGGACACCGGATCCGCCACCGACGGGCGTCTCGCCGACCGTCAACCGGCGAGACTGCCCCACCAGTTGCCCGCTCCAGCTCCCGATGCCGTGCATGGAATACAGCTGCGGCTCAAGGGATCGACCTCCCTTCGGTCTACCTCCCGGGTTCTCGGGATGGTAGTCCGGAAAGCCCTCCACCAACGAGAGTCGCAGCGGAGTCGAGGTACCCAACCAGTCGATGAGCTCGGGGACCGTGTCGACGAACGCCTCCGCCAGTTCCGGGATGATCATCCCGTGGGACAGGGAGGACAGATACGCGATAGCTTCCTCGCGCGAATCCTGTTCTCCGGCTTCCGAGGCGTACCTGTTGGCAGGAAGCCATGCCACTCCGCTGGACAAACAAGTCGTCCCGCCGACCAAATCCGCCTTTTCGAACAGTCCCACGCTCGCTCCGGCATCCGCGGCGGCAAGTGCGGCGGTGAGTCCCGCTGCTCCCGTCCCCAGGACGACGACATCATATTCCGACTCGCCGGAAGTGTCCTTCATGTGTTCGTTCGGTCCTCTCCTGACAAGCGCCGCACTCAGGCCGGCACTGCCGCGATGGAAAACGTGTGGTGGGTCTCGGTCGATCGGCGAGCGAGCAGCCAGACGCCATCGACCCTTTCGAAGCGATCCCGGTAGGTCGCCGCGGTCTGCGTCCACGCTCCGTCAGATCCCTGCGCCACCGCGTGGACATTGGTCACGGCGGTTGCCTCGGCGCCATGAATGTCGACCACCGGATTGCACGACCAGTGATGCGTCGGCCCCAACTGCTCCCACATCGCCTCGGCCGCTTCACGAATGGCCGTGCGCCCGGACGCTTCGTGTCCAGGCCCGGCCGACCAAAACGCGTTCTCCGTCCACACGGCAACGAAACGGTCCGGCTCACGCTTGTCGAATCCGTGGCTGTACTCGTACACCAAGCGCCGGATCGCCTCTTGAGCTTCGATCCTCTCGATCCGCACCGCGATGTCGGCCGACTGAATCACGGAGTCGTTCTCGACAAACGCACTCATTACACGCCACCAATCCTTCGAAACCGGCCGGCTGACTTCCGTACAACTGCCATGACGAGTAGCCCCCGGAGTCGATACGGCGCGAAAAGAGGGCGCGCGAGACCGGCGAACACCTCCGATAAAGGACGGAAAGCAGGACGATCCGGAGTGCTTCGTGCTCGGATCCCTCGTCGGAGTAACCACCGGGGATCAACCAACCGAGAAGTGGATCACACGTCATGAGTGTGATGTCATCAACAATCCATGTCAAGGATTAGCATGAATTCATGCTCGTGCGGAACAGTGACCACGCGCCTTCGGAGCATTGGCCCGCTCCCGGACGCCGCCCAACGGCAACCATGCCTTCCCCAGCGGCCCCCACCAGGATCGACCAGACGACCCTGGAGCAGATCGATGATAAAGATTATTCTTCATGGTGCTTGATTTGATCACCATCGGCTGGAGATACACGATGGACTTCCGCAGACCGACCACCACGGCACCGGCTCAGACACCGGAAGAGGCTTACCGACAACTCCGGTCCCTGGCCGACGAGAGCGCCCTGCGCAACCTCGGAGCCCTGTATTCCATGGCTGTCGACGACCACGACATCGACACCGTCGTCGCGATGTTCGCCGAGGACGGCAGCTTCACCCGGGCCGGCCACACCGTCCAGGGGCACACTGCCCTGCGAGACTTCTACATCGGCATGATGGATCGCTATGTCACGACCCTGCACATCCCGAACTCCCACGTGATCACGGTCGACGACGACACGGCAACGGGAATCCTGACCGGACAGGCCGAACTGTCGTTGAACGGCACACTCATGATGGCGGCCTACCGCTACGACGACCGCTACGCACGGCAGGACGGCCGCTGGGTTTTCGCCGCCCGTACCCTGAAGTTCATGTACGTGGTGCCGATCGAACAGATGCCGACGAGCTTCGGCGACAGCAAACGAATTCGCTGGCCGGAGACCCCGTACGCCGAAGCGGACCTCCCCGAGGCGTTGCCGACATGGGACTCCTACAAGTGCTGACCCCGAGTGAGTTCACCGGTCCGTTCGAACCGTTTGACCACCGCCGCGCCCGTCTCCGCCGATCTTGCGCGAGTCGTGGCTTGCCGGGATCGCAACCGGACGAACCTGGAACACCACTCTCTTCGGACTATCGAGGAGTCTCTTGAAAGCCGTGGAATCAGCGGGGGCGAACCGGGGGCAGAAGCGTTCGAAGAACCACTGCTTGACGGCCTCGTCCCGGTGTACGGTGGCCACTCCCCGAACCGCGAGCATACGACGTCCGGGCAGGCCGGTGCCCGCGTTCGAGATCACCAGGGTCACACGGGGATCATCCAGCACGGCGCGAGCATGCGCGCGATCCTCCACGGCGGTCAGCCAGAAGGTTCCCTCGTGATGCAGGAAACTCATCACCACACCACTCGGCCAGCCGGATGAGTTCCCGAAAACGAACGTGCATTCGGTTTGAGTCTCGATGAGCTCGTTGCGATCGGCCCGATCCAGATTGAGTGTGTGCAAGTCTTCCAGGTCATCAATACCTACCTCGCCCACCTGTTTGCCTCCCTCGGAACTGGATCCACACGGAGAGTACCCACATGAGGTACGGTTGTTTTCCGCTTGATCAGCACGTCAGTCCGCACGATATCCAGGCTCGGGCCCCCGCACCAGCTTGGCGACCTTCGCGGTGTCGTACCAGGTTTGCAGTCGCCTGATGAGCCCGTCCTGGAACTCGAACACGTCGAGTGCGTCGAACGTGACGACACGCCCGGAGGTCGTACACCCGGTGAACCGGATCTCGACCACCACCGAGCTGTCCGAAACCAGGTGTCGCGTCGGCGTGTCAGTGTGCTCGGAGTACCCACTGAGGATTCTCGGAAAATAGTCCAAAATAGCGCTGACTCCGTGCACGGGTTCCTGGCCGACCGCGATCAGTTCCGCATCGTGGTGCCAGAGTCGCCCCATCAGATCCCAGTCCTCGGTGTTGACCGCTTCGAAGTACTTTTCGACCAGCTCGTGAGCCAACGCTCCAACCCCTCCAACAAGCCGGGAACCCCACTTCGGCCCCGCCCGCTTCATCGATCACACCCTGCGGTCCTGCGCTGCCCAGTGCGGCTCACGTAGCTCGCGCTTCAGGATCTTTCCGGTCGGCGCCTTCGGAAGTTCGGAAACGAATTCCACCGAGCGAGGTTTCTGGTAGGAGGCCAGGTGTACTTTCGCCGTGTCGATGATGTCGGGCTCAGTCACCTTCATCGATGGCTTCCGCACCACGAATGCCTTGACCGACTCGCCCCACTGGTCGTCGGGAACACCCACCACGGCGCATTCGAGCACCGCGGGATGCTGATTGATCGCCTCCTCCACCTGGATGGAGTAAATGTTCTCCCCACCACTGATGATCATGTCTTTTGCCCGGTCGACGATGTAGACGTAACTGTTCGCGTCCCACACAGCCACATCCCCGGTCCACATCCAGCCATCGCGGATGGTCTCCGCCGTGAGCTCCGGACGGTTCCAATAACCGACCATGTTCGCACCGGAGCGAACGACGATCTGTCCGAATGTCCTGCCGTCCTTGGGCACCGGCCGACCATCGGGGTCGACCACCCGCACCGTCGTCACAAACCCCTCCCGGCCGCAGGACTTCAGCCGATCGGGATCGATGCCACGTATCGCTTCGAGGTGGTCCTCCTGCGACAGGAAGCACATCGTCGAACCTTCGGTCTGGCCATAGCCCTGGATCAACGTGCAGGGGAAGGAGTCCAGCGCCGCCTTGACCACGCTGGAGGGCATCGGTCCCCCACCGTACTGGATGTTGCGCAGGCTCGACAGGTCGTAGGAGGAGAATCCGGGTACGGCCATCATCCAGTTCAGCATCGTAGTGATACCGAGAAACGCCGACACCCGCTCCGATTCGATGAGCTCCAGCGAGGTTCTGGGGTCGAAGGTGGTAAGCACCAGGGGACACCCGTGCCGCATGTAGTTCATGGCAAGTACCACGGGGATGTGGTACATCTGCCCGGTCATCAGGTACACGTCGGTCGGAACGATCCGTTCGGCGACCGTTTGATTCAGCATGCCGTTGGCAACGCTGCGATGCGAGTGCAGCGCACCCTTCGACTCGCCGGTCGTTCCCCCGGTGTACAGGATGAAGAAGGGGTCGTCGCCGCCTACGGATTCCGACCACCGCGGTTCGTCGGCGGACGCCCGGGCGAGCAAGTCCTCATAGGAGCCGTCACCGCCCGGACCGTACTGCAGCCAATGTTCCACATCCAGCAGCGACTGCAGCTGCTCACCGACTTCGAGCCATTCATCGGAGATGATGATTGCTTTGGGGGCGGCATCCAGTACGACCCTGCGGAGCTCTTCCACCCCCTGCCGCCAGTTGAGTGGCTGTACGACCAAGCCGGCTCGGCCGGCGGCATAATACAGCTCCTGATACTCGATACTGTTCTTGGCCAGGATACTCACACGGTCGCCGTATCCCAGTCCCAGCTCATCTCGGAGCCCGTTCGCCAGCCGGCGAATTCGCTCGTCGAGTTGAGCCCAGGTGAGGCGCCGGTTCTTCTCAGCATCGAATATTGCATCGGCATTCGGAGTGAGCGCCGCCCACTTGGCGGGTATACTACCAATATTCAAAGCACAGCCCTCTCGGTTCTCAGTGCAGTAATTTCAACTTATTATCAACGAGGCCGAAAATTAAGCTGATTACCACATCGGCCGCCACTGCCTTTTCATGCTCCGAGTGCGGCCTCGCCGAGGAATGCGCGTACCACCGAGGTGTCCGAGCGAGCCTGCTCGGCCGGACCGCTGAACACTACTTCCCCGCGCGCCACGACCACGACATCGTCAGCGATCTCAAGCCCCATGTCCGCATTTTGCTCCACCACGAGCAAGGCGATCCCCGAATTGGCGATATCGCGAACCGTTCCGAGTACGGACTCCACCATCGCCGGGGCCAGCCCCATCGACGGCTCGTCCATCATCATCGCGCGCGGTGCGGACATCAGCGCCCGGCCGAAAGCGAGCATCTGCTGCTCCCCACCGCTGAGCAACCCGGCAGGACCTCGCCGACGTTCACGCAACACCGGGAACATCTCGTAAACCCGATCCAGCTCCTTGGAGGATTGTTCCTTCTTCGCGACGTAGCCCCCCAGGACCAGGTTCTCCTCCACGGTCAGGGGAGCGAACACCTGTCGCCCCTCCGGAACGAGCACCAGCCCATTGCGCACAATCTTGTGCGTGGCCATGCCTGTGATCGGTTGGCCATCGAGCACCACCTCACCGGAGTCGGCCGGAACGAGACCGGTGGCTGCTCGCAGTGTCGTGCTTTTGCCTGCTCCATTGGCTCCGAGCACCAGAGTGACGCGCCCGGGAACCACCGAGGCACTCAACCCACGCACCGCCTCGACCCTGCCGTAACTGACGTGCAAATCATGGATTTCAAGCATGGGACCGCCCCCGCTTTCCCAAGTAGGCCTCCTGCACAGCTGGATGAACGACCACGTCGGCGGGGGTGCCTTCGGCCGCGAGCGCGCCGAAGTTCATCGCCACGAGGTGGTCGCAGGTGTCGACCATCATCTGCACGTCGTGCTCGACGAGAAGCTGAGCGAGGCCGTCACCACGCAGTGTGCGCAGCAGTTCGGAAATTTCTCCACGCTCCCGCTGGTTCATCCCGGCGGTGGGCTCGTCGAGCAGCAGCACCCGCGGCTTGGCCGCCAGTGCTCGGGCGATCTCCACTCGCCGTGCCATTCCGTAGGACAATTCCCCCGGCCGCCAGGAGCGGGCAGTGCCCAGACCGGTCCGTTCGATCGCCTCGTCGACCACTTCCGGCGTCGTGTCCGGCCGGAACCAGCTCCGCACGCCCCTTCCTCGCGCGTGGAGGTCCGCTCCGAGCCGGACGTTCTCCAGCACGGTCAGATCGGGCAGTAGCCGCACGGTCTGAAAAGTCCGAGACAGGCCACGGCGAGCGAGAGTCTCCGGGGGAGCATTTTGGTATTCCGCACCGTCGAGCAGCAGCCGACCACGGGTGAGCGACACCAATCGCGTCACGGCCGCAAGAAATGTGCTCTTACCGGAGCCATTCGGCCCCAGGATGCCGCAGATCCTTCCTGCGGGGAGATTCAGGCCGAAGCCGTCGACGGCCTTGATCCCGCCGAAGTGCACCGCCACATCCTCCGCGGCGAGGACAGCCGGTTCAGCATCGAATGCATTCATCGAGAACCTCCGGTCCTGTTGTCGCCACCGAGCGATGCGAACAGGGCGCGCTCGGTATCGGTGTCATCGGTTCCGGACACGGAATCCCGTGCCACCACTCGACTGCTTCGTCGACGCAGCTTCCGGTAAGTGTCCTGCACCAGTCCGAGCAGCCCTGTCGGTACGAAGATCGCGGCCAGCACAACGATCAGACCGTAAACCACGCTCTGCCATTCCCCCGCGAGCTGCAGCATGCTCGGCAGCCAGGTGAAGACCACAGCACCGATAAGCGCACCGATCCACGACCTCAGCCCACCGACAATGATCATGGTCAACGCGAGTACGACCAGGTGAAAGCTGAGGGCCTGCGGAGAAACCGTAGTGCGCAGCAAGGCGTTCATCCCGCCGGCGCACGCCCCGAGCGCGCCGCTGATCACAAAGGACAGCCTTTGCAGGCGTACCACCGGAATGCCCACGGACATCGCGAGCTCCGGATCCTCGCGAACCGCATCGATACGGCGCTTGGTGGCGCCGCGTTCGGACAGTGCCAGAAGCACGATCACCACGACACTGACCATGATCACCTCGAGGGTGTTCAGGTCGCTGATGGCCCCGTACAGTCCCTGCGCACCGCCGGTCAGTTCACCACCGTTCGTGGCGATTACCGACAGGATCAGCACGAACGCGATCGTGGCCATCGCGAGATACAGCCCTTTCAAGCGCGAGACCACCAACGCGAGCAAGTAGCCGATCGAGGCGGCAAGCAGAATCCCGACACCGATCGCCACATAGGCAGGAATCTCGTAGCGGATGGTCAGGATCGCCGACACATAGGCACCGAGCCCGTAACTTCCCACCCCGGCGAACGAGAAAACACCCATCCGCAGGGGCACCTGAATACTCAGCACGAGCAGAAGGTTCACAAAGGTGGACTGGATCAGAACAAGGTGGGCATCATACCATTCGATCATGTGCGCCGCACCTCCTTACGGCCGAAGAGACCACGAGGCCGGAGGAGAAGCACCACGAAAATGAGGCCGAAAGCGACCGCGCTGGCCCACATACCCGACATCTGGGTCAGCACGATGGTCTCGGCCAGAGCGAGCACCATCGCACCGGTGATCACTCCCGTGACCGATCCGATGCCACCGAGAATGATCGCCGCGAACGCCTTGATCAGAAAACTGTCTCCGGTTTCCGCAGCAATCGATCCCAAGTAGTACGTCAGCAGGATTCCTGCCATACCGGCCAATCCTCCGGAAACCGCCATCGTGCCGAAAGCCAACCTACGGCGGTCCACCCCCATGAGCGTGGCAACCTCGGAATCGACTCCGATAGCGCGCAGTGCCAGACCGGCACGAGCCGACCGCAACCACCATGCGGTCAATGCCGACATGCCGACGGCCACGCTCAGAATCACGAACTGTATGTTCGATACCTGTAGCGGCCCCAACTCGTATACCTCGATGTGAAAAGTACTATTCGAAAATCCGAACGGAACGCTCCTGGTCACATGCTGCGCAATCGCCAGCAGAATACTGGAAATGCCGATTCCACCGACCAGGATTTGCAGCTCCGCTCTGTGATGGTCGGTACTGCGGCGCTGAATCGGGTCGAAGACCAGCATCTGAGTCAGCACCGAAAGCACGGCTCCCACCACCATGCCGAGCAGGACCATGATCGGCATGGGCAAAGCTACCTTCTGGACGATGAAGTGGGCGCTCAATGCGGCGAACATGAAAAACGAGCCATGGGCGAAGTTCAATATCCCGATCGTTCCCCACGCCACGCTCATGCCGAGCGCGAACAACAGATACAGCGATCCGAGTGTGACCGCATTGATCAGTATCTGCGCCATCTCGGCTCACCTGCTTTCCTCGCCGCTGGTCCCTGCCTCACAGGCTTGCCCCTTACGCTCAGCACGTGTCCGCACTCCCTTGCATCACCATGGAAGTCGACTTCGGTACGGTCATGATCCGCTCGGCATCACGAGGACTTCCTTGCTGCCGTTCCAGCCGGCCAGCACACCTTCGACACGTACGTCGTTGCCCTGGAATCTCAGTTCGCCCTGGGCGCCTTTGAACCCGGCCTTGGCAACTTCGGCCAGCCCGTCCTGGATGGCACTCCGCGAGGAACTGCCTGCCTGCTCGATGCCCCGGGCCAGGAACCACGCGGCATCATAGCCCTCGGCCGCAAAATTGTTGGGAATCTCGCCGCCATATTTGGCCTTGTAGGCCTCGATGAAAGCCTTGGTGCTCGGTTTGTTGCTCAGCGCGCTGAAGTTGCCGGGCCAGACCGCACCCGCCGCGACCTCACCGGCCGTCTCCAGGTTGCCTGCTCCCATGGACAACATGCCCACGATCTCGCCCTGATAGCCGTTCCGCCGAAGCTGGCTGATCGCCCGGGGATTCTGCGGTCCGGTGAGCAGAACGAACACCGCACCCGGAGCCGCCTCGGCGATCTCCGATCCCACGGCGGTGAAGTCCAGCGCGTCACGCGGAACACCGTTGGAGCTTTGTATCGAGAAACCGTGCTCCTCGGCCAAACCGGGAACCGTCTTCTTGCCCAGCTCGGACAACGTCGGGATACCGCTGTTGTAGAGCACGGCAGCGGTCCGGATGTTCTTGCTCGCGAGGTAGTCGCCGGCCACCCCGAAATAGGAACTCGCAGGCGGCGTCACCCGATAGGTGTAGTCGCCGACCAGCACACCCTCGCTGCCCGCCTGGGTGTAGATCACCGGCATCCGCGACTTCTGCGCGATCGGAGACATCGCAGCAGCCTGCGAGCTCGTGCCCGGCCCGAGGATGGCGGCGTAGGACTCGTCCGCAATCGCCTGGGTCGTGAAACTGGCCGCCTTCCGAGCGCTCGTACCACTGTCCTTGACCTCGATCTTCAGGTCGGTCTCACCGAGGAAGTCCTGCTGGTTGATCTGCTCGACAGCCAGCTTGATCCCTTTCGTGGTATGAATCCCGGCATAGGCAAGTGGCCCGGTCATCTCCTTGATGGACATGATCTTCACGGTCTCCGGCAGACCACCACCGGCATCACTCGTTCTCGAAGAACCACCACACCCGGCCAAACCCACCACAAGCGTCGCCGCACCAGCAAGGGCAACGACACGCCACCATCTCTTGCGCACCTTCATGAACACTCCGCACCCAAACCGAACCAATCGTGGTCGGCGCTTCATCGCACGATCATGATCCGCTCGGCATCACGAGGACTTCCTTGCTGCCGTTCCAGCCGGCCAGCACACCTTCGACACGTACGTCGTTGCCCTGGAATCTCAGTTCGCCCTGGGCGCCTTTGAACCCGGCCTTGGCAACTCCGGCCAGCCCGTCCTGGATCGCGGTACGCGACACACTGCCTGCCTGCTCGATCCCCCGGGCCAGGAACCACGCGGCATCATAGCCCTCGGCCGCGTAGTTGTTGGGGATCTCGCCGTCGTACTCGGCTTTGTAGGCCTCGACGAATTTCTGCACGCTCGGCTTCTTGCTCAGCGCGCTGAAGTTGCCGGGCCAGACCGCACCCGCCGCGGTCTCGCCTGCCGTTTCCAGGTTGCCTGCTCCCATGGAAGTCATGCCCACGATCTCGCCCTGATAGCCGTTCCGCCGAAGCTGGCTGATCGCCCGGGGATTCTGCGGCCCTTCCAGCAAGACGAACACCGCACCCGGAGCCGCCTCGGCGATCTCCGATCCCACGGCGGTGAAGTCCAGCGCGTCACGCGGAACACCGTTGGAGCTTTGCATCGAGAAACCGTGCTCCTCGGCCAAACCGGGAACCGTCTTCTTGCCCAGCTCGGACAACGTCGGATTCCCGCTGTTGTAGAGCACGGCAGCGGTCCGGATGTTCTTGCTCGCGAGGTAGTCGCCGGCCACCCCGAAATAGGAACTCGCAGGTGGTGTAAGTCGGTATGTGTAGTCGCCGACCAGCACACCCTCGCTGCCCGCCTGGGTGTAGATCACCGGCATCCGCGACTTCTGCGCGATCGGAGACATCGCAGCAGCCTGCGAACTGGAGGCAGGCCCGAGGATGGCGGCGTAGGACTCGTCCGCAATCGCCTGGGTCGTGAAACTGGCCGCCTTCTGAGCGCTTGCGGCACTGTCCTTGACCTCGATCTTCAGGTCGGTCTCACCGAGGAAGTCCTGCTGGTTGATCTGCTCGACAGCCAGCTTGATTCCCCTGGTGGCATGGATCCCGGCGAAGGAAACCGGCCCGGTCATCTCCTTGATGGACATGATCTTCACGGTCTCCGGCAGACCACCACCGGCGTTGCTCGCTCCGGAAGAGCCACCACACCCGGCCAAACCCACCACCAGCGTCGCCGCACCGGCAAAGGCAGCAGTACGCCACCATCTCTTGCGCACCTTCATGAACACTCCCAGCACGAGCCAAAATGATGATTATCATTGGTATGAGTTTCCACACTGTAAGCCGCATCACGACCCCTGTCCACCCCCGGTTTCCCGCCATGTCGGGGCAGGAGCGGCAATGTCGGCGGACGTGTCGACGTGGCACCACATGGCACCTTCGACCAACAGAACGTGTACGTACCGGGGTAGCGAGACGTGCCGGACGCGCACAGGAGAGCCTTGACATCAACAAGACGCACAACCAGGATAACGATTATTATCTTTAGCGCCTTGCGGTAGACAACCACGGACAAGCGTCCCCATCCGGGTGGGCGAACAGGGGCATGTGCATGGCCAAGAGCAATACGGCAGGAACCCCGGACACCGTCGCGGGGAAGGTGGTCATCGTCACCGGTGGTGGTGCCGGCATGGGACGGGCAACCACTCTGGCATTCGCCACGGCAGGTGCGAAAGTCGTCGTCGCCGACATCTCCTCTGAGGCCGGGGCCGCCGTTGCCGACGAAATCACCATCGACGGTGGCGAAGCGTCGTTCGTACACACCGACGTCAGTCGCGCCGAAGACGTCGAAACGCTGGTCACGCAGACCGTCGACCGCTACGGCCGCTTGGACTGTGCCGTGAACAACGCGGCGATCACCCCGGATCGGCACCGAATCGTCGATGCCGATCCCGAACAGTTCCGGCACATTCTCGATATCAACCTGACCTCGATGCTGCTGTCGCTGAAGTATGAGATCGCGCAGCTACTTCGCCAGGGCACCCCTGGTTCCATCGTCAATGTCGGTTCCGTTCGCTCCTTCCGGGCCGGCTCCGGGGCACCCGCATACACCTCCGCCAAACATGGCGTGATCGGACTGACCCGCACCGCAGCCCTGGAGTACGCGGAGTTCGGTGTACGAGTCAACGCCGTTTGCCCCGGAGCGATCGACACACCAATGGTGCGGGAAGCAAGACAAGCACGCGAGGAGAGCGAATCCGACATGGCGGGACGGCTGAGTCTGCTCGGGCGGCTCGGTACGCCGGAGGAAGTGGCGCAGGCCAATCTCTGGCTGTGCTCCCCCGCATCCTCGCTGATCACCGGACAGGCAATCACCGCCGATGGCGGCTACCTCACCAGGTGACGGGGTAGGCACTCGATACTCCCCGGGGCACCTCTCCGCCAACCGGCTTCGTCCTGAGTACCCGCAATGGCCATCACATCCCATCCGGTCGAGATGTGTCGAAGAAACGAGGTCATTTTGATCATTGATGCACACACGCACGTTTGGCCCGACGCATTGGCCGACAAGGCGCTGAGTGCCAACAAGCTTCCGGGCCTGTCGGCGGTCGGCGACGGAAAGTCGACCACCCTCGCCGGCGAGATGCCCGACAACGGTGTCGGGCACAGCATCGCTCTGGGAGTGGCAGGCGCAGCACGACATGTCGACCGCACCAACGAGTTCGTGGCCTCCCTAGACCGGGCGAGTTTCACCCCGTTCGGGTCGGTGCATGTGGATCTCAGCGTGGAGGAAAACCTCAACAGTCTGCGCCGCCACGGGATCCGGGGCGTCAAAGTTCATCCCCTGTTCCAGGGATTCGGCCTCATGCACGAACGCCTCTGGGAACTGTTCGAGGCGTTCGACGAGGACATCGCGGTCATCACCCATGTGGGAGCCGGCGGAAGTGGGCAGGTCAACTCGCTGAGCACACCGCGGATGCTGCGCGAGATCGTGCGGACCTTCCCTCGCCTGCGTCTGGTCGCCTGCCACTTCGGGGGGTACCACATGCTTGAAGAAGCCGAGGAAGAACTGCGTGGCCTGCCGATCGTCCTGGAAACTTCCTGGCCTCCCGCGCTGGCTCGGATGGACCCGAACACGGTACGCCGCCTGATCAACAATCACGGTGCGGAACGGGTGGTGTTCGGCTCCGACTGGCCGATGGCCAACCCGGCCGAGGAGATCGACGCCATCCGCAGGCTGAACCTCGGCGACGAGGTCGAAGCGGCCATCCTCGGCAAGAACCTCGAGCGCGTACTCCGCCTGGACTTGCCCGCAGACGGGTAAGCGTTCCACACCGAGCGCTCTACCGGTGCAAGCCACGAGAGCTCCTCGTCCACGAGTCGACGGGAAACCGGATGAACAACAACTCCGAGCTCCAGCAGCGGGAAGGGACGTGCACCGATGACCAACCACCGAACGAACGAGACCGAGACCAGTGCCAAACAGCCCGTGGTCGTCGTGGGAGCAGGGCTCTCCGGTCTGGCCACCGCTCTGGGCGCGGCCCTCAACGGGTGCTCGGTCACCATCTTCGAAGCCGACGAACTGGTCGGCGGAGCAGCCGCGTACTCGGGAGGACAGGTCTGGGTCGGCGCCAACCACGTCGCCGAGCGCGAGGAGATCGCAGACGATCTCGACACCGCCGAGCGCTACGTTCGCGACATCGGCCGGGACCACCCCGAGGTACGCGACGAACAAGCGATGCACCGCTGGCTGACCATGGCGCCGGTCGCGACGCGGTACTGGGAAGACGTGGGCGCCATCAACTGGACCGTCATCCCGGGCCTCGCCGACTATCATGGGGAGGCCGACGGTGCCCTCGACGCAGGCCGGTACCTCACCAACGAAGTGATCGACGGCAGCATGCTCGGCCAGTGGCGCGAGCGACTGCGCGTGAGCCCGTACTTCCCGGTGGGCACCACCTACGCCGACATGTTCGTCAAGGGGCGACGACTGACCCATGTCGACGAGGGTGACAACGACGACGAGCCCGGACAAGCCGGCATGAATGCCTTCGGTCTTTCCGGCCGCCACGATCAACCGCCCGAGACCGCCGCGGAGGAAAGCGATCCGCTGACCTTCGGCACCGGTGTGGTGGCGAGCTTCCTCACCCGGGTGCTCAAGGAGGACCACATCGAGATTCTCCCGTCCCACCCGGTGACCGAGCTGCTGCGCGACGAGCGTGGTCGGGTCGTCGGCGCACGCGCCGAGGGACCGAATGGCCGGGTGGAGCGGCACGGAGCGGTTGTGCTGGCCACCAGCAGCTACGACTGGGATCCCGAACTGGTACGAGAACTGCTGAATCTCGCTCCGGAGGACTTCGGCAGTGTCGCGCCCGACAGCCTGCGCGGCGACGGGATCAAGCTCGCGCGTTCGGTGGGCGGGGCGGTCGCACGGATCCCCGCCACCAGCGTTCCCATGCTGCCCGGCTGGCGCTCGGAGGTCGGCACCGGGTTCGCGTACGGACCCGAGTACGCGATGCCGCACACCATGATCGTGGACAAGAGCGGCAAGCGCTACTGCAACGACTCCTACTGGGTCGACATCGTGGCCAAGACCATGGACCCCGATGATCCGCACCTGCCCTTCTTCCTCGTCTGGGACGAGCAGCACCATCGCAAGTACGGTCTGTCGGCCACTCCACCCGGCGGGGAATATCCGGACGGACTGGTCACCTCCGCTCCGAGTCTGCGTGAGCTCGGCGAGGCGCTCGGTATCGACGGCGAGCAGCTCGAGGCGACCGCTGCTCACTACAGTGCGAATGCAGCGCGTGGTGAGGATCCCGAGTTCGGCCGGGGAACGGTCGATTACGTCCGGCGCTTCGCCGGGGACCCCGAGCACGGGCCCAACCCGGTGCTGGGCACCATCACCGAGCCGCCCTTCCACGGCCTGAAGCTGAAGTTCGTGGGGACCGGCATCGGCTCCAGTGGGATACACATCGACGGGGACGGTCACGTCCTCGACGAGGCGGGCGCAGCCGTCCCCGGATTGTACGCGGCGGGTTCCTGCGCAGCGATGACCACAATGGGAAGTGGTTACAACAGCGGCTTCGCTCTCGGCCGAGGCATCACACTGGCCTATCTCGTGTCCAACGAACTCGGCGGTGTACGGAGCTGAGGGAGGGGCCGGTGGGGTGGAGCGATCACCGCGGAAAGGGCCGTTCCGCCCTGCCGGCATGAAGCCCGCACCGGAGTGGTCCTGCGGGCGGAGGAGCTTTCAGCGCCAGTCGACGACCTCGTTCATCAACTGCGGCTCACGCTTGGAAACGGTCTTGGCGTACTCACTCATGTGCTCGCGCATCAAGCGCTCCGCCACTTCCGCGTCGCCGTCGATGATCGCATCGGCGATCTCGGCATGGACCCGTTTGACCCGACCACGTTTGCTGGCCACGTAAACCGCCGAGGCCCGCTCGGTGAAAATGTCCTTCATCGCGCGAGCGAAGATGTTGAGCAGGCCGTTTCCCGACATCGACAGCACCTTCGCGTGGAAGGCATTACTGGCCTCCAGCCACTCGCCGTCCTCCTCGGCGTCGAGTCCCTGCTGCACAATGGCCCGTAGCTCATCATTGTCCTGCGGGTCGTGGCGCTCGGCGGCCAAGCGGGCAACGAGCGGTTCGAGGATCAGTCGTGCCTCGACCAGTTCGGAGAATCGAATGTCGAGCACTTGAAAAAACAGCGTGGCCATACGGCCGAACTCGCGGCTGTCCACCTCGGAGACGACGGGCCCGCCACCGGGCCCCGGCTTCATCCGGACCAGGCCGTGTACCTCGAGAACACGCAGCGCCTCCCGCAGTGAAGCTCGCGCGACCTGATAGCGCTCGAGCATGGCGCTTTCCGACTCGAGTGTGGCCCCCGGAGCGAGGCGCTTCTTGGCGATTTCACGCACGATGTCCCGCGCGATGGTCGAAGAGACCTTCTCACCACGCCGCTCCCATGCAATGCTCGCGGCCGACCCGACTTCACTCATAATAGTTCGCATCATACCGATGGTCGGAATCTACCGCGCGGTAGACCCCTCGCCCGGCTCACGCGTCGACACCGATCGAATCGGAGCCGACGCGGCCGGTGATGCATTCGAGCGTGTCAGACGACCGTCCAGCTGTCCTGCCCTCGTAATTGCGCTCGCAGCGCGGCGTCATCGTGGCCTTCGGCTTCCTTGGCGTGGTGGAGCTGTTCTCGAGCGAGATCATCGTAGGTGGATTTGGCCACTTTGCGGAACACGCCGGTGACGACGTGTGTGAGTTCCTGATCGGAGAGCCGACTCAGGGCGTAGGCGTATTCCGGGTCGTCGGTGGTGGCGTCGTGGACCACGATGTCGGATGGATCCACCTCACTCGTGGCGGCAACCCGCAACCCGAATCCGCTGCGCACCACGCAACGTTCACTCTCGGCGCCGAGAACGATCGGTTCGCCGTGCGTGATCGGGATCAAGCGCAACGATGCCTCTTCCGCATTTCTGAGCAGGTCAAAGGTCCCATCATTGAAGACGGGGCAATCCTGGAGGATCTCCACGAGAGCAGCACCGCGGTGCTCAGCGGCCTGGCGCAGCACTGCCGCGAGCCCCCGACGGTCGGAGTCCATCGCCCTGGCGACGAAAGTGGCTTCGGCCCCCAGGGCCAGCGATACCGGGTTGAACGGCGTGTCCAGCGACCCCATCGGGGTGGACTTGGTGACCATGCCCTGATCACTGGTCGGCGAGTACTGGCCCTTGGTCAACCCGTAGATGCGGTTGTTGAACAGCAGGATGGTGAGGTTGACGTTGCGCCGCAGCGCGTGGATCAAGTGGTTGCCGCCGATGGACAGCGCGTCCCCGTCCCCGGTGACCACCCACACGCTCAAATCGGGTCGGCTGGTGGCCAACCCGGTGGCGATCGTCGGGGCACGGCCGTGAATGGAGTGCATCCCGTAGGTGTTCATGTAGTACGGGAACCGGCTGGAGCAGCCGATGCCCGAGACGAACACGATGTTCTCCCGCTTCAGCCCCAGCTCGGGCAGGAAACCGCGGAGGGTGGACAAGATCGCGTAATCTCCGCATCCGGGGCACCAGCGCACTTCCTGATCACTGGTGAAGTCCTTGGCCTTCTGCGGTGCTTCCGTGGTGGGAACCCCGGCGACCGAGGTCAATCCCAAATCGGTAACGGCTGTGCTGCTCATGGTCCAGACCTCTCAGGATACGGTGCGGAATCGCTCGCCGCAGGATGGTTACCTCGCACGGCCCGCGCTCGGGCATCGGCGGTTTTTGCCCGCTCGGTCCTGGCCAGGGTTCCGGACTCCGCCTGTAGCAGCACTTCCTCCAATTCCTCGGCCAGGAAGGCCAAGCCCTGCACCTTGGTCACCGGCTGCACGTCCACCAGGTACTTCGCACGCAGCAACAAGGAGAGCTGCCCCAGATTCATCTCCGGCACCACGATGCGCTCATAGCCGCGCACCACCTCACCCAGATTCACCGGGAGGGGATTCAGATGCCGTAGATGCGCCTGCGCAACCGGAATACCTGCTTCCCGCACCCGTCGGCAAGCCGCCCCGATGGGACCGTAGGAACTCCCCCATCCGAGCACCAGCGTCCTGGCCTGTCCGGAGGGGTCGTGCACGGTGACATCATCGACGCTGATTCCGTCGATCTTCGCCTGGCGCAGACGAACCATCAAATCGTGGTTGTCGGGATCGTAGGAAATGTTTCCACTGCCATCGGTTTTCTCCAAGCCTCCGATACGGTGCTCCGAACCTGCCGTACCGGGAATGGCCCACGGACGGGCAAGGGTCTCGGCATTCCGCTGATAGGGAGCAAACTCCTGACCCGATTCGGACCACTCGGAAGAACGGGAGAAATCGGGATCGATTTCCGGCAGCTCATCCGGTTCGGGAACGTTCCAGGGCTCGGAGCCGTTGGCGATGGCACCGTCGGAGAGCAGCAACACCGGAGTGCGATAGGTGACCGCGATGCGGGTGGCTTCCAGTGCCGTTGCGAAGCAGTCCGCCGGAGAGCGAGGAGCCACGACGGGGACGGGCGACTCGCCGTTGCGCCCGAACAACGCCTGCAGCAGGTCGGCTTGCTCGGTCTTGGTCGGAAGCCCTGTGGAGGGGCCGCCACGCTGCACGTCGACGACGAGCAGCGGCAGCTCGGTCATCACCGCCAGACCGACGGTTTCGCTTTTGAGCGCCAGTCCGGGGCCGGACGTGGTGGTCACACCCAGCGAGCCCCCGAACGCCGCGCCGAGCGCGGCGCCGATGCCTGCAATCTCGTCCTCGGCCTGGAAGGTGGTGACGTCGAATCTTTTGAGTTTGCTCAACTCGTGCAGGACGTCGCTGGCCGGCGTGATCGGGTAACTACCGAGGAAGACCGGCAAGCCCGAACGGCGGCCCGCGGCGACCAGCCCGTAGGACAGAGCCGTGTTACCGGTCACCTGGCGGTATGTCCCCGGTGACAACGCGGTGGGTCCCACCTCGTAGGTGGTGGCGAATGCTTCGGTGGTTTCACCGTAGTTCCATCCCGCCCGGTACGCGAGCACGTTCGCTTCGGCAAGCTCGGGTCTGCGGGCGAACTTCTCGCGCAGAAAGCGCTCGGTATCGTCAACCGGACGGTGATACATCCAGGACAGCAGGCCGAGAGCGAACATGTTCTTGGCTCGCCCGGCGTCCTTCTTGTTCACCCCCGTTGCTTCCACCGCCCCGCGCGTGAGCGTGGTCATTGCCACCTCGTGCACGACGAGACCATCGAGTTCTCCGCTGGTGAGCGGGTTCGCGGCATAGCCGGCCTTGGTCAGGTTGCGCCCGGTGAACTCATCGGTGTTCACGATGACCGTTCCGCCACGCGCGAGAGCGCCGAGATGGGCCTTCAACGCCGCCGGATTCATCGCCACGAGCACGTCGGGCCGGTCGCCTGCGGTGAGGATGTCGTAGTCGGCAAAATGAACCTGGAAGCTCGAGACCCCGGGTAGTGTTCCCTGCGGAGCTCGGATCTCTGCGGGAAAGTCGGGCTGTGTTGCGAGATCGTTGCCGAATGCCGCGGCTTCGGCGGAGAAGCGATCGCCGGTCAGCTGCATTCCATCACCGGAGTCCCCGGCGAACCGGATGACCACTCGGTTCACTGTGCGCTTCTGTCCGGTTGTGTCCGGGCGAGGCGCGGTGTCGTTGCTCATGGGTGGCGGCCACTCCTTGCTTTACCGGGAAGATGCACTCGGTTCGGATTACCGGGCGAATTGCTTCACCAGCTGCTTGGCCAGGGAGTCCTGAATGACTTCGGTCGACCCTTCGTAGATGCGCATGGGGCGTGCTTCGCGATAAAGCCGCTCGATCCTGCTGCCGCGCACCAATCCGAAACGGCCCATTGTCTGCACCGACCTGTCGACGACGCGCCCTGCTGTCTCGGTCGCTCCCACCTTGGCCATGGAGGACAGGTGCAGATTGGCCAGTGGATCTCGTGCCGCTGCGGCAGCTGCACGGTAGGTCAGCGCGCGAGCCATCTCGATCTCGGTCCAGGAAGTTGCCAGGGAAGCGGGAACCGAGCCGAGCCGAGCCAGGCTGACCCCGAATTGCTCACGTCCACTTGCATGTCGCACGGCCTCTTCGAGAGCGGCTTGTGCCGTCCCCACCGCAGCACCCGCCACCGATACCCGGAAGGTTGCCAGGGTCGCCAACACCAGCTTGAATCCCTCACCGGGCGCACCCAGCCGGTACTCCACCGGTACACGAACCTCGTCCAGCACGACGTCGCCGAGGACGTGGGGAGCGATGATCTGGTGCGGTTTCTCGGTGCTGACGCCGGTTGCGGCGGCCGGGACGAGGACCAGGGAGTACCCATCGTTCTCTCGCGCCAATACGCAGTAGAAATCCGCGTCGCCGCCATTGGTGATGAAGGATTTGTGGCCACTGACGATCAGCTCACCATCGCGCTCGGTGACCGTGGTGGACAGTGCCTTGAGGTCGGACCCCACATCGGGTTCGGTGAGGGCGAGCGCGGCGATCGCATCGAGACGTGCCACCTTGGGCAGCCAGTGCGCGCGAACGGAGTCGTCTCCCCCGGCACTGATCGCGTAACTGCCGATGCCCTGCATCCCGAGCAGTGAATCCAGATGCGCGCTTTCGGCTGCGAACACTTCTCGGGCAACGGTGACCGCAAGAGAATCCACCCGATCATAGCGGCCGCCGAACTCCGCGGGGACTGTGATCGCGGCCAGACCGCTGCCTGCCAGCCGCTTGCGCATGTCGGGGTCGACGTCGTCGGATTCGTCGGCCCGTTCGGCGATATCCCGCACCGACGCGGCGAAAGCGCGCGCTTCTTCCTGCAGCCGGCGGTGGCTCGAGGAGAGCTCGAACAGCTGATCGTGGTTGTCACCCACCGGATGCTCCTTCTTCTCGGCATCGCGAAGTTCTGGCCTTCGCACCTATATCTATGATTACCATAACAATGAATATGGCAGGGTCAACTCCGGAGAACCGGTACGGCTCCACACCGAGGAGGCGCTCGTGAAGTTCGATACCCACACAGCTTTCGACCTGACCGGCCGGGTCGCCCTGGTCACCGGAGGCAGCCGCGGACTGGGCGAGGCGATGGTGCACGGCCTCGCCCGCGCCGGGGCCGATGTCGTCGTCGCCAGCCGCAATCTGGACTCCTGCAAGGAGACCGCCGCCGAGGTGGAACGGGACACCGGACGGTCGGCGCTGCCGGTCAGCGCCCACGTCGGTCGCTGGGCGGATCTGGACGCGCTGGTCGAGGCTGCCTACGAGCGGTTCGGGCGCATCGACGTACTGGTGAACAACGCCGGGATGTCCCCGCTGTACGACAGTCTCGACGGGGTCAGCGAGGAGTTGTTCGACAAGGTGATCGGGGTGAATCTGAAGGGACCGTTCCGCCTGGCCGCACTGGTGGGCACGAAGATGGCGGCAGCAGGCGGCGGCTCCATCATCAACATCAGCAGTGCGGGTGCCCTGCACCCCCGCCCCGAGATCGCACCCTACTCGGCGGCCAAGGCCGGTCTCAACGCCCTCACGGTCGGCTTCGCCCATGCCTTCGGTCCGGCGGTTCGCTGCAACGCGATCGTGGCAGGCACCTTCCACACCGACGTCAGTGCCTCGTGGGACTCCGAACAGTTCGCCCGACGCGCCGAGGGATTCGCGTTGCAGCGCGGTGGCCAACCGGAGGAGATCGTCGGTACCGCCCTGTACCTGGCCAGTGACGCATCCAGCTACACGACGGGCGCCCTGCTGACCGTGGATGGCGGACAACGCTGAGAAAACAGCAGAGCCGCGAGCGCGGAGCTCCCCACGGGTCGGTGCGGGGGTGCGTCCTCGTCGGTTACGGGGACGCACTCCGGCGTCGGTACTCCACGAAAGCGGAGAAAACCGCTACGCGCGAAGTACCTTCGCCAATTCGTAGGCTTGGCGAGTCGCGGACACCAGTCGCCGCGGAGCGAACGCGTCACCGAGGAGGTGCACCTCGGGCATCCGCGTGCGCAGTTGGTCGTACAACTCCGCATCGGCATCACCACCGCAAGCAAGCACGACCGAGTCGAAGCCGGTCAGCTCTTCCTCGCATCGTGAATAGACGTTGGCCACCCGGACCCGGTCGGGCGCTATCTCGGTGACCTCCTCCATGAAGCGGAAGACCACGCCACGCGAGTGAAGTCGGCCCAGAATCCCACCCAGGATGTAACGACCGAGCAACTGCCCCGGACCGGTGGTCGCGTACACCATGGTCACGTCGTGCCCACGCTCGCTGAGGAAATCCGTCACGCTCAGCGGCGGCAGGTGGTCGTCCTGTGCCACGACGAGCACCCGCTGCCCCACCGAGACGTCGCCACGCAGAACCTCGCGAATGTCGAAGACATTCTCGCCGTGAATGCCCTTGATCAAGGGACGATGTGGGGTCGCACCCGTCGCCACGGCCACCACGTCGGTGCCCGTGGTGATCACCGCGTCGGCATCCGCGCATTCACCGAGCCGGATTTTCACCTCCAGCCGCTCCAGTCGGCGCTCCTGCCAGTCGAGGTACCGGCTGTACTGGTCATAGCTGGGCGCGGCTGCGGCGACGCGCAACTGTCCTCCCAGTTCATCGGCGGCCTCCCACAGATCGACCGCGTGACCGCCCTCGGCGGCGAGCGCCGCAAGTTCCATCCCCGCCGGTCCCCCACCGACAACCATGAGACGCCGTGGTCGGGCGACAGGTCCCCACGGACCATCCAGCTCCTTCGCCGCATGCGGATTGACCGCGCAACCGAAGGGGAGCCCTTCGACGTAGCGGCGGCTGATGCAGTCGTTGCCACCGATACAGGGTCTGATCTCGTCCGTACGGCCTTCTCGGGCCTTCGACAGGATCTCGCCGTCGGCGATGTGTGCCCGAGCCATACCCACCATGTCAGCGTGGCCGTCGGCGAGCACGCGCTCGGCAGCGTCGATGGTGTTGATCCGACCGGTGTGCACGACCGGTAGCGAGATGGCCTTCTTCAGATCACCGGCCAGATGGGACCACTGCGCCGGGGCGTAGTACTGCGGTTGGATGTAGCTCGGATCCCCCCAGGGCGAGCCGATGACAGTGTGCAGGAAGTCGATGAGGCCGGTGCTTTCGAGGTACTGCGCGATGGTGATCCCCTCGGTGGCGTCATAGCCCCCGGCATCTCCTCTCGCAGGTTGAACCGGACACCGAGTGTCATGTCGGTGCCGATCTCCTCGCGTACCGCCGTCAGCACTTGGACCGCGAACCGCGCACGGTTCTCGAGGGAGCCACCGAATTCGTCCTCCCTGTGGTTGGTCAGGGGCGAGAGGAACCACTCGAGCAGGTCGTCGTGATTGAGGTGCAGCTCGATACCGTCGAGTCCCGCCCGTCGAGCCTGTCGTGCCGAAAACCGGTATTCCTCGACGTACCACGCAATCTCGTCCCGCCGCAGCACGTGCGGTCGGGAGTTGTACAGTGGCGCGCTCAGTTGCCGTGAGGGAGTGTGCGGATTCCCACCGATCACGGTCAACTGCGATGTGACGGTCGCACCCGCGGCATGGATGGCTGCGACCATCTGCTGGACCCGCTCGACGAAGAAGGGCAACCGGTAGAAGCCCGTGGTCTCGGCACCGTAGCCGTGGGGTTCGAAGCCGGGGACGAGTCGATTGCGAACCCGTCCGGCGACTCCGTCGATCCAGGCCACTCCGGCCTTTGCCCGCGACTCCCAGTAGGCGATGTTGCGGTTCGCATCGGCCTGAGATCCCCACAGGTTTCCGATCGCAGAAGCGTGTGGCGGCAACATGACCCGGTTGCGCAGGGACATGGCTCCGATCCGGATGGGCTCGAAGACGTGCGGATAGGCAGGGACCTCCGAGACATCGTGGGCCGGTTCATCAGGTGAATGCTTCATCGGAGCACTTCTCCCGGGTGATCAACCGGGACCGTGACCGGCGTATGTCTTCGGCAGTCCTCGTATTCGATCCGAACCTGCCCATGGAGCGATGGCGGGCTGCAACGTGCTGGTATTGCGGGGCGGCCGCGGATCGCGAGATTCGCGGCCGACCAGCGATGTCCTCGGCCTCACCGAGCGGATGAGCCGCTGACGACTCCCCGGTCGGCCAATTCGCCGAGCTCCCCGTCCGAAAGTCCCAACTCCCGGAGCAGCACCTGATCGGTGTGCTCACCAATAGCGGGTACACCGTCGTAGACCGGACCCGCATACCCGGCCATGTGCAGTACCGGCCCCGGCATCAGTACGGACTCGAGTGTTTCGTTGCCCGTGATGCCCACCAGGGTCCGCTCCAGGAAATGCGGATCGGCCACGATGTCGGAAGCATCGTTGACGGGAGAGTTCACCACCTCGAATTCGTCGAGCACGGCCAGCACTGCATCCCGCGGCAGCGATCCCACCCAATCCGCGACCTGCTTCTGCACCAGATCATTGTTGGTCAGCCGTGCGGCGTTGGTGGCGAATCTCGGATCGTCGATGAGTTCCCGCTGCCCCATCGCCGCAAAGAGCCGGGAAGCGATCGCCTGGTTGGACGCCGCGATGGACAGGAACTTCCCGTCAGCCGCCTCGTAGATACCCCGCGGAGAAGCCGCCCCGGTTCCGTTGCCGATACGTCCCTGCACCTCGTCGAGCCCGGTGTACTTGAGCACCAGATCGCCGATGATGAACATCAGCGGCTCGTACAGCGCCACATCGACCACATCTCCGTGCCCGGTTTGTCCCCGCCGGTACAGCGCCATGGCCGCACCCATGGCGGCCGCCATGCCGGCGATCGAATCCGCAAAGCCGAACGGTGGCGAGGTGGGTGGCGAGTCCGGCCAGCCGTTGATCTGGGCGAAGCCGCTGGCCGTCTCGGCCACGGTGCCGAACCCCGGGCGCAACCGGTAGGGCCCGGTCTGGCCGAAGCCGGACACACGGGCGAGCACCAGCCCGGGATTGTTCGCACTGAGCACCTCGTAGCCCAGTCCCCACTCTTCCAGCCGTCCCGGCCGGAAGGATTCGATCACGATGTCCACTTGAGACGCCATTTGGCTGACGAGATCGCGACCGTCCTGCTCACGCAGATCGACACCGACCGAACGCTTGCCTGCGTTGAGCCGCGAAAACCCCAGAGACAGCCCTTCCTTCTGAGGCACCCATTGCCGAGCGTAGTCCCCGGCCACCGGATCCTCCACCTTGATGACCTCGGCACCGAAGTCCCGGAGCATCCGCCCCGCCGTCGGCGCGGCATACATCGTGCCGAGCTCGAGCACCCGCACACCCGCGAGAGGCCCATCCCCGCCGGACCTGTTATCTGGCATGTCGCCTACCTCCGAAGCCGTATCGAGCCAATGACCAGCCGATATCAGACACGCCACTGGATGTGGCGGGGTTCCAGGTATTCATGGATCCCCCACTCCCCGAGTTCCCTGCCAACCCCCGAACGTCCGGAACCACCGAACGGCGCGTCGGGGCGCATCGCCCCGCCTCCGTTGATCCACACAGTGCCGGCACGGAGCCGCTCGGCCACCCGGCGTCCCTCCTCGAGATCGGGTGACCAGACATTGGCCGCCAGCCCGTAGGCCGTGTCATTCGCCAACCGAATCGCCTCGTCGGTATCCGAGAACGGCACGATCACCGCCACCGGTCCGAAGATCTCCTGCTGCACCGCGCGCGCGTCATGCGGCAGGTTGCCCAGCAATACCGGGTTCACGTACCAGCCGGATTCGGGCAGCGGCCGATCCACCGACAGCAGTGCCTTGCCTCCCGCACCGAGCGCCTCGTCGATGAACCCCTGCACCCGCTCCCGGTGGTCCGGCCGGATCATCGGTCCGATATTGGTCTTCGGGTCCCACGGGTCACCGACCCGCATTTGCTCGAATCCCTCGGCACTGGCCTCCAGAAAGCGATCGTAGAGGCTCTCGTGCACCAGCAACCGTGCCAGCGCGGCGCAGCCCTGCGCGCCGTTGCGCGACCACCGCAGGTGCGTTTCGGTGGCCAACGATTCGACATCGGTGCCGGGCAGCACGATGCTCGCGGATTTACCTCCGAGTTCGAGGGTGACGCCGTTCAGGTTTGTCGCGGCCTGCTCCATGATCTTTGCGCCCACCGCATCGGACCCGGTGAACGAGACCTTGTCCACTCCGGGATGCGAAGTCAGTTGCTGTCCGACCTCGGCATCACCGACCAGCACGTTGAACACGCCGTCCGGCAGGTCGGCCTCCCGGCTGAGATCACCGAACAGCAGCGTGGTCAGCGGGGTTCGCGGGGAGGGCAGCAGCACCACCGTGCAGCCCGCGGCCAGGGCCGCACCGAACTTGAAGATGGCGAGATTCAGCGGATAGTTGTATCCGGTGATCGCCGCGACCACGCCGACCGGGTAGTGCGTCACGTCGCTCATCGTCGGTACCGGCTGGTCGTAGCCGCCGAGGTGCAGGGTGCGGTCCTTCTTCGCCGCCTCGGCCTGCCAGCGCAGATGCATCAGACCGAGCTTGACCTGCAAGCCCTCGGCCAGGGAGACGGGCGTGCCGACCTCGTTGACGATCGAGGCCAGCAGCTTGTCGGTGCGTGCCTCCAGCACATCGGCGAATCGGTGAATCGCGGCCGCGCGCTCGTGCCCACTCATCGACGACCACCGACCGAATGCCTTGCGTGCGGCCGAAACGGCATCGTCGACCTGCTTGCTCGAGGCTCCCGCCACCGTTGCGAGGACCTGCTCGGTCGCCGGGTTGTACACATCCCACGCTGCGCCCTCCGGCTGCACCTGCCGGTTGTCGATGGTCAACGTGCGCACGTCGGGCACGTAGTCGCGGTCGGCACCTGTTGTGGAAGTCATCGCACACCTTCTTTGCTCTGCTCGGGGTCCGTCGGCTTCTTTGCCATCAGGCCGATGCGGTGGCAGCGGCAGATGAGCACGTCGTCCTGGTTGTAGCCACGGTGTTCGAACCACACGATTCCGGAATCGTCGCGACTACGGGATTCTCGCTTGTCCAGGACCGTGGTTTCCGCACGCAGCGTGTCACCGTGGAACACCGGGTGCGGGAACTCGATCTTTTCGTAACCGAGGTTGCCCAGGGTGGTTCCCATGGTCAGTTCGGGGACGTGGAACGCCCCGATCAGCGCGACGGTGAACAGGCTGTTGAGCACCCTGGCACCGTGCACCGATTCCTTGGCGAACTCCTCGTCCAGATGCAGTGGCTGCAGGTTCATGGTCAGCGAGGTGAACATGACATTGTCCATCTCGGTGATCGTGCGGGTCAGCGCGTGCCGATACTCGGCACCGACTTCGAACTCCTCGAAGTACAGGCCCCGCATGGTCGCTTGCGTCGCTTGCATGGTCATGGGCGGTTCCCCGTTCCGGTGATGCGCTCCGCGCGTTCGAGCCACGCGAGTGCCCTGTCATAGTGCGCCTTGTCGATGTGTGTCCCCCGGTAGCGCACTGCGCCGGTGCCGTCGGCGGTGGCCTTCTCGTAGGTGTCGACGATCCCCCGGTAGAACTCGACGTCCTCATCGGATGGCGTGAACGCCTCGTTGATCGTCGCCACATGGCTCGGGTGGATGGCGATCATGCCGCGGAACCCGAGCTGCCTACCACGCCGTGCGAACTCCGCAAGACCATCCGTATCGGACAGCTTCTCCCAGAGTCCGGTCAACGCGTGGATTCCCGCCTCACGGCATGCCAGCAGAATCCGGCTGCGGTGATACAGCGTCTCGGTGCCTTCCGGAGACCATTCGTATCCCACGGCTCGAGCTATATCGGCGTGCTCGGCGGTGGGGCCGATCATCGCTCCCACTCTCGGTGAGGCACCGGCAATCTCGCGGCATTCGTGGATCGCGCGCACGGTCTCCACCGGGACGATGTACTCCAGCCCCGACACCCCGTTGCGTGTCTCGAAGTGGTCGAGCAGCGCATCGTAGCGCAGCACGTCGGTGGCCTGCTCGATCTTCGGCGCGAAGATGCCCGTCAGTCCCGGTACCATCACCTGCTCCAGGTCTCCCCCGGTCAGCTTGGTGTCCAGGGGATTGACCCGTACGAGCACGTCCGGGGCCGTTTGCTCGGCGGCCAGCCGCTCGATGGACGAGGCAACAGTGGCTCGCGCGCCCACCTTTTCGGATTCCGGCACGGAATCCTCCAGGTCCAGCACGATCGCATCAGGCCCGGCACGTAAGGCTTTGTCCACCCAGGACGGCCGATGCCCCGGCAGGAACAGCACGGATCGGTAGGGCTGCATCAGTAGCTCCTCGGGAGTTCGAGCACATGCTCGGCCATGTAGTTCAGCACCATTTCCTGGCTGATCGGCGCGATCCGCATCAACCGGGATTCCCGGAAGTACCGTTCGATGTGGTACTCCTGCGAGTAGCCGTAACCACCGTGTGCGCTCAGCGCCGCGTCCGCGGCGAAGAAGCCCGCCTCCGCCGCGAGGTATTTCGCCTCGTTGGCGTCCTTTCCTGCCGGATGGTCGTTGTCGATCAGCCATGCTGCGCGGCGGCACATCAGGTCCGCCGCGTCCAACTGGATCTGAGCTTGCGCCAGTGGGAAGGCGATGCCCTGATTCCGCCCGATGGCCCTGCCGAACACGGTGCGCTCCTTGGCGTATCCGGCGGCCCTGCGCAGCGCGGCCCGGCCGATCCCGATCGCCGCGTTGGCGGAGATGACGCGCTCGGCATTGAGGCCTGCCAGAATCGCGCGGAATCCGTGCCCGACCTCACCGACCACATCGGAATCGGGTACGAACAGCTCGTCGATGAACAGCTCGTTGGTGTCCACCGCGTTACGGCCCATCTTCGGGATCTTGCGGACCGTGACCCGGTCGCGATCCATCGGGGCGAAGAACAGAGTCATGCCTGCGGTCTTCTTCGGCGCCTCGTCGCGAGGTGTGGTGCGGCACAGGATCAGCAGTCGCTCGGCCTCCTGCGCCTTGGTGATCCACACCTTCTTGCCGGAGATCGACCATCCGCCCTCGACCTTGCGCGCGAACGTGGCGATGTTCGTGGTATCCGTACCGGCATCCGGCTCGGTCACCGCGAACGACACGTGCAGATCACCTTCGGCCAGCCGGGGCAGGAACCGTTGCTTGAGCTCCTCGCTGCCGTGCTTGATGATCGGCTCGAAACCGAAGATGCCGATGTGCACGGCGCTGCAGCCGTTCATCCCGGCCCCGGATGCGGCGATCTCCTGCTCCACGATCGCGGCCTCGGTCACACCCTGCCCACCACCGCCGTACTGCTCCGGCACGGTCAGGCCGAGCCAACCTCCCTTGACCACCCCGTTGTAGAAATCCCACGGGAATTCCTGGGTCCGATCGTGCTCGGCCCAGTAGTCGTCGGAAAAGTCCGAGCACAGTGCTCGCACCGCCGCGCGAATATCATCGTGCAGCGTATCGGTGCTGAAATCCATGTTGATTCTCCTGTCCGGTCGCCATCCACACTCAGCGGACCGACTCGCGAAGGCGATCGTGCGTGTCGGAAGAGGCGCCGACCTCGCGCAGTGCGGCCTTGCGCACCTTCTCGGAAGGTGTCTTCGGCAGTGCGTCCACGAACCGCGCGAACCGTGGAATCGCGAATTCGGGAATACGGCCCTGGCACCAGGTGAATATCTCACCCGGATCGACCGGGCTCGGAGCAACGATCACGGCCATGACCTCGTCCTCACCGGCTTCCACCTCGCTCGGCACGCCGATCACCGCGCATTCGGCCACGGCCGGGTGCGCCAGAATCACTTCCTCGATCTCGTAGGAGCTGATGTTCTCGCCGCGTCGGCGCAGCGCGTCCTTGTAGCGATCGACGAAGTAATACCAACCGTGTTCATCACGCCGGAGAGCGTCGCCGGTGTGGAACCAGAGATTGCGCCACACTTCCAGCGTCTTCTCCGGCATGCCGTAGTAGCCCATGCTGCAGGTCCACGGCTGTTTCGGCCGCACCACCAGTTCTCCCACCTCTCCGACGGGCACCTCACGGTCGGTGTCCGGATCGACGAGGCGGATATCGAACCAATCGGCAGCCTGCAATCCTGCCGCCCCCGCTGGACGCTCGACGCCATAAGGCGACAGGATCGGCGCGCACGTCTCCGTCAGACCGAATGCGTCGACGAAAGCCTCGATACCGTAGCGCTCCTTGAAGGAATCAGCGATGGTACTGGCAGTGGGGGCGGCATAGATGCACCGGAGTTCGTTGTCGCGGTCGTCCGGGCGCGGAGGCTGCTTCCAGGCGAAATCCATCATCACGCCGACGAAGTTCGTCACCGTCACACCGGACTCACGCACGTGATCGATCCACTTGCTGGCGCTGAACTTCGATCGCACCACCGCGCGAGCACCGGCGACCAGCGCGGGAAACACCGCCATGAATTGAGCATTGCCGTGAAACAGCGGTGTCGTCGTCAGATAGGTGTCCTCCGGAGTCAGCCGGGTCAGGGAAACGACCACCTGGGCGAAGAAGTACAGCTGCGCCTGCGGCATCGCCACGCCCTTGGACGGACCCGTGGTACCGGAGGTGAAGAAGATGGCGCCCAGGTCCTGCGGCTGCGGATCGGGCAGATCGAGTACCGGCCCTTCCTCCAGATCCTCCCACGGCTCTGCGGCCCAACCGTGGGCGCGGAGCAACTCGACCGCCTCGGCACCGCGCCCGGTGTCGATCACCCAGAACTTGTCGATACCGCGTACGTCGTCGGCGATGGCCACCATGCGTTCCGCGAAGGCATCATCGATGACCGCCCACCGAGGCGCCACCGTGGCGACTTGGTGACGCAGGAACTCCCCCTCGTAGTTGGTGTTGATCGGTACCTCGACCATGCCGCCGACGGCTGTTCCGAACCAGGTTCGCACCAGTCTCGAGGAGTTGGCGGCCATGATGACCACGCGGTCCCCGGGCTCGGCCCCGGACTTGGTCAGCGTGCCTGCGACCCGCTGCGCCGAGGACAGCATCTCCGCGTAGGTCCACTCCAGCCCCTCCTCCGGTGCCATCAGGAATGTCGCGTCGGGGCGAGTGGCGGCATGCGAGCGCAATACCGTGGCGAGGGTCCAGTCATCCGGATCCTCGAAGCTCGGCACGAGATCGCGGTACACCTGGGTCATGGCTGCGTACCTCCTACGGCAGGCTCCGAGAAGAGTTCGGGGGCGGGAATGTCCCGGCGCGGCGTGATCGGCAGCAAGGAGGGCACGACTTCGCGACCGAGCCGGTTGATCGCGGCGATGGTCTCGTCGCCGTCCATGGTCGGCCACTGCGGCCGGACGAGCAGCGGGTCGACGGGGAGATCGGTGGCCAGCTTCGTCAACTGTCCGACCACGTCGTCGGGTGTCCCGATCACCGCATGTCCGGAAACGGCTTGTGCGAACTCGTTCTCCAGATCGGTGTCGGCCATGACGTCCAGCCCCTTGCGGGCATACGTCAGATACCTGCCCTGGGCGACCCTCGCGTATTCGGTGATGGCCTCCTCGCGAGTGTCGGCCACCATGACGTTGCGGCGCAGTGGCTGCGGTCCGAACTCCTTGCCGCGCGCGGCAAACCCTTCCTGCACCACAGTCAGTCGCTCTGCCACCTCGTGCGGCGGTGTTTCCGGCGGACAGGCATAAGCATCACCGAAGCGGCCCGCCCGTCGGGTGCCTGCCATGCTGTGCGCGCCGATCCAGATCGGCGGGTGCGGGGACTGCACGGGTTTGAGGTGCGGTGCGACATCCTCGAGCTGCCAGTACTTGCCCTGGTGATTCACCGTGTCCTCGGTCCACAGTTTCTTCATCAGCTCCAGCGACTCGTCCATCCGCGAGGCGCGCTGCTTGAACGGCACGTCGAGGTAGTCGAACTCCTCGGGGCGGTATCCCAGCCCTGCACCGAAGACCAACCTGCCCTCGGTGACCACGTCGAGCGTGGCGATCTCCTCGGCGAGCAGCACCGGATGGTAGAGCGGCGCGATCATGATCTGGGTGACGAGCTTGACCTCCGGACCGACCTCGGCGGCCAACCGCGCCAGCAGCGGAACCGGCTGCAGCCACCGCAGATCACCGTAGAGAAAGTGCTGGCCGATCGCGATGTAGGTGAACCCGTTGCGCTGGGCCGCCTCGACGATGCGCAGCACATCCTTGAATTGCTGATCAGGCGTCACCGACTTCGGGACGTCACTGAGCAACAGACCGACTTGTACCACGACTATGCCTCCCCGTTCGTTTCACTTGGCGGTCAGGCCACCGTCGACCGGGATGGTGACCCCGGTGACATAGCTGGCGTCATCACTGAGCAGGAACGCGACCACCGAAGCGATCTCCTCCGGTTCCGCGCCGCGGCCGAGCGGGATCCCGCTGACGAAGTCCTTGGTCAGCTCCTTCACATCGGCATCCGGCTCCCGGCCGAAGAAACTGGCCAGCATCGGGGTGTGCACGGTGCCGGGGCAGACCACGTTCGCCCGCACTCCTTCGGAGGCACCCATCAGCGCCAGGGATCGGGTGAACGGCACCAGCGATCCCTTGGTCAGCGAGTAGATCGGGCTGAACGGGGATCCGACCAGTGCCGAGGTGGACGAGGTCATGGTGATGGCCGCGGAATCGGCTTGTTTGAGCAGGTCGAAGCCGAGCGTGCAGGTGTAGTAGGCACTCTTGACGTTGACGTCGATGTTCTTGGCCCACTCGGCGTCGTCGACCTCCATCCCCGCGGGGCCGGGCATGCCCACCTGAGCGTGCAGCGCGTGCAGCACCCCGTGCTCGGCGCGGATCTTGTCGTACAGCGCCGTCAGGCTCGCGTTGTCGGTGGCGTCGACCTGCACACCGGTTGCGGAGCCGTTCGCCGCCTGAATCTCCTTGGCCACCCCTTCGGAGGCATCGGCACCGAGGTCGGCGACATAGACATGAGCACCCTCACTCGCCAGTCGATGGGAGATGGACCGGCCCATACCGGACCCACCACCGACCACAGCGGCAATGCGGCCTTCGAAACGGTGTGTCATCGTGTTTCCCTCCCGAAATGGTCGAATACGTTTCCGTGCCTGCACCGACGGTCAGCGGCGCTGATCGAACGATCGCCCGAGCAGTTCCGAGACGATGCGGATGCGCTGCATACTCGGAGTGCCGCCGGCCAGCGCCCAACCGTGCGCGTCCCGATGCAGACGCTCCAAGCCGTATTCCTCGGTATAGCCATTACCGCCGTGCAGCTGCATGGCCAGGTCGGTGACCCGCTTGGCCATTTCGTTCGCGGTGCACTTGGCCAGTGAGACCTCCAGCGAATCCGGCAGTTCATCACCGACATTCGCCGCCGCACGGCGGATCAGCAGTCGCGCGGCTTCCACCTGCAGCACCATGTCCGCCAGGTTCATCTGCACACTCTGGAACTCCACGAGTGGCTTGCCGAACTGCTCGCGCTCCTGCACGTAGTGCTTGGTCCGGTCCAGCGCGGCCTGACCGATCGCCAGGCTCATCGTGGCATTGCCCAGTCGCTCGATGGAGAATGCGCCGAACAGCTCCCGAAACCGGCCAGGTCCCACGACGAGGTTGTCGGCAGGCACCACCACATCATCGAACAGGATGTCCGCGGACGGAATCCCGCGGAAGCCCATCAGCTTCTCGCGCTGGCCGAAACTCACCCCGTCGCGGTCGGCCTCGACGAGAACGGCACCGATGCCCTTGGAGCCCGGTTCATCGTTCATCCGCGCGTAGACCAGGTAGTAGTCGGCTTCGCCACCGTTGGAGATCCAGCGTTTCGAGCCGTTGAGGACCAGCGAGTCCCCGGATACGGTCGCCTTGGTCTTCATGTCCGTGGCCGCCGAACCGGCATCCGGCTCGGAGATGGCCACGGCCAGGGTCGCGTCCCCGCTGATGATCGGCGGCAGGAAACGCTCCCGCTGCTGCTCGGTGCCGAACCTGGCCACCACCTGGGCCGGTCCGGTGTTGGCCTCGAAAACCTGGAAGGCAGCCGGGCGGCATTCCTTGGCCAGCGCCTCGATGACTCCCAGCGCGTGCTGCAGGGGTGCTCCCCCACCGCCGTACTGCTCCGGCAACGCGATACCGAGAAAGCCGAGCTCGCCCAGATAGCGACGTTCCTGCTTCGAAAACGCCATGCGAGAGCGGTCCCACTCCTCGTCGTATGGCGCATATCGTTCCTTGGCGACCTTGGCGGCGACCTCTTCGAGCGCCCGCTGCTCATCAGCGTCGATTACCTGTTGCACGAGCTCTCCGTTCCTAGTAATCATCATCATAGTATCGATGTACGTGCGGTCAAGTTTGCTCGATCCGCCGGACAGGTGCAAGATATCCATTATTATCATGAACATAGATTTGGAGACAGCGATGGACCGTGCCGTCATCGTCGACGCCGTCCGCTCACCCATGGGTCGCGGCAAGGCAGCGGGGGCGCTGGCAGGTGTGCACCCGGTCGACCTGCTCGCTCACGTCCTGACACAGCTGGTATCCCGGAACGATCTCGACCCGGCAACGATCGACGACGTGCTCGTGGGCTGCGTCGGGCAGGCCGGCGAGCAGTCCGCAACACCGGGAAGGCAGGCCGTGCTCGCCGCGGGATTTCCCGTGCACGTGCCCTCGGTGACCATCGAGCGCAAGTGCGGGTCCGGACAACAGGCGGTCGATTTCGCCGTCCAGGGCATCCTGTCCGGTCACTACGACATCACCATCGCCGCAGGTGTGGAATCGATGAGCCGGGTTCCGATGGGTTCCGCGCGGATGGGCGCGGAACCGCACGGCGAGGGAGCGCGCAGCCGGTTTCCCGACCTCGTCCCGCAGGGAATCTCGGCCGAGCTGGTGGCGGCGAAGTGGAAGCTGACCCGTGGTGAGCTCGACGACTACTCGGCTCGCTCGCACCAACGCGCGGCACACGCTCGTGCGGCGGGAGATTTCGACGACGAGATCGTGCCCATCCCCGCGCCGGGTGAGCACGGTCCGGTCCCGGTGTCGGCCGACGAGACCATCCGCGAGGGCACCACGGCCGAACGTCTCGGCCGACTCGACCCCGCGTTCGACCTGAACTCCTACCGCGAACGCTTCCCCGAACTGCCCGGAGTGATCAGTGCGGGCAATTCCTCGCAGATCACCGACGGTGCCAGTGCCCTGCTCATCATGTCCGAGCAGCGAGCGAGGGCACTGGGTCTGCGTCCCCGCGCCGCGGTCGTGTCCTCGGCCGTGGTGGGTGACGATCCGACGCTGATGCTCACCGGTCCGATCCCGGCGACCCACAAGGTGCTCGCACGTTCCGGGCTGGCAAGCGATGACATCAGCACCTTCGAGGTCAACGAGGCCTTCGCGCCGGTTCCCTTGGCCTGGCAGCGGGAGTTCGGCATCGAGGAGGCAAGGCTCAATCCCGTTGGCGGCGCCATCGCACTGGGGCATCCGCTCGGCGCCTCGGGCTGCCGACTCATGACCACGATGATCCACCACCTCTCCCGCACCGGTGGACGCTACGGGCTGCAGACGATGTGCGAGGCCGGCGGCATGGCCAACGCCACGATCATCGAATCCCTGACCGACTGACCCACGTGGGAAGCCGGATTCCCGCAGCAATGACGAAAGCAGGAAAAAGATGCAGTTGAACAATGCAACGGCCGTGGTCACCGGCGGAGCCTCGGGACTGGGGCTGGCCACCGTGCAGCGATTCATCGACCGCGAAGTGCCCACCGTGATCGTCGACCTGCCGAGCTCGGACGGCGAGCGCGTGGCCGAGAAACTGGGGGATCTCGCGCACTTCGCTCCGGCCGATGTCACCGACCCCGACGCCGTCGGCCAAGCGCTCGATCTCGCCGAATCCGCCGGACCGATCCGTGCCCTGGTGCACTGTGCCGGACGTGGTGGGACGGTGCGGGTGGTCGAGAAGGACGGTTCTCCCGGATCGCTCGACGATTACGAATCCATCGTGCGCACGAACCTGATCGGCACGTTCAACACGGTGCGCATGGCCGCCGCGCGGATGGTGACCAACGAGCCGCTCGAGGGCGAACGCGGCGTCTGTGTCCTGACCGCCTCGGTGGCGGCCTGGGAAGGTCAGATCGGCCAGATCCCGTATGCCTCGGCCAAGTCGGGCGTGGTCGGCATGACCCTCGTCGCGGCCCGGGACCTGGCGCGCAAAATGGTCCGGGTCTGCTCGATCGCTCCGGGAACCTTCGACACCCCGATTCTGGCTCGGTTCTCCGATGAGATCCGCGACGGCCTCGCCAAGCAGGTTCCGCATCCGCAGCGGATGGGCAAACCCGAGGAGTTCGCCGAGCTGGCCCAGCACATCATCGACAACGCCATGCTCAACGGCGAGACCATCCGTCTCGACGGCGCCATCCGCATGCCGCCCAAGTGATCCTTTCCCTCCTACCACCCGCACACAGCAAGGAGTCACCGTGTCCGAAACTTCCGACACCCCTGTCGTCCTGACCGAGCAGATCGACGGTGTCCAGATCGTCACCATCAACCGGCCGGAATCCCGCAACGCGGTCAACAGCGCGACCGCCGAGGCCATCGCCGCGGCCATGGACGAACTCGACAATCGCAGCGACCTGGTCGCCGGAATCATCACCGGTGCGGGCAAGGGGTTCTGCGCGGGGATGGATCTCAAGGCCTTTCTCGCCGGCGAGCGCCCGTCGGTGCCCGGGCGTGGATTCGCCGGAATCGTCGAACGCCCCCCGGACAAGCCGTTGATCGCCGCTGTCGAGGGCCACGCCATCGCGGGCGGTTTCGAGATCGTGCTGGCCTGCGATCTGATCGTCGCTTCGGAGGAAGCCGTCTTCGGGCTGCCCGAGGTCAAACGCGGACTGGTTGCCGCGGGTGGCGGGTTGCTTCGGCTGCACGAACGGGTGCCCTATCACCTTGCTGTGGAATGGGCGCTGACCGGCGAGCTCATCCCCGCCCGGAGTGCGCACGAGGCGCATCTGATCAATCGTCTCACCGCCGCCGGGCAGGCTCGCGACACCGCGCTGGAACTTGCTCGCACCGTTGCCTGCAACGGTCCACTGGCCGTACGCGCGACCAAGGAGATCATCCGCGCCTCAGGCGATTGGCCCTCCGATGAGGCCTTCGGGCGTCAGCAGAAGATCAGCGAGCCGGTCCGCTCTTCTGCCGACGCCCGCGAGGGGGCGCTCGCGTTCAAGGAGAAGCGAGCCCCCCGCTGGCAAGGGAAGTGAGGCTCACTCCGGCTCGGGGAAACCGGGGCGCCGCTTTTCCAGGAAAGCGGTGGCCCCCTCGACCATATCGGCGCTTCCCACAGCCTGCACGAGCATGCCCAGCCCCGAGCTGAAGGAGTCCCGCGCGGAGTTCCACCAGATGTTGGAGCTGATCTTGGTGATCTCCAGGTACCGCGGGCTGAGCATCGCCAACTCATCGCACCACGCCGTGACGGAGTCGACGAGCTGATCGTCCTCGACCACCTCGTTGATCAGGCCGATGTCCTCGGCCTGCTCGGCCGAGTACCGCCGGCAGAGCATCGCCATCTCCTTGGCCCGCTTCTCCCCGATCTGCACGCCCAGAACATTGGTGGCGCCGGTGACCGGAGCACTGCCCACCTTCGGTCCGGTTTGCCCGAAGGTGGCCGAGCGGGCGGCGATCGCCAGATCACAGGCCATCACGAGCTCGTTGCCACCGCCGGCAGCGGCACCGTTCACCGCGGCGATCACCGGCCGTGGACAGGTACGGATGGCATCGAGCATCTGCAACGACGACTGGTAGAGCCCACGCATCTCCCCGGTCGTCGGCGTGCCCAACTGCTGCAGCGAACCACCGGCGCAGAAGCTGCCGTCCGATCCGGTGATGACCACCGTCCGCATGGAAGCGGCGTCCTGCAAAGCCTCGGTGATGGCGCCGGACATGGCGGGATCGAAGGCATTGCGGCGCTCGGGGCGGTTCAGGCGGATCCACAGGGTGTCGCCTTTTCGTTCGGTCAGGATATCTGCCATGAGCCCTTCTCCTTCTCGTCGGGTCTCTCCGGTCGTACCGCTCGGACAAAACCGGACAAGTATGATGTAATCATTATCATGATAATCCTTGTTGTGAAACCAATATCCCAACAGGAGGGGACATGAGCACAAGCAACAAGCGGACAAAGACCGCCGTGTTCGTCGCGCAGCGCATCGTGCGCGACATCGGACGCGATCTACTCGCCCCGGGGGACCTGCTTCCCCCCGAGCGAACGATGCTGGAGAACTACGACGTCGGCCGCGGCACACTCCGCGAAGCACTGCGGCTGCTGGAGTTCCAAGGGGTGATCGCCCTCAAGCCGGGCCCGCGGGGAGGCCCCGTCCTCCTCGACCCCGATGCCACCCACCTCGCCAGCACGGTCGTGCTGCTCATGCAGATGAAAAAGGCCCCATTTCAGACCATCGTCGAAGTCCGGTCGGCACTCGAACCCATGATCAGCTGCCTCGCTGCAGAGCGGATCACCGACGAGTCACTCCGGGAACTCGGCTCCACCATCGACCAGATGCGCGACAATCTCGACGACCAGTCCGTGTTCCTGGAGGCCAACAAGCGGTTCCACGACACCATCGCGTGGTCCTCGGGAAACACCTTGTTCGGCTACATGCTCGACTCGCTGCTGGGGATCATGGACGGCACCGTCATCGGCATCGACTACCCGACTCACCGACGGTCGGCGATCATCACAGCCCACCAGGAGATCCTCGAGGCGCTGAGCAAGCGGGACCCGCAGGAGTCGGAACGGCACATGCGGGAGCACATCGATGCCTACACCCGCTATGCTCAGCGCAAGTACCCCGAGGTACTCACCCAGGTCATCGACTGGGACAGCACGCCGCGCTGAGAGCCGACACAGCACCCATCGTGCGCGTCATTCGACGCTGATCGCCCGTTCGGGACAGGCGTCCGCGCCGCTGCGCGCCGCCTCGGCGAGGTCCGAACCGACCTCCTCGTGAAGTGGGTAGGCATGTCCGTCCTCGTCCCGCAGGGCGAACACTTCGGGAGAGGTCATCTGGCACAGCCCATGTCCCTGACACTGACCGGCATCGACCTGAACACGCATGATTCCTCCTTGCCGGAAACATTTCCCGTGACATTGACAACAGCGATATCTAGTATAACCATTATCACTTGAACAGCAACCGCGACGGAAGGACACCGGACGCATGACCGGCGAGCAGCGCTGCCCCGTGATCCACTTCGACCACAACTCGCAAGAGCACTCGGAGGATCCCGTCGCCTCGTACCGCGCCCTGCGAAAGAGCCACGGGTTGGGCTGGACCGAAGCTCACGGCGGATACTGGGTCCTGGCCGACTACGAGAGCGTGTTCGAAGCCGCCCGCAACGACGACGTGTTCTCCTCGGAACGCAACTCCTCCGGCGGGGAGGGCCTGTCCGTGGTCATCCCCAAAACACCGATGCACTACCACATCCCCATCGAAGTCGATCCGCCGAACTTTCGGAAGTACCGCAAGATTGTCAATCGCATAACATCGCCTGCCGCGGTCGAGCAGATGCGGGGGATGGTGGAGCATCACGTCACGGCGTTCATCGACAGCGTCATCGAAAGCGGCGAGTGCGACCTCACCTCCGTCATCGGCGTGCCCGCGCTGGTCACCATCGATTGGCTGGGACTTCCGATCGAGGACTGGAAGCGCTACTCCAGGGCCCATCATGCGGTGCTGGCCGCGGTGCCGGGCAGCGAGGAGTACACCCAGGCCACCCAGGTCGACCTCCCTTACCTGTCCGAACAGATGTGGCAGACGATCGCCGCCCGGCGAGCAGATCCGCAGGACGACGTCATCAGCTACCTGGTCGCCCAGGAGGTCGACGAGCGGTCGATCACCGACGACGAGGTGTTCTCCATCGTCGAACTGCTGATCGCAGGCGGGGTCGGCACGACGGCGTCGCTGGTGAGCCAGACCCTGGTGTGGCTCGCCCGGCACACCGATGTGCGCCGGCGTCTGATCGACGACCCGAGCCTGCTCGACCGGGCCGTGGAGGAGTTCCTGCGCTACTTCTCACCGACGCAGGCACTGGCCAGGACGGTCACCGAGGACACCGAGTTCCGGGGTTGCCCGATGCAGGAAGGCGACCGGGTGCTGTTGTCGTGGTCCTCGGCCAATCGCGACGAGGGACAGTTCGACAATCCCGACGACATCGACATCGACCGGTGGCCGAACCGGCACACGGCGTTCGGGGTCGGCATCCACCGCTGTGCCGGCTCCCATCTCGGCAGGCTGATGGCCAAGACACTGCTGTCCTCGGTGCTGACCCGCATGCCCGACTACACCGTGGACTTCGATGCGTTGCAACGCTATCCGCACCAGGGCACCAACATGGGTTACGTCCGCATCCCGGCACGGTTCACTCCCGGAAAGCGCCTGTTGTCCGATTCGCAGCACCGCTGAACCATCGCTGAACCACCGAGGGAGGTAAGGCATCCGATGGACCGGATCGTCATCGCAGGCGGTGGGCTGGCCGCGACAAGGACGTGCGAGCAATTGCGCTCGAAGGGGTATGCGGGTGAGCTGATCATGCTCGGCTCCGAGCGGTATGCGCCCTACGACCGCCCCCCGCTGACCAAGGCCGTACTGGCCGGGGAACACGACACGACTTTGCGCACCGACTTCGATGCTCTGTCGGTGGATGTGCGACTCGGCACGAGCGCCACCGGCCTGGATCCGCAGGCACGGATCGTGCAGACCACCGGCGGCGAGTTGGCCTATGACGCACTCGTCATTGCGACCGGAGCCTTCCCCGCACGACTCCCCGGATCTGGGCGCCAGTTCACGGTGCGGACCTGCGAGGATGCTGCCGCACTCCGGGCGGAACTCCGGCCCGGCCGACGCGTGGTGCTGGCCGGGGCCAGCTGGATCAGTGCCGAAATCGCCACCGCAGCGTTGAAGCAGGGCTGCTCGGTGACCTGCGTGGAACAAGGGCGCGCCCCGTTCGAGCTCGCGCTCGGTTCGGAGATCGCCGAATTGCTCCGGCCATGGTGGTCCGAGGTGGATCTACGTCTGGGCGTCGAGGTGGAAGAGATCACCGAGCACGGAGTGCATCTGCTCGGTGGTGAGCACCTGGACGCGGATGTGGTCGTCACCGGAATCGGCGTGCGTCCGGAGAGCTCCTGGCTCGAGGGGTCGGGAGTGGCCCTGGAGCGCGGCGTGCTCGTCGACGAGCACCTGCGGACATCACAGCCCGGCGTCCATGCTCTCGGAGATGTCGCGGCCCGGTGGTCACCGCGCTGGAACGCACGCCTGCGCGTCGAGCACTGGGATGATGCACGCGCTGCAGCGGAGACCGTCGCGGGAACGGTTCTTGCCGGTCCATCGGAGGAATTGCCCGTACACGACCCCGTTCCCTACTTCTGGAGCGATCAGTTCGGCCACAAGCTCCAGTACGTCGGCCACCACACGCCCACGGACACCGTCCTCGTTCGCGGCGACGACACCGAGAAATGGGCAGCCGCCTGGCTCGACACCGACGGCAAGCTCACCGCGCATCTCAGCATCGACCAGCCAAGGCGGATGATCGAGGCACGAAAGGCCATCGACGCCGGGACGGTTCCGGACGGAATCCCCATCGATTCGACCATCATTCGGTGACACGGTCCCGATGAATCCAATGCCGCCTGCACAGGCCGGGGCGCACATTCGGCTCCCGGCATGGCTGCTCGTGTCCATCGTTGCAGCGATCGGATTCAATCTACGAGCGACGTTGGGAGCCATTCCGCCACTGCTCGACTCCATCGGCGAGGACCTCGTGCTCTCGGCGAGCACCGCAGCGCTGTTGACCTCGGTACCGATCCTGTGCATGGGGCTGTTCGCCCCGGTCTCGCAGCTCGTTGCCGCACGGATCGGTGCGGAAGGCACTGCGGCGATACTGCTCGGCGTGCTCGCGGTCAGCAGTCTCATGCGTTTCTGGGTCGGCTCGATCGAGACCCTGCTCTTCTCGACCGCTTTGGCGGGCATCGGGATGGGCGGGATCTCCTCACTGATGCCCGGGCTCATCTTCCACCACCTACCCCGTATTCCGGGAGCCGCAACGGGCGTCTACTCGATGGCGATGGCAGGGGGCGTGGCCATCGCAGCGTGGATCGCCGGTCCCACCGCGGACCTGCTCGGAGGCTGGCGTCCCGCCCTGGCCCTGTGGGGCTTGGCCGCAGGCATCACCACCATTTGCTGGTCGGCCTTGCTTCCGCGGCTGTCCGCCGCTGCGCCACGGGATCCGGTGCTTCAGGGGGTGGCGCGTGGGCGACTCCCCTGGCACAGCCCCACAGCACGCCGGATCACCACGTTCACCACTCTGAACATGCTGATCGGCTTCAGTGGAGTAGCTTGGATCGCTCCGACGTTCGTCCACCATGGCTTCTCGCCACAGCATGCTGCCGGTCTTTTCGCTCTCTTCCAGATCATCCAGCTCGGCGCGATGCTGAGCCTGCCGCTGCTGACCGACTTCACACGAGACCGGCGCCCACTGCTGGCGCTCACCGTGGTCAGTACCGGCACAGGACTCTCGCTCATGGTGCTGGCCCCCACCACGCTCGCACTCCCGGCGGTCATGCTGTTCGGAACCGGTGTCGGTGGCGCGTCCTCCCTGGCCCTGATTCTGATCCAGGATGCGACGAGCACCCAATCCGAAGCCGGCCGCCTGGGCGCCATGGTTCTGTCCGTGTCATTTCTTGCCGGTGCCGCGGGCCCACTGCTACTCGGTTCAATGCGCGATCTGACCGGTGGGTTTACTGCAGGATACGGCATCCTGCTGATGCTCAGCGTTGCATGCCTGGCGATGCTTCCGGTATTCCGACCAGGGCGGACGGTCAACGACGTCCTCCCGCACACGCCACCGCTCCCCGGTATCGATACGGCCGGCGGATGAGCGATGTCTTCGAGGGAATAAAATCAAAGATGCTCAATCTACTACCGTGGCCGGCACTGCAGATTCTCGAACGCAGCGCCGGCCCGCTTGGCCACCACAAATTCGACAGTGTACTTCTTCCCGCCATGCCCGGAATTTCACCTCGCAGCGGAATTCCACGCAGATCGGCACCGGAGCCGGAGGAGTGATCGAGAACCATGACGATCGAGAATGCTGCAGCGCTTGAAATGTTGTTGCATCGCCAGCAAGCACAGGACACCCTACATGCATATGCCCGTGCGGTGGATACTCATGACCTGACCGACCTGCAGCGCCTGATTACCGACGATGTCGAACTGGAACGTGTGGACGGCGTGCGCGTGGGCAGCGAATCTTTTCTGAAGTTCTATCGCGGCGTCTTCGATTCGGAGATACGGTGGAGCAAACATCTAATCACGAACGTGGACATCGAGCTCGCAGGTGACCGCGCGTATGTGACCGCGTATTTCGAGGCGGCCATGGAGTCGACGAGCGCGCAATGGATCGTGTTCGGCGAGTACAGCGACATCGTACAGCTGATCGGAGGTCAATGGCTAATCGCTCGAAAGCAGATAGACGTACAGCGCAGCATACATCTGACATCGACATGAAGGAGCCGGCCAATGGCTGACACGAGCACTTCCGGGTCCATCATGGTCACCGGAGCTGCACGGGGAATTGGTGCCGCCATCGCCGAGCGATTCGCTCGCAGCGGTTTCACGGTCTTCGGGCTCGATCGTGACGCGGAAGCGATCGAGCGTTCAGCACGCTCCTGGCCAGGTCCCGGATCGCACACTGCAGTCGAGGCGGATGTGGTCGACGAGTCTGCGGTGACCGCAGCATGCGCACGCGCAGCAGCCGTGCCGGGCGGCCTGCGTGCCTTCATCGGCAATGCCGGTCACCATGAGTCCGGCCCCAGCTTCGACTACTCGCTCGAATCATGGCGAAAGATGCTGGACGTACATTTGACGGGGTGTTTCGTGGGTGCGCGACAAGCCGCATCGGCGATGTCGAACGGCGGATCGATCATCGTTCTGTCCTCCATCAACGGTCATGTCGGCTTTCCGGGGCGCGCGGCGTATGGTGCGGCCAAGGCCGGCGTGGCCGGACTGGTCCGAAGCCTCGCATCCGAGTGGGCACCGGACGGAGTGCGAGTGAATGGTATTGCCCCGGGATCGATCGAGACACCACTGTCGTCGAAGGCGATTCGCCGAGGCGTCATCAACTCGGACAGCTTCCTGAACCGCATACCGATGAACCGGTTCGGAAAACCCGAGGAAGTCGCCGAGCTGGCGTATTTCCTCGGTACACCACTGTCGAGTTACATCACGGGAGTCGTTGTGCCGATCGACGGTGGCTGGCTGGCACAAGGTATAGCGGCCGACAGCTGAGCGCCGTATCGAGTGCAAGCATCAGGACCAGCGGGGAACGCACCGAGCGTGCTCGGTGCGTTCCCCGATTCGAATGCCCACACCGCGGCAATGTGCCCGAACTTCGGCAAGCACTCCGTCCCGGATCAACTGCTTAATCCATGAGTCCGGGAAGCCACAGCACGAACTCGGGATATAGCACCATCGCGAGAGCAACCAACAACGTAACGGGGTAGAACCACGAAACTCCCCGGAATGCTTCACTCAGGCTCAGGTTGACTCCGCTGTCCCGCGCAATGCGGTGCACCGCGAAGACAAGGATGCCGACCGGTGGAGTGAGCACGGCAAGTTCACCGAGAAGGACGACGAACACGCCGAACACAATCGGATCGATCCCGACAGCGGTTGCCACCGGCAACAGGATAGGGACCGTGATCAGCATCATGGCCATGGGATCCATGAACATTCCCAGAGCCAGATACATCACCAGTACCAGGAGCATGAAATGGACAGGACCCGCGTTCGCGCTTTCCAACCACTCGGCGAAGCCACGAGGCAACCCGCTCAAGGCCATGAAACGCCCGAACATCGCACCACCGATGAGGATCAGGAAAACCGCACCGACCGCAACGGCGGTATCTCTCGTCGCAGGCAGGACGGATTTGACCAGTACCGATGGCCCTCGTAATACGAGTACGACGAACATCGCGGCGAGCACACCGTACGCGCCGGCCTCGGTGGACGTGAAGACACCTTGATACAGCCCCCCGAGAACGACGACGATGAGCAGCAGGACCGGCCAGATCCCCACCCCCTTACGGAGTCGTTCCAGGCCGCGCAGTCGTGCCTCCCCCGATGTGGGGGCGATCCGTGGCCGCATGAGAACAATTGCCACCATCATCAGCGCGTAGACCGCGTGCACCGCGATACCGGGTACAAAACCGGCAATCAGCTGCTGCCCGACAGGCACTTGAGCAATTCCGGCGTAGACGACGAGCAGGATGCTCGGCGGAATGAGCTGCCCACCGGTACCCGCCGTCAGTACGGCAGCAGCCGAAAAGCGACGATCATATCCATTGCGGACCATCTCGGGAATAGCGATTCTACCGACCGTATACGTGATGCCGAGCGTGGAACCGCTCGCCGCGCCCATGGCGGCACCGGCGAAATTCGTACTGATCGCCAAGCCACCGGGAAACCGCCCCAGAAGCGCGCGGACGGCCTGAAAGATGTCCCGTGCCACACCGCTTCGCTCAAGCAACATGCCCATGAGCACAAACATCGGGATGACGCTGAGAGCCCAACTAGCGGATGTCGTCCACGGAGAATTCTGCAGGGTATTGACGGCACCGGAGAGACTTCCCATTCCCCAGAGGCCGAGAACTCCCGTGATCCCCAATGCGATCCCAACCGGAACACGCAGGAGCAACAGCCAGAACATCAGGACAATGGCTGCAATGCCCTGCACCTCACCGGCGACGTCACCAAACATGGCAACGACACCGCCGACAATCACGATAGGTGACAGCAACACAACCGCAGAACTGAAACGTCGCATGCCGGCCGACGCAGTGCCGTCCTGCTGTGACTCCTGCTGATGTCCCGTACCCGACCCGAACTCCGTAATGGTGTCACTCATCCGAGATGCTCCTTCGGCATTGACAGAGTCGCAGAGCTCTCGTGACGGCTGCGACCGCAAGTGCGAAGAATCCGAGCGGAACAGCGAAGCGAACAGGCCAAATCGGAAGACTGCCAACCGTTGTGTACTCTCCGAGTTCCATCTGCACGAGCGCTTCCTGCAGCCCCATGTAGGCAAGCAGGAGACCGAATCCGGCGACGACAGCCAACACGACTGGCTCGATCAACCGCTTCATCGCCGGCGGCAGGGAATCGATCACGAAATCCACCCGGATCTGACTGCCCTCCCGCTGCGCCATGGCCAGGCCGAGGATCGCTATCGGCGCCATCCACCAGTTTGTGACCATGGCATTCGCTGCCTGGATACCGGCACCGGCCAAGTACCTCAGTGCCACATTGAGGACCACCGTCAGCAGAAGCAAGATTACCGCTGTCCCCGCCAGTACCGTGACGAATCCCCAGAACCCTCGTGACAGGTATCGGCCGATGACTGTTACTTGCCGATGACCGGCAGCACGAACCGTGCCCGTCGACTCCATACTCGACTCCTTCCACGCAGAGGACCCGGATTTATGGCGGGAAACCCGTCATTTGATTTCCGACAACAGCGGCGCGTACGCCTCCTGCATAACCCGATCCAACCAGGGGTCGAGATTGATCTCCGGTGGCTGCGAGCCGCTGCCGAGGCTTTCCATCCAGTCACGAAGGCCCGTACCATCGGTATTGAATCCGAGCTCCTGAATGATCCCGAGCCATTTTCCGTGAAGCTGCTCGTAACGATCAAGGAGCGCAGCCGGGTTCTGCACACCTTCGGGCGCGCTCTCGATCATGCTTTCGCGTACGCGCTCGTGGTGCTTGTCGACCTTCGCCTGGATCTCGGGACTGGGTTCGAGCATTTCGACTCCGTGCTGCGGAGCCTTTGCCGCGAACCGCCAGTACTTGTCCAATTGCTGCTGGACGAAAGTCTCGATCCAGACGCGGACATTGCTCAGCAATTCCCGGCGTTCCTCCGCGGACAGCTCCTTCCAGGTGGATCGACTGATGGCGATGGCATCCTGATTCCAGCCCGTCAAGCTCACCGGAACGTAGTGTCCGCCGAGTTCCCACAGTCCCGAATCGATATAGTGGGTCGGATAGGTCATCACGCAATCGACGACACCGCGTTGGTAACCCTCGTAGATCTCTGCAGCAGGCAGAGTAACCGGCTGCGCACCGAGGTTCTCCGCTTCCTTGACCCAGGTTTCTCCCGCGACCCGGATCGGGGTTCCCTGCAAATCCTGCAAGGACGTGATGGAGTTTCGGCAGAACAGGTCGTACTGCTGCACCAGCGCCAGTGGTGCCACATACCGGATCCCGAGCTCTTTCAGTTCCTCCTCCAGGACCCGGGAGTTCAATGCAAACTCCAGATGGGCACCGATCTGTTGAAGGAGCCCTGCTGGGAATGCCCTGGTGCTTTGGTGGGCAGCCGATGCGAGCCAGTTGGTGATCGGGAATTTTTCCGGGCTGGCCGGTGGCTGCAGCCGAGCCATGTCCAGTAGGCCGTCCCGCATCGCACCGGCAACCTGGTCGGAGTCCACGACGCTGTTGGACCAATGATACTCGAACTTCACTCGGCCATCGGTCGCCTCGGTAACCGCGTCTCCGTACGCCTTGGTCGCATCGGCGAAAGCGTTGCCCGGGGCGTAGAGCTCCTGGAATCGAAGTGTTGCCGTGGCAGAGCCACCCTGCCCGCTAGTACATGCCGCAGACAAGAGACCAACCAGGATAACCCCGGTGACCCTCCGCATCACTCGGCGTCGGTGTCTGACGCCCCTCCCCTGCTTGCGAGAAGCCCAGGATCCACCTCGTCCTGACATCGTCCACCAGCCATTCAAAGCCAAAATCGAGACTAATCATTATCATACTTAGAATCCAAGCCGGTGCATCCGATGTCAAGAGCGAACACTCCATCGAAATCGTGCACAGCACGAGCGCAAGCATGTACTCAACGTGGTTGCTGTGCGCGTTGCGCGGCAGATCACTCGCGCCGACCACGCCCACACCGGGCACCTCGGCGGCTTGGTGCACTCCGAGGTTCCAGCACGGCAGAACCGGACTGCCCGCTCCTGTCAAACATCACAGCCACACCGCCTCAGCCGGGAAGCGACCACCTGATTCGAGACTGAAAACCAAGTTGAAGTGCCCCACCTTCGGAGACAGTGCCCGGCGAGGTCAGGGAATGTGACCTGAACTGGGGTGATGTGGGTGACACGGTGAGGCACCCGGAACCGATGCCCGCCGTGGGGGCCGGACCCGCCCGGAGAGGTGAATCACGGCTCGACCCAGTCCACAATGGTCTGTGTAGCTGCCGCGACATCGCCGAGGACGTCCCCCAGGAAATTCTTCATGGGCAGAACGTCGAAATGCCGTCGATGGTTGCTTCGTGGAACGACTCATCAGCGAAGGCCCATCGGGCGGCGGAAGCAATGATCCCCATGATTTTCACATGCTACCGAAGCGGGACAATTCGGTGGAATATTCCAGGAGGACCTACTGCGTCAGCGATAGCTCGCGATGCCGCCTTGGGAGTGCTACTCCTATTGTGTTCGGGTGTTGACGCGTGTCGGCCTCGCAGTCGAGGATCCCCCTCGGACGTTGACGATCATGCCGGAAAATGACCGAACTGCGGAGGCGAATGCTGAGTTCGTAACTATGGCGCGTTGTCCGCGGCGGTGCGGTTGCCACCTCATGTCGGTTCTTGTGTGGTGAGCACATCGATGCTTGATTACCATTTGTACCCGAATTTCCGTATTCTGGAATACCGTCAAAGTCATCTTGACATGCATCGAGATTTCTTATTTCGATAAGTTTCGGCCAGCGACGGCCGGTTTTCGCGTGAAAGAGTCGTGTGCGGCGTGTTCTGCCTCTGCAATATCGCGGGTGCGGCAAGACCTATCACGCCAGCCCCGGTGATCTTCCGGACTTCGTGGTTCAAGATGTCGCCGGGCTGAAAATGCCCTGGAAAAGGCCGGTGATGGGGACATCATCCGGATCAAGGACGACGCGCACATCACCCGCGGCGACCGCGTACGGTTCACCGGCCTGCGGATCCAGGGACCGCGACTGGCGAACTACTGGGACCCGGAAGGATACGACGGCAACCCCTACGACGATGAGGCCTACGACAATTACCTGATCGGCGGCATTCACTTCCTCGGTGAAAACTGTCGCGTGGACAACTGTCAGATGTATGGCTTCACCCACGCCGCGATCTCCGTCGGAGGCGGAAACTACCCCGTGCATGCCCGGGTGGACCACTGCAGCATCCACAACAATCCCATGGAACACTATGGTTACGGGGTGAACCTGTACAACGGGGAGTCCCTGATCGAGTGGAACTACTTCGACTACAATCGGCACTCGATCGCCGGATTCGGCTACTCCAGCAACGGCTACACGGCCCGCTACAACCTGGTCGGCAAGCACCCGATCAGCCATGCCTTCGACATGCACGGGCTGAATCAGAATACCGGCGACGACAGCAAGGTCGCCGGCGGTACCATCGCGATTCACCACAATACGTTCCAGTTCACCATGGACGTCTTTCCCGACAGTCGCCACCAGGAAGCCATCGCGATCCGCGGCATTCCGGATAATCGCTGCGATATCGACAAGAACTGGTTCTACCACGAGTCAAAACCCGTCGAGGTCAACAAACGGGGAAACGCCTACCGACAGGAAAACGACCGATGGATGCACGTCTGGGCATCGGGCAACCACTTCGGCCGTGACGAACCCGCTCCGGGCATCGGACACCCACGCTGACCACACAACTCCTCGCAGCAGGGTGCAACCGAGAGGAGAATCTCCGCGCCGGGTGGTCCGCACTCGGCGCGGATCATCCCAACCGGCACCGGGTCAGCAGCTCGGCCGGGGTCGCGTCGGCCGGGCGCGCGACGGTTCCGGAAGGCGGCGGCTGCACGCCCTGCGCAAGCCAGCTCTCCAGTGCCACGAACGCCGAGCGATGGCACGGCGTCAACGGACGCAATCGCTTCGGAAACTCGTCCACCAGCCCGTCGACGTGGTTGCCTCCCTCGATGCGGTAGTAGCGGTACAGCGAGTTTCGGCCTTCTTCACGCACCATGTCGGCGTAGAGGTCCGAATCGGTCCCGATCGGCAGCAGTGTGTCCAGGGTGCCGTGAATGGTGATCAGCGGGCGTTTGATGCGGCCGGTCAGTGCGATCTTCTCGATGGCCGGGGCGACGATGTCCTTGCGGGCCGAGTAGTCGTAATCGGCGGGCTCACCCTGATAACTCGGGTCGAGCTCTTTGCGGTAGATGCGCTGGGTGAGTTCCCAGTAGATCTCGTGGTGATACGGCCACAGGAATTCCGAACCGGGCGCGAAACCCGCCTCGATCATCGCGGCGTGCGCCTCGTCGGCATCCGAACCCCCGTCGGCATAGCGCGGATACGCACGCAGGGCCTTCGGCAGGTACCCGAGCAGGTTCGGGGCCTGTACTCGCCACAGCGTGCCTTCCCAGTCGACGCCACCGTCGTAGAGGCCGGGCCGGTTCTCCAACTGCCAGCGAACCAGGTACCCCCCGTTGGACAGCCCGGTGACGAGGGTGTTCTGGGGTGCGCGGCCGTAGCGCTGGGCGACGACGGCCTTCGCCGCGATCGTCAGCTGCGTCACCCGCCGGTTCCACTCGGCGATGGCATCGCCGGGCCGCTCGCCATCCCGGTGGAAGTCCAGACCGGTGTTGCCCTTGTCGGTGGCGGCGAACGCGTAACCGCGCGCCAGCACCCAGTCGGCGATGGCACGGTCGTTGGCGTACTGCTGTCGGTTACCGGGGCTGCCGCTGACGACCAGACCCCCGTTGAAATCGTCGGGCAACCGGATGACGAACTGGGAGTCGTGGTTCCAGCCGTGGGTGTTGTTGGTGTGCGAATCGTCCGGGAAGTAGCCGTCGATCTGAATCCCGGGCACACCGCGCGGTGTCGGCAACCCGGCCGGGGTCAGGCCGGACCAGTCGGCGGGATCGGTGTGCCCGGAAGACACGGTGCCCGCCGTGGTCAACTCCGGCAGACAGGAGCGCTGCTGGTGTGCCGCCCCCGGAACCCGCAGACGCTCCATCCCCGCGCAACGGCCGTCCCTTTCCGCACCGGCAGGAAAACCCGCCGCAGAGGTCAGCAGGCAGGCAGCCAACACCGGGGCCACCACGGCAGCACCCCTCCGAGCACCGAATCCACGACGAAACCCGAGTACGGATCGCACGAGACCTCCTCCAGGCCGATGAGCCGACCACTCGAAGGTAGGCAGCCGGCACGACAGAAGGAATGGGACGAATCCACACGAACCACAACAGCGCTATGGGGAATCGGGACATGCGACGTCGATCCCCGATCGATGGCCGGATCGGCGTCGTGGGCAGCGGTTCGGCGAGCGACCCCGCAGTGCCACGAGGTGTCCGGACACGAGCGATGCCGCGAGATCTCACCTCGTGTGCAGGTGCTGATGCATGGCGCACACCTCGTCGACAACGATCTTCGGCTCGTCCAGCGGAATCATGTGGCCGCTGTGCTCGGCGACGACGTGGCGTCCGTACGGGCTGAGTGCGGTGATCCGCCGGTGCACCTCGGTGCGCAGCAGCTCCCGTCCCGCTCGTTCGAAACGATTCGCAGGCTGCAGTCCCGCGGAGATCACGGTCACCGGCACAGCGGGAAGACCGCAGACCGTGGCGAGCTCACTCACCCGGACGTGGGTGTCGACGAGACCGGCGTACTCCGCAGCCAGACCACGCCACCCGCCGACCGTGCGGTGCGTGAGGGCGCCGGCCGCCGCCAGGAACGCCGCCGTATGCGGCGCGTGGGCATCGGCGGCCACCCACCACATACCACGCACCGTCCCCTCGCCCTCACCACATCGACGCACGTCGCATCCGACGATGCCGGATCGATGCTGCTCATCGCTCCGCTCCCAGCACCAGCCCGCTGGTCGGCACACCCGTTCCCGCGGTGACCACGACATTGCCGACCTCGCGCGGCTGGTTGCACGATGTGCCGCGAATGAGCCGGACTGCTTCGGCGATGCCGTTCATGCCGTGCAGGTAGGCTTCGCCGAGCTGCCCGCCGTGGGTATTGGTGGGCAGCCGCCCGTCGAGCTCGAGGTTGCCCTCGGCGATGAAGTCCTTCGCCGTACCGGTGGGGCAGAAACCGAGTTCCTCGAGCTGCGGCAGAACCAGCGGCGTGAAATGGTCGTAGAGCACGGCCGCACCCATATCGTCCGGTCCGAGTCCGCTCTGCGCCCACAGCTGCCGACCCACCAGTCCCATCTCCGGGATCCCGGAAATGCCACGGCGGTAGTAACTGGTCATCATGTGCTGGTCCTTGCCCGACCCCTGCGCCGCCGCGCGGACAGCCACCACCGGGTGCGGCAAGTCGCCCGCACGTTCGGCCGAGACCAGCACGAGCGCCTGCCCACCGTCGGTCTCCTGGCAGCAGTCGAGCAGGTGCAGCGGTTCCGCGATCCAGCGCGAGGCCTGATGGTCGGCCAGCGTGATCGGCTTGCCGTGGAACCAAGCAGCGGGGTTGTTCGCGGCATGCCTGCGATCGGTCACCGCCACCCGACCGAAGTCCTCGCTGGTGGCGCCGTAATCGTGCAGGTAGCGGCGGGCGAACATCGCCACCCACTGCGCGGGCGTGTTCAGCCCGTACGGTGTCATCCAGGAGTACGCCGCGCGGTCCGCTCCGGTGTCCATCGCCCGGTCCGCCTGCCCGAGGCCGTACCGCTCGCCGGATCGCTCGTTGAACGCCCGATAGCACACCACCACCTCGGCCGCGCCGGTCGCGATCGCCATCGCCGCTTGGGCCACCGTGCCGCACGCGGCACCGCCGCCGTAGCCGACACGGGAGAAGAACGTCAGCTCGCCCATCCCGGTGTTGCGTGCGAGGTGGATCTCGGAGCTGGTATCGGCGGTGAACGTCACCAGGCCATCCACATCGGAAGGATCGAGTCCGGCATCCGCGAGCGCTGCCAGCGTCGCCTCACAGGACAGTTGCAGCTCGCTGCGCCCGGACTGCTTGGAGAATTCGGTCGCGCCGATTCCGGCAATCGCCGCGGCGCCGGACAGCGCGCTCACGCGGTGCTCCCCTTCGGAATCGCGATGGTGACCGTCCCGCTGACGTGCACGCCCTCGCTGTTGTCTCCCCGCACCGAGAGCTCCACTCCGCCATCGTCCACAGCGGACACTTCTCCGGAGAGCACCAGCGTGTCCCCCGGGTAGTTCGGTGCTCCGAGCCGGACCCTGATCGATTTCACGGTGGCCGCAGGACCCGCCCAGGACGTGACGAATCGGTCCACCAGCCCGTTGGTGGTCAGGATGTTCATGAAGATGTCCTGCGAACCGCGCTGCCGGGCGAGTTCGGGATCGTGGTGGACGTCCTGGTAGTCGCGACTTGCGATCGCGGTGGCCACGATCATGGTGCGGTCCAGCGGGATGGTGAGCACCGGCAGCTTCTCCCCCACAGCGATCCGGTCGCAGTCTCGGCCGGTGGGAAATCCGGTGGTTGTCATGTCCGCGCACCACTTTCGACGAGAACGGAGCCGAGCCGATCGAGGGTGGCGCTGGGACCACCGAGCAGCCCGGAGATCTGCTTTCCCCAGAGAAAGTGCCGGTGTACCGGGTAGTCGGTGTCCACGCCGATCCCCCCGTGCACGTGCTGAACGCGATGCACCACGTTCAGCCCACTGTCGCCGGCCCACCACTTGGCGACCAGCACCGCGCTCGCGGGCGCGTGACCGTCGGTCAGTTCGGTCACCGCCTGCACCGCCTGCCACAGCGTGACCCGCATGGCGTCGGTCTCGATGTAGCAGTCCGCGAGCTGGTGTTGCACGGCCTGCAGACTGCCCAGGGGCCTGTCGAACTGCACGCGCTCGCGCAGGTACTCGGCGGCATGGGCCAGCGCGCCCTCCGCGACACCGAGCTGCAACGCCGACAGTGCCACCTCCGCCCACCGCAGCACCATGTCGAGTACGCCACCGCCCGGAGCGCCGACCGCCTCGGCCAGGGCCCCGTCGAGCTGCAAGTTCCCGCCGGCATCGTGGTCGGTCGTCTCGCAGTGCTCCCAGCGCAGGTCCTCGGCGTCCGTTGCGGTCAAGAACAGTCCCGGCCCCTGCTCGGTCATCGCGGCCACCAACACCCGATCCGCCCCGAACGGCGTGGGCACGACCGCCTTCACCCCGGTCAACCGCCACCGCGAGCCGTCCGACTTGGCCACACATGCCGGCTCTGCCGCGGCAACGGGTCCGAACTCCTCCAAGGCCACGGTGATCCGTTCCGAGCCGTCGACGACGCCGGGCAGCACGGCCGCCCGCTGCTGCGGCGTGCCGTACTCGGCGATGGCAAGTGCAGCCACCGCCGCCGACCACAGCGGGACCGGTGCCACAACCCTGCCCTGCTCTTGCAGCAGCACGCACAGTCCGCCGATCCCCAGCCCCACGCCGCCGTCGTCCTCGTCGATCACGGTCCCGAGCAGGCCAGCCCGCGCGAGCTGTTCCCACAGCTCGGCATCGATCCGGTTCTCGCCGGCTTCGGCGGCCCGGACGCGCTCGGTGGTGGCGTGGTCGGTGAAGATCTCGCGAGCGAGTCCGCGCACGGTCTCCAGCTCCTCGCCCAGCGTGAAGTCCATTAGGTCTCCTCCGTTGCGGTCGCGCGAAACACCGGCAGGGACAGCTCCGGATCCGCATCCAGCCATTCGAGAGTCACCGGCATGTCGACCCGGACGTCCCCGGGTGCGATGCCGACCAGGTTCGAGATGAGCCGGGTGCCCTCGGCCAGCTCGATCACCGCGACGATGAGCGGATACTCGAATGCGGGATGGCGCGGGTGATGATTCACCACGAAGCTGTGGACACTGCCCCGGCCGCAGGCTTCGACGGTGTCCCAGTCGAAGGAACGGCATTCCGGGCAGCACGGACCGGGTGGGTGCCGCAGGGTCAGGCACGCGGTGCAGCGCTGAATGAGCAGCCGGTGCTCGCGCGCCGCGTCGAACCAGAACCTGTTGTCGGCATTGAGCGCAGGGCGCGGTCGCTGCGCACCCGGCTGCTCGCTCGGCTGCTCGCTCGACTGCTCGGCGGTCCGAAAGCGCAACGTCCGCCAACGTTGCGTCGCGACCGGTTCTCCGCTGCTGTCCCGGTAGGTCTTGCGGGTGGTGACGAAGCGGCCTGCGCCCAGCGCGGTCTCCTTCTCCCCCGAGATCGACTCCACCACCTCGGCCACACCGACGTGGTCGCCGGGCTCGAGCTCGCGCTCGAACCCGAACTCGGAATCGGTGGCGACCACGGAGGTGTATCCGCCTTCGGCAAGCAGCTCCAGCAACTCGCCGGAGGCATCGCCGGAGTCCTCGGGACGCACCGTCGCGGCGTAGCCCCGCATCGTCCATGCCTGCACCATCGACGCCGGCGCCACCACCCCCGCACGTCCGGCGGCGCGGGCCGCCGCGTCGTCGACGTACACCGGGTTGTCGTCGCCCATCGCCTCGGTCCAGTGGCGGATCATCGGCCGGTTCACCGGGTCCTGCCCCGCTCGCCAACCGTGGAGCTCCCGGCCGACGAATGCCTGCAGCCGCTGCTCGTAGTCCTCGCTCATGCGCCACCCCTCGCCCGTGGCAGACCGAGTCCCTGCGTTGCCACCATGTCCCGCAGCACCTCGTTGACTCCTCCACCGAAGGTGTTCACGATTCCCTGCCGCGAAAGCTGCTCGACCTGACCGGCGAGGGCTGCACCCGGCGACTCCGGCCGGATGCGGCCCGCCGCGCCGAGAATGCCCGTCAGAGTCCGCTGCACCTCGATATGCGTCTCGGTTCCATAGATCTTGGCGGCGCCCGCGTCGGCGCCCGAGAGCGTGCCTGCGGCCACCGCACCGGTCATCTTCCAGTTCATCATCCGCATGGCTTCCAGCCGTGCGTAGCTGCGCGCGAAGTCCTGCCGTACCCAGGGCAACTCGATGGCCCCGTTGTCCTTGGCCCAGTCCAGCACCTGCTCCCACAGCTGGATCATGCGCCCGCCGAGCGCTGCCAGGCCGATCCGCTCGTGGTTGAGCTGGGTGGTGATCAACCGCCAGCCGCCGTCGACCTCCCCCACCACGTGGGACTGGGGAACCCGGACTCCGCTGTAGTAGGTCGCCGTCACCATCATCCCGCCGACGGTTCGAATCGGACTCCACGAGAACCCGGGGTCATCGGTCGGCACGATGAGGATCGATATCCCCCGATGTTTCGGCGCGTCCGGGTCGGTGCGGCACGCCAGCCAGACGTGGTCGGCGGTATTGGCTCCGCTGGTGAAGATCTTGCTGCCGTCGACGACGAAATCGTCGCCATCGCGGGCCGCACGCGTCGACAGTGCTGCCAGGTCGGTTCCCGCGCCGGGCTCGGTGTAGCCGATCGCGAACACGATGTCCCCGGAAAGAATTCCCGGCAGGAAACGTTCCTTCTGCTCGGCCGAACCGTGGCTCATCAGCGTCGGGCCGACCGTGTTGACGGTGACGAACGGGAACGGCAGCCCGGCCCGCTGCACCTCGTCGAAGAACACGTACTGGTCCTGGACCGAGCGCCCCTGCCCGCCGTACTCGGTCGGCCAGCCGATCCCGAGCCAGCCGTCGGAGCCGAGTCGTTTGACCACCTCGCGGAACCGGTCACCGCCGACTCCCTGCTCCCCCACACGTCTGCGCTCGTCCGGGGGAAGCAGGTTCGCGAAGTACGCGCGCAGCTCTGTTCGCAGTGCGCGCTGCGCGGCGGTCTCTCGAAGGTCCATCGGCGTCTCCCGTACCTCGTCGGTCTGCGGTCTCACGGCAGGAAGCGCAGCCGACCGCTGGCCGCGAACTCGTCGTGCAGTGCGGTTTTGTCCGCTTCGGTCAGCAGGGCGTATTCCGGTCCGCCCCGGCCCGTCCGGCGGTAGACCGCGTCGGCGGTGCGCCAACCATCGGCCTGCATCTCCTTCTTGCGCAGCTTTCCCGTACCGGTCGTCGGCAGCGCATACGACACCCGCACGAAGCGAGGAGCGCCCTTGGCGCCCAGATCCTGCTGCCCCGCCAGGAAGTCCGGCAGTCCCAGGTCGTCGAAGGACTTCCCCTCGGGGATCTCCAACGCGGCCATCACCTGATCACCCGAGCGCGGATCGGGCACCGCGAACGCGGTCGCCGCCAGCACGTCGCCGTGTCTGCGCAGCACCTGCTCGGTCAGCAGCGCGGAGATGTTCTCGCCGTCCACCCGGATCCAGTCGCCCGAGCGTCCCGCGAAGTAGAAGTAACCGTCCTGATCGAAGTAGCCCAGGTCACCGGTCCAGTACCAACCGTGCCGTACGCGCTCGGCGTTGGCCGTCTCGTTCTTGTAATACCCCTCGAACTTGGCGGCACCCGCGTGATCGACGATCTCGCCGATCGCCTCCTCCGCGTTGCGCACTCGGCCGTGCCCGTCGAGCGAGGCAGGAGGGCACTGCTCCAGGGTGTCCGGGTCGACGATCCGCACACTGTCCTTCGCCGCGACCCCGAGGGCTCCCGGCGGCCCCTCCGGCAGAGGTTTGAGCATCCCCGCACCCTCACTGGAGCCGTATCCTTCGATGAGTCGACACCCGAACCGCCGCAGAAAGGCCTGCTGGTCCTCCGGCGATGCCTCGGTGCCGAAGGCGCGCGTGAGGGTGTTGTCGGCGTCGTCGGGGCGTTCCGGCTGCGCGAGGACGTAGCTGACGGCCTTGCCGACATAGGTGAAAAACGTCGCCTCGAAGCAGCGCACGTCCGGCAGGAAACCGGAGGCGGAGAACTTCGGTGTCAGTGCCACGCACGCCCCGGCGGCCAGTGCCGGGGCCCACAGCGCCATCAGCGCATTGCCGTGGAACAGCGGCATCGGGCAGTAGCAGATGTCGTCGGAGGTGATCTCGTACTTGGTGCTGTTCTGATACCCGAGTCCGGCCAGTCGTCCTTGGGAGCAGATCGCCGCCTTGGAGGCACCGGTCGTGCCGGAGGTGAACAGCAGCAACATGCGGGTCTGCGGGGTGATGGCGGGATCGAGGCTCGGCTGCTCGGCGTGCGCGCTCACCTGATCGTCGTATGCCGGGTCGTCGACCAGCACGAATCGACTGCGGTCCACACCGATGTCGAGCCCGTCGAGAAGTGCCATACCGTCCCGGTCGGTGACGATCAGTTGGCAGTCGGTGTGCCGGACCTCCTGCTCCAGGGCCGAACCACCCCGGGTCGGGTTGATGCCCACGACCGTCGCGCCCGCGAGCGCCGCACCCCCCAGCCAGAACACGTACTCGGCAACGTTGTCGAGCAGGACTCCGATGTGGAACGGTCCCTCGCGGCGCAGCGACCGCGCCAGCGCGGCACGGGCCTCGGAGGCCCGCACCACCTCGTCCCAGGTCCATTCCTGCTGCCGGGTCCGCAGGCCCGGCCGGTCGTCACCCAGCCGGTCCAGCAGCAGCTCGGCGATCGTCTCGTGTCTCACGCGTCCTCCCGTGTCACGGCGGTCTGCGCCTGCCGGGACGCACTGCGCGGGCTCTCGTGCTCGGCGAGGACGCATCTCGTCCCGCTGTAGATGGTGGTCATGCATTTGTTGCAGTGGATGCACAGCGACTTCGCGGTGGCGTCCTCGCGGATCCGGTCGACCAGATCCGGTTCGCGCAGCAGTGCCCGCGCCATCGCCACGAACTGGAAACCTTCCGCCATGGCCCGGTCCATGATCGGCCTGCCGGTGATGCCGCCCAGCAGGATCAGTGGCAGCGTGACGGCCTCGCGGATCTGACGGGCGTCGGCGAGCAGGTAGCCGTCCTGGTACGGGTAGCTCCGCAGCACGTGGTTGCCGACGAGTTTGATGCCGCTCCGCAGCGGCTGCGGCATCGCCGCGGCGAACTCCCGCAGCGGGGCATCGCCCTTGAACAGATACATCGGGTTGGCCAGTGAGCTGCCCGCGGTAAGCTCCAGCGCATCCAGCGCCTCGGTTTCCTCCAGCCAGCGTGCCACCGGGATCGCCTCGTCGAGCCAGAGACCTCCCGGCACGCCGTCGTCCATGTTCAGCTTCGCGATCACCGCGATCCGATTCCCGACGGCTTCTCGCACCGCACGCACGATCTCCAGCGACAGCCGGGCGCGGTCCGGCAGGCTACCGCCGTAGGCGTCGGTGCGGCGGTTGAACTTCGGGCTCAGAAAGGAGCTGGCCAGGTAATTGTGGCCGAGGTGCACTTCCACCGCGTCAAAGCCGGCCTCGGCGGCCATCGCCGCGGCGTCGGCGTGTGCCCGCACGATGCGGTGGAGATCTTCGCGGCTCGCGGCGTGGGTGAAACTCAGCGTGGTCTTGTGGAAGATCCGGCTCGGTGCCAACGCCGGGGCACCGTTGGCTCTCGGGTTGGCCACCGGTCCGGCATGGCCGATCTGAGCCGAGACCGCCGCGCCCTCGGCATGCACCGCCTCGGTGAGCTTGCGCAATCCGGGCAGTGCCTCGGGCCGCCAGAGAATCTGGTGCCGATCGGTGCGTCCCTCCGGTGCCACGGCACAGTAGGCGACGGTGGTCATGCCGACACCACCGGCAGCGTGCCGGACATGGAAGTCGATGAGGTCGTCGGTGACCAGGTTGCGCCTGCTCAGCCCTTCATAGGTCGCCGCTTTGACGATACGGTTGCGTAGCGTGACCGGCCCGAGCTGTGCCGGGGCGAGTACATCGGGGACCTCGCGTTCCGAGGTTCTCGGCAGGTTCATCAAGCAGTCCCATCGTCCGCAGCGCTGTCCTGGCGATCACGACGCTAGTTCCGGCGCCGCCGGATTTCGTCGTGAGTCCCGCTGACCGGGAACGGCATCTGCTTCGTGTCCGTTCATGCGAACAATGGCCTTCCAGCAGAAAGCACACGCTGTCTCGACGAAAGGCATTCGGTTGAGCACATCCCTCGACTCCCAGGAATCGCCCGGTGACATCGTGTCCCGGCTGACCGGCCCCGGCGGAGCGTTCGAACTCGTCGACGACGATGTCCTGGGGACGAGGATGCCGGTGTTCGCCCACCGCGCGGGCTCACTGGGCCAGGTACTGGCCGACTCGTTGCGGTACGGCGACCGGGATTACCTCGTCACCGCGGACCGGCGACTGACCTATCGCGAGCATGCCGCGCAGGTTTGCTCGCTTGCCCTGGCGCTCCGCACGGAGTACGGCGTGGGCAGGGGAGACCGCGTGGCCATCCTCGCCGCCAACGGACCGGAGTGGATCGTCGCCTTCTGGGCCGCGACCTCGATGGGGGCGATCGCCGTCGGCTACAACGCCTGGTGGTCGCCGCAGGAGATCTCCTACGCGCTCGGCCACACGCGTCCCTCCGTGGTGGTCGCCGATGCCAAGCGCGCCGCGCTGATCGGCGAGTCGGACGTCGAAGTACTCACCGTCGAGCACGACGTGCCGCGCCTGGCGCGGAAATACCCGCAGGCACCGTTTCCCGCGTGCGAGGTCGCCGAGGACGATCCCGCAGTGATCGTCTATACCAGCGGCACCACCGGCCGCCCCAAAGGGGCGATGCACTCGCACCGCAACCTGACCTCGGTCATCGAGTACCACCGCATGAACAATGCGCTGGCGCAGGCGTTCGGCGACCCCATGGATCCCGGTGATCGGCGCTACCTGCTGGCGGTGCCGCTCTTCCACATCGCGGGCCTGCACAACCTGGTCGTTCCCCGCATCGCCGACGGCAGCGCGGTGATCATGCACGAGGGCCGTTTCGATGTGGATCGGGTGCTGCGCCTGATCGAGTCCGAACGCGTCAGCAACTGGGGCGCGGTGCCGACCATGGCGCACCGACTGCTCGAGCACGGCGATCTCTCCGAGTACGACCTGTCCTCGCTGACCGCCTTCTCGCTGGCGTCCGCACCGTCCTCGCCTGCGTTCCACCAGCGATTGCGCCACGCACTCCCGGTGGCCGAGCGGTCACTGGTGAACAGTTACGGGCTCACGGAATCGTCGACGGCGATCTCGGTGGCCACCGGCGACGACCTCGCAGCGGACCCGAGCACGCTGGGGCGCCCGATCGCCACGGTCCACCTGGAGGTGCGGGACGCCGACGATAATCCCCTCCCCGAGGGGGAAGAAGGCGAGATCTGCGTCCGCAGCCCGTTCACCATGCTGGGATACTGGGAGGACGAGGAAGCCACCGCCGGCGCCATCCGAGCCGATCGATGGCTGCACACCGGCGACATCGGCGTCGTGGAGCACGGCCGCGTGCGCCTCACCACCCGGCGCTCGGACCTGATCCTGCGCGGCGGTGAGAACGTCTACCCCGCGGAGATCGAGAACGCGCTCGCCGAGCACACGGCGGTGAGTGAATGCCTCGTGCTGGGAATGCCGCATCCCGACCTCGGTCAGCAGGTCGCGGCCGTGGTGGTCACCCACGAGGCCGGCGCGGTGCCCGAAGAAGAGCTGCGCACGTTCCTGCAGCAGCGACTGGCCCACTTCAAAGTGCCGACCCGGTGGCGGATCACGCAGGAACCGCTACCCCGCAGTGCCACCGGCAAGGTCGTCCGAAATCAGGTCACCGTCGAGCCGTGAGCAGTGCTGCGGTTCCGTCCACCGGGACCGACCCGGTGGCAGGGGGCCGTGGCAGGGGGCCGTGGCACCGTGCCACGGCCCCCTGCCGCCCTCGGCTCAGCGCGGACGTGGTGGGTGCTGGGTGACGAACAGCCCCTCCGCGCTGACACAGCACTCGCCGCCCGCGGTGATATCGCCGATGGTGCGAATCTTGCGGCCGTCGACCGACACCTGCCGCCCGGACACGGTCAGCGGCTCGAACAGCGGTGTCGGCCGGTGGTAGCGCAATGTCAGCTCCGCGGTCATACCCGACGGTCCGCTCCAGTGATTGGCGACGCCCAACGTGTGGTCGAGCAGCAGCGCGGAGATCCCGCCGTGCACGTATCCCGGCGGGCCCTGGTACGGCATTCCGAGCGTGGCCACGCCCTGGATCGAGCCGTCCTCGGAACCGGCCAGCGGCAATGGCGGCGCGATCGTGTTCTCGGGCCCTGCCACCGGGTCGTGCCGGGTCACCCCCTCACCCGCCCACATGTCGACCATGCGCTCCTCCATGGCGGGAGCGTGCTCGTCCAGGTAATCCGCGACCGCGTTGAGCTTCGTCGCCACCTCCGCCATTTCCGCGGGAGAGTTGTCACCTGCGTGCAGCAGCGAGGCGACCACCCGGCGAGCAGCAGCGACCGCGGCATCGACGCCCTCGTTGTTCGGCGGTGCGGTCAGCTTCGGGCGCTCCGCACCGCGCGTGCCGGATGTGTCGGGCGAAACGTCGGCGGTCATGATCGGACCTCCGCGGTCGCGTGGCTGAGCACCGGGGCATCGTCACGTTCCGGGCAGGTGGCCGACAGCGCCAGCCCGCCGTCCTGTCGCCACACACCGGTGCGGATCGTCTGGCCGGGGAACACCGACCCGGCGAAGCGCACCGACAGTCCCGTCAACCGCGTCACGTCCCCATCGAGCACGCCGTCGACGAGGGTCTTCGCGAGGATGCCGTAGGACGCCAGACCGTGCAGAATCGGACGGTCGAACCCGGCCGTCCTGGCGAACTCGGGGTCGGCGTGCAGCGGGTTGAGATCACCGTTGACCCGGTAGAGCAGCGCCTGCTCCACGGTGGTCGGTGCGTCCAGCACGTAATCCGGCGCTCGGTCCGGAACGGACGTCTCGGTGTCGGGGCCGGGTGGGCCGCCGAAGCCGCCCTCGCCACGCGCCCAGATCCGCATCGACGTCGTCCACAGCGGCTTGCCGTCATCGCCGGTCGCGGCCTGCTCCAGGACGATCACCGCCGCCTTGCCCTTGTCCCGTACATCGGTCACTCGCGAGGTCACGGTCGCGGTGCCCTCCGGAGGCAACGGACGGTGAACCTGCAGGGCCTGACCGGCGTGCAGGATCTTGCGCAGGTCGATGTCGATACCGGGCAGCTCCGGCCCGGAACTCGCACCGTCACCCGCGGAAGGCCCCTGCCCCGCCACCATCGCGAAGGTCGGCAGCACCCGGAGATCACGCTCGTAGGTGTAGCCCAACTCCGGGTCGGTGGCCGCATCCCGGCCTGCACCGAGACTCAGGTGGTACAGCAGCACGTCACGCCGCGTCCAGCTCACCTCACGAGTGGTGGAATCGGCGCTCAGCGCCTTGTCGAGATCGATCGGCATCATCAACTCCGTTCCGCGGAAAGCGTTCCCATCCGGTACCTCATGACCGCTGTCCCTCTCCGGAATCCGCCTGCGCAGGCTCGGGATCGCGGGGAAGTCCGAGCAGCCGCTCGCCGATGATGTTGAGCTGCACGTCCGTGGTACCGCCCGCGATCGACATGCATCGGGAGTTGAGGAACATCCAGGTGGCCTCGTGCCGTTCGGGGTTGCCGCTCAGGGCCTCGGCACCGGCCCAGTCCATCGCGGTCTCCCACACCTGCTGCACGTGCTCCACGCCGATCAGCTTGGCCACACTGGATTCGGCCCCCGGCTGCTGACCCGACAGCGATCGGATGGTGCTGCGCAGTCCGAACAGCCCACCGGACTGGGCATCGCACAGAATGCCGCCCAGGGTGGTCAACCGCTCGTCATCGAGCTCGAAACCGGTACCTGCCGCGATCGCCAGCAGCGCCTCGCCCCCGCTGCCCAGCGACGAGTTGTGCGAAAGCGACACCCGCTCGTTGGCCAGCGTGGTGCGGGCGAGTTTCCAGCCGTCGCCCGGCTCGGCCACCAGCATTTCGTCGGGGATGAACACGTCGTCGAAGAAGACCTCGTTGAACAGCGCGTCACCGGTGATCTCCCGCAATGGCCGGATGTCGATGCCCGGGGCGGACATGTCCAGCATGAAGTAGGACAGTCCCTTGTGCTTCGGCGCCGAGGGATCGGTACGAGCGAGCAGGATGCCGTGGTGGGCCTCGCGCGCCATCGAGGTCCAGACCTTCTGTCCGTTGATTTTCCAGCCGCCGTCCACCTTCTCCGCTCGGGTGGACAGTCCGGCGAGATCGGAGCCCGCGCCGGGCTCGCTGAACAGCTGGCACCACACGATGTCACCGCGCAGGGTCGCGGGCAGAAACCATTGCTGCTGCTCGGACGTGCCGTGCGCGATCAGTGTCGGCACCACCCAGGCACCGATCACCATGTCGGGCGTGGTCAGCTCGGCCGCGCGCAACTCCTCGTCGATCACCAGCTGCGAAACGGCGTCGGCACCCTTTCCCCAGGGGAACGGCAGGTGGGGTGCGGTGTAGCCGTGCTCGGCGAGGTAGCTCCTGCGGTCGTCGCCGTCGAGCTCGGTCGCCGGTGCCAGCTCCGCACGGACCTCGGCCCGCACTCGCTCGGCTTCCGGCGGCAGCTCGATACCCGGTTCGCGTCGGGTGCCTGCCAGAGTGAGCCGGGCAACGCGCCGCCGCCACCAAGCGGTGGAACCCAGCAGCAACCGCAGTGTCTGCGAGCGCCGCAGATACAGGTTCGCCTCGTGCTCCCAGGTGAAGCCGATACCGCCGAGCGTCTGGATGCAGTCCTTCGTGCAGCAGAAGCTCGCCTCCACACTGGTGGCACCGGCGACAGCCGCCGCGAGCGAGGCCTGGTCCCGATCCTCCACCGCGTCGGGCTGGTTCGCGCGGGCGGCGTCCCAGACGCACACCCTGGCCTGCTCGGCCCGGGTGAGCATGCGTGCGCAGCGGTGCTTGACGCCCTGGAACTGCCCGACCGGGCGGCCGAACTGGTGGCGCACCTTCGCGTACTCGGCGGCGGTGGTGCTCGCCCAGTCCGCCAGGCCGGAGGCTTCCGCGGCGAACAGCGTAGCTGCCAGGTCGACCGGCACCTGCGCGGCCACGTCCAGCACGTCGCCCGCCGGGACGGTCACGCCATCGGCACGAAGCCGCGAGAGCCTGCGGGTCAGGTCGTGGCCTGCCAGGTCGACGGTCTCGACCGCGTTGCGCGGCAGCACCACCCAGGTGGTGCCGTCCCCGTCGCGTGCGGGCAGCACGAAATGGTCCGCGAGATGCCCACCCAGCACGGGGTCCGGCTCGCCGGAGAGCCGGGCTTCGCCGGTATCGGTGCGGGTGAGGATCAGGCTGCCGGGGCGCAGGGCCACTGCCCCGATCGCGGTGCCCTCGGCGAGCTCGGGAAGCAGTCGGCCGTGACCCGCGCGGTGCAGCACCGCGCTCGTCAGCACGGTGGGCAGGAACGGGCCGGGCACCATTCCCCGCCCGAGTTCCTCGGCGACCACCACGAGCTCCAGCAGGCCGTACCCGGAGCCGCCTGCCGCTTCCGGGAGGTGCAGTCCGAGCAGTCCCTGCTCGGCGAGCCGCGACCAGAACGCGGGCAGCTGCTCGGTTTTCGCCTCGACGGTCTCTCGGATCACCTCCGTGGTGATGTGGCGGCTGGTCAACGCTCGTACGGAGTCCCGCAGGTCGCGGTGTTCCTCGGTCAGTCCGATGGTCATGGCTTTCCTCAGATCCGTTCGATGATGGTGGCCGTGGAATGTGCGCCACCTGCGCACATGGTGATCAGCGCGGTCGAGGAGTCGGACCGTTCCAGCTCGTGCACGGCCTGGGTGATCAGCCGAGCACCGGTGGAACCGACCGCATGCCCGAGGGCGATGGCACCGCCGTTGACGTTGACCCGGTCCATGTCCGCCTTGTGCACCTGCGCCCACGACAGCACGACCGAGGCGAATGCTTCGTTGATCTCCACCAGGTCGATGTCGGACATCGCCATCCCGGCCCCGGTCAGCACGTGCTCGGTGGCCGCGATCGGTCCGTCGAGGTGATAGTAGGGGTCAGCGCCGACCATTCCCGAGGCGACGATCCGTGCGCGGGGGCGCATCCCGAGCGCACGCGCCCGCTCGTGACTCATCAGCAGCACCCCGGCCGCGCCGTCGCTGATCTGTGAGGAGTTCCCCGCGGTGTGGAGGCCGTCGGGCAGTACCGGCTGCAGCCCGGCCAGTGCCTCCGCGGTGGTGTCCCGCAGTCCCTGGTCGCGGGTGACCACAGTGGATTCACCTGTCGGCCCCTCCGACCCCATGACCGGCGCGGGCACCGGCACGATCTGGTCGTCGAAACGCCCTTCCGACCAGGCCTGCGCAGCCTTGTGCTGCGAAGCGAGTCCGAGCGCGTCGACCTCGGTGCGGGTGATGCCCCGATTCGCCGCGATGCGCTCCGCCGCGGCGAACTGGTCGGGCATGTCCAGCGACCAGCTCTGCGGGGTGGGCACGCCGGTGTCCGGGGTGATGGCCCGTCCCAGGAAGACGCGACTCATCGATTCGACACCGCAGCCGATACCGGCACTGATGCAGCCCGCCGCGATGAGCCCGGCGATCAGATGCACCGCCTGCTGCGAGGAGCCGCAGGCGCAGTCGATCGTGGTGCACGCGGCCGTGTGGGGCAGGCCTGCGTGCAGCCAGGCGTTGCGGGTGACGTTGTTGGACTGCTCGCCTGCCTGGGTAACGCAACCACCGATCACCTGGCCGACCTCGCTCGGCGCGGTATCCGTGCGGTCCAGCAGCCCTTGCTGCGTGATCCCGAGCAGCTCCGCGGGATGCAGACCGGACAGTGCGCCGTTGCGCCGCCCGACCGGCGTGCGGGCGGCGTCGACGATGACGGCCTCAGCCATGTTCTCTCCTCGTGCGTTCGGGCTCCCGATGCGGGGAGCGGGGACCTGCGGCACTGCTCAGGGCACTTCGACCCGAGCAGGTTCGCCAGGTTCGAAAACCACGCCAAAAAACTAGAATGAATTATCGTTGAGCGCAAGAGGGCACAAGATCAAGGGAATATGGCTCTCCTATGGAACTTGCACATTTCTATAATGAATACTAGTTTCTGTCCCGTTGGCCTGAAGCTTGTCCGAGGAACAGGAGCAGCACGGTGAGTGAAACAACCAGCTTGGCCGGCCGCGCCGCAGTCGTCACCGGAGCCGGTGCGGGGCTGGGCCGGGCGGAAGCCTTGGCCCTCGCCGCACGCGGTGCCGACGTCGTCGTCAACGACATGGGCCCGGCCGCCGATGCCGTTGTCGACGAGATCAAGGCACTCGGCCGCCAAGCGATCGCGGTGACCGGCGACGTCGGCGACTGGGGCCTGGGCGACCGCCTCGTGCAGGCCGCCGTGGAGACGTTCGGCAGCCTCGACATCGTCGTCAACAACGCGGGCGTGCTGCGCGACACCATGCTGTTCAACCTCACCGAACCCGAGTGGGACGACGTGCTCCGAGTACACCTGAAAGGTCATGCCTCGGTCTCCCGCGCAGCAGCGGCGCACTGGCGGAAGGCGAGCAAGTCCGCGGGTGGTCCCGTATACGGCCGGGTCATCGACACCACGTCGGAGGCGTTCCTGTTCGGCGCAGCGGGCCAGCCCAACTACTCCGCCGCCAAGGCGGGCATCACCGCGCTGATGCTCTCAACCGCGCAGGGCCTGTCCCGCTACGGAGTGCGCACCAACGCGATCTGCCCGCGTGCCCGCACCAGCATGACCGCCCACGTGTTCGCGGACGATCCGCAGGACGACGCGCACCTCGACATCCTCGCGCCGGAGCGGGTGGGCACCTTCGTCAGCTACCTGGCATCCCCGGCCGCCGACGAGATCAACGGCCAGGTCTTCGTCGTCTACGGTGACATGATCGCGCTGCTTGCCGCCCCGACGGTCGAGCAGAAGTTCACCGCCGCCGACGGCACCTTCAGCGTCGAGGAGATCGAGGAGAAGGTCACACCCTACTTCTCGGGCCGCAGCCCTTACCACAACTACGCCGCCTACAGCGTGGCGCAACTGGACACCACCGGCATCGAGAACGTCGCCGGTACGCATTGACACTCGCAGTGCATTCGGCGAGCGGGAGTCACCTGGTGCGATCCTCGCTCGCCGAGTCAGCGACGAATCGCCCGGTTCGCCCGCGGGCAATCCGGGCGAACCCCGCTCAGAACACCTCCGGGCCGCGCAAGGTGGCCTCGGCACCGCCGTCCACATACAGGACCTGCCCGGTGATGTGGGTATTCTCGGTGCCGACGAGCCAACTCAGGGAGCGTGCGATCACCTCGGGTTCGGCGTAGCCGTTCAGCGGCATGGGGACAGCCGTATCGGCCACCTTGCGCATCTGCTCATCCTCCAACAGCGGCGCCGTCATCGGGGTCAGCACCACCCCGGGCGCCACCGCGTTCACCGGGATACCCGCATCCGCCCAGCCGGGCGAGACGCACGTCCGGCGCAGCCACCGGGAAACGGCCACTTTGGACGACGGGTAGAGCAGGGACGCATCGCCGCGCTCCACCGCCGCCTCGGCGTATTGCACGGCTGTTTTCTCGTCACCGGCCAGGCAGGCGTCCACAATGTCCTCGTCGAACGTCTGGGTGCCCGAGATCGAGCCGACGACGGCGACCCGAGGCCGCTGCGCGGCTGCCAGCTCGGGCCGGAGTGCCTCGACGAACTCCGCGGTGCCGAAGTAGTTCACACCGACGGTTCCCGGCCGTGGGGCGGTACTCCCCGCGCAACCGACCAATGCGTCCAGCACACCGGCACATCGCCGGGACACCTCGTCCGCGGCCTGCTGCCGCCCTTGCGAGGTGGACAGATCGGCACACACCTCGGTGCCGTGCAGATCCACTCCGATCACCGTGTCGCCCTGCTCCGTCAGCAGCCCGGCCAGTGCCCGACCGATCCCGGAAGCGGCCCCGGTGACCGCGATGCAACGTGACATGCCGGCTTCTCCTTTTCGCGACATTCGGCCGAGCGAGGATGCTAGCGACGGTCTCGCCGTCGCAGGGTGCTGCTCCCGGTCAGCGAGAATCCCGGCCGTCCGCCGCGGTGTTGGAGCGTGGCGCAAGCAGCAGGTGGCAGGCCATCCGGAGATCGGACTCGGTGTCCGGCAGGGGCGTCCGGCCGTTCAGGCTCGCGGTCAGCACGCCGTGCCAGCACTGCACCAGCAACCGGACCAGCGTGATGTCCTGCGCGGTGGGGGCATCGATACCCAGCGTCCGCAGGACGAGGTCACGGAACATGTTGTCGATGCGCCCGGTGTCGGGGATCGTCGCCGCATGGGCACTGGAGTTCGATTGCAGCATCGCGATCGCCAGCAACGGCCTGCTCAGCAGATGTCTGCTGGCACGCACCAGCAGCTCGGCCACCGCTTCCTCCGGGTCCTCGCCGGGCGCAGGCACGGGCGTGGTCTCGTCGAGCCGCTCCACCTGGTCTGCCATCACGCCGGTGAACAGATGTGTCTTGGACGGGAAGTAGCGGTACAGCGTACCGATCGCGACACCGGCATCCTTGGCCACATCGTGCATCTGAACGCGCTCGAGCCCGCTTTCGGCCGCCAGATTCGCGGCGGCATGCAGGATCCGACGGTACCGGGCCTTCTGCCGCGGTGAGCTCGGCTCCGCCGCCGGCCTGGCTGCGGCGATTCTCGGCACTGCTCCTCCTCTTGGCCAAACGATCCGGCCGGGCACGATAAACCGTGACCTGTTGACCATATCTCTCAGATGAGATTGTCCTCGACGGTCAGCCCGAAGGCACCCTTGCCGTACATCGCGAGCGCACGTTCGGCATCGTTGGCCACGTGCACACTGCCGGCGTGGGCATCCCGCCAGGCACGTTCGATCGGGTTGCCGCGCTTCAGCGAACGCCCACCCGCGGCCTTGAACAGCAGGTCGATCGCCTCCAGCGCTCGCTCGGTGCCGCGTGCCTGGTCTCTGCGGGCACGCAGGCGCAGTTCCATCGAGATCTCATCGGCTTCGGCGCTGCGGTAGAGCTCGGCGATATTGCGATCCATCTGTAGTACCGCCGCGTCGATCTCGGATGCGGCGCGCGCCACCGCGACCTGGGCGAATTGGTCCTCGACGAATCGTCCACCACCGAGACTGAGCCGCGCCCGGTCTCGCATCGCAGAGAGATAATGCTGGTATCCCCCCGCGACCGCGCCGATCACCGGCGCTGCGATCGCGGAGGTGAAGATCGCACCGAACGGCATTCGATAGAGCGGACCGGAGTTCACCTGCTGCCCCGGCCCGCGCAGCTGCGAGTGATCGTAATTGCGCATGACCCGGTGCTCCGGCACGAACGCCTGGTCGACGGTGATGTCGTTGCTGCCGGTGCCGCGAAGTCCCATCACGTCCCACACATCGATGATCTCGTAGTCGGCGCGCGGCACCAGCACCGTCAGGAAGTCCACCGGCCTGCCGCTCTCACCGACCACGACGGCTCCGAGCAGTGCCCACGCCGCGTGATCACAACCGGAGGAGAAGCTCCAGTGCCCGCTGAGCCGGTAGCCGCCGTCCACCGGAGTCAGCCGCCCCACCGGGGCGTAGGACGAGCAGAGGAGAGTGTCCGGATCGGTTCCCCAGACATCGTCCTGCGCCCGCTCGCTGAACAGGCCGAGCTGCCAGGGGTGCACCCCGACGACGGCGGTGACCCAGCCGGTCGAACCGCAGGCACCCGCGATCGCCCGAATCACCTCGTAGAACTGCACCGGATCCCCCTCGGAGCCGCCGCAGCGCTTCGGCTGCAGCATCCGGAACACGCCCGCGTCGACCAGCTCCCGCATGGTCTGCTCGGAGATCAGCCGGTTCTCGTCCGCGGACTCGGCTCGCTCCGCGATGCTCGGCAACAGTGGGTGGACAGCAGCCAGGACATCGCCGGTCATCGTGCTCCTCTACCGCATGCGTCGGACGGGTCATCGACGATGGTGCTTCGAGCCGACGGCGTCATGTGCCGTGCTTCCGGTCAGTGGGATCGTGCCACCCCTGTGTCGCGCCACGGGCTTACCTTTCCCCCGGGGTATCGGGCACCGGAGAACGAGACGGCGGCCACCGGTCAACTCCGCCTGCAATCCGGAAAGGAAACCGCATGATCGACACACGCAAGTACGGTCCGTGGGCAGTCATCGCGGGCGGCTCCGAAGGTGTGGGAGCCTCGTTCGCCGAGCAGCTTGCCGATGCGGGCATCAACCTGGTGCTGATCGCCCGCAAGCCGGAGCCGCTCGCCGAGACCGCAGCGGCGATGCGGGCGAAAGGGGTGCAGGTACGCACCATCGAACTCGACCTGCTCGATCCGACCGCGATCGACACCGTGCGTGCCGACACCGACGACCTCGACGTCGGCCTGCTGATCTTCAACGCCGGTGCCAACAGCTACGGCCATGATTTCGTCACCGGCGAGCTGGGCCGGGTGCAAGGCGTCATCGACCTCAACATCACCGCGCAGCTCGCGCTCACCCACCACTTCGGCGCGTTGCTGGCCGAGCGCGGCCACGGCGGGATCATGCTTGTCGGCTCGTTGGCGGGCTACCTGGGCCAGCCGGAAATCAGCGTCTACTCGGCCGTGAAGGCGTTCAGCCGCGTGTTCGCCGAGGGGCTGTGGCTGGAGTTGCGTGAACGCGGGGTCGACGTGCTCGAGCTGGTGCTGGGCGTCACTCGAACGCCCGCGATGGAGCGTGCCGGACTGAACTTCGACACCCCCGGCCTCGATGTCGCCGAGCCGGCGGACGTGGCGCGGGAAGGCTTGGCGCACCTGGCCGATGGGCCGGTATGGGTGGCGGGCGGCAACCAGGCAGCTGCCGAGAAGCGCAGCGGGTTTCCGCGCGCCGAGCTTGCGCTCGGCGCTCTCGAGGCCTCCCGGCGGCTGCTGCCCACGGAGTGAGGCGGAGCTCGCGGTTTCCGGTAAAACCGCGAGCCTCCTACCCCACTGCTACGCAGGCCGTCTTATGATTTCATGTCGAATGCCGCCAATGGTTCGGAATCCGACCAGTCGTGCCCCCAGTAGCTGTCGGCGGTGATCTCCTCGGCGGTGTAGTGGCGCTCGTCGACCAACATCCCCTCGGTGCCGTATTCGATGTCCCAGCCACCGGGAGCGCGCACGTAGAACGAAACCATCTTGTCGTTGGTGTGCCTGCCCAGAGTGGAGGACAGCGAGAAGCCGAGCCGCCGAACGTTGTCCAGCGCCCGCCCGACCGCGTCGAGGCTGTCGGCCTCCACCATCAGGTGCACCAGGCCGGGGTCCGCACCGTGTGGGGCCGGGCAGACCGCCAGACTGTGATGGCGCTGGTTGACTCCCATGAACCGCACGCGGCGCGGCGGGGCGTCCGAAGCGCCACCGCCGAGCCGAATCGCGCCGCGTGGCAGGAAACCGAGCACCTCGGTGTAGAAAGCGACCGTCTCCTCCATACAGGTGGTCGGCAGTACCACGTGCCCCATGCCCTGCTCGCCGGTGACGAACCGATGGCCGAATCCGGTGATCACCGGGCTGTGGTCGAGAATCGGGGCGAAGAACACCTCGGTGGGCGTACCGGCCGGGTCGTCGAAGGCGATCCCCTGTTCGACACCGCGCTCGTCGGCCTCGTCCTGCGAGAGCCTCTTCACCGCCGTTCCGGAGGTCTCGACGGCACGCGCCACCGCGTCGAGCGCAGACCCGTCGCGCACCTCCCAACCGACGGCCAGTACCCGGTCGGTGTCACCGGGCAGCACGGCCAGCCTGGCCCGGCGCTCGTCCATCCGCAGGTACAGCCCGTCGGGATGCGGACCGGAACCGACCTGGAAACCGAGCGCGTCGACGGTGAGCTCCCGCCACCGCGCGACGTCGCGGGTCTGGACCTTCAGGTAGCCAAGGCCACGGATTTCGGTCATGGTTCTTCCTTCCTCATGTTGCGTGCCTGCACAGTGGGATCGGACTAGATCATCGAGCGCATGGGGCCGGGAGGCGGATCGATCCCCAGCTCGGTCAGTGCGGAAGCGTGGAACACCGATCCGGGGACGTGGATGGCGTGTGCGAGTCCCATGTGGGCGTCCCGCCAGAATCGCTGTAGCGGATTGTCCATGCGCATCGCGTTGCCACCGGACCGGGCGACGATCTCGTCGACGGCGCTGACCGCGCGCCACGCGGCATGCACCTGGGTGCGGCGGCCCACCGCACGTTCGGCAAAGCTCACCGCACGACCGGCAGCGACCGTGTCGTAGTTGCGGCAGGCGTTCTCCAGCAGCGCCGAGCGCGCGGCGTGGATCTCGGCGGCGGCCTCGCTGATCGCCGAGAGCACGTACGGGTCGTCGCGCACCTTGGTACCGGTGATCTGCACCCGGCTCTTCTGGTAGGCCATGTGGTGCGCCAGTGCCCCCTCGGCGATACCGATCACCGCCGAGGTGATGCCGAGCGGGAAGACGCAGGAGAACGGCACGTGGTAGGTCGGGTTCTCCAGGCCCGCCTCCTCGGGCGCCTGTCCGTCGATCACCTTCGAGAACGGGATCACCCGGTAGTCGGGCACGAACGCGTCGGCGACCACGATGTCCTTGCTGCCGGTTCCGCACAGGCCGACGACATCCCAGGAGTCCTCCACGATCTCGTAGTCCGCGCGCGGCAGGATCACGTGTACCGACTGCGGCGGCTGCAGCTGCTCACCTTCGGCATCCGTCAGGAAACCGCCGAGGAAAATCCAGTCGCAGTGGTCGGTTCCCGAGGAGAACTGCCACCGGCCGTTGAAGATGTAGCCACCATCCACCGGCCGCAACTGCCCCATCGGGGCGTACGGCGAGGCGATCCAGGTGTCGTTGTCCTCTCCCCAGATCTCCTGCTGCACCTTCGGGTCGGCCATCGCCATCTCCCAGGGGTGCACGCCGACGATGCCGGCGACCCATCCGGTGGAACCGTCCAGGCCGGCGATCCGCATCACCGTCTCGGCGAACTCCCGCGGATGTGCTTCCAGACCGCCGTGGGTCTTGGGTTGCAGCATCCGGATCGCTCCGGTGTCGCGCAGCAGCTTGGCCGCCGCGTCGCTGAGCTTGCCGCGGGACTCGTTGGCACTGCCCTGGGCGCTGATCTCTTCTGCGGTCGCCTCGACCGCGTCGAGTACTGGGTTCGGCATGCTGTGTCTCACTTTTCCGCGAGGGCGACTGCGATATCGATGAGTTGGTCTTCCTGTCCGCCGACGAGATTCCGGCGCCCGGCCTCGACGAGGATCTCGGCTCCGGAAACGCCGTACCGCCGGGCTTGCCGGTCGGCATGTTTGAGAAAGCTGGAGTAGACACCGGCATAGCCCATGGTCAGCGACATCCGGTCCAGCAGGCACTCGTCGTCCATGACCGGTCGCACCGCGTCCTCTGCGGCGTCGATGATCTTGGCGGTGTCGACGCCGGTACGGATGCCCAGCCGCTCGGCCACCGCGACGAACGCCTCGACCGGGGTGTTACCGGCACCGGCGCCGAATCGGCGGGCCGATCCGTCGATCTGCTGTGCGCCTGCGCGGACGGCGAGCACCGAGTTGGCCACCCCGAGCCCGAGATTCTCGTGGCCGTGGAAGCCCACCTGCGCGTCGGAGCCGAGCTCGGTGACCAGCGCGGCGATGCGGTCGCCGGTCTCTTCCATCACCAGCGCACCGGCCGAGTCCACCACGTACACGCACTGGCAACCTGCGTCCGCCATGATGCGGGCCTGCTTGGCGAGCTCCTCCGGCGGACGACTGTGCGACATCATCAGGAAGCCGACCGTCTCCAGACCGAGGTCGCGGGCGAGCCCGAAATGCTGCACGGCGATGTCTGCCTCGGTGCAGTGCGTCGCGATCCGACAGATGCGCGCACCGTTGTCGGCGGCCTGCCGGATATCGTCCTGCACGCCGAGTCCCGGCAGCATCAGGAACGCGATCTTCGCCTGGGTGGCGGTCTCGACAGCAGCCTTGATCAGCTCCTGCTCCGGCGTGTGGCTGAAGCCGTAGTTGAACGACGAGCCGCCGAGTCCGTCGCCGTGGGTCACCTCGATGACCGGTACCCCCGCCCCGTCGAGCGCGGCCACGACCGTGCGCACGTGGTCGGCCGTGAACCGGTGCCGCTTGGCGTGCGAACCGTCGCGCAGCGAGGAATCCGTGATCCGGATGTCGAGATCGTCGCTGTATGGCATGGAACTCCCCTCTCAGCCGATCGTGGTTTCGCGAGTGGACAGAACGCGCTGCGCGAATCCCTCACCGACCTTGGTGGCGGCGGCGGTCATGATGTCGAGATTCCCGGAGTACGGCGGCAGGAAATCGCCCGCGCCCTCGACCTCCAGGAACACCGCCACGCGCGCCATTCCCCCGCTCTCCGGTGTCGGATCGTCGAACTGTGGCTCGTTGCGCAGCCGGTAGCCCGGCACGTAGGCCGCGACATCGGCCACCATCCGGTGGATCGACTCCGCGATCGCCGTCCGGTCCGCGTCCTCACCGATCGCGCAGAACACCGTGTCCTGCATGATCATCGGTGGTTCCGCGGGATTGAGGACGATGATCGCCTTCCCCCGCCGTGCACCGCCGATGGTCTCGATGCCGCGACTGGTGGTGATCGTGAACTCGTCGATGTTGGCGCGCGTGCCCGGCCCCGCCGAGGGAGAGGCGACGCTGGCGACGATCTCCGCGTAGGCCACCTCGGTCACTCGCGACACCGCGTGCACGATGGGAATCGTGGCCTGCCCGCCGCACGTGATCAGGTTGACGTTCGCCGTCTCGACGTGCTCACCGAGATTCACCGCGGGCACCACGGCCGGGCCCAGCGCGGCGGGTGTCAGGTCGACGGACTGAATTCCCCGCTGCTCGTACTTGGGGGCATGCTGCTTGTGCACGTGCGCCGAGGTCGCCTCGAACACGAGGTCCGGCGGTTCCTCCTGTTCCAGCAACCGGTCCACGCCCTCGACGGAAGCGACCACGCCCTGCTCGTCCGCACGCTTGAGTCCCGGGCTGTCCGGGTCGATACCGATCATCCAGCGCGGCTCGATCATTTTCGAGCGCAGCAGCTTGTACATCAGGTCGGTGCCGATGTTGCCGGAACCGACGATCGCGGCGGTCGCCTTCGTCACTGCGCCATCCCTCACTCGAATCGTGCGGTCACGTGACCGAGTTCTGCGAACTCGGCGCGGAATATCGCGCCGGGACGGACGTCCACGGCGCGGGTACAGGAGCCGGGCAGGATGACGTGACCCGCTTGCAGCTTCACCCCGAAGCTCGCCACCTTGCGCGCCAGCCACGCCACGGCGGTCGTCGGGTTGTCCAGCACTGCACTGGTGTTGCCACGGACGACCTCGGTGCCGTCGCGGTAGAGCACGGCATCGATATCGGCCGGTTCGATCTCGCCGGGCTTGACCCGGCCCGCGCCGAGCACCACGCCTGCCGAGGACGCGTTGTCGGCGATCGTGTCGGCCAGCGCGATACGCCAGTCCCGGATCCGGCTGTCGATCAGTTCGATCGCGGGAACCAGGTACTCGGTCGCGGCCAGCACGTCCGCTTCGGTGCAGCCCCGGCCGGGCAGGTCCGCCCCGAGCACATACCCCACCTCGACCTCGATGCGCGGGTGGCAGTAGCGAGCTGCCGGAATCGGCACACCTTCCCGGCACACCATGCCGTCCACCAGGTGGCCGTAGTCCGGCTCGTCGACTCCCATCATCTGCTGCATCACCGGCGAGGAAAGTCCCACCTTGTGGCCGTACACCCGCGCACCGGCCTCGCGGCGGCGCCGAATGTTGATCAGCTGGATGTCGTAGGCGTCGGCGACGTCGATATCGGGCAACGATGCCGTCAACGGGTCGATCGGGGTCCGGTCGCACTCCGCGGCCCACAGCCGATCGGCCGCGGCACGGCGGTCTTCGACACTGAGCATTTCCTGGCCTCTCGTGATCGTCGACCGCGCCACAACGAGGGCGGTCGGCGTTGCGTAACTGCACGGTGGCACGGGTGCCGTCCTCGCAGGACGATCGTCCCGGTGACCGGGAGCCACTGCGGTGAGCACTCGGAGATCACTCGTCGTAGGTGACCTTCAGCCGACCGGTGACCGGTCTTGCCTGGCAAGCCAGGATCAGGCCGTCGTCGAGGTCCTGCTGATCGAGCACCTCGTTGTTGTCCAACGTCACCTCGCCGTCGAGGAGCACGCACGCGCAGGCGCTGCACGCCCCTTCCCGGCAGGAGAACGGGGCGTCGACGCCTGCTTCCAGCAGTGCGTCGAGCAGCTTGTTGCCACGTGGCCAGGAAACGGTCCGGGTCTGTCCGTCGAGCTCGACCTCGACCGTGCTCGACGGACCCGAGGTATCGATCTCGACCTCGTCGTCGGCGAAGGGATCACCGCGCAGCGAGGAGAACCGCTCCACATTGATCCGTTCCGCGGGAACTTGCAGCGTGGTCAGCACAGCGGTGGCAAGTTCCATGAACGGCCCCGGGCCGCAGAGAAAGATCCGCCGGTCGGTGTACGGCGCCACCAGCGCGCGGATACCGGGCTCCGTGGGCAGCCCTTGCACCGACTCCAGCCAGTGCACGATGGTGAGCCGCTCGGGGTATTCCTCGGCCAGCGTCATCAGCTCGTCGCGGAAGATCACCGACTGCTCGTCGCAGTTGGCATAGATCAGCGTGACCGAGCCGGTTCCCGCGGACAGGCACGATTTCAGGATCGACATGACCGGGGTGATCCCACTGCCGCCCGCGAGCAGCAGCACGTCCTCGTCCAGTGACCCCGGCGTGAACGTCCCCGAGGGCCGCAGCATCTCCAGTGTGGCGCCCTCGACGACGTTGTCGCAGATCCAGTTCGAACCGTATCCACCCGCGGTGCGCTTCACGGTGATTCTGGGCTTCTCCGCCCGATGCGGCGAACTGCACAGCGAATAGCAGCGCGCCGCACCACCGTCCCGGCTGGACGGGACCCGGACGGTCACGAACTGCCCTGGCCGGTAGTCGATCCCCTCGGGGGCGTCCACCGGTTCCAGCACCAGCGAATGCGCGTCCGGCGTCTCGCGGATCACCTGCACGACACGCACGCGCAGCGTGGCGGGTTGCGCCATGCCTACCTCCCGTTCTCGGTACGCCTCGGTACTCGCGAGGCACGCTCATGCCGACCGGGTGAGCGGGTCGCGTCCGGACCGGGAGCGCGTGGCGGCATGTCGGGCCGCGAGATAACCGAACACGATCGAAGGGCCGATCGTGGCGCCCGGTCCGGCGTATTCGTTCCCCATCACCGCGGCCGTGGTGTTTCCCGCGGCATAGAGCCCGTCGACCGCACCGCCCTCGGCGCGCAGCACGCGGCCGTGCTCGTCGCACACCAGACCACCCTTGGTGCCGAGGTCGCCGACCTCGATCCGCACCGCGTAGAACGGCGGCTTGGCGATCTCGTCGAGCGTCGGGTTCGGCAGTGTCGGATCGCCGTAATACCGGTCGTAGGCGCTCTCGCCGCGACGGAAGTCGGAGTCCACACCGCTGCGCGCGAAGCCGTTGAACCGCTCGACGGTGTCGCTCAGCGCATCCGCGGGAACCCCGATTCGCTTCGCCAGCTCGGCGATGGTGCCTGCCTGGTGGACGATACCGGCCTCGTGGAACTCCTTCGGGATCGACATTCCGGGGAGTATCTGCGCGAACGGGTAGCGCGCGCGTGCCTTGGCGTCCATCACGAACCACGCGGGCACGTGCCCGCCTGCGATCTGGTCGTGCACGAAGTTGACGTAGGGCGCGGACTCGTTGGTGAACCGCGTGCCTGCCGAGGACACGATCACCGACGGCGGAATGGAACGCTCCGACACCAGCGGAATGACCGCACCTGCGGGGTGCCGCACCGAGGGCATCCACCACGCGTCGTCCATCAGGTCGACGTCCGCGCCGACCTGTTGCCCCACCAGGATGCCGTCACCGATGTTCTCCTTCGCGCCGGCGCTGTAGTTCTCCCGCGCCCCGGCGGGCAGGTGTTGTTCCCGCAGTTGCTTGCTGTGCTCGAACCCACCGGTGGCCAGCAACACCCCGTGGCGGGCGCGGATCCGCAGCGTGCGGCCTTCGCGCCGCACGACGATGCCGGACACCGCGCCGTCGTCCCCGATCACCAGCTCGGTCATCGGCGTGTCCAGCCACAGCGGGACACCGGCGTCCTTGAGCGCCATCCGCAGCCGCGCCACCAGCGCGCGACCACCGGTGGCCATGTGGCGGCGGCGGATCACGTTCGAGGACACCCGCCATGCCGCGATCACCGAGGCCCAGCGACCGCGCCAGGTGCGCTTGACCATCGCCATGTCGCGGTAGTCCTTGGCGGTGATCCACAGTCCCAGCGGTCCCTTCATGTTGTTGGGGCGCTGGTACTTCTCGTCCTCGCCGAGCTTGCGGGTGTCGAAGGGTTTCGCCTCGATCGAGCGCCCCCTCGGGCGACCGCCCTCGAACTCGGGGTGGTAGTCGGAGTATCCCTTGACCCAGAAGAACCGCAGCCACTTGCTTCGGCCGAGCAGTTCCATGGCGACGGGTCCGTGATCGACGTAGGCGTCCAGCCGCGCCGCGGGCACCCGTCCCTCGGTCAGCAGGTCGAGGTAGCGGCGGATCGACTCGCGGCTGTCCTCGTGGCCCGCCGCGCGCAGGGTGGGATTGTTGGGGATCCAGATGCCACCGCCGGAGATTCCGGTGGAACCGCCGTACATCGATCCTTTCTCGACCACCAGCGTGTCGAGTCCCTCATCGGCCGCGGTGAGCGCCGCGGCCATCCCACCGCCGCCCGAGCCGACGATGACGAAGTCGTGTTCGGTGTCCCAGCGGCTCACGAGTTGTCCTTTCGGAGCAGGAAGGCCAGTACGGCGCTCTCCCAGGCCTGCTTCTGTTCGATCATCGCCCAGTGCCCGCAGTCGGGGAACACGTGCAGCTCGACATCGGGAATCGTGCGCATCGGCACGATCGCCATGTCCAGCGGGCTCACCCGGTCATCACGCCCCCAGGTGATCATCGTCCTGGCCTTGATCTTGTGCAGCATCGCCCAGGTGGGCGGCGCATCGGAGTTCTCGGCCGCAGCGGCCCGCGCCTCGAGCGCACCCCTGCCGTACATCCTGCGGGCACTGGCCAACGACTCCGGGTCGGTGGCCAGCCGCCACCGCTGTTCGATCAGCTCCTCGGTGACCATCGAACGGTCGTGGACCATCGAGTTCAACCACTGCACCAACCGCTCGCGGGTGGGATCCTCGGCGAACTCCATCAGCAGGTTGATCCCCTCGCCGGGGCCCGGGCTGAACAGGTTGCGCCCCATACCGCCGACCGTGACCAGTCTGCGTATCCGGTCCGGATGGCCGATGGCGGTTTGTGCGGCGATGATGCCCCCCATCGAGTTGCCGATCACGTCGACCTGCGACAACCCGAGGCCGTCGAGGAAACGCGGCACAGCAGGCGCGGCGGCTGCCATCGGGTGTTCGCCGGTGGAATCGCTGGCCCCGAAGCCGGGGAACTCCAACACCAGGCAACGGAAGTGCTCGGCGAACACCGGCAGGTTGCCGCTGAAGTTCTGCCAGCCGCTGACGCCGGGACCCGAGCCGTGCAGCATCAGCAGCGGTGGACCATCGCCTGCTTCGTGGTAGCGCAACACCCCCTGATCGGTCCGAAGTTCACGCAATGTGGACTCATAGGTCGGTTCCGGCATTCTGCAGACCTCAAGCTCATCGTGGGACGGTGCAAGCTCCACGCGAACGTGTGTGCGCAACGATTCCGGCTCCTCGCGCGGAATGGCTCTGTCCGCGTAACCGCTACGGTGAAGCTATCCGGTTTCGGGCGAGCCCGGCGCGATCGTCCCGATCAGCGGGACCGCGCCCGTTTGGCCGGTGCGCTGGGAAAAACGGGGGTGCGAGCACAGCTTCCGTTGATCGGGACGCCGGCGCGGCACCATCGTCGCGACACCTAACGTGCGGTGCCATGACTTCCACAGAAGCACCCGCCGGGACGGCACCGACTCCCGCGGAAATGCGCACGGCGATGGGTGCCTTCGCCAGCGGCGTCACCGTGGTGACCGGTATCGACGGCGACGAGGCGGTGGGCTTCGCCTGCCAGTCGTTCGCCTCGGTATCGCTGGAGCCACCTCTGGTGCTGTTCTGCGCCGACCATTCCGGTCGCGCCTGGCCGCGGATCCGCAACGCCGGACGGTTCTGCGTCAATGTGCTCTCCGAGCAGCAAACCGACCTCTGTGACCGCTTCGGATCGCACCGGGGGCGCAAGTACGACGGGTTGGACTGGGAGCTGTCCCACTGGAACACGCCCGCGCTGCGTGACGTGCTGCTGCGTGTACATGCAGAAATCCACGATGTCCACGTAGCGGGTGACCACGACGTGGTGATCGGGCACGTGTTGCAACTGGAGACGGTGAACGAGGAACGCCCGATGATTTTCTTCCGGGGCCGGTTCGGGATCGAACCGGAGCACGCCGAGCAGTCCCCGCCCGCGCCATGGTGTGGGACGGACCGCTGGGGATGAGCCCGCTTCAGAGCCAGTCGCCGTACTGGCCGGTGGCCAGAAAGCGGTCCATGGTCTCGGAGGACCAGGTTGCCTCCGGCGCCTCGGCGATCCGGGGCGACCGTCGGTTCTCGTGCAGGTGCGGGAACAATTCCCTCGATATCTGCCGCGCCGCATCGACCACCAGCGGGGCGACCTTCTCCAGCGGCGCACGCTGGTCGCCGACGAGCGAAATGCTCGCCGGGAGTTCCTCCGAACCACGAATGGCCGCCGCCACGCAACTGATCTCGGGAAAGCACTCGCCGCGCTCGAAGGCCAGCCCTTGTCGCCGCCGGATGCGGTTGAGCTCCTGGTGCAGCGTGCTCAGATCACCGATCGTGCGGTTGGTCAATCGCACGATGGCGTCACCGATCCGGTCCTCGACCTGCTCCGGTTGCAGCCACGTCAGCATGGCCTTGCCCAGCGCGGTGCAGTGTGCCGGGACGCGCCCCCCGACCCGTGAGGGCACGCTCGTGGCGAAGCGCCCGCCGACCTTGTCGAGGTAGTACACCTCGGCACCGTCGAGCACCGCCAAGTGAACGACCATTCCAGTTTTCATCTGGAGTTCGTGCAGCAGCGGCGCGGCGACGGAACGAACCTCGGCACAGCTGCCATCGCGACCGCCGATGCCGAGCACGCGCTGACCGAGGCTGTAGCCGGACGAGGTGCGTTCCAGCCAGCGCAGCCGCACCAGCTGATCGAGGATCCGATGAGCGGTTGAACGGGGAAGCTGCGTGCGCTGTGTGACATCATCCAGGCTCAACCGCACCGATCGCCCCTCGAAGGAATCCAGGATCAGGGTCATTCGCTCGACCATCGATGGGGGCAACCCGCGACGCTGGTCCCGCCCGGCCTCCGGCGCTGCACTGAGCACGGTCATGACACCCTCCCAAGCCGAGAAAACTGAAATGAATTATTGTTTCTCAATCTAGCAGCGACCCACGTCACAGGGAAGTACTCGTGTGCGGCCACTGCCGTCCGTTTCCCGGTGGGGCGATGCAGCCTCATCGCCGCGCGGCTCCCGGTCAGCGGGACGCACCCACGCGAAGCCACCCCGACTCGGCTAAGAACGAGCCACCAGCAGCAGTCGAGCAGAAGGCGGCGAGAATGCGGATCGGGATCGTCAGCCCGGTGGTGACCAAGGTGCCGGGGGTGCACTCGACGTGGGAACGCTCCGCGGGCATCGAGGAGCTGGGGCGAATCGCCGAAGTCGCGGACAGCCTGGGATTCCACCATCTGACCTGCAGCGAGCATGTCGCCGTCCCCACCGACATCGCCGAGCAACGTGGCGGCACCTACTGGGATCCGCTGGCCACCTTCGGGTATCTGGCCGCGCGCACCACGCGAATCCGGCTGGCCACTCGGGTGCTGGTCGTCGGCTACCACCACCCGCTCGAGATCGCCAAACGCTACGGCACGCTCGATCAGGTGTCCGGCGGCAGGCTCACGCTGGGGCTCGGTATCGGCAGCCTGCGGGAGGAGTTCGAGCTGCTCGGGGCGCAGTTCGACGGCCGAGGTGCGCGCGCCGACGATGCGATCGCCGCGCTGCGCGCCGCGCTGTCGCAGCCGGAGCCGGAATACCACGGCGAGCACTACGACTTCTCCGGCTTCCTCGTCGACCCCCATGCCGTACAGCCACGTGTCCCGCTCTGGATCGGCGGGCGGACACCACGATCACTGCGGCGGGCGCTGAGCTACGGCGACGGCTGGGTGCCCTTCGGGATCCCGACGGACAGGCTGGCGGAGATGGTGACCGCCGCGAACCCGCCCGCAGGTTTCGAGATCGTGCTCCCCGCCGGGAGCACCCTCGACCCGATCGGCTCGCCCGAGGCCGGTGAACGGGTACTGCGCCGGGCCCGGGACGCAGGCGCCACCCTCGTCGGCACCGGCATCACCGCCACCTCCACCGACCACTACTGCGAGCAACTGGCGGCGCTTCGGCAGCTCGCCGAGAAGATCGATGGACCTTGGGAGTGCTGTGATGAGTGATGTCGAGCAGCGGCTGGCCGCTCTCGAACGTCGTGTCGAGGAGCTGGAGGACGAACGAGCCGTAGCCCGGCTGGTGGCCTCCTACGGGCCGCTCGTCGACAGCGGCAGCGCCGAAGCGGTGGCCGGATTGTGGCGGCAGGACGGCAGCTACGACGTCGACGAGCTGTTGATGACCGGGCACGAGGAGATCGCGGCGATGGTGCGCTCGGCCAACCACCGGCGGTGGATCGACAGTGGCTGCGCCCATCTCGTCGGACCTCCCCATGTCACCGTGACCGGGAACGAGGCGGTTGCCGTCTGCCACTCGCTGATGGTCATCCACACCGGTGGTCGCTTCCGGATTCGCCGCGCCACCGCCAACCACTGGCGACTGCGCAAGGACACCGGCGGCTGGCGGATCACCACCCGCACCAACCGGGTGCTCGACGGCAGGCCCGAGTCGTCGGAACTGCTCGCCGCGGGCATCGGGCACGGCGACACCCCGTGACCGTGCTCCCCACCGGGCAAAGAGAAGATCTCACTGCCGATATCGAGGTACGTATCGAGTACTCCGAAACCCACATCACCGACCGCGACACGTAACCGCACGCCAGATTTACAAAATCACACCGCTTTTGAGGCGCTGTGACCGGCGCAAATACCAATCGGGGCCGCCCCCGGGAGCGGGGACGTGCCCGATTGCGTGCGGTCGATCAGGCGCTGAGTAGCTCCGTGAACGTGTCACGATCGGCATCCTGATTGAGCAACTGCTGAGCCCGCACGATGTGATCGGCAGCAGCGATCTCGCGGTCATAGGTGCTGGCTTGACCGACGTCGCGGAGGTGCTTGGCTAGTGCTGTGACCGTGAAGGTTGGCCGGGTTTGATCACGTGGCAGTCTGCTGGGATGGCGGAACGTGTGCGGGTGCGTCGGTTGACGCCGGAAGAGGGCCAGCGGCTGCAGCGGATCGTGCGGCGTGGTGAGCCGAAGCAGGCCAGGAGTGTCATCCGGTGGCGGCGGGCGACGATGATTCTGGCCTCGGCCGGTGGGAACCCGGTGCCGGTGATCGCCAAGCTGGTCGCTGCCGATGAGGACACGGTGCGGGAGGTGATTCACCGGTTCAACGAGACCGGGCTGGCCTGCCTGGACCCTAACTGGGCGGGAGGCCGTCCCCGCCTGCTCAGTACCGGCGACGAAGACTTCGTCGCCGCGACGGCCGCCACTCGCCCCCGCAAGCTGGGGCGTCCGTTTACGCGCTGGTCGATCCGCAAGTTGGCTGACTACCTGGCCGAGCACCCCTCCCGGCCGATCCGGATCGGCCGGGAAGCACTGCGCACGCTGCTCAACCGGCGAGGAATCACGTTCCAGCGCACCAAGACCTGGAAAGAGTCCACCGACCCGGACTTCGACGCCAAACTCGACCGGATCGAACACGTCCTGGACCACTACCCGGATCGGACTTTCGCCTTCGATGAGTTCGCCCCCGCTGGGTATCCGCCCGGTCGGCGGTGCCTGCTGGACCACCAGCGGGAGACCGGATCGAGTGCCGGCGACGTATCGCCGCCCCCATTTCAGTGACCTATTTCCACGGCTGCTACTCGATCGGCGATGACACCCTGTGGGGCATCAACCACCGCAAGAAGGGCACTGGCAACACCCTCACCGCCCTCACAAGCATTCGGGCTGCCCGGCCCGATGGGCAGCCGATCTCCGTCATCTTGGACAACCTCTCCGCCCACACCGGTGCCACGATCCGCCGCTGGGCCGCGCGCAACAACGTCGAGTTGTGCTTCACCCCCACTTATGCCTCGTGGGCCAACCCGATCGAGGCGCACTTCGGGCCGTTGCGGCAGTTCACCCTGGCCAACTCCAACCACCCCAACCACGTGGTCCAGACCCGCGAGCTACACCGGTACCTGCGCTGGCGCAACGCCCACGCCCGCCACCCCGACGTACTGGCCGCGAAACGCCGCGAACGCGCCCGCATCCGCAGCGAAAAAGGCCACCGCTGGGGCAGACCCCGAGCAGCATGACCAAACACCCCAAACAATCACGGTCACAGCACTAGGCAGTTCGTACCGCTGGCAGGTCTGGAAGGGGGCTGCCCAAGGCGCGTACGTGCAAGCCTGCTTCGGCGAGGTAGGTGGGGTCGAGTTGGTTGCGGGTGTCGACGACGATGTTTCCTCGCATGCGTGCTGCCAGGCTGTTCCAGGGCAGTGAGGCGAATTCAGGCCAGTCGGTGAGCAGTAGTGCGAGGTCACACCCCGCCAGTGCCTCCGCAGCGCTTGTAGTGAGGGTGAGATGGTCAGTCAGCCCGGCGACCGGTGTTGAGAGGCCGGGGTCGTAGGCGTGGACATGTGCATGCCGTGCCGCCAGCATCGTCGTGATCGGCAACGCTGGCGAGTCACGGAGGTCGTTCGTCCCCGGCTTGAAGGTCATGCCCAGGACGCCAATGTGACAGCCGGCCAGTTGGCGGTGGAGTGCGTGTTCCACAATTTTGACGACGCGGCGCTGGTGATGGGCGTTGGCTTCGAGGGCGGCACGCAAGAGTGGGATGTCGCAACCAGTGGCGTTGCCGATCGCGAGCAGCGCTCGAGTGTCCTTGGGCAGGCACGGTCCGCCCCAGCCGGGGCCGGGGCGGAGGTAGGAGGCTCCGATGCGGGAGTCGTGGCCGATGCCGGTGAGTACGTCGGTGATGTTGGCGCCGGTGTGTTCGCAGAGCTCGGCGAGCGTATTGCTGTAGGCGAGTTTCATGGCGAGGTAGCTGTTGGTCGCGTACTTGATCATTTCAGCGCTGATGGGATCTGTGGTCAGCACAGGAGCGTCCGTGGCATACAGCTGCGCCACGTGGTGAGCTGCTGCTGAGCAGTGGGCGCCGATCACGATCCGTTGCGGGTTCAAGAAGTCGTGGAGAGAACTTCCTTCTCGCAGGAATTCCGGGTTGCTGACCAGGGTGACGTCGTCCCGTTGCAGCAGGTCGGTCAGGCGCCGGTTCGTTCCCGGTGGGACGGTGGACTTCACAACGATTGTGCTGTCCGGACGTGCCAGGGTGGCCAGACGGTGGGTGACCGTGTCGATGGCGTGCATGTCGACGGCGTCTTCGGGCGAGGCGGGGGTGGGAAGGCACAGAAACACCGTTGCTGCGGCGGGCACAGCGTGTTCCAGACGTGTGTGAAACGACAGACGCCCGTGCCGCAGGTAGCGGGCCACGAGTTCCGGCAGGTTGGGCTCGGCGAGGTCGACGTGGTTGTGGCGGAGTCGGTCGATTTTCTGCTCGTCGATGTCGACGCACACGACACGGTGGCCGAGGTGGGCCATTCCCGCGGCGGTGGTGAGTCCGACGTAGCCAGCTCCGACAACGGCTACTATCTTGTCCACAGTGGCTTGTCCTCCCGTGGTGTCGTTAGTCTGCGGATTCGGTGAGCGCGTCTCATGGCCAAGGCAGGCCGTCCAGGAGGGCACGGCCGTGCCGGATGAATTCCTCGCCGTTGTTGCGCAGACCGTGGGCGATGCTGGTGACGGCTTCGAGAGCGGTGGCGTGGTTGAGCACGGCTTGGTCGTTGCTGCTCAAGGGGCCGTATCCGGTGAGGAAGGCTGTCTTCAGGTCCGGCCGGTGAGACCAGTACCGCGTGGCTAGCCTGGTCAGGTCCCGGGCGGCCAGGTCGATGCGGCTGTGTTCGAAGTCGATGAGCCGGATGCGTCCATCGGTGTGCCAGAGCAGGTTGCGGGGTTGGAAATCCAGGTGGCATGCGGCGACGCGGGGTGCGGGCAGGGCGGCGAGACGGTGCATGTGTTCGCGGAGGAGCCGCTTGCCTCGGGGGCTGAGGTGGTCGGCGGTCTGGATGATCCAGTGCTCGGCGCGGTCGGCCAGGTAGACGGTGAGCTCGGTGGCGGAGGCGGTCACGGGTATCCGGTGCAGTTGCCGGAGGAGGACACCGGCCTGGTGATGCGCGGCCCGCTCGGTGATCGGGTCCAGAGCCAGTTCGTCCAGGGGTGTGCCGGGCACCGTGGTGACTACGATGCCGGGCAGGTCCGAATCGGCAGCGAGCAGGCGCGGTACGGCGAGGCCCAGCTGCGGGGTCCACTCCCGGTAGGCGTGCACTTCACGCTCGTGCAGTGAGCGCGAGCGGTGGATCTTGCCGATGAGAATGGTCTGGACGCAGCGCAGCCCCACGAGGGTTCCGGTGGCGTGGGCCAGTGGCGGCGCGGCGAGCTCCACTGGTGCATCGCAGGTTCTGCGGGCCAGCTCGCACAGGCGCGCGATGTGCTGCTCGCTCATGCCGCCGGGTTTGTCGCTGCGGTCAGGTGCTGGGTGTCATTGTGGCTGATCAGCATCCACACGGCGTGGCCGAACCGGTTGAGGTGGCGTTGCCATCGGGTCAGGGACGCGTGGCCGGTGACGACTCCTGGGCGCTCGGTTTCGGAAAGTGGGAGGTCGTGGAACAGGACGAAGCTGGTCTCGATGGTTTCCCCGTGGGCGGCCACAAGGATTCGCCGTCCCTCGTGATGGGTGAGAATGTGCTCCAGCGCGGCGCGGGTCCGGGCGAGGTAGGCGTTCCAGGATTCCGCGCCGGCGGCGATCGGCACATGCGGCCGCCACTGCGGGCGGCCGCCGAAGTGGGTCTTGATGGTGGCCCAGTCGCTTCCGTCGGCGTTGCCGTGCTCCAGGCCCCGCAGCTGGTGGTCGATGTGTGGTCGAAGGCCCAGTGCTTTGCCGAGTGCTGCTGCGGTCTGCTGGGTGCGACGACGGGGGCTGGTGTAGAGGGCGTGGACGGGAGCCTCGGTGCGTAGCCGCTCGGCCAGCCGCGTGACTTGGTCGTGGCCGCGGTCGGTGAGCCCGGTGCAGGTGTGCTTGCCACCGACGAGGCCGGCGACGTTGCAGTCGGCTTCACCGTGGCGGGCCAGGATCAACTCGGTACTGATGGGCATCACAGGTTCCTTTCTGCTGTGCCGGCAGCGTCGTGCACCTCGCCGGCGGGCCAGGGACGCACGGCAGGCCAGGGGTATCGGTAGCCGTGGTGGCCGAGGTAGGGCAGGGTCAGCAGGTGGTGAAACTCAGCCCACACCGTGAGCTCGGTCCGTCGGCTGTGATCGAGAGTGTCGGGGAGTTCCTGGGCATAGGCGGTGATGGTCTCCTCGACGACACGGGGTGGCAGGTCTCCGCCGGTCATGGCGGTAGTGACCAGGAGCTTGGCCAGGTCGTAGCCCACCGGTGCCAGCGTCAGGGAGTCGAAGTCCACCAGGACCGGCTCTCGGTAGTCTGCGACGAGGACGTTGCGGGGGTTGGCGTCCTTATACAGCGCGACCGGCAACATCGCGGCGTGATCCAGCCATGCACCGATGGCCTCGTGCGACAGCGGTGCGCCGGCTCCCTGTACCGCGCACAGCTCGTGCAGGCGCCGGCGACGAGGCCCGGCGAACGCGTCGAGGATTACGTCGCTGGTGATGTAGCGGGAATTGGCCATGGCCTGGGCCAGGCCGCGCTGGCGGGCGGTGTGGTGCAAGCGCCCCAGCGCACTGGCTACGGCCGGCAGGTCGCCGAGCTCGGCGGCACGGCCGCTGACGTGCTCGAATTCCAGAGTCCACGGGGTGTGCTCGAGCAGGCGGGGGAGTCCCACGTCGGCGCCGAGACTGAGCAGCCACCGGTAGTGCGCGAGTGCGGTGTCGACCTCGGCCGGGCTGCGGTAGCGCTTGATGAAGCGAGCCGGGCTCATGGGTGGGCCGCCACGAGGTAGGAGACGGTGGAGGACGTGCTCACACCGGTCTCGCCGAGTACGGGGCGGAGCCGGTCGGCGACTGCGTGCGGGTCGCCTTCGGCCAGCGCGTATTTGGGGGTGGTGGTGATGTAGCGGGCCACGTGCTCGGCGTCGGCGAAGTGGAACTCATGCTTGTGGTGGACGACCCGGCGCACCATGAGGTGCCGCGCGGTCACGTGCTCGGCGTTGGTGCTGTGGAAGGTCTGGTACAGGCTGGGGCGAGTGGTCGCATGACGATCCAGGCCGGCTACGGCAACGAGCTCATCGAGCTCGCGGTAGCTGTCCGCGGATTTGGTGACCAGTATCGCCAGTCCTCCCGGGCGCAGACATCGGGCGAACTCGGCGACGACCTGGTCGGGCTGAGGCGCGTGGTAGAGGCAGAACGCCGCGACGACGATGTCCACACTGGCCTCGCAAACCGGCAGTGCGTGGAAATCCGCGCGCAGGAACCGTGCCCGCGCATCAGCAGGCAGTCGGCAACGTGCCTGGGCCAGTAGCGCGGCTGACTGGTCGAAGCCGATCAGGCAACGGGGTGCCCACCGCTGGGCGAGCTGGGCGGTGGTGCTGCCGCGGCCGCAGCCCACGTCGAGCACGGTGTCGCCTCCCACCCCGATCACGAGTTCGGTGATGACCTCGGCCACCGGCTGCCCACGGCTCTTGGCGGAGTGCAGCGCGCCGGTGCGCTGCACGAGTCGCCCGCTGGACCCGTACAACTCCCCGCGGGTGCGCTCGCGGTCGAGGAACGGGTTGGCGTCGGTGGTCATGCCGGCCCCGAGGGGTTCTGGGGAGCGTCTGTGGGCAGTGACCGCAGAAACCGACGCATGGCGCGGCGGCTGGTCAGTGTGATCGCTCTGCTGGTGGTGTGTTGGGCGATCAGCCGTTGCACCTTCGGACGCATCGTGCGGCGGTATCCGAGGATGTAGGTGACGAATCCCCACGTCAGCCGTCCGCGGAGGTGCCGGGACAGGGCGTCGCTGCCCCGGTGTTGGCGACGGCGCTGGAGGATGCCCCACAGGCACGTGAGCGCGGGCAGGTCCAGAAAGATCACCGTGTCCGCGGCGGCCAGCCGGATGGGCATGGTGCTGGCGTAGTTCCCGTCGAGGACCCACGTCGGCTGGGCAACCAGCCGGCGTTGCTGCTCGGCGAATGCTTCCTGATCCAGCGGGTTCCAGTCTTCGTCGTAGAACACCATGTCCAGGTGCGTGACGGGCAGGCCCAGCCGATCGCCGAGCCGGCGTGCGAGTGCGGACTTGCCCGAGCCTCCGCAGCCGCAGATCATGATCTTGTGCACGCTGGTGTCCTCCTTCGGTGCCGTGTCGTTGTCCCTGTTCACGGTGTCATTCCTGGTCACGATCTCGATGTCGCAGTCATCAGCGTGCCGAGCACGGTGACTTGGCGGCTCAGCCGGAACAGATCCAGCCGTCGTAGGCACGCGGCCAGTATTTCGGCGCGCGCTGCGAGCGAAGCCCGACGTAACTGCCCGACTCGTTTGGTCGCCTCGTCTCCACTGCTGATGTGCAGTCGCGCGGGCACGTAGTGCTCGATGCCGCGGATCGTGGTCGGAGCCAGGGGTAAGCACCCGGCCAGGACGGCCTCGAACAGTCGTTGGGTCATCTGTCCGCTGGCGGCGTAGCGGTCCGGCAGCAGCAGCACCGTGGCCACCGCGTCGCGGTACAGCTCCTCGACCTCGGCGAACGGGACCCGGCCGGTAAATCGCACGTGCGGCCATCGCTGGGTGTCGGTCCACTTCCCGGCGACCTGGTGGGCATGCTGGGCCGCGGCGGGTGCGAAGAAGGCGTCGAAGGCGGCGTCGCGGTCGTACTGGTTGCCCACGTACACCAGGGGCCAGGTGCGGGCCCCGCCCACCAGCTGGGCGGGGTCGACCTGGTCGAGCACGGTGTCGGCGATCGGGAACAGCAGGCTGTGCGCGCCCGGTGTCGGGTACAGCGCCGGTTCGCACACGGTCACCGCCGGATGCGTGCGCCAGGGGTCCTGCCGGGGCAGCTGCTGGTCTTTGTCCCAGATGAGGGTGGGCAGCCCGTGGTGGGTGTAGTGCTCGAGCAGCTGCTGTTGCCGGTGCCGGTCGCAGGTGTGGTTCGGGTGTCCGCACGGGCTCGTGTTGCGGCCGGGGATGGGCCAGCGCCACTCGCAAAACAGCAGGTCGATGTCGGGGAGTCCGGTCTCGTCCCAGAAGTAGGTCGAGCGCAGGTCGGTGTCGGCTTCGGTGAAATCCCGGTTGGCTTGGAGGAACACGATCTCGTGGCCGGCCGCGATGAGCCCGTCGATGAGGGTGCGGCGGTGGCTGCGTCCGCCGTCGGGGGTGTTGGTGATTCCGGAGCCGAGGAAGCCCCAGAAGCTGTAGCCGATCCTCACTGGCGCACCACCCACCAGTTTTCCAGCAGCAGGGCGTCGATGCCGGATTCGGCCAGGCAGTCCAGTGCCATGTCCGGGGTTCCGCAGATGGGTTTGCCCTTGATGTTCAGCGAGGTGTTGATCAATACGGGGATGCCGGTGAGCGCGGCGAACTCGGCGAGCACGGCAGCCAGAAACGGGTTCTGGTCGGCATGGACGGTTTGCACGCGGGCGGTGCCGTTGGCGTGCACGATGCTGGGGATGCGTTCGCGCGCCTGCTCAGTGACCCCGACCGCCATCGACATGAACGGCGAGGCTTGCCACAGGTCAAAGAAGTCGGCGGCCTTGTCCTCCAGGACGACCGGGGCGAACGGACGGAACGGCTCGCGGTACTTGACCGTGCGGTTGAGCCGGTCGATCACCGCGGCATCCAGCGGCGAGGCCAGGATGGAGCGATGCCCCAGCGCTCGGGGGCCTGCCTCGAGCGCTCCGGTGAACACGCCGACAATGGCCCCGGCGGCCAGCTGCTCGGCGACATATCGGGCACGGTTGTCCAGACGGTGGGCCCGCATTCCGGGTCGGTGAGTCGCCGTCAGGGCCACGTCACCGAAGTCCGGACCGAGGTAGCAGGCGCCGGCTACGCCGGTGGCCAGCCGACCGGTGTGGTCCTTCCAGGCGGCCAGGGCGGCGCCGATGGCTGTGCCGGAATCCCCCGGTGCCGGCGGCACCGTCACCTCCTCGGCGAGACCGGCCTCGGCGATACGCCCCACACTGACGCAGTTCATCGCCACGCCACCTCCCAAGCACAGCGCGGGCGCGCCGGCGTGTTGCTGTGCGCGCCGCGCCAGGTGCAGCATCACTTGTTCGGTGCGCTCCTGAAGCGCGGCGGCCAGATCGGTGTGCACGGCAGTAACCGGCTCGTCGCCGCAGCGCGGTGGGCAGGTGCGCTGCACGAAGCGGTCGGTGAGCCGCCGCGCCCGACCGGAGAGCACCCGTAGCGCGATCAGCCGCGGGTCAACGGTGAATCCCTGCTCGGTCAACGGCACCGCTTCGGTGAGCACCGCGCGAAACCGCGCGGGGTCCCCCAGGGCGGCCAGCGCCATGACGGTGCCTTCCTCATCTCCGCGGCGCCACCCCAGGTGTTCAGTGATCGCACCGTAGACATAGCCCAGCGAGGTCGGATCCGCCAGCGCGGCCAGCTGCTGGTAGCGCACCCGCCCCTCGCTGCGCTGCGCTGCAGCCAGCGTGGTGGTGTCGGTTTCGCCGAGGCTGTCGACGACCAGCACACCTGCCTCGTCTTGTCCGGATGCGGCGAAGGCGTACAGGCCGTGTGCGAGGTGGTGCGGCACGGCCCGCACCCGTGCTCGAGGAAACCGGCGGCGCAGCTGGCCCAATCGCCTGCGGGTACGGGTAGCGACCTTGACGAAGGACCGCGCCCGCGGCAGGACGCGCGCCACACTGGGCCCACCGGCGAAGTGCTTGATCGAGGCCAACGCCGCGGGCAGGTATCGGTGGGGCACGAAATTGTAGGCAACCTCGTCGACGTCGTCGGCGGTCAGCCCCTGGGAATCCAGCAGCCATCCCACCGCGTGCTCCGGAAAGCCGCGGTCGTGTTTGAGGCCGCTGAGCCGCTCCTCCTCGACAAAGCCCACCAGGTGGCCATCGACGATCAACGCCGCCGCTGAGTCGTGGGTGAACGCGCACAAGCCCAACACCACACGCGGAAAGGAGGCGCTCATGCCGTAGCCCTCTCTGGTACCGGTGTGGGATGGCGGGAGTGGATGTGCCCGCGTCTGATTCGGTGGCCAGCAGCGCATACCAGCGATCCATCGCGGTGGTCAGTGGCTGGTGCGAGCCCGTGAGCAGGGCGCGGGCGTTATCGTAGTCGCCCTGCTTCCACAGCCGGTAGCTCGACATCACCGCGGCGAAGTCGTCCCAGCCCGGATCACCGACCGCTTCCCCGGCGATGACCTGTGCCAGTAGATCGTCGAAGTCCTCCCACGGCACCGCCAGCGGCGCCAGTGCACCCTTACTGGGCCGCGGGCGGTGCTGCAGATCCTCGGCCAGCGCGGCGTGACAGTCGTACAGGTGCAGCGAGTCGATGAGGTGGTGGTAGTCGCCGACCTCGACGCCGAGCCATCCGGCCAGCAGCTCGTGCAGGATCGTGGTGGTGAACAGATCATAGGGCAGCCCCAGCCACACGTCCTGACTGCGCATGGTGGTGAACATGACCAGTGCACCGTCGCGCACGTAGAAGCGATACCCGAGGGTGCACGGCACGTCCCGATAGCCGGAGAAGTCGCGTGCCGGGTCGAACAACTGGATCACGGCCTGGCGGGAGTCCCCATCGTGTTCGAGCACGCGCCGGACCGCGTCGAGCTGATCGCAGTGGCCGTGCCAACGGCGCAACCGGGGCCCGTATGCACCCTGCAAACGGCCGTGATCGCTGAAACGGCGCAGCCGCTCGTTGTAGATGAAGATCCACGGGTCATCGGAGCCGGACAGGATCCACAAGGCTTCCGCGGCCGCGAACGCCGGATTGAGTACACGGGTGGGCGCCACGTCGACGAAGCGATGCCGTGGGCGGGACAGTCGCAGGTGCGCTCCTAGCAGCTCCCTCGTGGCCATCCTCCGTGGCGCAACAGGCACGCCGTAGGCGGCGAGGGAGCGGCATCCTTGTGTGAACAGCTCGGTGGCCGAGTCAGCCGAAATCGAATACATCGACGCAAGTCCTTTCGTCGTAGCGGCGTTCAGGAAGCCGACGCTTCCGACACGGGCGACTTGTCGGCGGTCAGCCACTGCCAGTGCCGCCTCATGCCGCCCGCCAGATCGACTTGGGGACCCCACCCCAAGACCTCGCGGGCCCGACTGTGATCAGCGAGCGTGGCGGGCACATCACCGTCGCGCGCCGCGACAGGGCTGGTGGGAATACGGGTGCCGGTCAGTTCCTCGGCGATCCGGACGACATCGGTGACACTGCTCGCCTGACCAGCTCCGATGTTGAACACACCGGTGTCGTCGGTGGCCGTGGCCGCGGCGATCGTGGCCTCGACCGCGTCGGTGATGAAGGTGAAGTCGCGGCGTTGACCACCCGCTCCGTACACCCGCACCGGCGGGCCACCCAAGGCGGCCTCCAGCACTCGGCCGATGAGCATGTCAGCGCGCTGCCGCGGCCCGTACACGGTGAAATAGCGCAGTGCGGCCACGCTCGTCCGCGAATCAGCCCGGTCGGCGTGAGCCAAGCACAGCGACTCGGCAGCCAGCTTGCTCACCCCATACGGAGACATGGGCGCTGTGGCCGCGGTCTCAGCCGACGGAGCTCCCCCAGTGCGGCCGTAGACGCTCGACGAGGAAGCAACCACCACTCGCGGAACGCCCAAGCGCACGGCTGCCTCCATGATCCGCTGGGTGACCACGATGTTGCACTCGGCGTACTCACTGAACCGCTCACCCCACGAGGGGCGAACCCCGGGAATACCAGCAAGGTGGAACACCACGTCGGCGTCGAGCAGCAACGACTCCACCGAGCAGTCGACGAGATCGGCGGGCACGAAAACGAAGTTGGGAGACTGCAACGCCTCCGTCAGGTTGGCGGCGGCCAGCGTGTCGTGCTTGGGATCGCGCCGATCGACACCGATCACGAGCACACCGGCATCCACCAGCCGCTTAACGAGATGCCCACCGATGAACCCTGCGGCACCGGTAACCACCGCACGACGCAGCTTTGACACGTGACTTCCTCCTCCTTGCACGGCGAGACTCCCCGGTCCGGGCATTCCTGGAGGGCAGGGAAGCTCGGATCGAGGCTGGGGTTCGGGAGATGGTTTGCTCACTGCGCCCGGATGACCTCAGTGGTCTCCGGGTCGCGGTCGCTTTCGTAGGTCTTGCGCCACCGGCGCTGCGCGCGGGTCTCGACCACTGCTGCGAAGTACGGCTGGCGACGTGTGTCCCGTTGGCGGCCCCACAGCAGACCCCGATCAACATGCTGGTCATACTCGCGAGACCGACGAGTCCGGCGACCTGCGCCACCGTCATCCTTGCTCGCCCCAGTGCTCGGGAATGGTGCGGCTGTGCCGCTCCCACTCGCCGAGGTAGGCGACCACTTCGTCCCACAGGGGGCGGGGGCCGATCTCGGCGATGCTGGTGCGGGTGCGACCCAGCTGCCGGTCCCAGGAGATGAGCACCCGCACCGCGGAACCCGTCAGCAGGTCGATCAGCGTGTGCTCATCCACTTCGGTGCGCAGTGATTTCCGGGAGTGTTGTACACCTGGCATCGCGGCAGTCAGTACGGCCAGCAATGACGGATGTTCCAAGCCTGGCACTGTCACCGCCGAGCGCAGTGGCACGGTATCCAGCGCGGCGAAGTCCAAGGTCGGGATCATCGTGCACCACCCCGCTGCGGTACCTGGGTGGCCTGCCACATGCCCGCGAGCTGGTTGAGTCGATCCAACCAGGGATAACCGCTCTCTTTGACGGTGTGGCGGCCGTTGGCGCGCTGATACAACACGGTGAACTCGCTGCTGACACGATCGCGGAAGACGTGCACCACCTCGCCACGCTTGCGGTGTTGCTGACTGGCGTGTTCCAAGTCGGGATGGGCTTCCTTGACCAGCAGCAGGAAGGCATGGTCCTCGACAGGTGGTAGCTGCGCGGGGCGTTCCGGGCGCTGACTATAGGTCAACGCCAACAACGGCGCCTCGGCCTCGGAAACGGGGGCAGCCATTTCACTCTCACGTCCCTTCGCGATGACAAGCTCACTGCGCCCGGTGGTCACCAGAGCTGTGCTCGTCGGATGGGCTGATCTGCGCCGCCAGGCGCTTTTGTAGCTCGTGCAGCACCGTCAAGTCCTGACGGGCCTGGATCGTGAAGCCCTCGGTTGCTCCCGCTTTGCGGCTTGGTCGAGCCCGGACGTCAGGTGGCTCCGGACGCTGGAGCCAATCACTGGACTGGTCCCAGTCTTCGGCAGCGGTCACCGACGCCGAGTTCAGATCACCCGTCCACGACAACCCTGAATACATGTGGGCACCCGGCTGGCGTCGTTCGCCGAGCGCACCGATGGGGTAGTTTTCGCGTGGCTCGCTCATGCTCGTGCCACTCCTAACTGCTCGTCGAAGGGGCGCGACCGCAGGAAACACGGCATGCACGGCATCCCCTGACCGGGCTGAAGGAACTCCACCTCGCCCACGAGCAGCGACCTTCCGCACAAGGTCGTCAAAGCCCAGGTGTGCCACTGCCCCGGAGCCAGAGTGATGATGTGAGCAACCCGCTGGCGTTCACCCACCACGCCGGGCCGGAAGCGAACCACCAGGGAAATCGCCTCCGGCCATCCAGAAGCCACTGCCCAGGCTCCCGAAGCCTCGCCCGGGGACTGCTCGAGCAGCTCGGCCAGCGTGCTGTAAGCAGTGTGGAGATCACTGACCTCCACACGCGTGACCTCGGCTCCCCCAACCCAGAGCGCGACCACGAACGGGCGCGCGGCGGTCAGGCTGTCCGTGCTCATCAGACTTCTCGATCCATGGTTGCTACGTGGTACCCGGCGGGCCGGGCCAGGTCGGGGGTCTGCCCCGGCCCGCCAGGGGACTGAAAACCAGACAGTGAGCTTCCGTAGGCGGTCGGGGCACGCCAGGGCCTCTGCTGTCTGGCAGCTACATTCGTGATCAACACTGTGAACGCAGCCATACCTTGATACAAGTAGATTGATACAAGAAAATCAACCCGGAGTGAGTGCTCCATTCGAGTGAGACTGTGGGTGGCAGCCCCGAGTAGCACCATCAACAATGGGAGGAGACCTGTGGTCGCATCCTCGAGCCCCGCCGTGTTGAAGCGGTGGATCGCCCTGCACCTCAAACGGCTTCGCACTGAGGCTGGTTGCCGCCAGCAGGACGCGGCCAACCGGATCGGTCGCAGCCAACAGGCGATTGTCAACATCGAGAAAGCAGCGAACCTGCCCAGCGCTTCCGACCTGGAGCTGCTGCTGACCCTCTACGGTGTCCCCGAACGCATCGACTTCTTCCGCCAACTACTGGCCGGCGCCCGCAAGAAGGACAACTGGTGGAAAGCCCTGAGCAAAGCCGTCCCGAAGTGGTTCGATCTCTACCTCGGGCTGGAAGCTGGTGCGGCCGAGCTGACCTCCTTCGACGCGTTGCTCGTTCCCGGCCTGTTGCAAACCTCGGACTACGCTGAAGCCACCATCCGCGCCGATCCGGAACTGTCCGAAGAGGAGGTGCGCCAACGCGTCGAACTGCGCATCGGACGTCAACAGATCCTGCACCGCGATGACGACCCCGTGCGGATCTGGGCCGTGCTCGACGAAGGCGTGCTGCACCGTGTCCGAGGCAGCCGTGCGGTGATGGCCGCTCAGCTCTGGCACCTGCACGAGATGGCCCAGCACCCTCGCATCAACATTCAGGTCCTGCCCTTCGAAGCAGGAGCACACCTCGGGCAAACCGGGTCCTTCAACATCATGAAGTTCCCACCCGAGATGGGCGATCCCGGCATCGTGGCCGTGGACCAGCTCGTCGGCGGGCACTACTACGAAGACCCTGCCGAGGTCGAAGCCTACAAACGAGCCATGACCCAGCTGCAAGACCTCGCCCAGGACACGAAAGACTCACAGACACACCTGTCCACAGCAGCAAAGGAGATGAACCCGTGAACAGGCACGACCAGTTGCGGGAAGCAACGTTTTGCAAGTCCAGCTACAGCGACCACCAAGGCTCCTGCGTGGAGATCGCACAGACACACGACGCCGTCGGCCTGCGCGACTCCAAACTGACCGACTCGCCAGTACTGGCCGTGTCAGCCAGCCACGGTCGCGCGTTCGTCCAGGCGGTCAAGCAAGGACGGTTCAGCTGACGCTGACGTGATACCGCACCAACGACGATGCCGCCCGGCCAGACCACGTGGCCGGGCGGCATCGTTATGGTCGAGCGCCGCGCGGTGCTCACGGCCCATCATGCCCGAACACGAGATGCGTGCGCCAAAGCACACCGGCAACCCTGGACCACGACCTCCGTATGGTCCCGACGAGACCGCCATGGCTCTACCAAGGCGGGATGTGGTTCCAGTTTTCTGCAGCACGTGGCAGGCCGGAAAACGGGGTACGACGGTAGACATGAACGACTCCTGGGTATAGTGGTCATCAACAACGCCAAGCAGATCGTGCCGCCCGGGTGTGCAGATAGAGTGAGCGACAATGCACGGCGTACTCACGCACACGCACGGTGGACAAGGCGACGATGAGCGAGCACAGCGACACCGACGACCCCACCGAAGGCGGCGCGTTCGTCGCCGAGTTCCGGCGCTGGCGCGAAGTCCGCGGTCTCTCTCGCACCGCGCTGGCAATGCTGATGCGCTACAGCCGCTCATATGTGTCCAAAGTGGAAAGCGGCGACGAGCCCGGCTCGGCCGACTTCGCCCACGAGATCGACCACCTGCACGGGACCCTGTGCCGCGACCACCTCCCATCCGGACGTCACCCCATCCCCGTCGAGCAGTACCAAGGCACCGGCAACACCTGGCACTACCCCACCACAACACGTGCCCACTGATCTCCACACCGGAAGGCAGGTGCGGTCAAGGCCCCTCATCGCCGGCGTTCGACGACATCACCTTCTCGCGCTCCTGGGAACCCGTGCCCGAGTCTGCCATCTCGTGCAGGCGCTGCAGCATAGCCCGGCAGCCGCTGAGAGCGTTGTGCCCGCCGTTGAGGGGTTGCCAGGTGTAGTTTTACCCCAGTACGGGTGCCAGTCTCCCCACCACTCGGCATAGCGCTCCAATTCGCGTCGCAGGACCGCCGCGTCGAACGCGGCGTTGTAGACCACGACTCGTTTGTTACGCAGAACGGTCGCGAGCCGATCCACGATCGCGGTGAACACCGGAGCGTCGGCCACGTCGGCGTCAGTGATGCCGTGGATCACCGTGGCCTCGACCGGGATCGACTCTTGGGGATGCAGCAGCGTGTCCAGCAGCACGCCTCCAGCGGCCGACAGCACGGCGATCTGGACCGCGTACCCATCGAGGCCGGTCGTCTCGCTATCGAGGATCACCATCTCGGGATCGGCCACACGCCCCGGGCCCACGTCGACGCCTCCGCGCGATCCGCGGCGAGTATCCGCTGATGCTCGGCCGCCTCAGCAACCAGGCGCGCCTGTAGCCGTTTGCCTGCGCAGTCCTCGCACACTGCCTGATCCCGCGTCCCCACGTCGGGTGCCACTCCATCAGTACGCCACAGTCGCCGCAGTTCGTAGAGTGTGCCCAGCGTCGGCCTTCTGCCAAGGCGACGCGCTGACGCTCGGTCAACGGCCGAACCGATCGTGCCGCGGACCGCTCGTACAACGGGCAAATCCCGTGCATCGGCGAGTAATGCAGCCACGCCGCTGGCTCCAGACCGGCGGTGCTCAATCCCTCGGACCGTAGCTGCCCGCGCGTTGCCAACCTTTCAGGAGCATGGCTGGCTCGATACACCGCACGGCCCTGCCCATCCCAGCGCAATACCGCCGTCATGGCGCCCATGTGCTCCTCCGCTGTCCCTATCGGACAACCACCGGCGCGAGAGCCTACGAGCCCCCCACCGAATTCGGCTCTCTCCGCCATCTCGCTCCAGCTCATGCACCCTCGGCGCAGCAAGGCCGCCGAAACGCTGCCGACAAAATCGCTGCGCTCGGGTGGGACTCGTTTCACTTTTGATCACGAAAATGAGCTACCGACGCCAGAAGAAACGCTTCCACCACGGTTGACGCCGAGGCTGAGCTGGTTGGGAGGTGGCCGGTGAGGATGGTGAAGTCGGCACGGGAGCTGGCTCGCGCTGAGGTGCGGTCTTGGGAAGGGGTTGGGTGACTTCGGCGTTCTCGTCGGGTGTCTCGCTCGGTGAGTCTGCCTCGTCGGTGGACTCGGTCGGCTCCTCGGCGCGAGGCTCCGGGGATGCGGTTGCCGAAATCGGGCCCCGCACCCAGCACTCCAGGATCTTTCCGCGCTGGCGCACCACGCGAATCAGCCCGGCCTGCTCCAGCGTCTCGAGAAACTCGGTGATCACTGGGCCGGGGTTGTCCAGCACGATGTGGTGAGCTCGGAGAGTGCGGTAGCACTCTGGGACTCCGAAGCGGTAGCCCGGACGCACCTGGTGGACGTGCTCGACATACAAGATCGCTCGCCACTGTCGGGGATGGGCCCACACGCCCGCCGTGGTGCTGTTGTCGCCGTCGAGCACGGCCGGGACCTGACCGAACTCGTCGAGCAACCACTGGCGCCGCGGGTCGCGCTGCCAAGCGTGCTCACGCAGCTCGGGGGTGGCCATGGCCTCTCGAGCTTGCTGATCCCGTTCGGCCCACCAGCAGTCCTGCTGACGGCGGGCGTCGGTGACCTGCTGCCACTCGGTGTGCTGCTGCTGCAGCAGCCGGCGAGTCGGAGTCAGCAGACCCCACTCGTCGAGGTCGCAGTCATCCAGGGCATCGAGGGTGACCCAGCAGGTCTCATCCTCGGCCCCGGGTGGGACTTGAAAACCCTTGTGGTTGTCGTAGCCATCGTGCCAGTCCTGGCGACGCTGATACGTCTGCGAATACGCATCGAGGTGTTTGTACACCCAGCCAGTGAGGACTTCACCGCGCTCGGGCTTGAGCCAGACCAGGGGGTAACCGGTCGCGGCGACCTCACGCTGTGCCCCGGTCAGGCGCAGCTTGCCCGTGCTCGTGCGGTCGAGCTGCAGCTGCGGACCGCGGTGGCCCCACACCCACACGTCGATGATGCCATGCCGACCATACACCTCGTGGCGATGGCGCCACTTGCTCGGCGTCAGCGCCGAATACTGCATCTCGACGGCGAGTTCGAAGTCTCCGTCCGAGGCGTAGACATCGATGACCGCGTGCCGACCCAGCGACCGCTCGAGCTGGGTTTCCAGTACCGCTTCCTGGCGCTCCAGCCAGCGTTGCAGCACGTGCTTGCCCTGCTCGTGGGCCAGTGACTCGTCTCCATGGCCGCCGGCTCCACTGTGGTGTCCGAAGTGGTCTCGACGACCATGGTTGCCGTGCCGCGGGATGAGCGCGCGGTTGGCGCACTCGGGCATGAAGCATTCGACGTGGTCTTTCAACCACTGCCGATACGGCTCGACATCACCGTCTTCCAGGAAAAACAGCTGAGTGGGCTCACTCTTGTAGCGTGCATAGACCTGGCGGGTCTCGCCGTCCTGCCAGGCTGCGAGCTCGACCGTGGCGTGCACCCGCGTATTCACGGCTGCCTCCGGTCACCCTTGAATTCGTCCAAGTCCACCGGTTCGGGCTCGAGTGCCGATTCAGGCTGCGACTGCCGCTGAAACCGGGCCGGATCATCGACCCGACCCTCGGGCACGGCATGCCCCCCGGCACGCTGAGCCTGCTCCAACACCGAGACCGCCACCAGATCGCACTCGGCCACCCACAACCGCGCGCGGTCGACCTCCTCCTGCAGGGCCGTATCCTCGGTCTCGGCGGCCTGCTGCTCGGCCAGCCGCAGAGTTTGCATCAGATACCCGTGGGCTGCTTTCCGCCGATCCTCCTGATCGACCGCGTTGACCAGCCGGGTCCGAATCCAGTGCCGGTTCGCCGGTGGGTTGAACTCAGCCAGCGCCGCCGGTCCGGTATAGCCGAGCTCGGCACCGGTCAGCGTGGCCCGCCAGAGCCGCCGAAAACGCTGGTAACGCTGCCACAGCGACCGCTTGGACATCCATCTCTCCCGAGACCGTGAAATGATCACCGTGACGGCAGGATGCCACGACACTGCGCTTCCCGGGAACGTCCACACGGGCGGAGTACCCCCTGTTTGGGCGATGCGCCACTCCCGCACCATCAGTGATGATCAACAGCGCTGATAGCCCGCTGCCAGCGAATCCCACACAGCCGAATACCACCGGTTACCAATCTCCCGCCCGTCGAATGCGGATCAGTCCTCGGCTGCCGCCGGTTCCAGGTCCGGATAGGGCATCGGCATGTTGGTCACCGCCATGCCGCCGTCCACCGCGAGCACTTGGCCGGTGACGTAGGAGGATGCCCTCGAGGCCAGATACAGCACCGCGGCGGCGATGTCCTCCGCGTCACCGAGGCGCTGCAACGGAGTGGCGTCCTCCAAGGACTTCTTGATTGCCGGGTCGGCTGCGACGGTCTCCAGCGAATCGGTGCGGACCGCTCCCGGTGCCACGGCGTTGATACGGATGCGGGGATTCAGCTCGGTCGCGGCCAGCCGCACGGCATGTTCCAACGCGGCCTTGCCGGAGCCGTAGGCGAGGTAGCCACGCCCGACCACATGACCGATCGCGCTGGACGTCATCACCACGCTGGCGGCATCGGACTCGACCAGATGCGGCACGGCCTCCCGCACCAGCCGCAACCCGTGCACCACGTTGCGCTCGAAGGACTCACGCAGCGCATCGTCATGGGTCTGCAAGAACGGCCGCGGCACGGAGCCGCCGGTCACGCACACCACGATGTCGAGTTTGCCGAACTCCTCGATGACGCGTGCGACCGCCTGCGCCGATGCCGCACCGTCCGCGGCATCCGCCGGGATCGCGATCGCACGGCGCCCCAGCTCTCTCGCCTTGCCCGCCACCTCCTCGATCTGTTCCGGGCTGCGGGACAGCACGGCGATATCGGCGCCGGCCTCGGCGAGCGCGAGCGCACTGGCTGCGCCGATGCCGCGGCCCGCTCCGGCAATCAGCGCGACGCGTCCGTCGAGATCGAACAGGGAGGAGATACCCATCAGGCGTCCTTCCACGGGTGTGTCGGCACTGTCCGGTCGATGATGCACAGCCAACCGGATCGCCGCGCGCACCGCTTCCGGTCAGTGAGACCACGGCGCCATAGCGCCCTGCCATCGCCCTATGTTCGGTCCCGGCTATCAGGCACCGCAAGGGCCGGAAGGGATGGATGAGCATGACCGCTGTGAACACCGATTCCGACGAGGTCCGCACGATCGAGGCCGAGTCGTCACCCACGCGCTTCGCACGCGGGTGGCACTGCCTCGGACTGTCCGAGACGTTCCGCGACGGCGCACCGCACGCCATCAATGCTTTCGGCCGGAAGCTGGTCGTTTTCGCGAGCGGTGACGGGGCCGTGAACGTGTTGGACGCTTACTGCCGCCACATGGGCGGCGACCTGTCTCAAGGCACGATCAAGGGCGACGAAGTCGCCTGTCCGTTCCACGACTGGCGGTGGGGTGGCGACGGACGGTGCAAACGGATCCCCTACAGCCGCCGCGTGCCGCTGCGCGCACGCACCGCGGCCTGGCCCACCCTGGAGCAGGACGGTCTGCTGTTCGTGTGGAACGACCCCGAGAAGAACCCGCCGATTCCCGAGCAGGCCATCCCGCGGATCGAAGGAGCCACCAGCAAGGACTGGACCGACTGGGTCTGGTACAGCACCGACGTGTACACGAACTGCCGTGAGGTCATCGACAACACCGTGGACATGGCGCACTTCTTCTACGTCCACTACTCGTTCCCGACCTACTTCAAGAACGTCCTGGAGGGACACATCGCCACCCAGTACCAACGCGGTACCGGACGGGACGATGCACGCCCCCAGGAGAGCGACAGTGGGACACCGAAGGTCCTCGGCAACACGTCGGTCGCTTCCTACTACGGACCGTCGTTCATGATCGACGAGCTGACTTACCACTACGAGGACCGGGACGTGAACTCGGTGCTGATCAACTGCCACTACCCCGTCAGCCCGAACCACTTCGTGCTGCAGTACGGCGTCATCGTCGAGCGTTCCGACGACGGGGACACCTCGGCGGAGGACCTGGCCGCGAAGATGATCGACTTCATCAAGATCGGTTTCGAGCAGGATGTCGCGATCTGGAAGAACAAGTCCCGTATCGACAATCCGCTGCTGTGCGAAGAGGACGGACCGGTATACCAGCTTCGGCGCTGGTACGAGCAGTTCTACACCGACGTCGCCGACATCACCCCGGAGATGACGGACCGGTTCGAGTACGAACTCGACACCACCAGGCCCAACGAGGCGTGGCACAAGGAGGTCGAGGAGAACCTCGCCCGCAAGACAGCAACGGAGCAGTCCGCCTGATGACGGTACAGACCGACGATCGGCTACTCGACGCACCGATGGAGCCGGTGCAGTGCCTGCGCTGCGATGCCCGCCTCCAGGTGCGCAAGAGCAGCTGGCAGCAGACGAGCATTCAGTGGGACGAGGAAGCGGCGGCGACGTGTGCGGAGCGGCGGGCCGAGGCCTCCACTCCCGGTCGGTGCCGCCTCGAGACGTGCGCTGCACTGTGGGACTCGATCCGCAGTGCAGCGGCCGAGGGCGGTATCCACGTGCCCGACGACCAGTACTGACCATCGACTCGACAGCTACGAGCACGGGCGCTCGTAGCTGTCGAGCAACCAACTCAGCCGGGCGGATTCCGATCCGCGGTGCCGGCCATGTCCAGCGCCGCGAGGTAGCTGAACACCATGCTCGCTGCGATCGGGTTTCCACCGGCGGGATAGCTCGTGCCGCTCACCGCCGCCATCGAATTACCGGCGGCGTACAACCCGGAGATCGGCAGGCCCGCCCTGTCGAGAACCCGCGCGGCGTTGTCCGTGCGCAGCCCACCCTTGGTGCCGAGATCGGACAGCCCGAAAGCCGTGGCGTGATACGGCGGCTGCTCGATCGGCACCAGCGGGGAGCCGCCCGCACCGGCGAAGGCGTTGTCGTAGGGCTCCGCGCCCCGATGGAAGTCCTCGTCGACACCTCGTGCAACCATCCGGTTGAAGCGTTCGACGGTGGCCCCGAGTGCATCGGCCGGCACACCGATGCACTCGGCGAGCTCTCCGAGACTGGATGCGCTGTGCCGCAGGCCCGCGCGGGCATACTCCTCCGAGGAGGCCATCGGCACGCTCGTGGAGCGCACCGGCGGCACATCGCCGGCGCGGTCGTCGTAGACCATCCAGAACGGCAGTTCCAGCGAGCCCTTGTCGAGCCCGTCGATGATGTCTCGCCCGATCCGGTCGTACGGCCAGGACTCGTTGGTGAACCGCGCACCGTCACCGTTGACGAAGATCCCTCCGGTGAGCCACAGCGAGAACGTCGACGTGCCGTCCGGGTGGATCATTCCCGGCGCCCACCACGCCTCCTCCAGCAGGTCGGTGTCGGCTTCCGCCCGCAGCGCCGCCTGCAGAGCGCGCCCGGTGTTCCCGGGTGCACCCATCGAACCCGCGACGCTACCCGGCACACCCCACTGCTCCCGCAGCTGCGCGTTGCGCTCGAATCCGCCCGCGGCAAGCAGCACACCACGGCGTGTCCTGATCGCGACCGATTTCCCACCCCGGGAGGCCAGCACGCCGACCACGGCACCGTCCTCGACGATCAACTCCTCGCAGGTCGTCTCCCGATGCATGGCGGTATGCGGCTGCCCCGACAGCGCGAGCAGCAACCGCCCGATCAATGCCTGGCCACCGCCGAGCTCCGCCGGAAGCTCGTGCCCGAGCCGATCGGTGGCCAGCGGTGGGCGCAGTGCGTCGCGCAGCGTCCCGATCCGGTCGGCGGAAAGCGACTCGGGGATGATGTGCCGACCACCTGCACGCGCCTGCGGGGCGGATCCGAAGTAGTCCGGCCACGGAAATACCCGGAACTCGAAGTTCGGATCGGCCTCGAGGTAGTCGATCAGCGGCGCGCCGTTGTCGAGGAAGGAGTCCTGCAGTTCGCGCGGAGTCCGCTTCCCCACGACGGATCGGAAGTAGGTGCGTGCCGCCTCCATCGTGTCGTCGTCACCCGCACGCCGCAGTACCGCGTTGCAGGGAAACCACATGCCACCGCCGGAATATGCCGTGGTGCCGCCGAACCGGTCGGTGGCCTCGATGACGGCGACCGACAGGCCTTCCCGGCCCGCCACGTAGGCTCCCGTCAACGCGCCGCCGCCGGAGCCGACCACCAGCACGTCACACTGCTCGTCCCACCGGGTCATCGCCGGCTCCCTCCGCGGGCTGTCGTGGTGCGCGCTGCTCCGGCGGCGTGCCGCCCCGCGCGCCTGCCGAAGAAGGACCCCTCGCCGAGGCGCGTGCCGCTCGAGTAGCCGTCGGAGTCCTGAGCGATGTTCGATGCGCACGCACCAGCCGCGTGGAGTCCCGCGATCGGATTCCCCGTCTCGGTCAGTACCGCACCGTCCACATCGGTCCGCAGTCCGCCGAGGGTGAATCCGACGTAAGTGGCCTTGCCCGGAGTGAGGTCATAGGCCGCCCACGGCCCCACGTCGAGGGGGCGCAGCCAGTCCGGATGCTTGTGGAAGCGCGGGTCCGCACCGCGTGCCGCATCGTGGTTGTACTCCTCCAGAGTGCCCCGCAGGCTCCCCTCGGGCAGGTCCAGCTCCTGTTCCATCTCCGGCACGCTCTCCCAGCCGTCGATGAACGGAACCGTTCCGTAGCGCGGCGTGCCCACCGACTCGGAGTCGACGATCAGATAGGCGACCGCATCGGGCTGCTGGAAGACGTACGCGGCGGTACGGCCGTGGTAGGCGTCCTCGGCCACGAACCGGTTGCCGAGCTTGTTCACCACGATGCCGTTGAGCAACTCCGGGGGCGGGTAGAACGGTGCGCTCACGAAGGCCCGGTCCATGTGCCGGGTGGCACCTCCTGCCGAGATGCCCATGCGGATCCCGAGCCCGTCGTCGTAGGTACTGCCGAGCGGCGTCACCCCGTGGGCGAGCCGGGACGTGTAGGCCGCCACCATGTCCGGATTGCAGGCATACCCGCCGGCGGTGAGGACGACCGCTGCCGCCCGGATCACGCCGGATTCGGTGAAGTGCCGCCAGCGTGCTCCGACAACCCCGCCCCGCCGGTCGGTGACCAGCCCCGTGGCCCCCGTCTCGTAACGGATCTCGCCACCCAGCGACCGGAAACGCTTCTCCAGCAGTTCGATGACCATCCTGGCGCCGCCCTTGTCGCCCGGTACTGGGACCTTGTGGCCACGCGGCGCCGGCTCCGCGACGTCCCGAAACGGCCAGACTTTCTCGTTGCCGGTGTACATCAGCCCTTCGGTACCCGGCTGGATCACCGCCTTGCCCGGGTAGTAGCTTCGCTCGAACCGCACTCCTTGGCGTTCCAGCCATTCGAAGTGCTCGACGCTGCCGTCGCAGTAGAGCCGCAGCTTCTCCGGATCCGGGTCCGGCGATGCCGCCTCGAGATACTTGTACATCTGCTCCGCGGTGTCGGCGTGGCCGGTTGCCACCTGAACCGCGGTTCCACCGCCCAGGTAGAAGTGCCCGCCTGCCATGGCCGAGGTACTCCCGCCGGCGCCACCACGATCGATCACCAGCACCCGCGCACCGGCCTCGGCAGCCTCGACGGCCGCGCATGCCCCGGCCATTCCGAACCCGACCACCAGCACGTCGACCTCGTCCGAGGCACCATCCACCTCGTCGGACCGGAGAATCTCGGGGATCTCTGCCGTCATCGCCGCTCCCGCGCTGTCGCCACCATTCGCGAACGACGGTGACACGGTGTCGACCGCACCGGATGGCTCATCCCGATCAGCGGGAGTACCTCGCGGGATTTCGGCAGGAGCGAATTCACTGTGACCGGTTGCGATGCCTTCCATCCGGCCGATTGACGAAATGACGAAATACGGTCACCGCCCCGCCTTCCGGATACCGGCAGCGATCTCCGCGGGCGGCCTCGAGCGACGGCGCCCGCGTTCTCGCTCATCGAGACAGCACCCGTTCGTGCCCTGCGGCCGGACTAACGTCGGCGGCCATCCGGCTTTCGCCCACCACACCGTACAGGGCATGACCAACCGACGTTGGCAATCCACTGTGGAGGAAAACATGGCACCATGCTCACGGTCGAGCACCGCACGCCGTACGGTCGCGATCCTTGCGCTCACCGTGCTCGTCACCGCGGCCGGCTCACCGGTCGCGGCCGCGAACAGCAGGCAGGAGAGCGAGCACAGCACAGCAGCCCGCCACGCCACCGAGGCACCGTCGAACGTCATCGGACGGCGCGGCACATTGCTGACCGCGCGCCCGCTGACCACCACGGCCGCGCTGCCGAGCGCGGCGAGCAACTGGCTCGTCACGTACGTCTCGGTGGACCGCGCAGGGCGCCCGATCACGGTCTCCGGAACCGTATCCCTGCCTGCCACGAACAAGCCACCGGGAGGCTGGCCGGTGCTCAGTTGGGCACACGGCACCACCGGAGTGGCCGACGTCTGCGCGCCCTCGGCCGACACCGCCGACGGTCCCGCACACGGCTACCTCGGGCTGGTCGACGAGACGCTCGACAAGTGGGTGGCAGACGGCTACGTGGTCGTGCAGACCGATTACGAAGGCCTGGGCACCCTCGGCAACCACCCTTACCTGAACGGGGAGAGCGCCGCGAACACGATGGTCGACATCGTGCGCGCCGCGCGCACCCTCGACCACCGGGTCGGCCGCGACTGGTTCGCGATGGGACACAGCCAGGGCGGGCACGCCGCCCTGTTCGCCGCCGCGCAGGACTGGCATCGACGCGACGTGCGACTGCGCGCGGCCGTGTCGATCGCCCCGGGCGGAATCGGGGTGAGCCGGACGCTCTCCTTCTACCGGGACAACCCGGACCGCGACGCGATCAGGGCCGCCCTGCCATTCCTACCGATACTGCTCATCGGAGCGGCGGCGGCCGAACCGTCCATCAACCCCGACCGGCTGCTCACCGACGAGGCGCAGCCACTGCTCGACGCGGCACGAAGCGGATGCATGAACGCGATCGGAGAAGTCGCGCCTGCGGTCCCGCCGGACAGGCTGTTCCGGCCGGACGCGGATCTGGAGCCGATCACCAGGTACCTGGCATCGCAGGAGCCGGAGTCGGTCACGCCGACGGTCCCGACCATGGTGGTGCAGGGCACCGACGACGCGCTCGTGCCCAAGCCGAGCACCGACCACCTGGTGCACAGCCTGTGCAACCGGTATCCGCTGATCAACCACGAGGTCTACGACGGCAGCGACCACCGGGAGACCATCGCCGACTCGCTCTCCGATGCGCAGGACTACATCGCCTCGATCCGCGATGAGCAACAACCTCCCGGCGACTGCTGACCGCGTAAGCTCGTGCGAGCAAAAGGTGGATCACCACCGTCCGCGTGCGGACGGTGGTGATCTCCTCGAACTAGAATCCGCGTGCGATCCATTCGTCGAGGTGCGGCTTGACCTCGCCGATCGTGGCGCTGGGACCGTGTCCGGGATGTACGGCGGTCCGCTCGGGGAGGGCCAGCAGCCGGTCCCGGATGGACTGCGTGATCACGCCGAAGTCCGAATAGGACCGCCCGGTGGCTCCCGGGCCGCCGGCGAACAGGGTGTCTCCGGTGAAGACGACACCCCGATCAGGGCAGTACAGGCACACCGCACCGGGAGTGTGCCCCGGCGTGTGCAGTACCTGCAGATCGACCCGGCCCACAGTGAGCATCTGTCGATCGGTCAGTTCGTGATCGGGCCGGTGACTCGGGTGCGTCAGGTGCCACAGCGGGAGATCGTCGGAGTGCAGGAACACCGGTGCGCCCACGACCTCGGCCAGTTTCGGAGCCACCTGCACGTGATCGTCGTGGGCGTGCGTGGCCAGGATCGCCCGCACCCGGCGCCCGCCGATCAGTCGTCGGATCGCGGCAACGTCATGCGGCGCGTCGATGACCACGCATTCCCGGTCGTTGCCGAGGACCCAGACGTTGTTCTCCACCGCGTGGGTTTCACCGTCGAGGGAGAACGTCCCCGACGTCGTCGTGTGGTCGATACGAGCGCGCATCAGAATGTCACCACCGAGCGCAGGACCTCACCACGGTGCATCTTGTCGAACGCCGTCTCCACCTCGTCGAGGGCAATTTCCTCGGTCACGAACTCCTCCAGCGGCAAGCGTCCCTGCTGGAAAAGTTCGACCAGCATCGGGAAGTCCCGACCGGGCAGGCAATCGCCGTACCAGCTCGACTTCAGCGCACCACCGCGGGCGAAAACGTCCAGCAGCGGCAGCTCCAGCCGCATCTCCGGGGACGGGACACCGACGAGCACCACCGTGCCCGCGAGGTCCCGCGCGTAGAACGCTTGCGTGTAGGTCTCCGGAACCCCGACCGCGTCCACGACCACATCGGCTCCGTGGCCGTCGGTGAGTGCGCGAATCGCCTCCACCGCGTCGGCCTCGGCAGCGTTGACCGTGTGCGTGGCACCGAACTGCCGTGCCCACTCCAGCTTCACCGGGTCGGTGTCCACGGCGACGATCCGCCGCGCACCGGCCAGGTCGGCCCCGGCCACCGCGCCGTCACCGACCCCGCCACAGCCGATCACCGCCACCGAATCACCCGGGCCTGCGTTTCCGGTGTTGATCGCAGCACCGATACCGGCCATCACACCGCACCCCAGCAACCCGGCCACCGCAGCACGCGCGGACGGATCCACCTTCGTGCACTGGCCTGCTGCAACGAGCGTCCGCTCCGTGAACGCACCGATCCCCAGCGCAGGCGACAACGGGGTACCGTCGTCCAGCGTCATGGCCTGCGCCGCATTGTGCGTGTCGAAGCAGTACTGCGGCCGACCGCGCTTGCAGGCACGGCACTGCCCGCACACGGCCCGCCAGTTCAGTACGACGAAGTCACCCGGTTCCAGATCCCGCACACCCTCGCCCACGGACGCGACGACGCCCGCGGCCTCATGGCCGAGCAGGAACGGGTAGTCATCGCTGATCCCGCCCTCGCGGTAATGCAAGTCCGTATGGCACACACCGCAGGCCTGCACCCGCACCACGGCTTCTCCCGGCCCCGGGTCCGGGACATTGATCGTCACGACCTCGACCGGCTTGCCCTTGCCGATCGCGACAACGGCACGCGACTTGTCCACTCCTGTCCTCCTCTCCTGGTTTGTCAGTACGTCAGCATTCGATGACGTTGACGGCGAGCCCGCCGCGGGCGGTCTCCTTGTACTTGTCCTTCATGTCCTTGCCGGTGGCGCGCATGGTGGTGATGACCTTGTCCAGCGACACGAAGTGGCGCCCGGTACCACGTAGTGCCATCCGGGCGGCGGTGATCGCCTTGACCGAGGCGACCGCATTGCGCTCGATGCAGGGAATCTGCACCAGCCCGCCGATGGGGTCGCAGGTCAGCCCGAGGTTGTGTTCCATGCCGATCTCGGCGGCGTTTTCCACCTGCTGCGGACCGCCGCCGAGGACCTCGGCCAGCCCGGCCGCGGCCATCGCACACGCCGAACCGACCTCGCCCTGGCACCCGACCTCGGCACCGGAGATCGAGGCGTTCTCCTTGAACAACACCCCGATCGCCCCGGCGGCCAGCAGGAACCGCACCACCCCGTCCTCGCTCGCGTCGGGAACGAAGTGCCAGTAGTAGTGCAGCACCGCCGGGATGATGCCCGCCGCCCCGTTGGTCGGCGCCGTGACCACCCGCCCACCTGCGGCGTTCTCCTCGTTGACCGCCATCGCGTAGACAGTGACCCACTCCATCGGATCATCGGTCTCGGAGAGCTTGGCCCGCAGATCGGCCGCCCGGCGGCCCACCTGCAACCCGCCCGGCAACTGGCCGGTGTTGGTGCACCCGTTGTCCACGCACTCGGCCATGACGTGCCAGATGTGCAGCAATTCCCGGCGCACCGCATGGTCATCGCGCCACGCGTACTCGTTGGCCAGCATCACACCACTGATCGGCAAGCCCGACTCGCCTGCCCGCACCAGCAGCTGCGCACCGGTGGTGAACGGATACGCCACCTAGGTGGCATCGGGCTTGATCCGATCGGCCCCGGACGCGTCGTCGTCGACGACGAACCCACCGCCGACCGAGTAGTACACCGCCGCCAGCAGCTCACCGCCTGCGCCGTCACTGGCCGAGAACCGCATCCCGTTGGGATGCACCGGCAACGACTTCCGCCGATGCAGCACCAGGTCTCGATCGACCGAGAAAGCGATCTCGCGGGTGCCGTCAAGCAGCAGCCGACCGGACTCGCGGATCTCGTCCACTCGGTCGGCCACCGCCACCGGATCCACCGTCTCCGGTTGGTGCCCTTCCAGCCCGAGAAGGACGGCCTTCGGGCTGCCGTGGCCGTGCCCGGTCGCACCCAGCGAGCCGAACAGCTCCGCCCGCACCCGCGCGACCTGGTCGAGCAGGTCGGCACGGCGCAGTCTCTCGGTGAACAGCGTGGCCGCCCGCATCGGCCCCACGGTGTGCGAGCTGGAGGGGCCGATGCCGACCGAAAACAGGTCGAAGACGCTGACGGTCATGGTTCACCACCCGACTCGCCGTACTCGGCGGCGGCGTCGACCAGCCAGTCGGCGAGGTATCGGGCGAACGACGAACGCACGATCACCCAGAAGCTCGGTAGCTGCGTGTCCCGGCACACCAGGGTCACCCCGGCGCGGGCCAGCAGGGTCTGCGCGCATCGGTCGACGGTGAAACTGCGGGGATGCAGATCCAGCGCGCATCCCTTGTTCAACAGCTCGCGCGCCTTCGGCCCGGCCACGCTGAGGATCGTGCGGTTGGCCGAGACGTCGACCACCGCTGCGTGGTCACCGTCCAGGGCAGTGCTCACCGTGTTCCGGATGGCCTCCTGGCTGCCCTCGGGGCCCAGGAGCAGCCATTCGTCCGGACCCAACCACAGCACGGACAGCTCACCGGCGACCGCGACCTCGCCGGGCTGGTTGGGCAGCATGGCCCCGAGCGCGGTGCCGATGCGTTCCGCGGCCGGGCTCTTGGGATCCACCCGCAGGTCGACCTGGGTGGTGAAGGGCATCTCGGTGATGTGGACCTGCCCCGGCGTCGAGCTGCGGGCGAGCACATCGGTGTAGGCGGCCAGCGGGGATTCGGCGTAGGGCTCAGCCATCACGGCGGGCTCCTTCCTTGTCGTAGAAGACGGGTTCGGTGACGGTGACCGCAGCGAGCCGGTCGCCGACGGGGCTGTAGATCGTCTCGCCGATGCGCTCGCGGCCGGCCTTGACCACGGCCAGCGCGAATCCGCGCTTCAGGGCTGCGCTGCGGTAGCTGGACGTGACGTGACCGAGCATCGGCACGGGCGGCTCCGGCAGGTCGGTGGTCTCGACCAGTTGGGATCCCTCCGGCAGCACCAGGTTCTCGTCGGCGGGCAGCAGTCCGACGAGCTGCTTGCGATCCTCGCGGGCGGTGTCTTCCCGGGAAAAGGAGCGCTTGCCGAGGAAGTCGGTCTTCTTCTTCGACACCGCCCAGCTCATACCGAGGTCATGGGGAGTGATGGTGCCGTCGGTGTCCTGGCCGACGATGGGGAAGCCCTTCTCGGCACGCAGCACGTGCATGGTTTCGGTGCCGTACGGGGTGATGCCGAACTCGGCGCCCGCCTCGTACAGCGCCTCCCACACCTCCCGGCCGTGCCACCAGGGCACGTTGATCTCGAAGGCGAGTTCGCCGGAGAAGCTGATCCGGCACACCCGCGCCCGGCGGCCGGCCACGAGCCCGTCGCGGAAGGACATGAACGGGAAGCTGTCGTTGTCCACCTCGATCCCGCTTGCCACGCGGGACAACACCTGCCGTGAATCCGGCCCGACCAGGGCGATGGTGGCCCACTGCTCGGTCACCGAGGTCAGATACACCCGCAGATGCGGCCACTCGGTCTGCAGCCAGTCCTCCAGGTGCTCCAGCACACCGGCGGCGTTGCCGGAGGTGGTGCTGATCAGGTAGCGCTGCTCGTCGGTGCGCGTGACGGTGCCGTCGTCGAAGACCATCCCGTCGGCGGTGCACATCACCCCGTAGCGGATCCGGCCGACCTTGAGCGTGCTCATCATGTTCGTGTAGATCAGATCCAGGAACGCGGCCGCGTCCGGTCCCTGCACATCGATCTTGCCGAGGGTGGAGACGTCCTGGATCCCCACGGATTCCCGGGCCGCGTGGCACTCGCGCAGCACCGCGGTCTCCATGTCTTCACCCGGCCGGGGGTAGTACCACGGGCGCTTCCACTGGCCGACGTTCTCGAACGGCGCACCGTGCTCGACGTGCCAGTCGTGCATCGCCGTGACTCGCACCGGATCGTAGAGATCCCCGCGATCACGGCCGGCCAACGCGGCAAAGGTGACCGGGGTGTACGGCGCGCGGAACGTCGTCGTGCCGAGCTCGGCGATGTCCCGCCCCAGCACCTCGGCGATGATTCCCGTCGTCAGCGTCCCCGAGGTTTTTCCCTGGTCATGAGCCGTGCCGATCGTGGTGTAGCGCTTGACGTGCTCCACCGAGTCCATCCCCGCCCCGACAGCCTTGCGGATATCGGCGACCGTGGCATCCCGGGCAAGATCGACGAACCGAGTGGAACCATCGGAGTCCGCAGGGCTCGGCAGCAGCCACACGTTCCTGCCTGCCAGGACCGGAGCCTTCTCCGCGCGAGGCAACCGCCCCGGTTCGGCGTCGAAGCCGGCAGCACGGGCCGCGTCCCTGCCTGCCTCGGCGCCGCTGCGCAGACACTCCGACGTGGTGAACAGTCCCGCCGCAGCACCGGCCGACCGCATCGCCTGATCGGCCCCGTCCGGTACGAACGCACCGAGGTCCTCGGAGTACCGCAACGACCCCCGAGCCTGGCTGTGCAGATGCACCGCCGGGTTCCACCCACCCGAGACGAGCAACAGATCGCAGCCGACCACTTGCCGCACGCTCGGGGTGCGGTTGCCGTCGGATTGCAGGCTCGACAGGTGCGCACTGGAGACCCGATCGGTACCCGAGGTGCTGACCACAGCGGTGTCGGCATGGATGGTGATGCCACGCTCGGTGCACAGCGAGGCCCAGTAGGTCGAGGCGACCTCCCGCGCATCGACGATGGCGGCGATCTCCACTCCGGCATCGTGCAGATCGATCGCCGCGGCGTAGGCACTGTCATTGGTGGTGAACACGACCGCCCGGTTGCCGGGCCGAACCGCGTAGCGGTTGAGATAGGTCCGGGCCGATCCGGCCAGCATCGTGCCGGGACGATCGTTGCCTGCGAACACCAGCGGACGCTCGTGCGCACCGGTCGCCAGCACCACCTCGCGGGACCGCATCCGCCAGACCCGCTGACGACTGTGTGCCGCCTCGCCCCGGTGCTCGAGCGCGACGAGATAATTGTCGTCGTAGTAGCCGAACACCGTGGTGCGCGGCAGCAGCCGCACCTCGGAGTAGGAGGCGAGTTCTGCGGCGGCCCGCCGCACCCACTCGGTACCCGGAGCCCGGTCCAAGCTCTCACCACTGCCCAGCAGGCTGCCGCCGAACTCGGTGTCGGCATCGGCGACGATCACCCGGGCACCGCTGCGCGCCGCACTCAGCGCGGCAGCCAAACCGGTGGGACCGGCACCGACGACCAGCACGTCGCAGTGCGCGTGCATGGTGTCGTAGCGGGCGGGGTCGTCCTCAGTGGCCAGTTGCCCCCGACCGGGAAGTCCGCAGGCCTGCAGTCCGTCGCGCAGTTCGACCGTGGTCGCGGTCAGCATCGGCTCGGGGAACGGTTTCTCGATCTGCACCAGTGCGTTGGGGTCTTCCGCGCCTGCGGCCATGATGCCGCGCGGGCGGCCGTACTTGATGCTGGTGCCCACCTGATGAACACCATTGGCCAGCAGCGCCGAAGCGAGCGTGTCCCCCTGGTATCCCGCGTACTCGCAGCCGTCGAAACGGAACCGAACCGGGCGGTCACGGTCGATCCGGCCGCGGTCGGCAAGCCTGAACTCGTTACTCACCTCGTCACCGTCCTTGCATTGCTCGCGCCATCGTCGGGGTGAATCTCGTTGGTGACGGTGTCCCGGCGCACGGTGAACCAGCGCCGGCACCCGGCCGCATGCGACCACCGCTCGGTGAACATGCCCTTGGGGTTGTCCCGGAAGAACAAGAACCGCGCCCAGTCCTCATCGGACACGGCCTGCGGATCGACCGGATAGCGCACCTCGGCCTGGCCGCCGTAGTGAAACTCGATCTCGTTGCGCGGCCCGCACCACGGGCACGGAATGAGCATCATGGCGTGATCTCCTCCTTCAGTGAGCGACGCCGGCGGCACCGTGCTCGTCGACCAGAGCGCCGGTGGTGAAGCGTTCCAGGGAAAAGGCAGCGTTGAGCGGATGCGGCTCGTCGTGGGCGATGGTGTGCGCGTAGCACCAGCCCACCCCCGGGGTGGACTTGAACCCGCCGGTGCCCCAACCGCAGTTGACGTAGAGCCCCTCGAACGGGGTGAGCCCCATGATCGCCGAGGCGTCCGGGGTCACATCGACGACACCGCCCCAGGTGCGCAACACATGGGCGCGGGCGAACATCGGGAACAGCTCCACCGCCGCGGTCATCTCCCGCTCGATCGTGTGAAACGCCCCCCGCTGGGAATAGGAGTTGTGCGCATCGATGCCCGCCCCCAGCACGAGCTCTCCCTTGTGGGCCTGGCTGACGTAGACGTGCACCGAATTCGACATCACCACCGTCGGATGCACCGGCTCCAACAGCTCGGAGACCAGCGCCTGCAACGGATGACTCTGAATCGGCAGCCGCAACCCGAGCGTGTCGGCCAGCACCGAGGTGTGGCCTGCTGCGGCCAGCGCCACCTTCCCCGTCCGGATCGGGCCACGCGTGGTCTCCACGCCCACCACCCGGTCCCCGACCCGTTCGAACCCGGTGACCTCGCAGCCCTGGATGAGATCGACGCCCATCCGATCCAGCGCCCGAGCAAAACCCCAGGCGACGTGATCGTGCTTGGCGATGCCCGCCCGTGGTTGCCACGTCGCCCCCAGCACCGGGTAGCGCAGGTCCGGGGACGTATTCAGGATCGGGCAGATTTCGGCGACCTGGTCCGGGTCGAGCCATTCCGCGTCCACGCCGTTGAGCCGGTTGGCGTTGACGCGGCGCACGCTGTCGCGCACCTCCTGCAGCGAGTGCGCCAGGTTGAGCACTCCTCGCTGGCTGAACAACAACGGGTAGTCGAGCTCGTCGGCGAGCCCTTCCCAGAGCTTCAGCGCGTGCTCGTAGAGCCCCGCGCTCTCGTCCCAGAGGTAGTTGGAGCGGATGATCGTGGTGTTGCGGGCCATGTTGCCACCCGCAAGCCAACCGCGTTCCAGGACGGCGATGTTGGTGATGCCGTGATTCTTGGCGAGGTAATACGCCGTCGCCAAACCGTGCCCACCACCACCGACGATCACCGCATCATACGACGATTTCGGTTCCGGCGAGTGCCACAGCCAGTCCGGGTGTTCGGGCAATTCGGCGCCGGGAGTACGCGGTGGCATCAGAACCCTCCGTTCAGGTTGGGGTAGCGGGGGTGTTTGGTGGCCGGGGTTTCCACGCGGGAGCGCAGGCGGGTGGTGGTGACCACGTGGGCATGCTCGATCGCATCAGCCACCTCCGGAGCCACCTCGGCAAGGCCGCGATCAAACTCGTTCAGCACACCCATGGACACGACACACTCCTCCGGTCGGAAGGCCAGCACGAAAACGGGAGAGACGGGACTAGAACACCTGTGTTCGAAACACTGATATGTCAGTTGCCGATAAGCTAGAACTCCCGGCGACCCGCGTCAACCCTTCGCGGCAGAAATTGGCCCGTTCAGTGCAACCATGTTGCTGGATAAGACCACGGAGGTCTCATCCCGCCCGCAGCATCCCGAAACCGAAGCATCGAGCAGCGAAGCCGTCGAATCCGGATTTCCGTCGCCAACGGGCCACCGTGCACCGTGCGAGCCTCGTCGGCCCTTGACAGGCGCACACCCCCGGCATACGTTTCATTTTACGCAACTCTGTTGCGAAAACAGCATCACGGCGATGTGCGGCTTCCGGGCCTCCGATTCCCCACGCGAGGCCGTGGCCGACAGCGGCGGCCGAAACGGCCTCCAAACCCATTGCACTTCGCTGCGCGAGGCAACCTCGCGATGGCCACAGAAAGGACAGGAGCATGGAGCGACTCAAGACCATCCACAACGGTGAGCGGGTTGTGCCGACGTTTTCGGACGCGGAGATGTCCCGGCGGGTTTCCGGGCTGCGGGCTGTGATGGCCGAGGCCGGTGTGGACGCGGTGGTGTTCACCAGCTACCACAACATCAACTACTACAGCGATTTCCTCTACACCGCCTTCGGCCGCCACTACGCACTGGTGGTCACCCACAACAGCCACGTCACCGTCTCGGCCAACATCGACGCAGGCCAACCCTGGCGCCGCAGCTTCGGCGACAACCTCGTCTACACCGACTGGCACCGCGACAACTACCAACACGCCATCGCCACCGTGCTCGCCGAAGCCGGCCTCACCCGCGGCCGCCTCGGCGTCGAAGACGACCACATCCCCCCCATGCTGCGCGCCCAACTCGCCGAGACCCTCCCGGGCTTCGAACTCACCGACATCTCGGCAGCCACCACGGCCCAGCGCATGATCAAATCCGACGAGGAGATCGCCCTCATCAAAGAAGGCGCCCGCATCGCCGACATCGGCGGCGCCGCCGTGACCGCCGCGATCGGCGAAGGCGTACCGGAATACGAAATCGCCCTGGCAGGCACCCAAGCCATGACCCGCGAGATCGCAGCCACCTTCCCCCACGCCGAACTCCGCGACACCTGGGTGTGGTTCCAATCCGGCCTCAACACCGACGGCGCCCACAACTGGCCCACCACCCGACACATCCAGCGCGGCGACCTGCTGAGCCTGAACTGCTTTCCCATGATCGCCGGCTACTACACCGCCCTGGAACGCACCCTCATCCACGGCCAACCCACCCCAGCCCAGCTACGGTACTGGACGATCAACACCGCCGTACACGAACACGGCCAGGAACTGATCAAACCCGGCGCAGTCTGCAAGGACATCGCCGCCGAACTCAACGAACACTTCAACGCCGAAGGACTCCTGGACAAACGCACCTTCGGCTACGGACACTCCTTCGGCGTCCTGTCCCACTACTACGGCCGCGAAGCCGGCCTCGAACTCCGCGAAGACATCGACACCACCCTGCAACCCGGCATGGTCGTCTCCATGGAACCCATGATCACCATCCCCGAAGGCCAACCCGGAGCAGGCGGCTACCGCGAACATGACATTCTCGTCGTCACCGACAACGGCGCCGAGAACATCACCGGCTACCCCTACGGCCCCGACCACAACATCATCACACCCTAAAACCACCCCAACCCCCGGTGCGCACAGCCCCACCACCATGCGCACCGAGGGGCCGGGTACTGGCCGTGGTCGACCGGCACGACTCGTCCGGGAAGAACGGCACCATCGCCGATATTCGCCGCACCACACCGTGCGCAAGAAGAAACGGGTGTGTACGCGCGCAGCCGCTATACGTTGTGGCAGGCCACGTAGTGCCCGTCACCGACCTCGCGCAGGGTGGGCTCGGCTTCGGCGCACTGCTCGGTCGCCAACGGGCAGCGGGTGCGGAACCGACAGCCGGACGGCGGCGCAAGCGGTGACGGCAGCTCGTTCGACACCGACCGGGTCCCCTGATCCGCCGCTTCTCGTACGGCATCGGGGATGGAGCTCAGCAGCAGCCGGGTGTACGGGTGCACCGAGCGCACGTGCATGTTCGCCGAGGGCAGCACCTCACAGGTCTTGCCGAGGTAGAGCACCATCGCGCGATCACTGATGTTCTTCACGGCGGCGACGTCGTGCGCGATGAACAGCAAGCTCAAGCCGTAGCGCTGCTTGGTGCGCTCCAGCAGGTTGAGGATCTGCGCCTGCACGGACACGTCCAAACTGGACACAGGTTCGTCACAGATGAGCACATCGGGATCGAGCATCAGCGCCCGCGCGATGCACACCCGCTGGCACTGCCCGCCGGACATCTCGTGCGGCCTGCGATCCCAGACCACGGCCGGATCGAGCCCGACCGCGTGCAAGGTCCGCTCGATCTCGGCCTTGCGATCCGTGCCCTGGTAACCCCAGATCGCCAGTCCCTCGCCGACGAGATCGGCGACCTTGCGGCGCGGGTTCAGTGACGAAACGGGGTCCTGCATGATCATCTGTATTTTCGCCCGTGCCTGCCGCAGGGCCCTGGGGCTCAGTTCGGTCAGCTCGACATCGCCGAGTCGCACCGAGCCCGAGGTCGGCGCGGGCAGCTGCATCATCGCGCGGCCCGCGCTGGACTTGCCGCAGCCGGACTCGCCGAGGATGCCCACCGTCTCACCGGGCACGAGATCCAGGTTCAGTCCCGAGACGGCATGCACCTTCTGCTTCCGGCCCGCCGGGAACCGAACGACCAGATCGCTGACGGTGAGCGCCCTCGAATCCACCGAGCGCATGTGCGCCGTGCCGCTACCTGCCATGCTCAACTCTCCATACTGTCAGCGGTCTCACGGGGCGGGCCGCCGGTACTCTCGGCGGCCCGATCAAGGGGGAAATGGCAGGCGACACTGCCCTGCCCCGATTCGGCACCGCCGGCCTCGATCCCGGTCAGCGCCGGCTCGTTCTCGGTGCAGACGTCCTGTGCGTACCGGCAGCGCGGCGCGAACCGGCACCCTCGCGGCTCCTCGAGCAGGTTCGCCGGCTGGCCGCTGATCGTCCGCAACATGGTGTGCGGCGGATTGTCCAGCCGTGGGATGGACTCGGCCAGCGCCTCGGTGTAGGGGTGCCGCGGCGCGTCGAAGATCCGCTTGGTATCCGCGGACTCGATCACTTCTCCGGCGTACATCACCGCCACCCGATCCGTGCGCCCGGCCACCACGCCCAGGTCGTGACTGATCAGGATGGTCGCCATGTCCAGCTGCGTGCTCAGCGACTCGAGCAGGTCCAGGATCTGTTTCTGCACCGTGACGTCCAGTGCGGTGGTGGGTTCGTCGGCGATGAGCAGATCCGGACCACAGGCCAGCGCCATCGCGATGACCACCCGCTGGCGCATTCCACCGGAGAGCTCGTGTGGATACTGCGCCAGCCGCCGCTCGGGTTCGGGAATGCCGACCTGCCGCAGCAGTTCCACAGCCCGCTGTGCCGCTTGGGCCCTGTCCATCCGCAGGTGCAGCCGCAGCGCCTCGGTCAGGTGCTTACCCACCTTCTTGACCGGGTTCAACGAGGTCATCGGGTCCTGGAAGACCATGGCAATATCGGTGCCCCACAGGTGCCTGCGCCGGGTGACGGGCATGTCGTGCACGTGGTGCCCCTTCACCGTGACATCACCGGTGATCGAGACCTCCCTGCTGCCCGAGATCAGCCCCATGATCGTGCGACCGAGTACCGACTTGCCGGAGCCGGACTCACCGACGATGCCCAGCGTCTCGCCCGGGGCGAGGCTCAGCGACACCTCGTTGACGGCGTGCACGTCGCCGCGTGCCGTGTGAAAAACGGTGTGCAGGTCCCGCACTTCGAGTAGTGGTGTGCTCATAGCTTCGCGCTCCGCGGGTCCCATCGCTTTCGCGCCCGTTCCCCGACGAGGTTGAAGGCGAACACGGTCAGGAAAAGGAAGACGCCGGGAACGAGCACCACGTGCGGGTGCTCCCGAAAGACCGTTCCCCGCCCTTCGGCGATCATGTTTCCCCAGGTCGGTTCGGGTGGTTTGACGCCGAGACCCAGGAAGCTCAACGATGCCTCGGCCACCACGAGCACGGAGATCATCACCATCGCCATGGACAGCACCGGCAGGAGCACGTTGGGCAGCAGTTCCCGGGTCATCACCCGTAGCCGCGAGGCACCCATGGCCTGAGCGGCGAGCACGAACTCCCGCTGCGTGAACGCCATCGTGTTCGCCCTCGCCAACCGGACCATGTTCGGAATCGTCAGCAAGGACAGGGCGATCGCGACATTGCGCAGGTTCGGTTCGAGCACCGATGCCAACGCGATCAGCAGGATGAGCGGGGGAACAGCCAGCAACGCGTTGGTGCCGACCACCACCATCCTGTCGACTCCCCGCCGGAAATAGCCCGCGAGGATGCCGATCGCACCGCCCACGATGGTTCCGATCGCGATTGCCGACAGGGCAATGATCAGCGAGGTTCGCGCCCCGTGGATCGAGCGTGCGAGCAGGTCGAGCCCGAAGTTGTTGGTGCCCAGTGGATGCTCGGACAGCAGCTCCGGCCGGGCGTAGCTGGGCTCGTCGAGCGTGCCTGCCACATCGACATGCTCGGCCAGCGGAAGCCATGGCGCCGCGGCGGCCAGCAGCCCGAGCAGGACGAGCCAGCCGACGCTGAACCAGTAGGTGAGATCGAAGGCGCTGCCGAACACGGCCTTGCCGAGCCGGGAGCCACCGATGGCGACCGCGGCCAGCCCGACGACGAAGAGCATCGCCCGGACAGGCACGATGATCGCTCCCGTCACGCCGGCGAAGAGCACCAGCGCCAACCCGGCGACGAGCAGGCCGGCGGGGATGCCCTTCGTGCGCCACGGCCGAGGACGGGCCTGCGCGAGTGGACTGTGCAGGCTGTGCTGCGTGGATGTGGTGTCAGACGTGAGCACGACGGATCCTCGGGTCAAGGTAGCCATAGGACAGGTCGATAACCGCGTTGGTCAGTACGTAAATGACGGCGATAGCGAGTACCACTCCTTGCACCATCGGGTAATCACCCTGGCTGGCCGCGTTCACCACCAGCGATCCCATACCGGGCAGCGCGAACAGGTACTCCACGATCACCGTGCTCCCGATAAGCCTGCCCAGGCTCAGCCCGAGCAGCGTCACCAGCGAGAACGAGGAAGGTCGCAGTGCGTCGGACAGCAGGATGCGCAGCGGTGGCATGCCCTTGGCGTGCGAGGCCAGGATGTAGTCCTCCCGCAGCGTGACGATGAGATCGTTGCGCAGTACCCGGGTGAACATCGCCATCTCCACCAAGCTGATCGTGATGGCGGGCAGGATCGCGTGGTGCAGGTTGGCGAAGAGCCCCTCGCTGAGCCGGACCCACTCCGCACGCGGGAACCAGCCGAGGCCGTTGACCGCCACCATGATCAGGAGGAGTCCGGCCAGGAAGCTGGGCACCGACAGGACTCCGAACATGCCTGCGCTGATCAGCCGGTCCACCCGGCCACCCTCGTGGTAGGCCGACCACATGGCCAGCGGAACCGACACGACCACCGCGATCAGCAGACCGAGGACGGCCAGTTCCACGCTCACCGGCAACGCGGCGAGCACCCGGTCGATCACCTCGCTCTGCGGCGGCACCAGGGACTGGCCGAGGTCGCCGGTCAACACCCCACCCAGCCAGTTCAGGTAGCGCTCGAGCACCGGCTGGTTCAGCCCGAGCTGTGCGCGCACCTCGGCGTAGGCCTCCGGCGGATGGCCCTTACCGAGAATCGCGACGGCCGGATCACCCGGCAGAAAGGCAACGAGCAGGAACACGCCGAAGCTCACGATCAGCAGGACACCGACCAGTTCGGCCAGTTTGACTCCGAGTTGCCGGATCATTTGCCGACCCATGCCTTGCCGAACAGCAGCATGGCGTACTGCGTCGGCACAACGCCGCGCACCGTGTCCTGCCATGCCATGAACTGGGCCGCAGCACCGAGCGGAACGCTGGGTACGTCCTGCCACCAGAGCCGTTCGATATCGGCGAGGACCGCCTTGCGTTTCTCGACCGAATCAGCAGCCTGCAACTGCACCAGCAGCTCGTCCATCCTCGGATTGGCGTAACCGCTGGGATTCGTGTTGGACTCGCTGTGCAGGAAGCTGTACAACCTGGACAGCGGGTCGGCCTCGGGCACGCTGGTGGCGTTCTTGGCGAGCTCGTAGTCGTGGTCCACATAGATCCGCTTGATCTGCTCGGCGATGGAGCGCGCGAAGTCGAGCCGGACAGTGAACCCGACCTTCTCCAGTGCCGCCTTCGCCGCGAGCGCCTCCGCCCGGGATGCCGGATCATTGGAGTCCAGGTAGCTGATCGTGCCGTCATAGCCGTCCGCCTTGGCCTGCTCGAGCAGTTTCCGGGCACGAGCGGTATCGGTCGGCGGGGGTGTCACACCGGACACGTGCCAACGGGACGCCGGCTGGAAGATGTCCTTGCCGGGGAGGCCGGCACCGTCGTAGGCCCTGCGATAGTTCAGCTCGGGCCGCAGGGCAAGCGCGATCGCCTTGCGGACTCGGGGATCGGCCCCTGGCGTACCTTCCCGGTTGTTGATGGTGATCTGGTTACCGAGGCTGTTCACCGCCATATAGCCGCCGTAGCCCTCGGCGCGCGCATCGTCGACGGCTTTCGGGTCGCGCAGGTACGCCATGTCCACCGATCCGGAACGCAGCGCGCCCAGCTTGGCGTCGGGTCCCTGGTACCAGACGAAGCGCAGCCGATCCAGGTGCACCGTGTCCTGCCAGTAGCCGGCGCGTGCGGCGAGGACGAGTTCCTCCCCCGGCGCGTAGCGCTCCAGCTGGAACGGTCCCGCGCCGATCGGTGTGAACTGCTCACCGGCGTAGGCCGCGGGCGCTACGATCATGCCGGCCCCTGCGCCCAGCACGTTCGGGAATTTCGCCCATGGCCGGGTCAGCTCGAAGAGCACGGTTCGCGGGTCGGGCGTGCGCATGCGCTCCAGGCTCGCGTCGAGCAACTTGGTACCGAAGCCGTTTTTCTGCATGTACCGCTGGATGCTGCCGACCACCGCCTTGGCGTCCAGTGGCGTGCCGTCGCTGAAGCGCACGCCCTCGCGCAGCGTCAACGTCCAGGTCGTGTCGTCCGCGTTCGACTCGAGCGACTCGGCCAGCCACGGCTCGTAGGTGCCGCTTTCCGGGTCGTAGCGCATCAGCACGTCATAGACGGCGGCGAGTGCGGTACCGCCGGAGGACCCGGTGGGGATGGTCTTCGCCGGATCGAGACTGCGGGCTTCCGAGTAGGCCGCGATCGTCAGCGTGCCACCGTCGACCGGCTGCCCCTGCTGCTGGTCGGCTCCGATGATGCCGACCTGGTACTGCGGATCCTGCCCGGCGTCCTGCTCCGGCTCCGCACCGGGAGTCGCGCACGCCGACACCACCATGGCACTCGCCGCGAGGGCGAGTGCCGCACGCCAGCGTCCAGAACGGGGAAGCCTCATGTGAGCTCCAATCGAAGGCGTTCACGCCGAAGAGACAGCCGATCCGCGCGGATACGACCGCGCGGGATTCGTGGATGTGGGGGTCGTTCCGCAGTGCACGCTACGGTCGCTTCAGCACCGGGAAGTGACATGTCCCACTGAACGGGAACTCGACTTCCCGCAGGTCCGGATCCGATCACCGCGGCTCCCCTTCCGCCGTGCCGTGCGCCTCCCGTGCTCGGCGCGCCCATGCCCGGCTGACCCGGAAGTTGACCTGGGCCATCAGCGCGGGCTCGGCCTGCGCGCGCTGTTCGAGAACCTCGGTGTAGCACTGCTGAGCGCGCGCGTCGCCGGGCTCGGCGAGGAAGGCCCACTCGGCGAGGTGGCAGGCAAGGCGCAGGTCCGTGCCTGCCAATTGGTAGGCCCGCTCGATCAGTACATCCGCGCCACCGGCGAGACTCGCGATCTCGGCGGCGCGATCACTCGCAGGTGCGGGCAACAGGTTGGCGGGTCTGCCGTCCCACCAACCGCTGTAGCGGCGAATGACGTTGCGGCAGAGGAACTCCGGCTTGTCGTACCGGGCTTGCAGGCGGGGATGCTCGGCGAGCTCGGCGGGGATACGCAGGCTGTCCACGATCTCGTCATGCGCTTGGCCGGCGTTGAGTCCGGCCAGCGCGTGGTCGACGATGTGGCGCAGATACCGGGCCATCGCGTGCAGCTCGTCGGAAATCTGCTCGACTCCGCTGACCGGATCCCCGTGCCCGGGAATGATCACTTCGGGGGCCAGCGCGGCCATCTCGTCCGCGGCTTCGGCCCACTCCTCGGCGTAGCGCTGCACCTTCTTCGGGTTGCCCGCATTGGGCAGGTAGCCGGTCACGAGGTCACCCGCCGCGATCGTCCCGCGCTCGGGCGCCCAGACCCAGGTCGCGTCGTCGGTTTCGCCCTTGCCGTGCCGCAGCTCGAACCGCTCCCCGCCCACCGTGAGGGTGAGGCTGTCCCGGAACACCCTGGTCGGCCAGTCGAAGTCGGACTCGTCGACAGGCCAGGCCTTGCCGTTCCGGCCGGGTAGCTGGCCGTTGATCCGCGCGTTCAGGCCGGCGGTCCTGCGGTAGCGGTCGAAGTGTGCGGGGACGTTCTCGTGAGCGATGATCTCCGGACGCTCGCCGGCGTCGAGGAAGGACCACAGGCCGAAGGCGTGATCGATGTGCCCGTGCGTGAAGACGACCGTGTGCAGTGGTTTCGCACTGATCGAGCGGACAGCTCGCAGCAACGCGGGACCGTCGCCCGCGCAGCCGCAGTCGACGAGCACCAGTCCCTCGTCGGTCTCGAACAGGGCGACGTTGACCATGCCCGGCTGCAGGAAGTACGTGCGCGGTGCGACCTCGAGCACGATCGGCTCGTGACCGGAATCGTGCTCTCTGGCGAAGATGCGCCGGGCCTGGCCGGGATCGAACTGCCCGAATGCGGCCCGGGCGGTGCGCTGCTGGTTGCGCGGAAATGCGGGTGACTGCGTCATCGAGATCCACCTCTTGCGGTGTCGGCGAGCGGTGCACCCGCTGACCGGGCCACCGGCGAGCCCACGGTGTCAGGTGACGCACCGGCGCAGCGGCGCGATCCCGGTCATCGGGAGCCGTGCGCAGTCAGTCCGGCGAAGGGGTCCAGGGGCCGCTTACGCTCCTCGATGCGCTTGCTCGCCTGCCGCCCGGCTACGCGGCCGGCTGCAGGACCGTGAAATCACCGAGAGCGATGTGCATGTCGAAGTTCCGGTGGGCAAGCCGCCACCCGAGTGAGGTCCGCACCCAGCGGTCGTCGTACTCGCCCATGCACTCGAAGAACGAGCCTGCCTTGTCGGCGGCTCCTCGGTGGTGCACGCGGCCGTACGTCAGCGACCTCGCGTTGTCGCCGTCGACGGTGACGCGGTGGTTTCCGAGCAGGTGCTGCGTGGGGCCACAGCCACCGAGATGTGCCTGCATGACCTCGACGATCCGGTCCACGCCGGTGCAGCCGTAGCCGGTGGCATCCTCGGTGAACGTCGTTCGGATCGTGTGCCAGTCGCGCGCATCGGTGGCACGGGCAAGCCGGGCAAGGGCGTCGACGATCCGCTCCCGGTCGTTCATCGCGCGAGCCATGCCTCATCGAGCAGCACCATGCTGTTCAGCGTCCCCTCGACCCCGCGCAGCGACGTCGACCAGGTGAGCAGTTCCGGCGTGGGGCCGTAGACGAGGGCGGGCACCGTTTTGTTCCACAGCTGCTGGATCCCCCTCATGGCCGCACGCTGTTCCTCCGCTGTGGAGGCTTGTTGGAACCGTTCGATCAGCGTGTCCATCTCCGGACCGGTGTGCATGCCGACGCTGAGGTTTCCCGCGCTGTGCAGGGTGGCGAACATCCGCGCGTACGGTCCTGCTTCGCGCCAGCTGATTCCCCAGCCCGCCACGTCGTAGTCGCCCTCGACCGCGACCGTGCTGATCTGGTCGGGCACCGACCGGACCAGGTCGAGCTCGACCGTGAACCCGACCCGCTCCAGCATCGACTTCACGGCCAACGCCGTCGCCCGGGACGCCGGGTCCTGCGCGTCGGTGTAGCGGATGACGCCGTCGAACCCGTCGGCCTTGGCTTGGTGCACCAGTGCTCGTGCGGCCTTCGGATCGTACGGTAGCGGCTCGGTGTCGGTGTGCCAGCGGGAGAACTCCGGGAACACGGCCTTGCTGCCGAGGTCGGCACCCGCATAGGCACGCTCGTGGATCACCTGGGGATCGATCGCCTGATGCATCGCCTTGCGAATCCGGGGGTCGGCACCAGGACGACCGGGCGCGGCGTTGATCACCGCGACGTTGCCGAGTGAGACCAGGTTCATGAAACCGGCGTAACCATCCCCGACCGCCTGCTCGATCGCGGGCGGATCCCGGAAGAACCCGGCCTGTATCCCGCCCTGGCGCAGGCTGTCCAATCTGGTCTCGGCCGAGTCGAGGAAGATCACCCGAAGCTGATCGAGGTGCGCGGCACCGTCCCAGTGGTCCTCGCGGGAGCGCAGCACGATCTCCTCACCGGGGGCGTGGTGATCGAAGACGAACGGACCCGCACCAACCGGAGTGAATCCCTCCTCCTCCGCGGAACGTGCGACGATCATGCCGGGGCCACCCGCGAGCATGAACGCGAAGCTCGGCCAGGTGCGTTTCAGCCGGAACACCACCGCGTGCTCGTCCGGCGTGGCGATCCCGGTGACATTCGCGCTCCACAGCGCGGCGTCGGTCGCGCCGAGCTCGACATACCGTTCGATGCTCCACTTCACGGCGGCGGCATTCAGCGGTGTTCCATCGCTGAAGGTCACTCCGTCGCGCAACGTGAGTGTCCACTTCGTATGATCGGCGTTGTGCTCGAGCGCCTTGGCCAACTGGGGAACCACCTCGCCGGATGAGGTGTCGTAGCGCATCAGCACGTCGTAGATCGCGGCCATCGACACACCACCGGTGGAGCCCGCAACGATCGTGCGGGCAGGGTCGAGCACGGTCGGCTCGGAGTACGCGCCGAAGGTGAGGGTACCGCCGTCGACCGGATTTCCGCCCGGTCGCGGGCTGATCATCCCGACCTCGTAGCTGATGGCCTTCCCGCTGCCCTGTTCGGACCCGCCGGTGACACCGGTTCCCGCCGTGCACGAGGCGGTCAGTGCCATGGCAGCGAGCAGCCCGGCGGCCTGCCCGGACGGGCGCCTACGCCGGCCAGTACGCACGGTGTGTCCTCCAGCCGTCGAATCGCTCGCGTGGTCGAGTGGACATTCCCGAAGCGATGTCACGCACCGGAACCACCGTCCACCCGGATCTCCGCACCGGTCACATAGCCACCGTCGGCCGATGCGGCGAAGGCGATCGTCGACGCAACCTGCTCCGGGGTGGCGCTGCCCAGCAAGGAACGGATCCGGGCGAAGTAACTCACATCCCGACCGGCAGGAAGTACGGAGCTGCTCGTCAACGGCGTGTCCACGGTCCCGGGCGAGACGGGGACCACCCGGATCCCTCGTCCGGCCACCTCGGCAGCGAGACTGAGCGAAAACGCCAGCACCGCACCCTTGGAGGCCGCATACGCTGTCATATACGGGTTTCCCTGCGTGGCCGCAGCCGACGCGACATTGACGATGACGCCCGTCCGGTCGGGCAGGTGTGCCGAGGCCTCGCGGCAAACCAGCGCCGTACCGACGAGGTTGACCGAGAACAGCCGATTCAGGTCCTCGACGGTGAGCGTGTCGATCGGTGTTGTCCGGTGGATACCCGCGACATTGATCACGACCTCTATCCCGGCGAGCTCGGTGACGGCGGCCTGCACGGCCTCGATCACCATGGCCTCGTCGGAGATGTCGGCGACATGCGGCACGCACCGCCCCGCGCCGGTCGCCGACTCGGCCATAGCGGCCAGTCCGTCCGCTGCGCGATCCACCGCGAAAACCGCGGCTCCCTCGGCCACAAGCCTGTGCACGGTCGCCCTTCCGATACCCGAAGCCGCCCCTGTGAGCAGTACGGACACTCCGTCGAACCGGTTCACCAGCACAGCCTCCCTGCCATCGACGAACGAGCGACTGCGACGCTAGCCCCGACCGATCGGTGCAACGGTGGCAATCCTGCTCACCGGGATTCGGCGAACGGCACGGGTCCGCGTCCCGGTGACCGGTACTCGCCCCGCGGCCCGGATCCGACACCCCTAGCCTCGGGCGCGATACCACGACAGAGAGGGGCGACGACGTGGCGGAGGCCTCGTTCGACTTCACCGGCAGGACCGCCCTGGTCACCGGCGGTACCAAGGGCATCGGTCACACCATCGCGCAGACGTTCCTGACCGCAGGCGCCGATGTGGTGGTGTGCGGACGCAACCGGCCCGAACAGCTCCCGACTGCCGAGGGCCGCACCGCGCATTTCGTGGACACCGACGTGCGCGATGCCGACCAGTGCAAGGCGCTGGTGGAGCAGGCCGTGGAACGGTTCGGCCGGATCGACGTGTGCGTGAACAACGCAGGCGGGTCTCCCGATGCCGACGCCGCGACCGTGTCCACCCGGTTCGTCGACAAGATCGTGGCGCTGAACCTGCTCGCACCGTTCTACGTCGCGCAGGCCGCCAACCGGGTGATGCAGGACCAGGACACCGGTGGGGCGATCGTCAACATCGGCAGCGTTTCCGCGCACGACCCGCAACCGGGCACCGCGGCGTACTCCGCGGCCAAGTCCGGCCTGCTGATGCTGACCAAGGCGCTGGCGCTCGAGTGGGCGCCCAAGGTACGGGTCAACCACATCACCACCGGGCTGATTCTCACCGAGGCAGCGGCTGCGGGTTACGGCGAGGACGGCGGTGCGGGGGTGAGCCGGCTCATCCCGATGCAGCGGATGGCCGACCCCGCCGACGTCGCCCGCGCGTGCCTGTACCTGGCCGGCGACCTGGCTTCCTACGTCACCGGCGCCGACCTCCCGGTGCACGGCGGCGGCGAGGTACCTGCCCGGTACGTCGTCACCAGGGACGCGTCTCCCCGCTGATCGCGCCAGTACAGCGGATGCGGCCACCGGACGATGCCGAGGCGGTCGGGACGGGTCGCGACGACATCGTGATCCGGGCAGGGTGATCAGCCGAAGGCGGCGGATCCACCGGTGATGGCCGGACGACCGTCTGCCGTCACCTCGAACCGCGCCGAGGAATCGCGGGGCTGCACGGAGACGTCGAGAACATCGCCGGGAAAGACCGGAGCAGCGAAGCGTCCCTCCAGAGTGGTCAGGTCCGCGGGGTGGGCACCCAGCTCCGCGGCCAGCGGCAGGGTCACCGACGCCAACGAGCACAACCCGTGCAGGAACGGCCCGGGCTGGCCGGCTGCCTGCGCCGCATCGGGGTCGATGTGCATGTGGTGCCGGTCCCCCAGCAGCCGGTACAACGCCGCCTGGGTGGGGAAGGTCGGCACCTGCAGCGAACGGTCGGCGACCTCCTCGCCACGCTCCGGTGTGGACGGACCGCGGTCGCCTCCGAAACCGCCGCAGCCCGGCGCGAAGATCGACCACGTGGCCACGAAGTAGTCGCTTTCCACGGCCACCTCGAAGATCGCCGCCCTGCCCTTGTCCCAGACGTGGGGCACCGAGGCCACGGTGTCGAACGAACCCGACCTGGGCAGTGGCGCCAGAACCTGCAGCCGCTGGGAGCCGTGGACCGCGGTGGAGGTGTCGAAGGCACCGGCCGATCCCAGCGTGTCGGGCGCCCACTGCGCCAGCGTGAGCGCGAATGTGGGCAGCACCCGCAGCCGGTCCTCGAAGACCAGGTCGAGGTCGTCGGCGCCTGCGCCGACAGCCAGGGCGTAGAGGATCGCGTCCCGCTCGTCGTAGGAGATCGTGTGCTTACCGAGCTCGTGCCCGATCCACTCATCTGCGTTTCCGGTCATGAGGCGAGGTCCTCCAGGCTCAGGCGCCATAGACGGGCTCGGGCGATTCGGCCTTCGCGAGCAGGTCCCGCAGGGTGGAACCCACCGCGGCGGGCTCCCAGCGTCGGCCGATGTCCACGGCAGGACCGTGTCGCCAGCCTTCCTCGACGCAGATCTTCCCGCCCTCGACCTCGATCACGCGGCCGGTCACGTCGGCCGCGTCCTCGCTCGCCAGCCACGCGACGACCGGTGAGACATTCGCCGGGTCCACCGTGTCGAACCCCGAATCCGGCTTGGCCATGGTCTCGGCGAACACATCCTCGGTCATCCGCGTCCGGGCGGCCGGAGCGATCGCGTTGACGGCCACGCCGTAGCGGCCGAGCTCCTGGGCGGCGACGAGGGTCAGCCCCGCGATGCCCGCCTTCGCGGCGGTGTACGTCCCCTGCCCGACGCTGCCCTGCAGGCCGGCACCGGAGCTGGTGTTGATCACTCGCGCCGCCCTGGTCCGCCCTTCCTTGGCTTCGGAACGCCAGTAGGCCGCCGCATGCTTCAGCAGCGCGAAGTGGCCCTTGAGGTGGACCCGGATCACCGCGTCCCACTCGTCCTCGCCGGTGCTGACCAGCATCCGATCCCGGAGGAACCCGGCGTTGTTGACCAGGATGTCGAGTCCGCCGAACGTGTCGATCGCCTGCTGCACCATGCGCTGGGCACCGTCGAAGTCCGCCACGTCGTCGCCGTTGGCGACCGCCTGGCCACCGATCTCCTCGATCAAGGCGACGACCTCGTTCGCCGGGTCGGACGAGGCGCCCACGCCGTCCGCCGCGGCCCCGAGGTCGTTGACCACCACTTTGGCCCCCTGCCGCGCCAGCTCGAGCGCGTGCTCGCGGCCGATGCCACGTCCCGCTCCGGTGACGATCGCGACGCGTCCTGTGCAGATCCTGCGCACGTGCACTCCTGGTTTCTCGGTGCTGAAGTCGGAACTTGGGCGGAGATTGCGGTCGAAGAGGAAAGCCATGCCGAGTTCGATGGCCACACGCTCTCCATCACCTTCCACGCGAACCAAGCACCTGCTAGGGTACCAAGCAAATGCTAGACCAGGAAGGCGACATGGGCATCAGCTCGACCCTGCACGACGGGGGCATCCGCGTCGTGACGATGGAATTCCCCCCGGTCAACGCGCTGCCGATGTCCGGGTGGTTCGACGTCGCGGAAGCTTTGAACGAGGCGTCGAAGGACATGGACACCCACGTGGTGGTACTGCGTGCCGAAGGCCGTGGGTTCAACGCGGGTGTGGACATCAAGGAGATGCAGACCACCAGCGGCTTCGATGCGCTGATCGGAGCGAACCGCGGCTGCTACGCGGCCTTCAAAGCGGTCTACGAGTGCGCGACGCCGGTGGTGGCGACAGTGCACGGGTTCTGCCTCGGCGGCGGAATGGGCCTCGTGGGTAACGCGGACACGATCGTGGCGAGCGACGATGCGTTCTTCGGGGTGCCGGAGGTGGACCGCGGTGCGCTGGGCGCGGCAACACACCTGGCCCGGATGGTGCCGCCGCACCTGATGCGGACGCTGTACTTCACCGGTCGCACCATCACCGTCCAGCAGCTGCACCACCACGGGTCGGTGCTCGAGGTGGTCCCGCGCGCGGAACTCGACGACGCGGCGATGCAGGTCGCCGGAGAGATCGCCGACAAGGACACCCGCGTGATCCGTGCTGCGAAGGAAGCGATCAACGGGATCGACCCGGTCGACGTCAACCGCAGCTACCGCTTCGAGCAGGGCTTCACGATGGAGCTCAACCTGGCCGGTGTCGCCGACGAGTACCGCGACGAGTTCGCAGGCACGAGCAAGGTGGCCGAGACCGAGAAGGCGGCCCCGAACGAGAAGGCGAGATCCCGCTGATGACCGAGGCACGCAGGAGAAACAAGGTGGTGTCGGTCGACGATGTCGTCGGCAGGATCGAGGACGGCATGACGATCGGCATCGGCGGCTGGGGCGCACGCCGCAAACCGATGGCGCTGGTCCGGGCGATCCTGCGCTCCGACCTGAAAGACCTGACCATCGTCTCCTACGGTGGGCCGGACGTCGGCCTGCTGTGCGCAGCGGGCAAGGTCACAAAGCTGATCTACGCGTTCGTGTCGCTGGACTCCATCCCGCTCGAGCCGCAGTTCCGCGCGGCACGGGAGAACGCGACCGTCGAGGTCGAGGAATGGGACGAGGGAATGTTCCAGACCGGCCTGCGTGCCGCGGCACAGCGCCTGCCGTTTCTGCCCATGCGCGCAGGCCTCGGGTCGGACGTGATGATCCACAACCCTCGACTGCGGACGGTCACCTCGCCGTACGACGACGAGGAGGAACTCGTCGCCGTACCGGCACTCGACCTCGACGTGGCTCTGGTGCACATGAACCGCGCCGACAAGCACGGCAACGCGCAGTATCTCGGACCCGACCCGTACTTCGACGACCTGTTCTGCCTCGCAGCATCGCAGCGATTCGTCTCCACCGAGCAGATCGTGGACACCGCCGAGCTCACCGCCGACGCACCCGTGCAGACGCTGCTGCTGAACCGGCTGATGGTCGACGGGGTCGTGGAGACACTCAACGGGGCGCACTTCACCACCTGCGTGCCCGGCTACGACCGCGACGAGAAGTTCCAGAAGGCCTACGCCACCGCCGCGGCGGATCCGGCGAGCTGGGCGGAGTTCGAGCAGCGGTTCCTCTCCGGTGACGAGCGGGCCTACCAGGACGCCGTCGCCGCCTTCCACGCCGAGCAGAGCGGAGACGACTGAATGGATGCGACGAGAGCAGAGGTGTGCGCAGCAGCGCTCGCCGACCTCTTCGAGGGCGACGGCGAGATCATGGCCAGCCCGATGGGGTTGCTGCCCACACTCGGGGCACGGCTGGCCACGCTGACCCATTCCCCCGACCTGTTGCTCACCGACGGCGAGGCGGCGGTCCTCGGCGGTGTTCCTCCACTGGGCAACAGCGCCGACGCCGTCGAGGGCTGGGTCCCGTTCCGTGCAGTGCTCGACGTCGTCGTGCCCTGCGGCAAGCGCCACGTCATCATGGGCGCGACCCAGGTCGACCGGCACGGCAACCAGAACATCTCCTGCATCGGCGACTTCGCCCAGCCCCAACGCCAGCTCCTGGGCGTGCGCGGCGCACCGGGCAACACCGTGAACAACAAGACCAGCTACTGGGTGCCCAAGCACAGCACCCGGGTCTTCGTCGAGCAGGTCGACATGGTCTCCGGCATCGGCCGCAAGCGCGCCGAGCAGGCCGGGGCCGCGGCGACACGCTTCCACAACGTGCACCGCGTCGTGAGCAATCTCGGGGTACTCGACTTCCACGGCCCCGACCACACCCTCCGGCTGGCCTCCGTGCACCCCGGCGTCACCGCCGACGAGGTCCGTGCGGCCAGCGGCTGCGACATCCACACCGAGGGAGACGTCCCCGAGACCAGGCTGCCCTCGGCGGCGGAGTTGACCCTGATCCGCGAGGTGCTCGACCCCGAGTCCCTGCGCGACCGCGAGGTGCCCGCGGCATGATCGAACAGTTGATCCGGACCCCGCTGACCGAGCTGGTCGGCATACGTCACCCCGTCGTACAGACGGGCATGGGCTGGGTCGCCGGTCCCCGGCTGGTCTCCGCCACCGCCAACGCAGGTGGCCTGGGCATCCTGGCCTCGGCCACGATGACCCACGACGAGCTCGCCGCCGCGATCCGCGAGGTCAAGCAACGCACCGACGCCCCCTTCGGAGTCAACCTCCGCGCCGACGCCGGCGACGCCGACGAGCGGGTGAAGCTGCTCATCGACGAGGGCGTCACAGTCGCGTCCTTCGCGCTCGCGCCGAAGCGGGAGATGATCGCCGAACTCAAGGAGGCGGGCATCATCGTCATTCCCTCGGTCGGCGCGGCTCGCCACGCGGAGAAGGTCGCCTCCTGGGGTGCCGACGCCGTGGTCATCCAGGGTGGCGAGGGCGGCGGCCACACCGGCAACGTCCCCACCACGCTCCTGCTCCCGACCGTGCTCGAGGCCGTCGACATCCCCGTGATCGCCGCCGGTGGCTTCTTCGACGGCCGTGGCCTCGCGGCGGCGCTGTCCTACGGCGCCGCAGGCATCGGCATGGGCACCAGGTTCCTGCTCACCAAGGACAGCACCGTGCCCGACACCGTGCAGCGGCAATACCTCCAGCACGACCTCAACGGCACCGTCGTCACCACCAAGGTCGACGGTATGCCCCACCGCATGCTGCGCACCGACCTCGTCGCCGAGCTCGAGGAGGCCGGCCCGCTCAGGCGGCTCGTCCCGACGATACGCCGCACGCTGGAGTTCAAGAAGATGAACGGCCTCTCCTGGCGTCGGCTTATCGCAGACGGCCGCGCCATGAAGCACGGTAGCGACCGGAGCTGGTCGCAGATGGTGCTCGCAGCGAACACCCCGATGATGCTCAAAGCCGGGCTCGTCGAGGGCCGCACCGACGCCGGTGTGCTCGCCTCCGGACAGGTGGTCGGCGTGCTCGACGATCTCCCCACCTGCGAGGAGCTCGTCGGCCGGATCGCCACCGAGGCGGCTGAGCAGCTGCGACGGGTGGGGGACCTACTCGTCCGACCGGATGCGCCACCTGCTCGGCGAACGTGAGCTTTCGGCTACCGCGTCCCGCACCATCCAATGTGCACACCCACCTCGCAACAGGCGAGGTGGGTGCTTTCCGCGGCCGACGGCCACGAGCCGAGTCGTCGTCAGAGCCGTTCGATGATCGTGACGTTGGCCTGGCCGCCGCCCTCGCACATCGTCTGCAGGCCGTACCGGCCACCGCGACGCTCGAGCTCGTTGAGCATCGTGGTCATCAGCCGGGTTCCGGTCGCACCGATCGGGTGCCCGAGCGCGATGCCGCCGCCGTTGACGTTCACCCGCTCCAGATCCGCGCCGGTCTCCTGCGCCCACGCGAGCACGACGGAGGCAAACGCCTCGTTGACCTCGAACAGGTCGATGTCGTCGATCGACAGGCCGGTGCGCTCCAGGGCATGGCGGGTCGCCGGAATCGGGCCGGTGAGCATCCAGACCGGATCGTCGCCACGAACCGACAGGTGGTGGATCCGGGCGCGGGGGGTGAACCCGTGTTCCTGCACCGCCCGCTCCGAGGCGATCAGCATCGCCGAGGCGGCGTCACTGATCTGCGAGGCGACCGCGGCGGTGATCCGGCCGTCCTCGGCGAGCGGGTTCAGACCGGCCATCTTCTCCGGGGAGGTGTCACGGCGCGGGCCCTCGTCGGTGCCGAAGTCACCGAGCGGCTCGATCTCGGCGGCGAAGCGGCCCTCGTCGATCGCCACGATCGCGCGCTGGTGGCTGGTGTAGGCGAACTGCTCCATCTCCTCGCGCGGGACGTCCCACTTCTCGGCGATCATCTCGGCCGAGCGGAACTGCGAAATCTCCTGGTCGCCGTACCGCTTCAGCCAGCCCGGCGACTCGGCGAACGGCGTGGAGAATCCGAACCGGCTGCCCACCTCCATCGCCGATGAGATCGGGATCGCCGACATGTTCTGCACACCACCTGCGACGACGAGGTCCTGGGTCCCGGACAGCACGCCCTGCGCCGCGAAGTGGACCGCCTGCTGGCTGGAGCCGCACTGCCGGTCGATGGTCACCCCGGGCACGTGGTCGGCAAGCCCCGCCACCAGCCACGCGGTGCGCGCGATGTCACCGGCCTGGGATCCGATGGTGTCGCAGCAACCCAGGATCACGTCGTCCACGGCCGCCGGATCGGCACCCGAGCGGTTCATCAGGGCCGCCAGGGCGTGGGCGCCCAGGTCGGCCGAGTGTGTCTGCGCCAGCGCTCCGCCCCGGCGACCCACGGGGGTCCGGACGGCGTCGACGATGTAGGCCTCGGGCACGATGGCCTCCCTTTCTCGGCTCAGCCGCTCTTCTTGATCGGACGGCGCCGTGCTGCGATGCCGTCGAGGAGGATCGAGAGATACTGCTCGGCGACGTCGTGGGCGGACAGGTCACCGTCAGGGCGGTACCAGCGCACGGCGACCCAAACCGTGTCGCGGATGAAGCGGTAGACGACCTCGGCGTCGAGGTCGGGGCGGAAAGTGCCCGAACGGACACCCTCCTCGAGCAGACCGACCCAGATCCGCCGCATCCGCAGGTTGCGCTCGTTCAAGTAGCCGAACCGGTCGAACTCCACGAGGTAGGCGGCATCGTTCTGGTAGATGGCGACCTCGGAGTGGTTGTCGTGAATCGCCTCGAAGGAGATCCGGATGATCGCCTCGAACTTCGCCCGGACACCGAGGTCCGAGGACACCACCTCCTCGTACTTGCGGAACAGCTCGGTCTGAAAGGAGTCGAGGATCTCGTCGACCATCGACTCCTTCGAGTCGAAGTGGTGATAGAGGCTCCCGGACAGGATGCCCGCGGCGTCGGCGATGTCGCGCACCGTGGTGTTCCTGAACCCCCGTTGCGCGAACAGCTCGGCGGCGATCGCGAGCAGTTCCTCCCGTCGAGAGGTCTTCACGGCCTGCTGCTGTGTGCTCATCTGTGCTCCCTGTCCTGTCACACCGCCCGGTCACGCGTGCTGGCTGCTGACCGAGACCACCTCGCCGGTCATGTACGACGAGTAGTCGCCGGCCAGGAACACCATCACGTTCGCCACCTCCCACGGCTCCGCGGCACGCCCAAAAGCCTCGCGCTGCTTGAGGTCCGCAAGCAGCTCGCCGGAGGTGACCTTGGCCAGGAACGGATGCATGGCGAGGCTCGGGGCGACCGCATTGACGCGGAGTCCGTGCGGTGCGAGGTCGAGTGCCGCGCTCCGCGTCAGCGCCATCACCCCGGCCTTGGCTGCGGCGTAGTGCGCCTGGCCCTCTTGCGCCCGCCATCCGATCACGGACGCGTTGTTGAGGATCACGCCCTTCTTCCCTGCCGCGATCATCCGGTTGCTCGCGCCACGGACACAACGGAAGGTGCCGGTCAGCGTAATGTCGAGTACGCGGGACCACTGCTCGTCGGTCATCTCGGTGATCGGCGCGGTGCCGCCGAGCCCGGCGTTGTTGACCATCACGTCCACCCCGCCGAACTGCTCCGCGGTGTCGAGCAGCGCGGTGACCTGTTCCTCGGTGGTCACGTCACAGGTCACCGCGGCGACCCGGTCCTCGCCGAACTCCTCGGCGAGCAGCTCGTGCGACTCTGCGAGCCGACGCTCGTGCGTGTCACCGAGCACGACGGCATGGGCATCCTCCTCGAGGCAGCGGCGAACCATGGACGCGCCGATGCCGGCTCCGGCGGCGGCGGTGACCACGACGGTCCTGCCGCGCAGTAACCCATGGCCGGGGACGTAGTCGGGAGTGGGCTGCTCGGTGCGAGTGGTGGTCACGGTCGTGGCTCCCGGGGTAGGCCGAGCACGCGCTCGGAGATGATGTTGCGCTGAATCTCGTTCGAGCCGCCGTAGATGGTATCGGCTCGAGCGAACAAAAAGAGTCGTTGCCAGGGGTCGAGGTCGTACGGCGGCGCGTCGGCCACCAGGGACGGTGCCCCCGCGACCTCCATCGCGAGCTCGCCGAGGGAGCGGTGCCAGGTGGCCCACACGAGCTTGGCGATCGACGCCGCAGGTCCCTCGTCGGCCCCGGTCGAAGACCCGGCCAACGTGCGCAGCGCGTTGAGGCGCATGACCTCGAGGCCCATCCGGGCGCGCACGAGTCCGTCGCGGATCACGGGGTCCTCGATCGCGCCGTTTTCGTGCGCCATCGCCACCACGCCGTCGAGCTCGCGGCGGAAACCGACCTGCTGGCCGATCGTCGAGACGCCCCGCTCGAATCCGAGCGTGGCCATCGCGACCTTCCAGCCCTCGCCGGGCTCCCCCACAACCAGGGAGGCATCGGTGCGGGCGCCGTCGAAGAAGATTTCGTTGAACTCGGAGGTGCCGGTCAGCTGGTCGATCGGGCGCACCTCGACACCCGGCTGGTCCATGGGCACGAGCAGGTAGGACAGGCCCGCATGCCGTTTCGAATCCGGCTCGGTGCGCGCGACGACGAAGCACCAGTCGGCGACATGGGCGAGCGAGGTCCACACTTTCTGACCGTCGAGTATCCAGCTGTCCCCCTCGAGGCGAGCCCGGGTCGACACCGACGCCAGGTCCGATCCGGCGCCCGGCTCGGAGTAGCCCTGGCACCAGAGCTCGGTGACGTTGCGGATACCCGGCAGGAACCGCTGCTTCTGCTCCTCGGTGCCGTAAGCGATCAGCGTCGGCCCGAGCAGCTCCTCGCCGATGTGGCCGACTCGGGCGGGCGCGTTCGCCTTGGCGTACTCCTCGTGAAAGATCACCTTCTGGATGAGGCCGAGTCCGCGTCCACCGTGTCCCTCGGGCCAGCCCAGGCAGGTCCAGCCAGCGGCGGCCAGGTGACGGTCCCAGGCGACGCGCTCGTCGAAGGCCTCGTGCTCACGGCCGGGTCCGCCGCGTCCGCGCAGGCCGGCGAAGTCACCGGAGAGGTTCTCCTCGAGCCAAGTCCGAATCTCGTTGCGAACGGCCTCGTCCTCGGCGGAGTGGGTCAGGTCCATGAGAGCTCCGGGTCTGGTGGAATCGACATGCGTATACTAACCTAGCAAGCACTTGGTTGATAGGGTGCAGGAGGCGAAATGCAGGCAGAGCGGCAGACTCTTCCGGGTGTGCTGCGTGCGGCGGCGAAGGAGTACGCCACCCGTGAGGCCATCGTCGACGGCGACCTCAGCCTCACCTACGGCGAGCTCCACGAGCAGGTGCGCCGCACGGCCGCAGCGCTGATCGGCCTGGGACTGGGGAAGGACGACCGGGTGTGCCTCTGGGCACCGAACTCCTGGCGCTGGGAGGTGCTCGCACTCGCGGTGACCTACGCCGGTGGGACGCTGGTCCCGGTCAACACCCGCTACACCGGGCCCGAGGCGGTCGACATGGTCGCCCGCACCCGCGCCAAGGTCGTCGCCGTCGCGGACGGCTTCCTCGGCCGCAGACAGTACGACGAGCTCGCTGCCGCAGCCGAGGCCGAGGACCACGAGCTGCCGAACGTACTGCTGCTGCCCTACGATGCGAGCACGGCCGGCGGCGAAGGCATCGTACCCTGGGAGGGCCTGGACTGGTCGGCCGCAGCGGTGGACGAGGCCACAGTGGAGCGCCGGGCCGACGAGGTCACGCCCGACGACGTGGCCGACATCCTGTTCACCTCGGGCACTTCCGGCCGTAGCAAGGGTGCCCGCTCCGCGCACCGGCAGGTCGTCTCCGTGGCAGCCGCATGGCGCGAGTGCGGCCAGGTCACGGCAGCGGATCGTTACCTCGTGGTCAATCCGTTCTTCCACAGCTTCGGCTACAAATGCGGCATCGTCGTGGGCCTGCTGGCCGGAGCGACCGTGGCACCGCAAGCGGTCTTCGATGTCACCGAGACCTTCCGACTGGTCGAGAAGGAACGGATCAGCGTCCTGCCGGGCGCCCCGGCGATCCACCAGGCGATGCTCGAGTCACCCGAGCGGAAGAAGCACGACCTGTCCTCCCTGCGGCTGGCCGTCACCGGCGCGGCAACCGTGCCGGTCGCGCTCGTGGAGCGCATGCAGTCCGAGATGGGCTTCGACACGGTACTCACCGCCTACGGGCTCACCGAGGCCGTGGTCGCGACCATGTGCCGCCCGGGCGACGAGGACACCCGGGTGGCGAACACCTGTGGCCGTGCCGCCGCGGGGCTGGAAGTGCGCATCGCAAAGCCCGGCGGCAATGAACCACCGCCTGCGGACGAGGAGGGTGAAATCCTGCTTCGCGGCGAGAACGTGATGCTCGACTACCTCGACGATCCCGAGGCCACCGCCGAGGCGATCGACGAGGACGGCTGGCTGCACACCGGCGACGTCGGTCGACTCGACCAGGACGGATACCTCAGGATCACCGACCGACTCAAGGACGTGTTCATCGTCGGCGGCTTCAACGTCTATCCGGCCGAGGTGGAACAGGCTCTCGCCCGCCTCGACGGCGTGCTCGAGTCGGCTGTCGTGGGTGTCCCCGACCACCGGCTCGGAGAGGTCGGCCATGCCTTCGTCGTACGACGGGTGGGGGCGGACCTCGACGAGGACGCCGTCCTCGCCCACGCCCGGGAACGCCTGGCGAACTTCAAGGTGCCGCGCGGCGTCACCTTCGTCGACGACCTGCCCCGCAACCCCTCGGGCAAGGTACTCAAACGTGAGCTGAGGAGCAGCTGATGACCGAGAGCACACAGTCCATGGACGGGACCGGCTCCGAGCAGGAGGTCGTCACCTACGAACGTCGCGGCCCGGTTGCGGTGGTGACGTTGAACCGTCCGGAGTACCGCAACGCGCAGAACTCCGCGATGACCTACGCCCTCGACGCCGCATTCACCCGTGCAGTCGACGACGACGAGGTGAAGGCGATCGTGCTGTCGGGCAACGGCAAGCACTTCTGCGCAGGCCACGACATCGCCACGCCCGATCGCGATGTGGACCGGACCTTCGACCGCAAGTCCGTGATCTGGTGGGACCACACCGACAAGGAAGGCGGCGACTTTCGCTTCGCCCGCGAGTCCGAGGTCTACCTCGGGATGTGCAGGCGGTGGCGGGAGATCCCCAAGCCGATGATCGCGATGGTGCACGGCGCGTGCATCGCCGGTGGCCTGATGCTGGCCTGGTCGTGTGACTTCATCGTCGCCTCCGACGACGCGTTCTTCTCCGACCCCGTGCTGAAGATGGGCATCCCCGGTGTGGAGTACTTCGCCCATCCCTGGGTGATGAATCCGCGTGCGGCCAAGGAGTTCCTGTTCACCGGCGACCGGTTTACCGCGCAGCGGGCCCACGAACTCGGCATGGTCAACCACGTCGTACCGGGTGCGGAGCTGGAGACGAGCACGCTGGCGATGGCGGAGCGGATCAGCGCGATGCCGCGCTTCGGGCTGGCGCTGACCAAGAAGGCGGTGAACCAGGCCGAGGACCTGCAAGGCATGCGCACCGGCATGGACTCGGTGTTCGGGCTGCACCACTTCGCGCACGCCCACAACGCCGAGGCGGGCAAGGACTCACTGGCGGGCATGGACGCCCGGTCGATGCGGGACTCCGCACAGTCCGCCGAGGGGAGACAGTGATGAACCTCGACTTCGACGAGATCGACCTGGCCTTCCGGGCACAAGCACGCGCTTGGCTCGCGGAGAACGTCCCCAGCACACCGCTGCCGTCGATGGACACCGCCGAGGGGTTCGCCGCGCACAAGGAGTGGGAGGCGCTGCTGGCCGAGCATCGCTGGTCGGTCGTCTCGTGGCCGAGGGAGTACCACGGCAGGGCGGCATCCTTGCTGCAGTGGGTGATCTTCGAGGAGGAGTACTACCGCAGCGGCGCACCCGGAAGGGTGAGCCAGAACGGGCTCTTCCTGCTCGCCCCGATCCTGTTCGAGCACGGCACCAAGGAGCAGCAGGACCGGTTCCTGCCCTCGATGGCGACCGGGGAAGAGGTGTGGGCCCAGGCATGGTCGGAAGCGGAGGCAGGCAGCGACCTGGCATCGATCCGATCGACCGCCGTCCGTGACGACACCCGCGGCGGGTGGGTACTCAACGGCCAGAAGACCTGGTCATCGCGGGCGGTGTTCGCGGACTGGAGCTTCGGGCTGTTCCGCTCCAACCCCTCCGCACAGCGGCATCGCGGCCTGACCTACTTCCTGTTCCCCCTCGACGCTCCCGGTATCACCGTACGGCCGATCGCACAGCTGGGCGGCGAACCCGGATTCGCGGAAATCTTCCTCGACGACGTGTTCGTACCGGACAGCGACGTGCTCGGTGCCCCCGACGACGGGTGGCGAGTGGCGATGAGCACCGCAGGCAACGAACGTGGTCTCTCGCTGCGCTCACCCGGCCGGTTCTGTGCCGCGGCGGATCGGCTGGCCGAGCTGTGGACCCGTCAGGCAGAAAGCAAGCACGCCCGCGGTAGGGCGGAGGGCGCGGCAGCGGACCGGGTCGTCGACACGTGGATCGCCGCGCAGGCCTACCGCGCCTACACCTGGGGCACGGTCACCCGGCTCGCCGCCGGAGAGGAGATGGGCGCCGCAGGCAGCGTCAACAAGATCTTCTGGTCCGAGCTCGACATCGCCCTCCACGAGACCGCGCTCGACCTGCTCGGGCCGGAATCCGAACTCCGCGGCGACAATGCTCCCGACGGCGGACGGTGGGCCGACGGATACCTGTTCTCGCTCGCAGGCCCCATCTATGCAGGCACCAACGAGATCCAGCGCAACATCGTCGCCGAGCGCGTTCTCGGCCTGCCGAAGGAGGCGCGCCGATGAGATTCGCCCTCACCGAGGAGCAGCGGGGCTTCGCGGAAGTCCTCGACGATCTGCTCGCCGCCTCGAACACACCACAGGTGGTGCGGAGCTGGGCCCACGGTGACCACGACGCCGGCCTGAAGCTGTGGCAGCGGCTCACCGAGCTCGGCGTCAGCGGGCTGCTGGCACCCGAGGAGCAGGGCGGCCTGGACGCCGACGCAGTCGACCTCACCGTGGCCTTCGAGGCGCTCGGCAGGCACGCCGTCCCCGGGCCCTGGGTGGAATCGGCGGCGCTGCTGCCTGCACTGCTGCGCGGCACCGACCAGGACGAGTTCCTCGCAGGCATCGCCTCGGGCGGGAACCTCGCCACCGCCCTGGTCACCGACATGGGCAGCCACGCGCTCGACGCCGACGTCGCCACGCACCGCTTCGTGCTGCACGGCACCACCTTGTACGGCGGTGTTGCCGGTGCGGTTCACCGCTCGGTGGATCCGGCGCGCAGGCTGTGCCCCGTCGAGGCCGGGGCCGAGGTCGTCGACCTTGCCGAAGCGACGACCGTGCGGGCGGTCGATACCGCAGTGCTCGCCTGCTCGGCACAGCTGCTGGGCGCGGGTGAGCACCTGCTGCGCGCAGCGGTGGACCACGCCAGGTCCCGCAAGCAGTTCGGACGAGCGATCGGCGAGTACCAGGCGCTCAAGCATGCCCTGGCCGACATCCGCGTGGCACTCGACTTCGCCCGCCCCTTGGTCCACGTCGCCGCTCTCGCCCTGCGCGAAGGCTCCTCGGATGCGCGCCGCGACGTATCCGCGGCCAAGGTCGCTGCCGGTGACGCCGCCTACACCGCGGCTCGCACCGCGCTCCAGGTGCACGGAGCCATCGGATACACCGAGGAGTACGACCTGGGCCTCTGGATCACCAAGGTCCGCGCTCTCGTGACGGCGTGGGGCACCCCGGCGCTGCACCGCGCGCGTGTGCACGAGGCGATCACCCGCCGACCGGTGGAGGTCTGACATGATGTTCACGCCGAGTGCGGAGCAGGCGGAACTCGCCACGATGGTGCGCGACCTGTTGCGCAAGCGGTCGGACTCCGCTGCGGTCCGCACTGCGGTCGCACAACCCAAGGGGTACGACGAGTCCCTGTGGTCGGTGCTGTGCGAGCAGGTCGGCGTGGCTGCGCTCGCGATCCCCGAGAAGTACGGCGGGGCCGGGTTCACGCTCTCCGAAACCCACGTGGTGCTCGAGGAGCTCGGTGCTGCGCTCACCCCCTCTCCCCTGCTCGGATCAGCCGTACTCGCGGCGCAGGCCGTCCTGCTCTCCGGTGACGAGACCACCTGTGCCGAGCTGCTGCCGGGAATCGCCTCGGGCAAGTCGGTGGCGGCGCTCGTCTGGGCCGGTCCCGACGGGAGCTGGTCGACCGGGTCGCTGCCGGTCACCGCGAAACAGCAGGACGGCGGCTGGGTGCTGGACGGCACCGGGGCGTTCGTCCTCGATGGTGACCACGCCGACGTCCTGCTCGTCCTGGCATCGATCGATTCAAGGCCCGCACTGTTCCGTGTCGACCCGGCACAGCACGGCGTGCACCGTGCTCCCTCGCCGACGATGGACCAGACCTTGCGGCTGACGGTGATCGACCTCGACGGGGCCGAGGCCACGCTCGTGTCGGCGGATGCCGACGTCTTCCTGCCGACGCTGCGGGACATCGCCTGCAGCGCGGAAGCAGCGATGCAGGTCGGCGCGGCGCAGCGGTGCCTGGACATGACAGTGGCGTATACGAAGGAGCGGCGGCAATTCGGCCGCCCGATCGGCTCATTCCAGGCACTCAAGCACCGGATGGCGGACATGCTCGTCGAGGTGGAGACCGCCCGGTCGGCAGCATGGGCGGCGGCGCAGTCGGCCGCGCAGCGGGACGAGGACCTGCCGGCCCGCGCCGCACTCGCGAAGGCGTGGTGCTCGGAAGCGTTCAACACGGTTGCCGCCGAGACCATCCAGTTGCACGGCGGGATCGCGATCACCTGGGAGCACGACGCGCACCTGTACTTCAAGCGCGCCCACGCCACCGCCCAGCTCTTCGGTCGGCCGCACGAGCACCGGGCTCGCCTCCAGGACCTCTACGGCCTGCTCCCCACCTCAACCTGAGGAGATCCACCGAACTCGAACGCGACGGAAACTTCGACGTCGGTGACCGGGACATCGAGCATGGTCGCCGCCAGATCCCGGGCCATGGCGCGGGCTTCGGAAACGCTGCACCCTTGAGTTGTTCCGCCCGGGTCAGTCTTTGATGTCGCAGAGGGTGGTGCCTTGGCTGACGGAGTCGCCGGGTTGGGTTTTCAGGCCGGTGATGGTGCCGGTTTTGTGGGCGGTGACGGGGTTTTCCATTTTCATGGCTTCCAGTACCAGGATTTGGTCGCCGGTGTCGACGTGGTCGCCGTCGTCGACGGTCAGAGTGATGACGGTGCCCTGCATGGGGGCGGTGACCGCGTCGCCGGAGGCCGCTGCCGCGCCGCCGCTGCTGCGCCTGCGGGGTTTGGCCGGGGCCGCGGAGCCACCACCGGCCGGGGCGGCCAGGTCGGCGGGCAGGGACACCTGCAGGCGCCGCCCGTCGACTTCGACGGTGACCTGCCTGCGGGGCTCGGTCTCGGCCGGCTCGGCCGCGCCGGGGTGCGGGGCGATGGTGTTGGCGAACTCGGTTTCGATCCAGCGGGTGTGCACGGTGAAACTCTCGGCGCCGTGCTCGGCGGCAAAGGCCGGGTCCGCCACGATGGCACGGTGAAACGGCAGCACGGTGGCCAGCCCCTCCACGGTCATCTCCGCCAGCACCCGCGCCGACCGCTGCAGCGCCTGGGCCCGGCTGTCGCCGGTGACGATGACCTTGGCCAGCAGCGAGTCGAACTGGCCGCCGATAACGCTGCCGGTCTCCACCCCGGCATCGATGCGCACCCCCGGCCCGGCCGGCCAGTCCAACCGGGTCACCGCCCCCGGCGTGGGCAGGAAGTTACGCCCGGCGTCCTCACCGTTGATGCGGAACTCGATGGCATGCCCCCGGGCGGGCGGATCGGCCGTCACCGCCAGCGGGCGCCCCTCGGCGATGGCGAACTGCTCACGAACCAGATCCAGCCCGGTGGTTTCCTCACTGACCGGATGCTCGACCTGCAACCGGGTATTGACCTCCAAAAACGAGATCGTGCCATCAGCGCCGACCAAAAACTCCACCGTACCGGCCCCGTGATAACCGGCCTCGACACAAATCGCCCGCGCGGCCTCATGAATGGTGCCACGCTGCTGCTCGGTCAAAAACGGCGCCGGAGCCTCCTCGACCAACTTCTGATGCCGCCGCTGCAACGAACAATCCCGCGTACCGACCACCACCACCCGGCCATGCACATCGGCCAACACCTGGGCCTCCACATGCCGCGGCCGGTCCAGATACCGCTCCACGAAACACTCACCCCGGCCGAAGGCCCCCTCGGCCTCCCGCACCGCCGAATCGAACAACTCCGGAATCTCGGCCACACTCCGAGCCACCTTCAACCCCCGGCCACCCCCACCAAAGGCCGCCTTGATCGCCACCGGCAACCCGTACTGCTCGGCAAAGGCCACCACCTCCGCCGACCCGGCCACCGGCTCCCGCGTGCCCGGCACCAACGGCGCCCCCGCAGCAGTGGCAATATGCCGCGCGGTGACCTTGTCCCCCAGATCCCGAATCGCCTGCGGCGACGGACCGATCCACACCAACCCCGCCGCCAACACCGCCTCGGCGAACTCGGCATTCTCCGACAAAAACCCATACCCCGGATGCACCGCATCCGCCCCCGACCGGCAAGCCACCTCCACAATCTTGCCGATATCCAGATAACTCTCCGCCGCCGTGGCCCCACCCAACGCAAACGCCTCATCAGCCAACCGCACGAACGGCGCCCCCGCATCCGGCTCGGCATACACCGCCACACTGGCCATGCCCGCATCCGCACACGCACGCACCACCCGCACCGCAATCTCACCACGATTCGCCACCAACACCTTGCGCAACCGCGCAGCCGAACCATCCGCGGTACTCGTGGCGTTCTGGTCACCGGTCATCTCGACCAAGGTTCCTCGCTCTCTCACTCGCTGTTGCGGCCACGCGCTGGTGGCCGATCCTCGGATACGGTGCGGACGTGACCTTTCCGGAAACGGCACCGACCTAGCCGCGTCTTCTGCTCTCCTCGTGCGTGGACCGAAGCCAGCGGCTGACACCGGCGTGGGAACCGGCCGGTATCGCCTCGCGGGCATCCCGAGGGCGACCAAGCGCGGCCTGATAGCACGGGCGGCACACAACGCCGATCGGGCGGATGCGCGGTTGACCGTCCGGCAAGTACAGCCCGGATTCGGCAATCTCCTGACACCGGCCTACATGTCCTGCCTGATTGCACAAGCAGCTACACAGTGAGTTCATCACACCTCTCCTTCCGGCTTCACTCGCCGTGCACGAACGACCCGGTCGAGGCGGAGCGATCTCCTCCGGATCCTCGTCGACTCTTCGTGCCGTGTGCCTATGGCCGCAGGGTGGGCCACACCGTTGGTTACGCAACTGGTTACGCAACCACACAATGCGCCGCCGGGACCCGCACATCGGTGCTGAACGCCCGAGGAATCGCCTCAGCCACCGCCGCGAAGCTCACTGCCGAACAGTAGCCGCAGCAACCGTGCCCGTCAATATGCAAGTGACTCGACACTAGGATCAATCACTGCATACACCCACTATTACCTGGGAATTTACTCATTAGGTGAATAGCGAATAGGCCCGTATCGCCGCAATGGAGTCAACGTGGCCGGAGCGGTCACGAGGTGGCACCGGACGACTCGGGGCCGTCAGGGCATGGCCGGGCAGGCACGTCGAACAGCAACGACCGACCGACCCCGACGACCGCATCGATGTCGCGCAAGGACCCGGTCCGCGCCATGTCGTTGGCGACGGTCAGTGCTGCGTGCACAAGGATGCCCGCGGCCGACTCGTCGAGTTCCGGACGAGCCTCGCGCAGTAGGGCCACCCACTCGGTCACGTACTCACGCTGGATCTGACGCGCCCGGTGACGCTCCGAGCCAGGCAGATGGTCGACTTCACCAACCAGAATGTCGATAAACCCGCTGTCCTCGGAAACGAACCCGGCATACGACCGCATCAGTGCACCGAGCGCATCGACAGCATCGTGCGCGCCGGCCAACGTCCGTTCGAGCTCGACCTCCAACCACGCCTCTCCCCGCGTGATCACGCTCGCGAGGAGGTCCTGCTTGCTGGCAAAGTGGCTGTACACGCTGGGACCGGTAATACCGACCGCAGCACCGATGTCCTCGATGGTCACTGCCGCGTACCCACGCTCGGCGAACAACCGCGTCGCCGCCGACAGCAGCAGTCCGCGCCGGGCCACGCGATGCCGGGCCACGTTCTCCGAGACCGCACCTGCCTCGTTCGCAGTGGAACGGGACGCGAGCACGGGCCGCTCGATGATCGCCCGAACCATCTCGGTCAGCAGCACCTCGAAATCGGCTCTCGGCAGATCCAGGCGGTGATACGACGGGCTGGTCACCGTACTGAACAGGCACCACCCCCGAAAACGGGCGTCCTCCGCGCCGAGCCCGGCATGACAGGCACGCGTAAGATCGCCTAGCCCCGAAGCGACACGGCGCAGTGCTTCCTTGAGTTCCTCCCGAGCCTGCCCGGTGACGTTGCGCGCTTCCCGCTGCCAAAGCACACCGAGTCGACGATGCTCGAGAGCCATCGTGGCCAAGCGCACCACCACACGGTCGGCATTCTCGGCGTGCACACCATCCAGCAGCTCAACAAACGGGCGCAGCTCACCGAGCACCGCACGCACCAGCAGTTGTTGCTTACCGTCGACATGGCGGTACAGCGCCGACGGCCGGACGCCGACTTCCTCGGCGATGTCACTCATACCGACCTGGGTATAGCCCTGCCGATGAAACAACTCCGACGCTGCCGCCGTGATGAGGTCCCGACGATTGCGCGGCCGCACGGCCCGACCGGAATCGCTCCCGCTGCTCGTCCTCGCCACTACCTCGTCCTCTGCTCGGTCCGCACGCGGCGCACTCGCCACGCACCAGTGACCACCACCGCCCTGTACGGTCGAGGGTATTCACCGTGAGGTGTTTCCGGTTGGGCAGACACTTCACACACGCACATCGACGTCGACGGGTTCAACGGCAGCGAAGCCGAAACCACCCTGAGGAGGCCGGGCCCGTGGACCTGCATCGCGGCGCACTCGAGACGAACACGGACCAAGCACTCGAGGTGGCCGTGGCACACGCGCTCGTGCGCCGGGCAGGACAGAGCGAGTCGGGCCCGGTTCTTCGGGTGTATCGCCCCACGGCCCCGGTGGTGGCCTTCGGTCGGCGCGACACCCGGCGGCCCGGGTTCGACGCAGCGGTCGAGGTCGTCAACAAGGCCGGATTCACGCCGGTCCTGCGCGCTCCGGGTGGCCGCGCCGTCGCCTACACCGAAGACTCCCTCATCGTCGACCACATCGACACCGATCCCGAGGCACTGTCCGGAATGGACGACCGGTTCAGCGGCTACGCGGACCTGTGGACCGAGGTGCTGCGCGCACACGGCGTGGACGCGCGCACCGGAGCCGTACCGGGTGAGTACTGCCCCGGCGCCTACAGCGTCAACGCACGAGGGCATGTGAAGCTCGTCGGCACCGCACAACGGATTCTCCGCCGTGCGTGGTTGTTCAGCGCAGTGGCCATCGTCGATGGTGCCGACGTGCTGCGGCCGCTGCTCGCCGAGGTCTACGACGCGCTCGGGCTGCCGTTCGACGGTGACTCGGTCGGCTCGATACGCACCGAAGCACCAGCACTGACCCTGGACTCCCTCGAAGGAGCCGTCCTCGACGCCTACGATCACCGCTTCGGTTTGACCCCGGTCGCCCTCGACGAAAACGTCCTCACCACCGCACGGGAACTGGCCGACAACCATCGGCTCTAGAGATCCCGCGGCCGAAGGCTGGTGACTCGCTGCGACGATGCGGCTGCCTCAGCGATCCAAACGTCACATCCGACGTACGGATAACTGGTGTTCGCCCTTATCGGCAGACCGACGATCCGTGCGATCGATCGTGGCGAATCGCCACCGTTCGGTGAGTTCGGCCGAGACGGCGCAGCGTACTACACGGCAAAACACCTATACCCCCGAACCCCGCACAAGCACCCCGTACCAGGAATCCGCGCGGGGAAATCCGCACCGAATAATTTCGTGACTCGACGGCGCATTCCCACGTACAATCTTGAACGATACCGCAACATCTTCGGCGGTAGTCGCGACGAAGCGGCCGTTCACCTCTGGAAACCCGAAACCCCCTGGACAGGGGCCGAGCAGAACGGAAGAAAAGCATGGCCGAAGTCAGCTACGTCGACGCCTCACGGGTCTATCCGGGCACCCCACCGGTCCGGGCGGTGGGTTCCTTGAACCTGGACGTCGACGACGGTGAATTCCTCGTCCTGGTAGGACCTTCTGGATCGGGCAAATCCACGGCGCTGCGGATGCTCGCCGGTTTGGAGGACGTCGACGAAGGATCCATCCACATCGGGCCTTCCGACGTGACGCAGAAGCCGCCCAAAGGGCGTGATATCGCGATGGTTTTCCAGTCCTATGCGCTGTACCCGCACATGACGGTTGCCGAGAACATGGGATTCGCGCTCAAGTTACGCAAGACGCCCAAGGAGGTAATTCGGCGCAAGGTCACCGAGGCCGCGGATCTGCTGGACCTACAGGATTACCTCGATCGCAAACCCAAAGCCCTCTCCGGTGGCCAGCGCCAGCGGGTGGCGATGGGTCGGGCGATCGTGCGCGACCCGAGCGTGTTTCTCATGGACGAGCCACTGTCCAACCTGGATGCCAAGCTCCGGGTGGAAACACGGGCCAATATCGCAGCACTGCAGAAGAAGCTGGGTACGACCACCGTCTACGTCACTCACGACCAGGTCGAGGCGATGACGATGGGCGACCGGGTGGCGGTACTGGCCGACGGGGCACTCCAGCAGGTCGCAACACCGCGCGAGCTCTACGACAACCCCGCCAACGCGTTCGTCGCCGGATTCATCGGCACCCCCGCGATGAACCTGGAAACCGTGCCGCTGACCGCCGAAGGTGCGGTTCTGGGCGGGCACACCGTTCCGCTGGCCCGCCATAACCTCGACGCCGCCGCGGGGCTCGACACGGTCACCTTCGGTGTGCGCCCGGAGGCTCTGCACCTCGTCTCGGATGCCGAGGACGGTCTGCAGATGACCGTCGACCTCGTCGAGGAACTCGGTGCCGACGCGCTCGTGCACGGTTCCGTCGACGTCGAGGGCAGCCCGCGACGCTTCGTGGTCCGTGTCGACGGGCGCAAGCCACCCGCGATCGGTCAGAGCGTGACCCTGGCTGTGCGCGACCTCGACGAGATCCGCCTGTTCCACCCCGACACCGGCGCCCGACTGGGAGCCTGAAATGACGTGGCTCCGGGGGCATCTTCCCGCCCCCGGAGCCACTCACTACATCGATTACGACCGGTCGAGCCAGACAGCGGTCTCGCCGGGCAGTACCACCCGCCCATCGGCGGCCTCGACCGGGCCACTCGCGCACAGCACTCGCCCCGGCACTTCCAGCTCCACCGGATCCGCGCCGAAGTTCATGGCGAGAGCAAAACCGGGATCACGGGTGAAAGCGAGGACATCGTCGGGAGTGCTGAGCCACCGCATCGTGCCGTCACCGAGCGCGGCGTGTTCTCGGCGGAGGGCCAGCGCGTGCTGGTACAGGCGCAGCGTCGAGCCGTCGGTGTCGCGTTGCACGGCGACCGACATCGATTCCCAGCTCTCCGGCACAGGCAGCCAGCTGGCGACCGAATCCGCGGGTCCGAACCCGAAAGGTGCCTGCGCGCCCTCCCACGGAATCGGGATACGGCAGCCGTCCCGACCGGGGTCGGTGCCCCCCGATCGCGTCCAGATCGGATCCTGGCGCACCTCGTCCGGCAGATCCACCACCTCGGAAAGTCCCAGCTCCTCGCCCTGGTAGATGTAGACCGAGCCGGGCAGTGCCAGGGTCAACAGCGCTGCAGCGCGCGCCCGCCGCAGCCCCTGCTCGCCGTCGCCGTAACGAGTCACCGGACGCTGCACGTCGTGGTTGCCCAGAACCCAGGTCGTCGTCGCGCCCACAGCACCGGTGGCCTGCATCGAAGCGTCCACCACGCCGCGGAAGAGCTTCGCCGACCACTCCGATTCCAGCAGGGCGAAATTGAACGCCTGGTGCAGCTCGTCCGGGCGAACATAGCGGGCCAGCCGCTCACTGGTGGACGCCCACGCCTCGGCGACACCGATCCGCGCGCCCGGGTAGGAGTCGAGCAGCTTGCGCCACTCCCGGTAGATCTCGTGCACCTCATCCTGGTCGAAGTACGGCAAATCGCCGTGTCCGAGCAGCCCGATCTGGTGCTCCATGCCGGTATCGGGCAGTTCGGGATGCTTGATCATGCCGTGCGCGACGTCGATGCGGAACCCGTCGACACCGCGGTCCAGCCAGAACCGCAGGATGTCGGCGAATGCGGAACGCACCTCGGGGTTGCGCCAGTTGAGGTCGGGCTGCTCGGGGCTGAACAGGTGCAGGTACCACTGGCCGTCGTCGACCCGAGTCCAAGCGGGACCACCGAAGATCGACTCCCAGTCGTTCGGGGGCAGCTCACCGTTCTCCCCGCGCCCGTCCCGGAACATGTACCAGTCCCGCGCGGGATCGCCGGGCGGTGCCCCCAGCGCCGCTCGAAACCATGCGTGCTGCTCCGAAGTATGGTTGGGCACGATGTCGACGAGTACACGCACCCCCGACCGGTGCGCCTCGTCGAGCAGCGCGTCGAAATCCCGCACGGTGCCGAACAAGGGATCCACGCCTTGGTAGTCGGCCACGTCGTAGCCCCCGTCGGCCATCGGTGACGGGTAGAACGGCGTCAGCCACACCGCGTCCACGCCGAGCTCCACCAGGTGCGACAACCGGGAACGAACACCGGCGAGGTCGCCGACCCCATCGCCGTCGGTATCGGCGAAACTGCGCACGTAGACCTGGTAGATCACGGCCTCGCGCCACCACTCGTCGGTCACGCTGCTGGTCATGCCACTCCTCCTCTGCTTGATGCCTAGTCGGCGGGAACGTGTCGGCGTTCCGGGGAATCATCCGGAGCCCTGCTGAATGCCCGGTGTACCGGCGTCAGCTGCGGGGTGCTGCCGTGGACTCCCGGACGACGAGGCTCGGACGGAAGACCCGGCTGTAGGTCTCCGATGCACGGTCGGGTTGATCGGGGGCCAGACGCTGCAGGAGCTCGTCGATCGCGGCGCGTGCCATCTCCTCGATCGGCTGTGCCAGCGTCGTCAACGCCGGGGAACAGTACGAGGCGAGCGGAATGTCGTCGAAACCCACGACCGAGATGTCCGAGGGCACCGACAGGCCACGGCTGTGCACCTCCCGCATCGCACCCAGTGCCATGTGATCGGAGGAGCAGATGACCGCAGTCGGCCCTGCGGTATCGAGCAGACGCCCCATGGCCTCCGTCCCACCGGCCGGGCCGAACGGCGCATGCGCGACCAGTGACGCTGCCGGGGCACATCCGAACTCCTCCAGGGCCGCCGCCCATCCCGCCTTCTTCAGGCGTGAGGGCAGCGAGTGTGCCGGGCCGCAGACGAAACCGATCCGCCGGTGCCCCAACTCGAGCAGATGCCGAGTCGCGGTGTAGCCGGCGAGCTGTTCGTCGACGGCCACGTCCGGCACCTCCAGAGAGGGAGCACCGCCGTTGACGAAGACCATCTGCACGCCATCTGCCAGCAGCCTGTCGTAGTATCCGCTCGCCGGGGGCGGATGCTCCCCGGCGGGTTCGACATTGGCGACCTCGGGCGAGACGAACACCATGCCCTCGACCCCTCGAGCGAGAAGCATCCGCACGTACTCCTCCTCGGTCATCGCCGCGGTGGTGTTGCACAGCAGCGAGGCGTAGCCGGAGCGGGACGCACGAGTTTCCAGCGCTTCGGCGAAAGCCGGAAAGACCGGGTTGGACAGTTCCGGCACCAGCAGCCCGATCACGCCGGTACGCCGCAGCGCCCCCATACCGCGGGCGGTGTGCGGCATCTCGGTGAGCGCGGCCAGCACTCGTTGCCGGGTCTCCTCGTTGACCCCGGCCCGGCGATTGAGCACTCTGCTCACCGTCGAGACGCTCACTCCGGACACCCGCGCGATCTCGGACAGGCCCGCCATCGATCGGCCCCTCCCCTGCTCATTGCTGTCGTGATGATCCTGCACGAGATCGAAAATTTTTGCAACGCTTACTCCGCCACTCAGCGGTATTTCACCCGATTTTCACCGAAAGTCTTGACTCCTCCCCGGCATCAGGTATGAACTTCGCGGCAATCAATAGCAAAAACTTGCAACGACTTGCAGGACGGGTCGAGAGCACGGAAGGGACGGCAGCATGAAACGAGCGAAGATCCTGAGAGCCGCAGCGCTCGGAGTGGTCGGCGCGCTCACACTCACCGCGTGCGGCGGAGCAGGCGGCGTGGGCAACTCGAACAAGGTCGTCTTCTGGGACACCAGCGGTCCCAGCGAACACCCCGTGTTCGAGAAACTGGCCCGGGACTGCGCGCGTCAGGGCGGATACCAGGTCGAGGTCGAGACCGTGGCCTTCGACCAGGCGCTGAACAACTTCAAGACCGCCGCCCAGGGCGGTCAGGGGCCGGACGTGCTGCGCGCCGAAGTCGCCTGGGTCGCCCAGCTCGCCAACAACGGGCTGATCAAGGACCTCTCGGAAACCCGGCTGGCCAAGAACACCTCCGACTTCCTCGACGTGGCACTCGCCTCGACCAAGTTCGAGGGCAAGACCTACGCCGTCCCGCAGGTCACCGATACGCTCGCGCTCTACTACAACAAGCGGAAACTCGCCGAGGCAGGTGTGCAGCCCCCCGAGACCTGGGAGGAACTCAAGGAGATCGCACCGAAGCTCGGCGGTCGCAACGCCTTTTTCCTCAACAACGACGGCTATTACGCGCTGCCCTTCGTCTACAGCACCGGCGGCAGCCTCGTCGACGCCGAGTCGAAGACGATCACGGTGAACTCACGGCAAAGCGTGCAGGGGGTGCGCATCGCCAAGGACCTGCTCGATGCCGGCGCCGCGCAAACAGCGCTCGACCGCAAGAACTCCTACAACAACATGAAGACCGCTTTCACCTCCGGCCGGGTCGCGATGGTCATCGACGGCCCCTGGGCCGCTGCCGGCTTCCTGGAATCGGAGGCCTTCAGCGATCCGAACAACCTCGGGATCGCCCCCGTACCCGGCCCCACCACCGCCGAGGGCAACAGCCCCGTCGGCGGGCACAACTACGTCATTCGGCAAGGAACCGACGCCGACGAGGCATCGACCAAGTTCATCGAGTGCATGAGCAGCGCACAGTCGCAGGCCACCATCGCCGCCGAACTGGGCTTGCTGCCCACCCGCGAATCGGTCTACGACAGCCCCGAGGTCGCTGCCAACCCCATCGTCTCGGCCTTCGCACCGATCCTCGAAACCGCCCACGAACGCGCCTGGATTCCTGCCGGTGACGCCCTGTTCGACCCGCTGAACACCGGCTACGCCCAGCTGCTCGCCGGTCAAAAGACAGCACAAGAGGCCATGGACCAGGTCGCCAAGACCTACAGCGACGTCGTCGTCCCCGACTACACGAAGAAATGACCGGGCTGGAGGGCAGCGATATGACTGTCACCGCCGAACGCGGGCGCACCGCGACGGCTCCTGCCCGGAGCCGCCGCCTGCGCGCCGTGCTCACCAAGCACTGGTACGCCTACGCGATGGCTCTGCCGGTCGTCGTGGTGGTGGGACTGCTGGTGTTGTTCCCGCTGCTGCAGGGGCTGTACTTCACCTTCACCGACATCAACGCGAACAACATCGGCAATCCCGTCCTGGACCGCGAGGCCTCCTACGAGTTCGTCGGGCTGCGCAACTACCTCAACGTGCTCTCCGGCGACGCCTCCTACGGCGCGTTCTGGGCCACCCTGGCACGAACTCTCGTGTGGACCTTCGTGTGCGTTTTCCTGCACTACACGGTCGGTCTGGTACTGGCGATGCTGCTCAACCGCCAGGTGCGGTTTCGTGGCCTGTACCGGGTGATGCTGATCCTGCCGTGGGCGGTGCCGATGTTCATCAGCGCCTTCGCCTGGCGATTTCTGTTCAACTCGCAGTACGGCCTGATCAACTGGCTGCTCGAACTGGTGGGGTTGCCTCCGCAGGTGTGGCTGGGCCAGTCCTGGCTGGCCCTGGCCTCGGTGATCGTGGTCAACGTCTGGTTGGGCGTGCCGTTCATGATGGTGGCCCTGCTCGGTGGTCTGCAGTCCATCCCCTCCGACCTCTACGAGGCGGCCGAGATGGACGGGGCCAGTGCCTGGCAACGATTCCGCCACGTGACCCTGCCCGGGCTGCGTCCGGTGTCGGCGACCGTGGTGCTGCTCGGCGTGATCTGGACGTTCAACATGTTCCCGGTGATCTACCTGATCACGGGGCAAAATCCGCACACCCGGATCCTGATCACCTACGCCTTCGAACGGTTCTTCTCCGGGGCCACCCGCGACTACGCGATCGCCTCGACCTACGGCGTGCTGATCCTGTCGGTCCTGCTGGTGTTCGCCACCGTCTACCGGCGCGTGCTGCGCGCCCAGGGTGAGGAGCTGTAGAAGTGACTCTCGACGCGACTTCCCTGCGATCCTCCGCCCCGGCCACACAACCCGTGCGCGGCCGGGGCAGGGGCCACCGTTCCCCGCTCGCCGCCATCGGCCTGCACGCAGCACTGATCACCTCCTCGGTGATCGCGGTGTTCCCGGTGTTCTGGGTGGCGGTGACCTCGTTCAAACCCGATTCCAAGGCGATCGAGGCGACACCCAGCCTGTTCAACGAGTCCGGCCTGCAGAACTACCGCGACATCCTCACCGGTCAACGAGGTCCGTTTTTGACCTGGTTCGGCAATTCGGTGCTCATCGCCGCGGCGACCACCGTGCTCGCGGTGTTGCTGGCCGCCAGCACCGCCTACGCCGCAAGCCGGTTCCGGTTCCCGGGCCGGGGCAAGCTGATGCTGTCGTTTCTGATCATCCAGATGTTCCCGTTCGCGGTCCTGATCGTGCCGCTGTACAACCTGCTGCTCAAGCTCGGCCTGCAGGGCAGTTGGTTCGGCCTTGTGCTGGTGTACTGCAGCACCGCGATCCCGTTCTGCACCTACATGCTCAAGGGCTACTTCGATTCGATCCCGGCCGACATCGACGAGGCCGGGCGGGTCGACGGGCTGAACCCGTTCGGCGTGTTCTGGCGGCTCGTGCTGCCCTTGGCCAAGCCGGGGCTGGCCGTCACCGGGTTCTACGCATTCATCATCGCCTGGAGTGAGGTCGCCTTCGCCTCGGCGTTCCTGTCGGCCTCCGACGAGTCGAAGACCCTCGCGGTCGGACTGCAACTGTTCGTGCAGCAGAACCGTGCCGAGTGGGGGCACCTCTCGGCGGCCTCGATACTGGTGGCGATCCCCGCGGTGGTCGTCTTCTACGTCGTGCAGCGGTTCCTGGTGTCCGGTCTCTCCGCAGGCAGTGTCAAGGGGTGAGGTCCGTCCCTGCCCGTTGAGGCCCGCCCGTGCGGTCGGTCCCGGCCGCCCCACTCCGCCCGCGGTCGCACTGCGCCGCGGTTTGTCGACCCGGAACGAACGGAGGATCAACCATGCGATTACGAGCGCTGGCGGTCGCCGCGGCCGCCACTCTCGCAACCGTCACCGCCCCGGCCGCCGTGGCCGGGGCACAACCAGCCGCACCGGACGGTAAGGACGTCATCGTTCAGCTCTTCCAGTGGAACTGGGACTCGGTGGCCCGCGAGTGCACCGACGTGCTCGGCCCGAAGGGCTACGGCGCGGTGCAGGTGTCCCCGCCGCAGGAACACGTGGTGCTGCCTGCGGCAGGACACCCGTGGTGGCAGGACTACCAGCCGGTCAGCTACCGGCTCGGCACCCGCCGGGGTGACCGGCAGGCATTCGAGTCCATGGTGGACACCTGCCACGCCGCCGGGGTGAAGGTCTACGCCGATGCCGTCATCAACCACATGACCGGACAGAACAGCTCGGGCACCGGGAGTGCGGGGTCGCAGTACTCGCACTACGAGTACCCGGGGCTCTACGGTTACGACGACTTCCACCACTGCGGACGCAACGGCGACGACGACATCGAGAACTACCAGGACCGCTACGAGGTGCAGAACTGCGAGCTGGTCAACCTCGCCGACCTGGCGACCGGCAGCACCCGGGTGCAGGAGCGGATCGCAGGCTACCTCGACGACCTGCTCGCACTGGGCGTGGACGGTTTCCGCATCGACGCCGCCAAGCACATGCCTGCGGCGGACATCGCCGCGATCAAGGCCGAGCTCACCGAACCGGCCTACCTCTACCAGGAGGTGATCCACGGCGCGGGCGAACCGATCACACCCGAGGAGTACACCGGCAACGGCGACGTCACCGAATTCCGCTACGGCCGCGACCTGGCCAAGATCTTCGACCACGAGAAGCTCGCCTACCTGCGGACCTTCGCCTCGGTGCTGCCCTCGGAACAGGCCGTGGTGTTCACCGACAACCACGACACCCAGCGGCACAGCGACGTGCTGACCCATCAGGACGGTCGAACCCACGAGCTGGCGAACGCCTTCATGCTGGCCTGGACCTACGGCACACCACGGGTGATGAGCAGCTACACCTTCTCCGATCCCGACGCGGGCCCGCCCGCCGACAGCTCCGGCATCACCGAGGACACCGACTGCTCCTCGGCGGCCTGGCAGTGCGAGCACCGGCAGCCACGGATCGCCAACATGGTCGAGTTCCACAACGTCGTTCAGGGCACCTCGGTGAACCGGTGGTGGGACAACGGCAACGACGCCATCGCGTTCGGCCGCGGCGATCGCGGGTACCTCGTCCTCAACGGCGAGAACTCGGCGTTGACCGGCCGCTCGTTCCACACCTCCCTGCCTGCGGGAACCTACTGCGACGTCTTCCACGGCGAGGTCACCGGCACGGGGTGCACGGGCCCGACCTACACCGTCGACGACAACGGCTGGTTCCGCGCCGATATCGCCGCCCAGGACGGCGTGGCACTACACATCGGCGCGAAGGTGAGCTGAGGACTCACCAGCCGACGAGCCCGCACCGGTGCGTCCTGGCGCTGGTGCGGGTCAGGCCGGGGTGGATGTGGCGGGCGGACTTGCCACTGCGCTCGCCACCTACCCCTACTCCACAGCGGGTGGGCGGAGTGCGAAATCGTGATCACGCAAGCACTATCCGCTGCAGGTCCTCACCGACGGTCACCTCGCCGTCGTAGCCGTTTTTTCGCCCATTTCGCCCACAGGGCAGTGTCCAGCGGCGTGTGCCCGAGATCGCCGATGTGGGTAAGCACCAGTCTTCGGTCCTGGCTGCGTTGGGCGATGGGACCGACCTTCTGCGCCTCCACATGAGATTCGAGCATGTGATCGCGGACCGCCGCCGGATAGTTGCTTCCCCCGAGGTTGAACGCCTCGTGCAGCAGGGCGTCGCCGCCGTGGGCGAGCCAGGGGATGTTGTCGGTGTAGGCGGTGTCGCCGGAGAAGGTGACCGCGCCGCTGTTCGCGCTCGGTGGTGCGGTCACGATGATCGCTCCGTACCTGCTGGCGGGCTATCCGTACGGCCCGATCCAACTGTGCATGGTCGTGGCCATGTTCGAGGTAGCCAGGCTCCACACATTGGCCAGATCGCTGATGGCCTGCGACGTGGCCACCGCGGTGATCAGCGCGGCCGTGATCTCTCGGCTGCTCAACCAGGTCGGCATGGCCGGTCTGATGCTTGTCCTCTGGGCGAGCTGGCTGATCATTCCCTGGTCTCTGGGAGCTCTGGCGCATGTACGGGCCGCGGCGATGCAGCGCATGCACCGGGATCTCGCCGCCCGAGCTGCCCTGGAAGAGCGGATGCGAATCGCCAAAGAGGTACACGACATCGCCGGGCACGGTTTCTCGGCGGTCGCGATGCAGGCCGGGGTCGCGCTGCTGGTGTTCGACGAGCAGCCCGACCAGGCCAGAAAATCTCTGGATGCGATCCAAACGACCAGCACCAAATGCCGATTGATCCGGGAGGCCCGGTCGGGATCCACGTTCAGATACAACGTGCCGTCCCGCACCGTGACCTTGTCCGCTCCCAGCAGCTCCTCCACCTGTACGCGCGCCCGCTCCAACGGTTCCGCCGCGACACGCAGAACGCCGAGGCCGCGAAGTTCACTCACGGTGCCCTGGCGCAACAACGTGCCCTCGGAGATCACACCAAGACGATCGCAGACCTGCTGGACCTCACCGAGCAAGTGACTGGACAGCAGCACGGTCTGCCCACCGGTGCCCAACCGCCGGATCAGCATCCGCATGTCGGCCATCCCGAGGTCGGCCGGATCAGGCCGAGCAGGATGCGCAGCGTGGTGGTCTTGCCCGCCCCGTTGGGGCCCAGAAAACCGTAGACCTCACCTCGGCGCACCTGCAGCGCGACGTTGTCGATCGCATGACGCCGCCCGCAGCGCTTCGTCAGGCCAGTCGCTTCGACCAGTAGCTCACTCACATCGCCCATCGTCCTTCCACGACAGCCGCGCGGTCGTCAGTGCGTGCGCGGCTTCGACGGTGCGCAATTCTGCGCAGGGACTCCGACACCGGGTCGCAAGCTTCTCATCCTCCGGGACACCTTCCCCGCCGAAACGTGAGCACCGGTCCCGCGTGGTCTCACGCGGACGCTGACGGCCTTTCTCGGCTGACCACGTCCGAGCGGCCCGTCACCCCGTCGGTGCGGATCGATCGTGCCTGCCACGGCGGTCGCTCGTGCGCGGGTCTGCGACACGGCCACCTCAGGCTCGAGCAGGCGATTTGCGGTAGTTGACTCGGATGGCGATCACTCCGGCGACGAACGCGGTGAGCACACCCAGCAACTGCACCCAACTGCCGATAAGCACACTCGTCCCGTCCGCACCGAACAGATTGGGCACCGAACCACTGATCACGAATCCGACGATGACGAACAGCACGCCGAACGCTCCTATCCCCGGCGCCCAGCGCCACGGCGCGAACGCGACAACGGCGGTCATCGCCAGCAGGATCCATATGTCCGGTGGGAGGATGGCGGTGAACGGGAACTCGACTCCGGAGCTCCACAAGATGCCGATCCCGGTAGCGCCTGCCAGGAGACCGACAACTGTCGCCACTCGTGGCACAGATCGCGCTTGCTGTGCACTCATTGCTGTTCTCCTTGTACTCTCAAGGCTCACATGACCTCTCGGCGATACAGGGTTTCGCGCCCGGACAGGTCACGGGGAACACCGGCGACTCGACGAGCAAACCGGTTCCGTCTCACCCGCCATCATCGGAAGTCGGCACATACGCAGTCGTCAGCGCGCGATCGACACTTGCCTACGAGAATCCGCGTATACCAACCCCGAGGTTGCCGCTACTCGGTCCCGAGCTCCGAAGAACTTCCGCAACAGGCACCCTCCCCGGACGAATCGACCTTGAGTCTTCGGCGGCAATCGACATCGTGAAAAGCCGATCTACACCGGAAGGTGCACATGAGACGTGGACGGCGCGGGCACCCGTGCGTACCCGACACCTCCCGCATGGGACTGTGGCGGTGCCCCGAATGCGACCAGCAGTGGGAGATCCACGGCGTTGCCGGGCACGTCCAGGTCCGCAGGGTGAGCCGGATCGGACGATTCATCGCCCGACTTCTGGGATCCTGACCGTCAACGCGGCACTTCTCGGTCATCAGTCGGGCAAGGCAATCGGGGTGTGTCACCAAGTTGACGTGAGATCGCAGCAATCGACCTCTACGCGCACGGCAGCGCGATCATGAACACCCTGCAGCAGCTGGTCGGCGCGGCGGGACCGCCCTGCTCATCGCCGCCATGTCCATCGGCACTGCGGCAGCCGCAGGCGGTGCGGCCGAGGCCCAGGCCCAGACCCTCGGTACGCAGGGCGCGTTCATCCTCGGCGGCTGCCTGGGGATCATCGCCGTGATCTGCGCCCCGCTCGTGCGGCGCCTCCGCGAGGTCACCGAGGTCTGGTGGCATCAGGGTTTGATCGCAACACCGCACCAGGTCAACGCCCGCTCCGGCTGCGAATCCGGTTCGGATGCCGGGTCGGGTCGCCATTGCGAGGTGTAGACCACGCCGGGAGAAATCAGATCGAACCCCGTGAACAGGGCCGTGACGTCGGCATGGGTGCGCACCGTCAACGGGCTGGAACTGTCGGCGAAGACCTCGGTCTGCAAACGGTGCATCAACTCGGGTCGGTCGTCGGCGGTCATGTGGCTGATCGCCACGACACTGCCCGATGTCAAGGCGGCACGGTAGCGCTGCATGAGCGTGGTGATGTCGTCGCCGGGACTTACGTAGTGCAACGCGGCGACCATGATCACCGCCACGGGCCGGTCGAAGTCCAGCAGCGCGGCAGTCTCCGGAGCGGTCAGGACCGCCTCCGGATCACGCAGGTCAGCCTGCACCACGGCCGCCCGAGTATTGTTGCGCAACAGGTGGCGGGTATGCGCCACGGTCATCTGTTCGTTGTCGACGTAGACCACCCGCGCGGCCGGGTTGTGCCGCTGGGCGATCTCGTGGACATTGCCGACCGTGGGAATGCCCGAGCCGAGATCGAGGAACTGGTCGATGCCCCGCCCCAGGGCATAGCACACCGCACGATGCAAAAACGCCCGGTTTTCGCGCGGCACGAGCGGCCCGTCCGGATTGAGCTCGTGCATCAAGCGGATCTGTCTGCGATCGACCTCGAAGTTGTGGTCACCGCCGAGCCCGTAGTCATACATCCTGGCCGGATTCGGTTGCGTGAGGTCGATATCGGATACCGCAGCGAACGATCTCGGGACGGATTGCTCGGACATCGAATTCTCCTCGCTGTGGTCCCACCAGTCAGCCGCACTATCAGACCGTTATCGGGTTGCGGCGTCAAGTGGGCAAGCCGTAACGAACCGGTCGACCTCGCACATCGGCCGTCCACGAGACCGCCGACGGAAGTCGACTCCGGTACTTCGTCCCGTCCACACCCGACGCCAAGGTGGTCGGACGGGTGCTGCTGAATGGTGCAGCTCCGACCGCCGTACGGTATGTCCGGGTTATCCTTTGCGGATGGCCGATGCAGACATCCATTTCTACTTCGACCCGGTGTGCCCGTTCTGCTGGATGACCAGCAAGTGGGTGCGCACGGTGCAGGCGCAGCGCGACTACACCGTGGACTGGCGGTTCATCTCGCTGCGGCTGGTCAACGCCACGGTCGACTACGACGCGCAGTTCCCACCCGAGTACGAGGCGGGCCACACCGCAGGACTTCGGCTGCTGCGGGTGGCAGCCCGCACCCGCGCCGAGCACGGACGCGACGCCGTCGCCTCCCTGTACACCGCGTTCGGAACCCACATCTTCGACCGAGAACCGGTACCCGACACCGCCACAGCCCACGGGCACCGCGGCACCCGCGAGTTCGTGGAGCCGATCCTGGCCGAGGCAGGCCTGCCGAGCGAGCTCGCCGACGCGCTGGACGAGGCCGGCCGGGACGAGGAGATCCGCGCAGAAACCGACGAAGCGCTGGCGCTGACCGGCAAGGATGTGGGCACGCCGATCCTGCACTTCGAGCCTCCCACCGGCGTCGCGTTCTTCGGTCCGGTGATCAGTCGCCTTCCCAGCGACGAGCAGGCCCTCGAGCTCTGGGACCACGTCGTCGGGCTGGCCCGCTTCCCCGGTTTCGCCGAGATGAAACGCAGTCTGCGTGAGCTCCCGCAACTGCGTGCACTCGGAGTCGGCGAAAGCGAAGTGGGCAAACAGGAGGACTGGCACGGTGGCAGCCGCCGCCAAAAACGCTGACACGACATCACTCGCGCGCGACAGGAAAGAGAGTGTCAGCGCGATGACATGATGACGCTATGACCTTCTCCCGCCTGCCACGACGGCGCTGGACCGCGCGATACGCCTGCTGGGGCGGATGCTCGACCATCGGCGACCGATACTGCTGCGCCTCGGAACCACCTTGGAAGTGCTGTTGGCTCTCAGAGCGGTGCGCCGGCACGCAGGCACCTCGGGCCGGCATCATCACCGGGACCGGGACAGCCGCACGAGCGGCTCCGGATGACATCGGCCCAGCCGGTGGGTACAGTAATCGCAATCTTTGTTGCTGATTCGGCAAAATGACGGCATGGACAACGACCTCGACCAAGCGATCGCCGCAGCCGGACCCCGGCTACGCGCGCTGCGCAGGCGGCGCGAGACCACGCTGGCCGATCTGTCGGCAGCGACCGGCATCTCGGTGAGCACCCTGTCCCGGCTGGAGTCCGGTGCTCGCAGGCCGACTCTCGAACTACTGCTCCCGCTGGCCAGAGCCCACGGCGTCACGCTCGACGAACTCGTCGGCGCGCCACCCACCGGAGACCCGCGCATCCACCTGCGCCCGGTTACCTGCCACGGCATGACCATCCTGCCCCTGACCCGCCGAGCCGGCGGTATCCAGGCATACAAGCTCGTGATCCCGGACGGTGGCCACCGAAGAGAACCCGATCCACAGACCCACGAGGGCTACGAATGGCTCTACGTCCTCAACGGACGGCTCCGGCTCGTCCTCGACGAACAGGATCTGGTGCTCTCACCCGGCGAAGCGGCCGAGTTCGACACCCGCGTACCGCACTGGTTCGGCGCCGCCGATGCCGAGCCCGTCGAGTTCCTCAGCCTCTTCGGCAAGCAGGGCGAACGCGCACACCTGCGCGCCCGCCCCAAGACGACACGTTCCCCCGGACAATCCGACGGACAGCCCTCGGCGACCTCGGTCTGAAACGCCAACGGAATCGTGCCCGGCTTGTTGAACCTCGCCGAATCGAGGTAGGCCTGCGCACCGCCGTAGACCAGAGCCTCGAACCCCCCCCCCGTGCTCGCGGCAGCGTTTGCGCAGGTACACCTTGTTGTCGCGGATGTTGACCTGGGCGCCGACGACGACCTTGCACACCGGACACACGTTCTTGGTGTATTCCACGAACACCTCATCACGATCCCGCTGCATGCGGGAACGGCCTTCGCCCGGGCCACCGAGCTCCGCCAACGCGGCACTGAGCCCGCCGTTCACTCGTGCATGGCGGCCTCGATCGCGGCCGTGAGCGACTTCGCGTCGTTGGCACCGGTGTAGCGCCTGCCGTTGACGAAGAAGGTGGGGGTGCCGCGGACACCGCTGGCGCGACCCGAGGCGATGTCGGCATCCACCCTGTCGGTGTGCCTGCGCACATTCCGGCTGGTGACCGCCTCGGCAGAGAGGCCGATCCGTTCGGCTTGAGCGGCCAGACCATCGGTGTCCAGCTGTCGCTGGTGGGTGAACAGCTGTTCGTGCATGTCCCAGAATCGGCCTCGACTCCCGGCTTCCTCCGCGGCGAGTGCGGCTCTGCGCGCGTGCGGGTGCAGCGAGTCGACCGGGTAGTGCCGGAACACGAAGCGCAGTCGGTCCCCGTAGCGTGCTCGGAGGTCCCGCACCACTGGGTGCATGCCGCCGCAGTGGGGACACTCGTAGTCCGCGTATTCCACGAGTGTGACCGGGGCTGTCGGCGGACCGAGAACGTGGTCGCCCTCGGAAACCGGCTCGGCCAGCGTGTCCGGCAACTGCTCCGCGCTTTCGTCCTCTCCGGGCGGAGCACATACCGCGCCCCGATTCCATGCCAACCAGAAAATCACTCGTCCGATGGCCGCGGCCAGTAGCGAACCGACCAGGATGCCGACCTTCGCCTCGCTGCGCAGTGCTTCCTCGGCGAAGGCCAGCTCGGTGATGAACAGCGACACCGTGAACCCGATTCCGGCCAGGGCCGCGCCACCGAGCAGCTGGCCCCACACCAACTGGCCGGGAAGCGCCCCGAGCCCGAACCGCAGGCCGAACCAGCTGCCCAGGACCACTCCGGTGAACTTGCCGACCACCAAGCCGACCACGATGCCCAGCGTCACCCGCGATGTCGCTGCCCGCGACAACGTGTCCACCCCGAGCGGGATCCCGGCATTGGCCAGCGCGAACAACGGGATCACGGCATAGCTGGTCCACGGGTGCAGGCGAAGCTGGAGCCGTTCGTTCGGAGGCACCGCTGCCTGCAGCTCGCGTCGTGCGGCAAGCCCACGCTCCGGCGTGGGATTGCGCGTGAAGGCCTGGGCCAGCTCGCCGACCCGCAGCACCCGCACATCCGGCGGGGTGTAGACGCGAACGAGGACGCCCAGTGCCAGCCCGACGACGGTGGGATGCACTCCCGACTCGACGGTGAACACCCAGATCGACAACGCGAGCACGGTGAACAGCGGAGCCCACCGGATACCGATCCGCCGCAACACCAGCACGAGCACGAACAACGCGACAGCGGTCACCAGCGCGGAGATCCTGATCTCGGTTGTGTAGACGATCGCGATGACACCGATCGCCCCCACGTCGTCCACGACGGCCAAGGTCAACAGGAACACCCGCAGCGGATCCGGGCATCGCGGCCCGACCAACGCCAGCACACCCAGTACGAACGCGGTGTCGGTGGCCATCGGGATCCCCCACCCGATCGCTCCCGGACCTCCGGCGTTGATCACCAGGTACAGCACCGCGGGAATCGACAGCCCGCCCAGCGCGGCCAGCAACGGAACCGCCACCATACGGCGGTTGCGCATCTCGCCGAGGGTGAACTCGCGGGAGACCTCCATGCCGATGACGAAGAAGAACAGGGCCATGAGCCCGTCGTTGATCCAGTGCCGCAGGTCCAGCTGCAGTTCCAGTCCGCCGAGGCGAACCGCCAGTGGGGTGTGCCAGAGAGCTTCGTAACTCGCGGCGAGCGGGGAGTTGGCCCACACGAGCGCGACCACGGTCGCTGCCAGCAGCAGCAGCGTGCCGCTCGCCTCGGTGGACAGGAACGCCTGCACCGCCCGCGGCAAGGATCGGGTGGATGTGGGCGAGGGCAACCTCATCGCGTGCAGACCTCCAGGTGGCGCGCAGCGGGACCGTCCTCGTCCGGGCAAGGCAGCCGGATCGAGTGTTGGCTGCCCGTAAGACGGGGCTGGAGGGATATCTTGCGCATGCCGCACGCTGATCGCACACGGTCGCCGGCGAGGGCCTCAACGCGCTGCGAGCCACACTGGGCGCACCCCGAGCATTGAAGGACTGCGGAATGGCCGCGGAGTTGATCCTGCCCGTCGTCCCCGAAACCAATCCCCGAGCACTCGGCAGCGCCGATCTGGAAGAACTCCTGCGCGCCGCCCACGCGGGCAGCACCCGGTGAAGGGAAACACCGCCATGACCGACTCCACCGAGCACGCCCCGAACTCCGCGGAACAGGTCCCCGCCAAACAAGCCGCCGTCGAGGACCGCCTCGTCGAGGAGGTCCTCACCTCGTTCGACAACACACCCGACCCGCGCAGGAAACAGGTGATGCAGTCCCTGCCCCGGCACCTGCACTTCCTGGTCACCGCGGAAGGCTGGTCACCGCGGAAGGTCTGCGCACGCTCGTCACGCACATCTTCGGGGACGGTGACCCGCAGACCGAGATCGGCGACAGCGTATTCGGGGCCAAGGACTCGCTGATCAAGCAGTTCGTGCAGCAGGAGGCAGGCACCCCACCCCCGATGGGCGGGATCTCGGCGACCGGTTCTGGGCCCGGGCCCGCTTCGACATCGTCCTCGCCCCAGCCGATTCCTGATGCCGATCACGCGCTGGTCGACTGCGGATATCCATCGCCATTCCCCGTAAGTGCATGCCGGACCGCGTCCGGGCTCCCGGGTGAGCCGACCCGAGAGCCCAGCGCTCCGTCATACCCGGTCGGGTGCCGGAGTCCGAGTGACGCTCTCGGACGCAGCACCGCCCGCTCCCACGTTCCGCGACACCCAGGGTGCCGCGGCCATGGCCAGCAGCCCGAGCAGTGCTGCAGCCGCGAAGAAGTAGAAGCCCCACGGGTAGGCCACACCGGTGCTGACCAGCACCCCGGTGATGAGGGGACCACCGATGGCGCCGAACCGCCCGACAGCGGAGGTGATTCCCAGCGCCGAGCCGCGGATCCGCTCCGGGTAGGACTGGGCGATGTAGGCGTAGACCAGTACCTGGGCGGAGAAGACGAAAACACCGGCCAGGAAGATGACCGCGTTGAGCAGCAGGCTCACCTGAATGCGAATGCTCAATGCCGCCAGCAGAACCGCGCCGAGGCCGAACCAGATCAGAATGGTACGCGAGATCCCCCGCGTGTCGCCCACGTGACCGGCCAGGAACATCCCGAGGACACCGCCGGCGTTGAGCACGAACAGCAGTGTGATCGAGGTCGACACGTCGTAGCCGGCCGTCTCCATCAGGCTGGGCAGCCAGGTGTTGAGCCCGTAGACCAGCAGCAGACCCATGAACGTGGCCACCCACACCGACAAGGTGGTCCGCAGGAACCGCGGACGCAGCAGGTCCAGCACGGTGACCTTCTCGGCTTTCTCGGCCTTCTCGGCCGGTGCCTGCACGGAGGCGGTCTCCGGCAACTTCGACCACATGATCCCCGCGAGAATCAGCCCGGCCGCACCGCCTGCGACAAACAGCACCTGCCAGGTGTCGCGCACCGCCAAGGCCATCAAGGACGCTGCCACGGCCCCGCAGTGGTAGCCGGTCATGGTGGTGGTGTTCGCCCGCGCGCGGCGCTCGGGCGGCAGGTACTCGGACATCACGGCCAGCGCGGTCGGCATGCAGGCGCCGAGTCCGATTCCGGCCAGCAGCCGAAGTGCCGCGAAGACCTCGACGTTCGGCGACAGCGGAATCAGCAGGGTGAACAGCGAGAAGCTCGCCACGGAGGCGATCAGTACCTTGCGACGCCCGATCACGTCCGCCAGCGGGGTCACGAAGGCCGCACCGACCATCACCCCGACGAGCGAGACCGTGGCGACCATCGTGAACTCCGTCGGAGTGAACTCCAGACCCACGGCGTCCTGGAGTGCCAGGCCGACCGCGCCGAGCGCGACCAGATCGAAGCCTTCCAGCATGACGGTCAGCCAGCACAGGGCAGCCGGCCAGGAAAGGCGTGACTTGGATGTCATGGGGTCTCCCGAAAAATCGACGAAGGAGATCAGCAGGGATTACAGGCTCGCCCGGTCAGGCGGGGGTGGTGGTCACGGTGTCGACCTGGATCAGGCGCGGCCCCGTGGGAGACTCGGCCAGCACGGCCCGCAACTGATCCAGGCTCCGGGCGTGGATCGCGGAGACTCCGTACCCCTCGGCGATACGGGTGAAGTCCAGGCCTGGGATCGTCGTCCCGGGAGCATCGGAGGCGTCGAGCAAGTCGGCGAACCACTCCAGCGCACCATAGCTGCCGTTGCGCAGCAGCACGTAGGTCACCGGCACTCCCAACTGCGCAGCGGTCCACAGCCCGGTGATGCCGTAGTTGGCGGAGCCGTCTCCGATCACGCCCACGACGGGTCGGTCCGGCCGCCCCAGGGCCACCCCCACGGCAGCGGGAATACCGAAACCCAAACCGCCGGAGGCGGGGAAGAAGTAGGAGCCCCCTCGGCGCAGATCCACCTGGCGCCACCACGACCCGTTGGTCGACGTCGACTCGACGACGTAGCTGGTCTCGGCCGGCTGCGTGTCGCGCAGTGCCGCGAAGACCTGCTCGGGATGCAACGCGGTGTCCGTACCCTCGGCCGGTGCGGCAGGCACGGTGTAGGCGGACGGCTCGGCGGGATTGTCCGGCAGTGCCTTGAGCAGTTCACCGATCACCGCCCCCGGTTCGGTCACGACGGCCGCACCGAACGGTGCCCGCGCCGCGGCCTCGGCGTCATCGGTGATCTGGAGCAGCCGCGTGCCTTCCCGCAGGTACTCACCGGGCAGGTGCTCGTGGTACCGAAATACCGGCGCCCCCAGCACCAGCACCAGGTCGTGGCCGGCCAGCGCCTCCGCGAGCGGAGCAATCCCGGCGGGCAGCACCCCCTGGAACAGCGGGTGCCGGTTCGGGAAGGGCAGCCGGAACAGTGACGGCGCCGCCCAGGTCGCAGCGCCCAGCCGCTCGGCGAGCGCGGTTGCCTGGTCGAAGAGTCCGTCGGTGTCGATGTCCCCGCCGAGGACCAACGCCGGCCGCTTCGCCGCCTGCACCTCGCCGACGAGCCGCGCGATCTGCGACGGGCCGGGGTGTGCCGCTCGTTCGACGGAGCGGTCGAGCACCGCTCGTGCGTTGGGTTCCGCCTCGACATCCCAGTCGTCGTAGGGGACGGACAGATAGGTCGGTCGCCTGCGCAGCTGCGCCTCGACGATCGCCTGTGCCAAGGAGCGCGGCACATCGCCGGCGCAACTGGGTTCACTCGCCCAGCCGACCAGGGGCTTGGCGAGCTGGGTGGCATCCACGTTGGCCAGCATCGCTTCCGGTCCGATCGCGGGGCGCACCTGCTGTCCTGCGGTGATGACCAGTGGTGTGCGGGAGTAGACCGCGTTGGTCAGGGCTCCCATGGCATTGCCCGATCCCGATGCGGCGTGCAGGTTGACCATCACGGGTTGCCCCGTCGCTTGGGCGTACCCGTCGGCCATCCCCACGACGGCGCCCTCATGCAGCCCGAGGACGTAGCGGAAGGAATCGGGCATACCGGTGAGGAAGGGCAGTTCGTTGGAACCGGGGTTGCCGAAGATCGTCGTGATCCCGTGCCGACGCATGATCTCGTACGCGACGTCGCGAACCAGCATTGCAACCTCCTGGCGTCTGTGGCTTGCCCCACCGTATGGAGCAGGAGTACTACTAATCCAATAGATAGTTCTCTCGTGAAATATAGATGCGTTCGATATGACTGATTTCGATCTCAACCTGGTCCGGATCTTCGTGCTGCTCTACGAAACCCGCAACGTCACCGCGACCGCCGAGGCCGTGCACGTGAGTCAGCCGACCGTGAGCTACAGCCTCGGCAAACTGCGTCGGCACTTCGGCGACGAGCTGTTCCGCCGCAGCCGGCATGGGCTTGTCCCCACCGCGGTGGCGGATCGGCTGTACGAGCCGTTGCAGCAATCACTCGCCGGAATCCAGCACGCGATCGCCCCCACCCGTGCCTTCGACCCCGTCACCTCGCATGCGCGCTTCACGATCGGTCTGTCCGACCTGGGCGAGGCGTCCCTGCTGCCTCGACTGCTCGGTCCGTTGCAGGAACAGGCACCCGGAGTCTCACTGATGGTGCGCCCATTGGACACGAGCGACTCCCCTCGCCAGTTGAGCCGAGGTGAGGTGGATGCGTTCATCGCGACACCGATCCTGTCCTCACCGCAGAGTCGCCGGATCCCCCTGTTCTCCGAGGGCTACTTCGCCATGGTCGCGAGCAACCATCCCCGTCTGCGTGGCGAGTCGGTGAGCGCCGCGCAGCTGCGCGCCGAACGACACATCCTCGTCGATGGTCCCTCGGGTCACGTCGGTCCCAAGCTCGCTCTGGAGACCCTGGAACTGCTCGACCACGTCGCGCTGCAGGTCGCCAAGTTCTCCGTGCTGCCCTATCTGGTGCAGCGCTCCGAGATGGTGGCCATCGTGCCCGCCTACGCCGGCCGTGCCTACGCGGCCAGCCACCCGGTGCGCCTGCTGCAGCTGCCGATCAGCCTGGAACCGCTGGAGATCGCCCTGTACGCGCTGCCCGAACGCTCCCGCAGCCCCGCCCAGCGCTGGCTGGTCGACTTCCTGCACCGAACCCTCGCCGAAAAGTGAAACGGCCGCCGCCGGAGTCCGGTGCGGATTTCGAAAACCATGCGAAAGCGAGTCGGTCCACCGGTGGTATGTCTCAGATTCCCAGGAGGTGTTCGAGTGCGAGTTGGTCGAGGTGTTCGTAGTGCGTGCTGCGTTGGGCGGCTGCTTCGAGGAGGTCGGCGGTGAAACCGAAGGCCGAAGCGGTGATGGGGCATATCGCCGCCTCTCCCGCGATGGCTCGGCTCCGTAGTTCCCGCATCGCGGTCGGGACCACGTAGGGAGCGACCGTGGCGAAGTACCCACCGAGCACGGTGGTGCCCGGGTTGAGCATGTTGACCGCGATCGAGATCCCGATGCCGAGCCAGCGACCGATCTCGTCGAGGCCGGCCAGGGCCTGTGGGTGGCCGGCCTCCACGCGCTGCAGTAGTACCCGCGCCTGCTCCTCGGGATCGCGGGACGTTCCGGCCATATCCGGTGCGGCCGCTCGGACCGCCGTAGCCAAACCGATCTTGGTCTCCAGACATCCACTCCGCCCGCAACCGCACGTTTGCCCGTAGGGATCGACCGGGATGTGCCCGATTTCCCCACTGAAACCGTCCGAACCGCGCAGCAGTCGCCCCTCGGCGATCGGCACGTCCTGCCAAAGCAGGTTCGGTGCGTAGCGCACGGTGCCACTCGGCACGTCCACGATCCCCGGTACGGCCACGCCGATACCGGCCAGCCGCGTGCCCGCCCGCTCCAGCTCGGTGATCGCTTCACCCGCGAGTCGTGTCAGCTCGCCCACCGCGCGGGACGCACCCGCCTGAACCGAGTCGAACCCGATTCGGCGATCGATCAACACCCTCTCGGCGAGGTCGACTCCGCGCACGGCGAGGTAGTTCGCGTTGATCTCCAGCCCCAGATCCGCCACCGCCCCACCGTCGAGCTCCAGCAGCGCAACCGCTGAAGGACACCACCAGCAGATACGTCGGCAGCGCGGTGGCCGCATCCGCGCTGACGAGCGAGGATGACTACCGCTCCGTGCTGACCCGCGAGTTCGACAGCATGACGCCGGAGAACGCGATGAAGTGGTCGGTCCTCGAACCGAACCGCGGCCAGTACAACTGGTCGGGCGCGGACGCCATCGTGGATTACGCCCAGCAGAACGGGAAAACCGTGCGCGGGCACACGCTGGTCTGGCACAAACAGCATCCGGACTGGCTGAACAACCTGTCCGCGACCGAGCTGCGCTCGGTGCTGAAAAAGCACATCACCACGGTGGTGAGCCGCTACCAGGGCAAGATCCGGGCGTGGGACGTGGTGAACGAGGTGTTCACCGAGGACGGCACCCGCCGGAACTCGATCTTCCAGCAGAAGCTCGGTGACGGCTGGATCGCCGACGCTTTCCGCTGGGCGCACCAGGCCGATCCCTCGGCCAAGCTGTACATCAACGACTACAACACCGAGTGGCGTAACGCGAAGAGCAACGCGCTGTACAACCTGGTGAAGTCATTGCGGCAGCAAGGGGTGCCGATCGAGGGCGTCGGGTTCCGGACACATCTGTCGATCCAGTACGAGTTCCCCGGCTGCTTCCACCAGAACCTGCAACGGTTCGCCGACCTCGACGTGGACGTCGCAATCACCGAAATCGATGCGCGGATGGCGACACCGCCCACCGAAGCGAAGCTCGAGACCCAGGCGCGCTACTTCAGGCAGGCCTGGGACGCATGCCATGCGGTGTCCCGCTGCGTGGAGTTCACCACCTGGGGCTTCACCGACCGCCACTCCTGGGTGCCGGACACCTTCCCCGGTGAGGGCGCAGCCTGTCTGTACGACGACTCGCTGAACCCGAAACCCGCCTACTACTGGCTCAACTCCACCGTCTGATCGACGCTCATGGGGGGCGTACGTCGTGCCGACGCCGTACGCCCCTCATCCGGAGAGGCGCTTCCGGGCTGTGTGAACCGTTCTCACTTTGACGGACAGGGTGCTATGCGAGGAGCTCGCGGATGTCGTCCTCTCTTCGGCAACGTCTGCGCAGGGTCGCGAGTTCGACACTGTGCAAGGCCACATGTTGCATGTGGGGCACGCTACCGGCGCCGCCCGGACACCTCTGCGCAAGTGCCCACGGCGGATCAGTCGGGTGAGGAGATGAGCCCTTCGCGGATGGCGAGTAGCGCGGCCTGGGTGCGCGAGGAGAGCTGAAGCTTGGCCAGCACGTTGCTGACATGTGTCCGCGCCGTGCGTTCACTGATCACGAGACGGTCGGCAACGCTTCGGTTGGAATGCCCTTGCGCGACGAGGGTGAGGATCTCCCGCTCCCGCTCTGTCAAGGACGTCAGCCCGACATGCGGCGCGGCCATCCGCTTGGTGAGCTGACGGGCCACGGCCGCGTCCAGGTGCACCTCTCCCGCTACGGCGGCCCGAATCGCGGTGGCGACCTCGTCGGGATCGGCATCCTTGAGCACGTAACCGGCCGCGCCCGCCGCGAGCGCAGCATGGACCCGTTCCACCTCACCGAAGCTGGACAGCACCACGACCCGCACCTGGGGGTGGTTCTTGACAATGGCTTCGGTCGCCTCCACACCGCCCAAGCGCGGCATTTGCAGGTCCATCAGCACCACGTCGGGCACGGGCTCGCCGAGGGTCTGCCACTGCCGCATCAGGGTGACCGCCTGCTGCCCGTCGGTTGCCTCTCCGAGCACGTGCAGAGTGGGCACGGTGTCGATGTAGGCCAGCAGACCACGACGGACGATCGCATGGTCGTCCACGACCATGACCCGGATGATCTCGGTGGAGGTCTCGTCACCGGCCATCGGTCCCTCCCTCCCCGGTTCCGACAATCGATGCGCCCGGGCCTGGCAGTACCACTCGAACCATCCAGCCACCTGCCGGGCAGGCACCTACGTCAAGCCGACCGCCCCAGCGCTGGGTCCTTTCTCGCATCGACACCAGCCCGAGCGTCTCGTGCTCCGCCTCGCCCGCAGTGGAGGTGCCGGACGTGCGGTCGGGGCCACATCCGTTGTCGATGACCTCGACAACCAAGTCACCGTCCTCGGAACGGGCGAACCGGATCTTCACCGCCGTGGCATGGGCATGCTTGACCACATTGTGCAGTGCCTCCTGGATAATGCGGTAGAGGTCCTCCTGGACGTCGATGCCGGAGTCCGGTTCCAGGTCGGGGGATGCCCGGACGTCGATGGCGAGACCGTTCCGCGCCTGCTGACTCGCGGCATGTGCTCGAACGGCCTCGACGAGGCCGCGCTCGGCCAGGTCCAGGGGGCGCAGTTCGAAGACGAGTCCACGGAGATCGGCCAGAGCACTCCGGGAGAGTTCCGCGAGCTCTTCGGCGCCACTGCGGATCCTGCCCGGATCGGCGTCCACGCGGTCGAGTTGCGCATGCAGTGCCTTGGCCTGCATGCGCATCGAGAGCAACTGCTGCACCACCGAATCATGCAGGTCCCTGGCCAGCCTACGGCGCTCGTCCAGCTGTGCCTGCGACCGCGTCTGGGTCAAGAGCGAGGCGGTGTCGATGGCCACGGCGGCGTGGTCGGCCATCGCCTCGAGGAAGGCCAGTGAGTGCGGACCGGGGTCCTCGTCGGGGACGTAGTAGGCGTTGATCACACCGAGGACCCTGCCGCGCACGATCAAGGGCATGGACACGAAACTGTCCCAGTCGGGGTAGCTCATGATGCCGTGGAGCGGGGCCCAGGCCGGGTCGGACAGGATCGCGGCCTTCCGGTGCGGGACCACGACCGGCTCACCGTTCTGGAACGCGTCCATGAAGCTGACTCTGGCGCCCCGTCGCCGACAGGCGCTCAGCCGTTCGGTGAAGTCCGCGGCGTCGTCGAAGCCGGCCATGCCCAGGACCCGCAGTTCGTCGCGGGGGTCGTCCATGGCCAGGATCTGAACGGCTGCGATGTTCGCCGTCATCGCGATCTCCCGTGCCACCGCGTCGAGGGTCGCGCGCAGCGAGCACGCGTCGGCGACGCTGGATGCCGCCCTGGCGATGGCTGTCAGCCGTTCCTGCTGGCGCAGGGCGTCTGTCACGTCGCTGAACCAGACCGCATGTGCCCCTCCTGCCACGGGCGCGAGGCAGTACTCGAGATCGCGTCGACGCCCGTCCGGGGCCGACCATGCCGTGTGGTGGCGGTCTTGCCGGGAGCCGTGCGGCGACACGTCACCGATCTCGAAAGGGGCCGTGCGCCCGACGATCTCGTCGGGCGGGAGACCGAGAAGTTCGGTGGCTGCGGTATTGAGCATGACGAAGCGCCCGTATCTGTCCAGCACGGCCAGACCGTCGGCGGACACCTCCATCAGGGCCTGGAGGACGGAATCGTCGATCGTGCCCGGCGACCAGGCGGATTCGGCAGTTGGTCCCACGTCGCTGTGCACCTCTACCTCGTCACCGGCCCGGCGCCTGTGCCGAGCCGACCTTTGTCGGGGACGGTACTCGAGAAGCCGTGTATCGCTTCGCACACCAGTGCTGCTCCGGCCGAGGTCCCGGGAGGATTCAGCCGGAGCAGCGTGTGGCGGACTGCACATGAGCTTACGCCGCCGGTTCGGTCTCCGTGGTGGGCGCGTTCGCCTGTTCGGCTCGTACGGCCGCACCGTTCTGACGGAGTCCGAGGACGGCCAGCAGGCTGACCAGCGACAGCCCCATCACGTAGCAGGCGATCGGCAGAGACGAGCCGTACGCACCGAAAAGTGCTGTCGCGACGATGGGAGTCACGGCACCGCCGATCATGCCGCCCAACTGGTAGGCGATGGAGATTCCGCTGTAGCGGAAGCTGACGTCGAAGATCTCGGTGAACAGGCCGCCCTGGGCTCCGGCCATGATGCCCTGCACGATCGCGGCAACGATGAAGGCGAACAGCGCCAAGCCGGTGGCGCCGGTGTTCACCAGACCGAACATCGGGATCGGCCACAGCACGGCGGTCAACGTGCCCAGCGCGTAGACCTTCTTGGAACCGAAGCGGTCGGAGGCCACCGCCGAGACGACGATCGTGCCCATCCACACCGCTGTCGAGACGAGTATCAGCGTGAGCAGGATGCTCCGTTCGAAGCCCACCACCGTGGTCCCGTAGGTGAGCATGTACACGATCACCGTGTAGCCGACCGCGGGCGGCGCGATGGCGGCCAGACTGGCCAGCACGAGAGTGCGGGGCCGGCGGCGGAACAGCTCCGCGGCCGGAACTTTGCTGACCGTATTTCCCTGCTTGGCCTTTTGGAACTCCGGCGCATCGGCCAGCCGGCTGCGGACAAGGAAACCGACGATCACCAGCAGCAGGCTGATCAGGAAGGGGATGCGCCAACCGTAGGCAATGAAGTTCTCGTCGGACATTCCCGAGACCGCGAGAAATGCCAGGTTGGAGGCCAGTACACCGATCGGCACGCCGAACTGGGCGAAACTGCCGTAGATCGCACGACGCCGCGGGGACGCATGCTCGGTGGCGATCAGGATGGCACCACCCCACTCACCACCCACACCGAAGCCTTGAACGAGGCGGAGCACGAGCAGCAGCAACGGCGCTGCGATGCCGATGGCGGCATAGGTGGGCAGCACGCCGATGAGGAACGTGGATCCACCCGTCAGCAGGAGAGTGAGAACGAGCATCGACTTGCGGCCGATCCGGTCACCGAAGTGACCGATGATCGCGGCACCCAGCGGACGAGCGATGAATCCCACGGCGAAAGTTCCGAAGGCCGCGATGGTGCCGGCCACAGGGGAGAAATCGGGGTAGAAGAGGCTCCCGAACACCAGCGCAGCGGCGGTACCGAAGATGTAGTAGTCGTACCACTCGATCGATGTACCGATCAAGCTGGCCGCGAAGAGGCTTTTCTTCGAAGGCCCGGTAGAGGGTCTCTGTGAGGCCACGGGTGCGTACTCCTCTGGAAGCGAAGACGGCGGATGTCCGTGGGACCACGCGAGTGACGATGGTCTCACGGTTGTGGTTGTAGGGAATGCAAGTCGGTCGACGTGCTGAATTCATCGGTCTTCTGCGGCGCCCGAGCTACGTCATGTGTCTCATCGGCGAGCGTCGCGGCCGTGTCGACCCACCCCTGCGAACGGCTCTTTCGTCGTGATCGGCGCCTCGAGCGGGCGGGCGGGCGGCACCGTCGGCAGCCAACGGGACGCACCTACGTCAAAAGTCTCGGTCCGGCCTGCCGCACCGGACCGGACACATCGGGCCGGGCGTACCGGGTATCCCGCACGCTCTCCGACCTATCGTGATCCGGCGCACAGTACGCAGCCGTTGCGCGGCCCCTGCGATCCCCGAGGAAACAAATGACGGTGTCTTCCGACCAGCTGCCCGAGATCAGGACCGAGCTCTTCATCGACGGCGACACCCGCAACGCCGATGACGCGCTACGGGTGCTCGACCCGGCCGACGGGGTATCGACCGTCGGCTACGCCGCAGCCGCGAACGCCGAGCAAGCCGAATCCGCGGTTGCCGCGGCCCATCGGGCGTTCCCGGCGTGGGCCACCCGCACCCCGCGGGAACGAGCCGCACTGCTGACCGAGTCCCTGGCCGCGCTGGAGGCCGACCGCCCGGCCACGGCGGAGGTACTCACCCGCGAGAACGGCAAGATCCTGCAGGAATCCCACGTCGACTCCATGGTGTTCGCGCACCGCTTCGACCTGGCCGCAGGTCTGGCCGATGAGCTCGAGCACGTGACGTCCCTACCGGCACCGCCCTACCGGACCGAGGTCTCCTACCGGTCACTGGGAGTCGTGACGATCATCGTGCCGTTCAACTGGCCATTGGCGATTCTGGCCGCCTCGCTGCCGCAAGCGCTGCTGGCAGGCAACACCGTCGTGGTGAAGCCGCCGCCCACCGCCCCGCTGGCCACCGTGCGTACGGTGCAGCTCGTGGCTCGATCCCTGCCTCCCGGCGTGCTCAACGTCGTCACCGGCACCGACGCGGAGATCGGTGCTGCGTTGATCCAGGACGACCGGGTCAAGAAGGTCTGCTTCACCGGCAGCACCAACGGTGGCAAACGGATCATGTCGATGGCCGCCGAGTCGCTGACCCGCGTGGCCCTGGAGCTGGGCGGCAACGATCCGGCGATCGTGTCGGCCGATGCCGACCTCGGCCCCGAGGCGATGCAGCGCCTGTTCGCCGGAACCTTCGACTCCACCGGCCAGATCTGCATGGCGATCAAGCGGCTCTACGTGCACCGGTCACGCTACGACGAGGTGGTCGAGGGACTCTCCGAGCACCTGGCCGCCACCCGGCTGGGCCACGGGCTGGACGAGAACGTGACCATGGGGCCGCTGCACAGTCGGCAGCAGCTGGAGTACGTGCGGGAGCTCACCGCGCAGGCGCGCGAGTCCGGTGCCGAGGTCCGCGAGTTCGGACAGGCCGCCGAAAGCGCCGAAGCCGCGCGCGGCAATTTTCTCCTGCCGTCCCTGGTGCTCGACCCGGCCGATGATGCCCGCGTCGTGGTCGAGGAGCAGTTCGGCCCGAGCCTGCCGATCCTGCCCTTCGAGGACGAGGACGACGCCGTTGCCCGCGCCAACGACACCTGGTCGGGACTGTGCTCCTCGGTCTGGACCCCGGACCTCGACCGGGCTGCCCTGCTGGGCGCACGGCTGCGGACCGGCTACACCTTCGTCAACGCCCACGGCGCCGCTCACCTCGACGAGCGCGCCCCGTTCGGTGGCTTCGACCACAGCGGCATGGGCCGCGAGATGGGCATCGAGGGTGTCCGCGAGTTCATGGACACCCAAGCGGTCGGGTTCCCGGCCTGACCCGCTTCGCACCACCGAAGTCGGTGGGTTGTGTATCCCTTCCGGAGCCACAACCCACCGACTTCTCCGCCTTTACTTCTCCTGCGGGTGCGTGGCGAGCACCTCGACGGAGACGTCCATCCACTTCCACATGGGCAGCGACGCCAGGGCCTCGTGCAGCGCGGCCGGGTCCTCGGCCTCGTAAAGCCCGACGGTGGCGTTACGCCCGGGAACCCGCCACAGCCGCTTGAGCATTCCGGCCTCGCGCAGTTGCCGGGCGCGTTCTCGTTCACCGCTGCGGAGCTGTTCGCGGGTCTCGTCCGGCACGTCGGGCGGCAGCAGGTTTTCGGTGCGTACCAGGAATTCCATCGTTTCTCCGAGTTCTCGGCCGGTTCGGCGCGGTGGTGATCACAGTGTGGGCACGACGGTGACCGGCCCGCGGGGCGGTCCGGTCACCGCGCTCACGATGCCTGTACCTCCAACAGCACGTCCGCCAGCTCCTTGGGTGCGGTGACCATGGCTTCGTGTCCGGTCGGGATGTGCTGGACCGGCCAACCGCGGGCTGCGGCCTTCTCGGCGTGCGGCTGGAACACCCGCATCCAGTCGGTGCACTCGACGAAGGCCGCCGGGACAGCCCCGAGGTTTCCGGCAAGCCGCAGGGGTTCGGTGTAGGTCAGCCACGGGTGCGGGGTCAGGCGCGGGGTGAGCCATTCCAGGTCGGCTTGCTCGGACACGCCGAGCTTGGTCAAAGAGCGCACGGGAATGAGCCAACCGAACCCGGGCCCGGACACCGAGTCCCGGTAATGCCCGGCGACCGTGGAGGGCAGCAGATCGATCGCGGCATCTCCGTCGTCGCCGACGAACGCATCGAGGTGGACGCGCTTGCTGACTCGCTCGGGAATCCGGTCGGCAACACCGGTGACGACCTGCCCCGCATAGCTGTGTCCGACCAGCACGACATCGTGGAGGTCATACGCCTCGACGAGCGCCACGACGTCCTGGACGTGCGTGCTCAGCCCGACCGACGGGGTGAGCAGGTGTGCGCGGTCGCTGACCCCGGTCAAGGTCGGGGCGTATACCTCGTGTCCTGCTTCGCGCAGCAACGGAACCACCCGCTGCCACGCCCATCCACCGTGCCAAGCCCCGTGGAGGAGGACGAAGGTACTCATGCCATCGCCCCTTCCCGGTCGCCCAGGTCCTCGAACAGCGCCAACGCCGCCGCGGTGTTGGACGCGGGCACGTGGTAGGTGTCGTGGACGCGAGCGATGCTGTCGCTCATCGCCCCGCGCATCACCAACCACATGATCAGCTCGATTCCCTCCGAACCGGCTTCGGCGATGTAGTCCTCGCGGGACAGCGCCGTGAGCGTCTCGGGACGGTGCTCGATCGCGTCCAGGAACATGCGGTCGAAGCGCTCGTTGATCAATCCGGCGCGGGCTCCGGCCAGCTGGTGCGACATGCCTCCCGTGCCGAACACCGCGACCTTCAGGTCCTGGGGAAACGACCGGATCGCCCGCCCGATCGCCTGCCCCAGCGCATAGCAGCGGGCGGCTGTGGGTTGCGGGTACTGGATCACGTTGACCAGCACCGGAATCACGGCGCACGGCCAGGCATCGCCCGGATCGGGACAATACACCGACAATGGCACGGTGAGCCCGTGATCGACGTCGAGCCGGTTGCACGTGGTGATGTCGAAGGAGTCGTCGACGAGCTCGCGCACCATGTGCTCGCTCAGTTGCGGTGCGCCGATCACCGGCGGCACCGGGCGAGGACCCCATCCCTCATCGGCGACGTCGTAGGAGTCGGCCGTGCCGATCGCAAACGACGGCACCAGGTCCATGTCGATGGCGTTGGCGTGGTCGTTGTACACGATCACCGCCACGTCCGGCTGGTGCTCGGCCATCCACTTCCGAGCCGTCTCGTAGCCGTCGAACAGGGGTTTCCAGTAGGGGTCCTCGGTCTTGTGGTTGTCCATCGCCGCGCCGATGGACGGCACGTGCGAGGTAGCAAGACCCCAGGTGATCCTAGCCAAATTTCCGCCCTCCCGAGCGCATGGTCGAAGCGAATTCCTCGGCCGACATGCCGGTGAAAACACCACCGAGGTACTGCATCGACTTCCGGTCCAGCATTGCCAACTTGAACGTGTAGAAAATGGAGGCGCCCAGATCCAGCATCGCGGTCCAGTCCCGCTCCAGGACCGCCTGCTTCTGTTCCGGCGACAGCTTGTAGGCATCGCAATAGGCGGCCTCGTCCTCGCTGAACCGTCGCCGGTTGTCGGCGTCCTTCAGCGAGCCGCACAGCCGGTTGAGCGCGTAACCCCGCCGACTCTGCGCCAAATCGAGTACGTAATCGTCGCGAGCTTCGGTCATTTCCACTCCCTCACCGAGCAGGTTCTCCGCCCCGGGTTTTGTCTGTCCGTGCGTAGCGCGCAGTTTCGCGATCCCGCGCTGCGCCGACCGTCTGCGCGAGCAGAGTCGCAATGGTCATGGGGCCGACACCGCCGGGCACCGGGGTGATGAACGAGGCTTTCTCGGCCGCCGACGCATATTCCACGTCGCCGGTGTTGTCGGCGTAGCCTGCGTCGACCACGACAGCGCCGGGTTTGATCCGGTCACCGCGGATCATTCCCGGCCGGCCGACGGCCGCGACCACCACATCCGCCTCGGCGAGCCGATCGGCGAGGTCAGCGGTTCGGGAGTGGCAGTAGGTGACGGTCGCGTCCCGCGCCAACAGCAGCATGCCCACGGGTTTGCCGAGGATGGGGCTGCGCCCCACTACCACGGCGTTCTTGCCCGCCAGCGGCACCTCGTAGGCGTCCAGCAGCGCCATGATTCCGCCCGGTGTCGCCGAATGGAAACCGCCCTCGTCGAGGGCCATGGCGGCAAACGAGGTGCGGGTGACCCCGTCGACGTCCTTACTCGGGTCGATCGCCTCGAACGCGGCGCGTTCGTCGATATGCTCGGGCACCGGATGCTGCAGCAGGATCCCGTCGACACCTGTGTCAGCGGACAGCTCCCGGATCCGGCTCACCAGTGTCTCGGTGTCGATGGTCGCGTCGAGCTCGATGCGGCGCGACTGCATACCGACCTTCGCGCAGCGGTTGGCCTTCATGCGCACATAGGTATGCGAGGCGGGGTCGTCCCCCACCAGGACTGTGACCAGGGTCGGGGTTCGATCGTACTCGTCGACGAACTCCGCCACCTCGCGATGAACCCGATCGAGCATCTCCGCCGACACGGCTCGTCCGTCCAGAATTCGTGCAGTCACCGGCTCTCCTAGAAAACGACCGTCGTGGTGCCGTCGCGGATGACGCGGTCGTCGCAGTGCCAGGACACCGCGCGGGACAGCACCAACCGTTCGACATCCGCGCCCTTGCGCTGCAGATCCCGCACCGATTCCCGGTGCGACACACGAATCACGTCCTGCTCGATGATGGGTCCCTCGTCGAGATCCTCGGTCACGTAGTGCGCCGTCGCGCCGACCAGCTTCACACCGCGTTCCTTCGCTCGTTGGTAGGGGCCTGCACCCATGAATGCCGGAAGAAACGAGTGGTGGATGTTGATGACCGGAACGCCCAGCTCGTCGAGGAATTCGCCGGAAACGATCTGCATGTAACGCGCCAGGACGAGCAGGTCCACATTGCCCTTGAGCAGGTTCAACTGCTCCTTCTCGGCGGCCGCCTTGTTTCCCCTGTCCACCGGCACGTGAAAGAAGGGAACATCGAACTGCCGCACCTCGTCGCCGAGATCGGGGTGGTTGGACACCACCATCGAGATGGTCATGGGCAGTTCTCCGCGCCGCTGCCGCCAGAGCAGATCGAGCAGGCAGTGATCTGCTCTGGACACGAAGAGGGCGACGCGTTTCTGTCGCTTCGCCTCGACAAGCTCGAATTCCAGCCCCAGCTCCGCACCCAGCTTGGCTTCCAGGCTCTCGTTCAGCTCGTCGAGCTTGGCCGGCATCTCCGGGAGATGAAAGACGGTGCGCTGGAAGAACCGGCCACCCGCCGGGTCACTCGAGGATTGATCGAGCGAGACGATGTTGGCCCCGTGCTCGGTGAGCACAGCCGATACGTTCGCCACGATTCCGGGGCGATCCGCTCCTCGAACGATGAGGCGTCCGCAGTCCTGGTCGTGGTTCTGCTCGGTCATGACCGATCGCCCTTGTCGGAGACCGCGGCCACCAGTTCCCGCCGCCAGGTCTCGGTCTTGCGTATCTCGTTGAAGGTGAAGATGTGCAGCCCGCGAATGTTTCCCGTGGTGTTGCCCACCACGGTGCCGAGCCGCTTGGCCAGTTTCGTCGGGTTGTAACCGCCCGGCAGGAGAAACCGCCACAGCAGGCTTTGTTGCTTCTGCAGGAACCGTGCCGACTGCCCCAACCCGATTCCCGCCGAGATCCGCATCAGCTTCTGGCGGCTCACCGGGCCCGGCATGCCCACGGAGACCGGAAGATCGATGCCCGAGGTGGCGATGCCCGCCGCCCAAGAACTCGTCGTGGTGGCATCGAAGCAGATCTGCGTGGTGACGTGGGTCGCCAGCGGCGCCTTCTGCTTCAGCGCCAGATCGATCGACTCCTGCGGGAGGGCCGCGTGCCCCTCCGGGTAACCGCCGATACCGACCTCCTCAAAAGGCTGGTCGGCCACCTCCATCGCCTGCAGCAGCGAGTACGCGTCCGGAAACTCGCCCGCCGGCTCCGAGGCGTCCCCGCCGATGACGAAGACCGACCGGCCCCCTGCCTCACGAAGACGGGCCACCACGTCGTCGACATGGCTTTGATCGACGAACTGCCGTGCGGGCAGATGCGGTGCCACACCGTAGCCGTGCCGCAGCAGACGCTCTGTCAGGTTCAGGGTCGCATCGATCCCTTTCGCCTCGGTGACCGTGACGGTCAGCGGCACCGTGACCGGTACCTCGGCGAGCACGTCCTGCTCGGTGCTCTTGAACGGCATCACCTCGTAACTGACGTTGCGCACCAGGTCGGCGAGATCGGAGTGTCGGCGCCGGCTTTGGGCAACCTCACGCTGGATGCTCATGGCGTCTCCTCAGTCTTCGTGCGAGCACAACCAGTAGAGCCGAGTGGAGATCGTGTTTCGTCCGGCATTGATGCCGAGTTGACCGCGACAAATGACCGAGGCGCCGAAGGCGGCATACCGCCAAGCGCGCTGAGTCGAACAACCGCACTGAGTCGAATGACGTAGAGCAGACCGGTCTCGGCGACGTCCCGATCCGGGCCGGCTTCTCCTACTGTCCTTCAGGACGGCCGAGGACTTCGAAGGAGATGCCGGGATGAGTTCGTTACTCGTGATCAGCGCCCATGCGGGCGACTTCGTCTGGCGGGCCGCCGGGGCCATCGCACTGGCCACCGCCCGCGGTGATCGGGCGAAGGTGCTGTGCCTGACCTACGGCGAACGCGGCGAGTCGGCCAAGGCGTGGCGCGAGGGCAAAAATCTCGAGGAGATCAAAGAGCTCCGGCGTGCCGAAGCGACCAGCGCCGCCGATGTGCTGGGCGCGGAGATCGAGTTCCTCGACGCCGGCGACTACCCGTTGCAGGAGAGCCAGGAGCTGGTCGACCGGATCGTGCGGGTGTACCGAGAGATCGATCCCGCCGTCGTACTGACCCACCCGCTGGAAGACCCCTACAACCAGGACCACCCCGCGGCCGCGCGCATGGCACTGCAAGCCCGCGTGCTCGCCCAGGCCATCGGCTACGACGCACCGGGCGAACCGCTGGGCGCGCCACCGGTGTTCTTCTTCGAACCGCACCAGCCCGAACAGTGCGACTTCAAACCGGACGTGCTGCTCGACATCACCTCGGTGTTCGACACCAAACGCACGACGATGGAGTGCCTGCCCGCGCAGCAACACATGTGGGAGTACTACACCGACCTCGCCAAACGGCGCGGCGTGCAGCTCAAGCGCAACGCAGGCCCCAACCTCGGCCTGCCGCACAACACCATGGGCGAGGCCTACATGCGACTCTACCCCCAGGTCACAGAGGTGCTGAAATGAACAACGTCATCGTCACCGACCCGCCCCGCGCCGAGCTCGACAAGGTCACCAAGCTTTCCGAGTACGGCGTCGCCACCGTGCACGAAGCACTGGGCCGCACCGGATTCCTCGACTCGCGGCTACGTCCGACACACCTCGGCTCACGCATCGGCGGCACCGCCGTCACGGTGCTGTGCTGGCCCGGCGACAACCTCATGATCCACGCCGCGATCGAACAATGCCGCCCCGGCGACGTGCTCGTCGTGACCACGACCTCGCCCTGCACCGACGGACTGTTCGGAGAGCTGTTCGCCACCGCCCTGCAGGTGCGCGATGTGCGCGGACTCGTCACCACCAGCGGCGTGCGCGACGTGACCGATCTGCACGAGATGGGCTTTCCCGTCTGGTCGGCCGCGGTCAGCGCGCAGGGCACCGTCAAGGCCACGCCGGGCTCGGTCAACGTGCCCATCACCCTCGGCGGGCAACTCGTCCGGCCCGGTGATGCCGTCCTCGCCGACGACGACGGCGTCATGGTCGTCCCCCGCCAGAGCATCGACCACGCACTCGAAGCTTCCCAGGCCCGCGTCGACAAGGAACAAGCCACCCGAGAGGCCTTCCGCAACGGAGAACTCGGCCTCGACCGCTACAACCTGCGCACCAAACTCGCCGAACTCGGCGTGCAATACCTGACCGCACAGGAATACGGACTATAACCGGTAACAGCTTTCCCGAATCCCGGTCGTCTCCATTTTATTACGTCATATGACTCAGCAGTCCCGGCCGATCGCGGACATTCCATTGCCGCCATTTCTCCATCTCATCCGCCACACGTCGTGGATAGCTTGAGAGTGACGGAATCGCCGACGATCTCGAAAGAAAATGGTAAGCACATGAGCGCGAAGAACCTGCAAGAAGTGTTGGACCAGGCGGGGAACACGGTGGATTTGCTCCGAAATTCCCAGCTCGGATCCTTCATCTACCCCGTCGTCCCGGCCGAATTCACGAACTGGCGCCGCGAGGTGACTTCCTGGCGTGAATCGGCAGTGCTGTTCGACCAGACGCACCACATGGTCAACCTGTTCGTCTCGGGCCCGGACGCGCTGCAGTTGCTCTCCGACACCGGAATCAACAGCATGGCCAACTTCCCGGTGGACTCGGCCAAGCAGTTCGTTCCGGTTTCCCCCGAAGGGGGGGTCATCGGTGACGGCGTCCTGTTCCGACTGGCCGACGAGGAGTTCGTGTTCGTCGGACGTGCCCCCGTGGCCAACTGGCTGACCTTCCGGGGCGGCAAGGGCTACAACGTCGACATTCGCTGGGACGAGCGCTCGCCCTCGCGGCCGTACGGCAACGCGGTCACGCGCGATGTGTGGCGCTTTCAGATCCAGGGCCCGAACGCGTGGAAGGTCATCGAAAAGGTCAACGGTGGCCCGGTCGAGCAGCTGCGCTTCTTCAGGATGGGCTACATGAACGTGGCCGGCGAGCAGGTTCGCACGCTGCGCCACGGAATGGCGGGAGCTCCGGGGCTGGAGATCTGGGGACCCTACGAGAGCTACGGCAAGGTGCGCGACGCCATCCTCGAAGCGGGTCGCGAATTCGGCCTGGAGCCTGCGGGGGCACGCGCCTACTCGTGCAACACCCTGGAGTCGGGCTGGATCCCATCTCCCCTGCCTGCGGTCTACACCAGCGAGGAAATGCGTCCGTACCGGGAATGGCTGGGGGCGGACAGCTACGAGGCGATGAACGCCCTGGCCGGTAGCTTCGTGTCCGACAGGATCGAGGACTACTACCTGAACCCGTGGGAGCTCGGTTATGGTCCCTTCGTCAAGTTCGACCACGACTTCGTGGGCCGGGACGCGTTGGAAGCCATCACCCCGGAAACCCAGCGACGCAAGGTCACCCTCGCCTGGAACGCCGAGGACGTCACCACGCTGCTGGCCTCGCCGCTCAACCAGGACGGTCCCGACTACCAGTTCTTCGACCTGCCCAACGCCAACTACGGATCGTCCAACTTCGACTCGGTGGTGGACGCGGAAGGCAGGCAGGTCGGGCTGTCCCTGTTCACCGGATACAGCGCGAACGAGCGCACGACGCTCTCACTCGCGACTGTGGATCCCGGCGTCCCGATCGGCGCCGAGGTCAAGGTGATCTGGGGAGAACCGGACGGCGGCACCCGCAAGTCGACCGTCCAGCCCCACGAACAGTTCGCCGTGCGCGCCGTGGTGAGCCCGGCACCCTATTCCGCCGTGGCCCGGGAGAGCTACCGACCCGGATGGCGCACCGCCGCAACGGTCTGACATCGACCAGGCGTATTCCGAGCAGTGGTCTGCCGTGGCGGGGCAGCACCTCATGGCCGGGTGGCGGGATGATCCCGCCACCCGGCAGGCAGTACGCCTCGAAAGCAGTAAGGCCGGTCGCCGTCGCCATGGCGTCGGGCTACAGTCGGATGGATTTCTTGTTCATGAATTCCTCGATGCCGAGCGGACCGAGTTCCCGGCCGATGCCGGAACGCTTGATGCCCCCGAACGGCAGATCGGCCTGCGAGCCACCGGAGCTGTTCAGGTACACCATGCCCGCCTCGATCTGCTCGGCCACGCGCCTGGCCCGCTCCCTGTCGGTGCCGTACACGCTGGCGCCCAGTCCGAACGGCGAGTCGTTGGCGATCGCGATCGCGTGCTCCTCGCTCTCCGCGCGGAACACCAGCACGACCGGGCCGAAGATCTCCTCGCGGTAGGCGTCCATCTCCTGGGTCACATCGGTCAGCACGGTGGCCGCCACGTAGGCCCCGGGGGTGATGCGGTGCCCGCCGGTGCGCAGCGTCGCACCCTGCCGGACGGCGGTCTCGATCTGCCCGGCCACCTCGTCGGCCGCGGCGGCCGACGCCAGCGGCGGCAGCTTCGTCGCCGGATCGGCCGGGTCACCCGGCACGTAGTACTCCGCCACCCGCTCGGTCAGCCGCTCGACGAACTCGTCGTAGATGTCGTCCATCACGATCATCCGCTTGGGCGCGTTACAGGACTGCCCGCAGTTGCGCATCCGGGCGGTGGCGGTGGCCTTGACCGTCTCGGCCATGTCGTCGGTGTCCAGCACGATCAGCGGATCCGATCCGCCCAGCTCCAGCACGGACTTCTTCAGGTTCTTACCCGCTTCGGCGGCCACCGAGATTCCGGCGGGCTCACTGCCGGTCAGCGACACGCCCTGGATCCGCGGATCGGCGAGCATCTCGGGGATCTGCTTGCTGGAGGCGAATACGTTGACGTAGGCGTCCTCGGGCACGCCGGCGTCGTGCAGCACCTGCTCGATCGCCACCGCCGAGCGCGGGCAGATCGAGGCGTGCTTGAGCAGGATGGTGTTGCCCAGCACCAGGTTCGGCGCCACGAACCGCGCGACCTGGTAGCAGGGGAAGTTCCACGGCATGACACCGAGCAGCGCGCCGACCGGTTCCTTGCGGATGACCGCCTCACCCCCCTTGATCGGCAACGGCTCGTCGGCCAGCATCGACGGCCCGTTCTCCGCGTAGTAGTTGAAGATGTCGACCACGACGCCGACTTCGCCGCGCCCTTCGTTGATCCGCTTGCCCATCTCCAGCGTCATGATCTCGGCCAGCTCGTCGGCACGCTCGGCAAAGAGCTCGGCCGCGCGTGCCACGATCTTCGCCCGGTCTGCGACCGAGCGGCGTCGCCACGATGCGTACCCGTGGTGCACCCGATCGATCGCCGCACGGACCTCCGCGTCGGTCGCGTTCTGGATCTCTTCAATCAGTTCGTCTGTAGCCGCGTTGGTGACTGTGTACATGAGGTGCGAGCCTCCGTCTTCTGCAATGCGGTCTCTCGGTCGACGATGCCAAGTCGGCAAAATACTGTATACACCATACTGCATTGCGCTTCCGCGCTCTACAATGTGAACGACATCACCGCGATCCGGCCCCGGTGCGCTGCACGGAGTTCCCCTCGCCCAGGGAGCGGATCACAACGTGGCCGAGGACGCCGAGGAGCTCGGCGGCCAGCTCCTCGCCTGCGCAGACGGCGCGATCGTGACCGCCTCCATGCAGGGTTCTCCGCAGCGCACCGCAGAGCACGTCAAGACCGCCGCACAGACGCTGATCGATACCCGCTGCAGCCCACAACATCGAGCCTCCCGGTACCGCCTATCCGGAGTGGTGCCGGAGCTACTTGGCGTCGACTCCGGCACCAACACCGCTTCAGGCGACCAGGGTGGTTCCGTACAAGCGAGAGAATCCGCCGCAGTGCCCGACCACTTCCCCTCGTTCACGGACGCGAGCACGTGCGTGTGCCCCTCGATCGCGGTCAACCGGCTGATGTCCACGCTCGGTGCTCGGTGTCGACAACGAATCCCGAGACAACACAACTAGTTCTTGACGCGCGCCGGAGCATGCAGATCTTCGAGGCTGCGCCCTGCTGTCCGCAAACCGAAGATGGCGAGGACGACGGTGCCGAGCAGTAGGAGTCCGCACAGTACTGCGAACACTCCGCCGAAGCCGAGGTCAGCGTAGAGATAACCGATCACGACTGGCGCCAGGATGGCTCCGATCCTCGCTGTCGCACTCGCCATGCCCATCCCGCTCGTCCGGATGCCCGTGGGATAGATCTCCGCAGTGTAGGCATACAGCGGCGAAGCGGCCCCGTTCATGAAAAACGACAGCGCCACGCTGTAGCAAAAGATCGACGCGGCGTTGCCCGCCGTGCCGAGACCAGCCGCGCAACCGACACTGCCCAGCAGAAACACCACGATGGTCCACTTGCGATCCAAGTGTTCACTGACCGACGCGGCGATATAGTAACCAGGCACCTGAGCGACTGCGCCGGCCATGGCGAAGGCGAAACTTTGGGAGATCGCGAAGCCTTTGAGCATGAGCAGCGTGGGCAGCCACGTGCCGTACCCGTACTGCGCCGCTTGGAAGGCGAACCACAGCAGGCACACCACCGTGCTCCGACGTGCCATCCCGGGACCCCACAGGGCCCCCAACCGTCGCAGCGGGTTGGTCTGTCCCGCGAGGCGGTCCACCTCGCACTCCACGCTGTCGCTCGACGACGCTGGAGGAACCGTGTCGCCTGCCGCGGCGGTATCTCGTTCGAACCGCTCCACGATCCCGCCTGCTTCGGCGATGCGCCCCTTGCTGATCAGGAACCGCGGCGACTCCACCATCGTCCGTCGCCACCACAGCAGAAGCAGTACCGGCAGAATGCCGCTCAGGCACGCGATCCGCCAGCCCGGCTCCGGCTGCGGACTGATCACGGTGACCGCGGTGAGCCCGGCCAGCACATAGCCCACGCCGAGGAACATAATGGTCCTGCCGATACTGCGGCCCCGATTCCGCCGGGGAAGGAACTCGGAGACGTAGGGGACGATCGCTGTTGCTTCGGCGCCGATCCCAATACCGCTGAGGATGCGCCACAGGATGAGCTCGCCGGGACTGGACGCGGTCGCCGCGAGCAGCGTGAACACCGCGTAGACGAGCAGGGCGTACATCAGCACCCGGCGGCGTCCGATCCAGTCGGCGAGCACGCCTGCGAGCAGTGCACCGATGAGATAGCCGATAAATACCGAGGCCAGGACCCACCCGGCCATCGAAGCGTCCAGCGACCACAGTGCCACCAGCGCCGACGCGGCATACCCGAGCAGCACTCCGTCGTATGCCTCGAACAGGTAGCCCATCCCTCCTTGCAGCATCAGCCGACGATGGGGTTTGGACAGAGGAAGCCGATCGAGCCGGTCGAGTAGTTCGGCACCGGCAGGCCCCGGGGTCGATGCGGTCATGGGCCGCTCCTTGTCTGAACCGCGTCGTTCAGGGTTTCGCCAAATTTATAAGACAATTTGTCCAATAGCGAACATTAGGTTCATGAATATAGACCGCGAACGAGCGCCGGTTCAAGAGGAGTGGCCGACGGCGACGAAGCACCGAGGGGCCGCATCGACACCGAGGTTGCGGCTGCTCACCGGATCACCGAGAGCAGCCGCGACGCACGGCCGCACGTCATCGAGACACGGGTTGGCCTCATCCGGGCAGGTCGAAGCCGCTGGCCCAGTAACGTCCATACATGGCCAGGTCGAGCAGCATGCGCGAGACCTCCTCCGCAGGCATCGGCGGCGTATCTTGGGAGACCCACCACTGGAGGACGGCTATCTGCTCGCCGACCCACACGCGAGCCAGCAGCTCGGCATCGATGCGCGGCGTAACACCGTTGCGCTCCGCGCGCACACGGAACTCCTCGGCCACCGCCTGCGCGAGCGAGTCCATGAACATGTGCAGGGGTTTGCCGTCCCCCTCCCCGCGCAGCACGATCCGGTACCGGTCGCGCTCGTCGTGCGCGTGCCGCAACAACTCGAGCAGCGGCTTGCCGGTGAACCCCACCGCGTTTTCGGTGATGGCCGGGCGCGTCCGCTCGGCCAGATCGGCCATCAAGTCGGAGGTCACCCTGGCGAACAATTCTTCCTTGCCCTGAACGTGACTGTAGAAGGTAGCGCGCGCCACGTCGGCGCGTTCGGCGATGTCCTCCACCGTGAGCGCGGTGAAACCACGCTCGAGCACCAGTGCCACCAGGGCGTCGCTGAGCGCACGCCGGGTGCGTTTGGTGCGCCTGTCCTCGACCATCTCTCCCTCTTGTTCGTCGCTGGGCCCCGCGCCTCCTCGGCACCGAGACCCGGATGCTCGGACATTGCCGAACCAGTGTAGGAGAGGTTGACAGAAGAGAAGTTATTGAACACTCTGTATGCAAATAGACTAAATGTAGACTAATCGCCCTGGAGGCGTCGATGAACCTGGGCACCTACCTCACCCGGAGCGCGCGGCACTGGCCCGACCAGCCCGCGCTCGTCTGCGGCGCACGCGTCTGGATGTACCGGGATTTCGAGGAGCGCACCAACCGCCTTGCCGCATCGTTCAGCAGTCGCCTCGGGCTGGACACCGGCGACGCGGTGGGATCGCTGGCGTGGAACCGCGGCGAGCTGGTCGAGATCGAATTCGCGCTCTACAAGGCCGGAATGCCAAGGGTTCCGATCAACGCGCGTCTCGGCAGGGCGGAGATCGAGCACATCCTGCGGGACGCCTCCGTGCGGATGCTGGTCTTCGACGCCGCGCATCGCGATGATGCTCTCGCCGCCATCGCATCCGCGGGAACCGGATGCCTGCCCGTGCTGCTCGACGACGAGCTCGGAGAGGATTTCGACGGTGCGGCAAGCGAGCCATTCGGGCCCGCGGAGGCACCCCCGGTCACAGGGGTGCTTTCGTACCGCGAACTCGTCAACGACGGTCGCGCCGACCCGGTTGCCGTTGACGTCGGCGAGGACGACGCTGCGGTTCTGAACTTCACCTCCGGCTCGACCGGCAAGCTCAAGGCGGCCGTGCAGACCTTTGGCAACCGCTTGGCCAACATGCGCAAGCAGCTGATGAGCCACGAGTCACCCCCACGTCCCGGCATGCGCTACCTCGCGTGCGGACCGATCACCCACGCGACCGGAATGGGGCTTCTCGGCGGCGTCTTCGGCGGCTCGACCACCTACATCCTTCACTCCTGGAATCCGGCCACGTTCCTGGACATCGTGGAGCGGGAACGCATCACCTCCACGTTCCTCGTGCCCGCCATGCTCACCATGGTGCTCGAGCATCCCGACGTTGGCGAGCGCGACCTGTCCAGTCTGACCAGCGTGCGGCTCGGCGGCGCCCCCATCTCGCCGCGACGGCTGCGCGAGGCCGTGGCCCTGTTCGGCCCTGTCGTGGCGCAGGGCTATGGCCTCGCCGAGACGACCAGCGTAGTAGCGGGCTTGACCAGCGAGGAGATCGCCAATGCGGTAACCGATGATCCCGAGCTGCTGCGGTCGTGCGGGCGGGCCGCCTACGACACCGAGATCCACGTTGTGGACGAAAACAACACCGAGCTACCGCCACGCGAGATCGGCGAGATCGTTGCCCGCGGCCCGGACTGCGTCACCAGGTACTGGAACGACCCCGAGCAGTCCGCGCGCACGTTTCGCGATGGCTGGGTGCACACCGGGGACCTGGCCTGGATGCGCGAGGACGGCTACCTGTTCATCGTGGACCGGAAAAAAGACATGATCATCTCGGGCGGTTTCAACATCTACTGCACCGAGGTGGAGGCAGCGCTGTACGAGCATCCCGCCGTCAACGAGGTCTGCGTCATTGGTGTTCCGGACGAAATGTGGGGCGAGGCGGTGCAGGCCGCCGTCGTCCTGCGCGCCGGTCACGAGCCGACCGCGAACGAGCTGATCGGGTTCTGCGCCGAACGCCTCGACCGGTTCAAGAAGCCCCGATCGATCGACTTCGTGCCCGAGCTTCCGCACAACCGCAACGGCAAGATCGATCGCAAGGCCGTGCGCGAGCCGTACTGGGCGGACACGGCGCGCCGGGTGAACTGACAGGGGAACAGGAGTTTCGATGACGTTTTCACTGCACCCCACCTACCGGGACGCCGAACTGTCCGCTCTCGTCGACAGGCTCCGGGACTACCTGGACGGGGAACTCTCCGAGTACGAGCGCAACCGTGGCATCACACGGCAGAGCCGGCTCACCCGCGCGGACCTGAAACCGGTCTGGCGGCGTAGCCGCGAGCTCGGCTTCTACGGCATTCACTTGCCCACCGAATACGGCGGGCAAGGACTGACCTGCACGGCACTGGCCGCGCTCAAGGAGGAGGTCGGTGCGAGCGGCCGGATTCTCGGCCACAGCGTCCTCGGTGATATGGGCGGCCCCCTGCGCGCAGGCGACATACTCCGGCACGCCACCGAACACCAGCTCAACAAGTACCTGCTGCCCGTCGTGGACGGAGAACGCGCCTGCTGCTTCTCGCTGACCGAGCCGGACGCGGGTTCGGATGTCCGCTCGATGCGCACAACCGCCCACCGTGAGCCGGATGGCTACCGATTGACCGGGCGCAAGGTTTTCAGCTCCGCCGGCCCCTTCGCCGACTTCGCGATCGTCGTCGCTCGCATGGGAGACAGCGATGATGCCTTCTCGGCGTTCATCGTCGACCTGGACACCCCAGGCTGCACGGTGCTCGACGGCGACACCCCGATGTCCGGCGAGTACATCGAAAGCGACATCGCGCTGCAAGATTGCCACATTCCCTCAGCCAACCTCCTCGGCGAGGAGGGCAAAGGCATGCGCATCGCACTGGGTCGGGTGACCACCAACCGGCTATTGCACTGCCCGACTGTGCTCGGTGCCACACGTCGGATCATCAACCTCACCCGCGACCGTGCGCTGCACCGGAAAGTCGCAGGTGGCCAGCCACTGCTCGATCTCCAAGCGATCCAGCACAAGCTGGCCGACATGGCCACCGAGTTCTACGCGGCGCGCTCGATGACCTATAAGGCGCTGGAGGCCCTCGACAACGGCGATGACGTGCGCACGGAAGCGTTCATGTGCAAGCTGTTCGTCGCCGAGTCGGCCTTCCGCATCGCCGACCAGGCTGTGCAGATTCACGGTAAAGAAGGGCTCACCCAGGGAAACGAGATCGAGTACCTGTTCCGGAAGATCCGGATGTTTCGCATCTTGACCGGGACGTCCGAAGTTCAGCGCAACGCCATCGCCAAGGACCTGGCCCGCCATGGTCGATGAACCAGCCCCGCCTTCCGCGCCGACTCACCATGGGGATCTTCCGCCGATGACTCGACCCACCCAGCCGACCGAACACATCATCGCGGCCCATCGCCACGCGACACGAACCCTGCCCTGGTCACGCACGGACGACATCGCCGATGCCGAGCGGGGGTTCATCGCCGCGCCCGAGCACCGCACCATCGAGGACGCCGAGGGGCGAACGGTGTGGGCCTTCGACCGCTACCACTTCCTCGATGGCGAGCCTCCGGGATCGGTGCACCCGGCGCTGTGGCGCCAGACGCGGCTGCTTGCCAAGGCGGGCCTGTTCGAGGTCGTTCCCGGCGTGTACCAGGTGCGCGGGTTCGACCTGTCCAACATGACACTGATCGAAGGCGAGTGCGGCATCATCGTGGTGGACCCGCTGATCAGCGTGGAAACCGCTCGCGCCGCCCTCGATCTGTATCAGCGGCATCGTGGACCACGACCGGTGACCGCCGTGGTGTTCACCCACAACCATGCCGATCATTTCGGTGGGGTGTTCGGTCTCGCCGGAGCCGACGAACTCACTTCCGGCACCATCGAGATTCTGGCGCCGGAAGGCTTCACCGAGCATGCGGTGAGCGAGAATGTCTACGCCGGCCCGGTGATGAGCCGTCGTGCCACGCTCATGTATGGGTCCGCGCTCCCGGTCGGCCCGCGCGGGCAGGTCGGTGTGGGACTCGGTCTGGGGACCTCCACGGGCCGAGTCACTCTCGCCCGACCAACCGTCCACATTGAACGGACTGGGCAAGAGTGCACGATCGACGGCGTGCGGATGGTGTTCCAGATCGTCTCCGGCACCGAGGCACCCGCCGAGCTGAACTTCTTCCTTCCCGATGTCGCCGCGCTGTGTTTGGCCGAGACCGCCACCCACACCCAGCACAACCTCGGCACGCTGCGCGGGGCGCCAGTGCGCGACGCCCGCGCGTGGGCACACGCGCTCACCGAGTCCCTCGTGCTTTTCGGTTCTCGTGCCAACGTGCTCCTCGCGGGACACCACTGGCCCACTTGGGGAACCGAGAAAGTGGTGAGCTTCCTCAGCGAGCAACGCGACCTCTACACCTACCTGCACGACCAGACCTTGCGGTTGATGAACCAGGGTCTCACCGCCGCGGACATCGCCGAGTCCTTGGCGCTGCCCCCGACTCTGGAGGGCACCTGGCATACGCGCGGATACTACGGTTCGACCAGCCACAACATCAAAGCGATCTATCAGCGCTACATCGGATGGTTCGACGGCAACCCCGCCCACCTGTGGCCGCACCCGCCCGTCGCCGCCGCCGCGCGTTACGTGGACTTCATGGGCGGTGCGGAACGCGTGCTGGAGATGGCCGAGGAAAGCTACGGCGCGGGCGACTATCGGTGGGTCGCCGAGGTGGTCAACCACGTCGTGTACGCCGAGCCCAACAACGAGCGAGCACGCCTGCTGCAGGCCGCGGCGCTGGAACAGCTCGGATACGGCTCCGAGAATGCGACCTGGCGCAACTTCTACTTGGCCGCCGCACTGGAGCTGCGACTCGGCCGGACCAGCGCCAGCGCGCCACGGCAGTCGCGGGACAGCAGCACGGTCGCTGCGCTAAGCCTGCGACAGGTCTTCGACAGCATCGCCATCCGCGTCAACGGCCCCCGCGCTGCGAGGCACAGGCTGCACATTGTCTGGGAGATCACCGACGAGCATTCCCAGTACCACACGGTGCTTTCCAACGGGGCACTCGTGCACCACGAAAACAATCCGGTGCCCGGCTCGCGTCCCGAGCTGACGCTCATCCTCAGCCGAGCCACACTGAACCAACTCGTGGCCGGACCATCTCGTGTGCACGCGCTGGTTGAGTACGGCGAGCTGCAGCACGACGGTGACCTCACCGTGCTCGTCACCCTCTTCGGCCTCACCGAGAAGCCACGACCTGACTTTCCGGTCGTCACGCCGGCCGCGCTGGACGCTTCGTGGTCCGCCGGTGACCGTAATCGCGGTCAGGCCGCCCCTGAGCGCGCCGATGGCCCTTCGTGGAGATGAGTACGCGCACCCGAAGAGTATTTCTCAGGCAGCAGTGGTCTCCTGCCTGAGATGGTGGAGCGTGGTCGCGAAACCCACGGACACCATCCGTCGATGACCGTGTCGTGGTCAGGGAGCCGGTATGGGCTCGGCTGTCCAGCACCGAGCACATGCTGCTGTGCGGGGTAGCGCCGGAACCGGACAGCGCGAGCAACCTCGGAGGGTGCTCGCACGCCCACCGAATGTGTTTCGCCGGATCCCGGGGCAGGCTCCCGGCGAACCGTGGGTCGATCAATACACCTCCACCGCTTTCGACTTCAGCGACAGCAGTCACGGTTACCGGACCTACGGCATCCAGGTCTGCTGACCGCCGACCACGGCGTTCGGGAGCGGCTACGCCACCGTGCAAGACCCGCACGCCGTGTCCCCACACATCCCCTCTACGAGCCCCGGTGGATCACCGTGCAGCCATCGACCGGGCGCCACCCTTCTGAGCCGCACGACAACCGCGGCACCGGGGCGAGTCCCTGCGTGGTACCGCCTCGACGCGTCAGTCCCGTTCTCTCGGCACCGTCCCGGTAGATCGCTGCACCGCGACCTGGCCGGCGAACGGGCTGAGCCGGAACCAGGTCGGGAACTGGGCGACCAACGTGCCGAGCGCCATGAGTCTGCCACCGGTACAGCATCTGTACTGGCCCTGCCCGGCTACCCCTGGTCTGCTGGAGACGCCGACGAGGTCGGAGCGGTCGACATCGCACTCGTCTCCCACGACCACCACCCCGACAACCTGGACACCTCGGGCGGGAATTCCACACCGGGGGAATCGCGGACCGGATCATTGTCCTCCAACCCGGCCAATCCGCTGCACTGGACGCGTAGGAACCGCAATTCGCCGTGCTGACCGGGTGGGACCGCGACCGGCTGCACGACATGTCTGACGAGGAGCTCGTCACGCTGCATCGGTGGCGCAGGGCGCGGCCACTGAAGAATCTTGTGCAGCAGGGTTGGCGGGTGTGCCGGGTGAGTGAGCGCTGCACCGCTGCGGCCCGGCACTCCTGCGAGATACCACTATTGCAGCGGGAGAGGTGCTCCGCGTTCGGTTCGTGGGCGCGGGCCGTGGATGCGCCGCTGGTTAGCGTCGATGGGCACGTCGTCGATGCTGGATTCACGACGGCTCATCAGTCCATTGTCGGCGAACTCCCACAGCTCGTTGCCATAGCTGCGCCACCACTGGCCCCGACCATCGCGGCACTCGTACTGATATCGCACCGCGATCCGACTGCCCTGGAATGCCCACAGTTCCTTGCGCAACGCATAGTCGAGTTCACGGTGCCACTTGTGCTGGAGAAATCGCACGATCTCGGCGCGTCCGGTGACGAACCGATCGCGATTGCGCCACACCGAGTCTTCGGTGTAGGCCAGCGCGACCCGTTCGGGGTCGCACGTGTTCCAGGCGTCCTCGGCTGCCTGGACCTTCTCCTGTGCTGTCTCCTCGGTAAACGGTGGCAGCGGGGGCCGTGCCGTCATGATCCTCCCTCGACAGAGAATGATCGTTCTCCGGTTGCTGCTAGCCTAGAGAATATTCATTCTCCTGTCGAGGCGAGGTGAGCCGGTGGACGAGCACGAGGCCCGCGAGCGGATCCTGACCGCCGCCGAAGAGCTTTTTTACACGCACGGCCTCCAGACGGTGGGCATGGCCAACATTCGTCAGGCATCGGGCGTGTCCCTCAAACGGCTCTACCAGTGCTTCCCCTCCAAAGAAGACCTGATCGACAGCTACCTCAACCGACGTGATCAACACTGGCACCAGGCACTGACCGAACATGTCGATCGCTATCGCAGTGGTCGGCAACGCCTGCTTGCCGTGTTCGACTTTCTCACCGACTGGTTCGCCGCCCCGGACTTCCGCGGGTGTGCGTTCATCAACGCATTCGGCGAACTCGGGGCCGTGTCCACTCCGGTTGCCGCCATCGCCCGGTCGCACAAGCACACCCTGCGCGCTCGCCTCCGCGAACTCGCCACCGAAGCCGAAGCCGAGGACGCCGAAGCACTCGCCGGCCAGCTCCTCGTCCTCGTCGAGGGCGCGATCGTGACCGCCTCCATGCAGGATTTCCCGCAGTGCGCCGGAGAACACACCAAAACCGCTGCACAGACGTTGATCGATACCCAGTTCGGCCCACAGCACCGAGCCTGCCGGTAGCCCCTGTTCGAGGTGGTGCCGAGTTGCCCGGTGTCGCCTCCGACACCAACAACGCTTCAAGCAGCCGGGGTGGTTCCGCAACGAACCGGTCCGGGGCATCGCACCTCACCATGCCCGGCCACGTTGAGATGTTCTGCAGTGCTCAGTCGTGGTCGGGGGCTCCGGTGAGGTGATGCTCGGCGGCCGAGAGCACTTCCTCGATCAGGCGCTGCACGTGGCCGCCCCGGGCGGTGTAGACCGCGCGGCGACCCTCTCGGCGCGTCCGTACCAGCCCGGCCAAGCGAAGTTTGGCCAGGTGCTGCGAGACCGCGGGCCGGGCCGCCCCGGTGGCGGTGGCCAGGCCGGCCACATCCATCTCGGTCTCGCGCAGCAGCCACACGATCCGCAACCGGGTGGGATCGGTCAGCATCCGCAGTGCGGTGCCCGCGGCCTCCACCAGGTCTTCGGCGGGGAGTTGTTGCCCGGCACTGGCACTTGCATCATTGTCGCGTGCGCACATGGGCACATATGGTGCGGTCATTCGGTGCTTGTTGTCCACCACCCCGGAGTCGATGCCGCCATGACCGACGAGACCGCGCACTCCCGTCCTCGGCCCACCCCGGACCCCCACACCGAGCATGCCCACTCCCACGATGCCGACCATCACGAGCACGGCCACGGGCATGGTGGGAACCGAATGGCGCGCTGGTGGTCGCGGGTCATTCACGCGGTGACCCCACACAGCCACGACAGCACCGAGATCGTCGACGCCACGCTGCAGACCAGCCGGGCCGGGATGCGGGCGCTGTGGATCTCGTTCGCGGGGCTCGTGGTCACCGCACTGGCCCAGGCAGTCTTGGTGTCATTCACCGGCTCGGTGGCGCTATTGGGCGACACGCTGCACAACGTCGCCGACGCGCTCACAGCGGTCCCCTTGGCGATCGCATTCGTACTGGGCAGACGAGCAGCCACTCGACGATTCACCTACGGACTCGGACGCAGCGAAGACCTCGCCGGGCTGGTGATCCTGCTGGTGATGTCCGCCTCGGCGGTGCTGGCCGCCTGGACGGCCATCGACCGGCTTCTCCATCCGCAGCAGATGAGCAACATCGGCTGGGTCGCCGCGGCCGGACTCGTCGGATTCGCAGGCAACGAACTGGTGGCCCGCTACCGCATCATCGTGGGCCGCAAGATCGGCTCGGCTGCCCTGGTCGCCGACGGGCTGCACGCCCGTACTGACGGGTTCACCTCCCTGGGCGTGCTGCTGGCCGCAGGCGGGGCCTGGCTGGGCTGGCGCTGGGCAGACCCGATCGTCGGATTGCTGATCACCGCGGCGATCATCTCCGTGCTCTGCGGCGCCGCCAAGGAAATCTTCGCCCGCATGCTCGACGCCGTCGATCCCACCCTGGTCACCCGGGCCGAGACCGCCCTCCAAGCCACCAGCGGCGTACTGACCGTGGATACGCTGCGGATGCGCTGGGTCGGCCACCAACTGCACGCCGAAACCGACCTGGTCGTCGACCCGAACCTCTCCGTCGTCGACGCCCACGCCATCGCCGTCGACGCCGAACATCGACTGTTGCATGCCATGCCTCGCCTGAGCCGAGCGATCGTGCACACCGACCCCGCCCCCACCACAGAACACGACCCGCACGCCGAAATCGCCCACCACCACTAGCGGCAGCCTCCATCGGAGGCGAACCCGCATGGCCTCTGCCCGGGAGACGGTCCCGCCCGGCCGAGCTTGCAGAGCTCAATCCACCGAGACCGACATGCGGCGCTGCAAGGCGAGGTGGCTCGCGAGCGACTGGGGCGGCATTGTGTGATTCTCCAATGCTTGCCGTGCATTTCGGAGGATCGGTCACTGTCGGAGTGTGGTGACGGCAGTCACCGTGGGGAACCTACCCGGTGTGATCGCCCCCGCGATGTGCCACACAGCCAGCCGCAAGGAGGTCTGGAATGGACGCGATGCAATTCCGGCAGGAGTTGGAGCGACGATTGGCCGTGCTCGAAGACCCCGCGTACGACGATGCCGCACGTACGGATCTTCCCGTGCGCGACCTCATTGCATTGTTGACCGCTGGCATCGCACTGGTCGGCACCCTGCTGGCGTGGGGGTACCCATGGTAGCGGAATCGGACCAGTCGGCAGGGCAGACATCGACCGCGGCCGAGTTCACCGAATTGCCGGTGCTCAGGCACGAACGCATCTGGGGATTCTGGCAGTTCACATCCGTCAATGTCGGGCTGGCGATTGCCACCTGGGCGTTTCTGTCCGGTGGCACCATCGCGCTGTTCGTGGGAGTGAAGACAGCGATCGTGGCCACCGTCATCGGCAACCTCGTGGGCGCGAGCCTGGTGGCGATGAGCACCTGCCTGCCTTCGGCGAAATACGGCGTCGAGCAGTACACCGCTCTGCGCTCGGTGTTCGGAGTGAACGGTGTGCGGGCATTGATCGCCGTGATCATGCCGCTGCTCGCAGCCGGGTGGAACGCCGTGCTTGCGATCATGTTCGGGCGCGCGGTCACCAACATACTCAATGCGGTGCTGGGCACCAGCTATGACCCGAACGGTCCGATGGTGATCGTGATGTCCCTACTGGCCCTGGCCCTCGCCTGGCTCACTCTCGTGCACGGGCCGGTGTCCATCGCGTGGATCAACAAGATCGTCGCCCCGATGCTGGCCGCGATGACCGTGGCGATGCTGATCATGATCTTGGTCGGCCACTCGTGGACGGAACTGGTAACCGCGCAGCCGCTGGACGCGTTCGCAGACGCCCGACTGAACTTCGCCATCGCTGTGGAACTGAGCTTCGCGACCGGATTCTCGTGGTGGACGCTCATGGGTAATCTCGCACGGCTGACCACCAGCCAGCGTGCGGCCTTCTGGCCGAACCTCGTCGGCATCTTCTTCGCCTCCGCGGTTGCCGGAATCATCGGAACGTTGGCCGCGCTCGTCCTCGGCGCGGTGGATCCCACGGTCTGGATGGTGGCCCTCGGCGGGACCGCCCTCGGTGGGCTGGCACTGCTGTTCATCGCTTTCGCCAACGTCACAAGCATGGTGGCGCAGACCTACGCGAGCGGACTTGCGTTGATCCGGGCAATCGGTGCGCCGGTCCGGCGGATTCCCTGGCCGCTGTTCGTGGCATTGCTCTACGCACCGTCAGCCATCGTGGTGTTCTGGCCTACTGCCCTGTACGACAACTTTTTCAAGTTCATCGCATGGATCGGACTGGTAATGGCGCCACTGACGGCCGTGTATCTCGCCGACTTCTACCTGCTGCGTCGGCGGCGCTTGTGGTTACGAGAGCTGTACGAGCCCGAGGGCGTCTCGCGCTACACATTTTGGTGGGGCATCAACCCGGCAGCGTTCCTCGCAGTCGCAGCCGGGGCGCTGACCTACTACCTGCTCCTCAACCCGGTCACCTTCGAGGCAGCGCCCATCTTCCCCTACACCACGGCGGCGATGCCCGCGCTGGTCGTTACGGGGTTGGTCCATGTGCTGCTCACACTGATCTGGGTTCGCAAGGCAGGCAAGGGTGGTTATCGCGCCGATGCTCGTCACCAAGCCCATCGTCGGCATGCTTCAGCTACGGCAGAGGAGGGTGCATGAGCACCACTACTGACCATGCGGTCTGGTATTCGGGCGGTCACGTCTTCACCGGTGACCCTCAGCAATCATGGACCGAGTCCTTGGTGCTGCGAGGCAGTCACATCGTCTACGTGGGCCCGGACGCTTCCGCAGCGGACTACGCCGGGGCGGACACGACAAGGATCGATCTCCAGGGCAGCACGGTCCTGCCCGGATTCGTCGACGGGCACGCACACGTGTTGATGACCGGCCAGGCAAGCCTGCACGCGCATCTCACCGACGCAGGCGACCTCGCCGAGATTCACCGCCGTGTCACCACATGGGCCAGCAACAACCCGGACGCGCCCCGTGTGCTGGGTCGCGGCTGGTTGTTCTCCTCGATTCCCGAGGGCCGTCCCACCAAGGAAATGCTGGATGCGATCGTTCCCGACCGCCCGGTCTACCTTGATGCCAACGACTACCATTCCGTATGGGTCAACACTGCGGCCCTGGCTGAGCTCGGCATCACCCGCGACACTCCGGACCCTGTCGGAGGCCGGATCGTGCGCGACCCTGCCACGGGAGAACCGACCGGGCACCTGGAGGAAACCGCCGCGCAAAACCTCGTATGGCCCTTCATCGCCGACGCCACGACGGACGAGGATCGCGATGCAGCACTGGTCGCAGCCAACACCAGCTACCTGTCCAGCGGGGTCACCTGTGCCGTCGACATGGCCCTCGACGAGCCCAGCCTCGCGGCGATGGTGCGGGCCGAACGCGCGAACACACTGAACATGCGGATCGTCGGCCACTGGCTGATCCGGCGCGCCGCCGATCCCGCCCAGCACCTCGCCCAGATCAAGCGGGCCGCCGAACTCGCGGCCACCCACCATTCGGACACACTGCGCATCACCGGGGTGAAATTCGTCGTCGACGGCGTCATCGACGGCTGCACCGCCAGCATGCTCGAACCGTACGCCGACGGCACCAGCGCGGAACCGATCTGGGACCTCGACCACCTCGCCCCCGCGGTAGCTGCCGCCGACGCCGCCGGGCTGCAAGTCGCACTGCACGCGATCGGTGACAAGGCCACCCGAATCGCGCTCGACGCACTCGAACACGCCCACCAGGCGAACGGCCCACGCCCCCGCAGGCATCGCATCGAGCACCTCGAGTACGTCGACCCGGCTGACGTACCCCGCCTTGCCCAACTCGGCATCACTGCGTCCATGCAGCCGGTACACGCCGACCCTGCCATCAGAGCGAACTGGGCCGCCATGCTCGGTGACGCACGCGCCGAGCGAGGCTTCGCCTGGCCCGAATTCACCGGCACCGGTGCCCGACTCGCTTTCGGCACCGACGCACCGACCGCCCCGCACCCACCTCTGCCGAATCTCTACATCGCCAATACCCGACGCTCACCCTCTGATCCATCCCTCCTCGCACCACAGCCGCATCTCGCGGTACCACTGCCCGACGCAGTCCGACACGCCACAACAGACTCAGCCTGGGCCTGCGGCAGCGAAACTGCGCTCGGCAAGCTCGAATCCGGACTCCTCGCCGACTTCATCGTCCTGGACCGCAACCCATTCAACACCGATCCCGGATCGCTGCTACAGGCCCGCGTACTGCGCACCGTTATCGGCGGCAGCACGGTATGGCGGGCGTAAACTCACGGACCCATCGACAGACATACTCGACCCGGCCAGGTCCCCGCAGACTGCATCCCGGCGCCCGACCGGCGTCGATTTCGGCGATCCCGTGCAAGAGCCCTTCCCGGGGACGGCCGGAATACGCCTGGCACGTTTCTCGGCCGCGCTTCCGCGGCTCCCACATTCGGTCGTTCGGCAGGGCATTCGACTGCGTTGCCGATCGGAGCGGGCCGGCTTGATCAGTCCTTGCTGATCAAGTCTGGTGGTGCCTCGCCGCACGCATTCCGCGATGTCGGTCGGTGTCGCACTCCGGCCGACCTCACCTTGGGACAGCTGCAGGAGTTCGTCGCCGAACGGACGTGTGCGGCTTGCCCCGGTGAGCTGTTCCGCTCCAGCGCTCGATGCGTCCTGCTCTTGTATGGATATGCCCACCCGGTCCTTCCCCGCATGTCCTCTTACTGCATACAGGTCTTGTGCTTCCTGTACGCAACATGTATACAGTTAGTCCATGAGGAACGAACAGGGATCCGAGGAGCGCCGTGGCTCCGCGCAGGACGTGACGTATCGGTGGCTGAAGGGCCACATCGCCGGCTTGCCTCGCCAGGAGGGTTCGTTCCTGACCGAGGTAGGAGTTGCCGAGGCGGCGGGCACGTCGCGGACGCCGGTACGTGAGGCGCTGCTGCGGTTACAGGCCGAAGGGGTCGTGCAGATCGTGCCCAAGAAGGGGGCGTTCGTGCCGCCGATCTCGGATAGCGAGGTGCAGGCGGTGATGCAGGCCCGGGGTCTGGTGGAGGACTGGTGCGTGCGTCAGGTGACGCCCATTGTGGAGGGTCTGGCTGAGGATCTGGACCGTCTCGTGACCGAGCAGGAGGACCTGTCCGAGGATCCGGTGGCCTTTATCGACTGCGACCGAGCCTTCCACCGCACGATCGTACGTAGGGCAGGGAATCAGGTGCTTGCCGATTTCTACGAGTCGCTGCGCGAACGGCAGGTACGCATGGGTTTGCATGCCGTCGCTTCTGCCGAGGATCGGGTGCGCACCGTACTGGACGAGCATGCCGCGATCGTGTCGGCGATACGGTCCGGCGAGGCGGAACGCGCCGCGCATGCGGTCTCCGCCCACCTGGCGAGCACGCTGGCAACACTGAACCTGCCTGCCATCGTCGACTGGGGATCCCACGCCGGCGGCTCCGGACCGGTGGTGGCGTCATGAGAGTCGCGATGGTGCAGGCCGCCAGCCCACCGGAAGAGCCGGTGTGGCAGCGACGTCACCGTATTGGCCGGATGGTGCGGCAAGCGCGTGGGGCGGACCTGGTGGTGCTGCCAGAACTGTGGGCACCGGGATACTTCGCCTTCGATGCCTACGACGAGCTGGCCGAGTCCTTGAACGGAGACACGGTCTCAGCCGGACGCGACTGGGCGCGGGATTTGGATGCGCACGTTCACCTCGGCAGCATCCTGGAACGCGGCGCAGAGGGACGCATCCACAACACGGCGGTGCTGATCGCACCGGATGGATCGGTGTTGCACACCTACCGCAAGATGCACGTCTTCGGCTATCAGTCCCGCGAAGCGGAACTACTCACCAGCGGTGACACGGTCTCCGTGGCAGACAGCGCGCTGGGGCCGATCGGTTCCACCACCTGCTATGACTTGCGGTTTCCCGAATTGTGGCGGGCGCTGGTCGATGCCGGCGCACAGACGGTGGCCGTGCCTGCGGCGTGGCCGGCCGCGCGGCGAGCGCATTGGCAGCTGTTCACCACCACCCGCGCCGTGGAACAGCAAATGGTGGTCATCGGCTGCAACGCCGTAGGTGAGCAGCACGGCACCGCCCTCGGCGGGCACAGTCGCATCGTCGACCCGTGGGGTGAGGTACTGGTCGAAGCCGGCACTGAGGAGGGCATCACCTGCTGCGAGGTGGACATCGGCGCTGTCGGTCGGGTTCGGGCGCAGTTTCCGGTGCTGCGGGACCGACGGTTGCTCACCATGCAGCCACACCAGAACAGCACCGTAGCCGAGGTAACGATGCAAGGAGGTCAATCGTGACCGAAAATCAGGCAGCGCTGCAGCTGCACATCGCCGGAGAGGGGAGAGTCCTCGATGTAGTGCCCGAGCAACTGATCGTGGCCGGTTATACCGCGCGCGATGAACGAGCGGTGGCCGAGCACATCGCCGAGCTTGCCGCGATCGGGGTGCCGGAACCGGCGAGCGTGCCCGCGTTCTACGAGCTCGATCCGGCGCTGTTGACCACCGAAGCCGTTGTGGCGATCGACGGGTCGATGACCTCGGGTGAAGTCGAGCCGGTCTTGATTCGCCACCAGGGATCCTACTACCTGGCCGTGGGGTCCGATCACACTGACCGCGATCTCGAACGTCATGAGATCGCCGCGTCGAAGGCCGCCTGCCCCAAACCCGTGGGCCAATTGGTGCTCCCGCTCGGCGAGGACCTGTCCGCAGTGGACTGGGATTCCATCACCGTATCGAGCAGTGCCGACGAGGTGCCCTATCAGCGGGGAACCCTGGCAGCCCTACGCACGCCCGACGACCTGATGAGTCGCCTGACGGCAACGCTGGGCGAGATCGACGGGGACCTCGTGATCTTCGGCGGGACGCTGCCGCTGCTGACCGGCGAGTTCGTTCACGGTAGCTACTGGCGAATCCACCTCGCTCTCGCCAACGGCACGACCTTGACCCATTCTTACGAAACGAAGCAGAGGAGCCTGTGATGCGTACCGGACCCGACTACCTCGCCTCCTTGAAGGACGATCGGGAAATCTATGTCGATGGTCAACGGATACACGATGTGGCCGACCATCCGGCCTTCGCCCCGATCGCCACGACGATCGCCGAGCTGTTCGACGTGGCGGCGGATCCGTCTTCCGGCATGACGACCCACGCTGAACCGAACGCTGATATCGAGACCAATCGCGTGTTCACCACGCCGCGCAGCCGTGAGGATCTCACCGCGTTCCGGCAGGCTGCCGAGACCTGGGCACGCCATACGCACGGATGGGTAGGGCGCAGCCCGGATCACGTCGGTGCGTTCCTCGCCGCGTTCGCGGCGCATCCCGAAGCATTCGAAGGCGATGAGCACGATTTCTCCAGCAACATCGCAGCGTTCCACGAACGGATGATGCGGGAGAACCTCTACGTGTCCTATGCGATCATCCCTCCCCAGGTCTCCCGCGCCAACACTGCCCATGCCTGGGCCGGTGAGCTCGTCCAAACCGGCGTGGCCGAGGAACGCGACGACGGCATCATCGTGCGTGGCGCGCAGATGCTGGCCACCGGTGGTGCGGTCGCGGATGAAATCTTCGTCTCCTGCATCAAACCGCTGACCGAGGAGGATCGCGACTTCGCCCTCGGGTTCACCGTGCCGGTCGGTGCCGATGGTTTGAAATTGTACTGCCGTCGCCCGTATGCCCCGGCTGCGAACAGCCATTACGACTATCCCCTGACGACCCGCTACGATGAGACCGACGCGCTGCTGGTCTTCGACGACGTGTTCATCCCGTGGGAACGGGTGTTCGTCTACCGCGACGTCGCCGGGCTGCGTCGCCAGTTCTTCGATACCGGCGCCCACGTGCTCGGCAACTGGCAAGCCCAGATTCGCTTCATGGTGAAACTGCAGTTCCTCGCCGGCATCGCCCGCAAGGTCGCCGCCGTCAACGGGGTCGACAAGTTCCCCGGCGTGGTGGAAAAACTCGGCGAACTGGCCAGCCTGACCTCGCTGGTCGAATCCGCAGTCCTGGCCGCCGAATACACTGCGGGGCCGGACGAGCAGGGTATGTGGCGGCCCGGCGCTCGTGCGGTCTACGGCGCCATGGGATTGCAATCCGAGCTCTACCCGCGAGTCCTGGCCATCCTGCGCGATCTGGTCGGCGGCGGGGTGCTACAGCTTCCCTCCAGCGTGGAGGACATGCGCAATCCTGACACCCGTGCAGACATCGACCACTACATCCACAGCCCGAACGCCGAGGCCGCCGAGCGAGTGAAGTTATTCAAACTCGCCTGGGACGCCATCGGCAGCGAATTCGCCGGCCGCCACCACCAGTATGAGATGTTCTACGCTGGCGCCCCTTTCGTTGTGAAGGGCTACGCCTACCGTGGTTACGGCTTCGACGCCCCGATGGCCGAGGTCGATTCTTTCCTCGCCAGCTACGACACCGATGTCGCCTGACAGCCGCTGATCCGTCTGGAGTACCCCCTCATGGCCAAGCCCGAGTACGAGTTCTTTCCCGTCACCGACGTGGACTGCACCATTTGCCCCGGGGACAATCCGAAAATCACTGAACGAATCCTTTCCGCCGATCCCGACACCGGGGTCGCGACTCGCATCCTGCGCTACGCCCCCGGCGCGGACTCCACTCCGATGGGTGTGCAAAAGCACGACTTCTGGGAAGAGGTCTACATCATCGAAGGCTCGTTCACCGACCTCTCGCTCAATGAAACCTTCACCGTCGGCATGTACGCCTGCCGCCCACCGGGCATGCCTCATGGCCCCTGGCGCACCGATGAAGGCATCGTCACCTTCGAGGTCCGCTATCCGGCCTGAACCCTGACCACCCTCTCAAGGAGGTGACCATGTCACCCACCCACTCCCCGCCTGCGGAGACGAGCGTGGAACCGTCCACGCTGCGTCGCACGATGGGCCGGTTCACGACCGGAGTAGCCGTCGTGACCACCGCCGACGACGAGCCGCACGGCATGACCGTGAACTCGCTGACCTCGGTTTCGCTCGACCCGCCACTGATCCTGATCAGCCTCACCATCGGCGCCCGCACTACCGATGCGGTGGCCGCCACCGGCAGCTTCGCGATCAGTATCCTGTCCGCCCGGCAGGATGCGATCGCGATGCGGTTCGCCCGGCGCGGAGAGGACCACTTCGCCGGACTGCCGCTGGAATACGGAGATCACCACATTCCTATAGTGCCGGGCGCCTTGGCACATGTGGAATGCGAGGTCCAGCAGGAGATCCCAGCGGGCGACCATGTACTGTTCCTCGGCCGGGCCATCGCCACCTGCGACCGAGACGGCGAACCGCTGGTGTTCCACGGCGGCCGGTTCATCGATTCCTCAGGACATGGCCCCGAAGCCCCGCCCTGGTTCTTCTGACCACCAGAAGCAGCACCGCTGCATCCCCACATGTCGGATGCGTCATCAAGGGGCCCGAAGTAGTAGCAGTACAGGATCCTCCGGTAGCAGTGATCACCCCGGTCGGAACGAATCCCGGCTGAGACGCGTCGAAATCACCGTCGATCGTACCGTTTTCTGACGTTGTTTTTTCGATGCGAGTTATCGACCGGTCATCCGAGAAACGTTTCCGCGCTGCGGAGTTTCGACAGAGTCGGATTTTCCGACATCAACCGCCGAGTTCCCTACCGGAGGATCCTGCTCCACCACCACTCGGGCCCCATCGATCCGCGCGCCTTCAACTGGACGTCACCCACAGCTGCGCATGGGATACGAACCGGCGGCTCGCACGAGAGGAGCGGCACGTGAGTACGAGTACTTCAGAGAACGAACTTGGCGGGCTACCGGAAACAGACCGGCTCATCGAGCGTGGCCCCGGCTTCATCGCCGGCCTCAAGGGGCTACCGCATAGCCTCAACTTCTCCACAGTGGGGGCAGGCCTCGTCGCGGCCATCTTCGGCTGTACCGGCCCAGCACTGATCATCATTAATGGAGCCGGCGACGCGGGTCTGTCCGCTCAGCAAATCAGTTCCTGGATTGGTGCGGTCTACCTGATCGGCGGCCTGATCTCTCTGTTCATGGCCTTGTACTACAAGCAACCTGTGACAGGAGCCTGGAGCATTCCCGGAGCGGCGCTCGTGATCGCGGCACTTCCCGATTTTTCCCTACCGGAGATGATCGGGGCCTACCTCGTTGCCAGCGTCCTCGTGCTTGTCCTGGGTCTAAGCGGCTTCGTACGCAAACTTGTGGCCTGGCTTCCGATGCCGATTCTCATGGCGATGATCGGCGGGGTACTTTTCGGATTCACAATCGACGTTGTCGTCGCAGCTGAGACCGCGCCATACGTAGTAGGCGCGGCGGTTATCGGGTACTTTTTACTAAGCCGATTCGTCAAGGTCGTACCTGGTGTGGTCGGCGCCCTCGTACTCGGTAGCATCGTGGCAAGCTTCACAGGCGGATTTGAATCCGCCACAGGAAATGCAGGAATGATCCTTCCGAGCGTGACCTTTCCTGAGTGGAACTGGCTCGCCGCCTTGGGTGTCGGCATACCTCTAGCTTTGGTCATCCAGGCCGAAAACATCCAGTCGATGGGCGTCATGATTGCTGCGGGGTTCCGCCCCCCGGTCAACAACATGACGGTGGTTAGCGGCGCCGCGAGTGTTCTTGTGTCGAGCTTTGGCGGCCACAACGGCAGCATCGCCGGCCCGATGACGGCGATCTGCGGCTCGGATCAAGCAGGCGTCCACCGCGACGGTCGCTACGCAGCTTCGATCGTGAACGGCATAATCTTCGTAGCCTTCGGTGCGTTCGCCGGAATCGCCGTCACCGTCGTCACCGTGTTACCGCAGCCACTCATCGCCGCCGTCGCGGGACTTGCCATGCTGAGCGTATTGCTCACCGCGTTCGGCGGAGCCTTCGGTGCGGGCCGTTACCGGCTCGGCGCGCTGGTGACACTCGTCGTTGCGATGAGTGATATGACGCTGCTGGGCGTATCGAGTCCCTTCTGGTCGCTCGTCGCTGGAGTCATTACCTCCCTCATACTCGAGTCCAACGACTTCCGCACACAACGGCTCGGCAGCACAGACTCGGGGGACCGGACGAACCTCGGCAGCAAGCACGACTCCCCAGCCGCTGCTGCCCGGTGAGGCAGTAAGCTTGCCTCCCGCATGTCCATCCACTATCGAAGTCTTGGAGTTCCGTTTCTGATGGCGCTCTATCATCTCCTTGAAGGAGTACTATCATTGCTATTCTCGACCAGGTTTTGACGGCATCGAACAAAGGTCAAAATCAAGGGATTTTGAGTGATAAGCATATGGGACCCGGCGGCAGGGCATCGCTCGGCCAGCCTCGCAGAATCTTCGGTTGTCGACTGCTGAAGCCAGGTGAGCAGGGCCCCAGCAAGGTCAAGTTCTAGGTGTTGTGACCTGCGGTGATGACGGTAAATATTCGGCAGCGCTGTCGTCGGTGACCTGCAACAACAGCGCGGCAGGTCCATCGGCGAGCGCATCCTGGATCCCGGATATAAGCTGCATGAAGTACGGCTCAATCCCCAGTACACGCGCGGGGCGATCCACCACCAGCCCCACGGCGTTCACCTGTCCGCCGGTCAGTGAACGAGCAGCGCTGCTGGGAGCCTAGCCGCTCGGCGATCTCCAGGATCCGCTGCCGATCAGCCTCGCTCGCGTGCCGATCAGCCCGTCTGCCGCGCGACCGCCGGACGTTACGAAACGACGTCCGGTTACTCAAGGCTCGCCCCTCCAGCCGCCGAGCACGGCCACTTTCCGACGTCGATACCCACCGGTCCGAACCGGTGCGGGAAACGACCACCGCCGAGCACAGTGATTCGACCCGACAGGACCGCGGGACCAGCCTGTCATCCATCATGCCCACGAGCGACCGTTCGAACTCTTCAAGGAGACGCAGTGACCGATCGGGACACATCCGTCCACCACGAATGGTTGGCCGCACAACGGCGCGAGATCGTCGACTTCGCCGTGGCCTCCCGGATCCCCGAGAGCGGGTTCGGCTGGCTCGACGCGGCGGGAAAGCTCTCGCAACGAGAGCCGATCGCCACGTGGATCACCGCCCGTATGACGCACGTCTTCAGTCTGGCCCACGGATTCGGCGACGCGGACACGGCCGCACTGGCCGACCACGGGATCACCGCGCTACGCGGCCCGCTGCACGATGACGAACACGGCGGCTGGTACTCGGGCACGGCCGATACCACCAAGGGCGCCTACGAGCACGCCTTCGTGGTCCTGGCCGCAGGCAGCGCGGCAGCGATGGGCAGGCCCGGCGCCGAGGAGCTGCTGGCCGAAGCCCTGGACACCGTCGAGAAGCGGTTCTGGGAAGACGGGGCCGGACTCGCCAGGGAAAGCTGGGACCGGCAATGGAGCGCCACCGAAGAGTACCGAGGTGCCAACAGCAACATGCACCTCGTCGAGGCCTTCCTCGCCGCAGGCGACGCCACCGGCGACCACACATGGCACCGGCGGGCGCTGGGCATCGCCGAAAACCTCATCCACGAGGTCGCCGCCGCCCACGACTGGCGCCTACCCGAGCACTTCACCCCGAACTGGCAGCCGATCCTGGACTACAACAGCGACCAGCCGCAGCACCGGTTCCGTCCCCACGGCAGCACCGTCGGGCACTGGCTGGAATGGGCCAGGCTCCTGGTGCAGCTGGAAGCCGTCCTCGGCACCGAGGCACCCGACTGGTTGCTCGGCGACGCCCGCCACCTGTTCGAATCGGCCCTCGATCGCGGCTGGAACGCCGATGGTCACCCCGGATTCGTCTACACCCTCGACTGGCAGGACCGTCCCCAGGTACGAGCACGCATGCACTGGGTCATCGCCGAAGCGATCCTCACCGCCGCCGCCCTGCACCACCGCACCGGCGAGGACCACTACCTGCGGTGGTACGGCACCTTCTGGGACTACGCGCGCACCCACCACATCGACACCGACCACGGCAGCTGGCACCACGAAGTCACCCCCGATGGGCACCCCGCCGACTCGGTCTGGTCCGGCAAACCCGACGCCTATCACGCCTACCAGGCAGCACTGCTGCCCACGCTGCCACTCGCCCCCGCACCCGCCGTACTCGCCGCCAAGAGGATGCGGCAAGCCCCTCGGTGATCCGATCCGCACGCAGTGTTGTATCCCGGTTCAGCAGAATCACTCCCACTATCGACCAGGACATCGAAAAGGCAGGGCGCGTGGTCCCGACAACGCGTGCCGTCCCACAGCAACCCCTGAACAACAGCTGAGAGCTGTTCATCAGTTAACCGCTTAAGCGTCAAGTCTTCAGCATCGGCAAGGCGAGTCGTGCGAATACGCTGACGCACCTGATCCACCGGTCTCGCGGCAGGCCATCGCGGATGACGACACGGTCGTCATCCCGGGGTCGCGTCGGAAAATCACCCATTCCCCTTGTGATGTCCATTACGGAGGGGTTAGCGTCTTACCTCGACAGGAAAGCGCTTTCCAGATTCCCGGTCGACGCCATCGCGGCGAAGACGTGCACGAGAGGAGAGAGCCACGTCCACCGAGAAGCCCCGCGTCCGTGCCGCTGTCATCGGCACGGGTGCCATCGCAGCCAGTCACCTGGCCGCGTTCCGTGCGTTCAGCGACCAGGTCGAACCGGTCGCGGCGGTCGACCTCGACGCCTCCCGCCTGGACGCCTTCTGCGCTCAGGGCGGGCAGGTGCGGGGTTACACCGACCTGCACACGATGTTGGCCGCAGAACGCCCCGAGCTGGTCTCGATCTGCACGCCGCCGGCACTGCATGTCGATCAAGCCGTGGCGGTCCTGCGCAGCGGCGCGTGGGTGTGGTGCGAGAAGCCGCCGTGCCTGTCGCTGGCCGGCTATGACGAGATCGTTGACGCCGAATCCGAGGGCGGGCCGTACGCGTCTTTCGTTTTCCAGCAGCGCTTCGGTTCGGCCGCCCAGCACGCTCGGCAGCTGCTCGCCTCGAAGGAGTTGGGCACACCACTGACCGCGCACTGCCAGACCACGTGGTACCGGGATTCCGACTACTTCACCGTTCCCTGGCGAGGAAAGTGGGAAACCGAGGGCGGCGGTCCCACCATGGGTCACGGCATTCACCAAATGGATCTCATGCTGCATCTGCTCGGCCCGTGGACCGAAGTGCGGGCGATGACGGGGCGACTGGTGCACGACGTGCAGACCGAGGACGTCTCGACGGCCCTGGTGCGATTCGCCTCCGGCGCGATGGCCACAGTGGTGAACAGCGTTCTGTCGCCGGACGAGGTCAGCCGCATTCGACTGGACTGCTCGGACGCCACGGTCGAACTGACCCACCTGTACGGCTATGGCAACGAGGATTGGGTTTACACCCCGGCGCCACACGTCAAGGACCCGGTACGGATCGAGCGCTGGCGCACCCCGGCCGAAAGCGAACCCAGCTCACACACCGCGATGCTTCGACACCTGCTCGCCGCGATGAGCGTGGGTGAACGCCCGGTGTGCAGTGGAGCGGACGGGCGCGCGGCACTGGAATTCGTCGCCGCGATGTACAAGTCGGCCGCCACCGACCGACCGGTGCACTCCGGTGAGATCGGCTCGGAAGACCCCTTCTATGCGCTCATGCACGGCGGTGCGCCGGAGCGGTTGGTTGCGCTCGCGGAGGAGGTCGAAGCATGAACGAGCCGATCACGGTCACGCATCGGCACGGCGAGCGGATCACGGTGCACGCGTGCGACGTCGAGCTGGTGTCCTATGTGTACAAGCCCGATCCGGTGGAGTTCGAGTCACGCAAGCCGTACGCCCACCCGCTGCGCACTCTGTCGGGCAACACGGTCACCGGGTATCGGCCGAACGATCACCGGTGGCACAAGGGGCTGCAGATGACCGCGAGCCACGTCTCCGGGCAGAACTTCTGGGGTGGCAACAGCTATGTTCACGGTGCGGGTTATCAGGCGCTGCCCGAGCGCATCGGTTCGATGCGCCACGACGGCTTCGACTCCTTCGAGGTCACCGCGGACCGGATGAGCTTCGTCGAGCGGCTGACCTGGCTGGAAAACGGCGGGCAACCGTGGGCGGACGAGAGGCGTGGCGTCGCTCTGCACTCGGTCGATACGGATGAGGGCGCCTGGGCGTTGGACTGGTCGATCCACCTCACCAACCTCCGCCCGGAACCGCTGCATTTCGGAAGCCCTACGACAGCGGGCCGGGAGATGGCAGGCTACACCGGCCTGCACTGGCGTGGTCCTCGCGATTTCACCGGCGGTGAGGTACTTGGCGCGAATCAGCGCCGGGGCGAAGCGGAGCTGATGGGGCGACAGGCCCCGTGGCTGAGCTTCGTCGGCGAGCACGACGGTGTCGACCGCCATTCGACGATGATCTTCGCGCACGCGCCGGAGAACGCGGAGGCAATCCACGAGTCGCACTGGTTCGTGCGTTCGGAACCGACTCCGGCCGTCGCCGTGTCCTGGGCATTCTTCGAGGAGTTCGAGCTTGCTCCCGGCGACGACTTCACCTACCGCTATCGCGTCGTGGTCGCCGACGGTGCGTGGGACCACGACCGCATCGAGCGCTACCTCAAGACCCACCCCTGGTAGGAGGACTCATGCCCGCGACGCACTCGACGCCGCTGCCCGGAGCGATCAGTTCTCGCACGTCAACGCCTACGACTGGCCCGCCGAGGACGGTGTGCGCGGCGGGAGCCCGCACATGCACCTGGCGTGCACCGAAGCCTACGTCGTCACCGCAGGCAGTGGTGCGGTGCAGACCCGCACGGTCGACAACTACCAAGAGACCGCAGCTTCGCCCAGGACGACAGTCAGCTCTTTATCGTGTATCGCTCTCTTCTTTCGGAGCGGTAGTAATCACCTTGCCCGAATCGAAGACACCCGGCGGATCCATCACGGCCTTGGCCGCACCCTGCGTACTTTTCAACGTCGGCACAATTTCGTCGTTCATACCGCGCCGTTTCAGCAACTCTCCGATCTCCGCCCTCCTGTAGATCGCTTCTTCACCGATATCCGGAACGGCTGCCGAAGCACGCCGACGAGCGGGAGCGTTATTCACGGTGGCACTCACCGAGGCTTCATCAAGGTTCTGACCTGCGGTGAAGTACATCGATTCATGTCCGGTGAATAACGCTCCAGGGAAGCGTACGCCTTCCGCAATATTTTGGTGTTGACAGTGGCGATCGAGGCTGCTTTTCTATGGAAAGCGCTTACCAAAGGCTCCTCCCCGGGCCTCGAGACGCGAGCATCTCATCAAACCCCATACGGCACGGAACTCAGCCGATCAAATGACGTGAACGAATCATCCCAGGAGATGACATTGAGACGCGATACAATGGAGCGCTCACCTTCGCCCGAACAGCGAACCTCCCGGAAAACGGCGAAAAAGGCCGCAGCGAGCGGCTGGATCGGCAGCGCCCTGGAGTACTACGACTGGTTCCTCTACGGCACAGCCGCCGCACTGGTCTTTCCCGGCATTTTCTTCCCCGAAGGTCACCCGGCCATCGCGCTGATCGCGTCGTTGGGCACGTACGCCGTCGGATATGTCGCGCGGCCGATCGGCGCGGTCGTCCTCGGGCATTGGGGGGACAAGCGGGGGCGCAAGAACCTGTTGTTCCTCTGCATGATGATGATGGGCGCGTCGGTGTTCGCGATCGGGGTGCTTCCCACCTACGGCCAGATAGGCATCCTGGCTCCCATCCTGCTGGTGCTCCTGCGGCTCGTCCAGGGGTTCGCCGTAGCCGGCGAGCTGAGCGGCGCCAGTGCCATGATCACGGAGCACGCGCCGTTCGGACGCCGCGGGTACTACGCCAGCTTCAGCCTTCACGGCACGCAGGGAGGTCAGATCCTCGCTGCCGGGGCCTTCCTCCCGCTCACGGCGATACTGTCCGACGAGGCCTTCCAGGCCTGGGGATGGCGCATCCCGTTCCTGCTCAGCGTGGTCATCATGGTCGCGGGTTACGTCATCCGGCGCCGGGTCGAGGAGACCCCCGTGTTCCTCGACAAGAACGCCCAGCAGGAAACCGCGAAGGCACCGATTCTCGAGGTGCTCCGGAAAAGCGGGCTGGACGTCGTGCGAGCGGTCTGCATGACGCTGGTCAACGTCATCGGGGTGACCGTGTCCGTGTTCGGCGCGGCTTACGCGACTCAATCGGGTTACGGAATCGGGATGAGCGAGTCCGTCTACCTGTGGATCCCGGTGGTGGCGAACCTCGTCGCGCTGGCTGTCATCCCGTGGTTCGGGGACCTGTCGGATCGGTTCGGCAGGCGGCCGCTGATGATCGTCGGGTCGTTGGGCGCGGGGTTGTTGTCATACGCCTACCTGTTCGCGGTCAGCCAGAACAACGTGCCGCTCGCCGTCATCTTCGCCATTCTCACGTGGGGCGTCCTCTACCAGGTCTGGAACGCGACGTTCGCCAGTTTCTTCCAGGAGCTGTTCCCGGCGCGGACCCGGGTCACCGGGTTCGCCATCTCGCAGAATATCGGGCTCGCCATCACCGCCTTCCTTCCGAGCATCTTCACGTTGGTCGCTCCTCCGGGGTCGTCGCACGTTCCACTCACGGTCGGGACCCTCTGCTTCGGGATCACGATCATCGGTGCCCTGGCCGCCTGGTCCGCCCGGGAGACCCACCGCGTTCCCGTCGATGAGCTGGGGAAACGGGATGGCGAACCCGTTTCGCGTGAGGAGCTCGCCCGGATCCGGGCCGAGACGCGGTGACCGGAAAGTCGGACCGTCGAGCGACGGGTCCGAGCACTCGGTGTTCGGACCCGTCGCTTCATCGTCGGGCGAACCGGCCGTCGAGCAGCCGCGTCAGCCTCGGCATGACGCCCGGGGACGCTTCGTCGACCACCGGGCATCGCGCATCAGGAAAGCGCTGTCCAATGTCTTGTGCAGCGCTATCGATTCGTCATAAGCTAGCGGAAAGCGCTTTCCAGAAAGGCGGTAGTACATGTCTGAGCGACGGCTGGGCGTCATCATGAACGGCGTCACCGGACGGATGGGGTACCGGCAGCACCTGGTCCGTTCCGTCCTCGCCATCCGCGAGCAGGGTGGTATCGAACTCTCGGACGGCACGCGAGTGCGGGTGGACCCGGTCCTCGTGGGCAGGAACGGCGAGAAGCTGCAGGAGATCGCGAAACGCCACGGTATCGACCGCTGGACCACCGATCTCGACGAGGCCCTGTCCAACACGGCCGACACCCTGTACTTCGACGCTCAGCTCACGACGGTGCGGGAGTCCGCCCTCAGCAAGGCCATCGCCGCGGGCAAGCACGTCTACACCGAGAAGCCGATCGCCGACGACCTCGAGGGGTCACTGCGCCTGGCGCGGATGGCCGATGCCGCGAACGTCAAGAACGGCGTGGTGCACGACAAGCTCTACCTGCCGGGGCTGCTCAAGTTGCGGCGGCTGATCGACAGCGGTTTCTTCGGGCGGATCCTGTCGATCCGCGGCGAGTTCGGTTACTGGGTGTTCGAAGGCGACTGGCAGTCGGCACAGCGTCCGAGCTGGAACTACCGCCAGGAAGACGGCGGCGGTATGTCCACCGACATGTTCCCGCACTGGAACTACATCATGGAGAACCTCTTCGGCCGGGTGGAGGCGGTCACCGCCAAGGTCGTCACGCACATCCCCGAGCGGTGGGACGAGCGCGGGCAGCGCTATGGCGCCACCGCCGACGATGCCGCCTACGGTCTCTTCGAACTCGAAGGCGGCATCATAGCCCAGATCAACTCGTCGTGGGCGACCCGCGTCCATCGCGACGAGCTGGTGGAGTTCCACGTGGACGGAACTCACGGCAGCGCGGTCGCGGGACTGAATCAGTGCGTCGTCCAGCACCGCACCCAGACCCCCAAACCGGTGTGGAACCCCGACCAGGTGGAAAACACCCCGTTTCGGCACCAGTGGTATCCCGTGCCCGACAACGCGGAGTTCGACAACGGCTTCAAGGCGCAGTGGGAACAGTTCATCCGGTTCCTCTGCGACGACGGCGACCACGCGTACGACTTCCTCGCGGGTGCGCGCGGCATCCGCCTTGCCGAGGCAGGACTGACCTCGTCCCGTGAGGGCCGCCGTGTGGATCTCGGAGAGGTCGAGCTATGACGACGAGCCTGACAGCCGCACCCTCGAGGCGGTCTCCCTTGCCTGTTTCACCCCGAGACCGGCAGGCGGCTTGTCGACTGGGACCACGTTGACTTCCTCCCCACGGCCAAAAGGCTCCGGCAGTGGGGCGTTGGATCAGGGAGCGGTGGCCGGGCGGATGCCTCGCATCGGGTCTTGTCAGGAGGAAGGAGGCGTGGCGGAGCCACGTTGACTCCACGACAACGCCGCGAGGCGCCGCGAGCCCGACAGTTCCTACTGGCCGGGGCCTCTGTGACCGGGGGCCTGCACGCTACGTTTTCCTGATCAACTCAGCCGTGGCGTGCTCGCCCGCACGATGACCTCGCCGCGGAAGCGGCGGGCTCGAGGACGGTCGCTGGGTTGCTCATCCAGGATGAATCCCAGCGCCTCCTCACCGAGCCGCTCGAGTGGAATACGCACGGTGGTCAGCGGTGGCCAGATGTCGCGGAGACTGACGATGTCGTCGAACCCGGCCACCGCGATATCCTCGGGCAAGCGGAGGTCACGATCGCGGAACGCGGCGATCGCACCGACCGCCATCACGTCATTGACGGCGAACACGCACTCGACGTCCCGGTCCCGGTCGAGCAACTCCACGGCAGCGTCATAGCCACCATCTCTGGTGAATTCCCCGGTGATCACGTCGTTGGTATCGAGACTCACTCCGCTCCGCTTCAACCCCTGACGAAATCCCGCCACCCGATCCCGCGCGGTCACCAGGTCGCTGGGACCCGCCAACACCGCGAACCGCCGATAGCCGAGCCCGGCAAGGGTCTCGGCGAGATCTCGCGCTCCGGCACGATTCTCGATGACAACGGTGTCGGCCGGGAGTTGTTGCTGGCTGATCGCGGCAACTCGGCCCCCGGAGGCGATGAAGGTCTCCAACTCGGCGCGCAACTCGTCCTCGTGCCGAGCGTTCGTGGTTCGGCTGCCGACCAGGATGACGCCCCGTGCCCGCTGTCGACGCAGCGCGGCGACGTACTCGGCTTCCCGCTCGACACGTCGCTGCGTGCTGGACAGCGCAATGATCAACTCGTGTGGTTCGGCGACCCGCATGATGCTGGCCGCAGTGGTCGAAAAGTAGGGATCGGAGATGTCGGGCACTACCAGCCCGACGACGTTGGTCCCGCCCCGAGCCATGGCTTGCGCAGGCGCGCTGGGCGAATAGTTCAGTTGCTCCGCAGCCGAGCGAACTCGCTGCTGCAAATCCTCCCCCACGTTACGAGCACTACCGTTGAGCACCCGTGACGCGGTCGCCAGCGATACTCCGGCCCGGCGGGCCACGTCGAGCAGATTCACCTTGCCGGTCGCACGTGACATTGCCCCTCCTCGAGTAGCGCCGTCGAGCCTCGCCCCGGGCACCTGGCCGGGAAAACACTTTCCAGCATGCTCCCAGGAAGTTCTTGCGCCGGGGTGACACGGCCCCCTATTCTGCATTGGAAAGCGCTTTCCGATCTGTGTTGAGGTTGTCGTGACGCCCACCATCCAGCTCCCCCAGGCCGACGGCTCGGTCAGCGCGCATCGACTGCGCGACCCCGTCACGTGGCCTCTCCCCGCTTCCCCACCCCGAACCCGCATCGCCTACGCCGCTGCGCACGTAGCGGCCGATCCGTTCGGCGACAACGTCCCCGGTGCGCCCGCAAGCATCGATTGGTCGACGACACTGGGCTTCCGCCGGTACTTGTGGTCCTGTGGACTGGGAGTGGCCGAGGCCATGGACACCGCACAGCGCGGAATGGGACTCAACTGGCCCGCTACCCGGGAACTTATTCGGCGCAGCGCCGCGGAAGCGAAGGCGGTGGGTGGACGTATCGCCGCCGGGGCGGGTACCGATCACCTTCCGGCCGAGGTGTCCGACTCGGACCAACTGGTCTCCGGTTACGAGGAACAGCTGGAGGTGGTGCAGGAGGCCGGCGCCCAGGTGATCCTGATGGCCAGCCGCCAGCTTGCCACGCTCGCCCGCGGCCCGGAGGACTATCACAAGGTCTACGCGCGGCTGCTCGACCAGGTCGACGACCCGGTGATCCTGCACTGGCTCGGTCCGATGTTCGACCCGGCCCTGAGCGGGTATTGGGGGTCGACGGACATCGCGGCGGCGACCGAGTCGTTCCTGACGTTGCTGCGCGAGCACGCCACCAAAATCGACGGGGTGAAGGTGTCGCTGCTGGACGCCGAACACGAGGTCCGGCTGCGCGCCGCCCTCCCCGAGGGCGTCCGGCTCTACACCGGCGACGACTTCAACTATCCGAGACTGATCAAGGGCGAGTCGGACTCCTCCAGCGACGCACTGCTCGGCGTGTTCGCCGCGATCGCACCGGCTGCCTCGGCTGCCCTGCACGCTCTGGACCGCGGCGACGAAGCGGCGTTCGACAACGCCTTGCTACCGACCGTTCCTCTGGCACGGCACCTGTTCACCGCACCGACGTACTACTACAAGACCGGAATCGCCTTCCTGGCCTGGATCTGCGGACACCAACCCGGTTTCACGATGGTCGGCGGCCTGCAGAGCGGGCGCAGCGTACTCCACCTCGCCGAAGCATTCCGGTTGGCCGACCGGGCCGGGCTGCTGCCCGACCCCGAACTCGCGGTGAGCCGAATGCGTTCCCTGCTCCATGTCGCGGGGGTGACCCGATGATCAACCAGGACCCGAGACTGGCGCGTCTGTCGCTGAACCAGAAGACCGTCAACCGCTGCTCGGTCGCGGAAGCAGTTCAGGGGTGTACTGAGGTCGGGATCCCGGCGATCGGACTGTGGCGCGAGCCAGTGCACGAGATCGGCGTGGCGAAGACCGCAAAGCTGGTCGATGACGCCGGGTTGCGGGTCTCCTCGCTGTGCCGCGGCGGATTCTTCACCGGAGTGGAAGGCGCCGAGCGCCGTGGAGCGATGGCGGACAACCGCCGTGCGCTGGACGAGGCTGCCGAGCTGGGCGCACCGTGCCTGGTGCTCGTGGTCGGCGGATTGCCCGCAGGCTCACGCGACCTGCCAGGGGCGAGGCAACGGGTGGTCGACGCACTCGCGGAGCTGGCTCCGTACGCGGGCGAACGCGGGGTGCGGCTCGCGCTGGAACCGTTGCACCCGATGTATTGCGCCGACCGTGCCGTGCTGTCGACACTGGGCCAAGCGCTGGAGATCGCGGAGGCGTTCCCGGTCGAGCAGGTCGGTGTCGTCGTCGACGCGTTCCACGTGTGGTGGGACCCTGAGCTGTTCACCCAGATCGGCAGGGCCGCTGACCGGATCGCGAGCTTCCAGGTCTGTGACTGGCTCACCCCGCTACCGGCCGACGTGCTGCTCGGCCGTGGGATGATGGGCGACGGTCACATCGACTTCCGGCCGCTGCGCGCAGCAGTGGAACGAGCGGGCTACCGCGGCGATATCGAGGTCGAGATCTTCAACGCCGACGTCTGGGCAGAGGAACCGCACACCGTTCTGCACACCATGGCCGAGCGTTACCTCGGCTGCGTATGCGACTGACACCCGGACACAAGAGATCGTTCGGCGATCGGACCGAAAACCGCCCTTGACCGCTCCGGGGCACCATCGTGCCGGTCCGTGCCACGGCTCTCGGGCTGCGCGGAAGTGTCGGCACGGCCCGGAGCCCCACCGAGAACACCGGTGGGGCTCCGGGTGTGTTCGCAATCGCCACGCCACCACCCCGGCGAGGGGCCGCCGGAGCAACCGATCATTCTCAGGGACCCTCGTCGGGAGCGATGTCCAGCAGCGAGATAATGGCGAGCGTGCGCTGTGCGGCATCATTGGTCGAGCAGGTGGCGAAGTCCCCCGACTGGTTTTCGGTGCGTTCCGTTGGGATCTCGTCCACGGGCGATGCGACCGAGTTGCCGCCGACCCGGACCGGCTCGGGCCAGGGCTGTCCATTGGGGTCGGAGGTGAAGCGGTTCCAGCCGCGTTGGCGGATGACCGGATCGCCGAGCTGCTCTCCGGCCCAGGCGGTCACACGCGAGTAGATCGTTTTGAACACCTTCGGGTCGAAGTCGAACCCGTATCGCTCGATCTTCTCCTCCGAGGGGGCCTGCGCGTATCGGGCGAAGTCCAGGTAGGTCCGACGAAATTCGGGGACATCGACGAGATCGAGGGTTTCCCACAGGATCTGCTCCCCGCAGAAGGCCATCGCGAGATTGTAGCCGCCCTGGTAGTCCCCCTTGCCGAGGTTGACCAGGTGAGCGGTCTCCGGGTCGAATCCGACCGCACCCCCCGCCTCACCGGTGAACAGGCCGGCCGGGAACTTGGCGATGTCCTTCATGCCGGTCACGATCCGATCGCGCCAGCGGGTGTCTCCGGTGCGCTCCCACTCGGTCATCCAGTTACTCACCAGCGCGTACCAGTCCGGGCCGATGCGCAGCCGAGTCGGTGCTTTGTCCTGCGGCGGCAACACTTCGCGTAGTGGCTCGACCGTGAGCAACGTCTTGTCGGCCCGCAGCGAGGATCGGATCAGGTCGCCGAGCAGCTCATCGGCCGTGAGGTAGTAGGAAAAGCGCTTGGTGAACGACTCCCCCACCCGCGCCTCCTTGGCACCGTCGCCCCAGTGGGAGACGTTGTGCCGTGAGCCCAACCCGGCGAAACGGCCGGCGTGGTAGGTATCGACTTCGCTGATGTGCTGCGTCATGGCTCGGGCGAGCCGGAAGGCTGCGGGGTCTCCGGACCGAAGGAACGCGTACCAGAGCATCGCGTCGCTGCCCAACTCACCGTTGTCCCATGCGTAACCGCCCACGTCGTAACGCCACTCATGTCTGTCGGAGTCGTAGGTGTGCATGACGTCGCCGTAGTGCCAGAATCCGTACCATTCGCGCTGTTCGACCTGACCCGCATAGAAAGCGACATCGCGGTCGATCGAATTTTCCAGCGCCACTCGCCCCGGCGTGCTGCGGTCAGGCAGGCTCCATCTCCCGAAAACACCTGCGCCGTGATACCACTCGGGCTTGGTCACCAGTTGCGGTCGTTCGGTCAGAGCGCCGGACAGAGCAGCGACCTGATCACGTGTGGGTGTGGAGTCCAACGCCCACAGTTCCATCTCCGTGGACCGACAGATGCCCTCGGGCCTGCTGAAGCCGTCCTGCACGTCTTCGTAGGCAAGGTCGAGACCGTGCGCGGTGGTGTCGTAGTGCCGCAAATCCATCGCCCCGGCGTCCGGCGACCACGACCACAAGGTCACCGTGGCCCTGTCCCCGGCGGCACCCCGCATATCGAGCGAGCGCGGGAAGCGTTGCCAGAAATCGCGCATGCCGACACCGAGGCCGCCGCTGACACCGCCGACATAGCCGAAACCGGAGGCGCGTTGCCCACGGCCGGCATGGTGCAGCCAGCTGCCCGCCGACGTAGTGCGCTTCCGAATCACGAAGTGGGCCGACGACTCCTGGAAGAGAGTGACATCGTTCCACTGCGCCAGCTTCCGGTAACCCTCGCGCACCTCCTGCGACCACTGCGAGACAGCAGGTGTCGCAGTCCCGGCGAACTGGGCTTCGCGCACGGCAGCTCCCGGGTCACGACGGAGACCGGTGAGCACCCGAACCGGCTCGCTCCACACCCCACCCTCGGTGGTGCCGAAACGGATGTGCCGGTTGTGTGCCTCATCGGCCATGGGGACCGTCAACTCCAGACCCAGACCTCGGACGAAATCGTGGTTCATGTCCGCATCCCAGGTGAAGTTGTGCACCAAGCGCATCGACTCGTCACCGGCGGCAAGATAGAAACGCATCGTCCAGGGCAGGATCGCGCGTCCCCCGACGCCGTGCTTGCTGCCGTGGTCTTGCCGGTATCGCCCGGCGATCTTGATCACCGCGCGCACCGGGCCGGTCTGCTCGATCTCCGCCCTCTCCACGACGCCGGTCCAGTTGCTCCGGCGCGGGGAGGTGTTTTCATCATCGGGTCGGTCCTGCATAAGCAGCACCAGACGGCCTTCCTCGGCCGTGGACCGCCCGCCACGCGTCATCGACCGGATCGCGATCGTCCCCTCGGTCGCGATCCGGACCTCGACCGTGCCGTTGGCCATCCGGATCGCATTCCCCTGGCGGGAGGCAGTCACCGGCTGTTGCGGAGCGGCCGGAGTTCCCGGGGAGAGATGGAAGGTCTTGGCCAGGGCGTTGGAGCCGACCGCGTGCCCGCTCCACTTGAGCGTGCCGTCCGGCCAGTAGGCCAGCGGCCAGGATTGCACGGGGATGTGCGTGCCATCGCTGCCGGTCAGCGCGAACGAGGTGTCCTTGGCGAGCTGTCCCTTCGGCCACGGCACACCCCAGGCCGTACCCGTCGATGCCCGGGGTGCTTCACCGAGCCAGCGCAACTCGACGCCCTGGGCAGCGTTCGGCTTTTCACCCGACGGCGGGGCAGCCGAAGCACGGCCGCCCAGAGCGGCAGCCGCCGCAGTGACCCCAGCACTGGTCAAGAAGCCACGGCGGTTGAACGACGAGGAAGAGGGCATCAACGGCCTCCGAATGACGGATTGGCACCGGTCACCTGGTGCAGGAGCCCATCGCCATCAAGGACATGCGACGGGAACGGGACATGCGCGGCTCGACCGCGCAGCACAACGAAATCTATAAAACGTTTTAACAACGTCCGCTGTCGATGTCAACACCGTGCTCTTGCCTGTTTCGCAATCCCTTTCCGGACGAAACAGCAGCACGACGGGTTTCCGCGCGAAGGCAATACTCCGCGCGGCTGACATTCTGCCAAGTTCTCGACTATTTCCTTGACGGCGGATCCGCAAGGATATACTTTCTTAAATCGATTCAATTTCCGCATGTGGGTCCAGCCTGACCGGACGGGCCCGATGTTCCGATCCATCCGGCCACAGCGACGACCTCCCGGGCATCAACGGTTGAGGAGGCTCACTTGAGTACGTTTCTCTCCAGCAGGACGACGTTTCGCGCGAGTTGGTGGCACTGCCTCACGGTCGCCACGGCCGCCATTCTGCTACTGCCCCCGTCCTCCTCCGCTACCGACCACACTCCTCCTACCGTCGGTGGAGGCGACTGGGTCGGATCTTGGGCCGCGGCGGTCACCCCGCCTGCGGACGACCGCCCGGAAGTCCAGCGATTCGACGACACGACGCTGCGGCAGGTGGTGCACCTGTCGGTCGGCGGCGACAGTCTCCGGCTGCGCCTCACGAATGTCCACGGCACCAAGCCACTGTCCGTCGGTGCGGTGACAGTAGCGGTACGCGACGGTGCTGCCGGTACTCCCCTTGTCCAGCCCTCGACCTTGACGTCGGTCACCTTCGACGGTGAATCATCGGCGACCATCCCCGCGGGCACCGAATGGGTCTCCGACCCGATCACCATGGCCGTCCCCGACAACACCGACCTGGTCATCAGCATGTATCTCCCGCACCCCACCGGGCGAGCCTCCGTGCACTACGAGGGGATGGCAACGACTTTCGCCGCCCCCGGAAACGCGACCGCGAACACGGGAGATGCCTACTCGACGATGGGCACCTCACGCTACTTCCTCGACGGGGTGGATGTCCGTTCCGGAGCGAATGGCTCGGTGGTCTTCTTCGGTGACTCGATCACCGACGGCGTCAAATCCACCATCGATGCCCACCATCGCTACCCGGACGTGGTGGCCGATCGCCTGCTGAAAAGGCCGGATCCCCGTGAGCTCGGGGTACTCAACGCCGGGCTGAGCGCGAACCGGCTCCTGACCGACGCAGGCCTCGGCGGTGAGTCCGCACTGGCACGGTTCGAGCGCGACGTCCTCGGACAAACCGGAGTGCAGACCGTTGTCCTGCTCGAGGGCATCAACGACATCCACAACAGCTACGGCGCGGTCGAACCCGAACAGCTCATTCGCGTCTACGAACAGTTGATCATTCGAGCCCACGAAGCCGGAATCAGCGTCGTCGCAGGCACGATTACGCCCTTCGAAGGCGCGCCCCGCTACACGGCGGAGGGCGAGGCGGTCCGGCAAGCGGTCAACACGTGGATACGCAACTCCGGGAAATTCGATGCCGTGGTGGATTTCGACGCCGTGCTTCGGGATCCGGCGCACCCGACCCGGCTCGCCCCACGCTACGACACAGGCGACCACGTCCACCCGAACGACGCAGGCCTGGCCGCCATGGCCGCGGCCATCGAACTGGACACATTGGACTAGCGACTCCCCGGCGGACCGGGCGATCCCTCTTGAGCGGACTCGGCATAGCCGCTTTTCCCGACATTGAGGGACCCGCCCCGTTCACCTGACTCGACCGACAGCAAGCTCCCTCCGATGCGGTCGAGACCCGACCGAGGAAAGGACTGCCATGACAAGAGCACGAAGACTGCTGGCCGCGGGGATAGGTCTCCTGGTACTGGCGAGCGCGCCTGGCGCCGCACAGGCAAGGCCTTCCGTCCACGTCCCCCAGCAGACGGAACAGCACTCCGGTCCGGCGAAGCCCCCGAAGCGCGGTCTCGTCGCCGTCGGCACACCCGAGGGCAACCTCGTCAGCTGGCGGCTCTTGGCGGACGAGCCGCACAACACGCCCTTCGACCTCTACCGCAACGGGCGGAAGGTGAACCGGGAACCGATCGTGTCCAGCACGAACTTCCTCGATCGAGGAGCGGGGCCAAGGGCGAACTACCGGCTGCGGGTCGCCGGTGAGCGCGCGTCGCAAGCGACGACCGCGAAGGTGTGGCAAGCCGGGCAGCGGGACATCCCGCTGGACAAGCCGAAAGGCGGCACGTCACCGGACGGCGTGGACTACACCTACCGCGCCAACGATGCGAGCATCGGTGACCTCGACGGCGACGGGGAGTACGAGATCGTTCTCAAGTGGGATCCAACGAACTCCCATGACAACTCCCGCCCCGGCTACACGGGAGAAGTGTTTCTCGATGCTTACGAGCTCGACGGAACGCGGCTGTGGCGCATCGGTCTCGGGCGCAACATCCGAGCCGGAGCGCACTACACGCAGTTCCTCGTCTACGACTTCAACGGGGACGGCAGGTCCGAGGTCGTATTCAGAACCGCCGACGGCACCGTCGACGGCACCGGGCGCGTCATCGGCGACCCCAGCGCGGACCACCGCAATGACCAAGGCTATGTGCTCACCGGACCGGAGTACCTCACCGTTTTCGACGGCACCACCGGCAAGGCACTCAGCACAACCGACTTCGCTCCGGCCCGAGGCGACATCTGCGACTGGGGTGACTGCTACGGCAACCGCGGGGACCGCTTTCTCGCAGCGGTCGCCTACCTCGACGGCACACATCCGAGCATCGTCATGGGGCGCGGCTACTACGCCAAGACCATGGTGAGCGCCTTCGACTGGCGCGGCGGCGAACTACAGCACCGATGGACCTTCGACAGCGACACACCCGGCAACGAGAAGTACGCGGGGCAGGGCAACCACAATCTGAGCATCGCCGACGTGGACGCGGACGGGCGCGACGAGATCGTCTACGGCGCAATGGCAATCGACGATAACGGGACCGGGCTGTACAGCACAGGCCTCGGGCACGGCGACGCCATGCACCTCGGCGACCTCGACCCGACGCACCCGGGCCTGGAAGTCTTCGACGTGCACGAGAACGAGGACGCGGCCATGGGAGTGGAATTCCGTGACGCCGACAGCGGCGAAGCTCTCTGGGGGGTGCGCACCGGCGAGGACACCGGACGAGGACTTGCCGCCGACATCGATCCCCGCTACCTCGGAGCCGAGGCCTGGGCCACCGGTGGCGCGTGGAACAGCCCGACCGGATACCTGCGTTCCGCACGGGGCGAGAAGATCTCCACCACGATTCCCCCGGCGAACTTCGCGATCTGGTGGGACGGCGATCTCGGTCGTGAGCTCCTCGACCATAACTACGACAGCGCCACCGGCACCGGCACCGGTCGAATCGACGACTGGAATCCCGAGACCGAAAAGGTGGAGAACCTGTTGACCGCCTCCGGCACCGTCTCGATCAACGGCACCAAGGGAAATCCGAGCCTGCAGGCCGATATCCTGGGTGACTGGCGCGAGGAAGTGCTGTGGCCGACCGAGGACAGCACCGCGCTGCGGCTCTACATGACCCCGCACCCCACCGAGCACCGCCTCCCCGCTCTGATGCAGGATCACGTCTACCGCCTGGGCGTGGCATGGCAGAACGTCGCCTACAACCAACCGCCCCACACCGGCTATTACCTCGGCTGGGGCATGTAAGTAAGCACCGACTTCGCCGCTTCCTTGCGAAGCTCGGGAGAAGACGATCGACGTCTCGCGCCGGACGCGGACATCTCCCCTGCGGAAACATATTCCGGTGGAGGCGGGAGCCGCATGGGCGGCGACCCGGTTGGACACTCCCGACCCGGGGACCACCCCGGTCCGGGGCAATCAAGCCGAAGGTGTTCCGGGATTTCTGCGCACGGCGGCTCTCGCCGAGGCGCGAGGCGACTCGGCCGTCCAGGTGATTTTGCATCGATTTATTGACTCCCTCGGGAGCAGCGGACAAGATACCCAAGAAACAACACAACTGAACAAGAAAACACAAAAGACGTCATGACGCGGCCTGTGCGGAGGGTCCATGCACCGTGCTCGATCTCTGACATCCTCAAGACAACGATCCCGCCGGAGCGGCGTCCGCGGCACGCTTGCCTTGCTCAGCGCCGTCGCCATGATCGGTTCCGGGCTCGCGACCACGGCCATCGCCCGGGCAGCTCCGGATGGTCCGACCGATCCGGCCACAATCGAGTCCTACCTCGAAGACCCCCAGCGCACCGGTGAGGGCGTTCAAATGTTGACTGTTTTGAGTCATAGTGTGTTGTTCTGTGTTATTTTGTACGTGTGAAGTTGAAGGATTGGGCGCGTGAACAGGGTGTGTCGTACAGGGCCGCGTTGAACTGGTTCCACGCGGGTACGCTGCCCGCGCCCGCGCGGCAGCTCGATACCGGCACGATCCTGGTCGAACCCGCCGCCCAACCGTGTGGAGCTTCGGTGGCGTATTGCCGTGTGTCCGGTGCGGACCAGCGCGACGACCTGGACCGGCAAGCCGGACGTGTCGCGCAAGGATGCGCCACACGCGGAATCGTGCTGGACTCTACGGTCACCGAAGTCGGGTCCGGGCTGAACGGCAACCGGCCCAAACTGGGCAAACTATTGTCGGACCCGACTGTGACAACCCTCGTTGTGGAGCACCGTGACCGGCTGGCCCGCTTCGGCGTCGAACACCTGGAGGCTGCGTTAGCGGCGCAGTCCCGCCGAATCGTCGTGCTCGAGGCCACCGAAGTGGCCGATGATCTGGTGCGCGATGTGACGGAAGTACTCACCAGCATGTGTGCCCGGCTGTACGGGCGCCGGTCGGCGGCGAAGCGAGCGAAAACCGCGATGCAGGCGGCGGAGGTGCCGCCTCGGTGAGCAGTGTGATTCAGGCGTACCGGTTTGTGCTCGACCCGACCGAGGTGCAGGCGGCAGCGTTGTCCAGCCACTGTGGCGGGCAGCGTGCGGCGTTCAACTGGGGTCTGGCGCGGGTGAAAGCGAATCTGGCCCAACGGGAGGCGGAACGGTCCTACGGCGTTGCTGAGGATGAGTTGACACCCAGCCTCAACTGGTCCTTCTACAGCCTGCGCAAAGACTGGAACGCCGCGAAACACGAGGTGGCACCGTGGTGGGCCGACAACTCCAAGGAGGCGTACGCGACCGGGCTGGCAAACCTGGCCGACGCGCTGAACATCTGGAACGCCGGCAAAAAGGGCCAGCGCAAAGGACGTAAGGCCGGGTTTCCCCGGTTCAAGTCCAAACACCGCGACACCCCGTCCTGCCGGTTTTCGACCGGGGCTTTCGGCCTGTCCAACAGTGATCGGCGGCATGTGAAGCTGCCCCGTATCGGTGTGGTACGTACGCACGAGTCCACCCGAAAGCTGGCTCGGCACATTGAGCGCGGCACGGCTCGTGTCCGGTCGGCCACGGTGTCGTGGCGTCGTGGCCGGTGGCAGGTGTCGTTGTCCGTCGATATCGAACGGGACGAACCGAAACCGGCCACACGCGGCGGAACTGTCGGTGTCGACCTCGGAGTGAAGTCCCTCGCCGTGCTGTCGACCGGCGAAATCATCGCCAACCCGAAACATCTCGACGCGGCCCAACGAAAGCTGCGGCGGTTGCAGCGGCAAGCCGCCCGCCGGTGGACCCCCGGACTGAAACCGGATCGGCAGTCGAAACGCTGGCACCAGACTCAGGACCGGATACGGCGGTTGCACACGTACGTCGCCAACGCCCGCCAAGACGGTCTGCACAAACTGTCCACCCGGCTGGTGTCCGAGTTCGACACCATCGTGGGCGAAGATCTGCATGTGGCCGGGATGCTGCACAACCGCACTCTGTCCCGCTCCATCGCGGACGTGGGCATGGGCGAACTGCGCAGGCAGATCACCTACAAAACCACCTGGAACGGGCGCACGCTGGTCATCGCTGACCGGTGGTATCCGTCCAGTAAAACCTGCTCGGCATGTGGTGTGGTGAAAGCCAAGCTGCGCCTATCCGAGCGGACCTTCCACTGCGGCGAGTGCGCTCTTGTGCTCAACCGCGACCTCAACGCCGCATGCAACCTCGCCGCGCTCGCAGGCGAGGTTGCATGCAGCACGTCCTCCCAGAGTTGCGGGGCGACGGAAAACGAGCCCGATGGAAACCCATGTAAGACCGCCGCATCCTCGGGTGCGCCGGGCAACGGGTACCGCCACGGGAAGACCACGCCGAGCGTGGTCAAAGCTACGTAGCGATACGTAGCTCAGGAAGTGTACATTCCTACACACTTTCTGAACGGCAGCGAGCCTGCACCGCCGCCGGCGGCGGCAGCCCCTCGTGAACAGGACGCAGGTGGCAAGCTACGGGTTCAGGAGGCCGCCAAGACGGTGTCGGTGAAGGGTGGGAAGTTCCGCTACTCGTTCGACCGCTCCACAGGCACCTTGTCGTCGATGAAGATCGGTGGGGTCGAGCACGCCGTCGACGGGCCGCGGCTCGACGTGTTCCGCGCACCGATCGGCAACGAGTGGGCCAATTGGAGCGGCGTCGACCCGGAGCGGAAGTTCCGCGACATGGGCCTGGACCGGCTGGCCACACACGTCAGGTCCCTCGACGTCAGCAGCCCATCGTCCGGCGAGGTGCGCGTGGTGGTGGACACCGATGTCACCGCGCCGGACGTGGCGGGCAACGGCTTCGACAGTCGCTGGACCTACACGATCGACGATTCGGGGACGATTCGACTGGACCACGAGGTCGAGGCGTACGGGGAGAAGATGCGGTCACTACCGTGGCTGCCGCGGGTCGGCTTCTCGATGCGGCTGCCGGAATCGTTCGGCACGCTCGACTGGTACGGGCGCGGGCCCGGCGAGTCCTACCCGGACCGCAAGGATGCCCAGCACATCGGCCGCTGGTCCGGCACGGTCGACGAGCAGTGGTTCGACTACCTTCCGCCACAGGACAACGGGGTGAAGGTGGACACCTCGTGGGCGTCGTTGTCCGGCGAGCGCGGTGGACTGTTGGTCTCCGGTGACTCGCTGGCGGTCTCGGCGGACCGCTTCTCCAATGCCGAACGGACGGATTTCGCCTGGCAACTGCGCCGGGACCCGTTTGTCACCTTCCATGTGAGTGCGGACATGACCGGCCTCGGTGACACGCCGAACTCGGTACGCGAACAGTACCGAGTGCGTGCCGACCGCCCGCACTCCTACTCGGTGACGCTGCGGCCGGTGAAGTAGGCGTCCGGGCGCGGAGGGCGTTGGCGGTCGTGCGTCACGACGATCACGAGCGCCCTTTCGCACCCGGCTATCCACCGCCCGGGCTTGCCCGTTGTCCGGGACGGCTCCACGTCTCAATTTGAGACGCCGATCACATTGGCGTGCGAGTTGGCTGTGTCACAGTCGGTGCAGGCTCTGGGTGGCGTACGAGGAGGTGCGTGAATGGATGAGCTTGCCGAACGGGCCCGCACGGGAGGTGTTCCGGTCGCCACGACGCCACGGCTGTCGGCATCGTGGCGACGGAGCCACAACTACGGGGCACCCGCGGAAAAGGTCGATCCGGTCTTCATCGGTACCGTCGACGACGAGTCGCTGTTCTTCCAGTGCGGTCAGCAGGTCCTGCTCGGCTTGCACGAGACGCTCGCGAACGAGCCGGTCAGCCTGATGTTGACCGACGAGGACGGTCACGTGCTCAGCCGCGTGTGCCACAACCACGCGCTGATCGAGGCCCTCGACAGGACCTACCTCGCCCCCGGCTTCGCCTTCTCCGAACGGGAAGCCGGGACCAACGGGCTCGGCCTCGCACTGGCCGACCGCACTCCGTCGCTGGTCCGCGGCGACGAGCACTACTGCACCGGACTGTGGGACTACACCTGCGCGGCCGTCCCGGTCCTGGACCCCGTGCACGGGCGCCTGCTCGGCAGCATCAACCTGACCACCTGGTCGCAGAAGTCCGCGAACCTGCTGCTCGCGCTGGCCCAGACGGCTGCCGGACACACCTCGGCGTTGATGCTGTCCCGGGGGCACGGCATGCAACCACGCCCGGCCCCTCGCGGCGAGGTCTTCCGGATGAACGCAGCAGCACAGTTCGGATCCGCGCCCGAGCTCTCAGGACCGTGGCAAATCGCGCTGACCGAGGTTCGGGCCGCACTGGCCGAAGGACTGTCGGTCGGGATCGTCGGGGAACCAGGGGTTGGCAAGACCACCCTGTTGGCCACGGCCCTACGTCACGTACAGCCACACGACCGGATCCTCAATGCCCGGCCACCGGACCCGCGCGACACCGAGTGGTGGCTCACGCTGTGGACCCCCGAACTGGGCAAGGACAACACCAGCGTCATCGCCGCCGGGGTGGACACCCTGCCGTCGTGGGCGGCCACCGAACTGGCCGAAATCGTCGCGGCACAAGCTCGGCGACCGTTCACCGTCACCGCGCGCGAGGCGACGGCGATCCCGGACGCGCTCGCCCGGCACGTCGACACGGTGGTGGAGCTTCCGCCGCTGCGACATCGACCGGACGACGTCCTGCCACTGGCCGAGCACCTCGGCAAACGAGCCCGCGGCCGCGAGGTCCGGTTCACCCCCGCAGCGGCTCGCGCACTGCGTACCTACCACTGGCCGGACAACTCCGAACAACTCCGCCGGGTCGTCCGCGAGGCCGCTGCCAGGAGTGACGTCGTCGACACTCGGCACCTGCCTCCCGAGGTGCTGTGCGGACCGACCCGCACGCTGACCCGGATCGAAACCCTCGAGCGTGACGAGATCGCTCGCTGCCTCGCCGAGCCGGGCACCACGGTTACCCGCGCCGCGGAGATCCTCGGCATGAGCCGCGCGACGATCTACCGCAAGATCACCCAGTACGGCATCCGCACACCCGACTGACCGGCATGCGAACTCCGCAGGCACGCCGGGACAGGCGAACCGACGAAATCGGCAAGACACTGACACGAAACTCCCGGTGACCGGCTTTCCTCTTGTCGAAAGGCGATCCGGGAAACTGCTTCCCGCCTCGCCGGCCGCCTCCGATGCTGCAGTCGTGACTTCTTGAAGGTTTCTGCGCCGGCGCTTTTCCATGTTTCCGGTGGCGTCCGACGGCACCACCTTTCGTTCGTGTCAGGACGCACAGCAGCAAATCCCGCCAATCCGAATGTCTCAAACTGAGACGTTCAACGGCTCCACATTTCGGTTTTTCCCGCCTAGCGTCCCTGCCAATACAGCAAAGCTGTCACCAATCAGGAGGACGCCCATGTACAGCAAGGACGGCGAAACGTATTTCATCGTCGATGCGCACATCGCACTCTGGGACGCACGTCCGGAAAACCGGCTCAACATCCACGGCAAGCAGTTCATCGACTGCTTCTACGACTATCACCGCAACCTGGGCCCGGAGTCCGAACTGTGGCCCTACGAGGAGTTCCTCTACCAGGGCGGCGAGAGGCTCATGCGTGACCTGTTCGACGACGGCTACGTCGACCACGCCATCTTCCAGCCCGCACATCTCGGAGCGTTCTTCCGCAACGGTTTCGGCCAGACCGAAGAGGCTTTCGCCCTCGCCCAGCGGTATCCGGACAAGCTGACCTACAACCACTGCTGGGATCCACGTTTCGAACAGGCCGGGCTCGACCAGCTCCGAGACGACGCCGAGCGATTCGGGCTCAAGGGCTGCAAGCTCTACACGGCCGAGTGGCAGGGCGACTCCCGCGGCTACAAGCTGAACGACCCCTGGTCCTACCGCTACCTGGAAACCTGCCAGGAACTGGGCATCCGCAACATCCACATCCACAAAGGACCGACGATCCGGCCGCTGGACCGCGACGCGTTCGACGTCGCGGACGTCGACAAAGCCGCGACGGACTTCCCGGAGCTGAACTTCGTCGTCGAGCACTGCGGCCTGCCGCGACTGGAGGACTTCTGCTGGATCGCCACACAGGAACCGAACGTGCACGCCGGCCTCGCCGTCGCGATCCCGTTCATCCACACCAGGCCGCGGTACTTCGCGCAGATCATCGGGGAGCTCCTGTACTGGCTCGACGAGGACCGCATCCAGTTCTCCAGCGACTACGCGCTCTGGACACCGCGCTGGCTGATCGAGCGCTTCGTCGATTTCCAGATCCCGGAGGACATGACCGAGTACGCGCCGCTCACGGTGGAGCAGAAGAAGAAGATCCTCGGGCTCAACGCGGCAGCGATGTACGGCATCGAGGTCCCGGAAAACCTGGATGTGGCCGAACGGGCGGTGGCCTGAGATGTCCACGGAACCACTGGAACAAGCCGCACGCGCAGCGCTGGACGAGGTTTTCGACCCGGAACTGGACGAACCCATCACCGACCTCGGCTTCGTCAGCTCTCTGGAGGTAACGCACTCCGGGAACGTCACCGTGCACCTCAGGCTGCCGACCTCGTTCTGCGCACCGAACTTCGCCTACCTGATGGTCTCCGACGCCAAGGACGTCCTGTCCGCGCTGCCGCAGGCACGTGAGGTCGTGGTCGTCCTGGACGATCACCACGACTCGGACAGGATCAACCGTGGTGTGGCCGCGGACGCCGGCTACCGCGGAACCTTCGGAGAGGAAGCGGCACAGGACCTCGACGAGCTCCGGTCGACCTTCCGCCGCAAGGCGCACACGGCAGCCATGGAACGTGTACTGACCATCCTGCTGCGTAGCGATCCCGACCTCACCGAGGAAGGCCTGCACGAGGTCACCCTCGGCGACCTTCCCGAAGCACCGACGACCCGGGCGCTCCTGCGGCGCCGAGAAGCTCTCGGACTGAGCCGTGCTCGTACGGAAAAGGTGCTCGTGGACGACCACGGGAATCCTCACCCGCGCGAGGAGATTCCCCTTCATCTGCGCTTCGCCCGTTCGGTCCGGGTTTCGATCGAGGGCAACGCCCATTTCTGCCGCGGGCTGCTGCGGACCCGCTACCCGGACTCCACACACGACCAGGCGCCGCACGCACAAGCAGGCACTTACGCAGGTGCACGCAACGATCGAGGAGACACACCATGAAAGCAGTCCAGGTCACCGGCTACGGCGAGAAGCTGCGCATGGCGGAGGTGCCCGTACCGGACGTCACCGGACCGCACGACGTGATCGTCAGGGTCGGCGGCGCCGGGGTGTGCCGGACCGACATCCACATCCTCGAAGGCCAGTGGGCGGAAAAGTCCGGCGTGGCCTTGCCCTACACGATCGGGCACGAGAACGCTGGCTGGGTGCACGCCACCGGCAGCGCGGTCACCAACGTCGCCGAAGGCGACAAGGTGATCGTGCACCCTCTGATCACCTGCGGTCTGTGCCACGCCTGCCGCTCCGGTGACGATGTGCACTGCCAGCAGTCGTCGTTCCCCGGCATCGACACCGCGGGCGGATACGCGGAATACCTCAAGACCTCCGCCCGCAGTGTCGTGCGCATCGACGAATCCCTGGAACCCTCCGACGTGGCCGCCCTTGCCGACGCGGGCCTGACCGCATACCACGCCGCGGCGAAAGCCGCACGTACTCTCCGGCCCGGTCACCGGTGCGTCGTGATCGGCGCCGGCGGGCTTGGGCACATCGGCATCCAGGTGCTCAAGGCCCTCACCGCCGCCGAGCTCGTCGTCGTCGACCGCAATCCCGAGGCCGTGAAGCTGGCTGCCGACATCGGCGCCGATCACGGAATCATCGCCGATGGCAGCCACGTCGAGGAAGTACTGGATCTCACCGGCGGGCATGGTGTCGAAACCGTCATCGACTTCGTCGGAGAAGGCGGCGCCACCGCCGACGGTATCGGCATGCTGCGCCGTGCCGGTGATTACCACGTGGTCGGTTACGGAGAGAACCTCGACCTTCCGACCATCGACATCATCTCGAGCGAAATCAACTTCATCGGCAACCTCGTCGGCTCCTACAACGATCTGTGCGAGCTGATGACCCTCGCCGCGCAAGGGCAGGTTCGGCTGCACACCACCAAGTACCCGCTGGATGGCTTCCAAAATGCCCTCGACGATCTCGACTTCGGCCGCATCCGTGGCCGCGCGATCCTCACCCCTTGACCGAGCCCGGGAGAAGCGAAAAGAAACAACTCATCGCACCCGGAAAGTCCATCTGCGTCATCACAACCGATCGAGGAAACCAATGATCTTCATTACCGCGAAATTCCGGGTCAAGCACGAATACGCCGACCAATGGCCCGACATCGCCGATGTCTTCACCCAGGAGACCCGCAGCGAACCGGGATGCCTTTGGTACGACTGGTCCCGCAGTGTCGAAGATCCGAACGAGTACGTTCTGCTCGAGGCTTTTCGCGATGACGAGGCCGGAGCTGCACACGTCAACTCCGAGCACTTCAAGACCGCACAGAAAACGCTGCCTCCCTACCTCGCGGAAACTCCACGGATCATCAACACGACGTTGCCGCAAAACGATTGGTCGCTGCTCGGCGAAATGTCCGTACAGAGCCAGAAGTGACCACACTCCCCGCACTCGACGAATTCGGAGAGAATCATGGCCGCACAACAGGAATCACCGCGGGTCGCACTCGTCACGGGCGCCGCCAGAGGCATCGGCAAGGGCATCGCTCTGCGGCTGGCTGCTGACGGCCTCGATGTCGCGGTCAACGACATCGAAGCCAACAGCGACCAGCTCAAGGAGGTCGCAGAACAGATCGAGTCGACGGGCAGGCGGTCGACAACGGTCGTGGCCGACGTGTCCGATCCCGACGCCGTCCAGACGATGGTGGAGCGAGTGGCCACCGACCTCGGGCAACTGAACGTGATGGTCGCCAACGCCGGAATCGCCGACGTGAAGCCGTTGTTGGAGACCACACCCGAGGATTTCGACCACCTGATGTCGATCAACCTGCGTGGCGTGTACTTGTGCTACACGGTCGCGGCCAAGCAGATGATCGCCCAGGGCACGGGCGGTAAGATCATCGGTGCGGCATCGATCGTGGCCTACCGGCCGTTTCCGCTTCTCGGGAACTATTCGGCTTCCAAGTGGGCCGTCCGGGGACTCACCCAAGCCGCCGCGATGGAATGGGCACAGCACGACATCACGGTGAATGCCTACTGCCCGGGCATCGTCGGCACCGCGATGTGGGACCACATCGACGAGAAACTGGCGGAGAACGAGGGCCTGCGCAAGGGTGCAGCCATCGAGAAGTACTCGGAGCTCATCCACCTCGGCCGGGTATCGGTGCCCGAGGACGTTGCGGGCTTCGTTTCCTACCTCGCGTCCGAGGATTCCGACTACATGACCGGTCAATCCGTGATGATCGACGGGGGCATCCAATTCTCCTGACCCACAGCGGGTAGAGGAGTCCGGAACGGATCGCGGGGCTGTCGACGAGCGGAATCTCCGGCATCCCCGCGATACGGCCCACGAAGAACAGGAACCGTCGGACGATGTGGCATGCACCGCCTCCGGGCAATCAGGGGCACACCAAAGCCTCCGACAAAGCGGGGACCCCTCGGGTGGGCCATTTCCCCGAGCGTTGGTCCTCGCACACCGCCTACGATCGGAACACCCACCGCACCGAAAGGACCGTCTTGTGACCACGCCCACCAGCAAGGACCACAGCCTGCTGACCGCCTTCGTCGAGCGGCGCGGCGAACTCCGCGACGGCGAGCTGCACATCCAGCGGCTCCAGCGCATCGCATGACCGCTGAGCAGTGCACCCCCCGCGATGTCGCCACCGCGATGGCCGAAGCGGCGGCCGAATGGATCGCCACCCTCGACGACACCCAGCGCTCCGATGGGGTGTGGCACTGGCCGGGCTCACCCGCCGCCGACCACGAGCGTGTCCGCTGGTACTACACCCCCACCGACCACGGCGGACTCACCCTGCACCGGATGGCTCCGCACCAGCAGCGCGCCGCCATGCGGCTGCTTGCGGCCGGGCTGTCGGACGCCGGCTACGCCACGGCGACCACGATTATGGGCTTGGAGAACGTTCTCGACCGGACCGAGAACTTCACCGCCGGCTTCGCCCGTGACCGGGGCCGCGACCCGGGCATGTACTACTTGCGGGTCTTCGGCGACCCGCAAAGCGGTCGACCCTGGGCATGGCGCTACGGAGGCCACCACGTGTCGGTGAACCACCTCGTGGTCGACGGCGAAGTCGTGGCCGGCACACCGTGCTTCCTCGGTGCCGATCCCGCCGTCTCCCCGCTGCTGGGAGGCCGGGAGCTACGTCCCCTGGGCGGGGTCGAGGACATTGCCCGCGAGCTGCTGCACTCGCTGGACTCCCAGGAGCGGGACCGGGCGACGCTGAGCACGACCGCGCCGGTGGACATCATCAGCGGCAACCGGGTACGCCTGTCGGACGGCGACCGGCCGATCCCGCTGCCCGACCTGTGGCGGGGCCACTTCGACGACCAGCCCCTCGAGGACCGGCTGTGGTCGATGCACAACAATCTCGAAGCCCATCTCGGAGTCACCGAATCCGACCACCGCGCGGTGGAGTTGACCAAAGCACCCAAGGGCATCGCCGCGCGCGATCTGCCACCGGAGCGGCGCGAACACCTGCGCGAACTGCTCGAAGTCTACATCGGGCGGATGCCGTCCGGCCTGGTCGAACGCGAACGAGCCCGCTTCGACGGCGACCTGCTCGACGAGGTGCACTTCGCGTGGGCCGGCGGCGCAGAGCGCGGCGAGCCGCACTACTACCGCGTACAAGGCCCACACCTGCTCGCGGAATGGGACCACACCCAGCGCGGTGTCAACCACGCCCACTCGGTGTGGCGAGACCCCACTCACGACTTCGGCCTCGACGTACTCGCCCAGCACCGAGCCGCCCACCACACATCGGGCACCTCCCGTCGGAAGAATGAGTGAAACGGGCACCTTCCGGATGCCGTGCTCGCGCCCACCGCGTTCCGGGCGTTTCGCGGCCAATGCAGCAGATGCTGCGTACCGCTCGACGACGGTCGGCTTCGACGCGCCCCAGTCATTCGTCCCGAATCACGATGACGTGCAGGGATCTGGGGCCGTGCACCCCTTCGACCCGGTCGAGTTCGATATCGCTGGTCGCCGAGGGGCCGCTGATGAACGTCAGCGGGTGGTTCGGATCGAGACGGGCCAGGACAGCCGGGACGTCATCGACGATGCGGGAGGCTTGAACCAGACACACATGCGTGTCCGGGATCAGGGTCAACGCACGTCGCCCTTGGCCCGGGCCGTGGTCGAGTACGACGGTTCCGGTGGTGGCGATGCCGCCGAACGAGGTGGTGACCACGGCGTCACAGGCATCCAGTGTGGCCGTGTCCAGGGCCGTATCATCGCTGATCGTCCGATGCGTGCCATGGACGGGCTGCACCCAGTGCGATGGGATACCGGTCGGAACAATCGTGTGGTCGGCCCGTGCCGCGTGCAGCGCCACCAGAACCGTGTCGGCGACATTCGTACTGTCGGTCACGTGCACGGCGGCACGGTATTCTTCGGTGCGGGCGCGGAACAGTTCGACCAGGTCGGATGATTCTCGCCGGTCGCGGTAGTCGTGGGGCACGCTGTCGCGAGGGACTCGGCTCGTGCCCGCCAACGCCGAGCGCACCGAACCGAGAATTGTCGCACGTGCCGTCGAGTTCCGTGCTGTCACGAGTTTCCTCCTCGCGTGCGTTGCCACCATGAGCGGAACGACTCTGTCGGTGGTGTCGGCGCGTCCCGGGCGTTGGTCCATTTCGATGCCGGCCACGGCAATCGGCCGATCCTGCCTGCTTTGCCGAGCCAGGACCCGCTCCATGACGCCAACCGTTGCACCCGGGCGAGCCTGCGCGCATCGCCGAGAATCCACCCGACCCCGCGCATCACCACGTCCAACCCGCGCGGACCTCGACGCTTCGGCTCTTCCACGGTTTTGGTACGCAGCCGCACCAGCAGCTCCGGGATGTCGATGGCCACCGGGCAGACGTCGTAGCACGCTCCGCACAACGTGGAGGCGTACGGCAATGATGCGTCCACATCGGATTCGGTGCCGCGCAGTTGCGGCGTGAGTACCGCGCCGATGGGGCCCGGATAGACCGATCCATAGGCGTGTCCACCGGTTCGTTCGTAGACCGGACAAACGTTCAGGCAGGCGGAGCAGCGGATGCAGCGCAGTGCTTGGCTGCCGACCTCGTCGGCGAGCGCGCTGCTGCGCCCGTTGTCCAGCAGTACGACATGAAACGCGCTCGGGCCGTCGCCTGCTGCCACCCCGGTCCAGGTCGAGGTGTACGGATTCATGCGTTCGCCGGTGCTGGAGCGCGGCAGCAGTTGCAGGAACACCTCCAAGTCCTGCCAGCTGGGTATGAGCTTTTCGATACCGACCACACTGATCAACGTCTCGGGCATGGTCAGACACATGCGTCCGTTGCCTTCGGATTCGACCACGACGAGACTGCCGGTGTCGGCGACGGCGAAATTGGCGCCCGAGATGGCGACGCGTGAGCGCAGGAACTTCTCTCGGAGATGGCGGCGAGCGGCCTCGGCGAGATCGGCCGGATCGTCGGTGAGGTCTGCGGGTGCGGGCTTTCCGGAAACACCCATTTCGCGTCTGAAGATCTCGCGGATCTCGGCACGATTGCGGTGAATGGCGGGCACCAGGATGTGGCTCGGGGTGTCCTCGTCGAGCTGGACGATCAGTTCGGCCAGGTCGGTTTCCCAGGCCGAGATGTCCGCGTTCGCCAAGGCATCGTTGAGCTCGATCTCCTGCGTGGTCATCGACTTGATCTTGACTGCTTCGGTTTCGCCGGTGGCATGAACCAGGTCCACCACGATGCGGTTGGCCTCGGCCGCATCCCGGGCCCAGTGCACCGTGCCGCCCGCCTTGGTCACGGCAGTTTCGAAGCGCTCCAGGTACTCGTCCAGATGGCTCAGGGTGTGCGCCTTGATGGCCGCTCCGGCGGCGCGCAGATCGGACCAGTCGTCCAGTTCCTCGACCACCTCGGCGCGTTTGCGCCGGATCGTGCCGGTTGCCTTTTGCAGGTTGTGCCGCAATTGCGAATCGGCCACGGCCGAGCTCGCCGCCTCGGGAAACGCGGGCATTCCCAAGTAGGTACTGCTCACTGCTCCTCCTCGGTGCAGGCGAGAATCTCGGCCAGGTGCATGGTGCGGATGCCGGCTCGTTGCCGGGAGAGCACTCCGTCGACGTGCATCAGGCACGAGCTGTCGCCCGCGCAGAGCACTTCGGCTCGCGTACTGCGCACGTTCCGGGCCTTGTCGGATCCCATGGCCACCGAGACATCGGGGTTTTTCATCGCGAACGTTCCGCCGAATCCGCAGCATTGCTCCGCATCCGGTAACTCGGCCAGATCGAGTCCACGGACCGAACGCAACAGTCGCAGGGGCTTGTCGTCGACCCGCAACATGCGCAGCGAGTGGCAGGTGGGGTGGTAGGTGACCCGGTGCGGAAAGTACGCACCGACGTCGGTCGCCCCCAGCACATCCACCAGGAATTCGGAGAGCTCGCGCACGGCGGGTGCCGTTTGCCGCACCGCTTCGGACAGTTCGGGGTCGGCGGCACTGTCGGCCACGGTCGCGTGTTGGTGACGTACCGAGCCCACACAGGATCCCGATGGCGCGACAACGGCGTCGTAACCGGAGAACGCGTCGACGAAGGTCCGTACGGCAGGCACAGCGTGCCTGCGGTACCCGGTGTTGGTGTGCATCTGACCGCAGCAGGTCTGGGCCATCGGGAAGTCCACCGAACAGCCCATCCGTTCCAGCACGGCCACCGTTGCTCGGACCGCGTTCGGAAAGATCGTGTCGCCGAGACAGGTCGCGAACAGCGCAACCTTCATGATCTGTGTGCCTCTCTGTGACTGCGCGACCGCAGGTGCCGCGTCCCGGGTGTGCTCAGTACCTGCCACCGGCGAGCCGTGATTCGGCTGCTGCCCAGGCTCGTTCGTTGCCGCTCGGTTCGAAGTGTCGGAGCGGCTGGGTTTCGGCGACCAGCTTGCGAAGTTCGGCTCGTTCGCCGAGCACCCCGTGCGCGCGGGCTTGGACCAGGATGTTCCCCAGCGCGGTGGCCTCGGTCGGGCCCGCGATCACCGGCACCCCGCAGGCGTCGGCGGTCAGCTGGCACAGCAGCGCGTTGCGACTGCCGCCGCCGACGAGGTGCACGACTCCCACGTGGCGGTCTGCCAGCCGCGCGACGTCGCGCAACGTCCGTCGATGCGCCATCGCCAGGCTTTCCAGCAGGCAGCGGACGGTGGCCGCCGGTGTCGAGGGAACCGGTTCGCCTGCGTGCGCGCAGGCGTTGGCGATGGCGGCGGGCATGTCCTGCGGAGTCAGGAACGCGGGATCGTCGGTGTCGATCACGGAGGTGAAGGCCGGTTCTCGGGCGGCTCGATCCAGCAGTGCGTCCAGTCTCTCGGTCCACCCGTGCTGGTGCCAGGTGCGCACGCATTCCTGCAACAGCCACAGGCCCATCGTGTTGCGCAGGTAGCGGGTGGTGCCGTCGATGCCGCGTTCGTTGGTGATGTTGGCGGCGCGCGATTGTTCGCCGAGCACCGGGGAATCGAGCTCGAGTCCGACCAGCGACCAGGTGCCGCACGAGATGTAGGCGAAGTCCTCGCGTGTCGCGGGCACCGCTGCCACGGCCGAGGCGGTGTCGTGCGAGGCCACCGTCGTGACCGAAAAGCCGGAACCGAGACCGGTGCGTTCGGCGACATCGGCCCGTAACGTCCCCGCCTGATCGCCGGGTTCGCGCAGCGGCGCCAGCAGGTGCGTGGGCAGGTCGAGCGTACGCATCAGGTCATGGGCCCAGTCTCCTGTTGACACGTCGTAGAGCTGCGTGGTCGAGACGTTGGTGATCTCGGCACCGACCTCGCCGGTGAGCCAGTGGATGAACAGATCCGGGATCAGCAACAGCTTTCGCGCGTCGTCGAGTCGCAGTTCCGCCCGGTCGGCGACCAGTTGGTACAGCGTGTTGATGGGCAGCTGTTGCAGGCCGGTGACCCGGTAGAGCTCCTGGTCGGAGACGTGCTCGCGGACCTCCTCGATCGAATCGCGGGTGCGCGGGTCGCGGTGGTGTCGGGGCTCGGCCAACAACCGTCCGCAATCGTCGAGCAGCCCGTAGTCGACGGCCCAGCTGTCGATGCCTGCCGATGAAGGAGTGTAGGAAGCGGCTTTCCGCAACCCGTCGAGAATCTCCCGGTACAGCCGTGAAACGTCCCAGTGCAGACTCGAGGTTCGCGATACCGGCGCGTTGGGGAAGCGATGGACCTCGGTCAGTCCGAGTTCGCCGTCGCCGACCTTGCCCACGACGACGCGTCCGCTGGACGCGCCCAGATCGATGGCGGCGCAGGTGTAGTCGATTTCAGGCATGGTGGCCTCGTCGGTGTCGAAGTGCGGAGGGCAGGAAGGGGCGCCGGGGCGGACGGTCAGCGATGAGCCCTTTCCGCCCCGACGCGGTTCACCGCAGAAAGGCCGCGGCGACACCGGCGTCGACCGGCACGTGCAGCCCGGTGGTGTGCGTGAGATCGCCGCCTGCCAGCGTGAACACGGCGGCGGCCACGTGCTCCGGCAGCACTTCACGCTTGAGCAGGGTGCGCTGGGCGTAGAACTTGCCCAGCTCGCTTTCCTCGACTCCGTACACCGCGGCCCGCTGTGCTCCCCAGCCGCCCGCGAAGATGCCCGACCCCTGCACCACACCGTCCGGGTTCACGCCGTTGACGCGAATGCCGTGCTCGCCGAGTTCGGCGGCCAACAGCCGGACCTGGTGGGCCTGGTCGGCCTTGGTGGCTCCGTAGGCGACGTTGTTCGGCCCCGCGAAGACCGCGTTCTTGCTGACGACGTAGACGATGTCGCCACCGAAGCCCTGCGCGATCATGGTGCGTGCCGCCTCGCGAGAGACCAAGAACGAGCCACGCGCCATGATGCCGTGCTGCAGATCCCACTCGGCCGTGGTCGTCTCCGACAATGGTTTGGAAATCGACGTGCCCGCGTTGTTGACCACCAGATCGATGCCGCCGAAGGCCAGCGCGCCCGCACGGAACGCGGCGGCGATGTCGTCCTCCTCGGTGACATCGGCTTGCACGGCCACCGCCTTGTCCGAGCCGCCCAGTTCGTCCGCGAGCTGCCGCGCCGGGTCGAGGTCACGGTCGACGACGACCACACAGGCCCCTTCGGCGGACAGACGCCTTGCGGTGGCCTTGCCGATGCCCGAACCGCCACCTGTCACGAACGCGACACGGCTCGCCAGCGGTTGGGGAGCGGGCCTGCGGGCGAGCTTGGCCTCCTCCAGCGCCCAATACTCGATCCGGAACTTCTCGGACTCGGAGATGGGCGTGTAGCCGGATACCGACTCGGCTCCGCGCATCACGTTGATCGCGTTGACGTAGAACTCACCCGCCACGCATGCGGTCTGCTTGTCGGTGCCGAAGGAGAACATGCCGATGCCGGGCACGAGCACGATGGCCGGGTCGGCACCGCGCATCGCCGGAGAATCCGGCTGCGCGTGGCGCTCGTAGTACGCCCGGTACTCCTCGCGGTACGAGCGGTGCAGCTCGCGCAGCCGTTCGGTGACCTCCTCGAACGGTGCGTCGGGAGCGACGTCCACCACGAGTGGGCGCACCTTGGTGCGCAGGAAGTGATCCGGGCAGGAGGTGCCCAGCTGGGCCAGTCGCGGATGCGCCGCGCGGGACAGGAAGTCGAGCACGGCCTCGCTGTCGTCGTAATGGCCGATCCGGGCGTGGTCGGTGGAGACGAGCCCTCGGATCACCGGCGCCAGGGCGGCGGCCCGGGCACGGCGTTGTTCCTCCGGTAGTGCTGCGAATTCCTCGACGACCTCACCGAAGGGTTCGGGGCGCCCGCGCTCGGCCAGAAACGCCTCGGCGGTCCGGATGATCCACAGCGAGTTCGCCTCGCATTCCGCGCTGGTCGCCCCCCAGGCCGTGATGCCGTGACCCCCCAGGACGACGCCGACTGCCTGCGGATTCCCGGCCTTGATCGCGGCGATGTCCATACCGAGCTGAAATCCGGGCCGACGCCACGGCACCCAGACCACCTTGTCGCCGAAGCACTCCTCGGTCAGTGCGGGTCCATCCGCCGCGGTCGCCAGTGCGATACCGGCATCGGGATGCAGGTGATCCACGTGTTCGGCCTCGACCAGCCCGTGCATCGCGGTGTCGATCGACGGCGCGGCGCCCCCTTTGCCGTGCAGGCAATGGTCGAAGGCGGCGACCATCTCGTCTTCCCGGTCCGACCCCGGGTAGACGTCGACGAGGGACCGCAGCCGATGCAGGCGCAGCACGGACAAACCCGATTCGGTCAGGGTGCCGAGATCACCACCGGAACCCTTCACCCACATCAACTCTTCCGGGGTTCCGGTGACGGGGTCGATTCCGGTGTCCTTGGCCGAGGTGTTGCCGCCCGCGTAGTTCGTGTTGCGCGGATCGGCACCCAGCCGGTGGGAACGGTCCAGCAGCTCGGATACGGCGTGGTTCGGTGTCGACTGCTCGGTCATACTGTGTCCTTTCACGACAGCGGAATCATGCGCCCCAACCGGCCTGTCGGCCGTCACGTCGTGCCTCGTTGATCTCGCCCCGGTGGCCGGAGCGCCAATGGGCAGTCAGCTGTTCGATCGTGGTGAAACGTTTTACCCGGCTGGAGGATAGGATGGGGGTGTACTCGAGTCAAGGGAGGCGTGGTGCGAGCTGCGGGTGGTAGCCACAACACCGGGGAGATCAGCATCAAGGACGTCGCCCATCATGCGGGCGTGTCCATCGGGACGGTCTCCAACGCGTTGAACCGACCGGACCGGGTATCGGCGGACACGCGCGCCCGGGTACGAGCGGTCATCGACGAGCTGGGTTACGTGCGCAGCGAATCCGCACGGCAGCTCCGATCGGGCGACAGCCGCATCATGGCGCTGCTGGTGCTGGACATCGGCAACCCGTTTTTCGTGGACGTCTCCCGAGGTGCGGAGCACACCGCCCGAGCCCGTGGCCTGGGGGTGATGATGTGCCACAGCGCGCAGGACCCCGAGGCGGAATCGCTGTATCTGTCCATGTTCGCCGAACAGCGCGTCCGCGGCGTACTCGTGACTCCGGCCGACACCAGCGGGGCGAGCCTGGCCGGGTTCCGGCGGCACGGGATTCCCTACGTGTTCGTCGATCGCGTGGTCGACAGCGACGATGCCTGCTCGGTCTCCGTCGACGACGTCAGCGGTGGCAGATTTGCCGTGCAGCACCTCGCCGAGGGCGGGCACGAGCGGATCGCCTACGTCAGCGGGCCCGCACATTTGGCGCAGTGCCAGGACCGGGGCGTCGGCGCGGCCGCCGCGATCGAAGAGGCGGGATTGCCCTCCGAGGCGTTGACCGTGCTGGAAACACAGCGATTGGATGTCAGCTCGGGCAAGGACGCCGGCGCGCGGCTACTGGGGCTGCGTCCCCGGCCGACAGCTGTCTTCTGCGCGAACGACCTGCTGGCGCTGGGAGTGCTGCAGGCGATGTTCGCCGCCGGGGTGCGCGTGCCCGAGGACATCGCGCTGGTCGGCTACGACGACATCGAATTCGCCGAGGCCGCCGCCGTGCCGTTGACCTCGGTGCGCCAACCCGCGGTACGCATCGGCGAGACGGCCGCGGAGATGCTGCTGAACGAAACCGAAGACGGGCCGGACCACGTCCACGACAGCGTCGTGTACCAGCCCGAGCTGATCGTGCGGCGCTCAACGCTCACCCAGCGGTCCTGATCGGCTCCACAGCGCCTCTCGGACGATCGAGCAGAACTGCCGCTCGAACCGCGAGGCGCCACGCGTCTCGAACAGCCACCACGGTGGCCGCTCCATCGCCCTCGTACAACGCATGCTGGATGCATCAAGCGGATTCCGGTGTTGACCGGCCACACTTCGACCCTACGGCCCGGAAACTTAAAACGTTTCATTTCCCGGTCGAACGCAGGCGCGCACGCTCGGAGACACTCAACAGTGTTTCGGGATTGGCGCTAATGTGTCCAGCATCATGTTCACGTCGATGGCGCCCGGCGGACTGACGGGCAAGTTCGTGAAGTCGATCTGGCTGCACGAGGGCGAGAGGCCGGTGCGGAGAACGGAGCTGCGCCTGCCGACCGGTGCGGTCGAGCTCATGTTCAACTTGCGTGCGGATTGCTTCTGGCTACCCGACAACGCCGCGTTGCGCCAGGTCCATCCGGGCGCAGTCATGGCAGGGCCGTACCAGCGCGCATACGTGTTGGACACCGCCCAGCAGTCGCATGTCCTCGGGGTGGTGTTCCGGCCCGGTGGGGCGCGGCCGCTGATCGACGCGCCGTTGCACGAGCTCTGCGATCGCCACGTTGCGTTGGAGGATCTCTGGGGTGCCAGCGCGGGCCTGGTGCGCGAGCAGGTGCTCGCCGCGCCCGATGCCGCAACACGGCTCCGTACGCTCGAATCTGCTCTGCGCGACCGGCTGGCCCGTTCCGCCGAGATCGCACATCCTTTGGCCGCCGCCGCGACTGCTTGCCTCGCCGACGCTCCGGGGCGTCATGATATCGGCAGGCTCGGCGAGCACTTGGGGTGGAGCCTGCGCCGCGTGGAACAGGTATTTCGCACCGATGTGGGACTTTCGCCCAAGTCTTACCAGCGTCTGCAGCGCTTTCGCTCGGCACTCGCGGGCATCGACGGCTCCGCACAGCTCGGCTGGTCGGCGTTCGCGCTGGAGCACGGTTATTACGACCAGGCGCACCTCAGTCGCGAGTTCCGCGCCCACTGCGGGCTCTCGCCCACCGCGTATCTCCAGCAACGAGGCGAGCAGCTCAACCACGTGCCACTTCCGACGTAAAGCGCATTTCGCATCCGTCCAAGACCCGCGCGTGGCCGGTCGGCACCGTGGTAGGCATGGACCGACAACGTTGCATCGAGGACGGCGTCCCACGCAGCCTGGGCGGCAAACTCCAGCAGAGTCCCTCCGCTGCTCGAACTCGCCAATCGTTGACAGGTCAGTCGAGGAGGTCGTCCGCATGTCAGTGACCAGGATCGTGCCCTATGCCGAGGGAACCGACATCGCCGGCTCCCGGGACTTCTACGTCGAGGTGCTCGGACTGCAGGTCGCCATGCAAAACCCCGTGCTCGGGCTCACCTCGCCTACCAACCCGGCAGCACAGGTCATCATCCCGCCACCGGGCATGGAAAATCCCGAACCGCGCTTCGGCGTCGATGTCGGTGACCCCGCCGCCGTGGACACCGCACACACCGCCGCGGTGGAACGCTGCCTGCGGATCGTCTACCCGCTGACAGACGAGCCCTGGGGCGTGCGTCGCTTCTTCGTCCAGGACCCCGGCGGGACGGTCATCAACGTGCTCGCCCACCTCGCGTAAGACAACGAGAGCGCGAGGTGGGCGAGTCTGCACGAGCGGGGATCGCCGGACTATCGGAAAACCCGGAGTGCCACCGCGGCGGCTCGGGCGATGAGAGCATTGTCGTACTCGGCGTCCTTGGTGTTCCGGTCGGACAGAATCGCGATCATGATGGGTTCGCCCTTCGGTGGCCGGAGGATGGCGATGTCGTTGCGGGTTCCGTAGTCGGCGGCGCCGCTTTTGTCACCGACCTGCCACCCGGCGGGTGCTCCTGCCTGGATGAGCTCATCGCCGGTGGTGTTGGTACGCAGCATCGTGTTGAGGATGGCGCGTTTGTCCGCCGTCAGGGCGTCTCCGACGGTGAACGCGCGCAGGCTGGTGGCCAGTGCGCGAGGAGTACTGGTATCGCGGATGTCACCGGGTGTGAACTCGTTGAGCTCGGGTTCGATCCGGGCGACGTGGGTGGTGGTGTCGCCGATGCCGCGCAACACCGCGTTCAGGCCCTCCGGACCACCGATTTCGCGGAACAGGAGATTCCCGGCGGTGTTGTCGCTGTGGCGCACAGCGGCATCGAGCACGGCGCGCAGCGTCATACCACTGTCGACGTGCTTTTTCGTGATCGGCGAATAGGGCACGAGAGCATCGCGATCGTAGGTGATCTTCTTGTTCAGCTCCTCGATCGTGTTCTGCTGCAGGACCGCGCCTGCCAACAGCGCCTTGAGGGTGGAGGCGTAGGCGAAGCGTTCGTCGGCGCGGTAGGTGAGCTCCTGTCCCGTCGCCGTATCCACGGCGTACACCCCGAGGCGAGCCCCGAATTCGCGTTCGAGCCGACTGAACTCTTCGCGTAGTGCTGTGACCTCGGCTTCCGTGGCTGTCGACGTCTTCGAGGGCACCGGCGGGTCGGCCTCGACGCCGGTGCATCCGACGAGCACGAGGAAGGCCAGGGGGATCAGGAGTGTCCGGTGGACGCACCGTATGAGCACGAGAGCTCCTTTCGTCGTTGATCGTCGCGGACAGTCTCGGGAGCCCCGGGTCATCCCGTCCAAGTCACCAGCGGATGATTCGATGCCGAAAGCGCATAGACTGTGCGTGTGGATCTCGTCGGTGGCTGCAAAGCATTCGTGGCCGTGAGCGAGGCGGGCAGCTTCACCCGCGGAGCCGCCCTCGCCCGTATTCCCCAGTCGGTGGCCAGTCGCCGCATCTCGGCGCTCGAGCGCCATCTCGGTGAGCGCTTGTTCGATCGCTCCAGCCGTCGGGCGATTCTGACCCCGTTCGGCAGGGACATGCTGCCCTCGGCGCAGCGCTTGGTGCGGCTCGCCGACGCGATCGAGCAGGACGCGCAGCGCGCCAAGTCCCGCCCGCTGCGGATCGCCGTCCCCGAAACCTGCACCACGCGCGGTCTGGCCGAACTCGACTCCGAAGCGCGCGCACACGAGCTGTTTCTCGAGTTCCATCCGGCCACACCGGGTGAGCGCGCCGAGCTGGTGCGCACACACGACGTTCGGGCAGCCATCACGGCGGTGCCCGCCGATGCCGGAACGTGGACCGTGCCGTTGGGCCTCGCCGGTACCGCTGCGATGCCCCCGCGTGCGGTCCACCTGGAAACCCTGCGCGTCGGACGATCCCGCCGATTGCCACGGCGCAGAGTCTGGATCCAGCCGGAGGACGACGTGCCACACATCCGGGATCGCCTCATGCGGATCCGCGACGCTGTCGGGTTACATCCCGCTCAGGTCGCCGTCGCCGAGTCGCTGACCGCGGCAATAGCCGACGTTCTCGGCTCTGCGGACCTGCTGGTGTGTTCGGCTGCGCAGGCCTGCGAGCTCGGCATGGCGTGGCGGTCGATCGGCGAGGGCCGACTCGAGCGTGGCTTCGACATCACGGCTGCTGTCGCCGGCGACGCCGAACGTATCCGCAACCGACTGTCCAACGCTGTCGCACGATCTCTCGGAGCCACAGTGGACGGGCAGGAGACGGGATGACCATCGAAGCATTGATCAGAGGGCTTCGGGCCGAACTCGAGAGCGGCGGGCTGCGAGGCTCCTTTCTCGTGCGCGACCTGCACTCCGGCTACGAAATCGGCATCGACCCGGACGTGCAGTACCCGATCGCCTCACTGATCAAGGTCCCCCTCGCCGCTGCCACACTCGAGCGCATTCACCGTGGTGACATCGACGGTTCCACCACGGTGGCAGTGCAGCCCGGCCGCATCACCACCCCGGGCCCGACCGGCTTGAGCCGGTTCCGCCACGAAGCCCACGTGGCCATCGACGACCTGCTGTATTTGAGCACCTCGATCAGTGACGGAGCAGCGGCCGACGCCCTGTTCGACATCACCTCGCCCGCCGAGGTCACACGGTTGATGCACCAGTGGGATCTGCACGGGATCACGGCGCGCCACAGGATACGCGACCTCACCGAAACCCCGGCGGAACGCTTCGAGGTCACCGAGGTTCCCCTCGCCCACTCGCTGGCCATCACCGCAGGCACCACCGGGCGCGGACACCCACTGGCCCAGCTCGATGTCACCCGCGCCAACTCCGGTTCGGCACGAGCCTTCATCGACCTGCTGCAGGCATTGTGGACCCCCTCCAAGATTCACCACAGCATCGGTGCACGAGTCCGCGAACTCATGGCCAACAACCTGCTACGGCACCGATTGGCACCGGAATTCGTCTCCGATGCGTCGACATGGTCGTCGAAGACCGGAACCCTGCTCAACCTGCGGCACGAAGTCGGCGTCGTCGAACATGCCGACGGGCGGACCTTCGGCATCGCCGCACTCACCGAGTCCCACGTGGCTGCGGCCACCCAACCCGAAGCCGACACACTCATGGGCTGGGTGGCGCGAACTCTCCGCGACCATCTACGACACAGCTGACCCGGCAACGACTTGCGCACCATCATGGCGGCCTGTCCGGCCACCCTGTCCGGCCACCCTGTCCGGGACTCGTGGTCGGGCTCTGCTGCTGCTCGGGCCGGCTATCGCCACCCGCCGCTCCGGCCGCGTGTTGACCAGCGCCGCCCTGGTCGAGGCACGGCGCCCCGGCGAGGAACAACGACGCGTCAACGTCGACTTCCCCGAATGGATGATCGCAGCGCTGGACCGCGAAGCCCGACGGTTGGGCGTGACCCGCCAGTCCGTCATCAAGGTCTGGCTCGCCGACCGCCTCGAACACCACACAACCCACGCCGCCTGACCATGCGCCATCACCGACGGATCACGGACCGGGGCGTTTTCGAGCACGTCCAGAGCACCGCCACGAACGCGCGGGCTGATTGCCACCGACGGCGGCCGCGACGCGTTCGGCTCGACTGCCGTTGCGTCCCGGCCGACTTGGTGCCCTCCTCGAACAGTCGGTCTCGCCCCGGCACGCGAGGTCCTGCTACAGGCAGGGCCTCCATAGCGCCTTCGGTCGGTGCTTCCTTCACGGTGTTGACACTGCCATGACACCTGTGAAGCATGCACAGTTCAACAGCGATCAGCAGGATGGTTTGGCCGTACTTCCGCCCGAGAGAGGAAAAGGCATGTTGCACCGCTTTGCGGTCATCGCCGCGAGTGCGCTGCTGGCACTGATGGTTGCCACACCGGTTGCTGCCGCGGGCACCGCACCCCAGCCCAAGGCCTCGAACATCGCCCATCGAGGCGCTTCGGCCTACGCACCGGAAAACACGCTGGCCGCCGTCCGACTGGGCGTCGAGATGAAAAGCGACCTCGTCGAGATCGATGTCCAGCAAACCAAGGACGACCGGCTGGTCGTGATCCACGATACGACCCTGGCCCGAACCACCGACGTCGAGCAGAAGTACCCCGAGCGTGCCCCGTGGCGGGTCGCCGACTTCACCCTCGCCGAGATCCGCAGCTTGGACGCCGGTTCGTGGAAGGCCCCGAAGTACGCCGGTGAGCGTATCCCGACCCTGGCCGAGGTGCTGGACCTGCTCGAGCACACCCGGGCCGGACTGCTCCTCGAAGTGAAATCACCCGATCTGTACCCGGGCATCGGGCAGCGGATCGCCGATGAGCTGCAGCAGCGGCCGCATTGGGTCCATCCCGACCCGGCTGGGCGGCGCCTGGTGGTGCAGAGCTTCGACTGGGGTTTCATCCGTCACTTCAACGAGCTGCTTCCGCAGGTCACGGTCGGTGTTCTCGGCGCCCCGAGTACCGGCCGACTCGCCGAGGTGGCCACCTATTCCGATCAGGTCAACCCGCACCACTCCGACGCGACCTCGGAATACATCGCCGATGTGCACGCGCACGGCATGACGATCAACCCGTACACGGTCGATGATCCGGATCGGATGCGCACGCTGCTCGACCGTGGCGTCGACGGGATCATCAGCAACCGCCCGGACGTGCTGCACGACGTGATGCACTGAAGTTCACCCCCACCGCAACTCCCGCGACCCGCACGCGGGAGTTGCGGTGGATTGATTGGCGAGAATCGGTGTCCCGTGCCGGCTGCGGGCCACCGATTCGTGCGTCTTCGCCACCGGCGGTCCCGCCGGTCGAGGTCCGCCGACAGGCAGGGTGACGACGGTGCTCAGCGGATGGAGTAGCTTCGCCCCTTCCAGACCGTCCCGCGGCCGGACCAGTGTCGCCGGGCCGAGTCAAGAGTCATCAGCATGTACAGCAGCGCGGTTGCCGGCAACAGCAGGGCCGCGGGTAGAGGCCGACCGTAGTAGCGCAGCATCGGCGCGAATGTCGCCGCCATGACCAACCAGGCAACAGCGCCGGGCACCAGCACGGCGAGATCGCCGACCAATGTCCCGGCAACCGTGGTCACCGGGGGTGCCAGGAACACCACTCCCAGCCCCAGCACGGTTCCGGCCAGTAGCACGGGAGAGTACCGCAGTTGCGGATAAGCACTCCGGGCGATCATGTGCCACAAATCCGCCAGACGAGGACAGGCGCGCAAACTGCGGACCGACCCGGCCAAGCCGAGCCAGAGGCGGCCGCCGCAGGACTGCACCAGCCGCGCCAGGGCCACGTCGTCGATCACAGCCCCGCGAATGGCCGCCACTCCCCCAGCTCGGGCAAGCACCTCTCGCCGCACCAGCATGCACCCCCCAGCAGCGGCAGCGGTCGCTGCGGTGGGCCGGTTCACCCGGCGGAACGGATACAGCAGGGCGAAGAAGTACACGAAAGCAGGCACAACCAGCCGTTCCCACAGCGTTTCCGTACGCAGCATCGCCATCTGCGAGACCAGATCGTGTCCGCCCTCGGCGGCTTGAACCAACGCGGTCAGCGAGTCGGGTCCGTGCGCGATGTCCGCGTCGGTGAGCAGAATATAGTCGACCTCGCCGGCTTCGGCGATCCCATGATCCACCGCCCACAGCTTGCCGCTCCACCCCTCGGGTGGAGTGGCCGGCGTGGTCACCGTCAGTGACGTACCACCTATCCGCCTGGACACGTGGGCCGTGCCGTCGGTGCTGTTGTCGTCGACCAGGACCACCCGCACCCGCCCCGGATATCGCTGCGACAACAGGGTGGGCAGGGTCGCGGTCACCACCCCGGCCTCGTTCCGCGCAGGCACCACGATCGCCACCGACGGCCACCGCTGCACCGCTGCCAGGGGCGGCAAGCGCTGGTCCGTGCACCAGAACCGGCCGCGCAACAATCCCAGCACCAGCCACGCCCCGACAGCGATCCACCCCACCACGGCCATACTGCCGGCCTCCCCGACATGTCGTTGATGCCTTCCCCGTTGAACGACCGCACCGATTGTGCCGAGGGGCGGGTCTTCTCGCAGGTGCGTAGCGTGCACCAGTGCACTCGTTGCCGCAGAGCGGGGCTCGCACGGTACACCGCCGTTACCCGGAACGATGCGCATGCCGGGATGTGGCGAGAACTTCCGGAGTCCGCGACATGTGCCGAATATGTGTCCCGGCCAACGGGACGGAATCGTGGTTGAGGTCGCAACACGTGTTCACAACAACGAAAGAAAGGCACCGAGCGCGGGATTGTCGTTGCCCCGTTGCCACGCCAGATGCAGCTCCACGGGATCCGGATCCGGCAGCTCGACGGGGCGGAAACTCACTCCCTCCAGACGAAGCCGTGCAGCGGCAGCAGGCACCAGGGCCACGCCGAGGCCGACCTGCACCAGCGCGAGCATCGTGTGGATCTGGCTGACGTGCTGGCGATACCTGGGAACGATTCCCGCGCCTCGGAAGATACTCACCAGCAGCTCGTGGAAGTACCGTGCCTCGGTCGGCGAGTACATCACCACATCTTGCCCGTCGAATTCTTGCAGGTCCATGGTGCTTTCCGGCTGCCGGGCCAGTGGGTGTGCCCGGGGCAGTGCCGCCAGCAGCGGTTCCGTGACCAGTGGTCGGGATCGCAGTTCGGGGCGGCTCACCGGTGGCCGGATGAGGCCGAGGTCGAGCGCGCCCGCCGACAGCTGCTCGAGCTGGTCTCGCGTGACCAGCTCCCGCAGTACCACGTCGACGTGCGGAAGCCGGTCGCGTGCGGTCTCCAGCAGGCCGCCCAACACCTCGTAGGCCGAGGTGGCGGTGAAGCCGACGCGCACCACTCCTGCCTCGCCGCTGGTCACCCGACGTACCGACAGGGTGGCGTTCTCCGCCTCGTGCAGCAGGTTCCGGGCGTCCTGCAAAAAGGCATGGCCCGCCGGAGTCAGGCGCACAGCACGGCTGCTGCGGTCGAGCAGCTGCGTCCGAAGTTCCCTTTCCAGCTGCTGAATATGGCGGCTCAGTGGTGGCTGGGTCATGCGCAGACGTTCCGCGGCGCGACCGAAATGCAGTTCTTCGGCGACGGCGACGAAGCTGCTCAGTTGACTGAAGGTGAACATCGATGCTCTTCCGGTATCAGTAGATGCCATATCAGTGTTGGACTTGCATTGATATTCCCGCTTACGGTCGAATCCTGCCAGCGCACGGTGATACCGAACACATACGGAAATGGTCCGGATCGAGAGCCGGCGCATCGGACATGCCGTGCTGTCGGTGTGTGCGTGTCCGCCCGAAATTCGTCCCAGGCTAGGAGAACTCGTTGATGTCCCGCCCCTCACCGCAAGAAGTCGCCAAGCAGTTGAGCTCCGGACTGCTGTCGTTTCCGGTGACCCACTTCCGCGATGACCACTCCTTCGATGAGGCCGCGTATCGAGAGAACATCGGTTGGTTGAGCCAGTACGGTCCGGCGGGGCTCTTCGCGGCCGGGGGCACCGGCGAGTTCTTCTCGTTGACCCCCGCCGAGGTCGAGACAGTGGTCGCCGCCGCTGTGCAGGAGACGCCGGCGGACGTTCCCGTGATCGCACCCGCCGGGTACGGCACCGCGATCGCCGTCGAGATGACCCACGCCGCCGAACGCGCAGGCGCGCACGGGGTTCTGCTGCTGCCGCCTTATCTCACCGAATCCGATCAGGAGGGTCTCGCGGCCCATGTGCGGGCGGTGTGTGCTGCCACGGAACTGGGGGTGATTCTCTACAGCAGGGCCAACGCCGTCTACTCCGACACCACGGTCGCCGCACTCGCCGAGAGCTGCCCGAATCTGATCGGATTCAAGGACGGTGTGGGCAGCATCGAGAAAATGACCCGGATCCATTCCCGACTCGGCGACCGGCTCGCCTATGTCGGCGGACTGCCCACCGCCGAAACCTTCGCGCTGCCGTACCTGGAGATGGGAGTCACCACCTATTCTTCGGCGATGTACAACTTCGTCCCACAGTTCGCGCTGGACTTCTACGGCGCGGTGCGCCGACGCGATCACGCCACGGTGCAGCAGTACCTCAACGATTTCGTGCTGCCCTACTGCGATATCCGCGACCGTCGTGCGGGTTACGCGGTGAGCATCGTCAAGGCGGGTATGAAAGCGATCGGGCGGTCGGCCGGGCCGGTGCGCAGTCCGCTGGTGGATCTTGACGAGGACGAATTGGGCATGCTCACCGAACTCATCAAAGGACTTCCCGACTCGAACGCCTGACCCGAGCATCGTGCTGAACCGACTCCGAGATCGACACGAGGAGGACTACTGTGACGACGACCGAAACAACCATCTCGAGCGAACCGACCGGACACATGCTGATCGCGGGAACGGCGGTGTTCGGCGGCGGCGAGCAGGTGCGCGCGGTGGACCCGAGCACCGGTCGTGCGTTCGGCCCCGCCTTCGGCTACGGCGGTGCGGCCGAGATCGAGCAGGCCTGCGAGGCCGCTGACCGCGCCTTCGCCGAGTACCGCACCACCACCGGCGAACAACGAGCGGCACTGCTGGAGACGATCGCGGACAACATCGAGGCGCTGGGCGATGCTCTCCTCGAACGGGTGCATGCCGAATCCGGACTGCCATGGGGGCGGGTCACCGGGGAACGTGCCCGCACGACCGGCCAGTTGCGCCTGTTCGCAACAGTGGCTCGGGAGGGAAGCTGGGCCGGCGCCCGCATCGATCCCGCCCAGCCCGATCGAAGCCCGCAGCCGCGGGCCGACATCCGGCAGCGCAAGATCGCACTCGGCCCGGTCGCGGTGTTCGGAGCCAGCAACTTCCCGCTCGCGTTCTCGGTAGCCGGTGGCGACACCGCCTCGGCGCTGGCCGCGGGATGTCCGGTGGTGGCCAAGGCGCACGACGCCCATCCGGGAACCTCCGAACTGGTCGGCCGGGCCATCGCTGCCGCCGTCGCCGCGTGCGGCCTGCCGGAGGGCACCTTCTCGATGCTGTTCGGAGCCGGGCCCGAACTGGGAACCGCTCTGGTGACCGATCCGCGCATCCAGGCGGTCGGGTTCACCGGTTCCCGCTCGGCCGGTACGGCGCTGATGACCGCGGCGGCCGGACGGCCCCGGCCGATTCCGGTACACGCGGAGATGAGCAGCATCAATCCGGTGTTTGTGCTGCCCGCCGCGCTCGCCGAGCGCGGTGAGCAGCTCGCCGAGCAGTTCGTCGGTTCGCTGACACTCGGGTCCGGGCAGTTCTGCACCAATCCCGGCTTGATCATCGCTGCGGACGGCCCGGACCTGCAGACGTTCCTCGAGGCTTCGGCAACCGCGATCGGTGAAGCAAGCCCCACCGCCATGCTGACCCCGTCCATCGCCCGCACCTACGACGACGGAGTATCCGCGCTGGCCGCACGCGAGGAGGTCACCGTGCTCGCCCGCGGTCCGGAAACCGAGCTACCGCAGGCCTGTCGGGCGGCACTGCTGGTCACCGATGCCGACAGCGTCATCGGCAGCGAAGCTCTGCAGCAGGAGGTGTTCGGGGCGTGTGGGCTCGTGGTCCGATGCCGGGACTCCGCGCAGGTTCGAGCCGTCGCCGAAGCGCTCGAAGGACAGCTGACGGCGACCGTGCACGCTACCGAGCGCGATCACGCCGAGGCGGCACAGCTTGTGCCGACGCTGGAGTTGCGCGCAGGCCGCATCCTGTTCAATGGCTGGCCCACCGGTGTCGAGGTCGGACACGCCATGGTCCACGGCGGTCCCTTTCCCGCCACATCGGATGCGAGGACGACCTCCGTCGGTACGTTGGCGATCGAGCGTTTCCTCCGTCCTGTCGCCTATCAGGACGTCCCCTCCGCGTTGCTGCCCAGCGCCGTCGCGGACAGCAACCCGGACAAGATCTGGCGCCGGGTCGACGGTGAACTCGGCAAGCACTGAGCATCCGCGTCCTGTGCGAAATCACTCCCCATCGAGTACCACTCGAACAACACCGCGCCGCCGACCTATGCGAGGACATCAGCATGACCAGCACGATCGTTCCTCAGTGCCCCGTGGTCACCCATATGCGAGTGATCCCGGTGGCCGGACACGACAGCATGCTCCTGAATCTCAGTGGTGCCCACGGGCCGTTTTTCACCCGTAACCTGGTGATTCTCACCGATTCGTCCGGAAACACGGGAGTCGGTGAGGTACCCGGCGGGGAGGAGATCCGAGCCACCCTCACCGAGGCAGCAGAGCTGGTGACGGGTCGCTCCATCGGCGAGTACCGTTCGGTGCTCAACGGTCTGCGCGGCAACTTCGATTCTCGGGATTCCGGTGGCCGTGGCGCACAGACCTTCGATCTGCGTGTCGCGGTACATGCGGTCACCGCGGTCGAGGCCGCGATGCTGGATCTACTGGGCAAGCACCTCGATGTACCGGTGGCCGAACTGCTCGGCGACGGCAGGCAACGCGACACCGTACCGGTGCTGGGCTACCTGTTTTTCATCGGCGACCGTTCTCGGACCGACCTGGCCTACCGCTCGGGCGCCGAGGAATCCACCGATGCCGACGACTGGATGCGGCTGCGTCACGAGGAGGCACTGACGCCGGATGCCGTGGTGCGTCTGGCCGAGGCGGCCCGGGACCGTTACGGCTTCCGGGACCTCAAGCTCAAGGGTGGTGTGTTGCCGGGTTCCGAAGAGGTCAAGGTGGTCACCGCGCTCGCGGAGCGGTTTCCCGATGCCCGGATCACCGTGGATCCCAACGGTGGCTGGAGCCTGTCCGAGGCCATCGAATTGGGCCGGAAGCTGCGCGGCACGCTGGCCTACGCCGAAGACCCGTGCGGAGCCGAACACGGATATTCGGCTCGGGAGACGATGACGGAATTCCGGCGAGCCACGGGAATGCCCACGGCCACCAACATGGTCGCCACGGACTGGAGACAGCTGGGGCATGCCCTCCGCACCGACGCCGTCGATATTCCGCTGGCGGATCCGCATTTCTGGACGATGAGCGGTTCGGTGCGAGTGGCCCAGCTCTGCGACGCGTGGGGACTGACTTGGGGATCGCACTCCAACAACCATTTCGACGTGTCGCTGGCGATGTTCACCCACGTCGCGGGAGCCGCTCCGGGCAATATCACGGCGATCGACACGCACTGGATCTGGCAGGACGGTCAGCGGCTCACGCGCAAACCACAGTCCATCCTCGGTGGACAAATCGCGGTTCCCACGGACCCGGGGCTCGGGGTGGAGCTGGACATGGAGCGGGTCGACGAAGCACACGAGCTCTATCGGCGCGAAGGACTCGGTGCGCGCGACGACGCCGTGGCCATGCAGTATCTGATTCCCGGATGGTCGTTCGACAGCAAACGTCCCGCCCTCGACCGGGACTGACCACCGGACCGACCACACAGCTTCGGCTGTTGCCCACATCGGCTCCGCAAAGCCGCACAGAAATCACCCGCTTCGATCACATTCGTGCTCGATCGGCGCGCGACTCATACACCGACTCCCGTTCACCGCTGATTCGACGCGGAAAACGGGCCGGCCAACAGCATTCGATTTTCGATCCTGCACAGAAACAAAAGAACGGTGCCGACGAAGTCTTGTTATCGCCCTGGCAACGCTTTACATTGTGACCATTCTTCGGTCGGAAGATTTTTGCCAAACCCGATAGCACGGCATGCCACGCGCTGCCGGTGCAGCTTTCTTCACTCGTGACCACACCATCGAGGAGGGCTCGATGTCCGAACAAACCACCGAAGTCAGAACCGACACTCCCGACAGACCCGTCCGGCGCACCGGGGTGCGGTGGTTGATCGCCGGCCTGCTGGCGACAGGTCTGATCATCGCTTTCATCGACCGCGCCAACCTGTCCGTGGCCATGCCCACGATCAGCGAGCAATTCGGGATCAGTCCGGCACTGCAGGGAGTTCTGCTCGGTGCCTGGGCATGGACCTACGCACTGTTCCAACTTCCCGCAGGCTGGCTGTCGGACAAGCTCGGGCCGCGTACGGTGTATGCCGTCGCGGTCGTGTGGTGGTCGCTGTGCACCGCGGGTGTGGCGCTCGTGCGCGGTGTCGGCTCCCTGCTGGGACTGCGGCTCCTGCTGGGCATCGGTGAGGCCCCCGTCATGCCCAGCAGCGCCAAAGCGGTCTCGGAATGGTTTCCCAAGAAGGAGCGGGCCCTGGCCTCCGGGCTCTACGGCTCGGGCAGCGAGGCCGGCGCCGCGATCGCCGTCCCGCTCGTCGCGCTGATCATCGTCGCCTTCGGCTGGCGCGGTGCGTTCGTGGCCACCGGTGCGCTCGGGCTGGTCTGGGCCGCGGCATGGCTGTGGATCTACCAGACACCGCGCAAGCAGCGGTGGACCTCGCAGGCCGAGGTCGACTACATCGTCGACGGTGGTGGCCTCGATACCGAGCCGACCGGCCAGGACAGGTCACTGCCCTGGGCACATCTGTTTCGCCACGGCACGGTGTGGGGACTGTTCTCCGGATACATCTGCCGCAACTTCCTGAACTACTTCTTCATCACCTGGTATCCGACCTACCTCGTCCAGGCCCAGGGCTTTTCCACGATGGACCTCGCCAAGTACGGCGCGATTCCCGGCATCGTCGCGATCTTCGGCAATTTCGCCGGTGGCTGGTTCTCCGATTATCTCGTGCGGCGTGGCACTTCGCTGAGCCGGGCACGCAAACTCCCGATCATCATCGGCACCCTCGGGTCCGGCACCGTCGCGTTCGCGATCTTCGCACCCAGCGCGGTCATCGCGCTGGTGTTCTTGAGCATCTCGTTCGCCAGTTCTTCCTTCGCCTCGGCCGGCATCCTGAGCCTGCCCATCGACGTCTCCCCCGGCGCGGGCAATGTGTCGTCCATCTACGCGATCCAGAACACGGGCTCCCAGATCGGTGGGCTGCTGAGCCCGATCGTGGTCGGCTTCCTCGTCGCGGTGACCGGATCCTTCGTCGCACCTCTGGTGGCGATGGGTGTGCTGTGCCTGGGAGCGGCGGCCATCTACGCGTTCGTGGTCAAGGTCGAACCGCTCGGTATCCGCAACCGACCGGCAACAGCCGCCGACGCGGCACTGTGACCGGCACACCGCCATTTTTCGGACACACCGGGAAACGCGTGATCGACACGGAGTCGGGGAGGCACAGGTGACGACCGACGGGACCGGCACGGACCCGCGCACCCGAACCGGCGCAGGGCTTTCCGGAGCCGCTACTCAGGCGGTGCTGGCCACCAGCGGTGGCCTGGTAGCGGCCTTCGTCACCTCCGCCCTGGCTCCGCAACTACGCGGGGATCTCGGGCTGACGGCGGCCCGGCTCGGTGTGGTCGTGGCGGTCTTCTTCGCCACCAGCAGCCTCACGGCTCCGCTGTCCGGTCGCTTGGTCGACCGGATGGGAAGTGTGCGCGTGATGCGCGCCGCTCTGCTGCTGGCCGCCGCCTGCCTGTCGTGGATCGGGTTCGCGGTGCACGACTGGGGCGGGCTGGCCACCGTGCTCGCCTGTGCCGGGGTGGCCAACGGAGCCATCCAGCCTGCCGCGAACCGCTACATCGGTCGGCTGATCCCCCCGCACCACCAAGGGACGGCCTTCGGCATCAAGCAGTCGGCGATCCCGGCGGCCATGCTCATCGGCGGGTTGGCCGTGCCGGTGGCGGCCTATGTGGCCGACTGGCGCACGGTTTACGTGGCCACCGCCGCCGCAGTGGGGATCACCGCGGCGGCCGTTCGCCGTCCCCCACCCGCTCAACGCGCCGCGACGATCTCCGCACCACCGCCGCCTTCCCGGAAGTCGGCGGGGTCATCGGCTGCCCTGATCGTGCTCGCGATCGGATGGGGACTGGCCTCGGCCGGTTCCAACGCCTTGGGTTCCTTTTTCGTCCTGACCGCGGTCCAAGCCGGTTACTCGGCCGCGACCGCCGGGATCCTGGCCATGGCCGGTGCGTTGTGCAGCATCACCGCCCGAGTCGTCGCCGGGATCCTCGCCGACCGGCAATCGGGCAGCGGACTGTCGATCGTCGCCGCGATGAGCGCGGCCGGTGCGGTGGGCATCGCACTACTGGCCACCAACCAGCTGTGGGCCTACGTCGCGGCGATCCTGCTCGGTTACGGACTCGGCTCCGGGTGGGGTGGGCTGTTCAGCTATGCGATCGTGACGAGCTACCCGAAGCGTCCCGGCCACGCCACCGGCATCACCCAAGCCGGAGCCAGTGCGGGCTCGTGCCTGGGACCGCTCGGTTTCGGTCTCGTGGCCGCCACCGGCGGTTATCCGGCGGCGTGGCTGGCCACCGGCGGCACACTGCTGGCCGCGGTCGCAATGGTCCTGGTGGGGCGTCGGATGTTGCGCTCCGCCGAGGCCCCACTCCGGTGCTGATTCCACCCAGCCAGGAGGAATCATCCATCGCACGAGAAAGGAACCAACGACTCTTGCGCGGCGATCACCGCCGTCCCGCGCGGTTCGCCGCGAAGTTCCACCTCACCAAAGCTCATCGCAGATGATTCATCACGGGAGAAAGATCCGATGTACGAGCGCTCGATGCTCATTTCCGAGGCACGCGTGACCCCGATCCTGGTGAGCGATGCCCCGCTGCTGAATCTTCAGGGGGTGCATCAACCGTATACCCCTCGCTGTGTCATCGAAGTCGTCACCGAGGGTGGAGTCGTCGGCCTCGGCGAAACCTACGGCGACCGGGAATACCTGACAGCCCTGCAGACCTTCGCCGCTCACCTGCCCGGCCATCCCGTCACCGCCTCCACCCGATTGTGGGACCTGGCCGCCGAGATCCTGCGGCCGGAGACCGTCGATGCCGATCTCCTCGGTGAACGACCGGACCGGGAGATGTTCGGCCGCAGGAACCTCGACAAACTGCACGGGATCGTGGTCTCGGCTTTCGAGGTGGCACTACTCGACGCGCTCGGTCGCACCGTGGACCTACCTGTGCACGCCCTGCTCGGTGGGAAGCTCCGCGACCGGGTCGACTACGCGGCCTATCTGTTCTACCGGTGGTCCGAACACCCCACCTCACACGCATCGAGCGACGACTGGGACGCGGCCCTGGATCCGGGTGGCGTGGTCCGCCAGGCCGAGCGCATGGTGCGCGAGCACGGGTTCCGATCGCTGAAACTCAAGGGCGGCGTGTTCCCGCCCGAGGAGGAGATCGCCGCCGTCACGGCTCTGCACCAGGCCTTTCCCGACCTGCCTGTCCGGCTCGACCCCAACGGGGCCTGGTCGGTCGACACCGGCACCAAGGTCGCCGAGAACCTGCGGGATGTTGTCGAGTACCTCGAAGATCCCTGCACCGGTACCCGGGCCATGGCCGAGGTCCACCGCCGTGCGCGAGTTCGGCTGGCCACCAACATGTGCGTGACCACCCCCGGGGAGATCCCCGAGGCCTTTGCCACCGACGCCGTCCAAGTCCTGCTCTGCGACCACCACTTCTGGGGCGGACTGCAGGCCACCCAACACCTGTCCGCCATCTGCAAGACCTACGGCGTCGGGCTGTCGATGCACTCCAACACCCACCTGGGCATCAGCCTCGCCGCCATGACACACGCCGCCGCCTGTGCACAGGGTGATCTGCACGCCTGCGATACCCACCGGCCGTGGCAGACCGAAGACGTGATCACCCGGCCGCACCGGTTCGACGGCGGGGCCATCACGGTGCCGGACGAGCCGGGCCTGGGAGTGGAACTGGACCGCGAGGCGCTCGCTCGCCTGCACGAGCGTTGGTCGGGCAGCGATGTGCGCACCCGGGACGATGTCGCCGCCATGCAGGTGGCGGACCCGCACTGGAGCATGCCGTCGATGCCGCGCTGGTAACCGCCTCGTCACCTGCCCGAGTCCCCATCCGAGACCTCACCTCGTGCACCGAGTGCACCGATTCCCGCCGGAGGACGACCACATGACCATCACCGGATCCCCCGAAGCCGAATCCGCCGCCACCGCACCGGGCGAACCCGCGACCGACCGCATTACACGGATACGTCTGTCCTTGGTGCACCTACCGCTGCACACACCGATCAGTGACGCCAAGGTCCTCACCGGACGCCAGAAACCACTCACCGAGGTCGCATTCCTCTTCGCCGAAGTCGGCACCGAAAGCGGCCGAGAAGGCCTCGGATTCAGTTACTCCAAACGCGCAGGTGGTGCCGGACTCTACGCCCACGCCACCGAGATCGCGCCCGAGTTGATCGGCGAGGATCCACACGACATCGGACGTCTCTGGCAGAAACTCGTGTGGGCCGGCGCCTCGGTCGGCCGCAGCGGCCTGGCCACCCAGGCCATCGCGGCCCTCGACATCGCGCTGTGGGATCTCAAAGCGCGCCGTGCCGCGCTCCCGCTGGCCAAGTTACTGGGCGCCCACCGCGATTCCGTCGCCTGCTACAACACCTCGGGCGGCTTCCTGTCCACACCCGTCGAGGGAATTCTGGAAAACGCCACAGCGTCACTGAGCCGTGGCATCGGTGGAATCAAGGTCAAGGTGGGGCACCCGGACTCCGCGACCGACATCCGGCGGGTGGAGGCCGTCCGCGAGCATCTCGGCGAAGCCGTCCCGCTCATGGTCGACGCCAACCAGCAATGGAACCGCGCCACAGCGCAACGTATCGGAAGTGTGCTGGAACGTTTCGACCTGACCTGGATCGAAGAGCCCGTCGACGCCTACGACACCGAAGGACATGCCGCCCTCGCAGGCAAACTCGACACTCCCGTGGCAACCGGTGAAATGCTCACCAGCATCGGCGAGCACAGGGATCTGCTCCGGGCCGGAGCCTGCGACTTCGTCCAGCCCGATGCGCCGCGAGTCGGGGGCATCACACCGTTCCTGCGCATCGCCGCACTCGCCGATGAGCACCACCTCGACATGGCACCGCACTTCGCCATGGAGATCCACCTGCACCTGGCGGCGGCCTACCCGCGCACCACCTGGGTCGAGCACTTCGAATGGCTCGAACCACTGTTCAACGAACGCCTCGAATGCCGCGAAGGCCGCATGGTGGTGCCGGACCGCCCCGGTCTCGGGCTCTCCCTCAGCGACCAAAGCCACGCCTGGACCACCGAACAAACGACCGTGGGCCATCGCACCACCTGAGCAGCCCTCCCGACCATCAGCATGCCCGGCGGGTGCGGCCTCGAGTCCGTACCGCTCGAGCCGCACCCGTGCCGGGGTCTCCGGTGCACCGACGAGAGGAGCAACAACCCGTGTCCGGAACCGAGTCGATCGAGCACTGGGACGTCGTTCTCGTCGGAGGCGGAATCATGAGCGCCACGCTGGGAGTGCTGCTCAGCGAGGTGCGACCGGACTGGCGGATCGCCGTCGTCGAGCGGCTCGACGAAGCCGGTCTGGAAAGCTCGAACGCCCGGAACAACGCGGGCACCGGCCATGCCGGGCTCTGCGAGTTCAACTACACGCCACGCAGGCCCGACGGCACGGTGGACGTGTCCAGCGCCGTTCGGATCGGCGAGCAGTTCGCGACTTCCCTGCTGTTCTGGTCCCGCCTCGTGGAGCAGGGTGTGCTGGGGCCACCGGAGGCGTTCATTCGCTCGGTCCCGCACCTGAGCTTCGGTAGTGGTACGGACAGCGTGGCTTACCTGCGCGCCCGGTGGGAGGCCCTACGAGACCACCCGCTCTTCTCCGACATGGAGTTCAGCGACTCCCCCGACAGCATCGCCTCCTGGGCGCCGCTGATGTCCGAAGGCAGGAGGAGCAACGAGCCGGTGGCGCTCACCAGGACGGCGCAGGGCACCGATGTCGACTTCGGCGTCCTGACCCGGCAATTGCTGTCGGTCCTGGAGGATCGTGGCGGCGCCGTCCACCTGCGCAGGCAAGTCACGTCCCTGCGCAGACGAGGGCAGGCCTGGCAGATGGAGGTCCGCGACCGCGGGACCGAGCAGCGTCGGCGACTGCGGACACCTTACGTCTTCATCGGCGCCGGGGGTGGGACGCTGCCACTGCTGCAATCGGCACGGATTCCCGAGACCCGGCGGTACGGCGCCTTCCCCATCAGCGGTCGGTTCTTGCGGACCGACCGGCCCGATCTCGTGGCAGCGCACCGGGGCAAGGTGTACGGCCACGCGGAGCCGGGTGCCCCGGCGATCTCGGTCCCCCACCTCGACCTGCGGGTGTTGGACGGGCGGGAGTCGCTGCTGTTCGGCCCGTTCGCGTCCTTTTCGCCCCGCTTCCTCACCCGCGGCCGGCTGACCGACCTCCCGCGCTCGGTGCGCCTCGGCAACCTGCCGGTCCTGCTGACCTCCGCGCGGGACAACCGCTCTCTGGTGACCTACCTCGTCCGGCAGGTGACTCAGTCCGCGGAAGCTCGGATGGCCGCCCTGCGGCGGTTCGTGCCGACGGCACGAGCGGACGACTGGACGCTGAGCACCGCAGGCCAGCGGGTGCAGGTTCTCAAGAAAACCGACGGCCGCGGCACGCTGGTCGGATTTGGCACGGAGATCGTCACTTCCGCGGGCGGGTCGCTGGCCGCCCTGCTCGGCGCCTCGCCCGGTGCCTCGACCGCTGCCTCCACGATGCTCGACGTGCTCGCAGCGAGTTTTCCGCAGCGGATGCCGGAGTGGGCACCCCGGCTGGACCGGCTGGTGCCGTCGGCGCAGACGGCGCGGGAATCCGATCCCGGGAGGCTGACCGAAGAGGTGGCACGAGCCCGCCGGGTGCTCGGACTGGCGCCGCTGAGCACCGCCCCCCGCAGAAAGGAGTGATGGTCCCGTGACCGCTGACCTCACCGCCCGGCTGCGCGACGGCATCGGATCCACCGGCCTGGTCAGCGACCCGGACGGTTACCTGACCGACTGGCGCAACGCGTGCTCCGGGACCGCCGCGGCTGTAGTGCGGCCGGGCACCACCGAGGAGCTCGCCCAGAATCGCCATTCACCCGTTTCGGCAGCCGGATATATGTTTTCACCGAGGATGCTTCCCCTGTTCCGGTAGTCGGCATCCACATTCCTCGAGAGATCGTGAAAAGATTTCACACAATTCGGAGTATCGGCCTCGCGGTGCCGGTTCGGTTGGGGGCACGAGTGAAAGCAAGACGCACGCACCGGGAATTCCGAAAAGGAGCCAGAATAGGGTACGGCTCGCCCTCGGAACAAGGCGTCATCGATTTTTGTGGCAATCGTGGCGAAGTGCTCCAGCAACCCGCGGTGGGTTCGTTAGGGTCCGCACTATGATCGACACCAGCAGTGCATGGGCACGGATGGTTCGGAGCAAGTCGTCCGGGCACCTCTGCTGACTCGTGCGTACCAACGACACGGCGTCCGAACCGTGGCACCTGGCCACGGACTGGTTCTGGCTCGCACACGATGACACCTCGGGCAAGGCCCGGGTGAACAGGACCCATTTGGGGATCGGACTCGGGGGAGCACTGCTGGCCGAGCTGCTTTCGGCCGAGTACATGACACTCACCGAAGACCTGGTCGTTCCCGTCACTCGGAACGTACCTCCCGATGTGCTCGCCCACCAGGTTTTCTCCGTGGCCCGCGGCGAACCACAGCCCCTGTCGACACGCACCTGGCTGTCCTATCTGTCCCGCACCGCCTACGAGGATGTCGGGCAACACCTGTGGCGCCGTGGGCTGATCGAGCGGAATCGTTCGATATTGTGGTGGGCTCCGCGGTGGCTGCCCGTCGATCCCGAGATCGCCCGGCAACCGAGCAGTCGGCTTCGTTCGCTGCTGATTCACGGGGAAGCACGCTCCGCCTACGATGCCGTGCTTGTCGGCCTGAGCGAGGCGACCGGGCTGCTGCAAGGAGTCCTGGATCCGGAGGAAATCCCCACCGCCCAGGAGTTCCTCCCCGCTGTTCTGCAGACCCTGTCACCCACTTTGCGCACCCTGCTCGGTCAAATGCGTGCTGCCGCCAGTGCCGCCGTGCTCTCCGAACGCCGTTGAAGCCCGACCCCTGTGGAGAGATTGATTCCCGTGTCCAGCACACCACCCGGCACCGCGCCGAGCACCGTGACCCGAGCTCTGGCGCGCAGTCGTGTCGGAAGCATATCCATGATCGGTTTCGTCGGTGCGGCAGCCGCACCGCTGATGGTCGTGGCAGCCCTGACCAGCACGGCATGGGCAGTCACCGGATTCGTCGGCATCCCCGTCGTCTTTCTGCTCACCGGCGCGGTGCTGGCGCTCTTCGCCGTCGGATACACCACGATGGCCCGCCACGTCGCCAATGCCGGAGCGCTGTACTCCTACGTGGTTCACGGGCTCGGTCGCCCGCTCGGGGTGGGAGCCGCCGGTGTGGCGCTGCTGGCCTACAACGGCCTGCAGATCGGCCTGTACGGCGCGTTCGGTGTCATCAGCAGCGGGGTGGCGGCCTCCCTGTCCGGGCTGGAAATGCCGTGGTGGTCATGGGCCCTGATCGCCTGGCTGGCCGTGGCCCTTCTCGGCGTGCTGCGGGTGGACCTCAACGGCCGGGTGCTGTCCCTGCTGCTGGCCGCGGAGTGCGTGATCATTTTGCTCGCCGACATCGTGATGCTGGCCGACCCTGCCGGTGGCACGATTTCCCTGGCCGCCCTGTCGCCCGCACACCTGGCCACCACTGCGATCGGAGCGCCGCTGGTGGTGACCGCCACCGCCTTCCTCGGTTTCGAGGCCCCCACGGTCTACGCCGAGGAGGCCCGTGATCCTCGCCGCAACATCCCGATCGCGACATTCAGCGCCCTGGGCATCATCGCGGGCCTGTACGCGCTGTCGTCCTGGGCGATGACCGTGACCCTCGGACCGGACCGCATCGTCGGCGCCGCACGGGACCAGGGCTCCGAACTGCTGTTCAACCTCATCAGCGGGCACCTGGGCACCACGGCAGGCGGCATCGCACGCATCCTGCTACTGACCAGCGTTTTCGCCGGTTTGCTCGCCTTCCACAACACCGTCGCCCGCTACAGCTTCGCCCTGGGACGGGAACGGGTCCTACCGGCCGTGCTGGGAACCACCGGGCGGCGCACCGGATCACCCAAGGTCGGTTCTCTGGTGCAGAGCGGCCTCGGTCTGCTCGTCCTGCTGTGCTACGCAGTCGCCGGGCTCGATCCGATGGTGGCGCTGTTTTTCACCCTGGGCACCGGCGGAGGCCTCGGTGTGCTGATGCTGCTGGCCACCACGAGCATCAGCGTGGTCGTGTTCTTCGCCCGCCACCGCACGGCGCAGGACTCGCCGTGGCGCACCGCGCTGCTGCCCGGCCTCGCCGCACTTCTCCTCGTGACCGGAGTCGGTCTGGCCGTGGCCAGGATCGACATCCTGCTCGGTGTCGCCCCCGGTTCGATGCTGACCTGGTTGATTCCGCTGACCTATCTCGCGGCGCTGCTCGCCGGGATCTCCTGGGCCCTGGTCCTGCGGCAGCGGAATCCGCACGCCTACCTGACGATCGGCCGCGGCGCCGAAGCCGACGCCGCGCTGCCGAACACCGCGAATGCCCCTACGGAGCCATCCGGCCGTCGACCCCACCCGAGTGAGGAGATCACGCAGTGACCATGACGATCGCTTCCTGCACGCCCACCGACGGCACCTACCTCGCCGGGCTGGTCGCGCGCGCCTTCGCGGACAATCCCGTCACGAAGTGGCTCACCCTGGGAATGGAAGCCGAGCCGGAGCGGCAGCGCATGCTGGAAGCCTACTTCCGCATCCTCGTCGACTACGCCTTACGGGACGGCGAGGTCGAGGCCACCAGCGACGGATCCGGTGCGGCTCTGTGGCTGCCGCCGGAGGCACCCCCACCGGCCGACTACGACGAGCGGCTGGCCGAGGCCACCGGCCACCGCGCCGAGCGCTTCCACACCCTCGACGCGGCCATGCACCGGGCCCATCCCACCGACACCCGGCATCACCATCTGGCGCTGCTGGCCGTGGAACCGCGCGTGCACAGCACCGGATACGGCACCGCACTGCTGGAACACCACCACCGGCGCCTCGACGAGCAGGGCCTGGACGCCTACCTGGAGGCCTCCGCTCCCCGCAACCGGGCGCTCTACGAACGCATGGGTTACCAGCTGACCGGAGACACCTTCGAGCTCCCCGACGGGCCTTCGATGTGGCCGATGCGCAGGCCGGCTCCCCGCGCGGCGTCTCGGTGATCGCCGCGGCGGTGTCCTCGTCCGAGGTGTCGAGTGCGGACCCGGTCACCGGCAGGTTCCGGCAGAAAGGGCGTACAACGGTTCCGGGCGGCGGCTGCTGCCGCCACAGCGTGCCTTCCCAGTCGGCGATGGCACGGTCGTTGGCGTACTGCTGTCGGTTACCGGGGCTGCCGCTGACGACCAGTCCCCCGTTGAAATCCTCCGGCAAGCCGATGAGTTGACCACCTCGAAGGTAGGCAGGCGGCACGACAGAAGGAATGGGACGAATCCACACGAACCACAACAGCGCTATGGGGAACCGGGGCATGGGACGGCGGGATTCGCTCGGCGGTGGTGGTGAGCGCTCGGCCGAGGGAGTTCGGTTTTCCAGCCGTGGCGCGGTCCCAGGTTAGGAGAAGCTGGTGATCAGGCTGTAGCAGGTGGCCAGGATCGCGGCAAGGCCGAGGGCAGCGAGGGGGTTGTGCCACCAGCGGTTGCGCAGGTCGCCCATGAGTCTGCGGTTGTTGGCGAGGATCACCAGCAGGATGCCGAGCAGGGGCGCGACCACGACGGTGAGCGCCTGCGCGGTGATGATCAGTTGAATGGGTGAGCCGCCGGCTACGGCGGTGACGGTCGCGCCGAAGGCCAGCACCCCGAGGATGGCGAGCCGCACCCGGCCTGAGGACAGCTGATTGCCCCAGCCCAGGCCGTCGGACAGCAGTGTGCCGCCGGCGGTGGCGTTGGCCAGCATCGAGGAGAACGCAGCACCGAAAAAGCCGAGGGCGAAAATGATTCGTCCGGTCTGGCCGGCGATCGGCTCGAGCACACCCGCCAGTTCAGCGAGGCTGGCGCCCTGTTCATCTCTGAGCACGGCGGCCGAGGCGATGATGACCAGCGCGGTCATGATGCCGGGTGCGACGATGCCGGGAATGGTGTCGGCCAGGGTGGTTTCACGGTACTGATCGCGATGCAGGCCGCGTTCCCGGGAGGCGTAGCCGGTGTAGAACGCGGCGTTGATGGAAAAGTTCGTTCCGACCAGTGCGACCAGAAGCAGCCCGGTTCCCGGTGGGATGGTCGGGACCAGTCCGGCGGCCGCACCGGTCCAGTCGGGGCGGCTGAGCACAGCGGTGATCACGAAGCAGACCGCCATGGTCGCGATCATGGCCAGGAGCACTTTCTCGATCACACCGTAGAGTCCGCGGGTGAACAGGAAGGTGGCGACCACGGCCGTGCACGCGAAGGTCCACCACACCGGCGAACCGCCGAGCACCAGCGACAGCCCCAGTCCAGCCCCGACGGCGTTGCCGACGGAAAACATCAGGGCGATGACAAAGACCCCGAGCCCGGCGGCGCCACCGACCGCGCGGCCCAGAGTCCGCTTGACGGTTTCGACGACCGAGTCGCGGGAAACGAGCGCGATCCGCACGCTCATGTCCGTGAAGGCGATCATCAACACGGTCGAGATGACGAGAACCCAGATCAGGGAATAGCCGAAGCGACTGCCGGCTTGAACAGCCGAGGTGAGGTTGCCGGGGCCGAACTGCCAAGCCCCGGCCACGAACGCGGGGCCCATGAGGGCGAGCAGCCGCACAAGGCGGGCACTGCGGCCCGCGCGAGGGGCAGGGCTGGTCGACGAGTCACCAGAGTCGAAGCGGTGGGATTCGCCACTGGTTCTGCTCGTCCGGTGGGTAGGCACTGCATCGGGCATGTGGATCGTTCCTCGCCCTCCACGGTAGACGCGGAGTTCGTCGGGACTACGTTGTCACCGGGCCGACGCGCGAGCGAAGGCGCGGCGGTGGAGCCCGGGCGGCGCACTACCGCCGCCCGGGCATGCTCCGTCCGTGCTGGGACGGCCGGAGCCGGAGTGAACCTCATCGGAGGCGTTGTCAGATCAGCTCGGCCTTTTTGAGGGCGAGGGTGATCTCCTCTTCGGCCTCGGTCGACAGGTCGATCAGCGGGGACCGCACGGTAGCCGAGGGCAGCAGGCCGCGGGCCTTGAGGCCGAGCTTGAGCGCGACCGTGCCCTCCATGTGGGACCCGCGGTGGTAGACGGCCTTGGTCACCGGCAGCAGCCGGTCGTGCACCGCACGGGCTGCGGGATAGTCACTGGCCTTGCCGGCGGCGATGAGCTCGATCAGCGGCTCCGGAGCCAGGCCCCCGTAGCCGACGAGGGCACCATCGACATCGAACATGGTGTGCAGCAGATACTCGTCATGGCAGGTGAGAACCTGCAGGTCCGGCTGCTCGGCGCGCAGCACGGGGACCTCGGTGTCCCAGCGGCGCATGTTGCGCACCCCGTTCTTGGTGGCGAACACCCCCGGCTGCGCCGCGATGTCCAGCTGGGTGGCCAAGTCGTAGCTGGCCTTGGTCGCATCGGGGTACTGGAACAGGATCAGCGGCAGCCCGGACTCCTCGTGGATGGCCCGGTAACGTTCCTGCGGGGCACCAGGCTGGAACCCGAACCGCAACCAACCGTGCGAGGGATAGACCAAACCCGCGGCCGCGCCGGCCTCGACGGCCCGCACGGCCTCAGCTGCGGCCACGGCCGTGCCCTCACCGGTGATGCCGGCAATGATCGGCACCGCACCATCGACCGCTTCGACCAGCGTGCGGATCGTGGCGACCTGCTCGTCCTGGGTGAGGAACGTGCCCTCACCGGCATGGCCCAGACAGACCAAGCCCTTGACCCCGTCGAACCCGGCCAGCCACGCGCCGTAGCCGGCCAGCGCGGCGTGGTCGACCGCGCCCTCGGGAGTGAACGGGGTGACCGGCGCAGGCACCAACCCGCGGAGATCGAGAGACATTGTCTTCCCTTCTATGTGGGAACGATTGCGGGAACGTTCCCAACAATGCGACATGACGTTCTGCCCGTCAACACCTCATCCGTCCCGCTCTCGTCAACCGGTAGCCTCGGGGACCGTGGTGACCATCCTGGATGTTGCCCGGGCGGCCGGTGTCAGCAAGTCGACAGTCTCCCGGGTGCTCGACGAACGCCTGCCCCGCTCCAACAGTGCCACCGCTGAGCGCGTTCGCCGGGTCGCCGCCGAGCTCGGCTACGTCCGCAACCCCCACGCCTCGGAGTTGCGGCGAACCGGAACCAGCACCGTCGGAGTCGTCGTTCCGCGATTGACCGACACGGTCATGGCCATGCTCTACGAGGAAATCGCCGCCGCCACAACCGATCGCGGACTCTCCGCTCTCGTGGCCACCACCGAGGACCAGCCCGAGGCCGAGCGGATCGCTGTCGACAATCTGCTGCAACGATGGGTCGACGGGCTCATCCTCACCACCGCACGCACACCCGGTCCAACCCCACAGGGACCGGCCCGCTACCCCGTGCCCTACGCCCTTGCCCTACGCACCGACGGGATCAGCGCCTCCTCCATCGGTGACGATCGCCTCGGCGGGCATCTGGCCACCCGCCACCTGCTCGACCTGGGCCACCGGCGGATCGGCCTGGTCAGCGGCCCCACCTACGCCTCCAGCTCCCAAGGCCGCCGCGACGGCTACCAACAAGCCCTCGTCGAAGCCGGAATCAGCCTCGACGAAGCACTCGTGGCAGGCAACTCCTTCTCCATGGACGCCGGCGAAGCCGCAGGCCGCTCCCTGTTGAGCAAGTCCGACCGGCCCACGGCCATCTTCGCGGTCAACGACAACACCGCAATCGGCGTCATGGCCGCCGCCCACGCGCTCGGCCTCCGCATCCCCGAAGACCTCTCGCTGGCGGGCTATAACGACATCCCCGTCGTCAGCCGGCTACCCGTACCCTTGACCACCGTCCGCGTACCCTTCGACCACATCGCCACAGGCGCTCTCGAACTGCTCCTCGACCACGACACCACCCACCCGCCCCGCACCCTGGTCGCCACCCCCACCCTCATCCCGCGAAGTTCCACCACCACACCTCCGTAGCAGCCAGGCCCGTCGTAAGGTCGTCGTTTCAAGAGCCTCTCCACTGCTCGTCCCCCGGCCACCAGCCGAGCGACCCCGAGCTCCCACTTCGTCAGCCGAGAACGCCACAGCTCTCGATGTCCCTCTGCAGACAAATTCGTCTCCGCCGGCGCGAGCCACCGTGTCGCGGGCGGCGGTTGGCCAGAACCGTACTTCCGGGGACCCTGATCCTTCCCAGTCCTGCCGCAGATCGGCGAGCACAGCATCGTACTGACACTGCCGTCGGAATGCCGGAGTCGTATCTCGGTCGGGAAACCTTCCCGGTGCCCCGCCGACAACTCCGTGATGTTGTCCCGCCCGATCGGCTCGTCGTCCGGACGGATCAAGTCCGCGGGGAGCAACTCCCGTAGAGATTCCCGATCGTAACCAAGCATGCAACACATGGCGGGATCGACGTCCACGTGGTTCCCCTCGCGGTCGAGCACCGCGGGTGTCCGCAGTGCCGACGTTGTGGGACGGCACCGGAGGACCTCGGTCGCTCTGGCATTGTGTCTTTCCCACAACGACAGCCGACTCCGACCGGGGCGATGTCCTGCGTGCCGAACCGCACGAATCGGGGCCGGACCTGCCGATTCGCTTGCTGCTCGGACCTCGCCGCACCAGCCCTGGTCGGCCCTCCTTTCCGGTGACCACCATGTTTCGCCGGACCACGCGTTGACGGCCGAGGAGTGACCAAGCTCATGTGGGCGCGACGGGAACCGAACGGCCGCACCCCACGACAGGTATGACGAACGGGGTTCATTTTGCGAAGCGGTAACCGGAGCGAGGGAGCGGAACGTGCACGGTGAGATGGCAGCGATGAGTATGCCGCTGTTACCGATGTGGTTGCGAATCGTGTGGGTGGTGGCGTTGTGTGGCGTGATCGTGACGCATGTCGGCCACGCTGTGGCGATGCCGGGACAGCGCCGCTGGTGGCATGTCGGGCACACGGCAATGGCCGCGGGCATGGCGCTGATGTATCTGCTGCCCCGCATGCAGCATCCCGCGCTGTACCGGGCAGGGCTGGTGCTGTTCGTGCTCATCATGGTCGCCGAGGCCGCCGCCACCGCCGTGTTCCGGCGCCGCGAAGGGATGCTCAACCCCCTGTGGCTACTGTCCGCAGTGGACATGTTCGCGATGGCGTATATGCTGCTGGCACCGGCGGCCCGGCCGGTGTGGTTGACCTGGGTGCTCGTCGCCTACCTGGGCGGTCAGGTTCTGGGCTGGGCCTTCGGGCTGTGGGATCGATTGCCGGTGTTTGCCCGCGGGCTCCCGGCCACTGTCGCGCCCGGAGATTCACCGACCGCGGTGGAGCGAACGCACCGGCACGAACACGCGGTGACGCCGTTGGCGGACGATCCCGCGCCGGAGGCCGCGCCGGGCCCCGTGGTGGGACTGACCGCGCATTCCACCGTTGCGGTACGCGTCACGCTGGCGGTGATGGCAGCCGGCATGGCTTACATGCTGGCCATAATGTAGCCACCACAGCCGTAGCCGAGCAGGACTCGAAGCGGACGCGGCCGGACCCGACAGACCCGTGAGGTTCGAGGATCGTGATGCAGCATTTGCCGCCACTGACGTGGGCCACCGGGCTCACATCCTGGCAACTCTCCCCGTGGGACGGGCTCGTGGCCGTGCTGGCCGCGGCCTACCTGATGGGCGTTGCCAGATACCGCCGCCACGGCAGGTGGCCCGTGTGGCGAACGATGGCTTTCCTGTCCGGGCTGACCGTGTTCGTTCTCGCGGTCAACAGCGGGATCGGTGTCTACAGCGAGGCTCTGGTCTGGGTGCACATGGTCCAGCACCTGATGTTGATCATGGCCGTGCCCATCCTGCTGATCGCGGGGCGCCCCCTGTCGCTGTGGGTCACCGCGGGCGGGGATCCCTCGGGGCGACGAGAACGGTTCCTGCGCTCCCGCGCCGTGGGCATGCTCACCCACCCCGCAAGCTCCTTCGTGTTCTACGCCGCCGTGCTGGTGATCACCCACCTGACGGTCTTCGCCCAAGCACGACTGGAACACCCCTGGCTGCAGCATCTTGAAATCGCGCTGTATCTGATCAGTGGTTACCTGCTCTTCCTGCCCCTCCTCGGAGGGGAACCGACCCGGTGGCAACGCTTCCCGCACCCGCTGCGGGTGGTGGTGCTCATGGCGGGAATGCTGCCGGACACGTTGGTCGGGGTCGTGCTCATGATGGCCCCGCAGCCCTTCGCTCCGGCCTACCGTCTGGCGCGACCCGAGTGGGGCCCGACACTGCTGGCCGACCAACACCTCGCCGGGGCGATCATGTGGTTTTTCGGGGATGCCACCATGGCCGTCCTGGCGTTGATCACCGTCCGGATCTGGCTGCGTACCAGCGGCCCGGAGACCGGATTCGGCTCGTGGCTGGAGTCGGCTCGCCGCAGCGCCTTGACCCACACCACCACGGGGACCGCGCCTGCGCTGGACAACGCCGACGACGTCGACGCCGACGAGCAGGCACTGGCCGACTACAACGCCATGCTCGCCCGCTTGCACCACGATTCGAGACGGTCTCCCCCACACCGCTCCGAGCAGGAGAACCATCCGTGACGACGCCCCGCGGGGTACCACCATCCTCCACCGGGAGCTCAAAGGAAGTGAGATGCGGATGACCTCGATGTCTCCACCCAGGCAGCCCCAGCCCGAGACGCGCTCGGTGGAGCTGGCTGTTGCGGGAATGACGTGTGCCTCCTGTGCGACGCGGGTGCAGCGCAAACTCAACAAGCTCGACGGTGTGTCGGCCAGCGTCAACTACGCCACCGAGAAGGCCACCATCGAGACCTCGGACGACGTGGCCGATGAGCAGCTGCTCGAGCAGGTCGAAACAGCCGGGTACCAGGCCACGGTCATCGAGCCCGACACGTCGGGCGAGGCCGAGCCGCAGGAGCGGGTCCGGTACCTGTGGCGCCGCCTCATGGTGGCGTTGCTCTGCGGCGTGCCGCTGACCAATCTGTCGATCACACTGGCCCTGGTGCCCTCGTTGCGGTTTCCGGGGTGGCCGTGGATGCTGCTGGCGCTGACCCTGCCGGTGGTGACCTGGTCCGCCTGGCCGTTTCACCGCCAAGCCCTGCTGCACGCCCGCCACGGTGCCACCTCCATGGACACCCTGGTCTCCCTCGGCATCACCGCGGCCGGCTGCTGGTCGGTGTATACGATCTTCGCCTACCGCCACACGTCCACCGCCGGCAACGACCTCCTCGGTCTGCTCCTGCAGCCGGCCGGGTCGGTCTATCTCGACGTGGCCGTCGCGGTGACCATATTCATGCTCGCCGGACGCATGCTCGAGGCCAAGGCCAAGCACCGCGCAGGCGGAGCCCTGCGAGCGCTGGCCTCCCTCGGAGCCAAGGACGTGACCGTGCTGGACGAGCACGGCCACGAACACCGCGTTCCGGTCGGCGATCTGCGCCTCGACGACCACTTCGTGGTCCGCCCCGGGGAGACCATCGCCACCGACGGCGACGTGCTGCACGGGCACTGCACCGTGGACACCAGCACGATGACCGGCGAACCGGTCCCCGTCGAAGCCTCGACGGGAGATTCGGTCGTGGGCGGCACCATCGCCACCAGCGGACGGATCGTGGTGCGCGCCACCCGCGTGGGCGCGGACACCCAACTGGCCCAGTTGCGGCGGCTGGTCGAACAGGCCCAGACCGACAAGGCCCGAGTGCAGCGGCTTGCCGACCGGATCTCCGGATGGTTCGTGCCCGCCGTGTGCCTGCTGGCCACGCTGACCTTCCTGAGCTGGTGGCTGCTCGAGGCACCCCTCGAGCAGGCCTTCAGTGCGGCCCTGACCGTGCTGATCATCGCCTGCCCGTGCGCATTGGGCCTGGCCACCCCGACCGCGCTGCTGGCAGCCACCGGACGCGGGGCCCAGCTGGGGATCTTCATCAAGGGCCATCAGGCGCTGGAGTCGGCTCGGGCGATCGACACCGTGGTGCTGGACAAGACCGGCACGCTGACCACCGGCCGCATGGCCGTGGTCGACCTGCACACCACTGCGGACACCGACGCCGCCACGCTGCTGCACCAGGCCGGCGCCGTCGAGGACGCCTGTGAACACGTCGTGGCCCACGCGATCAGCGCGCTGGCCCGGCAAGAACTCGGGCCACCGGCACCGGTCCAGGACTTCACCAGCCTGTCCGGACTGGGCGCCGCCGGGACCGTGGACGGTCATGCGGTGCTGGTGGGATCGGCTCGGCTGCTGCGCGAACGCGGCAGCGCTCTGCCCACCGAACTCGACGCCCAGCGCGCCGACTGGGAACGCCAAGGGCGCACCACCGTGGCCGTGGCGGTGGACGGACAAGCCCGGGGCGTGTTCGCCCTGACCGACACGGTCAAGCCCTCGGCGACCCCCATGATCGCAGCGCTGCACCGCCTCGGGCTACGCACCGTCCTGCTCTCCGGCGACAACGCGGCCACCGCACGAGCCGTCGCCAACACGGTCGGCATCGACGAGACCCTGGCCGAAGTCCTGCCCGCCGACAAATCCGCCACCATCACGGCCCTGCAAGCCCAGGGCCGCACCGTGGCCATGGTCGGCGACGGCATCAACGACGCCCCCGCACTCGCCCGCGCCGACCTCGGCCTCGCCGTGATCTCCGGCACCGACGTCGCCCTGGACGCCGCCGATGTCCTTCTCGTCCGCGACCGGCTCGACGTCGTGCCCCATGCGATCACACTGGCCCGCAGCACGCTGCGCACCATCCGCAGCAACCTCGCCTGGGCCTTCGGCTACAACCTCGCCGCCCTGCCGCTGGCTGTTTTCGGTCTGCTCAATCCCCTGATCGCTGCCGCGGCCATGGCCCTGTCGTCGTTGTTCGTGGTGACCAACAGCCTGCGCCTGCGCAACTTCGGCACCGAACCACCCCCCACCGGGGGGACCACCCGAGCACAGCGCAACCGAGCGGAAAGCACCCCGGTAGCCCCCACCTGAGCGACATCCCCCACCGGCCCCACGCTGTACGCACATCCAGCCGGGCGCCGAGAACACCCCGAGTACGCCTGATACTTCCGAAGGCCCCGACACGTCCGATGCCCTCGCAGTCGACATCCGCCAGCAGGACACCCATGTCTCGCAGGACTTTCAGGACGGGAAAGGAACTCGCAGGCTGCTGTGTACGACCGGAACCGTGTGGACTGCGTGGAAACGACCGAGACCCTCTCCGCCGAGCTCGACGGAGAGGCGAGTGAGGAGGAGCGGCTCGCAGCCGAAGCACACCTCGGCGGCTGCGCCGACTGCAGACAGCACTACGAGGCGATGGCCGCCATCACCCGGTCGGCACGACTGCTGCCCGTGGAGCCGGGGCCGGACGTGACCGCCTCGGTCCTGCCCGCCTGGCAGCCGCGGCTGCTCGACCGCCTGCGTGGGCGGGCGGGACGGCGGCTGCGCCTGATGTTGCGCGGAATGCTGGCGTTGGTGGCAGCGGTGCAGCTGCTGGTGGCCTTGCTGCAGGTCACGGGGACGGGAGTGAGCGTGCACGCGAACCCCGCCCCCGGCGGAACGATGCCGCACATCAGCCACGAGACGGGGGCGTGGAACGCAGCGATCGCGGTGGCACTGGGATGGGTCGCGCTGCGCGCACAGCACGCCGCCGCACACCTGCCGCTCCTGTTCAGCTTCGCGTGCGTGCTGTTCGGACTGTCCGGCTTCGACCTGGTGCTGGGCAACGTGAGTACGGCCCGCGTGGCCTCACATCTGCCGATACTGTTCGGTGTCCTGCTGGTGGCCGGTCTGGCCGTGCTGCGCAGCGAGGAAAGCGGTCCCGATACCCCGCGTGCGAAACGCCCCGAGCACGCCGTCGACGTCGGTGGCGACGAGGCGCCCGAACCGGTGACCCGGCGATGGGACGGTTCAGCACCGCCCTCGGCGAGGCACCGCGAAAGCGCATGAGAGTCCGTGCCCGCGGAACGCGACCACGGCCACGGCCGCACCGCGACAGCGGTGGATTCGTCGGAGATGGCTTCCCTTAGCGCGCCGTGGTCCCGTGGAGGAGCTGCTCGAACGGTACCGGCTCGGTGAACGGGTCCGTCTTCTCGCGTTTCGGGTGGTCTCGCACGGTTGCGGCGAGTTCGCTCGCGGCGCGGGTGATGCGCTGGCGGAGGTCGGTGTCGTTGCCCCAGTCGGCGCTGGCGGCGTAGACGGCGGTGGGGACGGTCCGAGCGCGTAGGTAGGCCAGCAGTGGACGCAGTGCGTGCTCGAGCACCAGCGAATGCCGCTCGGTACCGCCGGTCGCGCCGAGCAGCACCGGCTTGTCCTGCACCGAATCCGGGTCGACGATGTCCATGAAGGACTTGAACAGGCCGCTGTAGGAGGCGGTGAACGTCGGGCTCACCAGAATGAGCCCGTCGGCGGCCTCGAGCTGGTCGAGCACGCCCCGCAGGTGCTGGTTGGCGAAGCCGGTGAGCAGGTTGTCGGTGATGTCGTGGGCGTAGTCGCGGAGTTCGACCACCTCGACCGTGGGCTCGTCGTCCAGCTCGCTGCGGGTGGCCGTGGCCAGCCGGTCGGCCAGCAACCGGGTGGACGACGGCTGCGACAGGCCCGCGGAGATCGCGAGGATACGGGTCATGCCGCGCTCCCTTCTGTGCTCTCCTGCTGTGCCCGGACCAGGGACTCGTGCGTGGGGGCGTCGGGAACGTGGGCGGGTTTGCGCGCGTCGAGTTCCTTGCGCAGCACGGGTACGACTTCCTCGCCGAGCATGTCGAGCTGTTCCAGCACGGTCTTGAGCGGCAGGCCGGCGTGGTCGAGCAGGAACAGCTGGCGCTGGTAGTCGCCGACGTAGTCGCGGAAGGTCAGGGTGCGGTCGATGACCTGCTGCGGCGAGCCGACCGTCAGCGGGGTCTGCTCGGTGAATTGCTCCAGCGTCGGGCCGCCGCCGTAGACCGGGGCGTCGTTGAAGTACGGGCGGAACTCGTTCCACGCGTCCTGGGAATTGCGGCGCATGAACACTTGCCCGCCCAGCCCGACGATCGCCTGGTCGGCCGAGCCGTGGCCGTAGTGCTCGAACCGGCTGCGATAGAGCTCGACCATGCGCTGGGTGTGCTCTTTCGGCCAGAAGATGTGGTTGTGGAAGAACCCGTCGCCGTAGTAGGCCGCCTGCTCGGCGATTTCGGGACTGCGGATGGAACCGTGCCAGACGAACGGCGGCACATCGTCGAGCGGGCGCGGAGTGGAGGTGAACCCTTGCAGCGGGGTGCGGAAGTTGCCCTGCCAGTCGACGACGTCCTCGCGCCAGAGCCGGTGCAGCAGGTGGTAGTTCTCGATGGCCAGCGGAATGCCCTGGCGGATGTCCTGGCCGAACCACGGATACACCGGCCCCTGGTTGCCCCGGCCCATCATGAGATCCACCCGGCCGTCGGCCAGGTGCTGCAGCATCGCGAAGTCCTCGGCGATCTTGACCGGGTCATTGGTGGTGATCAGCGTCGTGGCCGTGGACAGGATCAGTCGCTGCGTGCGGGCGGCGACGTAGCCGAGCATCGTCGTCGGCGACGACGGCACGAACGGCGGGTTGTGGTGCTCGCCGGTGGCGAACACGTCCAGCCCCACCTCCTCGGTCTTGAGCGCGATCCGCATTATCGCCTGGATGCGCTCGCCCTCGGTGGGCGTCCGCCCCGTCGTCGGGTCAGGGGTGACGTCACCGACGGTGAAAACCCCGAACTGCATGCCGACCTCCTCGGTCCTTCAGATTTTAACTAAATGGGGAACGGCGGCGAGGTGGGCACTATTCCCGCCGGCTGGACGCGGTGACGCGTGCCATGCGGGAGCTCCGGATCAGTGGTGGGGGTGGTAACGCCCGCGTGCTTTCAGCCGGGCGTTGGGCAGCGTCGGCGCGGCCAGGGCGGGCCCGTCGTAGCCGTCCACGGGGCCGAACCGGCGGTGGGGCGTGTCGGTGTCGTGCTCGCGTTCCCAGGCCGAACGTGCGGCGACGATGTCATCGTGGCTGCGGCCGATGAAGTTCCACCACATCACCAGGTCCTCGGCGAACGGCTGTCCACCCAGCACCAGCGCCTGGCCTGCTACCTCAGCGGACAGCCGGACCTCATCGCGGCCACGACCGAGATACAGCATCGCCCCCACCGGGATGGAGACGTTCTCGGCGCTCAGCCCCGGCGACAGGGCCAGGATCGCGTGCTCGAACTCCGGCTCGAGCGGCACAGTCGGCTGCCCGCCCGCGGGGACGGCGAGCCCGGCCCCCACCAGCGGCGAGTAGGTCGTGGCCGGCGAGATCGCGCCGTCGACCTCTCCGGCGAGGACCGTGATGCTGCCCTGCCGCGACTCGTGCCGCGGCAACGCGGAATGGAACTCGAATGCCGGTGCCACCTGCCGGGACTCTTCAGGCAGGGCCACCCACAGCTGCGCGCCGTACAGGCTCGCGGAATGGTCCGGCGGAGACTGCTCCGAATGCGCGATACCGTGTCCGGCGGTCATCAGCGGAAGCTCACCGGGGCGCACGAGCCGACGGCTACCAACACTGTCCTGGTGCCAGACCTCGCCCTCGGCCAGCCAGGTCACCGTCTGCAGGCCGGTATGCGGATGCGGCGGCACCTGCATTCCCGCCTGCCCGGTGATGTCGCTCGGACCATAGGAGTCGGCGAAGCACCACGCCCCCACCATCCGCCGGTCGCGGTTCGGCAGCGCACGCCGCACCCGCATCGCCCGCGGCCCGCCCAGCGGTACCTCACGCGGGTACAACAGCTCGATGTCGGGCTCGGTCGCGACAGCCACGCCGGCCGAACACACCGTCTGCTCAGCGGGATAGTCCTCGACGTTACTCATCAGTGGCTCCTGCCTTGCTCTCCCGGCCCGTCAGTCGGTGCCGGATGCGGGTTCCTCGGCCTCCTGCCCGCGTGCGTCGGCCTCCTGCCCGCGTGCGTCGTGCAGGCGGCACCGCAGACGGGTGAACACGTTCGCGAGCACCTGCAGCTCGTGTTCGTCGAGATCGTCGGTGACCAGCCGCTGCACCGTCTCGATGTGGTGGTCATCGGCCTCGCGCAGCGCTTCGAGACCGGTCGCGGTCAACACCGCATAATTGACCCGCCTGTCCTCGCGCGAGGGCTGCCGCAGCACCCAGCCGCGCCGCTCCAGCACCTTGACCTGGTAGGTCAGCCGGCTCGGGGAGAACACCATGCGCGCTGCCAGCTCACCCATCCGCAACCGGTGCGCCGGGCTCTCCGAGAGCATCAGCAACACGTGGTAGTCCATCAAGCTCAACCCGGCAGCCGCCCGCAAGTCCTCATCGAGCCGGGTCTCCAACAGCAGGCTCGCCTCGATGTACGGCCGCCAGGCTCGCCGCTGCAGCGAATTCCGCCAGGTCGACATACCAGCAGCATACCGAGGTACTTCAAACGTCGAAATACTACTGCTCCAGCATCATCGGCCATCCGTGTCCGGCGGCCCGGACTTCTCGGACGCCGTGCCAGGGCACCAGCCCCTCGTCGTCCAGCTCGGGAAAGATCCACCGGTTGGCAGCGTCACGGACCGCGTCGATGGTGGCCCACCCCACGGCGATGTGATCAGCCTGGTTCAGCGCGCCCGGCCCGTAAGTCTCGCGGAAGTCGGTCGTGATCACGGTCTCGGGCCGGTGCCTGCGCACCGCGCGCGTGAGTTCGCGCCGCGAAGCGATCCCGTACCCGACGATCCCGTCCGGATGGCCGAGGAAGTCCACATCGGCTACTCCGACGATCTCGGCCGAGGCACGCTGCTCAGCCTCGCGAACCCCACGAGCCTGTTCGGGGGCATGCTGTCGATTCCGACCCCACCGCTGGTGGCCATGCAGTAGCTGACCTGCTTACCCTGACGGGTCCAGCGCGTCGGCCTTCTTACTGCTGCGGGAGAAAAACATCCGCGTACGACTGCGGGTGCGCCGTGCCAGGTCGTCGACCTGCCCGGTCAGGGTGTGGATGTCCGCACCGAGCGCCGAGGTGGCCCGCTCAGCGGTAACGTCGATCAGGACGGTGTTCGGTCAGCACGGTCGGCCGAAGACGTCATCCTGGTCGTTCTGCTGTTGCCATCGCGGCTTCATGAGCCGTCGCAGCCGGCGCGGTCTGCAGCGTAACAATCTGCCCGGCATAGGCGAGCCCTGCACCGAACCCGAACAACAGCACGCTATCACCATCCTCGACTTCTTCGCGTTCCACCATTCGGGATAGCGCAATCGGAACGGTCGCCGCGATCGTGTTACCGACATCAACAACATCCGTCGCAGTGGTGACATCATCAAGGTGCTTTGCCAATGTATTGATGATCCGCAAATTGGCCTGGTGCGGGACGAAGGCCGCGAGATCCTCGGGGGCCACGTCGCTACGCCGGCACATCTCCCTGATGGTCTCCCCCAGGCTTGTGGCCCATCGGTACACGGATCGACCGTCCTGCCGAATCACCCGCTCGGTGGGGTCGATCCTGATGAGATCGGCCTGCTCCCCGATGCTTCCCCACAGTACAGGGCCAATCGCGCGTTGATCATGTGGCACAACGACTGCTGCTCCGGCTCCATCTCCGAAGAGAATGGCGGTGTCGCGGTCCTCCCAGTCCAGCCAGCTGCTGGACTTGTCGGCGCCGATGACGAGCACCCCGCGACCGCTGCCCGCTCGTATGATGGCGTCCGCGGCAGCCAGGGCGTAGCAAAAACCTGCGCAGGCTGCGTTCACATCGAACGCAGCCGGATGTCGCAGTCCGAGGCGTCCGGCAACCTGTGCTGCCACACTCGGCATTCCGGACTCGGCAGTCGACGTCGCCACTATGACGGTATCGACATGGGAAGGGGTGTCCGCCCGACCTGGATAGGTTGCCATCTTGGTCAGCGCTTCCCGAGCAGCCGCAGTCGCCATGTCCACGACGTACTCGTCCTTGTCGGCAAGTCGCCGTTGTTGAATTCCACACCTTGCCACAACCCATTCCGCATCGACACCGAGCTTCGCGGTCGCCTCCTCGGTTGTCAGGACGGTCGATGGCAAGTAGTGTCCTAGGCTTGCGATGCACGATCCCTGGGCAGAGCTGATGGCCATGGTCATTTCTCCTTGCTAACCTGGGTTTATAGATGCACGTCTCACCGCGAGCCGGTTCGAGTTCGTATTAGCTTGCCCGATGGTCAGGGATTCCCGGCGTCGGACAACCCCGTGGCCACTCCAATCCTGACGCGCTCATGGCGATTCCTTCTGCCTTTTTTCGGTGTGCGCGAATTCTCCGGCGAGGTAAGCGGCCCGGCATCTACCGCGCTGGACTTTTCCGCTTGACGTCTTGGGGACCGCGTTCGGCCCGGTGATCACGACGTCGTCAACGGTGATCCCATGATCCGTGGCAACCGCGGCACGTACGGCCTTCACGATGTTGCCACGCTTACGAGTTCCCGCTTCGCTCGATCCCAGGGCGGCGCCGCCTGCCCCAACCACGACAACCACTCTTTCTGCGTCGTCGTCGACGACCGAAAAGGACGCAACACAGCCAGTGCGGATCGACGCGTGTGCTTCCTCGGCAGTGTCCTCGATATCTTGCGGATAGTGGTTCTTGCCGCCGAGGATGATCACGTCCTTGATTCGGCCCGTGACATACAATTCGCCGCGGTGGAGGAACCCGAGGTCACCGGAACGCATGCACGGCCCCGTGCCACCGGTGGTTGGTTCGGCAGCGAACGTCCGGTTGCTCGCACCAGGGTTTCCCCAGTAACCCGTCGGCAATCCCGGGCCACCGATCCAGATTTCGCCGACGTGGTCGGAATCGAGCGGTTCATGGGTGTCCGGATCGACGATGAGCACTTCACGGTCGATGCGGGGGAACCCGCTACTGACCAATGTTCTCCCGGTCTGGGACAAAACCACCTTGCCGTGCTGGAGTGCATCAGTATCGACGATGATCTCCTGCGGCTTGGTGCCAACACGAGTCCCGGTCACCAGGAGAGTGGCTTCGGCGAGCCCGTAGCAGGCATAGAGGGCACCTGTATCGAGCCCGTAGGGCGCAAAGCGCCGGCCGAACGCGTGCAATGTTTGCGCGCGCACCGGCTCTGCCCCGTTAAAGGCGACCCGCAAACTGCTGAGGTCGAGTCCTTCGATTTCGCTGTCACGGATCCGGCGAGTGCACATGTCGAACGCGAAGTTCGGTGCTCCGCTGGTCGTACCGCCGTAGCGGGAAATCGCCCACAGCCAACGAGCAGGCCGTTTGATGAACGATCGGGGCGCCATCAAAACGCCCTGCCCGCCGAGCCAGATCGGATTTAGCACAATTCCGATCAACCCCATGTCGTGAAACAGGGGCAACCATCCGACAGTGGTCAGGTCCTCGTCGTGCTCCATGGATTTCCGGATGAGTTCCTCGTTGTGCACCAAGGCGGCGTGCGGCACAACGACTCCCTTGGGCATCGATGTTGACCCGGAGGTGTATTGCAAGAATGCGATCCGCTCCGGATCGGGCAATTCTTCGATCGGGTCATCAACCGGCGTTGTCGTCAGCGTGTCCGACGAGGCCCACCAGACACCGGCCATTTCCGGCACTACGTCCTTTATCTCGGCTATCACGTCCTCGGGCGCCGAGGCGACCACTGCGTCGGGTTGGCAATCCTTCACGATTGCGCGCAAGGTTTCCACACGAAGCCGTGACTGTACCGGCGAAGGGGGATAAGCGGGAACGGCGATCACTCCCGCTTGCAGGCATCCAAGGAAGATCGGTACGAAGTCAAGCCCTTCAGGCAGCAGCAAAAGGGCACGATCTCCCGGGCGAAGGCGTGCGAGGAGGTTTGCTGCCACTGTCTGGACTGCAGCGCCGAGGTCGGCGAAAGTCATGGTCCGCTGTACTTCGACATCGTCGTCGAGGAAGGTGTACGCGGTGGCTGTCGGCCGTCGCTCCACATGCTCCCGCAACCGGCTCAACAAGGTCGAAGCCCTGCTTGTTGTCGCCATTGAAGTCTCCTACTCCCACATCAGCCTGCTACTGTTGGCCGATCATCCTCGGACACGGTCAGCGCACGAACGGATTCATCCCCTCGAAGCCGCGATAACGTAACTTACAGCTTCGCCGATCGTCGGGTATTCGTATACGAGCGTCGGCGTGATCTCACGGCCAACGCTATCCTCGATTTCAGTGGCCAACTCGATCGCCTGTATCGAGGATATCCCCAGTTCACTAAACACCGTGTCTCGGGATATCGTTTCCGGATCTATATCCAACATCGCCGCGAGGCGGTCGATCATCCAATCTTCTACCTGACTTGCAGTGTAAGTGGAAGAAATACTCATACATGGACTCCTTCATGAACAATGCTGTACTCTCCGGCCAAGTAGGCACGCCTGGCTGCATGACGCTGTAGCTTCCCGCTGGATGTTTTGGGGACGCTGTCGGGGCCGACCGGAACGACCTCGTGCACGTTGATACCGTGATGTTGGGAAATTGCCAAAGAAGATATTCGTGAGAAATCACCAATCAGTTCATCGGTGAGTTCGAAATTCGCACGAATCTCCGCCACGACGACCACGGTCTCCTCGTCACTCATGTCGACCGAGAAGGCTGCCGAGCAACCCTTCCGGGCGGCCGGGTGGGCATTCTCAACAGTACACTCGATGTCGTGCGGGTAGTGGTTACGGCCACCGACAATAATAAGATCCTTGTGGCGACCGGTGATATATACCTCATCATCACGGATGAACCCGAGATCACCTGAGCGAAGATACGTTCGGCCATCACCGCCGAGAATGCGCCCTTCGAATGTCTTCGCACTGGCCTCGGGTTTACGCCAATACCCGGCGGGCAAATCGGGACCGCCGATCCAAATCTCACCGACGGTCGAGTCGGCGGCCTGCTCGCGCGTCTCCGGGTCGACAACGACCACACTGCGGTCTTTCCAGGCGGTGCCGCTCGATACCAGCGGCCACCCGCCCGCCAGCGGTACGGCCCGGCCAAGCTGGAGTTCCTCGGGATCCACGGTCAGCCGTACCGGTTCCGCGCCGACCGCGCTCGCTGTGACCAGCAGGGTCGCTTCAGCAAGCCCGTACACCGGAAACAGCGACTTGCTGTGGAATCCGTATTCGGCAAAGCGCTCAGTGAAGCGGTCGAGGGTCGCTGCACGCACTGGCTCGGCGCCGCTGAAGGCAACTTTCCACGCACTGAGGTCGAGTCCGGCACACTCCTCATCACTGATTCTGCGAAGACACATCTCGTACGCGAAGTTGGGCGCGCCACTCGTGTTCGCTCGGTAGTTGGTGACCGCCTGGAGCCAACGAACGGGACGCTTTATGAACGAGAGCGGCGACATGGAGATGCCATGTCCGCCGAGCCACAGCGGCTGCAGTGAGTTGCCGATGAGCCCCATGTCGTGAAAGAGGGGCAACCAACCGGCGAGCGTACGATTCTGCTCGTCGTGACCAAAGGTGACTCTGATCAGCTCTTCATTGTGCATCAGCGCACGGTGAGTAACAACGACGCCCTTGGGCTCCGATGTGGACCCCGAGGTGTACTGCAGGAAGGCGATGTCGTCCGGGGCGGGTCGCTCTGCGGGCGCTTGTTCGGGCGGTGTCCGAACAAGTTCATCCGCCGTCACCCACCAGACACCCGCCAGCTCGGGGACCGCATCTCGTATCGTGTCGACCAGTTCCTGAGGACCGCTGGTAACGACGACGGTGGGCTCGGAATCCGCGGAAATCGCACGCAGGGTCAGCATGCGCTGCTGCGCCTGCATCGGCAGAGGCGGATACGCGGGGACTGCGATAACGCCCGCACGCAGGCAGCCCAGATATGTGGGCATGAAGTCGATGCCATCCGGAAGCAGCAGCAGCGCACGCTCACCGCGCCCAACACGGCGGCGGAGTGCGGCGGCGATGCTGTCTGTCCGCGCCGAAAGCTCGGCGTACGTGAGTGTGGATGCTTCCTCGCCGTTCTCGTCGAGGAAGGTGTAAGCGGTCGCCGTTGCTTGGTTCTCGCCGTATGCGGTGAGCCGATCGATCAGAGTCGACTCCGGTGTAATGACGGTCATCGGATCTTTCCTAATATCGGTTGGCCGAGGCGAAACGACCGGCCGTTTCCGGTTTTCGCTACTGCGAGATCAGAAGTTTCATTCGGGCTAATCCGTACGAGCCCTGCCGAGAGCGCAACTGCGGCGGGTCGTCCGGATCCAACGAGAACCGATCGAGATGCTTGTAGTAAGCATTGAAGGCGTGTTCGGCGAGCAACCGGGAGAGCGCAGCTCCCGGGCAGAAGTGCCTGCCTGCGCCGAAAGCCATGTGGTCGCCTTGGTTCTCCCTGTCGAGGTCGAACACATCGGGGTTCGGGTACTTACGCGGGTCCCGGTTCGCCGACCCGAGCAACACGTGCAGCAAGGCCCCCTGTGGAATGTGCACTCCGTGCAGCTCGGTCTCGCCGCAGGTGCGGCGCAGCAACCACTGGGTCGGGCTGTACATCCGCAGGTACTCGTCGATGAAGCTAGCCGTGAGATGCGGTTCGGCGCGGAGCCGCGCGGCAAGACCAGGATCCGACAGCAGCATGTGCATACCGCCGCCGAGCAGGTTCATCGTGGTCTCGTGCCCCGCTGCAACGTAGGAGAAGGCCATCGTGGCCAGTTCGTCGCGGTCGAGCATGCCCTCCTCGTGCTCGGCGACGAGCGAGCCCAGGACGTCCCCCTTGTTGGGTTTGCCCTTGCGCTCGGCGGCGAGCGTCCCCATGTAGTTGCCGAATTCGACGAGGTCCTCGAAGAAGCCGGGTGCCTCGTCCGGGTCCATACCCGCGGCCACGGCGAACATGTTCATGACCGCACCGGACCACCGGCGCAGGTCCGCCTTCCGGTCCAGCGGGATCCCGAGCATACCGCCGACGACCCGAAGCGGGAGCTCGGTCGTGAACGCCTCGACGAACTCCGTCGAGTCGCCCGCGAGGACCCGATCCATGAGAGAGTCGACCAGCTCCTCGACCCAGGTTCCCAGTGTCCGCACCAGGCGGGCGTTGAAAGCCCGGTTGGTCATGTGGCGCAGCCGCGTGTGTTCGGGCGCGTCGCGGTTCACGAGCAACGGGAGATTCAGATAGTTCTGCCCGGTGATCTGCGACGAATAATTCTTCTTGTCCCGAAGGCATGCGGTGACGTCCTCGTACCGGCTCAGAACGTAGAAATCACTGCCGTCATACGCTTGGCCTTTCGCATACATGACCGGCGCCTCTTCGCGGAGGCGTTCGTAGATCGGCCACGGGTTCAACCGGTATTCCGGATCGGTGAGATCGATCGTGATTGTCGTCATCAGCACACTCCTTGAGCGGGGATGGTGCGTTACCTGGCAGGCGCTTCCACGAATCCGGTGGCCACGTACTGGCGCAAATAAGTGTGGATCAGATCATCGTTCAGGGGCGGGCAGCTGAGACCCGTATTCGCGAGGGCAGCGCGAGTTGCTTCCGCGTCGGAGAAGGGAAGGCGGACGTGGTCGACCGTGTCGTTCAGGAACGGGGCGAGGCCGAGCAGCGCCATCGTCCCCGAGCTACGGCTGGTCACTCGTTCCTTCCACTCGGCGAAGCTCAGCCGCTGCAGCGGGTAGCCGAACTTCTCCACCGCGTCGAACAGTTCCGGCCACTCCATGGCCGTGTCATTCACCAGGTGCAGGGTCGAACCGTCGAGCTCGGGCCGGCAGGACGCCTCGACGACCGCAGCGGCCACGTAATCGATCGGAGCCGGCTGCACCGGCATCGGCCCGTCGTCGGGTGCGATGCCCGCTTCGATGCACCCCTTCAGGATCATGTTCAAGTGGTCCAGCTCGTTGAACGCGCCGGAGACGCTGTGCCCACCGGTGTTGATCCGGTGGATCGTCATGGGAACGCCGCGGGAGTGCGCGGTGCGCACCATCTTCTCTGCGACCCACTTCGATTGCGCGTATCCGACGACGAGCGGCCCGCTGGTGTGCAGCGGCTGCTCCTCCGCCACCACGTCCGCAGTGAACTCCTCGGAGGAGAACACGCCGACGGTGGAGATGAAGTGGACCGGCCGCGGTGCTCCCGTGGTCGCCAAGCGCAGCACCTCGCGGGTGCCTGAAACGTTGGCGGGTTCCAATCCCTTGTAGGGGTAGGTCCACTTGACCACACCACCGCAGTGGACGATGTCACCCACTCTGTCGTGCAAGGCCGCGAAAGATTCCTCGTCAAGCCCGAACAAGGGCTCCGCCAAGTCGCCGATCACGGGTACGATGCGCGACGTTTCGGAGCCGACGTCGAGACCGTACGCCTCGAGGTTGCTTACAACGCGTCGCAGGGCGTGTTCCTCGTCCTCGGCGCGGACCACGCAGATGACGTTCCCATTGCGCCGGCGCAGGAGTTCGGCGAGTAAGAACGCGCCGACGAACCCGGTTCCGCCGGTCAGGAGCGTGGTTTCCGGAGCCGCGGCGTCGGGCTCGCGGTCCGCGGTGATGTCCGTATCCAGCTCGGCTTCCGCCGTCATTTCCTCCACGCTCATCCAACGCAGCCTCGTGGGAACGGCGAGCGAGCTCGCCGGCGCTGCGGCAGGGGAGGCCGTGCTTGCTGCCGCATCCGCGGTCACCGCGGACACCGGCTCGGGTTCGGCCGAGACAGTGGGGACGACATCCGCGATCTCGGAGGAGACCCAGCGGGCGATGCTCTTGAGCCCGCTACCGTCGAAGAGCATCTCCATCGGGAGGGTGACCGCCAGGTCTCGCTCGACCCGCGCCTTGAGCTCGGCCATCATCAGCGAGTCAGCGAGCTCGACGATCCCTGTGTCGATGTCGAGTTCCTCCTGCCGCATCCCGAGGATGTCCGCGAACAGGGAAATCAGGTGGTCGAGCACCGTTTCCCCGCGTTCGGCACCTTCCGCGGCGCGCAGTGCTGCCAGGTCAACCACCGGTGGTGTCGCCCGGTGGGCAACCTGCGCCTCCGCCGTGGCTTGTTCATCGACGGCACGGCGCAGTATCTCCGGTGAGACGGGCCGGAAGGAAACCCCGGCGATCTCGGCGATGGGCATGCCGTCGGCAGCCACGAGCACGAGGTCGCCGATCAGGTGCCCTTCACCGGTCTCCCGCAACGCGGCGGTGCACTCCATACGGTCCCCGGTGATGGGCCTGTGCAGCACCATGCTCTCGTAGCCGGTGCCGAGGCGAACCGGTCGGTCTTCCCAGCCTTGCTCGACGCCGGAATGGGCGGCAGCGGTCACGAGCTGGATACAGGCGTCGAGCACCAGCAGCTCGGGACGGACACCGGAGGTGATGCCGGAAGCGTCATCCGCGGGGAGCACCAAGGTGCCCGCGCCGACCTGCTTTCCCCTGCTGGGATCGCGAATCAGCCGGAAGCTCGGACCGAGGTGGAAGTCCGGGTGCCACGCCTTCTCGTAGAATTCCTCGTCGTCGATGTATTCGTCGATGCGGTTCTGGGCCCTGGCGATGGTCTCCGGGTCCACGAGCTCCTCGAACTCGTCCGTTTCCACTGCTGTGGCAACAACAGCGCTCAGGTGCTGCTGCCAGTCGTCTCCGGCGTCCTTGGTGAACACCCTGACCTTTGCCCGACCGTCCTCGGGGCGGGAGACCACCACTTGGACGACCGCGGTGTCCCGGTCTCCGAGCACCAAGGGGCGGGCGAGGACCAGGTCCTCCACGTGCGCGGGCGCGTGGAACGCCGATTCCGCGGTACGCAGGATGAGTTCGAGGAAGACCACCCCGGGCACGACGAGGTGCCCGTGGACCCGGTGTTCCCCGAGAAAGGGCAGGGCGGCGAGGGAGAGCTCGGTCTCCGCGAGCGTTTCGCCGGTCGCCGCCGAGAGGACCATCGGCTGTAGCGCGACTCCTCGAGTGCGAGGAGCGTCCGCACTGCGCGCAGGTTCCTCACGCCAGTAGTAGCGGCGGTCGAAGCGGTATGTGGGCAACTTGGGAGGACGCGCGGGGCGCGAGCCATTCACGAGGGTCCAGTCGATGTCGGCACCGTGTGCCCACACCTGGGCAAGTGCCGACGACAAGCCCGCCGCGTTATCGCAGTCCGCAGGCAGCGAGGCCACGAGAGGTGGGGCATCTTCTCCGCCGCGGTTTTTGAGCAGCGGAAGGTGATCCGCCGTACCAAGCTCGATCCAGAGGTCGGTGTCCACACCGGCTGCCTCGTCGAGAGCAGCCTCCGCGGGCGCGGGATGCTGGGCATGGCGGGTCCAGAAATCGGCACTCGCCAGAGCCGCTTCTGCCGCTCCGTGGCCGGTGAGCAGGTCGGTTTCGGCGCGGTTGAGCTGCGCGTCGGACAGGACGGCAGCGAACTGCTGCTCATCGGTGGCGCATGATGAGGTGGGCGCCGGTGGTTGTGGTGAAGATGCCGGTGAGTGCGGCGGCGGCGTAGGCACCCACGCTGTGCCCGACCACGGCTTCCGGCTCGATTCCCTGGGCCTGCCACCACGTCCCCAGCGCCACCGCGGCGGCATACAGCGCGGGTTGAGCCACAGCCGTGTCGTGCAGCGCCCGGACGGAGTCTTCACCATCATCCAGCAGCGCAGCCAGCGGAAGCCGGGTGACCGGACCGACCACAGTGGCCACCTCGTCCACCACACGGGTGATCGTGGCGTCATGGCCATACAGCCCCTGCAACACACCCGCCAACGGTGCGCCCTGACCGGGAATAACAAACCCGACCCGAGGACTGCCACCAGCAGAACGCCGCCCCCGCACCACCCCCGCGGCGACCTCGCCACCGGCAGCAACCGCCCGCAACCCACCCACCAACTCACCACGATCACCGGCGACCACAGCGGCACGCTCGGCCAAATCCGCACGCCCCACACCCGCAGCCCAAGCCACCGACCGCAGATCCCCCTCCGCATCAGCGACCACGAAATCCGCAAGCTGCCGGGCCGACTCCCGCAACGATGCCGCCGAGGCCGCCGACACCTTCACCACCACAGGACCCCGACCGGATGCCGACACACCACCGGCCCCACCGGAACAATCCTGATACGCAGCCGGACCCTCGATCACCGCATGCGCATTCGTACCACCAAAACCAAACGAGGACACACCCGCGATCCGCCGATCCTGCTGCCACGCGGACAATTCCCGCACCACCGAAACCGGCAACCCATCCCAGTCCACCAAAGGATTGAGCCGATTCACATTCAAATGCGGCGGAACCACCCCACGCTCGGCCACCAACAACGCCTTAATCAAACCAGCAATACCGGCCGCCGCCTCCAAATGACCAATATTGGTCTTCACCGACCCCAACCGCACCCGATCCCCACCAGCACGACCCTGCCCCAACACCCGAGCCAACGCCCGCACCTCAATCGGATCCCCCAACGACGTACCCGTACCATGAGCCTCCACAAAACCCACCTCGGACGGCAACACACCACCAACCGCCAACGCCCGACGCACCACCTCCTGCTGAGCAAACCCCTGCGGAACGGTGAGCCCCGAACTCTTACCGTCTTGGTTGGTGGCGGTGCCGCGCACGACACCGAGGATCTGCTGCCCCTCGGCCAGCGCGTCCGACAACCGACGCACCACCACGACACCACAGCCCTCACCACGCACATACCCGTCCGCGTCGGCATCAAAAGTCCTGCACCGACCATCCGAAGACAACATGCGCCCCTGAGACAACGCCACCGTCGTCCCCGGCGACAACAACAGATTCACCCCACCCACCAACGCGCTGTCGCAATCCCCCGCACGCAACGCACCAGCAGCCACATGCAACGCCACCAACGACGACGAACACGCCGTATCCACCGCCAGGCTCGGACCCTCCAACCCCAACGCATACGACACACGATTCGCCACGAAATTCACCGCACTACCAGTAGCCGCATACCCATCCACCCCGGCAACACCACCGGCCGACAGATTCAAACGCTCATAATCACTCCCCCCCACCCCCACAAACACCCCCATACGCGAACCACGCACAGCATCCGGAGCCACCCCCGCATGCTCCAACGCCTCCCACGCCACCTCCAACATCAACCGCTGCTGCGGATCAATACTCACCGCCTCCCGCGGAGGAATCCCAAACAAACCCGCATCAAACTCACCAACCCCCTCAATAAAACCACCATGCCGAGAATACGTCCGCCCCGGAACATCCGGATCCGCATCAAAAAACGCATCCACATCCCACCGACCCGGCGGCACCTCACACACACCGGACCGCCCCCCCACCAACAAATCCCAAAAACCCTCAACCCCCACAGCACCACCAGGAAAACGACACCCCACACCCACCACAGCAAGCGGCTCGGAGAGCTTCTTCTTCGCCTCGGCGGCCTCTTCTCGTGCAGTTTTCAGCTCGACCAAGGCACGGCGCAGGACCTCGGCGCGGTCGCTCTCATTCGTTTCCGTGCTCTGAACTCGCTCCGAGTGAGCAGTCATGATTATTTCCCTCTCAATTCCTCGTCGAGAAGTTGCAGCAACTCCTCCTCCGAAAGCTCATCAACACCCGGGGCGGAATCCGCAGTCGCTGCGGAATCGGGCGTCTCCTGATCCAGATCACGGTGCTCGGCATCGACATGCGGCGGAAACATCTCGGCGAGCATGTGGTCGGCCAAGGCGGCGATCGATGGATGCTCGAACGCGACCGTCGCGGCGAGCTGAATCCCCAGCGCCCTTTCGAGACGGGTCTTGAGCTCGACGCTGGTGATGGAGTCCATGCCGGCCTCGAAGAAGCCGAACTCCCTGTCCAGCTCCCCGCTGTCTCGTCCGAGCACCGCGGCGACCTCGCGCTGAAGCCGTTCCTCCAGCAGGCGGCGACGAGTTCCCGGCATCGCATCGGTGAGCCGCCCGAGCAGTTCCAGGTCAGCCGTCGACCCCGCCTCCGCGGATCCATCGGTGGCGACCAGGTCGAGCAGCGGGCGGCGGCGCTTGGCCTCCAGGACGGGCCGGAACCTGCCCCACTCGACCGGCGCCACGGTCATCTGCGTGCGCCCTGAGCCAAGCAGGCGCTCCAGCGCGCGGAAGCCGACCTCATCCGGCAGGACGGACAGCCCCATCGACTCGAAGTAAGCGACGTGGTCCGGCGGAACCATGTCGCTGCCGGCCCACCAGCCCCAGTTGACGGCCAGCCCCGGCAGGCCGCGGCGCACGCGGTCGTGCGCCATCAGGTCCTGGAAGTAGTTCGCGGCCACGTAATGACCACCGAGTGCCGAGCCCCAGACCGAGGCAGCGGACGAGAACATCACGAAGAAGTCGAGTTCGACTTCCGCGAACAGCCGGTCGAGCACGATCGTTCCCTCGACCTTGGCGCGCAGGACGGCCCGCAAGCGATCCATGGACATGTCGGCGACCGCGCACGCCTCAAACAGACCGGCAGCGTGCACGACGCCACGAATCGTGGGCCAGGGAGCGTCCGGATCGCCGAGAACTCGCTGCATCGCAGCTTCGTCCGCCACGTCCACAGCAGGCGTGTGCACCGTGACTCCTCGTTCTCTGAGCGCTTGGACGGCGACCGCGGCCGGATCGTCCGGCGCGTCGGAGAGCGGCCTGCGGCCGGTGAGCACCAGGTGGCAGGCACCTTGATCGGCGAGCCACTCCGCGACCCTGAGCCCGAGCGCACCGCGTCCTCCCGTGATCAGGTACGAGCCGTCGGCACCGATGTCCGGGTCGACGCTGTCGGGAGCCTGCGTTCGGCAGAGCCGGGCCACCCGCCGAGCACCGTCGCGGTAGGCGACCTGTTCCTCGTCGTCTGCTACCAGGACCTCCGACACGATCACTGCCGCGTCCGTCGCCGGGTCGTGCTGTGCCGGGTCGAGGTCGACCAGGCCACCCCAGATCTCGGGGTGTTCCAGGCCGACGACGCGGGCGAGCCCCCAGGCCGGAGCCTGGGGAGGCGCGACGGGCGAATCGTCGACGGCGGTCGCGCCTCGCGTGACCACCCACAGGCGGGGCTCGGCGTTCGTGCCCGTGGTTCCGAGGACGTGCGGAGCCAGCAACACCGGAGCACAGGAGGTCTCCAGCGCCGCGTCCAGTTCGAGATCCACCGCATCATTCGTGTCCGCGTCGAGGGTCGCGCAGTGGAGCAGCCCCCGGACCTCGGACCCGGCGGTGAGCTCACGGATCCGCTCCTTGGCATCGGACATCAACTGCGAGGGGTCCAGCAACTCGCATGCGTGGCCCAGGGTCCTCAGACGCTCCGCAACGCGCGTGGCAACGCCGCCCTTGTCCATGACCAACAACCACAGACCGGCGTGGTCCGCACCGTCGTCCCGGACGGGGACAGTCGGTGCGTCGGAGTCGTGCCACTCGATGTCGTAGCAGTTACCGGTCAGGGCTTCGTCGTCCTCCCCCTCGCGGGGCACTACGGCCTCGCCCTCGGTGGACACCGGGCGTTCGGGCAGCCAATACCGGCCGCGCTGCCACGGGTAGGTCGGCAGGCTGGTGTGCCTGCCGTCGGCGGGTGCAATCCGCTCGCAGGCCAGCTCGTGCCCGAGCACGTGCAGCGCCCCCGCCGCGTCCAGCATCGTGGCTCGACCATCTGCGCCCCTGCGCATGGAGCCCACGCTCGTCACTTGGCTCGCACGACCGTCCAAGGACTGGACGACAGCACTGCGCAGTACCGAGTGCGGGCCGATCTCCACGACAATGTTGTGCTTGTCCGCCGCGGTGGACGCCCGCACGGCCTCCATGAACCGCACGGGTCGGAGCATGTTCTCGCACCAGTAGTCGGTGTCGAGAACCGCCTGCCCCACATCGTTCCCCGTGACGGTCGAGAAGAACGGCCGCCGTGGTTCGGCCACGACGATGTGCCGCAGCGACCGGTCCAGTTCGTCACGAGCGGGAGCCATCCGCGGGGTGTGGAACGCGTACTCGGACTGGATCGAGACCCACGAGATGCGGCGGTTGCGGACCACCGGTTCGAGCTCGGCCAAAGCTTCCGGTTCTCCTGCGAGAACACAGCTGGTCGGGCTGTTCACCGACGCCACCGACAGGCGGTCGCGGTAAGGGGCGATGAGCTCGTCGACGACCTCGGTGGACGCGCCGACGGCCACCATGGCCCCTTCGCCGCGCGTCGGTGCCATAACCTGACCGCGGCGCACCACGACTTCGAGCGCGGTCTCGAGGCTGAAGACGCCGGCCGCATAGGCCGCAGCGACTTCTCCGACGCTGTGCCCGACGACGGCGTCGGGTTCGACTCCCCAGGAGCGCCACAACTCGGTGAGCGCCACTTGAATGGCGAAGAGCGCCGGCTGGGCGACGGCGGTGTCGTCGAGGTGGTTCGCATCGGCACACATCTCGTCCAGCACGGACCAACCGGCCAGATCCCGGATGAGTCGGTCGCATCGGCGCAGCACACCGGCGGCGACGGGTTCGGTGAGCAGACTTCGGCCCATGCCGGACCAATGGCTGCCCTGACCACTGAAGGCGAAGACGATCCGTCGGCTCTGCGCTTCCACCGCGTGCCCGACGCGAACCGCACGGGGGGACTCACCGGCGGCATGCGCTTCCAGGATCCCGGCGGCTTCCTCCGGTGACTTGGCCGTCAGCGCGATGCGCGTGGGAAAGTGGGTCCGGTGCAGAGCAGCCGTGCGCACGATGTCGTGCCAGGCCGTGGCTGCCGGTTGGGATGCGGCGTCATTGAGGAAGCCGATGTATTGGTCAACGGTGGCGTTGAGGGCGTCGTCGGTGCGAGCCGACAGCAGCAGCAACTGTGGTGCTCTGGTGCTGTCCTCCTGAGGCGCGGTTTCCGCATCCCCGGCATCGTCGTCGGGACGGGGCGGGGCCTCTTCCAAGATCACATGAGAGTTCGTGCCGCTGAATCCGAACGAACTCACCCCCGCCATCCGAGGTGCGTCCGTTCGCGTCCAGTCCGTCAGGTCGGTGGGCACCGACACGGGGGCGTCGTCCCACGGCACCAGCGAGTTGGGGGTGTTGAAGTGCAGGTGCTGCGGGATCTGGCCGTGGTGCAGCGAGAGGGCGACCTTGATCAGGCTGGAGATCCCGGCTGCGGCCTCCAGGTGCCCGATGTTCGTCTTCACCGACCCCACCGGCAGCGGCGTGGCCGCGTTCTCGGGGCGCAGGACCCCCACGAGCGCGTCGAGCTCCATCGGGTCGCCGAGGGGCGTTCCCGTGCCGTGCGTCTCGACGTAGCCCACGTCATCGGCTTCGGCACCACCATCCCGGAGTGCCTCGCGGATGACGGCTTGCTGCGCCTGCCCGTTGGGCACCGTCAGACCGGCGCTGCGACCGTCCTGATTGACGGCGGATCCGCGCAGCACCGCCCACACCCTGTCGCCATCGGACAGGGCGTCCGACAACCGCTTCAGCACGACGGCGCCGCAGCCCTCTCCCCGGCCGTAACCGTCTGCGGACGCGTCGAAGGTCTTGCAGCGACCGTCCGGGGAGAGGGCTCCGAGCTTGGCCAGGCTCACCGTGGTGTTCGGCGCGAGCATGAGATTCACCCCGCCGACGACTGCGCGGTCGCTTTCGCCCGAGCGCAGGCTCCGCGCGGCCAGGTGCACGGCAACCAGGGAGGACGAGCACGCCGTGTCGACGGCCAGGCTCGGTCCTTGCGTCCCGAGGAAGTACGAGAGGCGCCCGGCGGCGACGCTCGGGGTGTTGCCGGTAGCCAGATAGGGATCAATGCCCTTGGTTCCTGCTGACGACATCAGCTGGAGATAGTCCGCGGTGTTGATGCCGATGTAGACACTGGTCGCCGAGCCATCCAGATCAGTAGCCGTACAACCGGCGTCCTCCAGGGCTTCCCAGGCGACTTCGAGGAGCAGGCGCTGCTGCGGGTCCATGCCGCGGGCCTCGCGCGGCGAGATGCCGAACGCCTCGGCGTCGAACTCGTCGATGGGGACGTTGAGGAAACCACCGCGGAAGGTATGGGCCTTGCCGGGAGTGGAGGGGTCTTCGTCGTAGAAAGCGTCGACGTCCCATCGCTCCTGAGGCACTGCGGATGTGGCGTCGCGCCCCTCCTGGAGCAGGGTCCAGAACAGATCGGGACTGTTGGCACCGCCCGGGAAGCGGCAGCTCATACCCACGATGGCGATGGGCTCGTCCCCATCCGGACGTCGTTGCCGCGTCCTGGGCGCAGGAGCAGCGACATCGCCCCCGGCCAAGTGTTCGGCCAGCTTCCGGATGGTCGGGTGATCGAAGACGACGGTGGTGGGCAGTTGGCGACCGAGCTCCCTCTCCAGCCTGGCTCGCAGGTCGACCACCATCGCCGACGTCAGGCCCAAGTCGAACAACCCGGTGTCCGGATCGAGGTCGGCCAAGTCCGCGGAGTCGAGGACCCCGACGAGCTCCCGCCGCAGCCAATCCATGAGCTCGTCGGCGCGGTCAGCAGCAGCGTCCGCGCCGGCAAGGCGCGGCGCAGGAATCGTCGTGGTGGCGGGCTCCCACCGGGGCTCGACCTCCGAAGCGTTCGCATCGGGATGTCCGGCCGGTGGTTCGGTCGGGCGCGCACCCGGCAACCAGTACGTTTCTCGCTGGAAACGGTACGTGGGCAGCTTAGGGAGACGAGGCGGCCGGGGACCGTTGATCCGGTTCCAGTCGACGTCGACGCCCTCGGACCAGACTCGGGCAAAGGCCTCCCACAAGCGCCGGTGCGCGCCCTCGCCTGCGACCACGGAAGGCAGGCAAGCAACGGAGGCCCCCTGGGCGGCGGAAGCCACGTGTCGCAGCATGCTGCCCATCCCGAGCTCCACGACGACGCGGACCCGGCGGGCGAGCATTGTGCTCAGAGCCTCGGCGAAGCGCACGGGTTCTCGCGTGTGACGGACCCAGTACTCCGCGGTCGTAACCTCATCTCCGGCAGCGGTACCGGTCGTGTCCGAGAGGAATCCGGGCCGCGGTTCGTGCAGCTCGGCGTCGTCGAAGGCATCGGCGAGCTGGGCGAGAATGGGGTCCATCTCCGCGGAGTGGAAAGCGCGCGACACCCGGAGGGGCGCCACTCGCACGCCACGTCCGGCCAGATCGTCGGTGATCTCCCCGACCGAGTCCCGGGGGCCGGAGAGCACGGTCTCCCGGGGACCGTTGTAAGCGGCGATGGATACCTCACCGTCGCTGATCGCCCTGTAGTGGTCCAGGTCTTCGGCAGGACACATGACTGCTGCCATGGCACCGGTGGAGGGCAACGTCGTCATCAACTCGGCGCGGCGCATGATGAGGTGGGCGCCGGTGGTTGTGGTGAAGATGCCGGTGAGTGCGGCGGCGGCGTAGGCACCCACGCTGTGCCCGACCACGGCTTCCGGCTCGATTCCCTGGGCCTGCCACCACGTCCCCAGCGCCACCGCGGCGGCATACAGCGCGGGTTGAGCCACAGCCGTGTCGTGCAGCGCCCGGACGGAGTCTTCACCATCATCCAGCAGCGCAGCCAGCGGAAGCCGGGTGACCGGACCGACCACAGTGGCCACCTCGTCCACCACACGGGTGATCGTGGCGTCATGGCCATACAGCCCCTGCAACACACCCGCCAACGGTGCGCCCTGACCGGGAATAACAAACCCGACCCGAGGACTGCCACCAGCAGAACGCCGCCCCCGCACCACCCCCGCGGCGACCTCGCCACCGGCAGCAACCGCCCGCAACCCACCCACCAACTCACCACGATCACCGGCGACCACAGCGGCACGCTCGGCCAAATCCGCACGCCCCACACCCGCAGCCCAAGCCACCGACCGCAGATCCCCCTCCGCATCAGCGACCACGAAATCCGCAAGCTGCCGGGCCGACTCCCGCAACGATGCCGCCGAGGCCGCCGACACCTTCACCACCACAGGACCCCGACCGGATGCCGACACACCACCGGCCCCACCGGAACAATCCTGATACGCAGCCGGACCCTCGATCACCGCATGCGCATTCGTACCACCAAAACCAAACGAGGACACACCCGCGATCCGCCGATCCTGCTGCCACGCGGACAATTCCCGCACCACCGAAACCGGCAACCCATCCCAGTCCACCAAAGGATTGAGCCGATTCACATTCAAATGCGGCGGAACCACCCCACGCTCGGCCACCAACAACGCCTTAATCAAACCAGCAATACCGGCCGCCGCCTCCAAATGACCAATATTGGTCTTCACCGACCCCAACCGCACCCGATCCCCACCAGCACGACCCTGCCCCAACACCCGAGCCAACGCCCGCACCTCAATCGGATCCCCCAACGACGTACCCGTACCATGAGCCTCCACAAAACCCACCTCGGACGGCAACACACCACCAACCGCCAACGCCCGACGCACCACCTCCTGCTGAGCACCGCCACGAGGCGCCGTGAGGCCATTGCTTCGTCCGTCTTGGTTGGTGGCGGTGCCGCGCACGACACCGAGGATCTGCTGCCCCTCGGCCAGCGCGTCCGACAACCGACGCACCACCACGACACCACAGCCCTCACCACGCACATACCCGTCCGCGTCGGCATCAAAAGTCCTGCACCGACCATCCGAAGACAACATGCGCCCCTGAGACAACGCCACCGTCGTCCCCGGCGACAACAACAGATTCACCCCACCCACCAACGCGCTGTCGCAATCCCCCGCACGCAACGCACCAGCAGCCACATGCAACGCCACCAACGACGACGAACACGCCGTATCCACCGCCAGGCTCGGACCCTCCAACCCCAACGCATACGACACACGATTCGCCACGAAATTCACCGCACTACCAGTAGCCGCATACCCATCCACCCCGGCAACACCACCGGCCGACAGATTCAAACGCTCATAATCACTCCCCCCCACCCCCACAAACACCCCCATACGCGAACCACGCACAGCATCCGGAGCCACCCCCGCATGCTCCAACGCCTCCCACGCCACCTCCAACATCAACCGCTGCTGCGGATCAATACTCACCGCCTCCCGCGGAGGAATCCCAAACAAACCCGCATCAAACTCACCAACCCCCTCAATAAAACCACCATGCCGAGAATACGTCCGCCCCGGAACATCCGGATCCGCATCAAAAAACGCATCCACATCCCACCGACCCGGCGGCACCTCACACACACCGGACCGCCCCCCCACCAACAAATCCCAAAAACCCTCAACCCCCACAGCACCACCAGGAAAACGACACCCCACACCCACCACAGCAAGCGGCTCGGAGGTTTCCATACTTTCGTCCGGAAAGCTCAAGTATTCAGATTCCGAACTACCGCAATACTCAGCCATGAGTCCCTCTACTGACGAGTTTAGGCACCGGGCACACCCTGGTCACTGCGACAACGAGTTTGTCCATCGAGCGTCGCCCGAGCAACCCCTATTCCCCTTCAGTAGGGGATTACCCGGCAACGCAAAGTGAAACCTCACCATACCGGAAAAGTGTGTGCTGGAGATTTGTTCGAAGTACCCCTACTTCCCCTACTGAGCTCTCACCTGTAGGGGGTGTCCGATTAACAGATGCCCCCAGCGAGGAGGTCGCGCATCTCCTTCGATTCCCAGCGACTCACGGCGCACCAACACCTCGTGGCGCACCACCGTGCAAGCGACAGTCCCTTGTCGCGATTGCGTTGTCCGCGCGGTCACAGGGGGATGTTGCCGTGGTTGCCGCTGCCGGTGGGGGCGGCGGCGAGTGCTTCGGCGACGCGGCGGCGGGTCTCCTTGGGTTCGATGACCTCGTCGACGACGCCGATGGATTTCGCGCGGTCGACGCCGCCTGCGACCTGCTGGTGCTCCTCGGTGAGCTTGTCCTGCAGGGCCTCGCGTTCCTCCTCGGGGGCGGCGGCGATGGCCTTGCGGTGCAGGATGCCGACCGCTGCCTTGGCGCCCATGACCGCGACCTCGGCCTCCGGCCAGGCGAACACCGTGGTCGCGCCCAGCGAGCGGGCGTTCATGGCGATGTAGGCACCGCCGTAGGACTTCCGCGTCACCAGGGTCACCCGCGGCACGACGGCCTCACCGAAGGCATGCAGCAGTTTCGCGCCCCGGCGCACGACACCGCCCCATTCCTGGCCCACCCCGGGCAGGTAGCCGGGCACGTCGACCATCACCAGCAGCGGAATCCCGAACGAGTCGCACATGCGCACGAACCGGGCGGCCTTCTCCGCCGACAGCGAGTCCAGGCACCCGCCCTTGCGCAGCGGGTTGTTGGCGATCACACCCACGGTGCGACCTCCGAGCCTGCCCAGTCCGGTCACGACGTTGGGCGCCCACTTGCCCTGCAGCTCGGCGAAATCGCTGGTCCCGTCGGCATCGGTGTCGAGAATGCCCCGAATCACCGGCTTGACGTCGTAGGCCCGCCGTGCGGTTTCCGGCAGCAGCGCACGCAGGTCCTGCTCGGTCTGCACCGACTGCAGGTCGAACAGGCCCGGCCGGGCGAACAGCCCGGTCAGGTGCCGGGCTCGGCGGTAGGCATCCGGCTCGTCACGGGCCACGACGTGCACGACCCCGGACTTCTTGCCGTGTGCCTCGGCACCGCCGAGCCCGTCCTGGTCGATCTCCTCACCGGTCACGCTGCGCACCACATCCGGCCCGGTGACGAACACCCGACCGGCCGGAGCCATGATCACCACATCGGTCAGCGCCGGACCATAGGCGGCACCACCCGCAGCCGGACCGACCACCACCGAGACCTGCGGCACCTTGCCCGAAGCGCGGATCATCGCCGCGAACATCTGACCCATGCCATCCAGCGACTCGACCCCCTCGGGGATCCGAGCACCCCCGGAGTGCCACACACCGAGGACCGGACACCGCTCCCGCACCGCCGTGTCGATGGCCTCGACGATGTGCCCACATCCCTCGGAGCCCAGCGCACCACCCTTCTTCGTGGCATCACTGCAGTACACGATCACTTTCGCCCCGGAGATCCGGCCCCGCACCGCGTACATGCCGCTGGCATCCCGCGGATGCAGCGGCACGATCGAGTCCGCGTCCAACAGCTGCGCCAAGCGCAACTCCGGGTCACGCGGATCCTGCTCGGACTGCTGACTGTCGGGACGCGCGGCCAAAGCGGTCATCGGATACCTCCGCAGATGACGGGCTGGTGTGGTTGAAGCATGCTTCGAAATCCCGTGCAAGCATCTTGGCCGGAGCGCACCGCAACGCACCTGCGGTGTGTTCCCCGGACTGAGCTGTTCTGTGCAAGCGGCCGTAGTTCTATTGAATAAAGATGCGGTCTTTAGAGTGGATCAAGAATTTGTTGAAAGCCTCATTTTCCTGGGTTATCGCCCTGCCACTGCGCTCCCCGTGCTCGTTCCAGGAGTTCGAAGGCGGCGTCGACCGCACCGACGAGTGCCGTGGGGTCCGTGCCGGCCATGTGCTTGCCTGTGCGATAGCAGGCGAGTGCCAAATGTGGGGCGAGAACTGCCTCGTACTCGGGGACTCCCTGGTTTCGCAGAGCGTCGGTCATGGCTTCGGTGAGTCGTAGGAGCTTGCGCTCACTTCGGTCGTGCAACTCGGGGTTGTCGCCGACGAGCCGTTCATGCAGGCGATAGCGCTCCGGGTCGGCCGTGACCTGATCGCAGATATCGCGCACGACGGTGCGGGTCTGCGCCATTGCTTGCTGGAAGGTGGGGGGTTGCAGTAATGGGGCCTCGGCATGTGCGAGCTGGTCGAGCAGAGGCTGTTCATCGGCGAACAGGACTTCTTGTTTGTCACCGAAGTACCTGAAGAAAGTGGTGCGCCCCACCTCGGCCTGATCGGTGATCTCCGTCACGGTCACGTCGGCGAAGCCGCGCTCGGCGAAGAGGGCGAAAGCTGCATCTATGATCTTCTCCTTGGCGCGCTGCCGATGACGCTCGCGGAGCGGGCGCTGCTGTGTCATGAATCCAGTCTAGGCTAGCTGAACTCGATACCGTATGGTACCCAGTATCAATTGGAACTCAGTTCGGAGGGCTGTATGCGTGCGCCACAGGGCACCATGCTGATGACGGGGGCCAGTCGCGGCTTCGGACGTGCGGCAGCTGAGCGCCTCTTAACCAGGTACCCTGAAAACCATCTCCTGGTGACAGCGAGAGGGCAGAATGGTGAGCGGCTCACCGAGGATCTCACCAATGCCACCGGTAACCCGAATGTCACCGCGATATCCTGCGACTTGGCCTCGCTCGCGGAGATCGGCACCGCAGCGAACGAGGTCCGGCGGCGCGTCGATGCCCAGGAACTACCTCCGCTGAAGGGTTTTCTCGGTAACGCGGGCCTGCAGATGACCAGCCGGACCCACGCCACCGTCGACGGCTACGAAACCACGTTTGCCGTGAATGTACTGGCCAACTACTACTTCGTGCGCCTGTTGTGGAACCATTTCACGACACCTGCCAGGATCACGATGGTTGGCAGCGACACCCATTTTGGCGACCTCCGACACAACCTCGGCATGGTTCCGGCGCCCCGCTGGGAAAGCACCCGCCAACTCGCCATGCCCAGAGAAGGCAGCCAGGCTCACTCGGTAGCCGAGGGCCGCACGGCGTACTCCACCAGCAAGCTGGCGGTCACCTACCTGGTGCACGCACTGGCCCGCCGCCTACCCGACGGTGTCGACGTCTACACCTTCAACCCCGGCTATGTGCCCGGCACGGGCCTTGTTCGTGACGCCGGGCCGGTGATTCGTGCGCTGTCGCGCACGCTATTGCACGGTCTGCGGGCCACTCCGCTGGCGCTCAGCCCGACCACCGCCGGAAATTTGCTCGCCGATGCCGCAGGCGGCTCCACCCCGGGAGACAGCGGGACCTACATTGACCGCCGCAAGGTCGCAGCTTCTGCACCTGAATCCTACGACCGGGAGCGCGAAGAGGAATTGTGGGCCGCTGCCGCCGAACTGTGTGCCCTCCCCGCCGAACCGACGTCCTGTGCTGACGATCTCTCGGACACCTTCTACGAATCCAGGCTGGAGTAACGCGTGATGAACCAAGACGTCAGCCGACGATGGGCCTTGCGCCTCGGCGCTGCGGCAACAGGGTCGGCGCTCTTCGGTGGCAGTCTTGTCAGCCGCACCGCAGCGGCCTCGGAACCTGTGGATGCCCTCGTCGTCGGTAGCGGCTATGCGGGGTCCGTTGCCGCCCTCAGACTCGCCGAAGCGGGTATCGACTCCGTCGTCGTGGAACGCGGGCGCCGATGGCCGATCACCCCAGACGGCGACACCTTCGCGACCCCTCCCGTGCCCGATGGGCGAGCCGCCTGGCTTTCCACCCGGTCACCGTTCACCGAGCACACCTTTGCTCCCTTCACCGGTGTGCTCGAGACATGCGCGCACGATGGCATTACCACCATGGCTGGTGCGGGAGTCGGCGGCGGCTCTCTTGTCAACTACGCCGCCATGATGATCCCGCCGGGCAACCTGTTCCGCCAAAGCTTTGGACAGGCCCTCGACTACACGGAAATGGCACAGCATTGGTATCCGCGTGCACAATCGCTCATCGGCCTCTCCACGGTCCCGGACGACGTCCTGAACTCTTCCTTCTATGGCAACGCTCGGCAGTTCGCTCGCAGGGCGGACAGGGCCGGACTGGCGATGCAGCGTTCCGAGATGGCGGTCGACTGGGACATCGTCCGCGCCGAGATCGCCGGGACGACCCCGCGTTCCGCAATTCTCGGACACGCCGTTTGGGGAATTAACAGTGGGGCGAAACGCAGTGTCGACCGCACGATACTTGCGCGAGCCGAACGCACTGGCCGGACCGATGTCCGTCCCCTTCACCTGGTGCGCGATATCCTTCCACAAGGAGATCGCTACTTAGTCGGGTGCGAACAACTCGACGAAGAGGGCAAGGTCGTCGGCCGTCCATGGTTCTCATCACGGCGAGTCTTTCTTGCCGCCGGGTCGCTCGGTACCATGCGATTGTTGGTCCGGGCAAAGGCCCGTGGCAGTTTGTCCCGTCTCAACGAAGCAGTGGGCACGGGGTGGGGCACCAGCGGCGATCACCTCGTTGCCGGCACCGGACTCAAGTTCAACAATCCGGACCAGGGCGGTCCCGCACATATGCACGCTCGTACTTGGGATACGTCCGGCGCACCCGTAACGTTGCTCAGCTTTCCGCCGCTCGGACTCCCTGCGCTCGGCATGATTTCCAGCACCATGCTTGCGGTCTCCGTCGTTCCGGGGCTGGGGAATTTCACGTACGACCCAGTATCGGACGAAGTGAAATTGTCCTGGCCGACATCCGACCCCCGTGTTGTCCGCGTCAGTTCTGCGGTGCGCGATACTATGCGGCAGTGGGACTCCGCGAATTTCGGCCTCGATCTGGACGTGGTGACGCCAGCACTGACTGCGCACTCGCTGGGAGGCGCCGCACTCGGTGCAGCGACAAAAGAGACGGGAGAGCTTATAGGCCACCCTGGCCTGTTCGTCATCGATAGCTCACTCATCCCCGGCTCTACTGGCGCGGTGCCTCCCGCGCTGACGGTCACCGCACTCGCCGACCGATGCGTCACCCTCGCGCTCCAGCGATCCTTCTGAGGGGCTTGCCTGTTGCGTTCCGTGAGGTCGCCGTCAGTGGCAGAGTAATCAACGAGGAGCGGGTCCTTCCGCTCAGGAGGTGCAGCGCGAACCCGTCGAGTGACGAGCATGATCCGCTGTGAGGGAGGAAACCGGCGCAAGTATCCGGAGGAGTTACGTGATGCCGATGTTCGACGGTAGGTCCTGACGTCGTTTGATATCGAGCTTGCGGTAGACGCGGGTGAGGTGTTGCTCGACGGTGCTGACCGTGATGTAAAGACGCTCGGAGATCTCCCGGTTGCTCAAACCTTGAGCCGCGAGGGTTCCGGTACGCCGCTCGGCACCACTCAGCGAACGGACTTTCGAAGCGACGTTACTCGTGCGCAACATCGCCGCGGTGTCGGTGTGGATCTCTTCCGGCGTCTCGAGTGACATTCCCGGTATTCGGTGGCCGAGCGTCCGATTATGTGGTCGGTGTCGGAACGTCGCCGCTCGTTCGGATTCGTCTCCGCTCACCCGGAGCTGCCGTGGCTCCGTCGTCTCCTGGGCAGGTTCAGCTCGATCCCCGCCTATCTCCAGTGCCACGATCGCCCTATGCAGTGACTCATATTGCTGTGAGCGGTCCTCGGCGGCAAGCGGGCGCGGCGAGCGGACTCGCGGACACGGTTTGCTTCGGTCGGGAAGCAGTTCCAGCTGTTCCTGCAGCAGTTGCCAGGCTTGTACCGGCTGGTTCAGGCACAGCCGTACCCGGGCGAGTCCGGATCGCCACGGTACGAAAGCGGGACGATCCATGTCCCAGGCCCGCATCATCTCGCCACATGTGTTGAAGTCGGTGAGTGCTTCGGAGAGCCGCCCGGTCTCGAAGTAATATTGTCCGCGGCTGTACAGATAGCGAATCCCGTAGCGGGTCTGGTATATTCTTTCCGAAACCGGTTTCCCGATGAGTTCCGTGGCTTTCCAGAGCTCTGCATTTTTGACCGAGGCCAGCAGCAGAGTGCTCAGAGGACCGCCGATCATGTCCCCCCAAGCGACGAAGGGAATCCTTTGGAAGGATGCATGCGCATAATCGTGTGCCGATCGGAAGTCGCCTCGGTAGAGGAAGGTTTCGGCTCGCAGCGCGAGAAGGGCTCCCTCATAGCCCGGGCACTGGAGCGGAGGCACTTGCCGAAGCAACTTCTCCGTCCACTTTCCGGCCTTTTCCAGTCGGTCGGTACAGAGCAATGTGCTAATCGCCGCGAACACGTGTTGTACTCTTCTGTCATCCGAACTTGTTCCTTCGAGAACCTTTTCTGCGACCTTGATCGAATCCTCCTCTTCACCTTCCCGCAGGACGGTGTCGAACGCTGCGAACGCGCTCAGTCGAGGATTGGTGACGGCGGAGGCTTTGATCGTTTTTGTGATGTGTTGCGCCGCGAGTGTTCCGTTCCGTCGGTCGGACACCCCCGGAAAGTCACAAGAAAGTCTCAGCTCGATGTTCCGCAGTTCGGTCGTAGCGTATGCGTCACCGGCCGCGCTCAATTCGGCGATCCGGTCGAGGACAGCCCAGACCGGGCCGGTCCAGCCGACGCACAGCAACCAGTCCACCAGGTCGGTCGCCTGGGGTAGGAGCAAGGATTGGTAGGGGGCCGAGTCGACGAGCTGCCGCAGCCTACGAATCGCGACGGTGGGATGCAACGGCCATTCGAGATTGAGCAACGCCAATGTGATCGTCGTACATCTTCGTCTGTCGAAACAATACTGCTGGGCCAGTTCCAGGCATGACCGGGCGAATTCGACCTCACCATCGTGCGCGGTGTGGTCCGCAGCATCTGTGAGTACCTCCACGGCCCATGGTTCGTCCGGATTGCCGGCCGCCAGTAGATGCCGGGCGACTGTGGTCGCCGCGGAGCAAGTCTCGAAGAGCAGCTTCGCCGCACGGCGGTGCAGTTCACTGCGCTCGGAAGTCGGCATGTCGCGGACGACCGCGGAGCGGCCAGTCGCATGCCGTAGTACCATACCGCCCAGCAAACCGATCGACCGTAGGGTTCGACATTCCTGCTCCACCGCGCCGGTCTCCATATCCAACAGGCGGGCCAAGAGCACCGGAGAAGTCCGTTCGTTCAGGACCGCAGCACCCCGTGCAACCCTGAGTGTGGAACGACCGGACGAGTGCAGGCATCGCAGTACGGCACGCCCCACGGCATCACCGACAACCACTTGCGGTGCCGAAGGCGCTCCAGCGGAGAGATCGTCGAGCAGGGCCTGCACCAGCAGCGGATTCCCGTGGCTGATTCGGTGGAACTCGTCGACGAGCTGGTCTGCCGTCTCGGGATCCAGGTGAAGCGACAGCACGGAAGCAGTGCCCTGCCGAGTGAGTGGTTGTAGCTCGATATGGCGGTAGTTGGGCATGGAGACCAGCTCGGAGTGCACCTCGACGGGTGCCCGATCCGCGTCGGTGCGCTGCGTGAATACGACCATGGTCCGTGCGGAGCGGCTGCGCCGGAGGAAATAGAGCAAAAACTGCCAGGAGGCGTTGTCGATGTACTGGAGGTCATCCACCACGATGACGACAGGCGTGTGCATGGCTTGCCGGATCAGAGCCTTGAACAGTCCGTGCAGCACCAGGACGTTCGGACTGCGTAGACCGCCGTCGACATCGACGAGGCTTGCCATGCAGTCTTCCAGCAGGTGATCGAACAGTGCGGAGCGCTCCGCGGGCATGTCGGTCGAGTGCAGCAACTGACTCAACACGCCCATCGGCAAGTCGCGTTCGGCGCGAGAGGCGACCGCTGTCAGGAGGACGGCATCCGAAGTGCTGACGTTCTCGCCGAAGTCTTGCAGGAGAGAGCTCTTTCCGCTGGCGGCGTTCCCCGTGATGAGAGCCACTGCGCCGTTGCCTGCTGTGCAGATGTTGAAGAGTTCGCAGAGCGATGCTGCTTCTTCGTGTCGCTCGATGAGTGTCATCCCCGTTGGTTCCCCAGCTTTCGGACACTTCGGACCGTGGTCCCCGTTTTATCCTTGGCGACAGCCCCCCGACCGCCCGATGGTTTGACACCGAGCGTGACCGCTCTCTAGGGGGCAGAGTAAGTCATTAGCTCATTCGTGAAAAGGGATGGTGAGAGCAGTACGTTCTGTTAACTAGAAGTGCTCCAAATGGATGTCTACTATTTAGTAGGAAAGTGGTCGGGCCAGCGTTTGGCCACGAGAGCATGGACATGGCGACGTCGATCCGTGTGTTGACACCACACAGGGAGGAGGTTGGTGTCGTCCTCCGTCCCTGTTGAAGCGATCCGACCATTCGAATGAACATCGGCGACACACTGTTGTCCAGATGCGGTTGAGGGGGTACCTGGCACCCCGAAGACGCTGATAGGGGTTCAAATAGGGGTTGACTCCAGGAGGAGGCTCGGCCAGCTTTTGAGCCGGAACACGTCGATGTGGAAGACAACAAGGTGCTATGCCCGATTCGACGACCGGCCATGAGCAAGCGGACGGGACTTGTGCTCCTCGCCCCGGTGGGGGGGATGTGACCGGCACCGTTTCGGCCAAGCAGACATACGAGAATGAAGCCGACCCACGGTCGCCATCCGCGCGGTTGGACGATCTTCTGGACAAGAACTCCGCGAGCTCATCACACATCCCCGACGACAGCGGTGTGGTCACGGAGGCTGGGACGCGTCAACAGTGCTCGGGTGGTGGCCTGTCGTACCTGCCGAAACCTGGCGGAAAATTGCGGTCGCGCCAGAGGGTGTGTTTCAAAAGTGGGTCAGGGTCTGTGATGATCATGGTGTGGCGCGGGGCGATTTGAGTGATGCGCAGTGGGCGAAGCTGGATCCGTTGTTGCCGGTGGGAGTCAAGAGTGGACGTCCGCCGAAGCGCTCGAAGCGGCAGCTCATCGACGGGATCCGTTGGCGAGGGCGCCCGCGCACGCGCCCGGCTCGCGTGATCGCCGGCAAGGCCTACAGCGCGCGAGCCAACCGAACCTACCTGCGCTGACGGGGAATCGACGCCACCATCCCGAAAAGGCAGACCAGGCCCAGCATCGTCGGGCCGGGGACCACCGCGGTGGCGCCCCACCCGCCTTCGACGCCGAGGTCTACACACAGCGCCACGCCGTCGAGTGCTGCATCAACCGCCTGAAACGCCACCGCGCCGTCGCCACCCCCTACGACAAGCTCGCCGTGCGCCACAAAGCCACCGTGACCATCACCGTCATCAACGAATGGCTCTAACTTCTAAAGCAGACCCTAGGCCGGGAAGCCGGTACCTGTGGTCACCACGGCAATATTCCGTTGTAAAGGTAGAGAAACAATGACAGACACCACCATTAGCGGTGATCAGTGGATCCGCCGCTTTCGCTCCGGCACGGACGCAACGGACCGCCTTGTGTGTTTTCCGCACGCTGGCGGCTCGGCAAGCTTCTACTTTCCGGTATCCCAGGCTCTGTCGCCGGGCATAGAGGTGATGGCCGTGCAGTACCCGGGCCGACAGGATCGGCGCAGCGAGCCCTTCATCGACGACATCGACGAACTCGCCGACCTGGTGGCTGACGAGCTGCGTCCCTGGCAGAATTCACGAACGGCACTGTTCGGGCACAGCATGGGCGCCGTGCTGGCGTTCGAGGTTGCGCAGCGGCTGGACACACCGCCGATGGCACTGTTCGCCTCGGGCAGGCGAGCCCCCTCGCGATACCGCGAGGAACGAGTGCACCTCCAGGACGACGAGGGCCTGATCGCGGAGATGCGCGAGCTGAGCGGAACCGCCCCGTGGGTGCTCGGTGACGAGGAACTGTTGCGCTTGATTCTACCGGCCGTACGCAGCGACTACAGGGCGATCGAGACGTACCGATGTGCCCCCGGCGCTACAGTCGACTGCCCAATCGTCGTTCTCACCGGTGATGCCGATCCGAAAGTCACGTTGGAAGAGGCCGAGGCATGGAGCGAGCACACCAGTGTGGAAGCGCAAGTACATGTATTTCCCGGTGGGCATTTCTACCTGGCCGAGCAGCAGGACGAGGTGCTGCGCGTGCTCACCGCGCATCTGCGTCCCGGTGTGTGAATCGACTGATTCGCCGGGCGTGGAGCGTGGACGACCGGGCGGCCTTGGTGTCGAAAGGCTGGTGGCGGAAGGTCTCAGCGGAACAGGATGCAAAATCGGAGTGAATTCCCGGTGCGAGCACCTCACCCACCGAACACGGCGAGCTCCAAGGCTTTGGTGCGAGTTTAGGGGTGGGCTGGGGGCGGCTTAGGGGTGGCGACGTTCTCGATCGAGTGAAAAGGTCGAAGTCGTTGACTCCCGATCGAACGTGGTCTCACTGCAACCGAGGTGTCCGATGCGTTACGAGATTCTGGGTCCCATTCAGGTCGTGGATTCGAACGGAACACGCCTGCTGACCGCACGGAAACTCGAAATCCTGTTGACTGTTCTCCTGGTCCGCCACGATCAGGTGATCACCACCGAGCGACTGGTCACCGAGCTCTGGGGCGAAAACCCACCGCGGCGAGCCAACGCGGCGCTGCACGTGTACGTATCGCAGCTCCGCAAGTTCCTCAAGCAACACGGTAGGTCTTCCTCCGGGGCCGGAGCCCGCACCGCACCCGGCACGCCGATCGTGACACGCCCACTCGGATACATGTTGCTTCTCGAGGACGACGAGATCGACGTGGATGAATTTCAGCGGCTGATGCACGAGGGGCGCGGGCACTTCGCCCAAGGGCGTTCGGAAGAGACGATCACTGCGCTCGAGAAAGCACTCCGGGTCTGGCGGGCATCAAGCCTCGAAGATCTCAAGGACGGTGTGGTTGCGCACGCTTATGCGACATTTCTCGAGGAAAGCCGTCTGGAGTGCCTCGAGCTCTTGATGGAGACCTACTTACGACTCGAAAGGTACCGCGAAGTCATCGGCCGGCTGTACACGCTGATTTCCCAGTACCCACTGCGTGAGAATTTCTACCGGCATTTGATGCTGGGGCTGTATCGATGTGATCGACAAGCGGACGCACTGGCGGTGTACCGCGACCTGTGGGAACACCTCAGAGACGAGCTGGGCTTGGAGCCCTGCACGGCTGTCCAGCAACTCCATTACGCGATACTCGCCCGAGAGGAAAGTCTCGACCGCACGGCAGCCTGATCCCACCAGCGGACCGTACCGGCCACGTGCTCATCGAAGCCCATGCGACCTCGGTGAGCACGTGGCCACCTGCTTTGGTGGGCCACAACGCGCACCCCTCCCGTCGAGTCACCCCGTGTTACCACCTCGGGACCGCATGACGAGTCGCTCGCCGAGATCGTCGCGTGGTGGCGAAGTCTCCGCTGCTTGACAACACCAAGCTAGCCTTCTTAGGTTATAAGCTATGAATGTTAGCCACTATCTCGAATGCCCCGAAGGTCGGATCGGCTATGATCTGACCGACACAGACGGCCCGCTCGTGGTCTGCGTGCCCGGCATGGGCGAACTTCGCCAGTCCTACCGGCACCTCGTCCCCACCCTCACCGCACACGGTTGCCGAGTGGCGACGATGGATCTGCGTGGCCACGGCGACAGCGACGCCACCTTCAGCGCCTACGACGACGAGGCGCTGGCCGGAGACATACTCGCCCTCGTCGATCACCTCGGCGGCCCGGCATTCGTGGTGGGCAATTCGATGGCCGCGGGAGCGGGCGTGATCGCGGCGGCCGATGCCCCCTCGAAGATCAGCGGACTGGCTCTGCTCGGACCGTTCGTCCGCGACCCGGAGTCGACCGCCTTTCAGAAGTTGCTCTTCCGGCTGCTTCTCACAAAGCCATGGGGCCCGGCGGCGTTCATGTCCTACTATCCACAGTGGTTCCCCGGCACCAAGCCCGACGACTACGAACAGCATGCGGCTCGAGTCCGCGAAAACCTGCGCCGCCCAGGACACTGGAAGGCGCTGGTTCGGACAAGCCGTACTGAGCACGCCCCCGCCGAAAAGCGATTGGAGAACGTGAGCACCCCGACCATCGTCGTGATGGGCGCAGCGGACATCGACTGGAAGGACCCGTCCGACGAAGCGAATTGGATCGCTGCGAAGCTTTCCGCGGAAGTGGTGATGATTCCCGGCGTCGGGCATTTTCCACAGGCACAAGCACCCGACGCGACTGCGGCCGCCGTCATACGACTGATCGACGAGCTCGCGCATGCCTAGGGCCGGGTTGTCGACGGAAGTGATCGTCGAAGAAGCTGCCCGGGTCGTCGACCAGGTCGGCCGGAACCGGCTGACGCTGGCGGAACTCGCGAAGCGGTTCGGAGTCGCCCAGCCGAGCCTGTACAAGCATGTCGACGGACTCGAGGACCTGCACAGGCTTCTCTCCATGAAAGTCATGTACGATATGGGCGACATCATTCGCCGAGCGAGCACGGGAAAGGCCGGAGCGGACGCCCTACGTGCCGTGGCAAACGCCTACCGAAGCTTCGCCCTCGCCCACCCCGGCCACTACACGTACGTCTTCCGCACACCGACTCCGGGCGACACCCAATTCGCAGCAGCCACGGACGACGTGCTTTCCGTGCTCTACGCCGTATTCGAAGGCTACGGCATATCCGGAGAGGATGTCGTCGATGCCGCTCGGTTCGTACGAAGCACACTGCACGGCTTCGTACGTCTGGAACTGGACGGCGGATTCGAGATGCCGTACTCGATCGACCGGAGTTTCGAGCACCTCATCGAGGCGACCGATCAGGCTCTCGCCAACTGGTGATCACCAGCAGGCTCACCGTGGGCATCGACACCGAATCCACACACATCGATCGGCCTGCGCAATATCCGGACCGGAATTACGAAGCGGTCCCCGTGGAACAGCGCTGCCGACGCACCCACCATGAAACCGGTCACAGCCGGCCGGCCAATTTCCCGAGATCGTTCACCTCCTGCACCGACCAGTCGGAGCCATTTCGGATCCCGGCCGAGTCGCGGAATAAAGAGCCGCATTAGCCAGGCTTTAGACGTGCTCTCTATGATCCCCGACAAGTAGCCGAAAAACCTGAAAGGCATCCCTGGATGAGCTACCCCAACATCCGTATACTTTCGGTCGGTACATCTCTGCCGGGTCTCCCCGTGGATAACTCCATGCTGGCCGAGCACTTCGGGATGAGCAGCGCTTGGGAACAATGGCTGGAGATGTTCATCGGGACGGAAAGCAGGCACTTCGGGTTCGACGTCGAGACCGGCAAACGTCACCACACGCTCGTCGACATGGGCACGGAGGCCGGAGGCAAGGCTCTCGAAGCAGCAGGGACCACCCCCCGGGACATCGATCTGATCGTGATGGGGACAGCCACTCCCGACCAACTCATGCCCGCCACAGTGAACTTGATCGCCGACCGCCTCGGGATCGACGACGTGGCCTCCTTCCAGCTCCAGTCGGGCTGCTCGGGGGCACTGCAGGCACTGGATGTGGCCCATCAGATGCTGTCCACCGGCCGAAGTCGGAACGCGCTGGTACTGGGCGCCGAGTCGGTGGCGAAACACTACGACACCAATATGGATTTCGGGAACACGGATTCATCCTACGCAGTCAACACCCTGCTGTTCGGCGATGGCGCGGGCGCTGCCGTACTCAGTACCGATCCGGTTACGGAAGCCGCTGTACTGCACCCTCCTCTGGTCCGGCTGGTCGGGATGGGCCATGAACCCGGCCAGGTCGTCGAGTGGTTCGGCGCGGGAGATCGCGGACTCCACGACCAGCAGACCGGCGGGCACACCGCGGTGACCGAGGACTACAGGGCCATTGAAAATCGCGTTCCGGAGATGGCGAACGAAGTTCTACGGCAACTGCTGGAAAACCTCGACTGGGACGAGACGGAATTCGACTACCTGCTCCCCCCGCAACTTTCCGGACGCATGACAAAAGCAATCGTCGATTCTCTTTCCGTCTCCGACATCCGAGAGATTTCGCGTGTTCGCGAAATCGGGAACACCGGCAATGCCGCCCCGTTCTTTCAGCTCGAGCGAGCGCTCCCTCGTATGAGCAGGAGCGATCGAGCCGTATGCATCTCGATCGAGTCGAGTAAGTGGATAAAGTCCGGCTGCGCGGTAGAAAAGGTCTGATCGACATGAACGAAACCGTGTTCTCGTCCGATGCCTCGACAACCGCCTCGGGAGTGGTGGACTCGGAGCGGTCCGATCCGGAGGAACGGTTCATGGAACTGTACCGCGCGGGGCGCCTCGCGCGTGAGTTTCCATCGGCCTGCGCGTTGCTGAACAGCCTTGACGATCAAGGGCTGACTCGTGCGGGGCGGTTGCTGAACCGGATCGACGTGGACGACGTGCTCCATGAACACCCCTCGACACCGGCGGTCAAAGTAGCGATCACCGGACACGGCACGTTGAACCAACTGGTGCCACCGCTCAACGCCGAGCTGGCTCGACACGGTCTGCTGTTGCGTTCCGCACTGTCCGACTTCGACAGCTACGTCTTCGATCTATCCGATCCGGACAGCGCATTGTATCGCTCGGCTCCGGACATCGTGGTCTGCGTGCTCGACCCCACGATAGTTTTCGACGAGCTGCCAGTACCGTGGGATGCCACCACTGCCGAACACAAGCTCGAGGAGAAGGTTCGGCTGATCGAATGGCTCGTGGAGCGGTTCGTGGCAACCACAAACGCGACATTGGTGCTCAATACCGTCACACTGCCGCGGCGATTCTCCGCACAGTTGGTGGACCACCGTTCACGCGCCCGCCTCAGCGCCGCTTGGCACAGGACCAACGCGCGTTTGCTCGAACTCACCGAGCGATACTCCTCGGCGCTCGTCATCGATTTGGAACCACTGTTGTCCGAAGGGCTGACGGCTGAGGACATCCGACTGAACACCTATGCCAAGGTACCGCTGTCGCCGGCTCTGCTAGCCCGGTACGCCCGCGAGGTCGGCCACCTCGCCCGGCACTCGACCGGGCGAACGAAGAAGGCCCTGGCGCTCGACATGGACAACACACTGTGGGGTGGCATCCTCGGTGACGACGGAAGTGAGGGCATCGAAGTCGCCACCAGCTATCGCGGCGAAGCGTTCCGGGCTTTCCAGCGAGTGGTCAAGCAACTCGGCAGTCAGGGCGTCCTGCTCACAGCGGTGAGCAAGAACGATATCGAGCCGGTCCGCCGGGTATTGTGTGAAAACTCCGACATGGCACTGCGCGAGGACGATTTCGTGCGGGTCACCGCCAACTGGCGCCCCAAGCCGGACAATGTGCGAGAAACTGCCGAGGCGCTGAACATCAAGCCCGACAGCTTCGTGTTCGTCGACGACAGCTCGTACGAGTGCGGCCTCATGCGACACGCGCTGCCTGAGGTCACGACAGTACAAATCGGTACCGAACCGGCGCTGCACATCAGCAGACTGCTGGAGGACGGTTGGTTCGACATCCGGGAACTGACCGAAGAGGATCGTGCACGGCCGGCCCTGTATCGGGGTGAAAGCGAACGTAGTGACTTCCTGGCGGAGTTCGAATCGCTCGCGGACTACCTGCGGGAGTTGCGTGTCGAGGTCAGAATCGGCACGCTCCGCGAATCCGATGTCAACCGGGTTTCGCAAATCACTCTGCGGACCAACCAGTTCAATATGACAACGGTGCGAATGCAGCCCACGGAGGTCCGCGAGTTCGCCATGTCCGCGGGAGCACGAGTGCTGACGATCCATGCGAGTGATCGGTTCGGGGACAACGGTCTGGTCGGTGCGCTCCTGGTACGTCAGGACGACGACACGGCACGAATCGAGAACTTCCTGCTCAGTTGCCGTGTCTTCTCCAGAGGAATAGAGCAGGCATGTCTCGGCGCGGTCCTTCGGGACGCTTTCTCGAATGGATGCAAAGCCGTGTACGGGGAGTATCAGCCGACGGCCAAGAACGCCGGGGTGGCGGACCTGTACGCGCGCTATGGATTCGAAAGCGTGGCCGGTGACGACTCGGGGACCACCTACCGGCACGACCTGCACGACATCCCCGCGGTCCCCGAGCACCTGCACCTGATCGAGGATCTTCAAGGGAGCTTCCAGTGAACACATTGGACGAATTCGTCACGATGATGCGTGACCAGATCGGCTTGGAGCTGACCGTCGAACTCACCAGCCGCGGTTTCGACGAGGTGCCCGGCTGGGACTCCGTACACCTACTGGGTCTGGTCTCTGCCATGGAAAAGCGCACCGGGCGCAGCGTTCCCCTGCCGGACATCCTCGAAGCGAGTTCCCTCGAGGATATCTTCAATCTCTACGTCGGTGTTTGAGAATTCGCCCCGAAAGGCAGTGAAACCGCGCCGACCACGCTCGCGGCTCGTACCGGCATTCCCGCTGTGTCGGCGAACCGGGCTTCCGGACCAAATGAAAGTATTGTGCGATGAATCATATCGGTGAACTCAAGAAATTCGCCTCGGTTCACTCGAAGTTGCTGAACATTCCCGATGATCTCTGGGAGGAGGTGCTCGATCGGATAAGCCACGATCGCGACGGGGCACCGCGGTCATGGGTGTACGAGTGGTCGTCCGTCGGCGACGCCTACAGAGCCGACGGGGACAACCTCGCTGCCTGCAACTGCTACACGATGGCTCGCTTTCCGTTCGTCGATGGTGCGGCACGCCAGGAGGCCTTACGGCGTGCGGTCGAGTCATTCGACGAGTGGCGGAGCAACCGTTCGGAAATCGGACGGCTCGATCTGGAACTGGCCGAACCAAAGGGCCGTGTGCGCTGCTTGACCAATGGGCTTTCCGCTACCCGGCCACGTCCGCTCCTCCTGTTCATGGGCGGCATCGTCAGCCTCAAGGAACAGTGGGCTCCGCTGCTGGAGCTGGCCGATCAGCTCGGCCTGGCAATGGTCATCACGGAGATGCCGGGGGTGGGTGAGAACACGGTGCGTTACGAGCGCGATAGCTGGCGCATGCTCCCCCGGATCCTGGACGCGCTCGCCTCCCATGCGGATGTCGCGCGCACCTTCGCCATAGCGAACAGTTTCAGTGGTCATCTGGCTCTCCGGTGCGCCATCGAGGAACCGCGGATCCGAGGGGTCATTTCCAATGCCGCTCCCATCAGCGACTTTTTCACCGACGTGGATTGGCGAACGCAGCTGCCGAGGGTGACAATCGATACGCTTGCTCACCTGTTGGGCACCTCTCCTGAAAACCTGTCGAGTGAGCTCGACGGATGGGCCCTGACCCCGGAAGAGCTGGCAGCATTGCGGATTCCGGTCGCCTACATGGCCAGCACCCAGGACGAGATCACGCCACCGAGCGAGATACACCATCTGCGGGACCACGTCCACAACCTGAGAACGCGGGTTCTCGACGACGTGCACGCCTCACCGGGCCATCTTCAGGAGACTCGCGAGTGGCTCTTCGACTCACTCACACGGATGCGACAGGAGCAGCAGGTCTGATACAGGCATAACCACGGTTCCCCGAAAAGGTTCCTCTCCGGTACCCCGTATCGGAGAGGAACAGTGTGCGCACCGGCGAACTCATGACACGCGGCCCAGCACGCGCAGCACCATCCTGGTGGTATCACCTGGAAAAGTCCACAAGAGCCCCTTTAGAGGGACTTTAGCTTTGTAGCTAATGATTGACCCAGCGAAATGCCCGATCGGTGACACCAGCGGCCGGACCGTTGTCGAACATCCGGGCGTGTTTCGCCGGTACACAACCAGACAACATCTGGCGGAAAGGCGCTGAAATGATCCCTGAGGAAACGGACGTACTGATCATCGGTGGCGGCCCTGCCGGTTCGCTGCTCGGCTGCATGCTGGCCCGCCGCGGTATCCGGGTCATAGTAGCCGAGAAACAAGCGACGGTCGAGCGCAGCTTCCGCGGTGAAACACTCGTGTCGGGCTCGTTGACGGCCCTCAACGAACTCGGGTTCGGGCCCGCTATGCGCGCGCACGGTTACCTGGAGACAAAGGGCATGAAGATGTACCTCGAGAAGCGTCACGTCATGGACGTGGAGTATCTCCGCACCGCGCGGAAAAAGCCCTACATCGACATGCCACAGCCGGCGCTGCTCAGTATCATCAATGACGCGGCAAGCCAGGAACCCAGCTACCACCACGCCGCCGGCGCGCAGATGACCAATCTGATCGAGGAGTCCGGCAAAGTCGTCGGTGCGGAGCTACGATTCGGTGACGGCTCGCGATCCACCGTACGTGCGAGGCTCGTGGTCGGTGCCGACGGACGGTTCTCGAAAGTACGGAAAGCCGCAGGAGTCAAAGCTCACGTCGAGCCGATGGACCGGGATGTTCTCTGGTTCAAGGTCCCGCGGCCACCGGAGTGGGACCGGCACTACACTCAGTTCTTCGTCGACCGCGACCGGCACCTGGTGTGCATGCCGACGTATCCGGACGACATCCGAGTCGCGCAGAACCTGCCGAAACGAGGTTTCGGGAAGATCCGCAATGCGGGACTGGACTCGTTCAAAGAGCAGGTCCGAAAACTGGCCCCGCAGCTCGGACCGCTGATGGACAACCATCTCAACTCCTGGGACGACACCAGTTTCCTGGAGATCTTCACCGCGTATGTGGACAACTGGGCTCGTGACGGTCTGGTCCTGATCGGGGACGCCTCGCACACGTGCACGCCCATCCTCGGCCAAGGGGTCAACCTGGCCATTCAGGATTGCGTGCGTATCACCCCGATAATCGCGGAAGCGCTGCGTAACGGCGCCGACGAGGAACCCGTTCCCGGCCGGGTCTTCAGCGACTTCGTCACCGAACGACGAGCACACAAGGACCAAGTAACGCGCTTCCAGACAGCGCAGGAAAGCGGCCTCGCCGTGACAAGTAAGGCCGGAATCCTGGCCCGCCAGATCAAGTACCGGATTCTGCACCGGCTTCCGGTGAAGTACCGGATGTTGAACAAAATGCTCGGGACCGTACCCATCGATCCAGTCGACCTGCGTGCCGAGCCGGAGAACGTCCCAGCCGGGGACGCCGGAGCCGAATCGTCTCGTCGCTGACACCGACATCCCATCCGCAGATCGTCCCCAGCGGGCACGGTCGACCCGCCGAAGCGGCACGGTCGAACACCCGAAACTCCACGGAAGAACGATGCCTGCCGCACCCGGCGTAAGAACAACGATCCTTTTCCTGGACACCAGGACAACCACCTCGACACGAGGGCCGACCGAGGAAGGGCGATGAGCGAAAAGCGCGAGGCGGGACACAAGGAGCCCATTGCAGTCATCGGGACGTCATGCCGGTTACCGCGGGCTTCGAACCCCGATGATTTCTGGAAGCTGCTTCGAGACGGTGTCGACACGATCACGGAACCACCCGAGAACCGGTGGGAATCCGATGAGGACGACCCATACTTCGGTGGTTTCCTCGAAAATGTCGGCCATTTCGACGCATCGTTTTTCGGAATCTCTCCCCGAGAAGCCGCTTCCATGGACCCGCAGCAGCGGATCATTCTCGAGCTCGCCTGGAGTGCCCTCGAGAACGCCCGGATATGTCCTGGCGACCTCGAGGGCACTCGCACAGCCGTGTTCGTCGGTTCCATCTGGGACGACTACTCGATACTGTCGAGCAGACTCGACGACCGGGAATTGAACCAGCATTCGATCATCGGCTCACACCGCGGTATCATCGCCAACCGGGTCTCCTACGCTCTCGGCCTGCGCGGACCCAGCATGGTGATCGACACGGGACAATCGTCCTCGCTCGTCGCGGTGCACAACGGCTGCGAGAGCCTCCACCGGGGTGAATCGAGTCTTGCCATCGTCGGCGGCGTCAACCTCACCCTCGCTCCGGAAAGCACGGTGCGGTCCGCCAGATTCGGTGGACTCTCCCCGGACGGACGTTGCTTCACTTTCGACGCCCGCGCCAACGGCTACGTCCGGGGAGAGGGTGCGGCAACCGTGGTGCTCAAACCCCTTTCCCACGCGCTCCGGGACGGTAATCCGGTACTGTGCACGATCCTGGGCAGCGCGGTCAACAACGACGGTGCCACCTTCGGGTTGACGGTGCCCGGCCGCGAAGGTCAGGAAGAGGTACTGCGGGAAGCCTACGAACAGGCCGGAGTGGATCCGGGCGAAGTCCAGTACGTCGAACTGCACGGCACGGGCACTCGCGTCGGCGATCCGATCGAGGCGGCCGCGCTCGGGAACGTGCTCGGTGACCACCGCACCTCCGACTCCCCACTCCTGGTCGGTTCGGCGAAAACGAATGTCGGCCATCTGGAGGGCGCAGCCGGTATCACCGGGTTCCTCAAGACCGCTCTCAGCATCGCGCACCGGCAACTCCCGGCAAGCCTCAACTTCGAAACGCCCAACCCGGAGATTCCCCTGGACACCCTGGGCCTGCGGGTCTGCGGGCAACTCGACGAATGGCCGGACGAGCAGCAGGGACTCGTCGCGGGGGTTTCCTCGTTCGGCATGGGCGGCACCAACTGCCATGTCGTACTCGCCGAAGCCCCGAAGACGCCTTCCGTGCCGAGCGGCACCGAGGACACGGACCCGAAGTACGACGAAACCGCGGCGCTTCCCTGGGTCCTGTCGGCCAAGACCAAGCGCGGGTTGGCCGCTCAGGCTGCCCGACTGCGTTCCCATCTCGAAGAACGGCCCGACCTGAGCGTCCGGGACGTGGCCTACTCGTTGGCCACCACCCGCACCCACTTCACACGGCGCGCGGCGGTGGTCGCCGCCGACCGGGATCGCGGGTTGGCAGGCCTGCACGCGCTCGCCACCAACACTCCGTCCCCCGACGTTCTGCTCCCCGGTACGGCGACTCGGAGCGAAACGGGCAAGAAGGTCTTCGTCTTCCCCGGCCAAGGCTCGCAATGGGCAGGCATGGCCCGCGACCTCGTCAACACCTCCCCCGTATTCACCCAACAACTCCACGCCTGCGCCGAAGCCCTGGCCCCCCACACCGACTGGGACCTCCTCGAAACCATCACCACCGACCACGGAGCCGAACTCCTCGACCGAGTCGACGTCGTCCAACCCGCCCTCTGGGCCATGATGATCAGCCTCGCCACCCTATGGCGCGCCCACGGCATCGAACCCGACGCCGTCCTCGGACACTCCCAAGGCGAAATCGCCGCCGCCCACATCGCCGGCGCACTCTCCCTGGACGACTCCGCCCGCATCATCGCCCTACGCTCCCAAGCCATCCGCACCCTGGCAGGCACCGGCGGCATGGCCTCCATCAACCTCCCCGCCCACGAAATCCACACCCGCCTACAAACCCCCCACACCACCGACCTCCACATCGCCGCCATCAACAGCCCCACCTCCACCGTCATCGCCGGCCCCACCGAACAAATCACCACCTTCCTCACCACCTGCAACACCGACAACATCCACGCACGCACCATCGCCGTGGACTACGCCTCCCACAGCCCCCACGTCGCCCCCGCACGCCACCGCATCCTCACCGACCTCGCCCCCATCACCCCCCAACCAGCCACCATCCCCTTCCACTCCACCGTCACCGGCACCCACCTCAACACCACCCACCTCGACGCCACCTACTGGTACAACAACCTCGCCAACACCGTCCACTTCCACGACACCGCCCAAAACCTCACCGAAACCGGCCACACCCTCTTCATCGAAATCAGCCCCCACCCCGTCCTCACCACCCCCCTCACCGACACCCTCGAAAACACCCCCGCCACCACCATCAGCACACTCCGCCGCCACGAACACACCCCCACCCAATTCACCACCGCCCTCACCCAAGCCCACCTCCACGGCCACAGCCCCACCTGGACCACCCTCACCCCCCACGCACACCACATCGAACTCCCCACCTACGCGTTTCAGCGTCGGCACTACTGGCTGCAGTCCCCGACCACCACGGGAGAGCCCATCGCTGCCGACAGTTCCCCCGCCACGCCCTCCGAGTCCGAACCGGAGTCCGATCTCGCCGATGCGAGCCTGCGGAAGCGGCTGAGCGAGCTCTCCGGATCCGCTCGGCAGAATGCGCTGGTGGAACTGGTCGCAGCCCAAGCCGCCGCCGTTCTCGGCCACACCTCCCCGGAGGAAGTCGACGTCGACCTGAACTTCAAGGAACTGGGCCTGGAGTCCCTCGGAGCAGTGGAGCTCCGAGACCGTCTCAACACCGTCACGGGGCTCGATCTGCCCTCGACCGTGATCTACGCTCGTCCGACGCTCACCGCGCTGGCCGAACGGATAGAGGCGGAGCTTTTCGGCGCGGAAAAGAGCCCCGCAGGCGGAGCGCCTGTCGAAGCCGGTGTCGACGAGCCGATAGCCATCGTCGCCACATCCTGCCGTTACCCGGGCGGGGTGCGCTCGGCTGAGGATCTGTGGCAACTGCTCATCGAGGGCCGAGACGCGATCTCCGGCTTCCCCGACAACCGGGGATGGAATCTGGACAGCCTGGACAGGGACGAGATCGGGAAGTCGTACGTCAACCAGGGCGGCTTCTTGTACGAGGCCGACCTGTTCGACGCGCAGTTCTTCGGCATCAGCCCACGGGAGGCCGCCGCCATGGACCCCCAGCAGCGGCTCCTGCTGGAGACGAGCTGGGAGGCATTCGAGCACGCGGGGCTGGCACAGGACGAGCTGCCCAAGCAGGAGGTCGGCGTCTTCGTCGGTGCGATGCCACAGGACTACGGGCCACGCATGCACGAGCGCGCCAATGGTTCCGAAGGCTACTTGCTGACCGGCAACACCGGCAGTGTCGCCTCGGGGCGGATCGCCTACACCTTCGGTTTCGAAGGACCTGCGGTGACGGTGGACACGGCGTGCTCCTCGTCGCTGGTCGCGCTGCACATGGCGGTGCAAGCCCTGCGCGGCGGCGAGTGCAAGCTCGCCTTGGCGTGCGGCACCACGGTGATGTCCAATCCTGGTATCTTCGTGGAATTCTCCCGGCAAGGGGGGCTGGCTCCGGACGGTCGGTGCAAGGCGTTCTCGGCGGAGGCCGACGGCACCGGCTGGGCCGAGGGTGTCGGGGTGCTGCTACTGGAACGGCTCTCCGAAGCCCAAGCCAACGGACACCAAATCCTGGGCCTGGTACGTGGCTCGGCGGTCAACCAGGACGGCGCCAGCAACGGACTCACCGCACCGAACGGGCCCTCCCAAGAACGAGTCATCCGCCAAGCCCTGACCAACGCCAGACTCACCCCCGCCGACATCGACGCCGTCGAAGCCCACGGCACCGGCACCACCCTCGGCGACCCCATCGAAGCCCAAGCCCTCCAAGCCACCTACGGCCACCACCACACCCCCCAACACCCCCTCTGGCTCGGCTCCCTGAAATCCAACATCGGCCACACCCAAGCCGCCGCCGGCGTCGGCGGGATCATCAAAATGATCCAAGCCCTCCGCCACCGCACACTCCCCCAAACCCTCCACGCCCACCAACCCACCCCCCACATCGACTGGCACACCAGCAACCTCGCCCTCCTCACCCAACCCCAACCCTGGACCACCCACCACGACCAACCCCGCCGCGCCGCCATCTCCTCCTTCGGCATCTCCGGCACCAACGCCCACATCATCCTCGAACAAGCCCCCACCCCCACCGACGACAACACCCCCAACAACGACAACACCCCCACCGAACTCCCCCTCGTCCTCTCCGCCAAAAACGAAACCGCTCTCCACCACCAAGCCCACCGACTGGCCACATTCCTCCGCCACAACCCCCACCTCCACCTCCGCGACATCGCCTACTCGCTGGCCACCACCCGCACCCACTTCGAACACCGCGCCGCCATCATCGCCACCGACCGCCAACAAGCCCTCACCGGACTCGAGGCACTGAGCGACAATGCCCAGCTACCGGAGGTGCTGCAAGGCAACATCCGGCGATCTCGCGGTGGTCTGGCGTTCGTGTTCTCCGGCCAGGGATCCCAGCGAGTCGGGATGGGACGCGAACTCCACGCCACTTTTCCGGTGTTCGCCGAGACCGTCGACGAGATCTGCACACGATTCGACGCCCACCTCGAGACTCCGTTGCGGGCGGTGATGTTCGCCGACAGCGGGAGCGCGGAAGCCGATCTGCTCGACCGGACCGTATACACGCAGGCTGCCCTGTTCACCATCGAATGTGCGCTTTACCGGCTCTACGAGGACCACGGCCTGGTTCCCGACGCTGTCATCGGCCACTCGATCGGCGAAATCACCGCCGCACACGTCGCGGGAGTGCTCTCCCTTACCGATGCGGTCACTCTGATCGCCGCGCGCGGGCAGACGATGCAGGCCGCCCGGGACGACGGAGCAATGGTCGCCATTGCGGCCGGGGAATCCGAGGTGCTCGCCGCACTCGAGGAGCACGCGGGAAGGGTGACGATCGCAGCCGTCAATGCGCCCGAAGCGGTGGTCGTGTCCGGTGACGCCGACATCGCAGAATCCGTGGGAGCCCATTTTACCGACCAAGGGCGCAAAGCGCGGAGGCTGAACGTCAGCCACGCTTTCCACTCCCCACACATGGATTCCGCCGTTGAGCGATTCGGACAAGCTCTGTCCGAAGTAGAGTTACACGAGCCACGGACTCCGCTCGTCTCCAACGTGACCGGACGGTTCGCCGAGCCAGGAGAACCGACCGACCCCGAGTACTGGGCGCACCACATTCGCCGACCCGTACGGTTCGCCGATGGCATCACCACCCTCGCCGAGCGAGGTACGACCACTTACCTGGAGATCGGGCCGGACAGCGTCCTGACCCCGATGGCCGACGCCACTCTGGCTGACACCACGACCGGGGCCACGGAGCCGCTCCTGGCAGCGGCCATGCGCGCCGAGCGCCCCGAAGTCAGCACCTTCCTCACCTCCGTGCTGCGGATGTTCCTGGACGGGCACCGTCCGGACTGGGACGTCGTGATTCCGCACGCCCGCCCCGTGGAGCTACCGACCTACGCCTTCCAGCACCAGCGCCACTGGCTGGATACACCCGTCAACGACGGTGACCCCACATCTCTGGGAGCCCTCCCGGCACAGCACCCGCTGCTGGCAGCCACCATGCAACTGCCCGACGACCGAGGTTGGCTGTTCACCGGCCGACTCACCCAGACGACTCAACCCTGGATCCCCGAGCACGCGGTCCTGGACACCGTGCTCATTCCCGGAACCGCCTACCTCGAGCTCGCCTCCCACGCCGCCGAGCACACCGACACCCCCCACATCGACGAACTAACCCTGCACACTCCACTGGCTCTTTCCCAGGACACGGCGCTGTCCCTCCGGCTGCACATAGGCGAAGCGGACTCCGGAACCGGCCACCGCACCCTCACCCTGCACACCCGGACTTCCCCGGACACCGACGCAGCCGACGAGTGGACACTGCACGCCACCGCCATCCTCGCGCCCACCGCACCCGAGCACACGCCCGACACCGACTGGGCCATCAACTGGCCGCCGGAACAAGCGGAACCGGTCGAGCTCGGCGGGTTCTACGAACGTCTGCTCGGACACGGCTACGAGTACGGGCCCAGCTTCCGAGGTCTCCACAAGGCGTGGCGTCACGGCAGAGACATCTACGCCGAGATCTCCCTGCCCGAGGACACCGACAACACCGGCTACCACATCCACCCGGCTCTCCTCGACAGCGCGCTGCACCCACTCCTATTGGACACCGAGGACAGCGATGTCCAACTTCCCTTCGCATGGTCCCGACCCACGCTGCACGACACCCGCAGCACTCACCTGCGAGCACGGCTGCGCGGACTCGACAATGGGCAAGCCTCTCTGCAGCTCACCACGGACCGAGGCAGCCCGGTAGCCGAAACCACGCTCACCCTACGAACCATCAATCCGGGGCAACTCGAGCGGCTCCACCGCACCGGCGACAACGGCTACAAACTCGACTGGACCACCCTGCAGGAACCGCCCACCACCGGCACCCCGGACGTACAAGTGCTCACCGGGCTCAGCCTCGACCCCGCGGCTCTCGGTGACGCGGTCCCCCACACACTGGTCGCGCCCGCCCCCGATGCCCAGGACGAGGAGACTCCCACCACCGCGCACACCATGGCCCGGCAGGCCATGGAACTCGTTCAGATCTTCCTGACCGAATCGACCTTCGACGAAACCCACCTCGTCGTCACCACCCGTGGAGCGGTCAGCACTGGCGTCAATGACGCGGTCACCAACCTTCCCGCGAGCACGCTCTGGGGCCTCGTCCGCAGCGCACAGCTCGAACATCCGGAGCGGATCACCATCCTGGACCTCGATCCGAACGAGGATGGGAGGCCTGCTCCCGAAGTCGTCTCCCGAGCACTCGCCACGAGTGAGCCACAGCTCGCCCAACGCGGGAAAACCCTGCACGCCCCGCGACTGAGTCGTGCCGTCGTGCGGTCGGGGGATGTCGGGGGCACGGAACTGGATCCCGCGGGCACGGTGTTGATCACCGGTGGCACCGGCACCCTGGGCGCACTCATCGCCCACCACCTGGTCACCCACCACGACATCACCCACCTCCACCTCACCAGCCGCCGCGGCCCCCACGCCCCCGGCGCCACCCAACTCCAACACGACCTCGAACAACTCGGCGCCCACGTCACCATCACCGCCGCCGACCTCAGCGACCCCCACACCACCCACCAACTCATCCACACCATCCCCACCACACACCCCCTCACCGCCATCATCCACACCGCCGGCGTCCTCGACGACACCGTCCTCACCACCATGACCCCCACCCAACTCCACACCACCCTCACCCCCAAAGTCGACGCAGCCTGGAACCTCCACACCGCCACCACCGACCACGACCTCGCCGCCTTCATCCTCTACTCCTCAGCCACCGGCACCCTCGGCAACCCCGGCCAAGCCAACTACGCCGCCGCCAACACCTTCCTCGACGCCCTCGCCCACCACCGCCACACCCACGGACTCCCCGCCACCAGCCTCGCCTGGGGCCTCTGGACCGAAAGCAGCACCCTCACCGAAGGACTCCGCACCCACGACATCACCCGCATACGCCGCTCCGGCCTCACCCCCCTGACCAACCACGACGGCCTCACCCTCTTCGACACCGCCCTCCACCACAACCAGCCCTACCTCTTCGCCAGCCACCTCGACCGCCAACAACTACGCCACCAAGCCAACACCAACACCCTCCCCACCATCCTCACCAACCTCGCCCCCCACCAACCCACCAACCAACACCACACCAAGCCGCACACCGCTTCCAACTCCCGCACCCTCACCGAACAACTCGCCGAACTCGACCCCACCGCCCAACACGAACTCCTCCGCACCACCCTGCAAACCCACATCGCCGCCGTCCTCGCCCTCCCCGACCCCAACACCATCGACGTGAGCCAGGGTCTGATGGAGATGGGTTTCGATTCCCTGACAGCGGTGGAACTGCGCAACCGGCTCAACACCGCCACCGGACTCCGCCTGCCCAGTACGTTCGCACTCAACTATCCGACGGCGGACGCCATGTCCGACTACCTGGCAACGGAATTGTGCGCCCCCACCACCGGTGATACGGCAGAGGAAAGTGCGGACGACGAGAAGGTCCGCACCACGATCGCCACTATTCCGGTCGAACGGATTCGAGAGTCCGGGCTGCTGGAACCGCTGATGAAACTCGCCGAGCAAACCGAAGAGTCGGATAATCAGCACGTTGCGGAACGGAGCGGGCAAATCGCGTCCGCGGACGTCGACGCACTCATCAAGATGGCCTTTTCACAGAACGACTCCTGAGATTACAAGAGGTATTGGAACTAGTCATGACTGAATCCTCCGGAGAACTCGTCGAGGCGTTGCGGAAGTCGCTGCTGGAAAACGAGCGGTTGCGGGAGCGATACCAGCAGCTCAGCGACAGCATCGGTGAACCGATCGCCGTGGTGGGAATGGCCTGCCGGTACCCGGGTGGAGTGTCCTCAGCGGAGGACTTGTGGGATCTGGTCGCCTCCGGCGAGGAGGGCATCTCGGGATTCCCCTCGGATCGTGGGTGGAACCTGGAGAAGTTGTTCGACCCGGATCCCGACGTGCCGGGAACCTCGTACGCACACGAGGGCGGTTTCCTACACGAGGCGGCCGAGTTCGACGCCGGTTTTTTCGGGATTTCCCCGCGTGAAGCGGTGGCAACCGATCCGCAGCAGCGGCAGCTCCTGGAAACTTCGTGGGAAGCGCTGGAGAACGCGGGCATCGACCCGAACAGTATGCGGGGTTCGTCCACGGGCGTGTTCAGCGGAGTCATGTACAGCGACTACGGAACGCGCGTGACAAGTACGCAGGCCGCGACTCCCGAGGAGTACGAAGGCCCGCTGGTAACCGGCAGCGCAGCCAGTGTCGCTTCGGGCCGGGTCGCCTACACCCTCGGCCTGGAAGGCCCTGCGGTGACGGTGGACACGGCGTGCTCCTCCTCGCTGGTGTCCCTGCATCTGGCAATGGGTGCACTTCGCAACGACGAGTGCTCCCTCGCTCTGGCGGGCGGGGTGACGGTGATGGCCACGCCGTCGACCTTCGTGGGATTCGCCCGGCAGCGGGGTCTCGCCGCAGACGGTCGGTGCAAGGCGTTCTCGGCGGAGGCCGACGGCACCGGCTGGGCCGAGGGTGTCGGGGTGCTGGTCCTCGAGCGTTTGTCCAAGGCCGTGGAGAACAACCACCGAGTGTTGGCGGTGGTGCGTGGCTCGGCGGTCAACCAGGACGGCACGAGTAGCCAGTTGACCGCACCGAACGGGCCCTCCCAAGAACGAGTCATCCGCCAAGCCCTGACCAACGCCGGACTCACCCCCGCCGACATCGACGCCGTCGAAGCCCACGGCACCGGCACCACCCTCGGCGACCCCATCGAAGCCCAAGCCCTCCAAGCCACCTACGGCCACCACCACACCCCCCAACACCCCCTCTGGCTCGGCTCCCTGAAATCCAACATCGGCCACACCCAAGCCGCCGCCGGCGTCGGCGGGATCATCAAAATGATCCAAGCCCTCCGCCACCGCACACTCCCCCAAACCCTCCACGCCCACCAACCCACCCCCCACATCGACTGGCACACCAGCAACCTCGCCCTCCTCACCCAACCCCAACCCTGGACCACCCACCACGACCAACCCCGCCGCGCCGCCATCTCCTCCTTCGGCATCTCCGGCACCAACGCCCACATCATCCTCGAACAAGCCCCCACCCCCACCGACGACAACACCCCCAACAACGACAACACCCCCACCGACACCGCCCTGCCCTGGCTGCTCTCGGCCAAAACAGCACAAGGATTGCGTGATCAGGCAACACGGCTACGTGCCCACCTGGACAAGCATCCGGAGTTGAGCTCCCGCGATATCGCCTACTCGCTGGCCACCACCCGCACCCACTTCGAACACCGCGCCGCCATCATCACCACCGACCGCCAACACGGCATCGACACCCTCGGCACACTCGCCATCGGCGGAGCCTCCCCCGCCCTCCACCAAACCGAAATCCCCAACACCAGCCGCCCCGGAAAACGAGTCTTCGTCTTCCCCGGCCAAGGCTCGCAATGGGCAGGCATGGCCCGCGACCTCGTCAACACCTCCCCCGTATTCACCCAACAACTCCACGCCTGCGCCGAAGCCCTGGCCCCCCACACCGACTGGGACCTCCTCGAAACCATCACCACCGACCACGGAGCCGAACTCCTCGACCGAGTCGACGTCGTCCAACCCGCCCTCTGGGCCATGATGATCAGCCTCGCCACCCTATGGCGCGCCCACGGCATCGAACCCGACGCCGTCCTCGGACACTCCCAAGGCGAAATCGCCGCCGCCCACATCGCCGGCGCACTCTCCCTGGACGACTCCGCCCGCATCATCGCCCTACGCTCCCAAGCCATCCGCACCCTGGCAGGCACCGGCGGCATGGCCTCCATCAACCTCCCCGCCCACGAAATCCACACCCGCCTACAAACCCCCCACACCACCGACCTCCACATCGCCGCCATCAACAGCCCCACCTCCACCGTCATCGCCGGCCCCACCGAACAAATCACCACCTTCCTCACCACCTGCAACACCGACAACATCCACGCACGCACCATCGCCGTGGACTACGCCTCCCACAGCCCCCACGTCGCCCCCGCACGCCACCGCATCCTCACCGACCTCGCCCCCATCACCCCCCAACCAGCCACCATCCCCTTCCACTCCACCGTCACCGGCACCCACCTCAACACCACCCACCTCGACGCCACCTACTGGTACAACAACCTCGCCAACACCGTCCACTTCCACGACACCGCCCAAAACCTCACCGAAACCGGCCACACCCTCTTCATCGAAATCAGCCCCCACCCCGTCCTCACCACCCCCCTCACCGACACCCTCGAAAACACCCCCGCCACCACCATCAGCACACTCCGCCGCCACGAACACACCCCCACCCAATTCACCACCGCCCTCACCCAAGCCCACCTCCACGGCCACAGCCCCACCTGGACCACCCTCACCCCCCACGCACACCACATCGAACTCCCCACCTACCCCTTCCAACACCAGCACTACTGGCTACACACCCCAACCACCACCAACGACCCCACCACCCTCGGCATCACCCCAACAAACCACCCACTCCTCAGCACAGCCACCGAACTCCCCAACAACCAAGGCTGGCTATTCACCGGCCAACTCACCCAAACAACCCAACCCTGGATCCCCGAACACGCCATCCTCAACACCGTCCTCCTCCCCGGAACCGCCTACATCGACCTCGCCCTCCACGCCGCCACCCACACCAACACCCCCCACATCAACGAACTCACCCTCGAATCCCCCCTCATCCTCGACACCGACACCAACCTCCAACTCCAACTCCACATCAGCGAACCCCACCCCAACACCCACCAACGCACCCTCACCCTGCACACCCGCACCACCAACACCAACGACTGGACACGACACGCCACCGCCACCCTGACCACAAACCCCACCCCAAAAACCCCAGACACACACTGGGCCACCCACTGGCCCCCCACCGAAGCAACACCCCTCAACCTGGACGGCCTCTACAACCAACTAAACGAACACGGATACGAATACGGCCCACACTTCCAAGGACTACGCAAAGCATGGCGCCACGGCAACAACACCTACGCCGAAATCGCCCTCCCCGAAAACACCAACACCACCAACCACCACATCCACCCAGCCCTCCTCGACAGCGCCCTACACCCACTCGTCCTCAACACCCACGAAAACAAAATACGACTCCCATTCACCTGGTCCGGAATCAACCTGCACACCGACCGAGCCACCGAGCTCCGAGTACGCATCACCACCACTGCCGACGACACCTGCCGGATTGCACTCGCCGATCCCGAAGGCAGCCTCGTCGGCACCGCCGAATCGCTCACCCTGCGCTCCATCGACCCCGCCCAACTCGCCAGCACCCGTAGTGGCGGCAGCAACGGGTACCAGATCAGCTGGAACTCCCTGCCGGATCCCGGCGGGACCACCGCAGAGCCGGACGTGCTCACGCTCCCCGGGCTCGACCTTGCGGCCGTCGGTGACGCGACTCCCGAAACGTTGGTGGCGGTCGCACAGGCTCCCCACGGCGAGGACCTACCGGGGACAACGCACACCCTGGTCGCTCAGCTCATGGAGTTCGTTCAAGCATTCCTCGCTGAACCCGCTCTCGAAGACACCCAGCTCGTGATCACCACTCGTGGCGCGGTGTCCACCGACATCGGCGACAAGATCACCGATCTGCCTGCCTCCGCGGTGTGGGGACTGATCCGCACCGCCCAATCCGAGCATCCCGACCGGATCACCCTGCTCGACCTCGATCCTCAGGACGATTCCGAGCCCGACGCTCAGCTGGTCGCACGGGCACTGGCCGCCAACGAGCCACAGCTCGCCCTGCGTTCCGAAACCCTGTACGTCCCCCGGCTGAGTGAAGCCAAGACCGGTACGCTGACACCACCCGACGAGGGTCCGTGGCGCCTGGACTTCACCGCTCCTGGCACGATCGACAACCTCACTCTGGAGGAGTACTCGGACGCCGCCCGGCCCCTGGACCCCGGCCAGGTCCGCATCGCGGTCCGCGCCACCGGAGTCAACTTCCGGGACGTCCTGATCGTTCTGGGTGTCTACCCCGGGCACGGAACCATCGGGAGCGAGGCCGCCGGCGTCGTTCTGGAAACGGCTCCGGACGTCACGTCCCTCGCTCCCGGCGACAAGGTAATGGGACTGGTCAGCAGCGCTGCCGCTCCTACCGCCGTCGTCGACCATCGCTGGCTGGTTCGCATGCCCACCGGCTGGACCTATGCCCAAGCGGCCGCGATTCCGGTGGTCTTCCTGACGGCCTACTACGGGCTCCGGGACCTGGCCGATGTTCGAGCGGGTGAGAAGATTCTGATCCACGCGGCTGCCGGCGGTGTCGGTCAGGCCGCGTGCCAGCTTGCCCGTCACTGGGGGATGGAAATCTTCGCCACCGCCAGTCCGGGCAAGTGGCACATCCTGCGCACCGCAGGCCTGGACGACGAACACGTCGCCAATTCCCGCACACTGGACTTCGAGAACCGGTTCGACATCTCCGGCGGGATCGACGTCGTGCTCAACTCCCTGGCCAACGAGTTCGTCGACGCATCACTGCGTCTGCTGCCACCTGGTGGCGGGCGCTTCATCGAAATGGGCAAGACGGACATTCGGGATGTCGACGAGGTCGGTGAACACCACCCCGGCGTGTACTACCGCGCATTCGATCTGGTGGAGGCGGACCCGAACCGGCACCAGGAGATGCTGACCGAGCTGCGCGACCTGTTCGAGCAGGGAATCCTCACTCCGCTGTCGCTGCACGCCACCGATATTCGGCACGCGCCGGAAGCGTTCCGACACCTGCAGCGGGGACGCAACATCGGCAAGCACACCCTCACCATTCCCACCCAGTTGGATCCCGCGGGCACGGTGTTGATCACCGGTGGCACCGGCACCCTGGGCGCACTCATCGCCCACCACCTGGTCACCCACCACGACATCACCCACCTCCACCTCACCAGCCGCCGCGGCCCCCACGCCCCCGGCGCCACCCAACTCCAACACGACCTCGAACAACTCGGCGCCCACGTCACCATCACCGCCGCCGACCTCAGCGACCCCCACACCACCCACCAACTCATCCACACCATCCCCACCACACACCCCCTCACCGCCATCATCCACACCGCCGGCGTCCTCGACGACACCGTCCTCACCACCATGACCCCCACCCAACTCCACACCACCCTCACCCCCAAAGTCGACGCAGCCTGGAACCTCCACACCGCCACCACCGACCACGACCTCGCCGCCTTCATCCTCTACTCCTCAGCCACCGGCACCCTCGGCAACCCCGGCCAAGCCAACTACGCCGCCGCCAACACCTTCCTCGACGCCCTCGCCCACCACCGCCACACCCACGGACTCCCCGCCACCAGCCTCGCCTGGGGCCTCTGGACCGAAAGCAGCACCCTCACCGAAGGACTCCGCACCCACGACATCACCCGCATACGCCGCTCCGGCCTCACCCCCCTGACCAACCACGACGGCCTCACCCTCTTCGACACCGCCCTCCACCACAACCAGCCCTACCTCTTCGCCAGCCACCTCGACCGCCAACAACTACGCCACCAAGCCAACACCAACACCCTCCCCACCATCCTCACCAACCTCGCCCCCCACCAACCCACCAACCAACACCACACCAAGCCGAAACCGGCTACCGCCGAGAAGGCCTCGCTGCTGCAGCGACTCTCCGAGCTGCCCGAATCGGAACGGCAGGACGCGCTACTCACACTGCTCGCCGAACAGGTGGCCGCTGTCCTGGGACACGAATCCTCGACAGCCATCTCTCCCGACCAAGCCTTCAACGATCTCGGCTTCGATTCCCTGACAGCGGTGGAACTGCGCAACCGGCTCAACACCGCCACCGGACTCCGCCTGCCTGCCACGCTGATCTTCGACCACCCCACCCTCACCGCACTCGCCAACCACATACGAACCGAGCTGGTGCTCGACAGCGCTCCTGCCCCCGAAGCCGTCCAGGCGACGACGAGCACGGCCGATGCCGACGATCCGATCGCGATCGTCGGCATGGCCTGCCGGTATCCGGGTGATGTGAACTCGCCCGAGGACATGTGGGACATGCTGCTCGCCGGGCAGGACGCGATGGGCCCGTTCCCCACCGATCGTGGCTGGGATCTCTCCCATCTGCATCACCCCGATCCCGACCGAACGGGAACCACCTACACCACCACCGGTGGGTTTCTGAACAATGCGGGCGACTTCGATCCGGCCTTCTTCGGGATTTCCCCGCGTGAAGCGCTCGCCATGGATCCGCAGCAGCGGCTCCTGTTGGAGACGAGCTGGGAGGCGTTCGAACGCGCCGCAATCGTTCCCCACACTCTGCGCAACACTCCCACAGGCGTGTTCACCGGCATCATCACGCAGAACTACGGGCCGAGCACTGCCGACGCGACTCGTGTCGGGGCCCACGATGTCGAGGGATACCTCCTGACCGGCAACACCGGCAGTGTCGCTTCGGGCCGGGTCGCCTACACCTTCGGTTTGGAAGGCCCTGCGGTCAGTGTCGACACGGCGTGTTCGTCGTCGCTGGTCGCGCTGCACATGGCTGCCAAGGCACTGAACAACGGCGACTGCACACTGGCCCTCGCAGCCGGTGTCACCGTCAACACCAGTCCCGATCTGTTCGTCGACTTCGCCCGGCAGCGGGGTCTCGCCGCAGATGGTCGGTGCAAGGCGTTCTCGGCGGAGGCCGACGGCACAGGATTCGCCGAGGGTGTCGGGGTGCTGCTACTGGAACGGCTCTCCGAAGCCCAAGCCAACGGACACCAAATCCTGGGCCTGGTGCGTGGCTCGGCGGTCAACCAGGACGGCGCCAGCAACGGACTCACCGCACCGAACGGACCCTCCCAAGAACGAGTCATCCGCCAAGCCCTGACCAACGCCGGACTCACCCCCGCCGACATCGACGCCGTCGAGGCCCACGGCACCGGCACCACCCTCGGCGACCCCATCGAAGCCCAGGCACTGTTGACGACGTACGGACGCGAGCACACCCGGCAGCAGCCACTGTGGCTGGGCTCAGTGAAGTCGAACATCGGTCATACGCAGGCAGCGGCCGGGGTGAGTGGTGTGATCAAGATGGTGCAGGCGATGCGCCATGGTGTTCTGCCACCGACACTGCATGCCGAAACGCCCAGCCCCCACGTGGACTGGGAATCCGGTGCGGTGTCGTTGTTGACGAAGCCCCACGACTGGGCCACCGACGGGCGTCCGCGCCGATCATCGGTATCGTCGTTCGGCATCTCGGGCACGAATGCCCATGTGATTCTCGAACAGGCCCCCGAACCCGAAAAGCCCGCCGCGGAATCCGACGACCCCGTCGACCCGGGAGCACAGCCCTGGCTGCTCTCGGCCAAAACAGCACAAGGATTGCGTGATCAGGCAACACGGCTACGTGCCCACCTGGACAAGCATCCGGAGTTGAGCTCCCGCGATATCGCCTACTCGCTGGCCACCACCCGCACCCACTTCGAACACCGCGCCGCCATCATCACCACCGACCGCCAACACGGCATCGACACCCTCGGCACACTCGCCATCGGCGGAGCCTCCCCCGCCCTCCACCAAACCGAAATCCCCAACACCAGCCGCCCCGGAAAACGAGTCTTCGTCTTCCCCGGCCAAGGCTCGCAATGGGCAGGCATGGCCCGCGACCTCGTCAACACCTCCCCCGTATTCACCCAACAACTCCACGCCTGCGCCGAAGCCCTGGCCCCCCACACCGACTGGGACCTCCTCGAAACCATCACCACCGACCACGGAGCCGAACTCCTCGACCGAGTCGACGTCGTCCAACCCGCCCTCTGGGCCATGATGATCAGCCTCGCCACCCTATGGCGCGCCCACGGCATCGAACCCGACGCCGTCCTCGGACACTCCCAAGGCGAAATCGCCGCCGCCCACATCGCCGGCGCACTCTCCCTGGACGACTCCGCCCGCATCATCGCCCTACGCTCCCAAGCCATCCGCACCCTGGCAGGCACCGGCGGCATGGCCTCCATCAACCTCCCCGCCCACGAAATCCACACCCGCCTACAAACCCCCCACACCACCGACCTCCACATCGCCGCCATCAACAGCCCCACCTCCACCGTCATCGCCGGCCCCACCGAACAAATCACCACCTTCCTCACCACCTGCAACACCGACAACATCCACGCACGCACCATCGCCGTGGACTACGCCTCCCACAGCCCCCACGTCGCCCCCGCACGCCACCGCATCCTCACCGACCTCGCCCCCATCACCCCCCAACCAGCCACCATCCCCTTCCACTCCACCGTCACCGGCACCCACCTCAACACCACCCACCTCGACGCCACCTACTGGTACAACAACCTCGCCAACACCGTCCACTTCCACGACACCGCCCAAAACCTCACCGAAACCGGCCACACCCTCTTCATCGAAATCAGCCCCCACCCCGTCCTCACCACCCCCCTCACCGACACCCTCGAAAACACCCCCGCCACCACCATCAGCACACTCCGCCGCCACGAACACACCCCCACCCAATTCACCACCGCCCTCACCCAAGCCCACCTCCACGGCCACAGCCCCACCTGGACCACCCTCACCCCCCACGCACACCACATCGAACTCCCCACCTACCCCTTCCAACACCAGCACTACTGGCTACACACCCCAACCACCACCAACGACCCCACCACCCTCGGCATCACCCCAACAAACCACCCACTCCTCAGCACAGCCACCGAACTCCCCAACAACCAAGGCTGGCTATTCACCGGCCAACTCACCCAAACAACCCAACCCTGGATCCCCGAACACGCCATCCTCAACACCGTCCTCCTCCCCGGAACCGCCTACATCGACCTCGCCCTCCACGCCGCCACCCACACCAACACCCCCCACATCAACGAACTCACCCTCGAATCCCCCCTCATCCTCGACACCGACACCAACCTCCAACTCCAACTCCACATCAGCGAACCCCACCCCAACACCCACCAACGCACCCTCACCCTGCACACCCGCACCACCAACACCAACGACTGGACACGACACGCCACCGCAGTACTGTCCGAACCTCCGATCGAATCGGACAGCGACAACAGAAGTTCGACGGGGACTTGGCCGCCCCCGGAGGCCACCCAGATCGACGTCGACGAACTATACGACCAGCTCGATCACCTGGGCATCACGTACGGCCCCACCTACCGGAACCTGAGGGCCGCATGGCGCCACGGCGACAACACCTACGCCGAAATCGCCCTCCCCGAAAACACCAACACCACCAACCACCACATCCACCCAGCCCTCCTCGACAGCGCCCTGCCGGCCGCCCTTTACCACGGTCCGGCCGAAGGCGAGCAGCATTCGGAACTACGAATGCCATTCGCCTGGTCCGGAGTCCGCTTGGGAAGTCCCGCGCACGGAAAACTCCGGGCATACACCGCGCCTGTCGCGGAGGACGCAATCTCCCTACGGCTGACCGATCAGTACGGCACACCGGTAATTGAGATCGACTCGCTCACCGTCCGCGCCGTCACTCCGGACCAGCTCGCCGCCGCCCGCGCCAAGCGGCAGAACTCGCTGCTGTGTCGAGAGTGGATCGAGTTTTCCTCCCCCGCACAGCCGGACGGACCGGATCCGCAGGTGATTTCGGTGGAGGCTCCGGCAAACGAGGACGTGCTCGAGGCCACGAAGAGCGTCTCCCACGACGTTCTCGGAAAGGTTCGGGCTTTCCTCGGTGAACCGGCGAACGAGGATGGCCGACTGGTGGTCGTCACGCGCGGTGCGGTGTCCACCGGCGTGGACGATGCGGTGAACGACGACCTGGCCGCTGCGAGTGTCTGGGGGCTGGTCCACACCGAACAGAACACGCACCCGGGCCGGATCACCCTGCTCGACCTCGATACGTCCGAGCCCCCCGAGCCCGAGCTGATCGCACGTGTCTCGGCCAGTGCCGAACCTCAGCTGGCCCTGCGCGGCGGTACTGTCCGGGTTCCCCGCCTGGTGCGCACCGCCATGTCCGAGACAGGGCAGAGCGAGGGCCTGGATCCGGAGGGGACCGTCCTGGTCACCATGGGCAGTGATGCCCTGGGCGCGTTGACCGCCGATCACCTGGTCACCCACTACGGTGTCCGTCACCTGTTGCTGGCCGATCCCGGCGGCACCGTCGGAGACGACCTTCATCGTGCTCTCGAACAACACGGCGCACAAGTCAACATCGCCGCGGTCGACACGAGTGATGCGCAGACCGTCCGTGAGCTGGTCGACTCGGTCGACCCGCAGCACCCGCTGACCGCCGTGATCCACACCATGGGAACCTCCGGCCACGCGCCGATGTCGTCGACGGGGGTCGACGAGCTCGACGATGCGCTGTCCTCCGGGATCGGCACGGCCTGGCATCTGCACAACGCCACCGCCGGTTTGGACCTCGCCGCGTTCGTGCTCTACTCCTCGGCCGCCGGTTCCCTCGGTGAAGCCGATCAACTCGATGCCGCCTTCGTGCACACCTTCTTCGAAGCCCTGGCTCACCATCGCCACGCTCACGGGCACCCGGCAAGCAGTCTCGCCTGGGGTTACTGGGCGGACGGTGGAAACAAGCACTTGGCGTCACGGCCCAGCGACTCGGGAATCGGCCTGATGCCCACAAACGAGGCGCTCAGGCTCTTCGACGCTGCGTTGCTCACCGCATTACCTGCCGTGGTCCCGGCACGGTTGAACCTTGCCGCGTACCGACGCAAGCACGCATCCGGAAACCTGCCCGCCGTGCTCGGCGAGCTGGTCGGCGATGCCCGGAACGAGCAATTCGAACAGGTTCCGAGCCTACAGCGCCGACTGGCCGGGCTGAACGAGGACGAAATGCGTGAACTCGTGCTCGACACGGTCCGAACGCAGGTCGCGGTGGTGCTGCGCCATCCCGACGCGAGCGGGATCGAAGATGACCGGCCGCTGAAGGATCTGGGCTTCGACTCGCTCACCGCGGTGGAACTGCGCAACCGGCTCAACGCCGCGACTGGCTTGCATCTGCCCGCCACATTGATCTTCGACTATCCGACGATCACCGCGATCACCGAGCACCTGCAGAGCGAGATGGTCCCGGACGAAAAGGAACTCGCCGCACCATTGCTCGCCGACCTGGACCGCCTGGAGACGAAAGTTCTGGCTCACTCGTCAGGAGACGAAGTGCGTAGCTCCGTGGTGGTGCGGCTCCAGACGATCCTGCGCAATCTGACCGAGCGTTCGAACGTCGACGACAGTCTCGACGTGGCTTCCGACGAGGAGCTTTTCGAGGCTTTGGACGAGGAACTCGGATCCCTCTGAGCCACCACACCACGCCCAGCGATGTGCAGAGAAGGTAGTGCCGAATGAACACCGAAGACAAGCTCCGCGATTACTTGAAGCGTGCGACGACCGACCTGCGAGAGGCCAACCGGAGGCTGCAAGAAGAAAAGGACAAGAACCACGAACCGGTCGCGATCGTCGGCATGGGCTGCCGGTTTCCCGGTGGTGTCTCCTCACCGGAGGAGCTGTGGGACCTGGTGGCAACGGGCACGGACGCGATCTCCGCCGAGTTTCCGACGGACCGCGACTGGGACCTGGAGAAACTGTTCGATACGGACCCGGACGCAGTGGGGAAAATGTACCCGCGTGAGGCCGGTTTCCTGCTGGATGCCGGGGAATTCGATGCCGAGTTCTTCGGAATCAGCCCGCGCGAGGCATTGTCGACGGATCCCCACCAGCGACTGCTCCTGGAGACGTCCTGGGAGGCGTTCGAACGCGCCGGTGTCGACCCGAACACCATGCGCGGCGGTCGCACCGGGGTGTTCGCCGGAGTGGTCGTCCACGGCTACGCCTTCGGTGGGGCAGGAACAGCCGACACCGAGGCGTACCAGTTGACGGGGAGCACGGGTAGCGTCGCTTCGGGCCGGGTCGCCTACACCTTCGGTTTGGAAGGCCCTGCGGTGACGGTCGACACGGCGTGTTCGTCGTCGCTGGTCACGCTGCACCTGGCGGTACAAGCCCTCCGGAACCGCGAGTGCACGCTCGCGCTGGCGGGTGGTTCGACGGTCATGGCCTCGCCGAACGTCATGATCGGTATGAGCAGGCAGCGGGCGCTGGCTCCGGATGGTCGGTGCAAGGCGTTCTCGGCGGAGGCCGACGGCACCGGCATGTCCGAAGGGGCGGGCATGTTGTTGCTGGAGCGCCTCTCCGACGCCGAAGCCAACGGACACCCGATCCTGGCAGTGGTGCGTGGCTCGGCGGTCAACCAGGACGGCGCCAGCAACGGGTTGAGTGCGCCGAACGGCCCGGCACAGGAGCGGGTGATCCGCCAGGCTTTGGAGAACGGCCGGCTGAGTGCGGCCGAAGTGGACGCCGTCGAGGCCCACGGCACCGGCACCACCCTCGGCGACCCCATCGAAGCCCAGGCACTGTTGACGACGTACGGACGCGAGCACACCCGGCAGCAGCCACTGTGGCTGGGCTCAGTGAAGTCGAACATCGGTCATACGCAGGCAGCGGCCGGGGTGAGTGGTGTGATCAAGATGGTGCAGGCGATGCGCCATGGTGTTCTGCCACCGACACTGCATGCCGAAACGCCCAGCCCCCACGTGGACTGGGAATCCGGTGCGGTGTCGTTGTTGACGAAGCCCCACGACTGGGCCACCGACGGGCGTCCGCGCCGATCATCGGTATCGTCGTTCGGCATCTCGGGCACGAATGCCCATGTGATTCTCGAACAGGCCCCCGAACCCGAAAAGCCCGCCGCGGAATCCGACGACCCCGTCGACCCGGGAGCACAGCCCTGGCTGCTCTCGGCCAAAACAGCACAAGGATTGCGTGATCAGGCAACACGGCTACGTGCCCACCTGGACAAGCATCCGGAGTTGAGCTCCCGCGATATCGCCTACTCGCTGGCCACCACCCGCACCCACTTCGAACACCGCGCCGCCATCATCACCACCGACCGCCAACACGGCATCGACACCCTCGGCACACTCGCCATCGGCGGAGCCTCCCCCGCCCTCCACCAAACCGAAATCCCCAACACCAGCCGCCCCGGAAAACGAGTCTTCGTCTTCCCCGGCCAAGGCTCGCAATGGGCAGGCATGGCCCGCGACCTCGTCAACACCTCCCCCGTATTCACCCAACAACTCCACGCCTGCGCCGAAGCCCTGGCCCCCCACACCGACTGGGACCTCCTCGAAACCATCACCACCGACCACGGAGCCGAACTCCTCGACCGAGTCGACGTCGTCCAACCCGCCCTCTGGGCCATGATGATCAGCCTCGCCACCCTATGGCGCGCCCACGGCATCGAACCCGACGCCGTCCTCGGACACTCCCAAGGCGAAATCGCCGCCGCCCACATCGCCGGCGCACTCTCCCTGGACGACTCCGCCCGCATCATCGCCCTACGCTCCCAAGCCATCCGCACCCTGGCAGGCACCGGCGGCATGGCCTCCATCAACCTCCCCGCCCACGAAATCCACACCCGCCTACAAACCCCCCACACCACCGACCTCCACATCGCCGCCATCAACAGCCCCACCTCCACCGTCATCGCCGGCCCCACCGAACAAATCACCACCTTCCTCACCACCTGCAACACCGACAACATCCACGCACGCACCATCGCCGTGGACTACGCCTCCCACAGCCCCCACGTCGCCCCCGCACGCCACCGCATCCTCACCGACCTCGCCCCCATCACCCCCCAACCAGCCACCATCCCCTTCCACTCCACCGTCACCGGCACCCACCTCAACACCACCCACCTCGACGCCACCTACTGGTACAACAACCTCGCCAACACCGTCCACTTCCACGACACCGCCCAAAACCTCACCGAAACCGGCCACACCCTCTTCATCGAAATCAGCCCCCACCCCGTCCTCACCACCCCCCTCACCGACACCCTCGAAAACACCCCCGCCACCACCATCAGCACACTCCGCCGCCACGAACACACCCCCACCCAATTCACCACCGCCCTCACCCAAGCCCACCTCCACGGCCACAGCCCCACCTGGACCACCCTCACCCCCCACGCACACCACATCGAACTCCCCACCTACCCCTTCCAACACCAGCACTACTGGCTACACACCCCAACCACCACCAACGACCCCACCACCCTCGGCATCACCCCAACAAACCACCCACTCCTCAGCACAGCCACCGAACTCCCCAACAACCAAGGCTGGCTATTCACCGGCCAACTCACCCAAACAACCCAACCCTGGATCCCCGAACACGCCATCCTCAACACCGTCCTCCTCCCCGGAACCGCCTACATCGACCTCGCCCTCCACGCCGCCACCCACACCAACACCCCCCACATCAACGAACTCACCCTCGAATCCCCCCTCATCCTCGACACCGACACCAACCTCCAACTCCAACTCCACATCAGCGAACCCCACCCCAACACCCACCAACGCACCCTCACCCTGCACACCCGCACCACCAACACCAACGACTGGACACGACACGCCACCGCCACCCTGACCACAAACCCCACCCCAAAAACCCCAGACACACACTGGGCCACCCACTGGCCCCCCACCGAAGCAACACCCCTCAACCTGGACGGCCTCTACAACCAACTAAACGAACACGGATACGAATACGGCCCACACTTCCAAGGACTACGCAAAGCATGGCGCCACGGCAACAACACCTACGCCGAAATCGCCCTCCCCGAAAACACCAACACCACCAACCACCACATCCACCCAGCCCTCCTCGACAGCGCCCTACACCCACTCGTCCTCAACACCCACGAAAACAAAATACGACTCCCATTCACCTGGTCCGGAATCAACCTGCACACCGGTGCGATGAACAATCCCACGCGCCTGCGAGTGCAGCTTTCCGAGTCGAGTGACCAGCAGGTTTCACTACGGTTGGCCGATGAGGACGGCACCGAGCTGGTGAATATCTCCGCACTGGCCGTACGTCCCATCAGTACCGAACAGCTCGACGCACTGCGCGCGAACCGGCCGCGGACTTTGTATACCGTCGAATGGACAGCCGCGAACGGCACCGCCTATTCGGAAACACCGGCTCCCCTCCACACACTGGAAACACCGGATGCCGATGCGGTACGCCGACTCGCGGATTCCTCCGAAGCACCACCACGGTCGCTGCTCGTGCATGCCACCGACCACGGTGACGACATCCCGGAGGCCGTGCACACCCTGACCGCTCGGCTACTGGAGCTGACACAGGTCTTCCTGGACGAACCGGCGTTCGCCGACACACACCTGGTGATCACCACACGCGGGGCGATGTCCACCGGCGGTGCGGAGACGGTGGTCGATCTGCCCGGCGCGGCGGTGTGGGGACTGATCCGCACCGCTCAATCCGAGCATCCCGACCGGATCACCCTGCTCGACCTCGATCCGGACACCGACCCGGAAACCGTGGACACGGAGGCCGTGGTCAAGGACGTATGGACGCATGGCGAACCGCAGGTGGCGATACGCTCCGGCACGTTGTGCGTTCCACGCGTGGCGCGAAACGTCGTGCGGTCGGGGGATGTCGGGGGCGCGGAACTGGATCCCGCGGGCACGGTGTTGATCACCGGTGGCACCGGCACCCTGGGCGCACTCATCGCCCACCACCTGGTCACCCACCACGACATCACCCACCTCCACCTCACCAGCCGCCGCGGCCCCCACGCCCCCGGCGCCACCCAACTCCAACACGACCTCGAACAACTCGGCGCCCACGTCACCATCACCGCCGCCGACCTCAGCGACCCCCACACCACCCACCAACTCATCCACACCATCCCCACCACACACCCCCTCACCGCCATCATCCACACCGCCGGCGTCCTCGACGACACCGTCCTCACCACCATGACCCCCACCCAACTCCACACCACCCTCACCCCCAAAGTCGACGCAGCCTGGAACCTCCACACCGCCACCACCGACCACGACCTCGCCGCCTTCATCCTCTACTCCTCAGCCACCGGCACCCTCGGCAACCCCGGCCAAGCCAACTACGCCGCCGCCAACACCTTCCTCGACGCCCTCGCCCACCACCGCCACACCCACGGACTCCCCGCCACCAGCCTCGCCTGGGGCCTCTGGACCGAAAGCAGCACCCTCACCGAAGGACTCCGCACCCACGACATCACCCGCATACGCCGCTCCGGCCTCACCCCCCTGACCAACCACGACGGCCTCACCCTCTTCGACACCGCCCTCCACCACAACCAGCCCACCTACCTGGCCACCCAGCTGAACACCACGGCCCTCCAGCACCAACACGACACCCGGACACTGCCCCCCATCCTCAGCAACCTCGTCCGCACCAACCCGCACACCGCTTCCAACCCCCGCACCCTCACCGAACAACTCGCCGAACTCGACCCCACCGCCCAACACGAACTCCTCCGCACCACCCTGCAAACCCACATCGCCGCCGTCCTCGCCCTCCCCGACCCCAACACCATCGACACAAACCAGGCATTCAAGAACATGGGATTCGACTCGGTCACCGCCGTCGAACTGCGCAACCGGCTCAACACCGCCACCGGACTCCGCCTGCCTGCCACGCTGATCTTCGACCACCCCACCCTCACCGCACTCGCCAACCACATACGCACCGAGCTGGTACCCGCGGAAAGGGATGCGGCGCAGTCGGTCCTTGAGGACCTGACCCGGCTCGAGACCGCACTACTGGCACTATCTGCCGACACGGAGCACCGTCCCCGAATCACCGCGCGGCTACAGAATCTGGTGGCCAGGTGGACCGAGAACGAACAAAACGGCGAATCCGAGGTATCCGACCAGATCGAGTCGGCAACTGTCGACGACGTGTTCGACTTCATCGACAAAGAGCTCGGCCGGACATCGAATTAAGAATACGACCTTTCGTCTCGAAGGAAGTTCAGTTGCCATGACGAACTCGGAAAAGGAACAGAAACTCCTCGACTACCTCAAATGGGTCACCAACGATCTCCACCAGACACGCCAACGGCTGGCCGAGGCACGGTCCACTCAAAAGGAACCCATTGCGATCGTGTCGATGAGTTGCCGGTATCCAGGTGGCGTGCGCTCGGAGCGGGATTTGTGGGATCTGGTCGCCTCCGGCAAAGATGCAATCGACGGATTTCCCCAGGACCGGGGGTGGGATCTGGACAACCTGTTCGATACGGATCCGGAGAAGAAAGGCAAGAGCTACGCCCACGAAGGCGGTTTCCTCAATGACGCGTCCGGATTCGACGCGGGGTTCTTCGGAATCAGCCCTCGCGAGGCGATGGCGATGGACCCGCAGCAGCGACTACTCCTGGAAAGCTCCTGGGAAGCATTCGAACACGGTGGAATCGATCCCGGCGACATGCGCGGATCCCGGACGGGTGTGTTCTCGGGCGTGATGTACACCGATTACGGCTCTCGCGTTCAGCAGCCGCCGGAAGAAGTCGAGGGGCTGCTCGGAATCGGCAGCGCGGGCAGCGTCGCCTCCGGGCGGGTAGCTTACACCCTGGGCTTGGAAGGTCCGGCCCTCACCGTCGACACGGCGTGCTCGTCGTCCCTGGTTGCCCTGCACCTGGCCGTTCGAGCGCTGCGTAACGACGAGTGCTCGTTGGCCTTGGCCGGTGGGGTGACGGTGATGGCCACGCCGGGGGTCTTCGTCGAGTTCTCCCGCCAACGTGGCCTGGCACCCAACGGACGATGCAAGCCCTTCTCCGCCGCGGCCGATGGAACCGGATGGGGCGAGGGCATCGGCATCCTGCTGCTCGAACGGCTGTCGGATGCCCGTGCCAACGGACATCCCGTGCTGGCCGTGCTGCGGGGTTCCGCGGTGAACCAGGACGGCGCGTCCAACGGATTGACCTCTCCGAACGGACCGGCCCAGGAACGCCTCATCCACCAGGCTCTCACCGACGCCGGGCTCGACACCCACGACATCGATGCCGTCGAGGCCCACGGCACCGGCACCGAACTGGGTGACCCCATCGAAGCCCAAGCTCTGCTGGGCACCTACGGTCACCAACGCGCCTACGACAGGCCGTTGTACATGGGTTCGATCAAATCGAACATCGGCCACACCCAGGCCGCCGCCGGCGTCGCAGGCGTCATCAAGATGGTCCAGGCCATGCGTCACCGGGTGCTCCCGAAGACCCTGTACGCCGACGAACCCACACCGCACATCGACTGGGACAGCGAGGCTGTCGCGCTGCTCGGCGAAGCACGTGACTGGATCCCGAACGGCAACCAGCCCCGGCGCGCCGGAGTCTCCTCGTTCGGCATTTCCGGCACCAACGCCCACGTCATCGTGGAGCAGGCGCCGGAGAGCGAAGAAGCTTCGCATACCACGGAGCAGCCGAACGAACGCATGACTCCGTGGGTGATTTCCGCACGTAGTGCCGATGCCTTGCGTGATCAGGCGGTGCGACTGCGCTCGTTCGTGCGGGAGAACCCGAACCTGCGGATCGCGGATGTCGGCTTCTCGCTGGCGACCACTCGTACGCACTTCGAACACCGTGCGGCACTCGTCGGAGCCGACCGGGACACCTTCCTGTACGGGTTGGACGCCCTGACCCAAGGCGAACCGTCGCCCACCCTGGTGCGGGGATCGGCTTCCGACAAGAACGTGACGGCATTCCTTTTCACCGGCCAGGGGTCCCAACGTCTGGGGATGGGCCGTGAACTGTATGAGAGCTTCCCGGTGTTCGCCGGCGCGTTCGACGATGTCTGTCAGGCCCTGGATCGGCATCTGGACCAGCCGATACGCGATGTCGTGTTCGCCGAACCGGAATCCGAGCAGGCGAAGCTGCTCGACCGGACGATGTACACGCAAGCGGCGCTGTTCGCGTTGGAGACCGCACTGTACCGGTTGGTCGGCCACTGGGGACTGCATCCCGATTACCTGGCCGGGCACTCGATCGGCGAGCTCACCGCCGCGCATATCGCCGGGGTCGTGTCCTTACCGGATGCCGCTGCCATGGTCGCGGCCCGTGGCCGGCTGATGGAGGAAGCTCGGGACGACGGCGCGATGGTCTCCGTCGATGCCTCCGAGGACGAAGTGCTGGCCGTACTCGCGCATCGAACGGACGATCTGCGGATCGGCGCCGTCAACGGTCCGAGATCGGTCGTCATCTCCGGCGACGAGGAGCTCGCCGTGGAGGTCATGGAGCACTTCAAAAGCGAGGGGCACAAGGTCCGGCGCCTGAAGGTGAGCCATGCCTTCCACTCCCCGCACATGAACGAGGCCGCCGACAAGTTCGGCGATGTGGTCGCCGGACTGGAGCTTCGGCCGCCGACAATGCCGATTGTGTCCAACCTCACCGGACAACTGGCCACAGCCGAGCAGATGTGTTCGCCGGAGTACTGGTGCAACCACATCCGCTACGCCGTTCGGTTCGACGACGCCATTCACACGCTGTACACGAATGGCGTTACCCGCTACCTCGAACTCGGCCCGGATGCCACTCTCACCGCGATGGCGGACAGCAGCCTGAAGCAGTATGCCGACGCGTCCGTGCAACCGAGCCTGACGCCCGTGCTGCGGCCGCGGCGGCCCGAAATCCGGTCCGCGTTGAGCACACTCAGCGAGCAACACGTCACCGGCTACCCCGTCGATTGGCACACGGTATTCGAAGACACCGAGGCACGACGGGTCGAGCTGCCGGGCTATCCCTTCCAGCACCGCCCCTACTGGCTGCACGATTCCGCGCCCTCGGCCGGCACTCCAGGCAGGAAAGACCCCGGGATCGAAGCCGAGTTCTGGAAGCTGGTCGAGCAGCAGGACACGAACTCGCTTGCCGCGATACTGGGAATGTCCGAGGAGCAACGATCCGGTCTGGCCACGATCCTTCCCACACTGTCCCAATGGCGGCGAAAGGACGGCTGGCGTTTTCGGATCGGCTGGAACCCGCTGCCGGACCTCGATACGGCTGCCCTCTCCGGCCGATGGCTGGTGGTCCTTCCCGAGGAGTGGGCGGACAGCGAGTTCACCCACGCGGTCACCGAGGCGTTGATCGATGCCGGCGCCGAGGTCCTAACGGTGGTCGTCGATGAACGCGTCGAGGATCACGATGTCCTGAGCGGATACCTGAGCAAGGCGATCGCGACAGGAACCCGGTCATCCGATCCTGTCCACGGTGTCCTGTCATTGCTGGCGCTGACCGCCGATCGGGAGGGGCCCGAGAACGGCATGAGCTGTCCCGGCTCGTTGATCGTGCTGGCCGAGGCACTGGAGGACGCGGAGATCGCCGCACCGATGTGGACGATCACACGCGGTGCCTTCTCCGTGACCGATTCCCCCGGGACAGTGGATCCGTCACCCTGGCAGGCCGCCACGTGGGGGCTCGCCCAGGCGATGGCCGTCGAGTCGCCGGCGCGGTGGGGCGGCATGATCGATCTGCCCGAGGCACTCGATGGCAACACTCGACATCAGCTGCCCGCCGTACTGGCTTCCGGAACCCGATCCGTCGACACGGGGGAGAATCAGATCGCACTACGCGGTTCGCGCGGCTACGCCAAGCGGCTGCTACCGGTGCGTCCGCTCGACAACGAGCAGTCGTGGACACCGAGTGGCACCGTCCTGGTGACGGGCGTCGATTCGGTGATCGGCCGGGAAGCCGCAGTGTGGCTGGCCGAGCACGGCGCCGAACATCTGTTGCTCACCCTCTCGACCGACACCGGTTCGCGGGAGGCCGAGGTACTCGAAGCCGAGCTGTCCCGTTTCGGGGTGCCGATCAGCTTGGTCCGCTGCGAGCTCACCGATCAGGACGCGGTCGCGGGGATCCTTGCCGATGTACCGGCGGAGAGACCACTCAACGCGGTGGTGCACACGACCGCGGCCGCCATCGAATCACCAGCAGTACCACCGAGCAGCAAGCAGATCCGGAACACGCTGGCTCCCGCAGTCACAGCAGCAACCGTCCTGGACGAGCTGACACGGGAACGATCTCTGGCTGCGTTCGTGCTCTTCGCTCCTGCGGCCGGAGTTCTCGGTGTGCCCGGGTTTTCGGCCCAAGGCACGGTACAAGCCTACTTCGATGCCCTGGTATCGACTCGCCGGGCGCAATCACGCCCGGCGACCGCAATCGCCTGGGGACCGGTGGACACAGGCACCGACGAGACCGAACGCTTCGGGCTGCGCCCGCTGTCCGCTCGGTTCGCCATGGAGGTCCTGGGGCAGGCCGCCGACTCGGGCCCCGATTGTCTGTTACTCGCCGACTTCGACCGTGCAGTCCTGCGGGAAAATACCGCCGCAAGTCACGAGCACTTCCTGCGAGAAGTGCTCGATTTCGACACACACGATGGATCGCCCTTCGGAGACGAGCCGACGCCGCTGCTGTCCCGGCTCCACACGCTTTCGGACGAGGAAAAACTACGGACCGTGCTGGAACGTGTATACCGCAACGCGGCATCCGTTCTCGGGCTCGACTCGGTCGAGGAAATTTCCGAGGACTCCAACTTGCTGGACCTGGGTTTTTCCTCATTCAGCGCACTCGAACTGAGCAACCGGCTGCGCCTGGAGGGACTGGAAATGTCGCCCGCGATCTTCTACGAGAATCCGAACCCACTCGACATCGCCCGTCAGCTGCTGCTGGTCCTCGATGGCGGAGCCTCCGAACTCGACGACGAATCCGACCCCGACGAACCGAATGGAGGAATCCACCATGGCCAATCCTGATACCACCGGCGAAAGCCCGACCATCACCACAATCGCGAGGGAGCGCCGCCACACGCTCAACTTCCTCAAGGAGATCCGTTCGTTCTCGCCGGTTTTCCTGGACACCGAGGTTGACATGACTGCCGTTCAGCAGCATCGGAATGCAGCACGGGAGGCCGGCGAACGATACTCCTTGGTGACCTACGTCCTGCACGCGGCAGCACGGGTCTTGGCCGACCATCCGGAAGCCAACGCGGCGATCCGCGGCAGTGCTCGGCCGCGGATGGCATGGCACGGTGCCGTGAACGGTAAGCTCACCCTGGACAAGACGATCAACGGCCAACGGGTCGTGCTGGCCACGGTGCTGTCGGGGCTGGAAAGCGCCGAAATGGCCGAGATCCAGCGCAAGATCGAACCGTTTCGGGACGGGGATCCGCACACGATGCCCGAGTTCAAACCGGTCCGGTTGCTGCAGCGGCTGCCCTGGCCCCTGGATCGGCTACTGTACCGGCTCGCCGCACGGCCATTGAAACGCCGTGGCGCCACCCTCGGCACTTTCGCCGTCACCTCGTTGGGCCATCGCCCGGTTGACGGTTTCCACTCGGTCGGCGGCACGACCATCACCCTGGGCGTCGGACGGGTCATCGACCGTCCTGTCGTCAAGGACGGCAAAGTGGACATCGCTCCCGTGTTGCGTCTGAACCTGGCTTTCGATCATCGGGCGATCGACGGAGCCGAGGCCGCGGACGTCTTGGCAGATCTCAAGGAAAACCTCGAGAATTTCCGGGCACCGGTGACACCTGCCGACACCCGGCATACCGAACCAGCCACGAACCAGACCTACTGAGCCCGAATCCATCGAGCCGCCTTGTGTTGATCTTCGTGGGATCTGAACCCGTTGGTGGTTGTGGTGGCTGGGTGCAGACGTGCGGGACCGGCCGCTCACCGGTCTGCAGCCTTCTCCGGCCGGGCCGGGCGGGGGTCATCCGCCGTGGTGCGCGAGACTCGTGCGCTGCGGTGAAGTGGCCGCCGCGCCGGCGGTTTCACGATCGGACGAGGTGGTGGGCGTGCCGACCTCGACCAGTGCTCCGCGGAGGAAGTCGACGAGCTCGTGGTGGGCGTCGAGGGGGAGAACATGCGCGACGTACTGGTCCGGGCGGACGACCACGAGGGCTCCGTGGTCCCGATCCAGGCCACGCCGATCGAAGATGTCGGTAGCCGGATCGGGGCAGAAGACCTTCTCGTAGTCGATGAGCTCGAACGGTCCCTTACGGGGAAGAAGTACCGGCGGCACGTCCTCCACGGTGACGTCGCGATGTCCCTGCTGGAGCACGGCCCGGACGTCGATCACCGAATCGGGGTCGGCGTCGGGTGGGGTGAACCGGGCGATCGGTGAGTCCTGCGAGGCCAGGAACTCGGCCAGTTCCCGCAGCCGGGAGTCGGGGGCGCTCGGGTGGGCCCGGTCGGCGAACGCGTAGAGGCGCCAGGCGCCATCGGCCCGGGCCGCGTGGCCGAGGTGCACCGGTTTGGCATCGGCCAGCCGGATGACCGGCGCGGAATGGAACCGCATCCCGAGCTGGAATCCCTCCGCCACGTGCTGGTGGGGTGATGCCGCGGTGAGGACGGAGGGCCCGTAACGCACCGCGACGCCGGCGGTGAACCGGCCTTTGTCGCGGAAGTAATTCTGGAACCGCGTCGGATCGGTCTCCTCGCCGTCGTCGTCCGGCCGCTCGCTGAACAGCGCCGCGAACTCGCGGTCGAAGTCGATGAGCTCCTGGGCGACCTGCTGGCGTTCCGCGGAGTAGGTGCTCAGCACCTCGGGTCGCGAGGTCCCGTTGAGCACGGTGCCGAGCTTCCAGCCGAGGTTCCAGGAGTCGGCCATCGAGACGTTCATGCCCTGCCCGGCCTTCGCGCTGTGGGTGTGGCAGGCATCGCCGGCGATGAACACCCGCGGCAGGCGGCTGCCGACCTCGGCGTCGCCGACGTCGTCGAAGCGGTCGCACAGGCGCTGGCCGACCTCGTAGACCGACCACCAGCCGACGTGCTTCACATCGATGCTGTAGGGGTGCAGGATCCGGTTGGCGACCGCGGTGAGCTTTTCCGGGGTCGCACTGCGGTTTTGCAGCATCTCGGCGTCGCGGTCGTTGTCGAGCTCGATGTAGAGCCGGACCAGGTAGCCGCCTTCGCGCGGGATGATCAGGAGGCTGCCCTGCTCGGACTGGATGGTGGACTTGAGCCGGATGTCGGGGAAGTCGGTGACGGCCAGGACGTCCAGCACGCCCCAGGACTGGTTGGCCTCGTCACCCTCGAGACTGCGACCGATGGACTCCCGGGTGGCGCTGCGCGCGCCGTCGCAGCCGACGACGTAGCGGGCGCGGATGGTCGAGGTCTCCCCGGTCGGCTCGAAGTCCTCGAGGTGCTGCAGCGTGACCGTGGCCGGGTGTTCGGCGTTGCTTTCGGTGTCGACCTGCACGTCGGTGGCGTGCAGCCCGTAGAAAGGCTCGGCACGGGTGGCGGAGCGGCGCATGTGGTCGCGCAGGTAGGTCAGCATCCGTGCCTGGTTGACGATCATGTGCGGCATCTCGGAGAGGTCGTCCTCGACGTCGTCGATGCGTCCGGTGCGGACGATCGAGTCATGGTCCTCGGGGTCCGGTCGCCAGAAGGTGACCTCGTTGACCTGGTAGCCCTCGTGGATGAGCTGGTCGGCCAGGCCGAACGTCTCGAAGATCTCCACCGTGCGGCACGCGACGCCGTCGGCTTGGCCGACCTCGAGCGGCCCGTCCCGCCGGTCGACGATCACGGTGCGGAGCTCGGGGAACTCGGCGAGCTGGGCCGCCAGGAGCAGCCCGGCCGGACCGCAGCCGAGGATCACGACATCGGCCTCCTCCGGCAGGCCGGTTGGACGCTCGGCCAGGGACGGGTGAGGATCCGCGACGAACGGGTCCCCGGGCTTGTATCCGTCGAGATAGAACTGCACTGCTCTGGCTCCTTTGGGCGTCGAACTCCCCGGGCCGTCGGGTGAAGGGCCGCCGAGCCCTACCGCGGACCACCGGGTGACACGTTCCATCGTGCGACAAGTTACTCCCTGAGGAACAGAACGTTCTGTTATGAAGAACACCTCCGAAATCGGGGAAGCGCCACGGAGCCCGTAGTTCCCACACCAGCCGTTCCACGGCGCAACGGGTCGCCCGGACTCCTTCCCGGTTCAGCACCGGCCATACCTTCCGTCCGCCGTAGGCGCCGTAGCTCTCGGCGTGCACCCGTTGGGCTCGGAAACCATCGTTCAGCGATACGGGAGCGCTTACTCGGACCAGGCGGAGTTTTTGATGCCCTCGACGAAGTCGCCGCGGACGAATCCGGGCCGAAACACCGTTCGTGAAAACAGTCCCGTGCACGAGCTCTGCGGTCTCGGCTTCAGCCGTGTTTCGGCCGCCGCCGTTCAGGAGATCACCCAGGCCCCATCATGGCCGCTCGCCGATGTCGGCGGTGTTGGGTTCGTCGGAGGCACCCCGGATCACCAGCTGCGCGGTGTGCGCGATGTGGTCGCGCAGGAGCTCGCAGGCCGTGTCGGCCTCTCGTGCGGTCGCGGCATCGAGGAGCGCCCGGTGTTCCGCGGCGACGTCGCGGTCGGGTTCCTGGCCGAAGGAGACCGACCATTGCAGGTACAGCTCGGCCTTTCGCGCAGCTTGCGCGCCGTGGCCAGCAACCGTCGGTTCGGGCATCCGGCCAGTAGCGCTTGGTGGAACGCCGCGTGCGCGGCCGACCACGCGTCGCCGGGGTGATCGGTGTCATCGTCACCGAGGAACGGGGTGCGCTCCAGCACGTGATGCGCGGCCACGGCCTGTGACTCCCAGTGCATGTCGCCCTGCTGCACCGACAACGGCCAGGAAGTCCAAAAGGGACGGACCCGGGACCTCATCTTCCCACTGTCGAAACTGGTCGCGGCACTCTCGCGCACCGTCACCCTCTACCCCGGCGACGTCGTCTTCACCGGCACACCAGCCGGGGTCGGTGTGGGGCGTGACCCGCAGCGCTTCCTGCGACCCGGCGAGCGGCTCGACAGCTGGATCGACGGGATCGGCGAACTGCATCAGACCTTCGTCGCCGGCGGCGACGCGAAGTGAGGAAGGACCACGGTCATGGCACTGCACGGGCTGGGCAAGGTCACCATCGGTGTGCCCAACGTCGACGACACCATCGCCTACTACACCGACTTCGGCCTGGAACACCGCGGCAACGGCGTGTTCGCCACCCGTGACGGTGGCGAACAGTTCGCCATCGTCTACGCTCCGACGCGCCGTCTGGTCGAGCTGTCCGTCGCCGCCGATGACGAGGACGACATCGCCGCCACCGCACGCCAGTTGAGCAAGCTGGGCGTGCCGCTCGAACACGATCCGATTCACGGCCCGTCGGCGGTACGGGCATTCGAGCCGATCACCGGCGCCGCGGTGCGCGTGGCGGTGCGGCCGCGCATCTCCATCGACCCACCCCCACCGGCCACACCGGTCAACGGGCCCGGCCGCATCGACCGGTGGGGCCGGGCACCGTTCCTCTCGCGCAGCGAACCGGTGCGGCCCCGCAAGCTCGGTCACGCGGTGCTGGGCAGCACCAACCTCGAGGCGACCAAGACGTTCTTCACCGACGGACTCGGATTCCGGGTCAGCGACTACATGGAAGACCACGCCGTGTTCCTGCGCTGCTCGGTCGAGCACCACAACGTGCTCGTCATGTCCGCCCCGGTGAACTTCCTGCACCACACCAGCTGGCAAGTCGACGACGTCGACGAAGTCGGTCGCGGCGCCCACGACATGCTCGAAGGCAACCCCGAGCGCCACATCTGGGGCCTCGGTCGGCACTACGCCGGCTCCAACTTCTTCTACTACCTCAAAGACCCGGCAGGCAACTTCTCCGAGTACTACTCCGACATGGACTGCATTCCCCAGGACGAACTGTGGGATCCCGAAGTGCTGCACGGCATGGCCGGGCTGTACTCGTGGGGCCCGCCCCCGCCACCGTCGTTCCTCGAACCCGACGACCTCGCCGCCCTGATGACCGGCATGCACGCAGGCAAGTGAGGACATGGGCGACGTGTCGATGGCCGACTGCGTGCATGACGACGAACGCGGTGGGGCCTGCCACCTCACCGGAAGACGCCACGACCATGGTGTCGGGATCGGACGTGTACTCCCGGGGGCACCAGCCGCGCCGCACGCTCGTCGCCCTCCCGAGGGCGGAGAGCATGATCACCAAGGAGACGCACCACGTGTGAAGCGCACGGCGAGGCCACCACTCGGCGGTCGGTCCTCAGAAGTGCCGGCATCGCCGGTGCCGCGATGACGGGGCTGTTCGCCTCAGCACCCGAACCCGCGCGGGCAGCACGACCGGTCGGATCCGGGCGTTCCGGACTGACACTGATCGGCGCCGGCGGTGGGCCACCGCCCTGGGGCGGCCGCAGCGGCATCAGTTCAGCGATTCAGGTCGAAGATCGCACCTACCTGATCGACCTGGGCCACGGGGCATTCGAGGGCACCCACAAAGCCGGTATCGAGGCCTCCGGCATCCGCTCGGTGTTCGTGACGCACCTGCATTCCGACCACATCGCTGACCTGTACACCGTGCCCTGGCTCCGCCACGGCGGGATTCGCAGCGTGGACGGCCCCATCGACCTGTACGGACCAGGACCCGCAGGCGCACTACCACCGCCGAACCCACCGGATCGGCAAGTCTCGACGGTGTCTCCGGACAATCCCACGCCGGGGACCGTGGATTTCATCGACAAGGCCATCGAGGCGAGCGCGTATGACTTGAACATCCGCATGCGCGACGAGGCATGGCCGGATATCCGGTCGGTGCTGCGTGCGCACGACATCGCGCTGCCGGAGGTGGGCGCGAGCGCGACCGGGAACTTGTGGCCGGACATGGACCCGTTCACCGTGCTCGAAAACGACGACGTCAAGGTCAGCGCCACGCTGGTACAGCACCCGCCGGTGTTCCCGTCGTTTGCGTTCCGCTTCGACACCGACGACGGCTCGGTAGTGTTCTCCGGCGACACCAGTGCCAGTGCCAACCTGGTGCGGCTGGCCGACGACGTCGACATCCTGGTGCACGAGGTCATCGACCTCGACTGGGTCGCCGAGCAGAACGTGCCGGACTCGCTGCTCAAGCACCTCGCCGCATCGCACACCGACGTCAACAGGGTCGGAGCGATCGCCGAACGAGCCGGCGCCAAGACACTCGTGCTCAACCACCTCGTCCCCGGGGATCCATCCTCGGTCAACGACGGCCAGTGGCTACGCCGGGCACAACGCGGCTACTCCGGCAAGGTCATCCTCGGCCACGACCTCATGCAACTCGACATCGGCTGACCAACCCCCGTGCCGCTCGGTCTGACGGCATCGGCATGGCCGGCATGTCCAGCCGGCTGTGACGCCGCTGGCCGCCGCTACATTGACACGCACCCGCCTCGCCCGCCACAGCCGATCCGGTTTGTCTTCCGTGCCAACGATGCTTCCGGGACTATTTGAGGATGTTCCTCCGGTATGTCTCGGGACCGAGGTAGACGGCGAGCGCGGTGATCAGGGACATGAGGATGATGTAAACGGCGATCGGCCATGCGGCTCCGCCCGACCAGGCCAGCAGCGCGGTGGCGACCAGAGGAGCCAAGGCGCCGGCGAAGATCGACGCGATCTCGCGGCCGAAAACACTTCCGCTGTAGCGGAGCCGGGCCGGGAAGAGCTCGTTGAAATACACGCATTGTGCGGCCACCATCGCCGCCCAACCGACCGCGATGCCGAAAATGAGTGCCAGCCAGATCAGCGCTGTGGAGCCGGTGCCGACGAGCCAGAAGATCGGGAACGCCGACAGAGCCGAGAGTGCAGCGCCGGCGATGTAGACCGGACGTCGACCGACCCGGTCGGTGAGAGCACCGAACAGCGGAACCGTGACAAGCGATATCAGCGCGGCGATGACGACACCGATCAGCGCAGTGGTCCTGGGCAGATCGAGCTGCTGACTGATGTAGGTCAACATGAAGACCGCGTAGAGGTAGAGGACGACATGCTCTGCCATCCGTCCGCCCACGACGACGAGCACGTTCTTGGGTTCGGTGCGGATGGCCTCCAAAACCGGTGTCTTGACCTCGGTGCGTTCCTGCTTGAGGTTGGCGAAGGCAGGGGTCTCGTTGATGCGTGCCCGCAGGTAGAGACCCACGCCGACCATGACGATGCTGAACAGGAAGGGTATGCGCCACCCCCAGGACAAGAACTGTTCCTCCGGGAGAGACGAGAAGGCGGCAACCGCTCCGGTGGCCAGCAGTAGTCCCACCATGACTCCGGCAGCCGGCAGTGAACCGGTCACCCCGCGCCGGGACGGGGGCGCGTATTCCACCGACATGAGAGTCGCTCCACCGAACTCCGCACCTGCGCCGAAGCCTTGCAGAAGACGAAATACGACGAGAAGCACCGGAGCCCATATCCCAATGGCGTCGTAAGACGGAATGACACCCATCAGCGTCGTCGCAATTCCCATGATCAGCAGAGTGATCATCAGGATTGTTCTACGGCCCAACTTGTCCCCGTAGTTGCCCAGGACGATGCCCCCGATCGGCCGGGCGACGAAGCCGACGCCGAAGGTGGCGAACGCGACGAGGGTCCCGATCAGGGGGTCGACGGCGGGAAAGAACACTTGGTTGAAGACCACCGCTGCCATGGACCCGTACAGGAAGAAGTCGTACCACTCGATGACCGAGCCGATCAGCGCGGTCGCGGCGACTCGTCGGACGGGCGTGGCCGGTGGTTGTGCCCCACTGTCCGCGACGGATGCGGCGGTGGGGTCGGGGGCTGCTCTTTCGGATCCAGAACGTGTCATGGCACTTCCCTGCTCATCTGGCTTGGTTCGATGTTCTGGTCGGAGACGTGGTGTGCGTCGAGTTCTCTCCGTGCCGAGTTGGACGGGTTCACGGGTACGCCGGTCACAGCTGCAGTACGAGGCGGTCGCCGTGGGCTCGGGAGCAGCAGGTCATCATCCGGCTGTGCGCGGCGCGGTCGCCGCGGCCGAGCACCACGTCGCGGTGGTCGACGTCGCCGGCGAGCACGGGTGCCTCGCAGGAGCCGCACAACCCTTCCTCGCAGTCGGACTGGATGTCGATGTTGTGCTCGCGCAGCGTGTGCAGCACGGTCTTGTCCGGCGGGACCCGCAGGGTGAGGCCGGAGTCGGACAGCACCACGTCGAAGGCGTGCTCGATGCTCGGGTCGAGCGCGCCGAGGGCGGAGCTGAAGTGCTCCACGTGCAGCGCGCCGGGTTCGGGCCAGCTCTCGGCGAGCTCCTCCAGCGCCTGCACCATTCGGTCCGGACCACAGGCGTAGACCTGGGTTCCGGCGCGTACGTCGGCGAGCACGCGGGCCAGATCCAGCCGGTGCCCCTCGGCGGAGGCGTAGGTGTGCAGTCGGTCGCCGTGGTCACTCCGCAACCGGTCGAGGAAGGCCATGTGCTCGGCCGCGCGGCCGGCGTAGTGGATCTCGTAGTCCAGTCCCATCGACTTCGCCCGGTCGGCGTGCGCCAGTACCGGTGTGATGCCGATTCCGCCGGCGACCAGCACCAGCCGCTCGGCGTCCGCGTCGAGGCGGAAGTGGTTGCGCGGGCCGCGGACGTGGAAGGTCGCGCCCTCGACCGCGTTCTCGTGCACCCAGCGGGAGCCCCCACGGCTGTCGGTTTCCAGGAGCACGCCGATCTCATACGCGTGGTGGTCCTCGGCTGGACCGCACAGCGAGAACTGGCGGGTGAGGACCTCGTCCCCGTCGACGCAGTCCACGTCGATGTGCGCGCCGGAGGTCCACGCGGGCAGTGGCTTGCCGTCCGGCTCCTCGAGCCGGATGCGAACCACCCGCTCTGCGACCCGTTCCACGTGGGTCACCGTCATCGCCCGGGAGATGGCGTGTTTGGACGGCTCCCCGATGGTGACCGGGTGCCGCACATTGAGCACCTGCGGATCGTGCCGCTCGGGGTTTCGCGCCGGATCCCAGCGCACCCGCAGGTGCTCGGGGCCGCGGAAGGACGTGTTGGGCACGTACTGAAAGTCCTGCTCGACCAGCTCCAGGTGCGGCAGCCGGGTGGTGAGCTCCTGCAGGAAGATCTGCAGCTCCATCCGGGCGAGGTTTTTGCCCATGCACTGGTGCGCGCCGTAACCGAAGGTCAGGTGCTCGCCGGCGGACTCACGGCGCGGGTCGAACCGCTCGGCGTCCTCGAAGTGTCGCGGGTCGCGGTTCGCGGTGGCCTGCACGATGAGCAGCTTGGCTCCCTCGGCGATGGGCACCCCACCGACTTCGGTGTCGGTGGTGGCGACGCGGCGCCAGGCGGCCACGGAACCCGAGTGGCGCAGGCACTCCTCCACCGCGTTCGGGATGAGGGCTGGATGCGCGCACAGCTCCTCCCACCGCTCGCGGCGCTCCAGCAGCAACTTGACGGCGTTGGCGGCCGCGTGCGCGGTGGTCTCGTGAGCGGCCACGATGCCGGCCATCATGATCGAGTGCAGGTAGGAGTCGGTGACCACATCGGGATGCTCGGCCTGCCTGCGCACGCTGTACTGCATCCACCCCGGCCCACTCGGGTCCTGCCGGATCTTGTCGAGCACGTGCCCGGCGTACTGCCAAAAATTGCCCACCGCGTGGGCGACCCGCACCTGCTCCTCCGGCTTCGGGCGGCCCCAGGTGTTGACCGTGTGCGCGACCGAGTACTCCTTGAGCGGGCCGATGTCCTCCTCGGGCACGCCCAAAAACCGCATCGCCACCGTGAGCGGCACCTGGTAGAGCATCTCGGTGACCAGGTCGACCTCGCCGTCGTCGACGAAGGCGTCCACGGCCTCCCGGGCCATCCGCCGCACCATGTCTTCGCGCTCGACCAGCGCCGGAGCGGTGAACGGTTCCATCAGCACCCGGCGGCGCGGCATGTGCTCGGGCTCGTCCTCGTTCACCAGGGTCCGGTTCATCGCGTAGCCGTAGCTGCGCAGCACCTCATCGGCCTCGGTGATCGTGGGCGTGATCTTCTCCAGCGCGATCGAGGGGGAGAAGGTGATGTTGTCGCGGAAGACCGCCTTCACGTCCTCGTACCGGGTCACCACCCAGTAGCCCAACTCGGGTGAGTAGAAGACCGGCTCCTCCTCGCGCGCCCAGGCCAGCGCGGCCCCCGGGTCGTGCTGATACTCGTCGCCGAAGGGAGTGAACGCCGCCGCTCGGTCCGACACCGGGCACCCCTGCGGGGTCACCGGGCATCCCTGCGTGACCGACTCGCCCGTCATACACATCTCCCAGGTGTCTCTCATATCGCACACATTTGTGCTTTAACCGAAACTTCCTGGAAACGTAAGCGAGTTCACACACCGCGGTCAACCCCGAGCGCTCAGCCGGTCAGCAGAGCGCCCAGACGAACGGCCGCCGCCCGGGACTCGCGGACCGCGCGCTCGGTGTCCAGCCCACCCAGGACCACGACCCCGACCGAGGCCTCGATCCCGGCGGCCTCCAGCGCGGGAATGCCGGCCAACCCCACGCTCACGCCGGTGGCGCCGGTCTGCAGCTGACCGTGCGTGAGGCTGTAGCCGCGCTCCCGCGCGGTGCGCACGTCCTCGCTGTCGTGCGGGGACTCCGGGCGGGTGGCCAGGATCGCCAGCCCTGGCGCGCCGCGGTGCAGCGGATGCCGGGCCCCCTCCTGGTAGTAGACCCGCAGCGCCTGGCCGCGGGCCTCCTCGACCATGACCACGACACACTCGTCCCCCTCGGCCACCGACACGAAGCTGGTGGCCTGAGTACGATCGGCGAGCTCCTTGAGGGCCGGGCGACCCGCCGTCATCAGCTGCGGAGCGAACCTGCGGGACAGCGTCGCCACCGCCGCGCCCAGGCGTACCCGGCCGCCCTCGTCCCGGGCGACAAGGCCGTGGCCCTCCAGCGTGCCCACGATGCGGTAGGCAATGGCGCGATGCACGCCCAACTCCTCCGCGATCTCACTGACCAGCACACCACTCGGCTGCAGCGACACGAAGTTCAGGGTCCGCAACCCGCGATCCAGGGTCTGCAATGTCGACATGTCACGACTATCGCACTTCAGTCTGCGATAAAAGCGACTGGCGGGTTTGTGCCTGCGTGGTCCGGTGCCCCGGAACACCGCCACCGAGCCCGAGGTCACCCGCAACGGGTGCCGGGGGCCGAGGACCATTCGGGACAGCGGAAACACCGGTGAGTATCGCTCCGGAGAACCGCCGGGGCTGACTTTCCGAAGCTCCTGCCCTGAGCTGCTTCCGAGCAGAACCACCACCACGTCCGTCGGCCAAACCGCCGGACCGTGTCGCAGGCAGCTCGCACAACTCGGGCGACCACGACGAGCTTTCGACCCTGACCGCCAGCACGCCGACCACCTCCGACAGGACCAGTCGCGCCGATCCCGCATGGATTGTCGAAGAGTCGAAACCGCCTGACCGCGACGGCCACAGAACGCCTGACGCCACTGTCCACGTGTGATGGTCCGGCGAGCCGATTTCGCCACTGTGCTGCCTCATTGGCGCACAAACGGATTGGTACAGCGCACGAAGAGAAGGGTCTGAGGGTAAGCGGAGGTGACCGCCCACTTTCCACGCGCGGGCATAGCCAGCGATGCAGGGGCACGATCAACCGTTCACCGCCGTCGACGAAGTACGGGCCACTCGTGCGGTGACTGACCTGCACCTGGTGCGAGCTCGCGACGCGGGTGGAGAAGTGGGACGCCATCGGCCGTGAACGCCGCGCCCGCTTTCAGCTGATCGCCTCGCAACTGGAATATCGTACCGGGACCGGGGGCAGACCTATATGGCGCCGTCCGGGCGTAGCCGCATGGCACCGTTCCAAGTCGCCGATTCCTTCGCCTCGAAAGCGGTGCAGGGGCACATCCTGGCCGCGTTGCGCGAAACCCTGCTCCGCGCGTGAAACCACGGGACCATCGTTCCGGTGGCCGCTTCCTTCCCGCGGGCCCCAGCGACCTCAGCACGGTTTCGATTGGTGCCGCTGTGCCCGTACCGCGGCCGGATACCGGGGAACTGCTGGTGCGGATGAGTGCTGCGGCGGTGAACAACACCGATATCTGAACCCGGCAAGGCGCATATGGCCTGCCCGGACAGCCAGACGCACTTGCGGGGTGGCGTGGCACGATTTCATTCCCCCGCATCCGGAGCGGCGACACCGTCGACCGACTCAGCACCGCTGCAATCCGCGCCGCCCTCGTCAGTGCGGGTCAAGCTAAGCTGGGCGAGTGACTGGGATCGGTTCTTACGAGCTGAACGACGGCAACTCCCTGCCCGTGGTGGGTTTCGGTACGTTCCCGCTGCGCGACGAAGATGGGGCAGCGGTGATGCGCGCCGCTCTGGAGAGCGGCTATCGGCTGCTCGACAGCGCCGTCAACTACGGCAACGAGGAGGCAGTCGGCCAGGCGGTGCGCGCATCCAGCGTGGCTCGGGAGGACGTGCGTATCACCACGAAGGTCCCCGGCCGGCACCACGAGTACTCCCCGGCTGTGAAGTCGGTCGAGGAGTCCCTGCGCAAGATGGGGACCGACTACCTCGATCTGTGCCTGATCCACTGGCCCAATCCGAGTGTCGGCAGGTACGTCGAAGCGTGGCGCGCCCTGGTCGATCTCCGCGAGCGGGGCCTGGTGCGTTCCATCGGCGTCAGCAATTTCACCGAGCAGCACCTGCGCGCCATCATAGATGACAGCGGTGTCACACCTGCGGTCAACCAGCTCGAGCTGCACCCGTACTTTCCGCAGGCCGCGATGCGCCAGGTCAATGCCGAGCTGGGAATCCAGACGCAATCATGGAGCCCGTTGGGCGAACGCAGTGTCCCTTTTGCCGAGCGGCCGGTGGCCGAAGCCGCAGCTGCACACGGCGTCACGCCAGCGCAGGTGATTCTGCGGTGGCAGCTGCAGCTTGATGCACTGCCCATACCGAAGTCGGCGGACCCGCAGCGGCAGCGGGAAAACCTCGACCTCTTCGGCTTCGAACTCACCGATGCCGAAGTCGCGGCGATCAGTGGGCTGGCCAGGGACGACGGGCGCCTGTTTGGCGGAGACCCGGACGTTCACGAGGAGATGTAGTCGCGCGTACCGGGGAAGGCTCCGGCAGCTCGCGGCGGGCTCGGACCAGCTCCTCCAGCGCCACATTGACCGGGTCCGCCGGATGAAACCTACCGAACCAAACCACCGGAAACACCGTTCATCGGACCCCCGCCGCCTGGTTAGGCGAGAAGGTGGCGGAGTTGTTCGGTGGCGGTGGGGTGGTGCTGGGCGTTGGGATCCGACGGAAGGGCGAAGCGGCGCGGCATCGAAGGCGCATCAGGAAGGCGGGGATCCCTCCGTGGGTGCGGGCAACCGGGCCGTGCCGTCACCCGGTGTGTTCCGGCGATTCCGCTGCTGCGACTCCCGTGTCCGGCCGGAGTGCTGCATCACGCGTGTCGAGGGCGGGTGATTGTCGCGTTCATGCGCGCTCCTATAACCTTGGCCGTACCGGTGTCGTCGTTCGACGCGGCACCGCGCGCGGGAATTGTGATTTTCGGAAAGGGGATCAGTGAGCACGCAGGCGGAAACGTTCGAATTTCAGGCGGAATCGCGCAAATTGTTGCAGTTGATGGTCCACGCCATCTACTCGAACAAGGACACGTTCCTGCGCGAACTCGTTTCCAACGCCTCGGACGCGCTCGACAAGGTGCGGTTGGAGTCCTTCCGCGACAAGGACCTGGAGGTGGACACCTCCGATCTGCGCATCCTGATCGAGGCCGACAGGGAGCATCGCACGCTGACGGTGTGCGACAACGGTATCGGCATGTCCCGCGACGAGGTCCAGGAGCTCATCGGCACGATCGCGAAGTCGGGCACGGCCGAGCTCCTCCAGCAGCTGAAGGACACGAAGGACGGCGCGGCCGCGCAGGAGCTGATCGGCCAGTTCGGGCTCGGTTTCTACTCCAGCTTCATGGTCGCCGACAGGGTGACGCTGCTGACCCGCCGAGCCGGGGAGGACACGGGCACCCGGTGGGACTCCACCGGCGAGGGCACCTACACCATCGAAACGGTCGACGAGGCCCCGCAGGGGACGGCGGTGACGCTGCACCTGAAGGCCGAGGACCAGGAAGACAGCCTGCTCGACTACACCGACAGCACGACGATCACCAACATCGTCAAGCGGTACTCCGACTTCATCTCGTGGCCCATCCGGATGGAGGTCGAGCGCACCGACTCCGAGGGCGAAACCACGCGGCAGATCGAGACGATCAACTCGATGAAGGCGCTCTGGGCTCGTCCCAAGGAGGAGGTCGACGAGGAGGAGTACCGCGAGTTCTACAAGCACATCAGCCACGACTGGAACGACCCGCTCGAGACCATCCACCTGCGGGCCGAGGGCACGTTCGAGTACCAGGCGCTGCTGTTCATCCCCTCGATGGCCCCCTTCGACCTGTTCACACGCGAGGCCAAGCGCGGTGTCCAGCTCTACGTCAAGCGCGTGTTCATCATGGACGACTGCGAAGCGCTGCTCCCCGAGTACCTGCGCTTCGTCAAGGGCGTGGTGGACGCCCAGGACCTCTCCCTCAACGTCTCGCGGGAGATCCTGCAGCAGGATCGCCAGATCCAGATGATGCGCAGGCGCCTGGTCAAGAAGGTGCTTTCCACGGTCAAGGAGTTGATGACCGAGGACCCGGACCGTTACGCCAAGTTCTGGGACCAGTTCGGCCAGGCCGTCAAGGAGGGGCTGGTCAACGACATCGACAACCGCGATCAGATCCTCGAGATCGCGTCCTTCGAGTCCACGCACGACCCCGAGAGCAAGACGACGCTGCGCCAGTACATCGAGCGGATGAAGGACGGCCAGGACAGCATCTACTACATCACCGGCAGTTCGCGGTCCAAGGTCGAGAACTCCCCGCACATCGAGGCCTTCCGGGACAAGGGGCTGGAGGTGCTGCTGCTGACCGACCCGGTCGACGAGATGTGGGTGGAGTCGGCTCCCGAGTTCGACGGCAAGCGGTTCCAGTCGATCGCCAAGGGCCAGGTCGACCTCGACGAGCAGGACGAGGACGGCTCCGGTACCGAGCGGGCACAGCAGGAGCAGGAGTTCGCCGAGGTGCTGTCCTGGATGTCGACCAAGCTCGCCGACGACGTGAAGGAAGTGCGGCTGTCCTCGCGCCTGAGCACGTCACCGGCCTGCGTGGTCGGCGACAACGACGACATCGGACCCACGCTGGAGAAGATGTACCGCGCCATGGGCCACGAGGTGCCGCAGGTGAAACGCATCCTCGAGGTCAATCCCAACCATCCCCTCGTGAGCGGGATGCGCGATGCCTACGACAAGAACGGCGAGAGCCAGGAACTGAAAGAGACGGCCGAACTCGTCCACGGCATGGCGCTGCTGGCCGAGGGCGGTGAGCTCCGGGAACCCGCAGAATTCACCACCCTGCTGGCCACCAGGCTCGCCCGGACGCTGTAACCGCTCCCGCGCGCCTGCCGGGTCCGGAAAGCAGTCGCTCTCCGAACCCGGCAGGGCGTGCGGCGTTACGCTGGGTTCGGGTGAAGCATCGGCCATGCTGCGGTGTGTCTTGGCCGGTCGAATAAGAGGCTCCGGCAGTTCCTACTGCCGGAGCCTCTGAGGCCGGGGTGACCGGCTGTGGGAAGAGACCTTGACCTTGGGAGCTTGGTTGATCGAGGAGTCCGTGAGAACGCGACAAGGACCTGGTGGACCCGGTTCTGCGCTGTCGACGTCGCTGGCGATGCAGGTGGTCGATCTTCTTCGTCTTCACGGGTTGGAGAAGGGTGCTCATCTCACCGAGCAGTGGGTGGCCGACTCGTTGGGGGTCTCTCGGTCACCCGTGCGCAAGGCCATGCTGTTCTTGGCGGAACTGGGCATCGTGGAGCGGGTTCCCAACCGGGGATTCTTTCTTGGTCGATCGGCTGACGAGCTGGATCAGTCCAGCTTGGAGTCGACATCCGGCGCGGAGGAGACCGTCTATTTCCAGCTCGTCGACGATTATCTGAGTGGGCGGCTCGATACGGAGTTCACGGCCGCTGAGGTGGCCCGTCGCTACGGCCTGTCGTCTCGGCAGGCCCAGCGCCTGCTCATCCGCATGGAGGGCGAAGACCTGGTGCGGCGCCGCCCCGGTCGTGGCTGGGAGTTTCAGCAGGTACTGGCCACCGCCGAAGGGCATGATCAGAGCTATCGGTTTCGGATGATCGTGGAGCCCGCTGCTGTGCTGGAGCCGGGGTTCGCCGTGGACCCGGAGGCTTTCGCCGAGCACCGCGCGCGGCAGGAGGCCTTGTTGCACGGGCAGGTGCTTTCGTCATCACGCACAGAGCTGTTCCGAACGGGCTCGGAATTCCACGAGATGATCGTGAGCTGCTCGAGCAATGCTTTTCTGTTGGATGCCGTGCGACGGCAAAACCGCGTGCGCAAGCTGATCGAGTACCGCCATCAGTTCGACCGTTCACGGCACGTGGGGCAGGCCCGGGAGCACCTCAAGCTGCTGGACCTGCTGGAGCACGGCGAGTTTCGCGCGGCAGCCGACCTGCTGCACGCGCATCTGGACCGGGTGCGGTGGCTCAAGACCGGGATCGGCCCGGAACCGCCGCCTCCGGACCCTGAGGTCCGGTGAGGCGGAGGCCGGGCATCCGGGCGAGTGCGGCCGGGATCGGCGGCTTATGTCCGGGGGCGATGTGCGTGTTCGCCGGTATGCGGTTGTTCGGGTAGGAAACGGCGTACGACGTAGGGCATGGTCCCGCCGTGTCGCAGGTAGGCGACTTCGTGGCGGGAGTCGAGCCGGAGACGTAACGGGACTCGCGATGTTGCTCCGTCGACGCGTCGGATATGCAGCATCACCGTGTTGGTTCCCGGGTGCGGATTGTCCAGGTCGGTTATTGCCAGCGCTTCGTCGCCTCGTAGTTTCAGGCCTGCGGCGTCCCATCCGTCGGCGAACTCGAGCGGGAACACGCCCATACCGATGAGGTTGCTGCGGTGGATGCGCTCAAAACTTTCGGCGATGACCGCGCGGACACCCAAGAGCGCTTGGGCCTTGGCCGCCCAGTCGCGGCTGGAGCCCGTTCCGTAATTGCGTCCCGCGATCACGATGAGGTCGAGGTCGGCTTCACGGTAGCTCTGGGAGGCCTCGTAGGCCGGGAGTATCCGGTCGTGGTCCGCAGTGTAGGCGTGCCCACCGGATCCGCGTGACTCCGGGGGCAGCAGGTGGTTGGTCACGGCTGGATTGGTGAAGGCACCGCGCAACATCACCTCGTGGTTGCTGCGACGCGTTGAGTACTGGTTGAGATGACGAGGCGATGTTCCGGCGACCTGGAGGTAGTGCCCCGCGAGGCTGTTCCGGGGAATGGCACCGGCGGGTGAAATGTGGTCGGTGGTGATGTCATCGCCCAACCACAGCAACACACGGGCGTCGTCGATCCGACGGCTCTGCGAGGGCACGGGGGCGACGTTGGTGAGGTAGGGCGGTCGCCTGACATAGGTCGAGTCGGGATGCCACGGGAATCGGGTGGTGCTTTCAGCGCCGAGGGCCGTCCAGTGGGAGGTGCCGTCTCGGATGGCGGCGTTGTTGTCGCTGAACATCTCGGCGGTGACCGCGTCGGCTACGCGAGCGGCGACCTCGGCATCACCGGGCCAGAGATCCTCGAGATGGACGGGCTCGCCCTCGTGATCCGTACCGAGTGGTTGCGTATCGAAATCGTGCAATACGGACCCTGCCAATGCGTAGGCCACGACCAGGGGCGGCGAGGCAAGGTAGGCCAGCGAGATCGCGGGGTTGACCCGGCCGGGGAAGTTGCGGTTGCCCGACAGCACCGCGACGGCATCGGTGCCTGTTTCGACGAGTTCTTCCATCCGCGGTTGCAGCGGTCCGGAGTTGCCGATGCAGGTCATGCAGCCGAAACCGACTGTGTGGAAACCGCTGTCTTCCAGGGCGGTGAGCAGCCCGGCGGCCTCCAGGTACCGCGTGACGACCCGGGAACCAGGTGAGAGGGACGTTTTGACCCAGGGTTTGGTGGCCAGTCCGAGTTCGCGGGCTCGCTGGGCCACCAGGCCTGCCTGAATCATCAAGGTCGGGTTGGCGGTGTTGGTGCAGCTGGTGATGGCGGCGATGGCGACGGGGCCGGTCGGCACCGATTCACCGAAGATCGGATCGGTCTCCGAGGCCGGTACGGTGGTTTCGACTTCGCGGCGAAACGAATCGGCAACGCCGGACAGCGGAATGCGCTGGTCGGGACGCCGCGGCCCGGCCACGCAGGGCTCCACCGCATCGAGGTCGAGCTCGACGGTCCGATCGAAACGCGGAACGGGGCTGTCCGGTGTGCGCTTGAGCCCTTGAGCAGTCATGTAGGAGTCGACCACGGCCCGCTGTTCGGCGGACCGTCCTGTCAGGCCCAGGTACGTGCGCACTTCCTCGTCGTACGGGAAGAACGCGCAGGTGGCGCCGTACTCGGGGGCCATATTCGCGACCGCCGCACGATCCGCCCACGACAAGTTGGCGAGGCCCTCTCCGAAAAATTCGACGAAGCTGCCCACGACACCGCGCGACCGAAGCAACTCGGTGACGGTCAAAGCCAGATCCGTTGCGGTACAGCCCTCCTTCATGCGACCACTCAAGTGCACGCCCACGACCTCCGGAAAACCGAACAGGATCGGCTCGCCCAACATCGCAGCCTGGGCCTGAAGGCCGCCCACTCCCCAGCCGAGCACACCGATCGAGTTGATCATCGGGGTGTGGCTGTCGGTGGCCACGAGAGCGTCGGGATGCAACATCGGTGGAACCTCGCCGGGCGCTTGCCAGACGACGCGTGCCAGGATCTCCATGTTGACCTGATGAATGATCCCCTTGCCCGGAGGCACCACGCGGAAGCCATCGAGGCTGTTCTCCGCCCACTTGATGAACTCGTATCGTTCCCGGTTGCGCTCGAAATCGATGCCCAGGTTGTGTTCCAAAGCGGAAGGTGCACCGTAATCCTCGGCGATGACCGAATGGTCCACGGTCAGGTCCACATCGACCACCGGGTTGACGGCAGCGGGCTCGCCCCCCAGTTCGGCCACCGCATCACGCACGGCGGCGAAGTCGGCCAGCGTAGGTAGACACGTCGTGTCGTGGAGCATGATCCGGTTCGGATGAAACGGAACCTCACACTCGCCGGTGCCGGTTCGGGCACGATCGAGCACAGCGGGCAGTTCCGCGGGGGCCTTCCGGGCCACGTTCTCCAGCAGAATCCGGATCGAGTAAGGGAGAACCGTCAGCTCGTCGCCGCTCATCAACCGATGCAGCGGCACGTAACGGTATTCGCGCCCGGCAATGCTCAGCACGGACGTCTCCGCCCACGTCCGCTCGGATACGTTCATCGTCACACCTCGCTGCTTTCATGCTCCCCAGCATTCGACCGTAGATTGTCTTAAAGTGCACGTTAGCACAAAATGCTAGCCGACTGGATCCCCGATGCAGGACAGTGGCCACACGAACAGCTACATGAGAGCGGAGCGACGGACCGACGAGGGCGAATCTTGGTCGCGTCATCGTGTTTAAGAACACATTAGTACAATATGATTACGTAAAGCCAACGTGTCCGGGAGGCGAGCTCGCTGGCACCTCGTTCGAGGATCGTTTCGCGCGCGGTCACCGGCTCGACCAACATCAAGGAGAAGGATGCACAGGCTTGACGTCGAGATCGGTCCGGTGTCGTGAGCACGGTCAAACCGAAAGGCCTCTCGCATCGGCTGGCGCTGGTGCTGGTGTGCGTCATCTGCACCCAGACCGCTCTTAACCTGGCCCGGCCGCTGATCTCGTATCGAGTGATCTCCCTGGGTGGTGGTGAAGTCGCCATCGGGCTGATCACGGCGGCTTATGCGCTGTTGTCGCTTCTGGTGGCCCTGCCGCTCGGCCGCTATACGGATCGGAACGGCGGCACCGTCCCGGTCCTGCTGACCGGAACCTGCCTGCTCGTCGCAGCACCGCTGTGGTTGGCGAGTTCGGCTTCTTTGGTGAGCGTGGCCGTCGGTTCGGCTGTGCTCGGCTTCGGTCACATCGTGTTCATGATGGGTGGCCAACGCTTCATCACCAACGTGTCCGCCGACGACGCGCTGGATCGCAACTTCGGACTGTTCACCGCCGCCGTGTCGGTCGGGCAGATGCTCGGCCCACTCGGGGCGGGTCTGTTGCTGGGCAGGTCTTCCGGGGCAGCGTTGACCGGTGCGACGACCACGGCGTTCCTCGTCGTGGCGATCACGGCCTGCGCAGGGCTGCTGCCTGCGCTGCTGCTGCACCGCGGTTCGTCCGGCGCGGCGCCCGCCCACGAGCCCGCCGGCCGGCGGGGAGCGCTCAGTCTGGTGCGCCGACCGGGCATGGCCACCGGGCTGCTCACCAGCCTTGCGCTGCTCGGCGCGGTCGACTTGCTCACCGCCTACCTGCCGCTGATCGCCGAGAACCGCGGCATTGCTCCCGCCGTGGCAGGCGTGCTGCTGGCAGTGCGCTCCGCAGCGTCGATCCTCTCGCGACTGGGACTGGGGTATTTGGCCGCACGATGGCAGCGACGCACCCTGATCACCACCAGCTGCCTCGGTGCCGGAGTGTGCCTCATGCTGGTCACCACCCCCGATCTGGGTGTGTTCACGATGACCGCCGCACTCGCCGTCGGCGGATTCTTTCTCGGCATCGGGCAACCACTGACCATGACCGCGGTGGTGCGCACGGCGGGCACGGCCGACCGGGGCGCGGGGCTGGCCCTGCGACTGTGGTCCAACCGCGCAGGCCAAGTGGTGCTGCCCGCCTGCGCGGGCGCGGTGTCCGGCTCGCTGGGCGCGCCGAGTGCCTTGCTCTTCGCTGCGGTGATGCTGCTCGGCACGGCCGGATTCGCACGCTTCGGCCCCGGTGCATGATCTTCTCGGCTGCCGAGAAGGCAGGAGTCGCTGCGTGATGCAGCACCATCCGGGTCGGACACCGCAGGACGAGGACGTATGGCCCCGGACGCCGACGCTGTCCGGGGCCGCCGACTCCCGCACGATCTCGGGCAGCACTTCGAGTGGGGCTACATCGAGTCGTCGGCAATCACCGATGAGAGAGAACCCCATCCTGCGGGGCGGTATCGCGCCTTCGACCGTCGCGAATCGCTTTGGCGAGGAATCCCGCTCCGATGAGGACCAGAACGGTATAGACGCCGATCGCGATATTGCTGTCGAAGAGCACTGTGGGATCTCCTTGGCTCGCGGCCATCGCCAGACGTAGCTTTCCTTCGGCGAGCGGACCCAGGATGGCTCCGATCAGGACCGGTGCCATGGGGAGGCCGTAGCGGCGCATGAGCAAGCCGAGTGCGCCGACCGCATAGAGCAGCACGACATCGAAAATCGATTCGGCGGCGGAGTAGACACCGACCGTGGCGAAAACCAACAGGCCCGCGTAGAGGTGTCTGCGGGGCAGCCGCAACAACTTCGCCCACAACGGCGCGAAGGGCAAGTTGATCACGAGCAGGAAGAAGCTGCCGAGGAACATGCTGGCCAACAACGCCCAGACGAGGTCGGCGTCGTTTTGGAACAGCAGTGGTCCCGGCTGGATGCCGTACTGCTGGAAGGCGGCGAGCATGACTGCGGCGGTAGCCGAGATGGGCAGGCCCAGCCCCAGCAGGGGGATCATCGTGGTAGCGCTTGTCGAGTTGTTCGCCGCTTCGGGGCCTGCCACCCCTTCGATCGCGCCTTGGCCGAATTGGCTGTGGCCGCGTCTGCGTGCCAGTGTTTTCTCCGCACCGTAGGACAGGAAGGTGGGGATCTCGGAACCACCGGCTGGGATGGCCCCGAACGGGATGCCCAAGAGTGTGCCGCGCAACCAGGGTAGCCAGGATCGGCGCAGATCGGTCTTACCGAGCCAGGGCGTTCCGCTGGTGATGACGCTCCCGCCTGCAGTGCCATCGGGACGAAATCCACTGTGGAGCACCTCGCCGACGGCCAGTAGTCCCACGGTGAGAATGACGATGCTGATGCCGTCGAGCAGTTGGGGAATGCCGAGCGTCATGCGCACGGCACCGGTTTGGCTGTCGATCCCGACGACGCTGACGGCGAGCCCGATTCCCAATGCGGCGATTCCACGGGTGGGCGAGGACGTGACCACGGCTGCTGTTGAGGCAAAGGCCAGTATCGCCAACGCGAAATATTCCGGAGGACCGAAGTCGAGCGCGAAGGCGACCATGCTCTGGGCGAAGAAAGCCACCACGGTGGTGGCGATGATTCCACCCACGAACGATCCGATCGCGGCGGCGGCCAATGCTTGGGAGGCGCGTCCGTTGCGCGCCATGGTGTGGCCTTCGAACGCGGTGGCGATCGACGAGCTCTGCCCCGGTGTGTTGAGCAGGATGGAGGTTGTGGCGCCGCCGAATTGCCCGCCGTAGTAGATGCCGGCGAACATGATAAACGCCGCAGTGGGCTCCAGCAGGAACGTCAGCGGCAGCAGCAGGGCGACCGCCATCGAGGAGCCGAGTCCGGGCAGCACCCCCACAGCCGTGCCGAGCACGACACCGACCAAGCACCACATCAGGTTCGCGGGGGTGAGTGCGTCGGCGAATCCCGACAGCAGTAAGGAGAACGAATCCATGATCAGAGGACCTTTCCGAGGATGCCGGCGGGGAGCGCGATGTCCAGGAGTCCGGAGAAGGCCAGCTGTACTGTTCCGGCCATGGCGGCGGCGATGCACAAATCGAAGAACGGACGCCGATGATCCAGGGCGTAGCTGACCCCCCAGAACAGCAATGTTCCGCTGATGAGCCATCCCAGCGGCTGTAACAGCACGACATGGCCGACCATGGTCGTGGCCATGATGGCCAGTGTGCGCCAGTTGCTGTGTACTTGATTGTCGCTCTCGCTGATTACCTCGTTATCCGCTGTGCTGTCGCGCGCGGTCTTCGGGATCGATCCGCGAGTGTGGGACCTCTTCCTGTGCAAGGACCATGCGGTCCAGATGAGTGCCGTCACCATCAAGAAGATTCCGACGGCGACCGGAAAGAAACGTGGGCCGAGAAAACCCGATGCTTCGGGAACACGCATGAGCATGCTGCCCAGGAGCAGAAGGACCGCTGGGACACCCGCGAAGAAAGCGATCGCCAGGGTGGAACCTGCTTGGTCGCTGCTCGGCCGAGAGACTCGGGAGTCCGATTCTTCTTCGGACAGCTCGTTTTTCTGTGGTTGTGCCGTGGTCATGCCAGCCCCAATCCTTCGATGATCTCGGTGAGCCGCTTTTTTTCCTCGGCCAGAAACGTCTCGAAGTCGGAGCCCATCAAGAACGCGTCTTTCCAACCGAATCGTTGGAGGGCTTGGCGCCACTCGGGGGTTTCCACAAGGTTGCGCACGAGTTGTTCGAGCGTTGTGCGCTGCTGTTGGCTCAGTCCTGGGGGAGCCGCGAAGCCGCGCCAGTTGGCGAGGTCGAGATCGAGCCCCGATTCTCGGACCGTCGGAATCTCGATGCCGGGCAATCGTTCCGGCGACGAAATGGCCAAGGCCCGTACCTCGCCGGCTTCGAGCTGAGCCGCGAATCCGTTGTAGCTGGACACCGCGACGTCAGCAGTGCGGGAAAGCAGTGAGGTCAATACTTCGCCGTCACCGGAGTACACGAGGTAGTTGAGGTCGGCCGGGTCTGCTCCAAGCCTTTGCAGTGCCATGGCAACCAGCAGGTGATCGGCGTTGCCCACGGCACCACCTGCGACCACGACCTCGCGCGGGTTCGAACGCCATCGCTGTGCGAGCTGGTCGAACGATGTAATGGGTGAGTCACTGCGCACGGTGACCACGATGTAGTCCTCGGCCAGTTTCGCCAGCGGCGTGATGTCATCGAGGGTCGTCGAGGACCCGGTGATCTGTACTCCACCGACGATGGACAGTCCCATCACCATGAGCAGGTCGGAACGTCCTGACTGCTGGGCCACGTGGGACAGCCCCAGTGTTCCACCACCGCCGGGCATATTCGTGACCTCGATCGCCTGCGCCAGGCCGTTTTGGCGCAGTGCGTGCTGAGACTGGCGGGCCACCGTGTCGAAGCCTCCGCCTGCGGCTGCGGGCACGATTATTTCGAGTGCGCCACCTTGGCTTCGGGAGGCTTCGCTCGCGCGAACCTGCAATGCGCCCCCACCGAGTGCGAGCGCACCGATGACCCCGGCAAGCACCTCGCGGCGGCTCGGGGTGAATCCGTTCATCGTTCTCCTTGGTGTCGGCCGAACACGGGCACCGTGTTCGCGAAGAAGTTCGGAACGAGCAGAGCGCGAGGCTGCGTTCCACTGCTCGTCGGCGTGTGACTGGAAGCATATTGTACGAAGAAGCCGTTAAACGCAATACCTGCTTGATGATCGACAGTCGATAGCCTTATGAACAGTTAACTTCGTGCTTTATCGATGGCACTACCGGCGACACTGGGCATTAGTTGTACTAAAGTGCAAGTAAAGACAATCACTGCCGCAGGATGTGGCCGCAGCGCTGGAGAGCAGCGCTGCGACGACGAAGGGAGCGCGACGGACGCGGCGACCTCCGTGCCGAACATCGCCCGCCGTGGGCACCGCTGGGTACTGCCGGGTTGACGACTGGTTTGGTGCTTCTCGCTTGAAAAAAACCAATCGGGACTCTAGTGTCTTGCCGTACTCGGAGGCAACTCGGCGATGTCGAGTGAGTTGAAGATGTGAGGTGGTCCCCGTGGCGACGAAAGACGCCGACCCCGGATGGGTGTCCTCGCCGTTGCCCCCCGGAAGTGCCCGACAGAGCGCGCGAAAGGAAGTCATGACGTGAAAATCCTGGTCTTGCCCGGTGACGGCATCGGTCCTGAGATCACCTCGGCCACCCTCGACGTGCTGGGCACGCTGGAGCGGATGCTCGGGCTCGGGCTCGAGTTCGAGACCCGGGACATCGGCCTGGCAGCACTGGCCGAGCAGGGGACGACGCTGCCGCAGGCAGTGCTGGACCGGGTGCCGCTCGTGGACGGGGTACTGCTCGGTCCGGTGTCGCACTACGACTACCCGACGCGCGCCGAGGGCGGGATCAATCCGTCCTCCGAGCTACGCACGAAGTTCGAGCTGTTCGCCAACGTCCGCCCGTGCCGATCGCACCCGGAGCTGTCGATCCTGCGGAACCCGATGGATCTGGTCATCGTCCGGGAGAACACCGAGGGCTTCTACTCCGACCGGAACATGCACGCGGGCAGTGGTGAGTTCATGCCCGACCCGGACCTGGCCCTGTCCATTCGCAAGGTCAGCGCGAAGGCCAGCGAACGAGCGGCCCGGGCGGCGTTCGAACTCGCCCGTGCACGCCACAAGAAGCTCACCGCAGTGCACAAGGCCAACGTCGTCAAGCTCTCCGACGGGCTGTTCCTGCGCGAGATCCGCAAGGTCGCCGACGACTACCCGGACGTCGAACTCGAAGAACTGATCGTCGACGCTGCCGCGGCGCTGCTCATCCGCCGTCCGCACACCTTCGACGTGCTGGTGACCACCAACATGTTCGGCGATATCCTTTCCGACGAAGCTTCCGAACTGTCCGGCAGCCTCGGCCTGGGCGGATCCATCAACGTCGGCCACGACATCTGTATGGCGCAAGCCCAGCACGGCTCGGCCCCGGACATCGCCGGGCAGGGCATCGCCAACCCGACCTCGCTGATCCTGTCGGCTGGGATGCTGCTCGACTGGCTGGGCCGGCGCCACGGCGAGCCGGCCCTCATCAAGGCTGCGGAGTCGCTCAAAGCCGCGATCGACTCGGTCCTGGTCAACCCTGCCACCCGCACCCGCGACCTCGGCGGTGTGCTCGGCACCGGCGAGTTCGCCACCGCGGTACAACGCAGCCTGAAGCAGAACGGAGCACACACGTGACGATTCTCTCCAGCAATCCGGCCACCGAGGTCGAACTGGCACGGTTTGACCCGCACACCGCCGCAGACGTGGATGCGGCGCTGGATGCAGCGGTGGCGGCGCAGCGCCGGTGGCGGTTTCGAGCCATCACCGAGCGCGTCGCACTGCTGCGCGCGGTCGCCCGCGTGCTGCGCGAGGGGCGCAGCCGGTATGCCCAGCTGATCACCTCGGAGATGGGCAAACCCATCACCGAGGCCGAGGCCGAGATCGAGAAGTGCGCGGCCACCTGCGAGCATTACGCCGAGCATGCACCCGAATATCTGGCCGACCGTCCTGTTCGGACCGAGACGGGCGAGGCCGCGGTCTTGCACGATCCGCTCGGCGTGGTGCTCGCGGTGATGCCGTGGAACTACCCCTTCTGGCAGTTCTTCCGGTTCGCTGCCCCCGCCCTGGCCGCAGGCAATGGCGCGATCCTCAAGCACGCCAACAACGTTCCCCAGTGCGCGCTCGCGATCGAGGAGGTACTGCAGCAGGCGGGGATCCTCGAGGGGCTGTGCCGCACTTTGCTCGTCGAGGTTCCCGCCGTCGCCGAACTCATCGCCGACGATCGCATCGCCGCGGTCACCCTCACCGGCTCCACCGAGGCCGGCGCGATCGTGGCAGGCCAGGCCGGATCCGCGCTGAAGAAGCAGGTTCTCGAACTCGGCGGATCCGACCCGTTCCTCGTCCTCGCCGATGCCGACATCCCCACAGCGGCCACGACAGCGGCCAAGGCGAGATTCATCAACGTCGGCCAGTCCTGCGTCAACGCCAAGCGCTTCCTCGTCGAGGAAGCGGTGGCCGACGAGTTCGTCACCGCGTTCGCCGATGCGGTGGCCGCACTGAAGGTCGGCGATCCTGCCGACCGGCGGACCGCGATCGGACCGATGGCCCGCGCGAACCTGCGCGGTGCACTGCACAACCAGGTACAGCGCAGCGTCGAAGCAGGTGCCACCCTGCTAACCGGTGGAGAACCCTTGCAAGGCTCGGGGTTCTTTTACCCGCCCACCATCCTCGACCACGTCGCCCCGGGCATGGCTGCCTTTGACGAGGAGACCTTCGGCCCACTCGCCGCGATCACGCGCGTCACCGACGCCGAGGAAGCCGTGACGCTGGCGAATCGGACGGAATTCGGGCTCGGGGCCGCGGTGTGGAGCAGTGATCTCGACCGAGCCCGCCGGATCGCCCGCGAGATCGATGCCGGAGCCGTGTTCATCAACGGCATGGTCGCCTCCGAAGCACGGTTGCCCTTCGGAGGTATCAAGAAATCCGGTTACGGCCGCGAACTCGGCGCGGACGGCATCCGCGAATTCGTCAACGTCAAAACCCTGCGGACCGGGACGGAGAAACCCTGATGAACGACCACACCGACCTGTGTTGCGGCACCTTCCCGCCCGTGGTCTTGCGCCCGGCAGAACTGCACGCGTTTTCCCGCGGGGGCGGGGCGAGCACCATCCCGCTCGTTACTCGAGTCCGCGGCGCCGACACGTTCCTCAACGGCCAGACCCTCTTCGATGGAGGTGCCGGCATCCCGCTGCACACGCACAACTGCCCGGAGAGTGTCGTGATCCTCGAAGGTGACGCCATCGTCGAGATCAACGGTGCCGAGCACGAACTCACCACGTTCGATACCACCTACGTCGACGCCGGTGTTCCGCACCGGTTCCGCAACGCCTCCGATACCGTACCCATGCGCATCCTGTGGACCTACGCGTCTATCGACGCCACCCGCACGATCGTCGAAACCGGCATCACCAACCGGGTCGACGCCGAGCAAACCGCGAGCTGACCCCCCGGCCCCGACCTGGGCAGGCTCACCGCTCACCTTCCACTTCCGGCGGCCGTCCATTCGCGGCGGCCGCTCGGCGCAGAAATCACCAACTTCCCTCCGAGACGGGCATGGTGGCCGCGCCGACGACGCAGTAGGCTCACTCCCGGCACTGCTCACGGCATTGCGGGAAGGTTGAGACCCGGTTCATGGAGCCCACGCCCCTCACCAGACGGATCGCAACGCGCATTGTGGAGCACATCCGCGGCGAGCAGCTCCCTGTGGGCGCCCGCTTGGTCGAACGGACACTCGCCGCGCAGTTGCGCGTGTCCCGTTCACCGATTCGCAGCGCGCTACGTCTGCTAGAGCAGGATGGCGTCGTCGCGGTCACGGGCAAGGGCGGCTACACCGTCCTGCGCGGTCCTGCGGAACTGCCGGAGGCGACTGCCGAGGAGGACACCGGCACCGTCGAGAACATGTACCTGCGCATCGCCGCTGACCGCCTCGATGGCAACCTCCCGAACCGCGTCACCGAGAGCGGACTCGCCCGCGACTACGATCTCACCCCGGCACAGCTGTCGCGGATCCTGCAGCGAATCAACGCCGAGGGCTGGATCGAACGATTGCCCGGCTACGGCTGGCAGTTCCAGCCAACGCTCACCTCACAGCAGTCCTACGAGGACAGCTATCGATTCCGCCTCACCATCGAACCCGCCGCGATCCTCGAACCCAACTTCGCGCTCGATCGAGAGGCCATCCTCGAAGTGCGTGACCAGCAGCAACGGCTGGCCGATGGCGACATCTGGCACATCGGCAACGCGGAGCTGTTCGACCTCAACAGCACCTTCCACGAAACGGTGATGCAGTGCAGCGGCAACACCTTTTTCATCGACTCGCTGCACCGCATCGACAGGCTGCGCCGCCTCGTCGAATACCGACGTTCACTCCCCCGCGATCGGGCCATCATCCGCTGCCGCGAACACATCGCCATCGCTGACCTCCTGCTGGAAGACCGCCGTGAAGAAGCCACGGAGCTCATGCGGACTCACCTGAGCACGGTCAGCGCAGAGAAGGTCGCGGTCGGCGAGTAACCGTCGAAGGCGAGGACACCAGACGGAAAAACCTCCGTGCCCACGATGCGGTAGGCAATGGCGCGATGCACGCCCAGCGCCTCCGCGATCTCACTGACCAGTACACCACTCGGCTGCAGCGACACGAAGTTCAGGGTCCACAGCCCGCGATCCAAGGTCTGCAATGTCGACATGTCACGACTATCGCACTCGGATCTGCGATAAAAGCGACTGGCAGGCTGAGCCGACGTGGTCTCCTATGACGGCGGCGGCCGACCCGGCGGCGCCGCGTCGACGACGGTGTGTGCTCGCCGTACCGGAGCGAGTACATCGGTCCTGTGGGATCCTGACGCCTTGCCCCACAGCAAACATCACGATGGGAGACCGTGCCCAGTGGCTGCCGACAACGTCACCCGCTTTCCGTCGATCCAGCAGGAACAACAGCCCGAGACAGCTACCGGCCACGCGCCGCAAGAAGAGGTCGACTCCTACGTGGACCGTGTCTCCGACGAAGTCCTGGCCTGCCGACAGCGCGGCCGACACCTCTGGCCCGCGATGCGGGTACACGATCAACCGTTCACCGCCATCGACGAACACGGGTTGTTTGTGCGGCGGCTTACCTGCACCTGTTGCGAACTCGCGGTACGAGTGGAGAAATGGGACACCATCGGCCGCGGACGCCGCGCCCGCTTCCAACTGGTCGCCGCACACCTGGAATATCGCACCGGCACCGAGGGCCAGACCTATCTGGCCCCGTCCGGGCGTGGCCGCATGACACCGCGCCAAGTCGCCGATTCCATCGCATCGAAAGCAATGCAGGGCCACAGCCTGGCCGCACTGCGCAAAACCCTGCCCCGCATGTGATCAACAGCCCAATCCGCGCGGTCACTTACCGATGCGTAAAAGGCACCGGCGTTGACAACCCGGGCCTCGAAGCCGTCACCATGCGCGAGATCGCCGCCGAGGCCCGGGTTGCCAACGGCGCCCTGCGCCGACTCCGCCACGAAATCATGCCGATGGACGACGAGCGCGTGGACGAAGCCCGGACCGCCTGACCTCCCGGTGCACGACTTCGAGGAGGCACCCTTGCACGGGCAATCCACATCACGGATCGTATCCGAAACTTGGAGCAGTGCAGTCCTCCCGAACTCAACGGAGGTGCCTCGTGATCGACAGCGGGCAGCGCAGCCACGCCACCGACATCACGACCTCGGCGACCACAGATTTCAGCACTTTCCGCAACGCCGTTTCGACCTCGTTCGTGCCGCTGGAGGTCACCAGTGACAACGCCGAGGAGTTCCGCGGCCGCCTGCGCTGCCGCGACGTCGACGGCCTACACATCTCGGACGTCATCGCCACACCCCACGTCGTCGAACGCACCCCGGACCTCATCAGCCGCGCGGACCGGCACTACTACAAGATCAGCGTGCAACTGTCCGGAACCGGCCTGCTCGTCCAGGACAATCGCGAGGCACTGCTGCGCCCGGGCGATCTCGCCATCTACGACACGCACCGTCCCTACTCGCTGGTGTTCGGCGAGGACTTCCGCACGCTGGTCATCATGTTCGGCAAGAACCTCATCGACATCCCGTCCGAGATGATCAGCCAGTTGACCGCCGTGCGCATGCCCGGCACCGACGGCATCGGAAGCATGATCACGCCGTTCCTGGCCCGGCTCGTCGACAACCTCGAGGAACTCGACGGCAGTACCGGTACGCGCATCGCACACAGCACGCTGGACCTCGTCACCACCCTGTACGCCCGCGAGCTCGATCTCGAGCACACCGCGACCCACCCGCACCACGCGCTGATGCGCAAGATCCGCTCCTACATCGACGCCAACCTGGCCGCACCCGACCTCGGGCCCGCCCGGATCGCTGCGGCCCACTACATCTCGACCCGGCACCTGCACGGCGTGTTCAAGGAACACGGCGCGACCGTGGCCGGTTGGATACGGCAGCGCAGGCTCCACCGCTGCAAGCGCGAGCTGTGCGACCCCGTCCATGCCGGCCGCTCGATCGCCGCGATCGCGGCCAGGTGGGGGTTTTCCGATGCCGCCCACTTCAGCCGCGTGTTCAAAGCCGAGTTCGGGCAGTCACCGAGCGAGGCGCGACTCCGTGCATCCGCACCGTGATGCCCTGACGAGCCCGGCGGCTCGAACGGTTCACGCGAGGACGAAGCGCTGCAGGTCTTCGCCCACCACCACGGGTCCATGCGGCACCAGCGTGGCGGTGACGTGAACGCGCTCGTCGCGCATGACGGTGAACGGCTCCACCGTCGGCGGCCGAGGTGCCGCGGCAACGTGGTGCGCCTGTCCGGCGATTCCGGTGGCTGAACCCGTACATCACCGGCACACATCCGTGCGCTCACGGACAAACCACGGGAGCCGGCCGCACTCGATAATCGGACGACAGCACGTGAGCCCTTCTCGCTTGCGAAAGAGGCGATAAGTCCGTCGAACGCAGCCACGCCGAGGACAGCGCAACGGCTCCGACCAATACTGCTCGGCGCTCCCGACATCATCGTCTCCGCGCGGGCGCGAAAGCGCTCCCACGAAGCGCGGGTGGGCCTCGCGGCGACCGAACGCCCCGATGCGGGCACCCGGTGCACCCGGGCATCTGCCCTCCAACACGGTGCCTCCGGCAAACGCCGCCGGCGCACTCGCAGATTTTTCCGGCCCAACGACGAACAGGAGAACGACGATCGTGCACGCCGATCTGCTCCTCACCAGTGCCACTGTGCACACTCTGGACAACACTGTGCCCCGGGCATGCGACATCGCCGTGGCGAACGGCAAGGTACTCGCCCTCGGGCAGCGATCGGACCTCGACGGCTACCGTGGTCCTGACACGGACGTGCGCGACATGAACGGCGCATGCGTGATGCCCGGACTCGTCGATGTGCACAACCATCACTCTTTCGCGGGCAAGGCAGAGCTTTTCGAATTGCGACTTCCCGAGGCCGGAAGCCTCACCGACATCCTCGACGCCGTCCGCGCCCACGCAGCAGGCCTCGGTGCGCACGAATGGATCATCGGTGGTAACTGGCCTTCGACGCTGGGCGAGCAGTTATGCCACGCCTCGGCACGGCGTGCCCTCGACGAAGCCGCGGGAGGGCGAGCCGTGATGCTCACCGACGACAGCAAGCACAACCGGTGGGTCAGCACCGCTGCCCTCGAACTCGCCGGTATCACGACCACAACCAGCGCTCCGGAGTCCGGCCAGATCGTGCATGATCCCGCCACGGGCGAGCTCACCGGGCTGTTGCTGGAGGCAGCGGGCATCGCGGTCGAACACGCGGTGCGCGCCACCGGTGGTATGAGCCCCCAGCAGTACCGGCAATCCTGCGCCTCCGGCATCGCCGCCCTCCACCGTTACGGGGTGACCACCTTCCAGGACGCGGGAGTATCCGTGGACATCATGCGTGCCCTCGCCGAACTGGACCACGCAGGACAACTGCCCATGTGGGTGGTCAGCTCGATGCTGATCAACGACCCGATCTTCGGTTTCGAGCCGACCGGCGCTGATCTGCTCGCTCAGGGCGAGAATTTCCGCACCGACCACCACCGGCCCGACTTCGTCAAGATCTTCCTCGACGGGGTGCCACCGACCCGCACGGCCGCGTTTCTCGAGCCGTACCTTCCCGACGACGCCCACGGCAGCTGCCATCGGGGCAACACCACCATTTCCGTCGAGGATCTCGCTCCGACCCTGCTCGACGTGGCACGCCGCGGCCTGTCCGGGAAGGTGCACTGCACCGGCGATGCCGCCGTGCGCGCGGTGCTCGACGCGGCTCAGCACGTGCGCGCACACGGATACACCGAAGCTCTGATCCAGATCGCCCACGGCCAGTTCGTCCATCCCGACGACCGGCCCCGTCTCGCCGAGCTCGGCGTCACGGCCGACATCTCCCCATTCCTCTGGACTCCGGGAGTCATTCCCTCCGCGATCGCCGACGTATTGCCTGCCGACCGGGCAAGCCAGATGCAACCGAACCGGACGCTGATCGACTCGGGAGCACTCGTCGCAGGCGGCACCGACTGGCCGGTCAGCCCTTCCCCGAACGTGTGGGAAGGCATCCAAGGCCTCGTCACTCGCCGGGACCCGACAGGACGCTATCCGGGCGCGCTCTGGCCGGAACAGGCGCTCACTCTGGCCGAGGCCATCAGCGTGTTCACGATCAACGGCGCACGCGCCATCGGTCTCGACGCCGTGACGGGGTCACTGACGCCCGGCAAGTCCGCCGACTTCGTCGTCCTCGATCGCGACCCCTTCGAAGTTGACGTCGAGTCCGTCAGCGACACCACCGTGCTGCAGACCTGGTTCGCGGGAAGGCAGGTGTACCGAGTGGGCGACTAGCCTTATCGGAGCCCGGGTACAGCTCCCGAGCCGCTCATGTCTCCCCGAGCGGACCCGCTGTTTCCGATCTCGCGGCACTGCCGAACCGAGGCGGCCGGGGTGTCCGGACCCTCCGGCTCGGACAGGGCACCGAGGTCGATGCGGAGAACCCCGGCACACCACGTCATCGAGTCCAACCGTCGGCGAGCAGCATTTCCTGGAATGCTCGCGCGGCCGGGGAAAGAGTGCCCGGTCGTCGAACGAGGTCGATCTTTCGCTGCAGGATCGGGTCGAGAGACGCGAGTACGGCGCCTTCCAGCTCCGCGATTCTGGCGAGCGGACGCGGGAGCACCGCGCTACCCGCGCCCGCGGCGACGAGGTGCAGAGCGGATTCGCGGTGGCCGACCTCGACGGCCACGTTCAGCAGGCAACCGCGTTCATAAGCCTCGCGGGTCAGCATGTCCCGAACGAGGGTGCCTTCCAGACCGGTCACCAAGTCCCTGGAGAGCAGCTGATCGATGCTGAGTGTGCCGTCCTTGGGGCGCTTCGTGCCGGGCGGGAGGGTCACGACCAGCTCCTGATGACCGAGCCAGACGCTGTCCAGTTCCTCAGAAGGCTGCGAGGCCGCATCCACGACACCGAGTTCCGCCGCACCGGTACGCACGGACTCCCGCACTTCCGCACCGAGCTCGGACTGCATCAGGCGGATCCGCACGTCCGGATAGCGCGCACGAAAGCGCCCGACCACCCCCGCCAGTGGTTCCAACGCCAACGTCGGAAGGCTGGCGATATCGAGCCTGCCTGCCATCAGGCCAACGACGTCGCGCACCGACGCGCGTGCCGTTTCCATGTCCCGCAATGTCCGGCGCGCGGAGTCGATCATGGCTTCTCCGGCTGCTGTGAGCTGCACTCCGCGCGGGAGCCGGTGAAACAACTCGGCGTCGAGTTCACGCTCCATGACCTTGATGGCGTGCGACAGCGACGGTTGAGCGACGTGCAGGGCTTGCGCAGCTGCCGTGAAGCCGCCGAAGTCGACCACCGCGAGGAAGTACTCGATTTGGCGGCGTTCCATGTCCTTACCTTAACGATAGGTATGGCCTATCGACAGGACCGGAATTCCGGATTCCGTCGATAGACCATGTTCGCTCATCCGCTGCCGCGAACCTACGCCATCTCATCCGCGAGGTCCTGGTTCTTTCCTTCCTTGGTGGCCAGGACGCAGAACCCGGCAACCACAAAGGAGAGCACCCAGGCCACTCCGACCAGGAACAGGTCTCCACCGCCGAGGACTACCAGGCCGCTGGCGACCATGGGGGTGAACCCGGCACCGAGAGTGGAGGCGCTCTGGTAGGTGACCGACGCGCCGGTGTATCGAACCCTGGTGGGAAACAGCTCGGCGACGAACGCCCCGAAGGGACCGAAGATCACGCCCTGGATGACGCCGTTGGCGAGGAACAGCCCGATGGCGAATCCGAGCAGCGTGTCGGTCTGCAGCAACCACAGGATGGGATAGGCGAGTACGGCGCCCGCGATCATTCCGGTCAACATGACCGGGCGGCGACCGTACTTGTCGCTCATCCGCGAGGCGAACCAGATGGCGATGATGGTCAGCGTCGCCCCGACCGCCTTGACGTTGAGCACACCGGTGCTGTCGACGCCGGCGTTGATCACGTACGACACCGCCCACACGGTCATCAGCCCCTGGACGGTGTACGAACTCATGCCCGCCACAACGCCGAGAACCCAGTTACGCGGATACTTGGTGAAGACTTCCGCTATCGGAATCTTCTTCTTCTCGGCTGTGCGTTCCAACTGCAGGAACAGCGGCGTTTCGACGACTTTGAGCCGGATGGCGAGACCGACGGCGATGAGCACGAGGCTGAGCAGAAACGGCAGTCGCCACCCCCAGCTCATGAACGCCTCGTGGGGAAGCGTGGTAAAGGCCGATACCGTCACCGTCGCCAGCACGGCCCCGGCCGGTCCGCCCATGTTCGCGAAGCTCGCCGCGAAGCCTCTGCGTCCGGTCGAGGAGTGCTCGACCGCCACCAGCATGGCACCGCCCCACTCACCACCGACGGCGATGCCTTGGATGAGGCGCAGCAGCACCAACAGGATGGGGGCGGCCATCCCGATCTGAGCGGTTGTCGGCAGCAGGCCGATGGCAGCGGTGCCACCGCCCATGAGCGACATGGAGACAACGAGCACGGTCTTACGACCGAGCCGGTCTCCGAAGTGACCGAAGAGGGCACCGCCGAGCGGGCGCGCTACATAGCCGACAGCCAGCGTGCCGAACGAGGCGAACAAGGCCACAGCGGGCGTCATGGCGGTGAAGAAGACCTCGCTGAACACGATGCTCGCCGCCATCGCGTACAGGATGAAGTCGTAGAACTCGATGGCGCTGCCGATGAAGCTGGAGGCGAGCACACGCCGCATGTGTGCGGTGTTGAAGCCACCGTCCGTGTCCGGTGATTCCTGGGGAGTCGATACGGGAGACTGGTTACTCATGATGCGTTTCACCTACCTCAGGTGGCTGCGACGAGAGCCCCGAAGGGGATGACATCCAGGTCTTTGGGCACCAGGAATCGGCCGTCGAACTCGTCACCTGCTTCCAACCAGACGGACCTGGGCGTATGTCCCGGAACGATGTGGTGCAGTGCCAATGCCTTCGCCCCTGCCCGATGCGCGATCGCCACGGCATCGTGTGGGCTGGTGTGCGACTTCTCGTGGTGGTCGATCGAGGCTTGCCCCGCCAGATCGCCTTTCCCGCCGTAGGCTCGGTACACCCATCCGAAGTCGATGGCCTCGTGCAACAGCAAATCGGTTCCCGACGCAAGCCTGACGAGGTTGTCGCAGGGTGCCGTGTCCCCGGAAATCGTGACCGAACCACCATCGGTGTCGAAGCGGAAGGCGAAGGCCGGTGCGACCGGAGGGTGCTGAACCAGCGTCGCCGTGACCGTGACGCGATCGTCGCTGTGAATCGTGAAGGGCTCCATCGGAGGTGTCGGATTCGTGTTCGGGTCGAAGCCGCACCTGCCGGGTATGGAGATGTCCTCGGGCGCGAACAAGTCGAACGGCGACGGCCTCAGGGCATCGAGAACCCGATCGTTGATGTCGGTGGCATGGGCGGCCACGAGGTTGGAGAACATCTCCGTGATGCCGGGTGTCGGCCGCTCCGCGAAGACCGGCTGTGGGGCGGAATCCGTTCGGTTGGATACAGGGGGCAGCTTGCCGCGATCTCCCGGCCCGATGATCTTCATCCGCGTCTGGTTCGCAGTGCGATCGAACATGCCGAACGCGGTCAGCGAGCCGAGGTCGACAGTATGGTCGGAATGCAGGTGCGTGATGAAGATACCGCGCAGCGACTCGACCGAGAGCCCTGCCTTGGTCAGTTGCGTGCCGACTCCGTGTCCACAGTCGACGAGGTAGGTGCTGTCACCGACAACGACCGCGGTGGCGATGCCCGCTCGGTGCTCGTCTGTCGCGCCTCGCCACCAGCGTGGCCCGCCCACGGTGCCGAGCGTGACGACATAGGGCTTCGTGCCTGCGGCTGAGTCAAGATCGGTTGTCATCTGCCCTCCGGGGCGAGTTCCGGCTCGTGCGGTCCGTGCAATGAAGATGTGCCCCACTTCACTGGCTCACCCGTTGGGCTGACAAATACTATTTTTGAGGTCCTTCTGATAGCGAGTGTCTATGGCTCAAGACAGCAGCGGGGGGTGCACTGTCCGAGCACGGCGTCGTATGCGGCCGGGCATTCCTCGTCGTCAACGGCGGCGTCATCGTGGGCAGGCGACCGCCGGGGACCCTGCTGGGTCGGTGGCATAGTCGATGAACGCCCCGGCGCGGGCGCTCAACCGGGAGTGCCTCGGCCAGGCCAGCAGCACGGCCACCTCGCCGACATGCTCGGCGATCTCCTTGCACACCACGCGAAACCCCTCATAGGTGCGCTCGTTCGACGGGCGCTGCACGAGCACTGAGTAGCCGAGCCCACGCCCGACGAGCGCTCGGGCGGTCTCGAAACTGGTGGTGCGATGCCGAACCGTGGGAGCCATTCCGGCCGCACGACACACCTTCATGGTGTGCTGGGTGCTCGGCGGGGACTCCAGCAGCACCATCGGGTGAGACGCGAGCTCTCGCAAGGACACCTCGGGCTGCTCGGCACACGGATGATCAGCGGGCAGCAGGATGTGCGGCCGTGTCGTGTACAGCGCTGCGCTGTCTATTTCGGGCAGAATCTCCATGTCGTAGAGCACCGCGAGGTCGAGTTCGCCCGCCAGCAGCCGCTGTTGCAGCGTGTCCTGGGTGCCCTCCGCGAAATCGACCCGCACTCCGGGATGGCGATCGCCGAACCCGGCCAGCAGCCACGGCAGCACGGTCGGAGCCAACGTCAGGTAGCACCCGATGGCCAGCGGCCCGGACAGCTCGGCGCCTCTGCCCGAAGCGACGGCTTGCAACTCCTCGGCGTGCTGCAACACGGTACGCGCCTGGCGCAGCACTTCGGCACCTGTTGGGGTGAGCACGACGCCGTGTGCTTTGCGCCGCACGCACAGCTGCGTCCCCAGGGCACGTTCCAACTCGTTGACGGCCAACGACACGGCGGACTGGGACGCGTGCAGCCGCTGCGCCGCCGCACTGATCGTGCCGGTCTCGGCGATCGCCACGAAGTAGGTGAGCTGGCGCAGCGAGTAACCAAGCTGATTCCTCAGGTCCACTGATAACACTCCCCGAATTTCTGCGTTTTACCTGAGTTTATGTGCCATGTCACGTTGAAGGCGCTGCCACGGCGAAAGGACGTGAACACCATGACCGCGATGAAGCCGCAGGCACCCAGTGCTCCGATAGCCGACTGGGTCGCCCTCGACGCGCTGCACGCCGACCCTTTCCCGATCTACACAAGGCTTCGCGCGGAGGCCCCCGTTGCGTGGGTGCCCGCCGCCAACCGCTACCTGGTCACCCGCTACGCGGATGTGCACACCGTCGACGCGGATCAGGACACCTTCTCCGCCGACGAGTCCCATTCCCTGATGAAACGCGCGATGGGACACAGCATGCTCCGCAAAGACGGCCCGGCACACCAGCGCGAGCGCAAGGCCGCAGGCGTCCCCTTGCGCCCCAACCAGGTCAAACAGCGGTGGACACCCATTTTCCGGCGCAACGCCGAAGAACTGATCAACCGCCTCCGCCCCGGCGGCGGCGCAGAACTCGTGGACGAGTTCGCCGCCCCGTTCGCCGCCCGCAACCTCGCCGAGATCGTCGGCCTGCCCAACGCTTCGGCACGGGACATGCGCACCTGGTCGCAGACCATGATCGACGGGACGGGCAACTACGCGAACGACCCCGACGTGTGGGCGCGGGCCGAGCGCTCCTACTACGAGGTCGACGAGGCGCTCGACGAGATGATCCCGCACCTGCGAGCAAACCCGGACGGCTCGATGGTCTCGGCGATGTTGCACGCCGACGACCCGCTGGATATCGAGGAAATCCGCGCGAACGTCAAGATGACGATCGGTGGTGGTCTCAACGAGCCGCGTGACGTGCTCGGCGTCGCGGTGCATGCGTTGCTGGCCGAGCAACGCCGGCGGGATCGGGTGATGGCCGATCAGTCGCTGTTCGCGAGCGTCTTCGACGAATCCGTGCGCTACGTCGCCCCGATCGGGATGTATCCGCGGCAGACCACTCGCGAGGTCGAGCTCGGTGGCACGTTGCTTCCGGCGGGCGCGCGCCTGGGAGTCGTCGTCGGCTCGGCCAACCGGGACGAGCGGCAGTTCTCCGATCCGGACATCTTCGACATCAACCGGGAAAAGAAGCCGCATGTGGCCTTCGGCGGAGGGGCGCACTACTGCCTCGGCGCCTGGGCGGCCAAGGCGTCGGTGGCGACGGTCGCGCTGCCGATGTTGTTCGATCGCCTGCCCCACCTGCGGCTCGACCCGGACCATCCGGCTCAGGCCGCGGGCTGGGTCTTTCGTGGCATGACCGAACTGCCCGTCGTCTGGGACCTCTGACTTCCACCGCCCGCGACAGCGCGATTTCGAGGAGTAACACCTTGCCGAAGATCACCTACCACCATGCCGACGGCAACCAGGACGTGCTGGACGTGCCGGGCGGCAGCACGGTGATGCGCAGTGCCGTCAGCAACGGCGTCCGCGGCATCGTCGGTGAGTGCGGCGGCCAGGCCATGTGCGCCACCTGCCACGTCTACGTCCACACCCCCTACCTCGACCGGCTGCCCGAGATCAGCGAGGACGAGGAGGAGATGCTCGAATGCGCCGCCGCCGAACGCGACGAGTCCCGAAGCAGGCTCGGCTGCCGGCTCACCGTCGGCGACGAGCTCCCCGAGATCGAGATCGACGTCCCGAAGGCGCAGGTGTGATGCACGAGCACGTTGTCGTGGCCGGCGGCGGACAGTCGGGGGCTCAACTCGTCAGCTCGCTGCGGGACGAAGGCTTCGACGGCAGGGTGACGCTGGTGTGCGCCGAGCCCGAGGCTCCGTACCAGCGACCACCGCTGTCCAAGGGCTACCTCTCCGGCACGGAGAGCGACGCGGCGCTACCACTCCGCGCGGAACACTTCTACGCCGACCACGATGTGCGGGTGCTCCCCGGACAGCGGGTATGCGGCGTGGACGGCCACGCGCGGCGCGTCCAGCTCGCCGATGGGGGCCTGCTGGACTACACCCATCTGGTGCTGGCCACCGGTGCCCGCAATCGTGCGCTTGCCATACCGGGAGCCGATTTGGACGGAGTGCTGTCCCTGCGCGATCTCGGCGATGCTCGGGAATTGCGCAAACGCCTGGCGCAGGCGGATCGCATCGCGGTGATCGGCGCGGGCTTCATCGGACTCGAAGTGGCCTCGGTAGCCCGGCAGCTCGGTACGCGGGTACTGCTGCTCGAAGCGGCCGACCGGCCGATGAGCCGAGCGGTGTCCGCGCCGACCGCCGAGTGGTTCGCGGCGGCACACCGACGTGCCGGGGTCGAGCTGCACCACGGTTGCCAGGTCGGCGAGCTGCTTGGTCGTTCCGGGACGGTCACAGGTCTCCGCACCCGGCAGGGGGCGGAATACCGCGCCGATCTCGTGCTCATGGCCGTGGGCGTTCGACCGAACGACGAGATCGCCGCGCAGGCCGATCTGGCGGTCTCCGACGGGATCGTCGTGGACGAGTACCTGGCCACCGGCGATCCGGCCGTCTCCGCGATCGGTGACTGCACCCGATTCCCGAGCCGATTCGCCGCCGGGCCGGTACGGCTCGAATCGGTGCAGAACGCCGTCGACCAGGCCCGCTGCCTCGCCCGACGATTGGTGGGCAAGCCGCAGCCGTATGCGGCCCTGCCGTGGTTCTGGAGCCACCAAGGCGGGAACAAGCTCACCATCGCCGGTCTGGCCGACCACGCGGATCGGTTCGTCACCCGCGGGGATCCCGCAACGGGGAAGTTCTCCGTGTGGTGCTTTCGCGGGCGAAGACTCCTCGCCGCGGAATCGGTGAACCGGCCCGCCGAGCACATGGCCGCCCGGCGGCTGCTCACCGCAGGCAGGAATCCGACTCCCGAGCAAGCCGCCGATCTCGACTTCGACCTCAAGCACCACGCCGCGACGTGATCTCGCGGCCGAGGATGCCATGAGATCACCGGAAGCAATTGGCAACGTCACCCGAATCATATACGATTTCGTACATCACAATGAGCAGTGGAGATCCGAAGGGACCACACCGTGTCCGATCCCATCACCGCGGCGACGGGATACACGCCGAGCAAGGTCATCGCCGTACACCTCAACTACCCCAGCCGGGCGGCTGAGCGTGGGCGCACTCCGACGCACGGTTCGTATTTCCTCAAAGCACCGTCCTCGCTCGCCGCGACCGGCGGCGATGTGCCCCGTCCAGCCGGTGCGGAACTGCTCGGCTTCGAAGGCGAGATCGCCCTCGTGATCGGCACGCAAGCGCGCGCGGTGACTCCGGACCAGGGGTGGTCACACGTCGGCTGGGTCACGGCCGCCAACGATCTGGGGCTCTACGACATGCGCTACGCCGACAGCGGCTCGAACGTGCGCTCGAAGAGCGGGGACGGCTTCACCCCGCTCGGCCCGGACATGCTCCCGGCAGCCGAGCTGGATCCGACGAGACTGCGGGTGCGCACCTGGATCAACGGGGAGCTCGCGCAGTCCGACACCACCGACACTCTGCTGTTCGGATTCGGCGAACTGATCGCCGACCTTTCCCGACTGTCCACTCTGCATCCGGGCGATGTGCTCCTCACCGGCACGCCGGCGGGCGCCTCCGTGGTTACACCAGGCGACGTGATGGAGGTCGAGGTCGACAGCGTCGACCTCGCCCGCCCGGTGAGTACCCGACGGCTGCGCAGCACGGTGACCGAGGGGCCGAAGCTGGCGGAGTGGGGCGCGCAGCCGAAATCCGACGACGCCCTACGGGCGGCGGCCCACGGATCAACCGCCGCCGACGAGCAGCGCGATGATGCCGAGCTGATGCGCAGGCTGAGCCGGGTCGGAGTCGCCACGCTGTCCGCCCAGCTCCGCAAACGCGGCTTGAACAACGTGCACATCGACGGTGTGCATCCGGCCAAGCAGGGCGAATCGTTCGCCGGACGGGCGCGGACCCTGCGCTACGTTCCGCTGCGCGAGGACCTGTTCACCACGCACGGCGGCGGGTTCAACGCGCAGAAGCAGGTGATCGACACGGTGGCCCCCGGCGAGGTCGTCGTAATGGAGGCCCGAGGCGATGCGAGCGCGGGCACCATCGGCGACATCCTCGCCCTCCGCGCGCAGGTGCGCGGCGCCGCCGCGGTGGTCACCGACGGCGCCGTGCGCGACTCGGTGGTCACCGGCGACCTCGACATCCCGGTGTTCTCCGGCGCCGCCCACCCCGCCGTGCTCGGCAGGCGGCATGTGCCGTGGGACTCCGATGTGGCGATCGCCTGCGGCGGGACCACCGTCCGCCCCGGCGACATCGTGGTCGGAGACGACGACGGTGCCCTCGTGATCCCGCCCGATCTGGCGGACGAACTCGCCGATGCGGCAGCGGAACAGGAACGCAAGGAAGAGTTCATCGCCGAGCAGGTGCGCGCCGGTGCCGGCATCGAAGACCTGTACCCGATGAACGCACAGTGGGAGCAAGCATACGAACAGTGGCAGCACGACACCCGGGAACAAGGGAGTCGCGGCCATGGCTGAGGAGGAAATGGTCGGCCGGCCGGAAAGGCTCAGCAAGTCACAGCGGGCGTATCAGACGATCAAGTCGCGAATCACCGAAGGCGACTACGGCCCCGGACACCGTCTCGTACTCGGCAGGCTCGCCCGTGAGCTGGAGGTGAGTCCCGTACCGATCCGCGAAGCCATCCGGCTGCTCGAAGCCGAAGGGTTCGTCGAGTTCGAACGCAATGTGGGTGCACAGGTCTCCGCGATCAACCCGGTCGAGTACGCGCACACCATGGAAATGCTGGCCATCGTCGAGGGAGCTGCCACCGGGCTCGCTGCACCGCACATCACCGCCGAAGTCCTCGCCACGGCAACCGAGATCAACGACAGGATGCGCACAACGCTGCGGGACTTCGATCCGCGGGGTTTCACCCACCTCAACCACGAGTTCCACGAGGCGCTGTTCACCCCGTGTCCCAACCCGTACCTGCTCGACATGGTCCGGCGGGGCTGGACACGGCTCGCCTCCATCCGGGAATCGAGCTTCTCGTTCGTCCCCGGCCGTGCCGAGGAATCGGTCGCCGAGCACGACCGGTTACTCGAGCTGCTTCGCGGCGGCGCCGATCCCGCCGAGGTGGAGCAGGCTGCCCGCGCGCACCGCACCGCCACCATGACCGCATTTCTTTCCCGGGAACACCACGAGGCGAAAGAAGGCTGACCAGTGAAGTTTCGCAACGACCCCAGACGGATCACGGGTTCCATCGGGCCGGTGATCACTCCGTTCACCGACGACGGCGCCCTGGACATCCCGAGCCTGCGCAATCTGATCCGGTGGCAACTTGCCCACGGCTCACACGGCATCTCCATCGGCGGTTCAACCGGCGAGCCCGGCGCACAAACCGTCTCCGAACGCGCCGAGGCGATCCGCGCCGCCGCTGACGAGATCGGCGACCGGGTGCCGTTCCTGCCGGGTACCGGATCGGCCAAGATGGACGAGACCCTGGAGTTGACGGGAATCGCGCGCGAGGCCGGGGCGGACGCGTGCCTGATCATCACCCCGTACTACGCGCGGCCCACCCAGGAAGCGCTGTATCAATGGTATGCCACCGTGGCACGGGAATTCCCCGACCTGCCACTGGTGATCTACAACGTGCCGGGACGCACCGCCGTGGACATCGCACCGGAAACGGTCGGCAGGCTCTACCGCGACTTCGACAACCTCGTCGGAATCAAGGAAACCACAAAGGACTTCGAGCACTTCTCCCGCGTGATCGCGGAATGCGGACAGGACTTGATGGTGTGGTCCGGCATCGAGCTGCTGTGCCTGCCGCTGCTGGCGCTCGGTGGCGTCGGGTTCGTCTCCGCGACGGCGAACTTCGCACCCGGCGCGATCGCCGACATGTACAACGCGTGGTCCGAAGGCAACTTCAGCCGGGCACGGGATCTGCACTACCGACTGCACCCACTCGTCGATCTCACCTTCGTCGAAACCAACCCGGCACCCGCGAAGTGGGTCCTGGCCCAACGTGGATTGATCTCCTCCGCGCATGTGCGTCCCCCGCTGATCACGCCCACCGAGCCGGGCCGGGATCGAATCAAGCAGCTACTCGCCGACGGTGAGGACCTGCTCTCCCCAACAACCGTGCAAGGAGCATCATCGTGACAACGCCGACGCAACCGCACCGTCCGGCGGATCTGCCGGACAAGCTGTACCACTTCATCGGCGGCGCGGAAGTCGACAGTCTTTCCGGGGCAGTGTTCGACGTGGCCGACCCCGTCAGCAACAAGCCCTACGCCACGGCGGCAGCCGGACGGGCCGAGGACATCGACCGGGCTGTGACCGCAGCACACCAGGCGTTCACCGACGGTCCGTGGGCGCGGATGACCGGCAGGCAGCGAGCAACGGTGCTCTACGCCATCGCCGATGCCGTCGAGGCCCAGCAGGAACGCCTCGCCGAAATGGAGTGCTTCGACACCGGGCTGCCGATCACCCTGGCCAAGGGGCAGGCCCGCCGAGCCGCGGAGAACTTCCGGTTCTTCGCCGACGTGATCGTGGCCCTGCACGAGGACGCCTACTCGGTACCCGGAACCCAGCTGAACTACGTGCTGCGCAAGCCGATCGGCGTCGCGGGGCTGATCACCCCGTGGAACACGCCGTTCATGCTGGAAAGTTGGAAGCTGGCCCCGGCACTGGCCTCCGGCTGCTCCGTGGTGCTCAAACCCGCCGAGTTCACGCCCCTGTCTGCGAGCCTGTGGGCGGAGATCTTCACCGAGGCGGGGCTGCCGGACGGGGTGTTCAACCTCGTCGGTGGCTTCGGCGAGGAGGCAGGCCGGGCGCTTGTGCAGCATCCCAAGGTGCCGCTGATCTCGTTCACCGGCGAGACCACGACCGGCTCGGAGATCATGCGCGGTGCCGCGGACAACCTCAAGGCACTGTCGATGGAGCTCGGTGGGAAATCCCCCGTCGTGATCTTCGACGACGCCGACTTCGAGGCGGCACTCGACTCGGCCCTCTTCGGAGTGTTCTCGCTCAACGGCGAGCGGTGCACCGCGGGCTCGCGCGTGCTGGTACAGCGCTCGATCTACGACGAGTTCTGTGCCCGCTTTGCCGAGCGCGCCAAGAGCATCGTCGTCGGCCCGCCACAGGAACCCGCCACCGAAGTGGGTGCGCTCGTGCACCCTGAGCACTACGAACGCGTGTGCGGCTATGTCGAGATCGGCAAGTCCGAGGCACGGCTGCTGGCGGGCGGTGAGCGCCCCGCGCACCTGCCGGAGGGCAACTACCTCTCCCCCACCGTGTTCGCCGACGTCGGCCGCGACGCACGGATCTTCCAGGAGGAGATCTTCGGGCCCGTGGTGGCGTTGACACCGTTCGAGACCGAAGAGGAAGCGGTCAGCCTCGCCAACGACGTCTCCTACGGGCTCGCGGGATACGTCTGGACCAACGACCTCAGGCGTGGTCACCGTGTCGCAGGCGCCATCGAAGCAGGCATGGTCTGGTTGAACTCGCACAATATCCGCGACCTGCGGACTCCGTTCGGCGGAATCAAGAGCAGCGGCGTCGGCCACGAGGGCGGGCACCGCAGCATCGACTTCTACACCCACGAGCAGGTCGTGCACGTCGCGACCGGTGATGTGCACACTCCCCGATTCGGGGCCTGAGTCAAGGAGATACAGCCATGGCCGTTACCCAGCCACCGCCGGATGTGCTCCGTGCAGCCTATGCCGAGTTCATCGTCACCGATCTGGCAGCAGCCCGATGGTTCTACGTGGACCTTCTCGGACTGCTGGTCACCGCCGAGGACGACGAGGCCATCCACCTGCGGGCCTACGAGGAGTACCTGCACCACAGCCTCGTACTGCGTCGGGGAACCACACCGGCACTTGCCCGGCTCGGATACCGGGTGCGCAGCAATGCGGAATTGGACGTGGCCGAACGCTACTTCCGCGAACTCGGAGTCGACACGCGCCGAGTTCCCGCAGGGACGTGCCGGGGAATCGGCGAGGCCGTTCGGGTACAGGACCCGATCGGTTTTCCCGTCGAGTTCTTCTACGATGCCGAGCACACCGAGCGGTTCACCCAGCGATACGACGTGCACGGCGCGAACGCGATCTCCCGGCTGGACCACTTCAACGTTGCCGTGCCCGATGTCAAAGCAGCCCACGCCTACTACCGGGGGCTCGGCTTCGGCGTATCGGAAACCATCGAGGACGGCGCGGACAACCTCTACGCGGCCTGGATGTTTCGCAAGCAGACCGTGCACGACATCGCGCTGACCGGTGGCGACGGCCCCCGGCTGCACCATGTCGCCTTCGCCACCCAGGAGCGACACCAGATCCTGCACACCTGCGATGTACTCGGTGCGCTGGGTCGGGAACACCACATCGAACGCGGGCCCGGCAGGCACGGCGTGTCCAACGCCTTCTATCTCTACCTACGCGACCCGGACGGGCATCGCATCGAAATCTACACCAGCGATTACTACACCGGCGACCCGGACAATCCGGTACAACGCTGGGACGTGCACGACAACCGGCGCCGCTCGTTCTGGGGACACAGCGTCGTCGACTCGTGGTACTACGAAGCCTCCACCGCACTCGACCTCGACGGCAAACAGGTGCCGGTCACCTCGCCCGAAAAACGCGAGGCACTCGTTTCGGTCGGCGCCGATGGCTTCTCGGTTTCCACGGAAAACAACGAGCGGCACCCTTTCAAGATAGGAGAGCAAGTCTAGTTGGCGGCACGCAGGTCGGCTGCATAATATCGGTATTTCCCGGCAAGGTGCATGGTCGGCACCTTACCGGGAAAGCGCCGTTCTCCCGGCCCCGAGAGGATTCCTGCCTGCGTGCACATCCACATCTCCAGACGAAGATCCATCAGATCAAAAGCGTTATACTCCAACTGTTGCATCGCTCACATGGTTCGTCCAATAATCAGAAACGTATCCGATTTATCGCCGACGGACTATGAGGCGACAATGACACAGAAAAGCCACGCCATCGGCAAGGAAAAACGGCGCGTCATACTGGCGACAATGGTCGGCACCACCATCGAGTGGTACGACTTTTTTATCTACGCGATCTGCGCCGGGCTGGTATTCAGTACCGAGTTTTTCGGTGCACTCGGTGGCGACGCCCTGATCCTTTCCTTCGCCACGGTCGGGATCAGCTTCCTCTTCCGCCCACTTGGTGCGGTTATCGCAGGTCACCTCGGTGATCGACTCGGCCGCAGGGCGATGCTCATCCTGACGCTGGTGCTGATGGGCGGGGCCACCGTACTGATGGGACTCGTACCTTCCACAGCCGCGATCGGTGTCGCAGCCCCCATCATCCTGTTGATGCTGCGCATCCTGCAGGGCCTTTCCGCAGGCGGCGAGTGGGGCGGTGCCGCCCTGCTCGCCGTGGAGCACGCACCGACGACGCGGCGCGGTTTCTTCGGCTCCTTCCCGCAGATCGGGGTGCCGATCGGGCTGCTGCTGGCGAACGGCGTCCTGGCGGTGGTGACCGCGGTGACCACCGCGGAGCAGTTCCTCGCATGGGGCTGGCGGATCCCGTTCCTGCTCAGCGCAGTGCTGATCGGTATCGGAACCGTAATCCGCGTCCGAGTGGCGGAAAGCCCCGTGTTCGAGGAGGTTCGCCAAAGCCGCGAGCAGTCGGGGCTTCCCATCGTGCCGCTGTTCAAACACCACTGGAAGCTGGTCCTGCTCGGCGCACTGGTGTTCGCGGCCAACAACGCAGCGGGGTACATGACCACGGGTGGCTATGTGCAAAGCTACTCGACCGAGGTACTCGGCATGGCCAGCTCTCCGGTGCTGATCGCGGTGATGTTCGCGGCCATCGCATGGCTGTGCACGACACTGCTCGGCGGCTGGCTCTCCGACCGGATCGGGCGCCTCCGCACCTACAAGATCGGCTTCATGTTCCAGCTTGCATGGATGTTCCCGTTCTTCGCACTGATCAATGCGGCGAACTTCTGGCTGCTGATGCTCGCCCTCGTGCTGTTCAGCGTGGGTCTGGGCCTGAGCTACGGTCCACAGTCGGCCCTGTACGCCGAGATGTATCCGACCAAGGTTCGCTACAGCGGCGCAGCGATCTCCTACGCGCTCGGCGCGGTACTCGGTGGCGCGTTCGCTCCGACGATCGCGCAGGCGCTGCAGTCCAGCACCGGCAATGTCCACACCGTCGGGATGTACCTGGCGGTGCTGACGGTGATCGGTCTCGCCGCGACATTCCTGATCAAGGACCACTCCGGCAGGACGCTGGGCGATGCGCCGGAGCCGGAGCACGAGCCAGTGCCCGAACGGACATAGCACGCCACGGCGTCCGGTGCGCGGAGCGGCTCAGCCGATCCGCGCACCGGACCTGGAACAACTTCACTCCTCTTCCGGACTGCCCACCGGAACTGCGCAAGATCATCCGCACCGCGAATGCGATCGAGTCGATCCACCACCAGGTTCGGAAAGTCACCAGGGCACGGGGCACGTCCCTGGCGACGAGACATCCATGGAAATACTGAGCGCTTTCCACCGTCATGAGTCGAGGAATCAACTACGATCGCCGTCGAGTTCGGGGAGGTGATTCCGAGTCCGGTCCGATGTGGTGTGCTCGGCGTGGTGGCGCCACCGGCTCCATGTGGCCTCCAGGGCCGCGTCTGCTTCGTGGGCGTGTTGTGCGAGCGCCCGTGCAAGGCAGCCGGGACCGGCGAGGCGGGTTTCGTGGACAGCTGCCGGAGCGGGGCCGCCGACGCCGAGCAGGGCTGCGGTGGTGAGGACACGAGCGTTGCCGAGAATGCCGGGGGCCGAGCGCAGCGCGGAGGAACGCAGGTCGAGCTCGTCGGTCAGGAGCTCACGCTCGGCGTGGGAGGCTCGAAGTGTCGCGTGCAGGCGCCCACTGTCTTCGCCGCTGCGACCGAGCACCAGGGTCTCGCCCAGCAGTGCCCTGGCCCCTTCCTCGAGGCTGAGTTCGGTGTGGCGCCGCACGTCAGCGCCGCCGGAGACGACGAAGGGGGCGCCGCGCCACACGAGCACACCACCGGAGGCGACGCGAGCGGTGGCCGTCCAGCCGGCACGGCCGCCTCGGGCGTCGTAGGCGACCATGCCGGCCGGTTCGATGATCTCGAGCTGCACACCGTGTCCTATCTCGATGTGCACACCGACCTCGTCTCCGGCGAGAAGCATCCCGCACACCCCGATGAGCGCTATGCGCACGTACGGGCCGTCGATGCTCAGCAGACGGGGGCGTAGGTAGTCACCGCCGTCCAGGGCCGCCGCCTGTGCCCTGTCACCGACGAGTTCGACCGCCACCGTGGTTGTCGCGGGACTCATCAGTGCTGGTGGGCGTGGGGATGGGCGTGCGGCGCCATGGGCCCCGGGTCCTGGGCGGTGTGCGCCCCACTGCGGTGTGCGGACACGAGTTCGTGTATCCAGCCGACGAGCTCGTCGATGGACGCGGAGTCCGTCCGGGACAGTGCCAGAACCGGCAGTTCCGCCCGCACCGCGCGTGCGTCGGTGACCATCCGGGTGACGTCCACGTCCACGTGGGCGGCGAGATCGGTCTTGTTGATCACGAGCAGGTCGGCCCGTTCGATGCCGGGGCCACCCTTGCGAGCGACGTCGCCGCCACCGGCGACGTCGATGCAGAAGATCTGCGCGTCGGCCAGGGCCGGGCTGAAGGTCGCGGTGAGGTTGTCGCCACCGCTTTCGACGAGCACCATGTCCAGCGGTTCGAATTCGCGCTCGAGGTCCTCGGCGGCGATGAGATTGGCGGTCACATCATCGCGGATGGCGGTGTGCGGGCAGGCGCCGGTTTCCACCGCCCGGATCCGCTCCACCGGCAGGACACCGGCCGAGCGGAGCATGCGCGCGTCCTCATCGGTGTAGATGTCATTGGTGACCACCGCGAGGTTCAGGTGGTCGGACAGCCGTCGGCAGAGAGTGCCGATCAGCGTGCTCTTGCCGGTGCCGACCGGTCCCGCGATTCCCAGCCGCAGCGGCCGGGAGGCAACGGTGGCATCGGTGTGGTCGTGGTCAGGCAACGAAAATCCTTCTCGATCGGGTTGCGTGCTGCAGCGCGCCGTGCTCGATCAGCGGCGCGGTGACAGCGGGCAAGTCGGTGGTGCCGGTGACGTCGACGGCGCGGGTGACCGATTCCTGGATGACACCGGCCGCGTCCAGGACCCACCAGGCGGCATCGGTCGGATCGACGGGCAGCAGCTTGAGTGCGGCCGCGGCCACCGACTGAGCGTCCTCGTAGAGGCAGGCGCGCGCGACCTGCTGCTCGTCCAGGCCCATCGCCGCCGCCACCACGCCGAGCGCCAGCGGGCGTTGTGGTCGCGGCCCGAGCTCGGCCAGTGCCACCACTGCTGCGTGCTCGGGCCACCACCGCGATGCGAGGCGAGCCAGGCCCCGTCCGAGCAAGCCGGAGGCCTCGCGCATCGGCTCGGTCGGTGTCCGGGCCAGCACCGCGTCGTGGATCGACCCGAGGCGGATCGGCCGGGCCCGGGCCGCGCGCAGGGCCAGCACCGATGCCGCGGCATCGATCAGGGTCACCGACCGCAGCCGGCAGTGCAGGTACTCGGGTACCTCGTCGGGCCTGAGACCGGCCGCCAGTGCCGGTTCGAGGCCTGCGGAATGCGCGTGCCCGCCGGTGGGTAGACGAGCGTCGGCAAGCAGCAGAGCTCCCAGCTGAGAGTCCATCGTCTGTCCGCTCAGAAGAATGTGTAGCGCTGTGCGAGCGGCACCGTCTCGGCCGGGTTCGGCTGGACCGGGTCACCGTCGATACTGATCGCGAAGGTTTCCGGATCCACGTCGAGCCGGGGCAGGGCCGCATTGTTCGGCATGTCGGCCTTGGTCACCTCGCGGGTGTCCCGTACCGCCGCGAGCCTGCGGCGCAGGCCGAGGCGTTCGGCCAGCCCGTCGTCCAGCGCGGCTTGGGCCACGAAACTCGTCGACAGATGCGGCGCCGACGAGGGTCCTTCCGGCAACGCCGGACGCATGAGTACCGGCTGCGGGGTGGGAATCGTCGCGTTGGGATCGCCCAGCGCTCCCCACACCGCAGCACCACCCTTGATCACGGTGAACGGCCGGATGCCGAAGAAAGCCGGGTCCCACAGCACGAGATCGGCCAGTTTGCCGGGCTCCACCGACCCCACCTCGTGATCGATGCCGTGCGCGACCGCCGGACAGATCGAGTACTTGGCGACATAGCGCCGAGCGCGCTCGTTGTCCGCGGGCAGCGACGAGCCCAACGACCCGCGTTGCGCCTTCATCACGTGCGCCACTTGCCAGGTGCGGCACACGAGCTCACCGATGCGTCCCATGGCCTGCGCATCGGAGGAGGTGATCGACATCGCCCCGATGTCGTGCAGGATGTCCTCGGCGGCCATCGTCGTCGGCCGGATGCGGGATTCGGCGAACGCCAAGTCTTCGGGCACCTGCGGATTCAGGTGGTGACACACCAGCAGCATGTCCAGGTGCTCGGTGGCGGTGTTGACCGTGTGCGGCAGCGTCGGGTTGGTCGAGGCGGGCAGCACATTGGGTTCACCGGCCACGACGATGATGTCGGGAGCGTGCCCGCCACCGGCACCTTCGGAGTGGAACGCGTGGATGCCGCGCCCGGCGATCGCGTCGATCGTGTGCTGCACGTAGCCCGTCTCGTTGAGGCTATCGGCGTGCAGGGCGACCTGCAGGCCGAACTCGTCGGCGGCGCGCAGCGACGCGTCGATGGCCGCCGGGGTCGCACCCCAATCCTCGTGCACCTTGTAACCGCCGGCGCCGGCCAGTGCCTGTTCGGCAAGGCCGTCCGCGCTGACCGTGCTGCCCTTGCCGAACAGGATGATGTTGAGCGGTATGTGATCCAGTGCCCGATGCATCATGGTCAACGACCAGGTCCCGGGGGTCACGGTCGTGGCCTTCGATCCTTCGGTGGGTCCGGTGCCACCGCCGACGACGGTCGTGGTACCGGTGGCCAGCGCTTCGGCCATCTCGGCCTTGGTGAGCAGGTGCACGTGGGTGTCGACGGCACCCGCCGTGAGAATTTTGCGGTCCCCGGCGATGACGTCCGTGCCCGGTCCGATGTGCAGCTCGGGATGGACGTCATCCATGGTGTCCGGATTTCCGGCCTTGCCGATGGCGACGATGCGCCCACCGCGGACGCCGACGTCGCCACGCACGATTCCCCAGTGATCGAGCACGATCACGTTGGTGATGACCAGATCCAGGGCTCCTTGCTCCCGCGTGGAGATACCCTGTGCCGCCGACTCGCGAATGCTCTTGCCACCGCCGAAAACGGCCTCGTCGCCCCCGGCGCACAGGTCCTGCTCGACTTCGATCCACAGGTCGGTGTCCCCGAGACGCACCTGATCACCGGCTGTCGGGCCGTACAACTTGGCGTACTCCCGGCGGTTGATCCGGCTCACTGCCCCTCCTCCCGTTGCGGCTGGTCGGACTGTCCCGTGCTGTCGTCGTGCAGCGCCTCGTCGGTGACCCTTGCCCGCGCAGGTGGCGAGGCCGTGACCGGATGTGCGGGTTCGGCTCCGGGCGTGCCGAACGGAACGATCGTCCTCGGCTCCCGCGCATGGGCCGGCATGCTCCGTTCGCGGATCCGCAGGCCGGGAACATGCTGGTTCCCCCCGAGCGCCACCAGCTCCACCGTCCGGCTCACTCCCGGCTCGAACCGCACCGACGTCCCGGCAGGCGCGTCCAGCCGGAAGCCCTGCACCGCATCGCGGTCGAAGCTCAAGGCCGGATTGGCATCGGGAAAGTGCAGGTGAGACCCGATCTGAATCGGCCGGTCTCCGTCGTTGACCACCACGAGTGAGCGCCGTTCGCGGCCGGAATTCAACGTCAACGGGGATTCCCGGACGCGTACCTCACCGGGGATCATTGGATCGGTTCCGTGATCGTGACGAGCTTGCGCCCATCGGGAAATGTCGCCTCCACCTGTACGTCGGAGATCATTTCTGCAACCCCCTCCATCACGTCATCGCGCGTAAGAATGCGTCGCCCCTCGCTCATGAGGTGATCGACCGAGGATCCTTCACGAGCTCGCTCCATCGCCCAGCACGACAACAAAGCCGTCGCCTCCGGATGGTTGAGGCGGACGCCGCGCTCCCGCCGATCCCGGGCGACCATGCCCGCAACGCTCAACAGCAACTTCTCCGTGTCCGACGGAGTGAGATACATGGGAACACCTCGCGTCACAAACTCGCTCGAATCGAACTGTAATGCCACACCTCGGTCCGCGCACGACGAGGTGCCCCACACGTCCGCTTGCTCGCAGCGAAGCTCGAAATACCTGGTCAAAGGCAAGATTGCAGCGTGATGGTCGCGAGAAATTCCGTTCGGTGCACTCCTGCACCGGACTCGCTCGCGGACACGATGAATTGGTGGTGTCGAACACAATCGGCCAGCCGGGAGACGCTACCCGAAAAAGTTCCCGAAAAGTGTCCGGTCATGCACATATCGATGCTTCTCGTGAAGCATTCGACCGAGTCGAAATTTTTTCCCGAAAAATCCCTCCAAGAAAGAAAGCTGCAGCTAAGTCCCTTTGGTTCTGCGCTTTTTTCGCGGTGGAGACGAAGTCCGCCCGCGACGGCGGTGTGGTGGCTTGCCGTGTGGCCTGCTCGATCTCGGCGCTGTCGGCGAAGGTCTGACCGGCGGGAGCCCGAGCGTGCGGGGCACGACGGGTCCGAGCTCGTCGGCGCAGATCACCGTGGCCCCGGCCGACGGCTGCGTATGGAGCCCGACGATGCGGTTCCTTGTGGGGCGAACTCCGCATCCGTGCTCGCCGCCCAGGAGCGGGGCTTGCGCCAGCGCACTCCTTCAGTCAACAGGATCCGGCGGATGTGGCTACGTCCTGACGCCAATGCCCTCGGCCCGGACCGCCTCGGTCAACGCATCCAGACTCCACTGCGAGACGGCCTCCTCCTGTTCGGCGGCCAAGTCACCGTCGGCCTGCTGAGTCAGCCGCCCCGGCGGAGTCGCTCAACACGCTGTACAAGGCCAACTCGTCCGTAACAAGGGGCCCTGGCACGACATCGACGAGCTCGAGATCGCGGTCACAGATTACATCGACTGGTTCGACAACCGCCGCCTGCACGGTGAGCGCGGCCACACCCCACCCGCCGAGCACGAAGCACTACACGCGTTGGCCAACCTGGCTATCGCACCGCTGGAAACCAGCTAAAACAGTCTTCATCAAAGGGCTGACCTGTGCCGGCGCAGCAGCTTCCACACGCCCTGGACGGTGTAGCCGACGTGGAACATCCGTCCGATCAGCGCCTTGCTCCCCACCAGGGTCCAGCCCTGCCCCTCATCCCAGCCATGCACCAGCGGACTGCGCTCCAAAGCTGCCTTCAGCCGTTCCCGCAGCTCGGCCCCCATGCGGCCAAGAGGCCGATGCCTCCGTCGCCGCGGGGGCTTGCCGCTGCGCTATTCAGTGCTACTATCTACCGGTACTCAATGACATTGAGTAGACGGAGGGGTGTTGCCGTGGGTAAGCAGACGACGGAGATGCTCAAGGGCACGCTGGAAGGGGTCGTCCTGGCGATCCTGGCCGGTCAGCCCGCGTACGGCTACGAGATCACCGCGTGGCTGCGGGAGCAGGGCTTCTCCGACATCGCGGAGGGCACCGTCTACGCGCTGCTCGTCAGGGTCGAGCAGCGGGGCCTCGTCGACGTGGAGAAGGTCCCGTCGGAGAAGGGTCCGCCGCGCAAGGTGTATTCCCTCAACGCTCAAGGGCGGGAATACCTCGACGAGTTCTGGAAGGCCTGGAGCTTCCTGTCCGAACGCCTGGAACAGCTCCGCGAAGGAGGCAAATAACCATGCTCATCTCGAAGATGCTCCACGACAAGCGCCGCTACCGGCAGTACAAGGCGCGCGTCAAGCAGCTTCCCGAGAACTACCGCACGGCGGTCGAGGCGATCGAACGGTACCTGATGTATTTCGTGCCGACCGACGACGACAGTGCGGTCTCGGAGTTCGAGGACCTTGCGGAGCTGTTCGAACAGGCCGCCTCGGATGAAACGCCGATCCGCGAGATCGTCGGGGACGACCCGGTGGAGTTCGTCGAGACGTTTGTCCAGAACTACACGAAGGGCGGATATGTCCCCGACGAGGAACGGAAGCGCCTGCTCCGTGGGATCGCGCGGGCAATCGAGGACGAGGGAGTGATCTGATGGCGGCCCAGCAGGACCAGGCAATCCACGTGCAGGGTCTGGAGAAGTCGTACAAAGATCTGCCCGTGCTGCGCGACGTCGACTTCGACGTGGCACGAGGCAGCATCTTCGCGTTGCTCGGCTCGAACGGGGCAGGCAAGACCACCTGTCCCCGTTTTGAGGTGGTGGCCGACGGTGAGTGTTCGCCGCTGTCGTCAGGTCTCGGCCGAGACCGTGTAGTGCTCAGTGATGATCGCTCGTGCCTGGGTGGGGGTGACTTCGTGACCGTTGAGGTCGCGGAGCTGATAGGGTCGGCCGGTGCGCCAGCAGGCCATGGCTTGTCTCGATGGCGACCGGTATCGGGTCCTCGGGGGTGTCGCCGTGCTCGGCGAGCAGCTCCAGCAACCCCCGGAATCCGGCCGCGTCGTCGATGATCCGCCGCTTGGCCAGCAGCGTGCCAGTCTCGTCGATCAGGGCGATGTCGTGGTGGCCGTTCGGCCCGGTCGATGCCGCAGTACACGTTCACTCCGTACTCCTCAACCTGTTCGTTTGTGCAGGTGACCTTCCCCCTGTTGGCCGGACACGTGTTTATGCGGCTCGGGGTAGTTCCTGCTGTTCCCATTGCTCGGGGCTGGCATAGCCCAGGGGCGGAGTGCAGTCGTCTGCGGTTGTACCAGGTCTGGATCCGGACGAAGATGGCCTGGCGTGCCTGGGCTCGGGTGGTGAAGCGGTGTCGGTGCACGAGTTCTCGTTTCAGGGCCGGAGAAAAACGACTCCACGATGGCGTTGTCCCAGCAGATCCCGGTGCGCCCGAGTGAACGGTGGATGTCCAGTTCGCGGCAGTGCTGGGCGAACTGGGCACTGGTGTACTGACCCCCCTGTCGCTGTGGAAGATGACTCCGGCGACGTCACCACCGCGAGTGGCTACCGCGGTGTCCAGGCAGTCGGCGACGAGGCCGGTGCGCAGGTGGCTGGCCATGGCATAGCCCAGCACCCGGCGCGAGCCGGCATCGAGGACGGCGGCCAGGTACAACCAGCCCTCGTCGGTGGGGATGTAGGTGATGTCGCCGGCCCAGCGCTGGTCCGCGATCCCGGGTGTGAAGTCCCGCCCGGGCAGGTCCGGGGCGGGTTCCGGTTGGTCTGCGGGAACTGTGGTGCGCACCCGCTTACGCGGGTGGACACCGACGAGGTCGTGGATGCGCATCAACCGTTCCACGCGCTTGTGGTTGACCACCCAGCCTCGGTGGCGCAGTTCGGCATGCACCCGGGGTGAGCCGTAGGTACCACCGGAGGCTTCGTGCACGGTGCGGATCTCGGTGAGCAGATCGGCCTCGGCCTGCTGCGAAGGGCTCGGTGCACTGGCCTGGACTCGTCGCCAGTCGTAGTAGGCCGAGGTCGACACCCCGGCGGCTCGGCAGGCGGCCGCTACCGGGAAGCCGTCGGCCTTCTGGGAGTCGACGAAGCGGTAGCGGGTCACTCGGTCGACTCCCTCACCCAGAAGGCTCATGAGCTCGTTTGAGCAGGTCACGCTCCATGCGCAGCTTCGCGTTTTCCTGCTCCAGCTCTTTCAAACGAGCCCGTTCCTCGGTACTCAAGCCCTCTTGCTGGCCGCGGTCGATGCGGGCCTGCTTGACCCAGTTGCCCAGGGTCGAATCATAGATGCCCAGGTCCCGGGCGGCCTCGGCCACCGACTTGCCGCCGGTCAGCACCAGCTCCACGGCATCTCGCTTGAACTCCGCCGAGAACTTCCGACGGGTTCGCCGTTGCCCTTCGGTCACGCGGACACTCTCCAATCAACTCGAGTGCCCGGTACAGCGGGGGAAGGTCAGGGCCGCCTCCCCCTCTGTACTCGCCTATGCCCGATTGCTCGAGAAACTGTCTCGAGCAGAGCTGGAGCGGTACCTCTTCCTCATCAGGTGACGTTCTTTTCCATGTTCGTCACGTAATTGTTGATGAAGTGGTCGCTGAGCGTATCGGGACCCAGGTTGTTCAGGTCGGGACTCAGGGTGAGCGCGTCTCCGGCAGCCCCTTTGAACCTGTCCATCGCATTGCCGAAAAACGAGGTGTCCTCGCGGAGGTTCCCGTCCGAGTCGAGGTACCGTTCGGTCTCCACATGCTGAAAGACCGGCTCCGGCGGTACTTGCGGGACGATGTCGTTGTTGTTGACGAAGCGGAAGTGGCGCGACTTGAAGGCCTCGTCGTAGGCATCCGCCATCGTCCGGTCACAGGTACGCGGCTGCCCGAACGTGTAGACCCCGTTGGAAAGCAGGCTCGCGTCCTCGAAGTACAACCGGGCCGCTGCCAGCATCGCCAGCGCCCCGCCGAGGCTGTGTCCGGTGAACCACAAGCTCTGCTCGTTGGTGCGGAACTCCTTGATGCAGTCCCGGACCTCCGGATACACCGAGGTCAACGCGTGATCAAAACCAACGTGGATCATTCCCCTGCCGGACGGTCCGGGAGCGGCGGGGGTGTTGGCATCACTGAGCCAGTCGGCGATGTTGGTCGGCTCCGTCCCGCGGAACGCCGTGATGATCATGTTGTCGCTGGCGATCGTGAACGCTTGGGTGTCCTGGATCGGAAATGGCATCTCGTGCTTGGAGCGGAAGAACCGGAACCGGTCGAATCCCCACTCTTGAATCTCGGCTGCAATCTCGGGCTCATCGGAATAAGCCAGTTTCGAGGCCATGCACAGCCAGTAGGCGTGTTGGATTTGATAGTCGGTGGTCAGGTGATCGATCGGGGAAACGGCCACGATAGCCCTCCGTCGGATCGGAATTAACACGAACATTATTCGACTTGCCGCCGTGCGGTCGGCTCCGCAGGCCGCGGATGGAACATCCCATAACCGAGGTGCGGCGCACCCGGCAACCCGCCGGGGGTCGAAATACTTCATCCTGAAGGGCTAAATCAACTCGGCAACCAAGCGCGGATTGGCGTTGTTCATGGTCATTTGCGGGCTCGGGTGTCCCACCGGTAGCGGCACCAGGCGCGCACGTGGACGTGGTACTTGCCGACGGATTGGTCCGGCGATACTCGCTGTGCGGTGAGCCGGGCCAGTCGGATCGATGGCGCATCGCGGTGCTCCGGGAACCCGAGAGCCGAGGGGCTCGCGGTTCATGCACGAAGCAGTCCATCCGGGTGATGATCTCGCGGTCCGCAGGCCACGCAACAACTTCCAGTTCGAATCGGCCGCACGGTATCTACTCGTCGCGGGCGGAATCGGCATCGCGCCGGTTCCGCCCATGGTGCGCGAAGTCGCCGCCCGCGGTGTGCCCCGGACATTCTCGACGGAGGCTGTCGCGGGAGGTCAGGTTCGCTGCGCCGACGCCGGATCCTCCGCTGTCGTGTTCTTCGGAACATCCTGCGAAGTGAGCAGGTTCTTGCCCACTGTCTCCCGGAGCGTGAGAGCTGCGACGAGCCCGACTGCGCCGACGAGCATCAGGTAGAACGCCGGAACAAACACGTTGCCCGTCTCATCGATCAAGTATGTCATCAGGTACGGGACGGTTCCTGCGAAGACTGCTGCGGTGAGGTTGTACCCGATCGAAAGCCCGCCCTGGCGCACTCGCGTGGGGAAGATCTCGGCGATCGACACCGCATGGGTCCCGAGGATGAGTGCCAGAATGGCGCCCAGTCCGATCTGCGACATAAGTACGCTCACCAAGCTGCCACCCTCCATGAGCATGAAGAGCGGGTAGCCGCCTGCCATCAGGGCGATCCCGGAGCCGATCAGTAGCGGTTTCCGGCCCACCCGATCGGACAGCGCACCGAACAGCGGTACGAGGACGAGTGCGACCAGCGACGTGACCGTCGAGGCCATGGCAGCGTTACTCGACGACAGCTCCAGATGCTGTGCTTGGTAGGTGAGCAGGTACACCAGCACGATGTAGAAGGTCACATGCATCATCACCTCGATCCCGCACATCTGGAGAAACTGCCGCCAACTGCCGGTGAACAGGTCTCGCAACGGGGTCTCGGCAACATTGTCGTTTTCCTGCAGGGCCTGAAAGTCGGGGGTGTCCTCGATCTTTTGCCGGATGTAGAACCCGATGACGCCCAACGGCGCGGCGAGGAGGAAGGGGATCCGCCAGCCCCACGCGGCGATCGCCTCCGAGTTGAGAACAGTGCTGAGCACGAACACCGTCAACGAGGCGACAAGGAACCCGAGCAGGCTGCCGACCTCCAGCCAACTGACTCCGAATCCTCGGTGCTTGCGTGGGGAGAACTCGGCGAGGAAGGTCGCAGCACTTCCGAACTCGCCGCCTGCGGCCAGTCCTTGAAGTAACCGAGCGACGATGAGCAGGATGGGGGCGAGGATGCCGATGGATTCGTAACCCGGCAGTAATCCAACCAGTAAAGTGGCAGCAGTCATCGTCACGATGACGATCGAGAGCGTCTTACGCCTGCCGATCCGGTCGCCCAGCGGTCCGAAGATCAGCGATCCGATTGGCCGGATGGCGAAGGAAACGGCGAAGACCGCGAATACCGACAGGAGTCCGGCAGTCGGGTCCTGCGCCGGGAAGAAGATGGTGGCAATGGTCGTCGACATGTAAGCGTAGATGGCCCAGTCGAACCAGTGCACCAGCACCCCGATCGCACCTGCGACGATGCTGCGTTTCACGACGGGCGGGTCCACCCCTACTGCTGCTTGCTGCTGTGAGTCCATGAGCGCTCCTTGACGTCGGCCCGATCTGCCCTGGCCGCGGTGCCTCGATAGGAAGCCAAGTTAAGCCCGTCACCGGGGTTCTTACAAAGTGATTATTTTGGCGCAATGCATCAAAAAATCCGATACAGTCACATGGGCGGACAGGTGCTTTGAGAGGACGAAGTGTTCGTCATCGGGGACCTCGCCTCCCGTCAGGCTCGGGTTCTACGGCCAACGAGTTCGTTCGGTCTCGCGTGGAAAGGTGTCTGTCCCGACGCTGCCGCCCATCCACCCGCTACACGCGTTCCAGGCGCACGATGATGGCTTTGGAGGTGGGAGTATTGGATGTGTCGGCTACCGCGTCGAGCGGCACGAGCGGGTTGGTTTCGGGATAGTAGGCCGCCGCACAGCCTCGGGGCGTGGAGTAGGCAACAAGGCGGAAAGCTTCGGCGCGGCGCTCCTCGACGACTCTCCCGCCGTCGCGCCACTCCGAGACCACGTCGACCACGTCACCGTCGTGAAAACCGAACTCGGCAATGTCGGCGGTGTTGACCATGATGATCCTTCGCCCACCCTCGATACCCCGGTATCGGTCGGAGAGACCGTAGATGGTCGTGTTGTACTGATCATGGCTGCGGAGTGTCTGCAGCAACAGCCGACCGTCGGGGACATGGATCGGATCCGGAATGTTGACCGTGAAGTTGGCCTTGCCCGTGTCCGTGGGAAAGGTGCGGGTGTCTCGAGGTGGGTGGGGGAGCACAAACCCGTCTGCGTGTCGAACCCGTTGGTTGTAGTTTTCGCAGCCGGGCACGACATGGGCGATGTGTTCTCGGACGCGGTCGTAGTCGCGTTCGAAGCTTTCCCAACTCACGGGATGATCGGGGCCGAGGAGTCCGCGGGCCAGCCTTGAAACGATGGCCACCTCGGACAACAAATGTGGCGAGGCCGGCTGCAGGCGCCCACTGGATGCGTGCACGACGGACATGGAGTCCTCGACGGTCACGAACTGGTCCCCCGTACCCTGCGTGTCCCGTTCGGTCCGGCCGAGCGTGGGGAGGATCAGCGCGGTTCGTCCCGGTACGAGGTGCGATCGGTTGAGTTTGGTCGAGATCTGCACGGTGAGTTCGCAGCCACGCAGGGCTGTCTCCGTGGCGGTGGTATCCGGCGTGGCGGCAAGGAAGTTGCCGCCCATGGCAACGAAAGCCCGACACTGGCCGCGATGCATGGCTCGGAGGGTCTCGATGGTGTCGAAACCGTGCCTGCGGGGCGCGGAAATCCCGAACTCGCCCTCCAACGCGGCCAGGAACGTCTCGGGCATTTTTTCCCAGATGCCCATGGTTCGATCCCCTTGGACATTGGAGTGCCCGCGCACGGGGCAGACGCCTGCTCCGGACTTGCCGATCATGCCGCGTAGCAGCAGGACGTTGACGACCTCGCGGATCGTCGGAACGGCCTGTTTGTGCTGAGTCAGTCCCATTGCCCAGCACACGACAGTGCGTTCGGAGTTCACGAGCATCGTCGCGATCCGCTCGACCTGTGCCCGGGGCAACCCGGTGGAGTCCTCGACATCATCCCAGTCGATGTGCCTGGCTTGCCGGGCGAACTCGGTGAAGCCGTGTGTGTATCGCCGGAGGAAGTCGTGATCGAGCACTGTGCCCGGTGCTGTCTCCTCGGCCTGCAGGATCAGCGCTGCCAGAGCTTTGAACAGTGCCAAGTCGCCTCCGACACGTATCTGGGCGAACTCGTCGGCCAACGAGGTGCCGTCACCGACCAGACCACGCAGGTTCTGGGGGTTCTTGAACTCCATCAGCCCGGTTTCCGGTAGCGGGTTGACCGCCACAACTCGGCCGCTTCGTCGTTTGACCTTTTCCAGCGACGACAGCATGCGGGGATGGTTGGTACCGGGATTTTGCCCCACCACCAGCACCAGGTCGGCGTGCTCGATATCGGTCAACGACACCGATCCCTTACCGATGCCGATCGTTTCGTTCAGCGCTGCGCCCGAGGATTCGTGGCACATGTTCGAGCAGTCCGGAAGATTGTTCGTACCGAAGGACCGAACCATCAACTGGTAGAGGAACGCGGCCTCGTTGCTGGTGCGTCCCGAGGTGTAGAAAGCCGCCTCTTCCGGACTGTCCAGCCGGTTCAGCTCATCGGCGACGACTTCGAACGCCTCGTCCCAACTGATCGCCTGATAGTGGTCTTCGCCTTCCCGCAGGATCATCGGATGCGTGATTCTGCCCTGTTGGCCCAACCAATAGTCGGTCCGCTGCGCAAGCTCGGAAACCGGGTGCTCTGCGAAGAACTCCGGACCAATCGTGCGCGTGGTGGCTTCCTCGGCGACGGCTTTGGCACCGTTCTCACAGAACTCGGCCATCTTACGCTTGTCCCCGTCGGCCGCACGAGGATCCGGCCAAGCACAACCGGGGCAGTCGAAACCTGCGCTCTGGTTGAGCAGCGGCAGTGCTTTCGCCGACCGGGCCACGCCCATCTGTTGCACGCTACGCTGCAACGAAGTCAGCACACCCTGGATACCGGCCGCGGCCCGTTTCGGGTCTGTGACCGTCAGGGAACGCTCGTCGATGTCTTCCCCGGGTTTCTTTCGTACCACCGGACGCTCCTTATCTGGGGGCGTGCGAAAAATTGAGCACGACAAGTGCCGAATCCGGCTCTGCCCTGATCAAACCGACTGACGGACAAAGTCCGAGGCAATCGCGGCCGCTGTTGCAGGACCGGCACCGTGCCGTGTATCGCGGCCGGACCGAGCTCAGCGCGCTCTCGATCCTTCCGCGCCCGCTGCACGGGCTGTGCCGACAGCGACACCGGTAATCCGGTTGGGGTCGAGCAATTCGGTGAGCTCGTCCGGACTGAGCAGACCGCGTTCGGCGATGATTTCCACAACACCACGGTTGGTGGCGAGAGCTTCCTGGGCGATCGCAGTCGCTTCGGTGTATCCGATCTGTTGGTTGACTGCGGTGATCAGACTGATGGAATGCTCCACGGAGGCTCGCAGCGAGTCCGCCTCAGCGGTGATACCGGCAATAGAACGCTTGGCGAGTACGTTACACGCGGCGGTCAGGCGCGCCATACCCGTGAACAGGCTGTGCACGATGATCGGTTCAAAGGCGTTGAGCTGCAGCTGTCCGGCCTCGGCAGCCATTGTGATGGTCGTGTCCTGGCCGATCACCTCGAACGCGACCTGGTTGACGACCTCGGGGATGACCGGGTTGACCTTGCCCGGCATAATGCTTGATCCCGCCTGCACAGCAGGCAGCGCGATCTCTCCGAGACCTGCGCGCGGTCCTGAGGACAGTAGTCGGAGATCATTGCACATCTTGGACAGATTCACGACAAACCGCTTCAAGGCTGTGGAAATCTGCACGAAGCAGCTGGTGTCCTGGGTCGCCGCGACGGGATTGGCATCCGATTGCACGTCGAGCCCGGTGATCTTCGCCAGGTGCCCGCAAGCCAACGTCGCGTAGTCGGGGTGAGCGTTGAGCCCGGTCCCGATGGCAGTACCGCCCAGATTGACTTCGGCCAGTGATGCTCGAGATTCCAGCAGACGCCGGCGATCCTTCTCGATCAGGGAAGCGAACGCATCGAACTCCTGTCCGAGCGTCATCGGCACAGCGTCCTGCAGCTGGGTTCGACCGATCTTCGTCACGGCGGCGAACTCGACACCTTTCGCCGCGAATGCCTCCCTCACCATCTGCACTGCGGAGAGCAATCGCCGGATCGACCACTGCAGCGCGACTCGCGCCGCAGTGGGGTACACGTCGTTGGTCGACTGCCCGAGGTTGACCTCCTCCAGTGGGTGCAGATACCGGTAGTCGCCGAGATCGTGCCCCAACAACTCCAACGCACGATTGGCGATGACCTCGTTGGCATTCATATTGGTCGACGTGCCGGCACCGCCCTGGATCACGTCGACGACGAACTGGTCATGTCCCCACCCGGTACGGATGTCGTCACATGCCTTCACGATGGCATCGGCTTTGCTCTCCGGCAGGAGCCCCAAGTCACGGTTTGCCAGTGCCGCCGCTTGCTTGACGCACGCCAGCGCGGCAACGAGATCGGGCCACGACGCGATGGGCATCCCACTGATCGGAAAGTTCTCCAGTGCTCGCGCCGTGTGGACACCGTAGTACACATCGTCGGGAACCTCGAAGTCCCCGAGAAGGTCGTGCTCGTTACGTCCACTCATCACACTTCTCTCCGCTTCCCACACTCAGGCCACACAATCGTTTTCCGGTTGAGTGGTTCCGCATGCACCACGTGCGAGAAAATCGCCGGATGGATGGGCATCCGGCAGGATCGGATGCTCATACACGACGTATGATGCTTCAGTCTTCCTCGTGACCTGGGATGCTCCGAATGCGTGGGCGAATATTTCCGTGTCTTCGGCACACAAATTCACTGTCTCCTCGGCGTTCACAGCGTCAACCTCTCCACCAACGCAGGGTCCGCCGCGACGTCGACGGCGGTCTGAGCCATGGCCGTGGCGGCGTCGAGAACAGCCCGGTCGGCCGCCGGGGTGATGCAGTGTGCGGCGAACTCCTTTTGATGATTGACCGCGGGCAGCGAGTCGATACCGATGTAGGGATGGATCGCCGGTAGGACGCGGGACACGTTGCCCATGTCCGTCGACGCCGTATTCATTCGGGAGGAGGCGTCCTCATCGGAGAATCGACGGCCGCGGGCTTCGGCATTGCGCCGGTAGGCGGCCAGCACGTCGAGGTCGTTGTGGAATTCCGAGTACGGGGCGCTTTCGGCCTCGATCTCGAGTTCGCACCCGGTGGCATGGGCGCCTGCTTCGAAACACCGCAGTACGCGTGGCTCTACTTCGGCCAGTTCGTCGAGATTGTTCGCGCGCACATACCAGCGTCCTTCGGTCGTCTCGGGAATGGCGTTCGGTGCTTCACCGCCTCGGGTCTGTACGCCGTGCACTCGGGTGGTGTTCGGAAGGTGTTGACGCAGCAGACCAATGGCGACCTGGGCCACCGTGAAGGCATCCGCGGCGTTGACCCCGTGTTCGGGATAGGCCGCGGCATGAGCCGCCTTGCCCCGATATCGGATCGCCGAGTGTGATACCGCGAACGGTGCGGCCTCGGCAACATCGACCGGTCCGGGATGCACCATCATCGCCGCGTGCAGGCCATTGAACGCCCCGCGCTCCAGCAGGGTGATCTTTCCGCCACCGCCCTCCTCGGCCGGTGTTCCCACGATGGAGACGGTCAGCCCGGCGTCATCGGCGACCCGAGCCAGGCCGGCAGCCGCCCCGACAGCCGAGGCGGCGATCATGTTGTGGCCGCACGCATGGCCGAGTTCGGGCAACGCGTCGTACTCGGCACAAATCCCGATGTGCAACGGTCCCGAACCGATTCGACCCCGCAGAGCCGTGGGCAACCCGCAGATCCCGTGCTGCACGTCGTATCCGAGGTCGTCCAACGCAGCAGCAACCCACTGCGAGCTGCGCTCTTCCTCCCATGCGAGTTCCGGATGGGCATGGACGCGGTGACTGAGACCGACGACCTCTGATTCGGCGCTGCTCACCGCGCTGTCAATGGCATCGTGGATGTTCATCGTTCTCCTGAGTGGGAAACCGAAAGCTTCACAGGTCACCGGGTACGCCGTAGCCGGGCGCCGCCGAAGGATGCAGACCGCGCTGGACGTAGTCGTCCTGCTGCGGCTCCCACACGTCGAGCAACCTCTCGAGTTCCGTGATCGGATCGCCTTCGGTCCAGTCGATCCGCAGATCGACGACCGGCCACGGTGCGGTGTGCGCCACCAGCAGACCGGCCGAATGCACCGGTCCCTCCTCGCCCCCGGCAGCCAGTCCCGCACTCAGAGCTGCCAGCAAACGACGAGCCATGGTGGGATGCTCATCGGTTTCGAAGTCCTCGACCATGGAGTCCAGCACTTTCGTGGAGGTCAGCATGTTGCCTGCGGCGACACTGTCGTTTCCGGTTGCCGACCCGAAGGTGCCGAGCGCATGGTCTCCCGAGTACACGGCCGGGATTCCTGACGCGCCGACAGCCGCGAGTTGCCGATAAGCAATGTCGGTTTCCGAGCGGGTCACCTGATCGACGGCCTGCTGCGCCGACACTCCCAGCTCCAGCAGTCCCAGCAGGCGCGGCCCCAGTCGAGGATCGGTCACGTTCTGCGAGCACACGGCTCCGACCGTGGGCGAGACGTAGGCGCATCGCGAGGCCACCGCCGGACTCGACGAGCTGATCGCCACTCCCAAGGCTCCGGTACGGCGGCACCGTGCGGTAATCGAAAAGGTCACAGTTGCTCCCCTCGCTCGGCGGCTTTGCGCTGCCGCTGTTCGGCGGCCTCGGTGGTTCGTTCGGCCGGGATCACGGCCACGGCGTCGAGCTCCACGAGCCATTCCGGACGGGCCAGGGCGTCGACGACGAGGCCGGTGGATACGTAGTGCACGCCCGACAACCAGCGGCCCATGACGCGGTAGACGTCCTCGCGGTAGCGGATGTCGGTGAGATACACGGTAATCTTGACGATCTCGTCGAGTTTGCTGCCGCATTCGGACAGCAGCATCGCGATGTTGCCCATGGCTTGTTCGGTCTGAGCGGTGACGTCGCCGATGCCGACGCTGTCCCGCGTGTCGAGGTCCTGACCGATCTGGCCGCGCAGGTACACGGTGTCACCGGCCACGACGGCTTGTGCCAGGTCGTTGTCGAGACTCTGCTCAGGGTAGGTATCGCGGGTGTTGAACGGACGGATGCGGGTGTGGGTCGGCATCAGGTTGCTCCGGTCGTGGTGACGGTGGGCTCGGCGTCCTGGTCAAGATGGGGAGGTAGCGGTGGTCAGCCGGCGTGGGCCGAGCGAGCTGCCGACGTTGTGGTGGGCGAGATAGCTGCGCTGGATCGTGATGTGCTCGGCCACGTACGCGGCGTCGTGCCAGACCCCCCAGATGAAGCTCGATCCGCGTCGCGACTGCCAGGGCAGCCCGAGGAAGTAGATCCCGGGCTCGGAGGACACGCCGCGTGTGTGCTGCGGCTTACCGTTGTCGTCGAAGGCATCGACCTGCAACCAGCTGTAGTCGGAGACGAAGCCCGTCGCCCAGACGATCGAGGTGACTCCGGCGCTCGCGAGGTCGAGCTCGGAGAGCGGGTCGACCAGGCATTCCGGGTCCGGCCCGAAGATGCGGGCCTCCGGTTCCTGGGGTAGGTCGAGTCCGTTGCGGGCGACGTAGTCGTCGGCTTCGTCGAGCAGCGTCAGGTAGTTGGCATCACCGTTGGCGATGTTGTCGCGCAGGTCCGATGCGAACTGCATCCGGCCGTTCTCGAACGCATGGGTCATGCCGACGAGGGTGATGCCGTTGTCCGCGAGAGCCCGGAAGTCGACGGTCTGACCACCGTGTGCTCCGCTGACCGCAATCGTGACGTGCTCCGCTCCACGGGGAGGCGCCACCGCTTCCCACTTGTTGAGCACTCCGAGCCACCAGCAGAAGTCGCGCCCCCTGTACCGCCGCGGGGGTCGGTCGTGCGGACCGACCGACAGGTAGACCTTCCGGCCGGACTTCTGCAGCTCGTCCGCGATCTGAACGCCCGACGATCCCGCCCCGACCACGAGGACGGCGCCCTCGGGCAGCTGCTCCGGGTTGCGGTAGGAGCTGGAGTGGATCTGGACCACGTTCGCGTCCTCGGGAACGACCGGGGGGATGACCGGCTTCTGGAACGGCCCGGTCGCCGCCACGACGTGGCGTGCGTCGATGGTCCCGTCCGACGTCTCCACGTGGAAGCCGGGGCGTCCGACGTTCTTCTGCACGCGCTGCACGTCCACGCCGCACCGAATCGGCGCGTCGATCTTCTCCGCGTAAGCGACGAAGTAGTCCGCAACCTGATCCTTCGACGCGAAACCATCGGGATCGACGTCGGCGAACAGGAGTCCCGGGAAGCGATCGTGCCACGCCGGCCCGTTCGCCACGAGGGAATCCCAGCGTCCCGTGCGCCAGCGCTCGGCGATTCGATCCCGCTCCAGCACCAGGTGCGGGATTCCGCGTGAGCCCAGGTGTTCGCTCATGGCCACGCCGGCCTGTCCTGCGCCGACGACGAGGACCTCGGTCTCGTGATGCGACATGTCAAACCTTTCCGCTCCCGTGGTTTGGTTTGTCGGTCGGCTCCGAGTTTGGAGACATCCGAGTCATCTGTAAAACAAATGTTTTTGGATTAATCCATCGTTTTTTCAGATGACCCCAGCTGGGCACGGCAGAGTGCGGCGAATGCCTGGGCGCGGACGGTGGATCGAATTCCCGTGACGCGAGCGAGCACCACCGGCAGCGGGGGAACATCGTCCAGCAGCGCCAGGCGAACGATCCGGCCACCGTCGTAGGTGACGTCGTGGTGGGGTTGCTGGTTGAGGATCGCGTAACCGTGCCCGGCGGCCACCAGGGAGCGCACCGTTTCGTAGCTCGACGTCCGATACCGCACCACCGGCTCGACATTCGTGCGCAGCGCCAGCGACCGGAAGTACTCCCGGCTGTGGGGGAGGTCGAGCATCACCATGGGCTCTCCCGCGAGATCCGCGAGTCGCACTCCGGAGGCCTCTCGAAGCGGATGATCCGCGGGCACGATGACGTACGGCGGTGCCACGGTCAGCACCTCGCGCTCGAGGGCGTCGTCGAGATCGAGGTCGTAGAGCAGCGCGATCTCACAGGCACCCGACAACAGCGCCTGCTGCAGTTCCTCGGTCTGGCCCTCCAGGACCGACACGCGCACCGCCGGGTGCTCGTTGGCGAAGGCGGTGAGCAGGGTCGGCAGGTAGAACGGCGCCAGCGTCTGAAAACAGCCGACGGTGACTTCGCCGACCAGGGAGGCTCCGAGGCCGCGAGCGACGTCGGCCAACTCCCCGGCATGGGAGAGGAAGCCGCGCAACTCCTGCAGGAACCGCTCCCCTGCCTTGGTCAGGGCAAGACCCTGTGCGTGCCGTCGAATGAGCAACTGGACGCCGAGCTCGCGCTCCAACTGCGCGACCGCGGTCGAGATGGCCGACTGCGAGACCACCATGTGCTTGGCCGCCGCAGTCATGCTTCCCAGCTGCGCCGCGGCGGCGAAGTACCGCAACTGGACCATCGTGAACTGTGGCTCTGCCGACATGCGATCACCTCGGTTCTCTGGTTTTCGACATGGTGAATCTCGTGGGCACCGGCTGCTCACACGGGCAATGCACAGCCGGTGGCCTGCCCGGCGTAGGCAGTCAGCAAGCTTCTGGCGCGCGCCAGGTCGACGGATGTGTTGTTACTCAGCAGGTGCAGCCCGAATCCGTCCTCCAGGACGACCAGAGTGTGCACGACCTCGCCCAACGGCTGGGTCAGCGTGAACGCACCACTGGCTCTCCCCGCCTCCAGGACCGTGGAGTACAGGGCCACTTCCCGGTCGTAGAGGCTGGTCATCAGGGACGCGTGGGTGGAGCTGCGGTCGGCCAACCCGTGCATTTCGTACAGCACGCGGGCCACGTCGTCATCGCGCCCGGAGGGCAACCCCGAGCCGAGGGCCGCAGCGAGCTTGCCCACCGGTGTCTCGATCGACTCCACCGTGGCCAGTCGTCGTTGGTAGAAGCGTTCGACCACGTTGCGATGGACGTCGAACATGAGCTCGTCCAGCTCCGGGTAGTGGTAGAGCACCGAGCCCGGCGAGACTCCCGCCTGGGCCGCGATGTCCCGGATGCGCAGGTTGTCCCGCCCTCGTTCGGTGATGGCTCGCGACGCAGCGTCGATGAGCTGCTCGCGGCGCGCGTCATGCTTCCTCGAGCGTGCCATGCTCATCATTATTTATGACTGTGTTCAATTTTTCCAATCTCGGTTCAACCCGTTGACATGCTCTGATGTGTAAGAGTTGAATTCGCGTTCAAAGAAATACTGGTGACGCGGAACACACGCGAGCCACTGCCAGACGATCATCGCGAGGAGACCGATGTCAGTCCCGACCCATGCCCACTGGACGGATTCGGCCGCCCGGGTACGCCCTCGCACCGAGGCCTTCATCGGTGGTAAGCCGGTGCCGTCCCCCGGCGGTGACACGTTCCCGTCGATCAACCCGGCCACCGGTGACAAGCTCGCCGACGTCGCCGCGTGTACGAGTGAAGACGTCGATGCCGCAGTGTCCTCGGCACGCCACAGCTTCCACTCCGGCGCGTGGTCTCGGAGCGCCCCCACCGAGCGCAAGCGCATCCTGCTGCGGCTGGCCGAACTCATCACCGAACACGGCGAGGAACTGGCGCTGCTGGATTCGTTGGACATGGGCAAACTCGTCACAGACGCCCACAAGATCGACGTTCCCTTCGCCGCCGGATTGTTTCAGTGGTACGGCGAAGCACTGGACAAGACCTACGGCGAGATCGCCCCGACCGCTTCCAGTGACCTGGCACTGATCAACCGCGTCCCGCTCGGTGTCGTGGGGGCGGTCGTACCCTGGAACTTCCCCCTGGACATGGCCACCTGGAAACTGGCCCCGGCCCTGGCGGCGGGAAACTCGGTGGTGCTCAAACCGGCCGAACAGTCCCCGTTGTCCGCGCTGCGCCTGGCCGAACTCGCCGCCGAAGCCGGACTCCCCGACGGTGTCCTCAACGTGGTCCCGGGCACGGGCGAGACCACCGGCAAGGCCCTCGGCCTGCACCCGGACGTCGATTGCATCGCCTTCACCGGGTCAACGGACGTGGGCAAACGGTTTCTGCGCTACGCCGCCGAGTCGAACCTCAAGCAGGTCTGGCCGGAATGCGGCGGCAAGAGCCCGAACCTCGTCTTCGCCGACTGCGCCGATCTCGACGCGGCCGCCGACGCGGCCTGCGCCGGGATCTTTGCCAACCAGGGCGAGGTGTGCTCGGCGAACTCACGCCTGCTCGTCGCCCGCGAGATCGAAGACGACCTTCTCGCCAAGATCGCCGACCGGGCGCAGGAGTACGTACCGGGTGACCCACTCGATCCGGCAAGCCGAATGGGCGCGCTCGTCGACGAGACCCACACCTCCCGTGTCGTCGACTTTGTCGAAGAGGGCAAACGCACCGCGCGGCTGGTCACCGGCGGCGACCGCCTCGCAGGCCACGGCTGTTTCGTGGAACCGACCGTGTTCACCGATGTCGAGCCCGGCAGCCGCATCGAACGCGAAGAGATCTTCGGACCCGTGCTGTGCGTCACCAGCTTCGATAACGAGGAGCACGCCATCGAGATGGCCAACGACAGCCGCTACGGCCTGGCCGCCTCCGTATGGACCGCCGACCTGTCGCGCTCACTACGCGTCTCGGAGGCTTTGCGTGCCGGGACCGTCTCCGTCAACACCGTCGACGCACTCAGCGCACAAACCCCCTTCGGCGGATTCGGCCAGTCCGGCTACGGCCGGGACCTCTCCCTGCACGCCCTGGACAAGTTCACCGGGCTCAAGACCACCTGGATCAAGCACTGACCCACCCACGATGAAAGGACAGCGCCGTGACCACCACCGACAATGCTGCGAAAGCTCGCATCAGCGCCAGTGAGCTCGCCGACGTGGACCGAGCCCACATCATCCACCCCTACCTGTCGGCCACCACGACCGAACGCGTTGTCATGGCCAAGGGCCAGGGCTCGACGCTGTGGGATGTCGACGGGCGCGAGTACCTCGATGCCACCGGTGGGCTCTGGCTGGCCCAGGTCGGCCATGGGCGTGCAGAACTCGCTGAAGCCGCCGCCACTCAGATGCGGCAACTGGAGTACTTCACCAGCTTCTGGGAGTTCTCCAACAACCGCGCCATCGAACTTGCCGACCGACTCGCCGGACTCGCCCCGGACAACCTCAACCACGTGTACTTCACCAGCGGCGGTTCCGAAGGCATCGAAGCGGCCCTGAAAATGGCCCGTCACCACCACTACCGCCGCGGCGACACCGACCGCACGTGGATCCTGGCCCGGCACCGCGCCTACCACGGCGTCGCCTACGGCGGCGGCACCGCGACCGGCTTTCCGCTCTATCACGACGGTTTCGGACCGATGCTGCCGGACGTGGCCCACCTGACCCCGCCGTGGCCCTACCGCACCGACCTGTTCGGCGACGAGGACTGCACCGACGTCTGTATCCGCGAGCTCGAGAACACCATCGCCGAGATCGGCGCCGACAACATCGCGGCCATGATCGGTGAGCCGATCATGGGTGTCGCCGGTATGGTCGTGCCCCCGGACGACTACTGGCCCCGCGTGCAGGAAGTGCTCCACCGGCACGGAATCCTGCTGATCCTCGACGAGGTCGTCACCGCCTACGGCCGAGTCGGTCAGTGGTTCGCCGCCGACCACTTCGGCGTGCGACCCGACATCATCGTCACCGCCAAGGGGATTACATCCGGCTACCTGCCGCTCGGTGCGGTCCTGGTGGACGATCACATCGCCGAGACGCTCGGACAGCAGGGCTTTCCCATGGGCTACACCTACAACGGCCATCCCACCTCGTGCGCGGTCGCCCAGGCCAATCTCGACATCATCGACCGCGAGCACCTCCTCTCGCGGGCCACCGAGATCGGCACCTACCTGACCGAGAAGATCGCCACCGAACTCAAGGGGATCCCCGTGGTCGGCGAGGTCCGCGGCGTCGGCATGATGCTGGGCATCGAACTGGTCTCGGATACCGCCACCCGTACCCCGCTGCCGAACCCCGGAGCGGTCGCCGACGCGGTCCGTCGCGAGCACGGTGTGATCGTCCGCGACTCCGCCCAAGGGCTCGTCCTGTCACCGGCGCTGACCCTCGGTCACAACGAGGCCGACCGCATAGCCGCGGCACTGCGCCGTGTACTCGAACGCACCGACGCCTCCGGAACGGTGCGGGACTGACCGATCTCGCCGTCGGCGAGGCCGCGCGTTCGCGACCTCGCCGACGGCCTCGGAGTCACCCCGCCATCCCGGCCTGGCAATCTCCGCGCGAAAGAGGCCTGCCTCACCATGACTGCCCCAACTCTGCAGCGCACTCTCGGGTTCTGGAGTGCTCTGGTCACCGGCATCGGACTCGTCATTGCCTCAACAACGCTGACCACACTGGGCAACGGGTTCGGACTCGGCGGATCGGCGTTCGCCATAGCAGGACTGGCCGCGCTGGTCATTACGATACTGATCTCCTTCTCCTACTCGGAGCTGGCCAATCTCATCCCGGGGGCCGGGATGATCGGCGACTACACCGCACCAGCGCTGGGGCGCGGGCCCGCGATCTTCGGTGTGCTCGCCGGCTACATCGTGCTCGTGGCCACGGTCGAACCGGCCGAGCTCATGGTCTCCGGCCTCGCGGCGCACCAGCTCGTACCCGCCATCCCCCCGAGCCTGTTCGCGATCGGACTCACCGTCCTGTTCTGCGTGATCAACCTCGTCGGGGTGAAATCGTTCGGGCGTACCCAGCTCGTGGTCACCGGCGTCATGCTGTTCACCCTCGTCGGTTTCGGAGTCGCCGGTCTTCTCGAGCTCGGCAACGTACCCAGCGTCGAATCGATCCCCCTCAACCCCGCCGGTTGGACCGGTATCGTTCACCTCGTCGCGATCGGGGCCTACCTGTTCATCGGCATCGAGTTCGTCTGCCCCATGAGCGAGGAGATCCGCAACCCCGGTCGGATCATTCCCCGTGCCATGATCAGCGGGCTGGTGCTCGTCTATCTCGTGGACATGCTGTTCGGTTTCGCAGCGCTGCGTTACGTCGGACTGGAGGAACTGGCGACCTCGGCGACTCCGCACCTGCTGGTCGCCGAAGCCATCGCCGGACCCACCGGCCTGTTCGTACTCACCGCCGCGACCATCCTGGCCTCGGCAAGTTCGGTCTCGGCGATTCTCGCCGCAGTCCCCAGAATGCTCTACGGCCTCGCCCGCAAGGAAATGCTGCCGCGTGCATTCGCCTGGGTACATCCGCGATTTCGCACACCGTGGATCTCCGTGCTGGCCGTGACCGGCCTGATCATCGGCTCGCTGGTGACCGTCGCCGACAGCGACGCCGTCCTCACCCTCGTGCTGGTGGCCACCGTCATGTGGCTGGCTTCCTACATCCTCGCCCAGATCGATGTCATCGTCCTGCGCCGCCGCTACCCCGACGCTCACCGAGCCTTCCGCGCACCGCTGTATCCCCTGCCCCAGATCATCGGCATCGCAGCGTGTATCGGCATGATTATCAGCATCCATCCCGATGCCGACATGCGAACCACCGTCTGGCTCGGCGCCGCCGGCTGCACCGCCGTGATTCTCGGCTACGCCTTCGTCTGGCTCAAACTCGTCAAAAAGGTTCCGTTCTTCACCCCCACCCCGCTGGCGGACCCCGACAGTGCGGACCAGGACATTCGCGAACCGGCACGAGGAGTGCAGTCATGACCGCCGCATTCGGCCGGGCACCAGCAGGAGTGTTCCTCCCACCCTCCCCGCTCGACGCTGCCGCTGTGCACTCCCTGCACCAGCAGGCGTTCCCGTTCCGGCAAGCCGGGCTCAACATCGGTGATCGTCAGAGCACGGGCGTGAGCATGACAACCCCGGATCGGCACATCCGGCTCGGGTACAGGACGCAGAAGCAGCTGCTGGCCCGGATCCACCACCTGCAGGTCACCACCTCCGTACCCAGCGCCTTCGGGCCCATCGCGGATTGCACCCTCGAACTTCGTATCCGAGGCACACACCGGACAAGGCATTGGTGGAATCCGTCCGGACCGGGAAAATCCGAAGCGGACGAGGTGGCTACCAAGCTGACCGGTCCCGCCCTCACCGAGCTGATCCACGCAGTCGACCTCACGTCCTGCACTGTGTCCTGGACCGCCCACACCGGCTGCTGGCACGTCTGCGTCGAGCCCTACGCCGGGCACCACCTGCGTCTTCTGCTTCCCCCGATGACCTACACCAACACGTTGACCCGCACCGAGGCCGCGGTGATCACTGCAGCACTGCACGAGATCACCACCGCTGTTGCGGACTGAACCAACCTGTCTCCCGCGCAGGGCAATCCGATACCGAACGACATCGTCAGAAAGGAAGCGCCATGAAGATCGCCGTACCCCGCGAGATCAAGAACAGCGAATACCGGGTGGCCATGACCCCCGCAGGAGTGCACGAATTCGTCGGCCGGGGCCACGAGGTCTTCGTCGAGGCCGGTGCCGGTGCCGGCTCCTCGATCCCGGATGAGGACTACCTCGCCGCGGGCGCCAAGGTCCTGCCCACCGCCGACGAGGTCTGGAGCGAGGGCCGGCTCGTGCTCAAGGTCAAGGAACCCATCGCCGAGGAGTACCCCAGGCTGCGCCGGGACCAGGTCCTGTTCACCTACCTGCACCTGGCCGCCTCCGCCGAGCTCACCGACGCGCTGCTGGACTCCGGCATCACCGGCATCGCCTACGAGACCGTCCAGAACGACATCGGCGGCCTGCCCCTGCTGGCCCCCATGAGCGAGGTCGCCGGTCGCATAGCTCCCCAGATGGGTGCCTACGCGCTGATGCGTCCCAGCGGCGGGCGCGGCGTGCTGCCCGGCGGCGTGCCCGGGGTGCACCCGGCTCGCGTGGTGGTCATCGGCGGCGGTGTGGCAGGGCTCAACGCCGCCACCATCGCCCTGGGCATGGGCGCCGACGTCGAGCTGCTCGACACCAACGTCGACAAGCTCCGCGACATCGACCGCGACTACCGTGGCCAGATCCGCACCGTGGCTTCCAATCGCTACACCGTTGAGCAGGCCGTCACCTCCGCGGACCTGGTCATCGGTGCCGTGCTCATACCGGGCGCCAAGGCCCCGAAGCTGGTGTCCAACGAGCTGGTGTCGCGGATGAAGCCAGGCAGCGTGCTCGTCGACATCGCCATCGACCAGGGAGGCTGCTTCGCCGACTCGCGGCCCACCACCCACGACGCCCCCACCTACCGGGTGCACGACTCGGTGTTCTACTGCGTGGCCAACATGCCCGGCGCGGTGCCCAACACCTCCACCCACGCCCTGACCAACGTCACCCTGCCCTACGCCCTGCGTATCGCCGATCAGGGCTGGCAGCAGGCCTGCCGCGAGGATTCCGCGCTGGCCAAGGGGCTCAACACCCACCACGGCACCCTCGTCAACGCCCCCGTCGCCCGTGCCCACGGGCGCGAGAGCGGCAGCCTCGACAGCCTTCTACAGTGAGGACTGTCGCCTGAACGTGTTTCCGGCCCGACACGCCGGATGTTGTCCGGCGGGATGGGTTGTGAGTGATGACCTCTGAAGCTGTGAGTGCACAGGAGCAGGTCGGGACGTCAGGGCGAGCGTTGTCGCCGGAACGGCCCATCTACGCCGCCATCGGCGTCACCGTGGACGGCCGCAAGGACGTGCTGGTCCTGTGGATGGGCAGCGGCGGCGAGGGCACCGAGTACTGGATGAGTACTGGTCGACCCGAAACCGATCTACACCGCACCGAATGCGGACACAGCCGTCACCTTGGGGATCCGTACCGGATATGGGCCACGACAGCCCTCCCGGATATCACGCGGCGGGTCTGCGAAAGGCTGGAGTCACACCGGAAGAGCTGGGGGCGTCGTGCTCCATCAGGCCGACCTGCGGATCATCGAGCCGGTCGCACAGAAGACCGGTGCTGTCAATGCGGTAGTTGCCCGTGACGTAGCGGAGTCCGGCAACACCTCCGCCGCGAGTATCCCGCTCGCCTTCTCCAAGTTGATCGATCGTGGAGAAGTCGAAAAGGGCGTCCCTGTACTGCTGTTCGGCTTCGGCGGTGGACTGTCGTATGCGGGTCAAGTGGTCCGCTGCCCGTAGCAGCCAGGTTTTGGGCTGGTGGTTGCGCTTGAGGGGCGTTCAGACACTGGTTCCTCACGGATGCCTCTCCGTCTTGCTAGCCGAGCCCGCACCATCTGGCAGTTCTGGTACGACTCGTCGTTGTCAGGGCCGCTGTCCACCCTCACCCCTGTCCCGGGGATCTCGGCTGCCCTCAGCTTCGGCCAGGACTCTGCAACGCCCCAGCGGTGGTGTCCTTTCATCACCACACGGTCAAACCGCGCCTCGCGGCGCACGAAGTCAGCGACCCGGAGCTCGTCCGGGCAGTCCGCGGCGAAGCGGCGTTTAACCAGGTCAGGTGCTTGCTCGGCCGTCGGGTCGAAAACCGTGGTGCGGACCTTCTTCGTGCGGGTGGTCCCGCGCCAGCCGTTCTCGCGCATCAGCCGTTCGACGGTGGAGCGGGCCACCGGCCACACCTTGGCGCTGCAGGTGCGCCCACATTTCCAGGCTCGGCTACAGCGACTCGGGCCGGCGGCGGCCCGGTGCGACCGGAGAACACCTGGCGGTGCGCGGTGATGAACGCGCAGATCAGCGGTGTTGCGGGGCGCACTCGGCCACGAAGAAGTTCATGGCCGCCTTGAGTACTTCGATGGTCCGTTCCAGTTCGCGGACCTTGCGCTTGAGCTCACGATTCTCGCGGGCCGATTCCGTTGACACACCAACGGATTCACCCGAATCGATGTCGGACTGACGCACCCATTTGTGGAGCGTCTCGATGCTCATCCCCCAGCCGGGTCGAGACCGCCCGCATCGCGGCCCACTCGGTCTCGTAGTCATCGACATGGTCCTTGACCAGACGGACCGCCCTGACCCGGGTTTCATGATCGTACCTGTTCGGCATCGTGCCATCCTTCCCAAGATCGAAAAGGGGTACGAAAACCCGGGATGGTTCATAGAATGGCCTGGTGGGTTTCGTTGTACCGAACTGTTCGGCCTTGATCACAGACGGTGGTCTGGCGACTGAGCTCGAGGCACGGGGACATGACCTCTCGGACCCTTTGTGGTCGGCACGGTTGCTGGTAGAAGACCCGTCCGAGATCACAGCTGCTCATCGGGCGTTCTTCCGCGCCGGGGCCGACATCGCGACGACGGCGAGTTATCAAGCCTCGTTCGACGGGTTCGCGGCGCGTGGGATCGGGCGGCAGGAAGCTGCCCGCTTGCTGCGGCGCAGTGTCGAACTGGCACAGACCGCCCGCGCCGAGATGGCCGACGACGGGCGCAAGCGATGGGTGGCCGCCTCAATCGGCCCATACGGCGCGGCCCTGGCCGACGGGTCGGAGTACCGGGGCCGTTACGGAGTGAGCGTGGCCGAACTGGCAGCGTGGCACCGTCCCCGTCTGGACGTGCTGGCCGAAGCCGGCCCGGATGTGCTGGCCCTGGAAACGGTGCCGGACACCGACGAGGCCGAAGCACTGAGGACCGCGATCGCCGGGTGCGGCATCCCGGCCTGGCTGACCTACAACCTCGACGGGAACCACACACGCGCCGGACAATCCATGGCCGAGGCGTTCGCGATCGCCGCCGAGACCCCGGAGATCGTAGCGGTAGGCGTGAACTGCTGCTCCCCGGACGACGTACCCGCGGCGATCACCGTGGCCGGTGAGACCACCGGGAAACCCGTGATCGCCTACCCGAACAGCGGCGAAGGCTGGAATGCACAGCAACGGACATGGGTGGGACCGTCGCGCTACTCCGGCGAACAAGCACGGCAATGGATCACCGAGGGCGCACACATCATCGGCGGATGCTGCCGAGTGAGCCCCACCGACATCGCCGAGATCGCGCAAGCCGCGCACGGCGCGGATCAGTGACCGTATCCCGCGCTGGTCAAGATGCCACCGAGTTGCCCGGCCGCCTCACCGACCGATGGTGTTGCCCGCGTGGTGCCAAGCCGGTCGATCACGCCCAACAGCGTGGTCACGGTGCGGGTGGAACCGATCTCATCGACGTAGGGCAGGACACGCTGGACTGTTCGGTCGGCGCCACGCCAGGCCGCCACGCGGACCTGCACATCGAGCAGCGCGGCAAGATGGTGGTAGCGGCGCCGCACTTCATGATCGAGCGTCACCTCGATGGAGGCCTGAAAAGCATCAACCGCCGAGCCCCAGTCTGCCGAATCCACACGAATCATGGCCTCATGCCAAGCCAGCTCCTGCTCATTGATCCACCACGCCCATGCCAGATCGTCGCCGCACACTCCATCCAGATACAGCAACCGGGCCCGACGGAACATGCGCTCGGCTGCGGTCTCGTCGCCGGCCAGCGCCAAAGCGCGGGCTTCGCGGGTACGAAAGAGCGTTTCCAGCCGAGGTGAAAGCTTGTTCGTCTCCAGCATCATGCGGGCAATGCGCAGGGCTTCGACCGGACGACCGAGGTGCCCGGCGTGCATGGACATGTTCTGCAGGATCAACAGTTGCAGGGCGAGCCCCGAGGAATGGTCACCACCGACCCGGGTATCGAGGTCGATCAACTCGCGGATGCGACTGTGCAGGGTTTCGACGTAGACGCTGTCCAGTCGGACAGGGGGTGCGGGAGGGCCGACCAAACCGACATCGTCGGTCGCCGACGTCGAAGGTGCGGGATGTCCGTTCGTGGTCAGCCGCTCAGCGCGTGCTCGGGCCACCGCGAGCCGAGTTTGTTGCTCCCGCTGCTCATAGGCATGTTTGGACGCCACGAGGTCGTGGAAGGCGGCCAGCAGCGCACCGCCTGCTCCAACTGCCTCGTCGCAGGCTCGCCAGAATCGCTCGTCGGCGCGGGCGCGGCCCTTCTCGATATGGGTAACCGTCGTGCGGTCGCAGAACGCGGCCTTGGCCAACTGGCCTTGGGTGAGATCAGCGGCCTGGCGGAAGGCTGCGAGCTGTGCTCCCAAAGTGCGACGAGTCTCCGCGATGGTCTCCGGTTCGCGAACCATGTCGATCACTCTTCCGAGTGTCCCTGTGCAGGCCGGACAGCGGCGCCGAGCCCGAGTCGGTGTGCTCGGCCGATCCGCTGCGGTCTCGGCGAGTGGCCGTGCTGGCCGCGCTCGGCTGGTGTGCCCGCGCGCCCGGAAAGATAACCAGCATCAGCACGGCGGCGCCGACCAGGATGGCGGCCCCGGTCGCAAAGGCCGCCGCATAGCCGGCGGTCAACACGTCCGGGTGGGTGCTGCCGTGAATGTGGGCGGCGGCCACCGCCGACAGCACCGACAGCGACAGCGCGCCGCCGATCTGGCGGGAGGTGTTGACCAGCCCGGAAACCAACCCTGTTTCTCCTGGTGCGGCGCCCGAGGTGGCGACCGTGGCCACGGGTGTGGCGGTCAGCCCGGCGCCGAGTGCCATGAGGATGCCGGGCCCGAGGATCGTGCCGAGATAGGTCCCGTCCGCGGTCATGGTGCTTTGCCAGACCATGCCGACCGCGCCGATCAGTGCCCCTGTGATGGCCAGGGTCTTGGCGCCCAGCAGGCGCATCAAGCGGGGTGCGACCTGCGCGCCGAGGATGATGCCCATCGAGTGCGGCAGGAAGGACAGCCCGGTCCGCAGTGGTGTGTAGCCGAGCACGTGCTGCATGTAGAGCGTGAGGAAGAACCACATGCAGAACATGACCCCGCCCGAGGCCAACATCGCAGCGTTGGCCGCGGCCACCGAGCGCAGTCGAAACACGTGCAACGGCATCAACGGCTCCCGCAAGCGGGCTTCGACGACGACGAAGACGGCCAGCACCACCAGCCCGACGCCCAGCGGAAACAGCGCGCCGAAGGCCGTCCACCCTGCGGACTCGGTCTGCACGATGCCGTAGGCCAGTAGCGCCAAGCCCGCACTGACCAGCATCGCGCCGGGCAGATCCAGCCGCTTGCGTACCTGGTCACGACGCTCGGCCAACCACAGCACCGCACCGGCCATGGTCAACGCCCCGACCGGAACGTTGATCAGCAGCACCCAGCGCCAGGACAGGAATTCGGTGAGCACACCACCGACGAGGCTGCCCGCCGCGCCACCACCGGCGCCGACCGCAGTCCACACGGCGATCGCGCGGGTGCGAGTCGACTCGTCGGCAAACGAGCCGGTGATGAGAGTGAGGGTGGCCGGGGCCAGCACGGCCGCACCGACCCCTTGGATCGCGCGAGCGGTGATGAGCTGCCACGGCGCCATCGCCACCCCACCGGCCAGGCTGGCCACGGTGAACACACCGATCCCGGCGACGAAGGTGCGTTTACGGCCGAACACATCGGCGGCCCGACCGCCCAGCAACATGAAACCGGCGAAGGCGATCACATACGCATTGACCACCCACTGCATCCCCGCCTGACTCAAACCGAGACCGGAACGCATGGCAGGCAGCGCCACGTTGACCACCGACACATCGAGAACCACCAAGAACTGGCCCAGGCAGGCGATCGCCATCACCAACCAGGGCGGCGGACTCGATGCGCTGCGATCGACCTGCCTCCGATCGACAACCGACGGATCCATACGTTCCTCTCCTCTGCCCGGCACCCGCCCCGCTCTCGGCGCGCACGAACGGGATTGTTCACCTTGGAGTGCGCTCGAGGTCAATCCGCAGGCATTCGGTCATGGCTCGACACCGACCATGCCGCCACACCCGGGCAACAAGCGCTCACCATCGACACGGAAACCGGATCAGCACGCATCCTCACCGAACTGGCCCAGCTCGACGACACCGGCCCCGACCGTCTCCTGCTGTCCAACGCCGCGGACTTCGACCGCGTGGACGCGGTCCGCGCCGAGTCCGACGCCATCCTCATCGGCGCCGCAACACTGCGCGCCGACAACCCCCGTCTGCTGGTCAACAGCGCCGAACGACGCGCACACCGGGTCTCGCGTGGTCTGCCCGAGTACCCGCTCAAAGTGACCCTGACCGCCAGCGGCAACCTCGACCCAGAGGCGAAGTTCTGGCACCACGGAGACCGCAAACTCGTCTACACCACCGATGCCGGGGCCATCAAACTCCGCGAGCAACTGGGCGAGCTGGCCGACATCGTGGCTCTGGGCACCGACATCGACTTCGGCCGCCTGCTCGATGACCTCGGCGAGCGAGGCGTAGCGCGCCTGATGGTCGAAGGCGGCGGACACATCCACACCGCGCTGCTGTCCCACGGGCTCGCCGACGAGATCCAGCTGGCCATCGCCCCCACCCTCGTCGGCGCCACCCAGGCACCGAAGTTCCTGCATCCCGCCCCCTACCCCGGCTCCCCCACCCGGCGCATGACCCTGGTCGAGACCCGCACCATCGGTGATGTCGCGCTCCTGCGCTACCTGCCCAAAGGAGGACAGCACAGCATGAGCACCACAGCAGCCACCCCGCAGGACCACGCGTGGATGAAGCGCGCCATCGCACTGTCCCGACAGTGCCCGCCCAGCGACAGCGCCTACTCCGTGGGAGCCGTCCTCGTCGATCAGCACGGAGCAGAACTCTCCCGCGGATACTCCCGCGAAACGGACCCCAAGGTCCACGCCGAAGAAGCAAAAGCCGACAACGCCCACCTTCGCTTCTGCGGCTCCCGCTCCGGTAGCTCAAGTGGTGGCCCGAAACGGCAACAAGACATACCAGGATCTCCAAAAACACCGGGGCAACTCAGACTGCACTCGCATTCACCGCCGGATTGCGCACGGTCACCTCACTCAGGGCAGCGCTGATGTCCCGGCTGGTCAGGTCGGGAAGCAGACGCAGCGAGCGGTCGCTGATGCGCTGACGCGGGTCGATGATCTCCGGCAGGGACGCCTGCAGGGTCCGATTGACCGCGCTGCCGGCCCGGGGCCACCACCGGAACTCCCGCTGTCGGTTTCGGTTTCCGGTAGCAGTACCCCGTATACGGAATTTCAGACCCAGCTCGTGGACATCCCATAGCGGTAGTTTGTTGGATCAAGGTGGTTGGTAGAGATGGAGGCCGTGGCCTGCGCTGACCGTGTCGATGAGGGCTTGGAGCTCATGGGGTGGGGGCTGTGTCGACCAGGCGTGCCACCAGCGTTGTAGTGCGATCGCGGGGTCAGCCAGCTGCGTACGGCGCGGATTGTGCGGGGCCAGCTGATCTGTTGGGGCTTTCGGCGGCCGGATGCTGCCCCCCTCTCTCTCCGGACTCGTCGGCCGGTGCTGATTCCGGCTGACTGCGCGGGGTGTGTTCGTCGAACCAGGTCTGCCAGCAGAAGGAGAAAGCACAGCGGACCAGGCACTGGTGGCGGCGGATCGCGATGTCGCAAGCGGGCCTGGAAGTCAGCCCAGCCCAGCTCGTCCTTGGTTTGTTTGTAGCCTTGTTCGACCCAGTGGCGAATGCCGTACAGCTCGACGATCTCGGCCGGCTCCGCCGCCGGATGCGGGCTGTCGGCCGCACGGGCTGAGCCGGGCCGGGCCAGGTTGGTGGCCAGATACCAGGTGGCCTTGTCCGGCAGGGTGGCCGGATCACGGGTAGCCACCACCAGCCGCGTGGGCGCATTCGGACCCCACCCACCCAACGAGGCATCGGCAGCCCACCAGGTTTCGGCATGTCCATCCTGGAACGTGCGCGGTACTGACTTCCAATCCCCCGGGGCGATCCGGGCCGTTTCAGGGCGGCCTCGACGGGAGTGTGCGCCTCGGGCTCGGGGACCCAGACACGCGGCTGGGGCGCACAGCCAGCACCCACGGGAGGCCAGCGCAGCGCAGCTCGGCGCGGAAATCGTCCAGATCACCGTAGGCGCTCCTCGGCCACGGCCGCCCGGAATCCCACCCCGGCCCGGCTGGCCCGGCTGACCAGCTCCGCAGCGATGCGTGGTTTCGTCCGAAAGTGGGCATCATTCTTGCCACCGACAAGCCGACGCGCCGGGGTGTAGGGCACCGGCGTGCAACGGATAGGACATGCGCCGATCGGCCCACAACGTGGTCACGGTGACCACCCCGTTACCGGTCTTGCCCACCCGACCCAGCCACTGACGTCCGACACGCGCCGTTGCCGTGCCCTCCTTGCGATCGCCGCTGTCATCGACGACCAACACCCCACCCGCATGCGGTGCGGTGGCCTCCCCGGCCAGCAGCAGCTCCAACCGCCGGGCGTTGACCGCCCCGGGATCCCACACCGACTCACTCAGAAAGAACCGCAGCCGCTACACACCCGCCTGAACGGCCCCCACCACCGGCCCGGCCCCAGCCAGGCAGGTCATGGTCTTGTTGCGATCTCGCGGAGCCAACAACCCGGCCAGATACTCGCGAAACCCACGCCGCTGGGCCAACGCCGAAAACACATCATCGAACCGCGCCGCATACGCCTCCAACGGCCCCGGCGCCACCGGACACGCCACCCTCTTGGTCATCCCGGCCCCCTCCACCCAGAAACCCGAACACCAAGGGCCTACCCAGCAACAACCTTGATCCAACAAACTACCGATATCAAGGAATTCGTGAACAAGAAGATGATCCGCCTCGCTTAGCGCGGATTGGCTTGCTGATCACGTCCGGTCGGCCGGTCGGGTCTCCCAGCGATAGCGGGTGCGGGCTTTTCGGATCAATGCGGGAATTCCGCCCACGCTGGTTTGATCCTGGTGCGGGTGGGCGAGCACGATCTCGCGTGTTGCAAGCCTCGCCCGGCCGGGAGAGTCGACGCGGTATCGACACTCCCGACCAGGCTGGACTGTGGACGTTCTGCCAGGCCCGCACACCGGCCGATCGAGGTGCTGTGATGCGGCCACAAAGGCCACATCGCATCACATGCCGAGCAACGCTCTGGCCGCATTTGCCTGCGAACCGAAAACCGACCACACCTCGCACGGCGATCGGAATGCAAGCCATATACCCGATCACAGCGGCACCGAAGTACTCCGATGGTCACGACGAGAAAACCCGGCGGGCTCAACAACAGCCGGTCGGAGTCAGCGGGGCGCTGCGGAACTGCTCCGTCGGGGGCGGACGGTTACGCGTTCAGATCGGTCTCGCGAGGTTCCTTGACCATCGTCACGGCGGTGATCGAGATGACGCAGAGACCCATCACGTACATGCCCACGGAAAGGGCGCTGCCTGTGGCCTGAACGAGAGCCTCCGCGATCGTGGGTGCGAAGGCTCCCCCGAGGATGGCGCCCAACGCGTAACCGATCGAAACACCGGAGTAGCGCACCTTGGCCGGAAATATCTCGGCGTACATCGCCGACATCGGCCCGTAGGAGAGCCCGATTCCGAACGAGAGCGCGATCACGGCGAGCGCGAACAGGATGCCGTTGGCCGTCCCCATCAGCAGGAACATCGGAATCATCCACGCGAAAAGCGCGGCGTAGCCGATCTGGAAGGTGCGGACGCGCCCGATCCGGTCGGAAATCGCACCGCCGTAGACGGTGAAGAACAGCCAACCGACAGCACCGGCGATTGTCGCCAGCAGGACGGTCGACTGGGCCATCCCGAGGGTCTTGCCGTAGCCGATGAAGTAGGCGATCAGCAGGTAGCCCGCGGCGTTGTTGGCGACGAAGATCAGTGCGGTCAGCACGACATTGCGGCTGTTGCTGCGGAACAGCTCGCGCAGCGGAGCAGCCGAGTGAGCCTTGCGCTGGAGCATCTCCTTGAAGACCGGGCTCTCCTCAACAATGCGCCGGACGATGTAGCCGCCGATGATGAGCACCACGGAGAACAGGAACGGAATTCGCCAGCCCCACGTGAGGAATTGCTCCTCGGTGGTGAAGGAGCTGATCAGCCACAGGACCCCGGTCGCCATGATCAAGCCGAGCGGGACGCCGGTTTGCGGGAAGGAACCGAAGTACCCGCGTTTGCGAAGCGGCGCGTGCTCGACGGCCATCAGTGCCGCACCGCCCCACTCACCGCCTGCCGAGAAACCCTGCACGATGCGCAGGACGACCAGGAGGATCGGCGCCGCGGCCCCGATCTGGGCGTAGGTGGGCAACAACCCGGTCAAGGCGGTGGCCACACCCATCATCACCAGCGTGATCACGAGCATCGCTTTCCGCCCGAGACGGTCGCCGAAGCGACCGGCGATCACGGCGCCCAGGGGCCGGAACAGGAAGCTGATACCGATCGTCGCCAGCGACACCAATTCGGCGACGCCGGGGGCCTCCGCGCTCAGGGGCGCGAAGAAGTGGGGCGCGAACACCAGACTCGCGGCCTGGGCGTAGATGAAGAAGTCGTACCACTCGATGGTGGTACCGGCCAGCGTGCTGGCCAGTAACCGCTTTTCCCCGCGGGTCCGGGTGGCACCCGTGCTGTGAACACGCTGCTCTACGGAGTCCGACATGTGAACCTCGCTGTTCGGTCGTCCTTGGGTGGGTGGTACGTGCGACTAGTCGGAACGGGTCGCGCGATCGAGAGCCACGAGGGCTGATTCGTAGGGCATACCGGTGGCGTGCTCCAAGCCGAGCTCGCACGGCCGGTTCCCGCTCAGGTGCAGATCCGCATCCGCCTCCCGAACCTCCGCGGACTCCCGCCGGGTGGCTCCCTCGGTGACCTCGCGGTGCAAGAACCCGCGGTCGCCGGCGAAGCCGCAGCAGGTCGCTTCCAGGGGTTCGACGACCTCGTCGGAGATGGCGGCGGTCAGTGTGCTCAAATCGGCGCTGAGCCCGAGCTGCTGCATGGCACAGGTGGGGTGCAGCACCGCCCGCTCGACTCGGCGTCGCACGCTCAGCCGGGGCAGCAACTCCGAGCGGGCCCAGCTCAGCGCGTCGACAACGGTGAGAGCCGCGTGCCGTTCCCGGTTGACGCCGGTAAGGACCGGCGGAATGTCGTTCAGGACACCCAGCGTGCAGGATGCGGCGTCCACGACGACCGGCAGCCGCCCGCCGTCCGACCACTCCCATATCCGCTCGAGCAGATCGTTGGCCGCATGCCTGTGGGCGTCGGTGAACCCTTTGCTGTGCCACACGGTCGAGCAGCACGAGCCCGCGACGTCAGGTGGTAGCCATAGCTGCAGGCCCGCGCGCTCCGCCAGTGACAGCACGGCTCGAGTCACGGTGGTGTCGTCCCGGTCCCGCGGCGTGCCGAAGATGCGGTTCACGCAGGCGGTGAAGTAGACCGCCGCGGCATCGTCGGGCCGGGGTCCGCTACCGCGGACCGGCTTGGCCGGGCCCGGCGTCTCGGGTAGCCACTCCGGCACCAGGTCGTTCCCGCCCAGTCGGCGGGCGAACCGGGTGATCAGTTGGAGCGGCCGGTCACCGACGGTGCGCGATACCAGCCGGGCCGCTCCCAACAAAATCCGTGTGCAGGCCTCGACGGCGGTCCAGCGGCGGGCGAGTGCCAGCGCGACTCGCTCGGCGGTGGGAGTGTTGCGCGCCGCCCGGTACTTCTTCATCGCCTTCCCGGTGTCGATGCCCACTGGACACGCCACCGCGCAGGAGCTGTCACCGGCACAGGTGTCGACGGCGGCGTAGTCGTGCTCCTGGCGCAGCCCGCCGTCGTCCGTCCCGCGCCGGGCGATCTCCCGGCCGAGAACGATGCGCTGTCGAGGAGTGGTGGTGACGTCCCCGCTCGGGCAGACCGGCTCGCAGAACCCGCACTCGATGCAGTCGTCGACGACCGGATCGATGCTCGGGATGGTCTTGAGGTCACGGACGTGGGCCAGCGGGTCGTCGGTGAAGATGACGCCGTCGCCGAGGATGCCTGCCGGATCGACCGCGTCTTTGATCCGGCGCATGTACTCCAGAAGACGGGTGCCCCACTCGCGCCGCACGTAGGGCGCCATGTTGCGGCCGGTGCCGTGCTCGCCCTTGAGTGACCCGTCGAAGCGGTCGAGAACCAGGTCGACGATCTCGTCGAGACACCGCCGGTAGCGTTCCACGTCCTCCGCAGCGGCCGGATCGAACACCATGGAGAAGTGAAGATTGCCTGCGGCAGCGTGGCCTGCGACGGAGCTGTCGAAGCCGTGACGCTGCAGTGCTTCGCTGATCGCGACGATCGCCTCTGCGACCCTGCGGGGGGCGACGCACACATCCTCGCCGAGCAGGATCGTTCCTGACGGGCGATTCGCGCCCAGGGCGGTGAGCAGGCCTTTTCGGACGGCCCAGTACCCGTGGGCGACCTCGGGGTCGCGGGTGAACGTTCCCCGGCAACCGGGGACCCCGCTCAGCAGCTCGTTGGCCGCTTTCTCGAACACCTCCAGATCGGTTTCGTCCGAGGCGCGGCACTCCACCAGCAGCGCGGCGTCGTCCTCGCCGATCTCCTCCATCCATGCCGGTGCACCCTCGATCGTGCGGGTGCACCGGATCGACAGGTTGTCCATCAGTTCGACCGCTCGTGCACCGAGATCGACCAGCGCGGGCACCGCGCCCGCGGCCGAAGCGAGGTCCGGGAATCGCAGGAACGCCGTCGCCTGCATCCGTCCCCTCGGCACGGTTCGCATCACGATCTCGTCGAGGAATCCGAGCGTGCCCTGGGATCCGACGAGCAGTCCGCGCAGGATCCGGGACGGCCGGTCCTCGTCGAGGAAGGCGTCGAGCCGGTAGCCGTTGGTGTTCTTGATCGCGAACTTGCTGCGGACACGATCGGCAAGCTCCGTGTCGGCACGCAGTTCGTCCCGAATCGTGCACAGCTCGGCGACGAGCTCCGGCTCGGCGGCCGCCAGCCGGTCGTCGGCGTCGGGCGCGGCGGTGTCGACGACGGTGCCGGTGGGCAGGACCGCCCGTACCGACTCGACGGTCCGGTAGGAGTTGTCGGTGATCCCACACGCCGCCCCACTGGCGTTGTTGGCGACGACACCGCCGATGCACGCGGCCACCGCGCTGGACGGGTCGGGCCCGAGGATCCGGTCGTGCCGGAACAGCCGCACATTGGCCCGGGCGAGCACCACGCCGGGGCCTGCGCGGACGATGCGGGCCTCGTCCTCGACCGAGACGTGCTCGAAGTTGCGGCGGACGTCGAGCAGGATGTCCTCGCCCTGAGCCTGGCCGTTGAGACTGGTGCCTGCCGCGCGGAGAACCACCCGCCTGCCGTGCTCGGAAGCAAAGCGGAACACTGCGGCCACGTCGTCGCTGTCCCGGGGCATCGCCACGGCACGCGGCATCAGGCGGTACGGACTCGCGTCGGAGGCGTAGCGGGCCAGATCGGTCTGCGAGGTCAGGACCTGTCCGTCACCGAGCACATGGGTGAGGGGCTCCGCCCGGCGTGTGGGGGGCGGAGCCGGATGTATCAACATCGGGCTCCCTGGCTCAAATTGCTTGTGTGGCCGGTACGCCTGGGCGTATCCGGATATCGGTGGCGCACTCCGCGGGTAAGAGCCGAGAAGGTAGGCGGCAAAGATCACGAGTGCGCTGGAACACCATTACTGTGCTGGCCGACCGGATCGCCGAACAATGTCGCTGCCGCCATCAGGAGCCATCGGATAATGTCGAACTCGACATTGAGCTGCGGACGCAGGAGACCGGATGTCGTCGATCACACTGACCGAGCTGGTCACGGCGTTGCGCCCGGATGTCGTGCAACATGTCGCGGGATCACCACAGACGGCGGTGCACTCCGTTGAACTGTTCGACATCGACGAGCAGGTTTCGGCTCCCCCGTGCGCCCTGCTGCTCGCGGTCGGGCTCGACGTGCGGTCCCCGGCCCGCGTGGACCGAGCTCTGGCCATGGCCGCGGAGAGCGCGGGTGTTCTCACCGTCCGAGCCGACACCGGCGGTCATGCCGCGTTCTTGCGATCCGCGGCGGTCGCGTCGGGCGCGGCCGTGCTGACCGTCGACCCGGCGATGCCGTGGACCCGGCTGTTCGGGCTCGTGTCGACGCTGGTGGCCACCGGGGTCGACGCGGAGCGCGCAGCGGAGGGGGTGACGGCAGGCGGTGACCTGTTCGCACTGGCGAACTCGGTGGCCGCGATGATCGGCGGAGCGGTCGCGATCTTCGACACGGACCGCACCATCGTCGCGTACTCCAGCCACCCCGAACAGCCGATCGACGAGCTGCGGCGGTTGGGCATCCTCGCCCGTCAGGTGCCCGACGATCAAGTGCCGGATCACCTGGCCGAGGGGCTGTGGCACAGCGACACGGTGCAAGTCGTCCGTCGACCGGGCCACCTGCCCCGGGCGGCGATCGTGATCCGGGCCGGGGACCTGGTGCTCGGGTCGCTGTGGGCACTGTTTGCCGACGAGGAGGCGATAGCCGGGACCGAATCCGTTCTTGTCCCGGCCGCACGCTCGGCGGCACTGCACATGCTCACCGCCCGACGCCAGTCCGACGCCGATCAGGAGGGCCGCAACGGCGTGCTGCGCGCCGCACTGGACCGGACCGGCGGCGCAACGCACCCGCTGCCGTGTCCCGGGACGCTGGTCTGCCTGGCCGAGTCCGGCCGCGATGTCGGCCCGCACGAGGTCCGGGCCAACCTGCTGGGCGTGCTGGACGCACTCGGTCCGGTCGCCCGCGCCCTCGGCCACGAGCCGTCGATGGCGCTTGTCGGTGACGCGGTGTTCATGCACCTACCGCACCTCGCTCGGGCGGTGCGGCTCTCATCGCTGCTGGATCACCTGACAACGCGGGCCACCCGGGTGTCGGCCGCCCCGCTCGTCGTGGTCGTCGGCGATACCGTCCGCAGGCCGGACGACCTGCCCGAGTATCGGGACGACCTGGAGGCAGCGGTACGCCGACTGCGGGAAAGTGGGGCTGCGCCGGGCAGGTACTCGCTGGCGGACCTGCGGGTCGACCTCGTCCGGCAACGACTCGTCGACACTGTGCGTACCGAGCCGCGGCTCCGGTCCGGCCTGGGCGCTCGGATTGCTCGACACGACCGCGAAAACGGTTCCGACCACGCCCGGACCCTGCTCTCCTTCCTGCGGCACTTCGGGGATGTGCGAGCGGTGGCCGAGGAGCTGGTCGTGCACCAGAACACCGTCCGGCAGCGGATCCGCACGGCCACCCGGACCTTCGATCTCGACCTCGGTTCGTCGGCGCAGCGCCTGGTGCTGGAGCTGGAGCTGAAGGCCGAGGAGAACGAGGACGGGTGACCACTCGGTGATTGACGACTCGATCCGCCGAATCCTCTCCCCGCAGGATCGCTGCCACGCAGCAGAAGGACGCCCCACACCGAGTCACAACCCCGAACGGGAGAAGCATCAAGCCAGGAGAATGGCAGCATCCACTGCCATCACCATGTGGCTGCATTTCATGCCTGCTACTATTGAGGCTTGACCGGCAAGCTCACCATCCGTGATGTCGACGAGAGTGACCTGGACATTCTCAAAGTAGCCGCACGGAACCAGGGCACGTCGCTGAACCGCTACGTCACCGCGCTCCTGCACGAACAGGCGCAGCGCGAACACCACCGCGCGCTCTTCGCCCGGATCGCCGCGCAGGAACCCGACATGCCGCCTGTCGACTCCGTCGCCGAGGTCCGCGCGATGCGAGACGAGCAGGACGTCGGCGATGCCGCCTACGCCGCGGCCGCTGAACACCTCCAGGTACCACTGCTAACCAGTGACCAGGTGCTGGCCAAGCATCCGGACCTCCAGTGCGCCATCATCACCCCACGGGAGTAAGACGGGAATATCGATCCAACGGCTCCGTCCACGGTTTCGTGTCCTCTGCGGCCGGCGCTTGCGGTTCAGGAACGAGAGACGAGCCAGTTGAGATCTGCCAGCACAGTCGACCAGGCTGAGCTGAATGGGTCGATGATCTCGAAGTGGCCTGCGTTCGAGAGCACATCGAGTCGCACCGGGGTTCCTGCCTCTTCGAGCATGCGCTGATGAACGGTGCTGTACCCGAACGGCACTCGATGGTCGAGCTTGCCGTGCACGAGTGCGGTGGCTGCCGGACCTGCTCCGATTCGGCCGGGGTCGATCCGGTCGAGGTTGTCCTCCTCGGCGAGCAGTTCGGCTGCGGCGTTTTCCCCGATGCCATCGGCCAGTGCGGAGGCGATGCTGGTCACCGCTGCGAGTGCGAGTATGCCGTCCGCCTGCACCGGGTTCGGGGTGTGCCAAGGCGACGATGCGGTCAGCAAGTGGCGCGCCGACGCCCACAACGCGAGATGGCCACCGGCCGAGTGACCGGCCAGGATCACGGGCTTGTCGGCGGGCAGGCCACACGCAGAGCGTGCGATCTCCGGCAACTCGTCGATGGCCAGCGCGATGTCGTCGAATGTTTGCGGGTTGCCGCCCGCCCCACCGATCCTGCGGTATTCCACGTTGACAGCGACGTATCCCGTCCGGGCCAACGCGTGTACGAACGGGTCGGTGTAGTGCCGGTCGTGGGCCTCGCGCCAGAACCCGCCATGCAGGAACAGAACCACGGCGAACGGCTCCGAATCGGGCAGCCAGACATCGGCGACCTGTTGCTCGTGCGTGCCGTAGCGCAGAGTGTGCCGAGGTTCGGGCACCCGGTGAGTGAGCAGTTCTTGCGGGGTACTCATGGCCTCCACCTGCGGTGCCGGGTTCCTTGCTCGCCCTCACGTGCCAATTGGAGTCGCGGCCGGGGGCCATCGGTGCGCCCGGTTGGCGGTTTCCGGCTTCCGGCGGCGAACTGGTTCGGCCACTCCACTCCCGTGTACCCCTGTTCAGCCGCCGCGTGCAATGTCCACTGCGGATCGTACAGGTGCGGCCGTCCGAGGGCGACGAGGTCGGCGCGGCCTGCCAGCAGCACCGAATTGACATCGTCGTACGACGAGATCGCGCCGACTGCGATCACGGTGGTGCCGTACTTCTCCCCGATCTCGTTGCGGATGCGGTCCGCGAAGGGGGTCTGGTAGCTGCGACCGAAATCCGGCTTCTCGGATTTGACGACTTGCCCGGTGGAGACGTGGATGACGTCGACACCGTGCTCGGCGAACGCTCGCGAGATCTCCACCGCGTCGTCGAGGTCATTGCCCCCCGGAGCCCAGTCGGTGGCCGAGATACGTATCGACAGCGGCCGCTGGGGCGGCCACACCTCGCGGATCGCATCGAAAACCCGAAGCGGGAAGCGCAGCCGGTTCTCCGGCGTCCCTCCGTACTTGTCGGTGCGCCGGTTGGACAGTGGTGAGAGGAAGGACGAGAGGAGGTAGCCGTGTGCGCAGTGCAGCTCGAACAAGTCGAATCCGGCTCGGTCCGCGGCACGCGCTGCTTCGACGAACTGCGCCACGATCGCGTCGAGGTCGGTCTCGGTCAGCTCGCGCGGAGTCTGGTTGTCCGCGGTGTAGGGGATCGGGGAAGGAGCCACGACCTCCCAGTTGTCGCCCTCGAGCGGCTGGTCGATGCCCTCCCACATGAGTTTCGTCGATCCCTTCCTCCCCGAGTGACCGACCTGCACCCCGATCTTGGCCGTACTCCGTGCGTGCACGAAATCGACGACCCGCTTCCAGGATTCCTCCTGCTCGGGGGTGTAAAGACCGGTGCAACCGGGGGTGATGCGTCCTTCCGGCGACACGCAGACCATCTCGGTCATGACCATGCCGGCACCGCCGAGGGCCTTGCTGCCGAGGTGTACCAGGTGAAAATCGCCGGGCACGCCGTCGACCGCGGAGTACATGTCCATGGGAGGGACCACCACGCGGTTCTTCAGGTGCAACTGCCCGATTCGGTACGGCTGAAACATCGGGGGACACGTCGCTGACCCGGTGGAAGCGTTCCCGCGCCGTGCCTCCTGCTCGGCGAACCGGGCATCCAGCGATTCGACGAATTCCGGGTCGCGTAGCCGTAAGTTGTCATGGGTGATCCGGCGGCTTCGGGTGAGGATGTTGAAGGCGAACTTGGCGGGCTCCTGGTGCACGTACTGGGCGATGTTTTCGAACCACTCCAGGCTTGCCTGCGCCGCACGCTGGGTGGAGAGCACCACGGGCCTGCGTTCGGACTCGTACGCTTCGAGCGCCGTCTCCGGCTCCGCGTGTTCGTGCAGGCAGGCTGCCAGCGCCAGCGCATCCTCCATCGCCAGTTTGGTTCCCGAGCCGATCGAGAAGTGTGCCGTGTGCGCGGCATCTCCCAACAGCACGATGTTCCCGTTTCGCCAGGTCTCGTTGCGGACGGTGATGAAATTCGCCCACTTCGAATTGTTCACGAAGATCCGGTGGCCACCCACGACGTCACCGAGCAACTCCTGAATCCGCTCGACGGAACGGACGTCGTTCTGCCCGGGCGCGAGACTCGCCGGAGCGAGCTCCCCGAAGCCGGCACGCTCCCACACATCATCGTGCATCTCCACGAGGAAGGTACTGCCCTCGTCGCCGTATGGATAGCCGTGTACCTGCATGACACCGTACGGAGTCTCCCGGATGTGGAACTCGAAGGCTTCGAAGACCTTGTCCGTGCCGAGCCACATGTACTTGCTGTGCCGACGCTCCAGGGAAGCCCCGAACACATCCGTGAACCTGCTGCGGACTCCCGAGTTGGCCCCATCCGCCGCGAGAACCAGATCGTACTCCGCGCTCAGCTCTTCGACATCCGGAGCTTCCGTACCGAATTGCAGCCGCACATCGAGCTCACGGCAACGTTCTTGCAGGATCAGCAGCAGTTTCTTGCGGCTGATGGCGGCGAACCCCTGTCCGCCGGAGGTGTGTGTGGCCCCGCGGAAATGAATGTCGATGTCATCCCACTTCGCGAAAATCTCCTGCATTCTCGAGTGGATTTCGGCATCGGCGTGTTCGATGCCTCCGAGCGTCTCGTCGCTGAACACCACGCCGAACCCGAACGTGTCCTCGGCGGCGTTGCGCTCCCAGGCGGTCACCTCGTGTCGCGGGTCGAGTTGCTTGACCAGCGCCGAGAAGTACAGCCCACCGGGCCCGCCGCCGACTACTGCTATCCGCATCTTGCCCTCCACGTGGTCCTGCTCAACACAGAATATTCCTGTTACATGACGGACGTCAATAATACGATATATAACACTGTATACCAGTAGGCCGATCCAAATGAGAGCGACACGGCTACGTGGGCACGACTAATATGTTGGATTGTTTGTCGAAGTTACGGGTGCTAGATATAGTGGACGGGCTCTCGATGCTCCGAAGCTCCAAAGCATCCGACAAAGGAGGCAGCGTGGACGCCGACCAAATCACCCTCGGCCCTCTCCCCGAGGGCATCACCCTTGCCGGTGAGGGTATGAACAGCAAGGTGTGGAACGTCCTCGGGCACACCTACTACATGAAATCGAGCAGCGAAAGCAGCTTCGCTTTCGAGACGGTCGACCCGCCGGGAACCGGTGTTCCGCCTCATGTGCACACCACTCAGGACGAGCACATCTACGTGCTGGAGGGAGTGTTCACGCTCTACCTCGACGGCCAGTGGGAGACCGCAGGCCCGGGCGATACGGTACGGATGCCGATGGGGCTGCCGCACGCCTACTACAACCGAAGTGAGGACTTCTGCCGCGCTTTGTTCTGGGTCAGTCCAGCAGGACGGTTGGCGGAACTGTTCGACCAGCTGCACAATCTCGAAGACCCGGAGGAAGTTGTTCGCCGATCGGCACTGCGAGACGTCGACTTCCTGCCTGCGGGTTCGGTAGCGGGAGCCTGACTCCTGTGGACAACGGCCCGGTGTGATACGGCGACCGCGCCGGGCCGTTCCCGGTATCAGACCCTTTGTCGATGCCGTTGCAGACGGGCTGCTGTGCGTTCGGGATTGATAAGCGCCACTGACGCCACGCCGGTGATGAGGAGCAACACGCCGGTCAGGGTGAACGCATCGGTAAGGCCGGAGGCCAGGCCTGCGCGCGCAGCGTCACCTGCACGCTCAACAAAGTAGCCCACGACAGTGGGGGATACCACCCCACCGATCGAAGCCAATCCCACAAGTGTCGACACGACAACCGCACGCTGGCTTGGATTGACCGCATAGCCGACCGCTGTCGGCGCCATCGGAAAGACGAGAAACGCCCCCCAGCCCACCGTGAACAGCACAATCGCGAGCGCACCCGAGGTGTGCACCATAAGCAGCATGCAGGTACCGGAGAGGACCAGGGCCAGCCCGAACAGGCCTGCCACGCCCCATCGTGCGCTTCCGCCGGATCGCATGAACCGCTGTCCGAGGCCTCCAAGGACTATCAACAGTACCGTGCCGAACAGCCAGGGAAGTGCGAAGATCAGCCCGACCTTCGATTCACCGATCTCGAGCACTCCGCCGATGTAGCGTGGCCCCCACGTCGTGAGCACCGCCTGGCTCCAGAAGCACGCAAAACCTGCTGCCACGGCGGCAATCCACATCGTGGAGGTAAGTACCTTCCGTACTGACACGAGTTCGAGCTTTTCGGTGCTGGAGGGCGACACTGATGCGCCGTCCTCGGTTCGTTCGCCGGACTGATACGGACCGTCCCGCCCCACAGCGAGCCACGCGATGGCCCACAGGAGACTGGCGATTCCGAGCAGCCCGAACGCCCAGCGCCACCCGAGCGCGGGCGAGTCGATCACCAGGGACAGCAGTGGTGCGGCGACCACTGCTCCGAGTGTGGCACCAATCGCGATGACATTGCTCGGCAGCGACCGGTCCTCGGCGGGAAACCAATTCTGCGTGGCGTGCAACGCGATCGGCAGTGCCGGCCCTTCACCGGCGCCGAGGATGATCCGGCACACGAGTAGAACGGCTGCTCCGCCACCGAAGAAGATCGGGAACTGCACGAGCGCCCACACCAGGGCCATCACCGCGATCAGCTTGCGGGAGGACACCCGGCTCGAGAGCACACCGACGACGATGGCGCTCAGACTGAACAGGAAGAAGAAGCTGCTGCCGATAAATCCGAATTGGACAGGCGAGATGCCCAGTTCCGCCATCGCAGGCTTCGCGACCAGTCCGAGTACGGCCTTTTCCCCGAAGTTGATGATCATGAAAGCCCCGAGCAGGGCGGTGACGAGCCACGCCTTACGTCGTGTGGGGGGCGAATACTCCTGTTGCACAGAGACCGATGTGCGTGCGGTAGGCAGGTTCATGGTCGCTCATTTCGTCCTGGTCCGTGGGTGTACCGAGAACGCATCGAGATCGGTGGCCACACGCACGTCGCCGTCGAAGAGCTCGCGCGCGGCGCCCACGAGGCGGTCGGCGTCAACAGCGTCGACGTGGCTCGGCACGATGTGACTGAGGACGAGTTCACCGACGTCGGCCTTCGCCGCGATGCCACCGACTTCCGTGTGGGTCGTGTGCGATTCGCGCAGGTGTACCTCGATGCCATCGCGCGTCGGTCCCGGGGGAAGCGTGGCCAGCATGGCATCGATGTCGATGACCTCGTGCACGAGCAGTTCTGCTCCACTGGCGAGACGAACGAGATTTTCCGAAACCGCCGTATCACCGCTGATCATCACCGACCCGTACTCGGTGTCGAACCGGAATCCGTACGACGGATAGCACAGCCTGTGGTTGACGAGCGTGGCCCGGACCCTTACCCGGTTATCGGTGTAGATTTCGAACGGATCCATCGGAGGATGCCGATTCTCGACCGGATCGGCGGGAATCGCTTCGGGCAACCGGATGTCATGGGCGTGGATCCAGTCTTCAGGTGCCGCACGCCCTTCGTCGCCGATACGCACGATGACATCCGGTCCGTAGACGCTTTGCAGCAGCGATCCGACGACGTCCTCGGTGCCGCAGAGCGGCCGGTTGGCGCAGGCCTTGTGCAATTGCTCGGCATGCGAGTGATCCTCAGCCGGGATCTTCTCGGGAGCACCCGGCCCGATCACGTTGATTGGCTGCGCAAAGGATTCACCCGGAACCTGCCATCCTGTGACGAGGTAGGCACCGAGATCGTAGATGTGGTCGGAATGCAGATGCGTGAGGAACACCGCTTGCAGCTGCTCCCACGCGGCGGCGCTGCGATAGTTGCGGATCGATCCCATTCCACAGTCGACGACGTAGGTTGCTCCGTCGACGCGGATCAATGTGCCGATGCCAGCCCGACCGCGAGCGACCACCGGGCCACCCCCCGTACCGAGTGCAACGACATCGAGGCCCCTACGACAGCCCATCGTCAGTTCTCCTCTGTGCCGACGGAATATTGAAAGCCTTCCCGGGAGAGCCCCTCGTCCGGCTGCCGACCCTTTCCCATGAGCGCAGCTCGAGTCGCCTCCGGCCAGGGCACCGATCCGCTCGAATTCGTTCCCGTGTGCACGATCGTCATCTCTCCCTCGGCGGCGCAGCCCAGGGGTCCGTGAACCCGGAAATGGTAGGTAAGCGATGATCGGCCGACTTGCGCCACCGCGAGTTCCACCTCGACGCGGTCGCCGAACCACAGCCGTGAGCGGTAGTCCACCTGGTAGCGCACACGCGGGGTATGCCCGAACTGGTCCGCCAGTCCCAACCCGTCCAGCAGTGCCGCTTCGGCCTCCTCGGCCCAGCGCATGACGACCGAATGGTGCTGGTGTCCGGATGCGTCGGTGTCGGGCCACTGCACACGGCGCGTGATCGTCGCCGCGGTGGGGCGATGTCCGTGTCCGCTCATCGCGCTGCTGCCTGGTGATCGCGCAACTTGTGCCGCTGCAGCTTCCCGGTCGCCGTGCGCGGCAGGGCGTCCCGGAATTCGACACTGCGGGGATACTTGTACGGGGCGAGAGTCCGTTTGACGTGATCCTGGAGCTCGCCCACCTTTGTTCCGTCGTCGACGATACCGGGGCGCAGCACTACCACAGCGTGTACGACCGCACCTCGCACCGGGTCCGGGAGGCCGACGACCGCGCACTCGACGACATCCGGGTGTTGTTCGAGCGCTTGTTCCACCTCGGGGCCCGCGATGTTGTACCCGGCGGAGACGATCATGTCGTCGCTTCGTGCCTGGTACCAGAAATAGCCGTCGGCGTCACGAATGTAGGTGTCGCCGGTGATGTTCCATCCGTGCTGCACGTACTGAGCCTGACGTTCGTCGGCCAGGTACCGGCATCCGGTCGGCCCGATCACCGCAAGGCGACCCGGGGTTCCGTCCGGGGCCGGATGCCCGTCCTCGTCCAGGACCGCGACTCGGTAACCGGGCACAGCGCGACCGGTTGCGCCCGGTCGGATGTCCTCGCCGGCGGCCGAGAGGAACACGTGCATCATCTCCGTCGCGCCGATGCCGTCGATGATCCGGATCCCCGTCTTCTCGTCCATCTCGTGCCATACGGACTCGGGGAGATGCTCGCCCGCGGACACGCAGTGACGCAGTCCCTTGAGCAGGTCGGCCTGTCCTGTGCGCAGCAACGCGCGGTAAGCAGTGGGGGCGGTGAACAGGACGGTAACTCCGTGTTCGTGCACGGCTGTTGCCAACTCGTCCGTCGTCGACTGCTCCATCAACAGCGTGGAAGCGCCCGCCCGCAGGGGAAAGATCACCAGTCCGCCGAGGCCAAATGTGAATGCCAGCGGTGGTGTCCCGGCGAAGACGTCGTCGGGCGTCGGCTGCAGTACGTGTTTGGCGAAGGTGTCGGCCACAGCCAGCACATCGCGATGGAACTGCATGGTCGCCTTGGGTGAGCCCGTCGTCCCCGAAGTCGGCGCCAGCATTGCCACGTCGTCGGCAGCGGTGTCCACGTTGGCGAACTCGCCGGGCTTTTCCACGGCGCGGGCCACCAGGTCAGCTGTTCCGCCTCCCCCGTAAAGAAGAGTGGTGACGTCGTCGGCGACGGATCCGGTCGCCTCGACAAGTTCGTCGGCGATTCGGTGATCGCACAGCGCGAACCTCGCCTTGGTGAGCTCGATCAGCTCGCGCAGTTCCCCGCTGCGCAGCAACGGCATCGTCGTGACCACGACACCGCCTGCCTTGAGTACACCGAACCAGCAGGCGACCAGCCAGGGATTGTTCGGGCCGCGCAGCAGAACTCGCTGACCGGGAATCAGACCGAGATCCTCGGTGAGCACGTGCGCCACTTGGTTGGCGTGCTGCAACAGCTTTCCATAGCTCCACCGCTCATTGCCCGATACCAGACACGGTCGATCAGGATCCGACGACCGGACCACATCGTCCAGCAGTGCCGCGGCGCAGTTCAGCCGCTCCGGATAGTGCAGCTCTGGCAGGGTGAACTCGAACTCCGGCCACATGGTCGAGGGCGGCAGATTGTCTCGACAGAACGTGTCGAGATGCGCGGACGGTGACAGCGACATGGCTGGCCTTCCCACGAGCGAATGTGATGTCCGCCACTATATGTCTACTCTGTTACGCTCGTCAATATATAGGAATACTTCTACGTTGCTATGTGAGCACCCGGTCGAGCCAGAGATGGCATGAAACCATGGAAGTTCTATGGTGTTGTTATGACGACAGAGAAATATGCTGCCGAGAGGGAGAGCGCTCGCGAACCCCAGCCTCGGCAACTGATCGTGACGATCTTCGCTCTCTACGCCCGGGGAGAGCACAACTGGTTGTCGGTGGCCTCGGTGGTCCAGTTGATGGCCGATCTCGGCGTGGAAAGCCCGGCTGTTCGCTCGTCCATTTCCAGGCTCAAACGCAAGGGCACCCTGGTGGCCGATCGGCGCGCCGGCACGGCCGGGTATTCGCTGTCCGAATCCACCCTGGAAATGCTCGCCGAGGGCGATGTCCGCATTTTCGACCGTAGACGTGCCGACATCGATGACGGCTGGCTGCTCGTCGTGTTCTCCATTCCCGAGTCCGAACGCGACAAGCGCCATGCGCTCCGCACCACCTTGACCCGACTCGGGTTCGGCACCGCAGCCCCCGGCGTCTGGGTGGCTCCCGGCAACCTCGCTCGCGAGGCACGGGAAACGTTGACTCGCCGCGGAATGACCGGCTACGTCGATATGTTCCACGCCGAGCACCTGGCTTTCGGCGACCTACGATCGAAAGTGCGATCGTGGTGGGACCTCGACGAGTTGACCGAACTGTACTCCGATTTCCTGCACCGATATCGACCGGTGCTGGAGCACGCCGCGTCGTCCACGCTGACACCACGGGAGGCGTTCAACGAATACGTGCCGATGCTCACCGAATGGCGACGGCTGCCGTATCTGGACCCGGGACTGCCGCTGCAGCTACTTCCGCCGGGCTGGAACGGTGTCACGGCAGGCGAACTGTTCGACCAGCTCAACACCGCTCTCAGCGGGCCTGCCCGCGAGCACGCGCGAGCGATCATCCATCCGTGAGACTCACAGCCCATCGGCCGGAACACAGGCGATGCCCTGGACCTCGACCAGGGCCTCGGCATCCCAGAGCCGTGCGACGCCGACCCCCGCCATCGCCGGGTAGGACTTACCGATGAGACGCTTCCACACCGCGCCGATCTCGCGCGCACGGGCTTGGTAATCGTCCATGTCGACGATGTAGATGGTCAGGCTGACCAGATCCTGCGGGGTTCCCCCTGCCGACCGCAGCGCCGTCAGCAAATTGCTCAACGCCTGATCGAACTGCTCCACCACGGTATCGCCGACGATCACGCCATCTGTATCCAGTGCCGTCTGCCCGGCCAGGTGGACAGTCGCGCCGCCCGTGGTCCGCACGGCATGGGAGAAGCCGGACGGCCTGCCGAGTTCCAGCGGATTGATGCATCGCGTTCGCGGGTTTTCGGTTTCGGTATTCATGATTGCACTGCTCCTCCGTCGACGTTGATGCCTTGCCCGGTGACCGCGCCGTTGACCACACAGAAATGCACGGCCTCGGCAACCTCGGCCGTATCGATGAGACGCCCCACGGGTTGCCTGCGCACCAGTGCCTGTCTCGCCTCGTCAACAGTGCGGTCGGAGCGCCGGCTGATGGCAAGCACCGTCCGGTCGGTCATGGGAGTGTCCACATAGCCGGGGCACACCGCGTTGACGGTGACCCCGTGGCCGGCGACCTCCGCGGCAGCGGAGCGCACCAATCCCAGCACGCCGTGCTTGCTGGCGGTGTACGCGCTTACCGTCGCCTCTCCCCGTTTGGCGACCACCGAGGCGATGACCACGATCCGTCCCCACCCTGCCTCGAGCATCGTCGGCAATGCCCGCCGCACACAGCGGAACGGGGCAGTCAGATTCAGGTCCATCATGTGCTGCCACTCCTCGTCGGTTGTTTCGACCAGAGGTGACGCCGCACCGGACCCGGCGTTGGAGACCACTACCTCCACCGGCCCCCAACGGGTCTCGACTTCGCCAAACATCCGCTCGATCTCGTCGGTGTCGGTGACGTCCGCGGCGATGGCCATCGTCTCGCCATCGGGGTTCTGCTTGCCGATGGCGCTTTTGACCTCGTCCACCGACTCCTGTGTCCGTGCCACCAGGGCGACCCGACAACCCTCGGCAACCAGACGTTCGGCCACCGCGCGGCCGATCCCTCGACTGGCGCCGGTGACGAGACACACGCGTCCCGGAGTGCTCATCGTCCCGTCCAATGCGGCTTGCGCTTCTCGTTGAAGGAAGCGTGGAACTCGGCGTGGTCATCGGTGGTCATCAGCAGTGCCTGAGTCATCGCATCGAGCTCCGTCGCACTGCCGAGCGACATGTCCAGCTCACGCGTGATCAGCGACTTCGTCTGCGCATATGCCAGAGTCGGCCCGTCCGCGAGCCGTCGGGCCAGCCGCTCGACCGCCTCATTCAAATTCTCGTCGGGCACGAGTTCGCTGACGAGCCCGTAGTTGTCCGCGGTCGCCGCATCAATGGTGTCGCCGAGCATCAGAAGTTGCGTTGCACGACCGGCACCGACCACCCGCGGCAGCAAATACGCCGCGCCCATGTCGCCACCGGAGAGGCCGACCTTGGTGAACAGGAAGGCGAACCGGCCGGACTCGGCCACGACCCGGAAGTCGGAGGCCAGCGCGATGACCGAGCCCGCGCCGGCGGCGACGCCCTGAATACCGGAGATGATCGGGATGGGACACTCGCGCATCGCCCGGATCACCTCGCCGGTCATCTTGGTGAACGCCATGAGATCGCGAGCATCCATCTTGATCAGCTCACCGATGATTTCGTTGACGTCGCCGCCGGCGCAGAAAGCCTCGCCCTCGCCACGGATCACCAGCACCCTGGTGTCTTCCCGCGACGGCAACTCGTGCAGGAGGTCCCGCAGGTCCGCGTAGCTTTCGAAGGTCAGTGGATTGAATTTCTCCGGACGATTGAACGTTACCGTGGCGACGCCGTCGGCGACGGTGAAATCGAAGTGCTTCCACTCGTCGGTGAGCCGAGCGGAGGCACGAAACGGGCTGGCGGACATGAATTCCTCCTGAGCAGCTCAGCGAGTGAGCGAGCGGCCGATGATCGTGCGCTGAATCTCCGAGGCTCCTTCGTAGATGCGCGGTGCGCGGACATCGCGGTAGAGATGTTCGAGCGGATGGCCGTGCTGCAGGGCCCGTGCCCCGACCAGCTGTACGGCGGTGTCGACCACGAACTGCGCGGCCTCGGTGGCTTCGAGCTTGGCCATGGCAGACCGTCTGGTGATCTCGGTCGGTTCGGCCTCCGCGTCATAAGCGGAGGCAGCAGAGTAGACGAGCAAGCGGGCGGCTTCGAGCCGGGTGGCCATGTCGGCCAGTTTGTGCGACACCGCCTGCTGATCGCTGAGCACACCACCGAACGCCTGCCGGGAAGTGGTGTGCGCGATCGCCGTGTCCAGGGCGGACTGGGCCATGCCGAGAGCGAAGGCGCCGACGCTGGGGCGAAAAAGGTCGAGCGTGCGCATGGCGACCTCGAACCCGGCATCGACCTCGCCGAGCACATCCTCGGGTCCGACCCGGACGCCGTCGAAGTGCAGTCGCCCGATCGGATGCGGTGAGATCATGTCGAGGTGCTCGCCGCTCAGTCCGGAGCTGCTACCGGATACCACGAACGCGGTCACCCCACGAGCGCGTGCGTTCGGAGTGGTGCGGGCGAAGACGCTGTACACATCCGCGTCGGGGGCGTTCGAAATCCACAGCTTCTCGCCGTGCAGCCGCCAGCCGTCACCGTCCGGTTCAGCCCGTAGCGACAATGCTCCCGCATCGGAACCGGCTTCGGATTCGGAAAGCGCGAACGCCGCGACAGCCTCTCCCGAGAGGACGTGCGGTCGCCATCGTTTCGCCGCCTCCCGCGTGCCGGAAAGCAGGATCGGATAACTGCCCAGTCCCTGCAATGCCAGGGCCGTTTCCGCCTCGGTGCTCACCGTCGCGAGCGTCTCGCGCAGCAAGCACAGGTCCATCGCCGCAGCACTGCGGGAGTCGTCCGCACCGCTGTACAACCGCGCCAGCAAGCTCTGCTTACCCATGGCCCGGACGAGATCCCTGTTGACGCGGCCCGGCGTTCCCGTCCCAACGAGTCCAAGCAGCTCAGACTCCGCAATCTCACGGACCAGGCGGACGAACTCCTGCTGCTGCACGCTCAAGGCAAACGCTGACATCCCGCTACCTTTCCGGATGGCGACGCAACGATGGATCGGCTTCCGCCACAGTATGTCGTTAAATATACGGCCGTCAAATAATCACTACATTGCTTCGATGGATGCCGGGCAGGGATCAGCACCGACCACCCGAGCGTCCGACCGCAGCATTGCCATCAGCCGTCGCGCAGGGCGTGCTCGGGGTAGTTCAGCGCCGCACCGGGGAACCATTCGGTGCCGGGCACGACCTCCTCGGCCGGCACCCGTTCGGGCGCTGGTGGAAGAGCCACGTCGAAGAACTCCGCGATCGCTTCCCAGAACCCCTCCAGGTCCGACACCGACCACCGCCACAGCGCCCGGTAGTCGGGCAGGCCGAGCCCGCGCGCCGAACTCACCCAGGCACGGAACCGACCCATCCGGCTGTTGCTCGCCTGCTCGGGTGAGGGCTGCCGGGACTGTAAAACCAACGGCGGACTTTCCTCCCTCGCTACGCATCAAGGGAGTACAGGGCATCGGGGCGTCTTTGAGATTCCCCGGGCACCGGATGACCATGCCATCTGGAAATACGAGTTGGAAGATCCACCCGGGACCACATGCGTAATCTTTCGCCGCATCGGCACACACGCCGTCTTCCACGATCCCTGACCCGTGCAAGCGCCGCGCTGCTCACCCAGAGGACATTGACCGCTGCGGCTCAATGTCCGTGGTGATAGCGACATGCGGCGATGCGGATCTCATCCTCGTCGACCTTGCAGACGAGGCGATGCTCGTCGGTGATCCGGCGTGACCAGTAGCCGTGGAAGCCGTGCTTGAGGGACTCGGGTTTGCCGCGTCGGGCGGTTCATCCCCACACCGACGGTGACGACACCGTCGTCCTGCATCGGTTTCAGACTCGCCGCGTGCGTATGGACGGCGAGCCCACCGTGCTCATTCCCGCTCTGACGCACATCTGGCAGTGGTGCCAGCGAAGCCCGACCGTACGAGCGAGTTCCTGCTCACCAACGACTGGCACCGCCCCGGCACGTACTGGAACGACCTGGCCATGCCGTTCGACGGCACCGCCCGGCTGCGTCGCGGCAGCCCCTTCGGAGTCGCCGTCCGCGACGAACGCTCGGAGGCACTCATCGACAGCGACACACTCGGAACCGCCGACGAGTCCGTCTCGCGGTTGTATCTCCTGCTCGATGCCCCGGCCGGGCCACCGAACCCATCCGAAACCGATCGGCAAGTGAGACGGAGGAATCGTTCCCGCCTGTCGATTCCAGCACAGCATTCTCGGCACAGTCCGAGCACCAACGGAGGCAACTACGAATGCCGAGGAGCATGCCACTGCCGGGCGGAGACGAGGGCGCGAGTCTCCGCCCGGAGATCTCTCTCAGCGCACCGCCGAGTCGGTCTCAGGGGCATGCTCTCGAGCTGTCCTTCCCCCGGTGACCATCATGGTCACCAGGTCGAAGGCTACTGTCGCAGCGGCGACCGAGGTGACCTCGGCATGGTCGTAGGCAGGCGAGACTTCAACGACGTCGGCACCGACCAAGTTGAGTCCGCTCAGTTGCCGCAGAAGCCGCAGCAGCTCTCGGGAGCTGAATCCGCCTGCTTCCGGTGTTCCGGTGCCCGGGGCAAACGCCGGGTCAAGGACGTCTATGTCGACCGATACGTACACCGGAACATCACCGACGCGTTGCTTGACCGCGTCGACCGCACCATCGATCCCGATCACGTCGAGGTCGTTGGCGCGAATGGTCCGGAAGCCGAATGATCGGTCTTGCTCCATGTCGATCTGGTCGTAGATGGGGCCGCGGATTCCCAGGTGGATCGAGTGGTCTTCGACCAGCAGCCCTTCTTCGAACGCGCGACGGAAGATCGTGCCGTGTGTGACCGGTGCGTTGAAGTAGGTGTCCCATGTGTCGAGGTGCGCGTCGAAATGCACCAACGCAACCGGCCCGTGCTCGCGGGCGACGGCACGCAACATTGGCAACGCGATCGTATGATCTCCACCTATCGCCACGATTCGTCGGTTGCTCCCCCCCAGGAGTTCCCGAGTGTGGTCCTCGATCTCCCCCACGGCATCGGAGATGCCATAGGGACTGCACGGCACGTCGCCGGCGTCAACGACCTGGAGCTGTTTGAGCGGCGCGACATCGAGTTCGACGTGGAATCCCGCCCTCAAATTCCGAGCGGCCTGACGCACGGCCATTGGACCGAAGCGGGCGCCGGGGCGGTACGAGGTGCCGCCGTCAAACGGGACACCGAGAATCGCGATATCGTAGTCGCTCACCTGGGACAGATCCGGGATACGCGCAAACGTCCCGGGGCCTGCGAAGCGCGGCACCTTCGTCGAATCGAGCGCGCCAATTGGTGCTGATTCGTATGTCATCGCGCTGTGCTCCTCACCTGAAGCTTCCGTATTCACAGCCGTGTCTCGATTGGCTGTTGCGGTTCGGTTGTCGATTTCTGCGGCTCATCGTTTCCGTGCGATGACGCTGTATCGCTCAGTGAGCGTCCCTTTGTCTCGATTCCCCATACCAGGGTTATCACAAATCCGATGGCCGTGATCGCCGCTCCCACCAACAATGCGATCGAGACTCCGAATTGAAGGGCAAACGGCATCAGGAACGTACCGATCGCTGCCCCGATGCGACTCAAGGCAGTACCGACGCCAACCGCGGTGGCTCGTACCTCCGTCGGAAAGATCTCGTTGGGATAGACCACTTGAAGGAAGTTCGATGCACCCGACCCCACAGCGAAGGCAGCCAGAGCAGCGAAAAAGAACCATGCCGGGACACCGGGGATGACTGCGGGCAGTGTGAGCGCGATCCCCACGAACGCGAAAGACCACAGCAGCAGCCGCTTTCGGCCGATCGCTTCGACCAGATACAGGCCGGGCAAGCCACCCACGACGAACAGGAGGGCGATCAGGGCCGAACCGCCATAAGTATTCGCGTCACCGGTCAGGCCGAACGACTCGAGGAGCCCCGGGGCGAAGGTGTACACCGCGAACATCGGGATGACCTGAGCGGTCCAGAACACCGCTACGAAAACCGTGCGCTTAAGGTAAGGACCTCGGAAGACGCTCCAGTAGGAGGTCTCCGCCGGTTGCTCGTCTGGTAGGTCGGTGATGTCGTAAGCGTCCCCGTAGACCTTCTTGATCGCGGCGCGCGCCTCCTCGACCCTGCCTTTGCTCAGCAGCCAGCGCGGCGATTCCGGTGTCCCGAGTCGCAGCAGCAAGGTGATCACCGCGAAGATCGCAGGGCTTGCGAGCATCAAACGCCAAGCATCCGGACCGAAATCTCGAAGCAGGAAGCCCACGAGATAGGCGACCGCGGCGCCCACGGCCCACACCACGAACGTGGCACCGATCATCTTGCCTCGCTGTCGCCGGGGCAAGAACTCGGCCAGCAACGATGTCGCAATCGGATAATCGGCGCCGACCGCGACACCGAGCAAGAACCGCAGAACGACGATCTGCCACACGTCGGTGGCAAATGCCGTGAGAACCGAAGTCGCAGCGAGCACCAGCAAGTCGGCGATGTACATGACTTGCCGGCCCACCTTGTCGGTGACGTAGCCGAAGATTCCACCACCGGCGAAGACGCCGACAAGGCTGGCGGTGCCGACCAGCCCGATCTCCGTCACGCTCAATCCCATAGCGGGCTCGAGCGTGATCAGGGCGATCCCAATGATCGTGAGGGCGTAGCCGTCGATGAACGGCCCACCGGACGAGTAGGCCGTGAGCCGTTTGTGGAAGGCCGTTAAAGGTGCATCGTCGATCGAATGATCGGAGGTAGTCACGAGGATCTCCTCCCCGCCGCACAAGCAGCGGACACAGGGGCGTGGGCAAGTCCGTGGAGACCATGTGTACGCGGCGCCACACCAGCGCGAACAGACAACATGTGCTCAAAATCCTGGGCCTATGTTGAGCGATCGCACAACAGCCTTCGAATATTGATGAAACGTCGGTACGCTGGCGCACGTGGGCATCACGGTTGGCGAACTACTCGAGATCCCGCACCTCCGTCTCCGATTGCACTCGGGTGCGTCCGGCTTGAGCAGCGAAGTCTCCTGGACCCACACTTCCGATTTGCCCGCACCGTGGGAGTGGTTGACCGGCGGCGAGATGCTGATGACCAACGGCATGTCCTTCCCCCAGCGAGCCGAGGACCAAGAAGCCTTGATTCACCACCTGGTGGAGGCGGGTGCCAGTGCACTCGCCATCGGGGAACGCATGTATTGTCCCCCACTTCGGCGGCGCATAGCGCAAATCAGCGACCAGTTACGCTTCCCCATCCTGTGGATCCGCTATCCTTTGCCCTTCGTAGCGATTTCCCGCTCCGTCGCCGAAGCGACACTGCTGGAGCAGTCTCAGCGACTCATCAAGACACAACGGATCTATGACGCGATTCGGCGCACTACATCGCAAGGATCGGACCACGCCGACTTCCTCGAAGCACTCAGGCGCGAGCTCGGCTGCGACGTGCACCTTCTCCACCGGGAGTCGGGCAAACCCTGGTACCCCGATGCCGGGGCACTCGATCCGGCAGCAGCGAGCGCCGTTGGCACTCGCGAGACCACACCACGCCGCCTCACAGGTGGCGCATTCAGTGCCCCGCTCGCCGACGGGCGCGAAGTTCTGCTTGTCGACGTACCCACACACGAGCAGGCCGCGCTCATGGTCATCCGGAACCACACTGTGACGCTGGACGCCATCCTGCTCCAACACGCCGCGACAGTGGCAGCGCTCGAACTGTCCCAAACGCAACTGGTCCTGGAACAACGACGTCGCTTTGGAGCAGAACTGCTCAACCAACTCCTCGATGGGCGAATGGATCCAACGGTCGGGCAGCGCCAGCTCACAGACCTCGGTCTTGACCCATCGCATCTTGTGCTCGTCGCCGCTCACAGCAGCGAGGAGGGGAGGATGCGGGAATTGCACATAGCATTGTGGCGGCGCGACGTCCCTCATGTGTGCCGACATCGTTCGGGCCGTGTTCAGGCACTCGTGCCTGACACTGCCGAGATTGACCAGGTCTTGACCAGTGCCCTGGGACGCGAGGCTCGCATCGGCATCAGTCGCCCGATCAGCCTCGTGTCGCGACTACCGGAAGCCTCCCGCGAGTCGACCTGGTCATTGGGGATCGCCGACCGTACGGATACGTCCGTCGTCAGATATGGGGATGCAGCCCCCTGGGTCGGCCTGTCGAACATTGCGGACGCCCAATCCTTGATTGATCGAGTCCTCCGGCCACTGCTGGACCACGAAGCCGAGCACACAATCGGGCTCGTCGAGACGCTGGATTCGTTCTTGTCCAATCAGCGCTCGTGGCAACGCACAGCAGCCGCGCTCCACGTCCATCGACAGACCGTCCTCTACCGGATACGCAAGATCGAAGAAATCACCAGCCGCAACCTGAGCGAGACCGGCGACATCTCCGAGCTGTGGCTGGCACTGCGCGCACTCGAGCTCGTCTCGCCGTGATAACACCGCCACTGCAAGAATTCGCTGAAGTCAACGAGCGGCCAGGCACTGTACGTGCCGAGAGGCTGTCCGATGATCGGGTCCGTCCAAAGTGGCACGATCAAGGGTACGTGGGTAAAGCACCGGACGGTCGGTTCATGAGCAGGATTCTCCTGGGTAGCAAGGCAGAGTTACCTTTTCCGGACGTGTGGCGCGTTCGGGATCGGCGCGGCCCTGGTTGACGGGGCGACCAGCAGAGTGTGCGCGCCGGTGTAGTCGTGCTGGGGCGCTCTCGGCCAGGATGTGGGTCACGGGCACTTTTTCGGCGAGTCGGTGCCGGAGGACGTCGCGGTGAGCACCGGGTCCCGCCACTCCGAAGAACCCGACCCAACAAGCCGGGACCAACGCTGTGCCGCAAGGCAACAGCTCAGGAACATGTCGACACGTTTCCTGAGCGGTGAGTGCCGGGAACGTCGCGGGACGCGGCCCTTACGGCTCGAGGACGAGGCGTCCGCGCACCTGTCCGTCCTCCAGCAGACGGTGTGCGTTTGCCGCTTGAGACAACGGGAGGCGATCGGCGATGCGGGGCCACCAGATAGTGGTGCGCAGTAGGCGGGTCACGCCGTCGGCAGCCTGGGCGAGGTCGGCGGTGGTGGCGTTGCTGATGGCGAAGCCGATGATGCTGGCATCCCGGGCGCAGAGCCGGCCCAGCGGTCGAGAGGAGTGTTGTTCGGGCCGACCATGGTGATCAGTCGACCGTCATGGGTGAACAGTCCAACCTCGGCGGCCAGATCGTCGTGTCCGGAGGTGTCCAGGCACACGTCGAAGCCGCCGGGGCGCGAGCGTGCAGTCGGCCGTGCCGGAAGAGCGCCAGCCAGGCGGAGGCGGCCGGGTGCGCAGCAGCGACCAGGTCGAGCGGGTCGATGTCTTCGGATGCAAGGCATAAGAGCGTGTCTCATGTGGGGAGTTTTTGTAGCAGGTGAGTGCGGCGGCGAGGGTGCGGAAGGCGGCAAAGTTGCTGGCCTTGAGCTTTAATCCCGCAACGGCACCCGGTCGAAGACGCTGATCACCGAGGTCGGCCGCGTCGAGCTCGAGGTGCCCCGGGACCGCGACGGCTGGTTCGAGCCGAAGACCGTGCGCAAGCGGCAGCGCCGACTGCACGGCGTCGGCGGCCGCCGGCTGCTCGGCGATCTCGGCCGCCATCCGGGAGTGCGCCATGTCAGGAGTCCTCGTCACTCGGTACGGTCGCGTCCACGAACCAGCGGGTGAGCGTCGTCGGGTGTGTGATCGCCGTTCCGACCACCACGGCGTACGCCCCCTCGCGAAACGCCGTGGCGACCTGCTCCGGGCGATGGATACGGCCTTCGGCGACGACGGGCACCCGCAGCGTCGACGCCAGGCGCCGGACAAGTCCCAAGTCAGGGCCGGTTGGTGGCTCGGATCCCGAGGTGTATCCCGCCAGGGTGGTGCCGACCAGGTCGGCACCGGCGTTCTCGGCGGCGACTCCCTCGTCGTAGGTAGCCACGTCGGCCATCACCAACGCCTGGGTTTCCTCGTGCACCGCACGCACCACCTCTTCCACAGTGGACCCGTCAGTTCGTGGCCGGTTCGTCGCGTCCAGTGCGACGATGTCGGCCCCGGCACGAGCCACCTCCAACGCGTGCCGCAACGTCGGGGTGATCACGACTCCCGCGTCGCCGTCCTTCCACAACCCGATCAACGGCAGGTCCAACGCGGTCCGGACGCTGCGGAGGTCGTCAAGACCTTGCGCCCTGATTCCCACTGCCCCACCTGCCGCGGCTGCCTGCGCCACCCGCGCCATCGTGTCCGGTGTGCGCATCGGCTCACCCGGATAAGCCTGGCAGGACACGATCACACCACCGCGGAGAGATTCCATCACCCCCGTCATCGCAGTTGCTCCCACGCCAGCCGAGCCGCACCGACAAGCGCGGAGTCTGCTCCCAGCTCGGCCGGCACGACGGAGACGCCGGACAACGCCGGAAGCAGCTCCGCCTCGACGGCCGGCCGCAGTCGGCTCCACCACACGGCGCCGCTGCCCGCGACCCCGCCACCGACCACGACCACGTCGGGGTCGAGCAGGTTGACCACTCCCCCGATCACCGCGCCGACCGCTGCCGCTCCTCCGGCCAGCACCTCGGTCGCGATCGGATCGCCTGCGCGGGCACGGGCAGCCACCTCCGCCAGCTCCGAGACCGAAGTGCCCGTGCGAGCCACGTACTCGGACAGCAGCGCAGGGCCGGACGCGACAGCTTCCAGGTGCCCGCCCGCGCCACACGGACAGCGGCGCCCTGCTGCCGCAGGCGTCGGGAGGTGGCCGAGGTGTCCTGCGGCGCTGTGCGCCCCGTGGTGCGCGCCTCCGCCCACTATCAACGAGCCACCCACACCGGTGCCGACCGTCACGGCAAGCACCGTGTCGAAGCCTCGGGCCGCACCTTGCCAGTGTTCACCGAGCGCGTGCGCGTGGACGTCGTTGTCGGCGGTCACGGGCACCCGGAGCAAGCGCCGCAGCTCGCCGCGTATGTCGGTCCCGGTCCAGCCGGGCAGTGCATCGGTGGCGGATCGGACCGTGCCGGTCGCGTGATCGACGACCCCTGCGCTACCGACCCCGACCGCACCGAAAGGACCGAGGTCTGCGACCAGATCAGCGGCTGTGCGCAGAACCGAAGCAGATCCCTGTGCGGCCGGAGTGGGGGTCTCGACGCGTTTGACGATCTCGCCGTCGATGGACACGAGCGCCGCCGCCGTCTTGGTGCCCCCGATGTCGATTCCGGCAACGTGGGAGTTCACAGCAGCCCCGCCTCGGACAGCAGCGCCCGGACGGCGCCGATCTCGTCGCCTGCCAGGCTGCGCATCGGCGGAGCCACTGTGGCCCCTGTGATGATGCCGCGTGCGGCGAGCGCGGCCTTGAACGCTCCCAAGCCCGCCGTGGACCCGCCGGCGGTGGCCGGGTCGGCGGCGCGCACGATGTCGAACAGCCTGACCAGCCGATCCTGCTCGGTCTTCGCGGCAGCCCAGTCCCCCCGCCCGCACGCGTCGAGCAGGCGCACGTAGCCGTGCGGGTCGACGTTGGCCAGACCCGGTACGGCACCGTCGGCACCTGCCAGCATCATCGCGTCGACGACCACCTCGTGACCGGTGAGCACCGAGAAGTCCGGCAGGGTCTGCGCCGCGAGGAGGAGCCGGCGGAATGCCACGTCGTCCCCGCTGGAGTCCTTCAGCCCGTCGATCACGCCGTTGGCGGCGAGTTCGAGCACCATCTGCTCGGACAACTTCACCTGCACTGACACCGGAATGTCGTACGCGACCAGCGGCAGGTCGACGGCCGAGCGCACCGCGCGGAAGTGCCGCTCCACCTCCACGAGGTGCGTGCGCGTGTAGAACGGCGCGGTCGCGACGACGGCATCGGCCCCGGACTTGCGGGCCAGTGCGGCGCGTTCGATCACGCGGTTCGTCGTGGGTTCGATGCATCCCGAGAACACCGGTACCCGGCCGTCCGCGGCACCGACGACCGTGTCCAGCACCTGGTCCCGTTGGGTGTCGGTGAGGTAGGCGGTTTCACCGGAGCTGCCGAGTGCGAACAGCCCGGAGACACCGGCGTCGAGCAGGAAGGCAACCAGCCGCCCGAGGGAATCCGCGTCGACAGCACCGTCCGGCCTCAGGGGTGTGACCAGCGGCGGGATCACGCCGTGGAAAGCAGGCTGCCGTGGGTTCACGTTCACTCCTTCGTTGCTCCGGCGGTGAGTCCACCGACGATGAAGCGTTGTAGTCCGGCGAAGATGGCAATCACGGGCAGGGCGGCGGTCGTGGCCACCGCCATCAGGTCGGCCCAGCGGGTGCCGTACTGGCCGATGAACCGGTTGAGCGCGACCGAGACCGGTTGCATCTGCTCGCTGGTGGCCAGGGTCAGCCCGAACACGAATTCCCCCCACGCCGTGACGAACGCCAGCGCCCCCACGGTCACGAGCCCGGGCATCACCAGGGGGAGCGCGATACGTCGGAAGGCCCCGAACGGCGTGCACCCGTCGACACGCGCCGCGTCGATCAGCTCGCCCGGTACCGACAGGAAGAACGGTCGCAGGATGATGACGGCAAAGGGCATCGCCAACGCGGTGTTCGCGAGGATCAGCCCGAGGTAGGTGTCGACGAGTCCCGCCTCGGTGAAGATCACGAACAGCGGCAGGGCGAGGTTGATGGTGGGCAGCATCTGCGCCAGCAGCAGTACCAACGTGATCACGACGGTGAAGCGCAGGCGGAGTCGCGCGAGGCCGTAGGCCGCCGGAGCACCGAGCAGCAGGGTGAGCAGCAGCGTGCCGGAGGCGATGACGAGACTGTTCAGCAGCGCCCGCAGGACCGGTGGGCTCTGCAGCACCGACTCGATGTAGGAGCCGAGGACCACGGGCGAGGGAAACAGCTGCGGCGGGATCGAGAAGACGTCCGACCTCGTCTTCAACGACGTCGAAAGCATCCAGAAGACCGGGAACAGGTACAGGAGCAGGACGAGTATGCCCAACAGCATCGTGAGGTACTGCCCGCGGGTTCTGGATCTGCTGCGCGCCATTTCAGGCAGCCTCCTCACGCTGACTCAGCTTGAAGTACACGAGAGCCATCAGGACCGAGATCGCGATGAGCACGGTCGAGGCGACGGCACCGTCACTGAACTCGAAGAACCCGAACGCCTTCTCGTAGGCGTAGATGGGCGTGATCGTGGTCGCGTCGCCCGGCCCGCCCTTGGTCATCACGAAGATGTTGTCGAAGGTCTTGAACGTGAAGATGAAGCTGAGCAGGAGCACGGTCAGCGCCACGGGACGCATCGCAGGCATGGTCACGTACCAGAACCGCTTCACTGCGCTCGCACCGTCGATCTTGGCGGCCTCGTAGAGCCCCTCCGGGATCGACTGCAACCCGGCGAGCAGCAGGATCATGACGAACGGACTGGTCACCCATACCGTGGAGGTGACCACGCTGATCATCGCGGTGTCGCCGTGGACGAGCCAGAAGATCGGCTCGTCGATGATCCCGAGATTGAGCAGGACGGCGTTGACGATCCCGCTGTCCCCCTGCAGCATCCATCGCCACACGGTGCCGCTCACCACGGACGGCAGGACGTAGGTGACGAGCAGGATCGCGCGCATCACGCCGTTGCCCGGGAACGCGCGGTTGAAGAACAACGCGAGCGCGTACCCGAGCACGAAGGACAGCAGGATCGAGCTGCCGGTGTAGACCAACGAGGTCCCGAGCGAATGCCAGAAGGCACTGCTGCCGAAGGCCTCCACGTAGTTCTGCAGCCCCACGAACGGACGCTCACCGCTGAGGAAGTTCCCGAGGTTCACGTCGTAGAGGCTCAGCTTCACGTTGTAGAACAGCGGGTAGAGCATCAGCAGCGCGATGAACGCCACCGCGGGCAGCACGAACAGGTAGTCGCCCAGCCGGGACTCGCTCAGCCGACGCCTGCCACGCCCGCGCTGCGTGGGGCCCGAGGTGAGCCGGGTCCGGCTCGCCTCCGCATCGACGTCGGTCGTCGCCATGGTCGTGCCCTCGGATGCCGTCACGCCGCCATGACCTCGTCGATATTGCGCTGGGCCTGGCCGAGTGCCTGACGCACGGAAGCCGAGCCGCTGAGCGCCACCTGGATGGCCTCCTGGACGTAGGTGAAGATCTCGGATGAGTTCACCGCGACTTCGTTCTCCGGCGCCCACGCGGTGGGTAGCTGCTCGACGAACACGCTCCAGACGGGATCCTCGGTCCAGAGCGGATCCTGGGCCAGGTCCTTGCGGGCTGGGAGCTTGTTGCGCTCGGGCAGGTACTTCTTCAGCACGTCCGGCTGCTGCATATACGTGACCAGGTCCCATGCGGCGTCGGCGTTCTGGGTGCCGTTGGTGATGACGAGGTTCTCCGCGCTCAGGAAGCTGGCCCGCTGCGTGTCCTCCGGCAGCAGCGCCACGGTCCAGTTGAGGTTGGGTGCCTCCTCCTTGAGCACGTTCACGTAGGACGCCGACTGCAGCATCATGGACGCCTTGCCCGCCTTGAACCGATTGTAGGTGTCCTCCTCGATCCATTCGAGAACACTGGCCGAAGTGGCCCCCGACTTCACCAGGTCCACCCACTGCTGCAGCGCGGCCTCACCCGCGGGGGACGCGACCTTCGTGATGTCGCCGCCGGCTGCCAGAAACCGGATCACCCACGCCGTCGCTCCCTGGACGCCCTCGACAGCGCTGAACGCGAAGCCGATGCGGTCGCCGTTGGACAGCTTGCTGGCCATGCTTCCGAGTTGCTGCCAGGTCTGGGGCGGCTGCTCGAAGCCGGCCTCCCTGAAGTGGTCCACGTTGTACCAGAGCACGTAGCAGTCGGCGACGTGTGGCAACGCGCAGTTGTCGCCCTGCCATACCGTGGTGCCCCAGCTCGTCTCGAAGTACGTGTCGGCCTTGCCCCACTTCTCGACCCTGGAGCTGAGGTTCTTGGCGACACCCGCCTTGGCGAACTTGCCGGTGTCGAAGGCGTTGGCGAGCGCGACGTCAGGTAGGTTCCCGCCGGCGCCGCTTTGCAGGAGCAGGCGGTTGAACTCGTCGAAGGTGACGAACCGCTTGTCAACGGAGATCTTCGGGTTCGCCTTCATGTAGCGCTCGTAGAGGTCCTGCAGGGCCCGGCCGTAGATGCTGTCCGGGGGGCCGTAGTAGTCCCACACCGTCAGGCCACTGCCGCTTCCGCTTCCTGCGGATCCGCAGCCTGCCAGCCCGACGAGTGCGGTCCCGGCTGCTCCCGCTCCAGCAAGCCTGACGAAGTACCGTCGGCTCAGCGCTCTTCCCATGTTCGCTCCCTGGCCATATCGTCTGGCAGAAGGGTGTATGACGTCTGATGTCCGATGCCGGTAGGCTAGTGACACTAGACACCCACCACGGGAGGCGCAAGAGGATGACCGAAACTGTATCCACGTCTACGCAGAACCTGTCGGCGAGCTCGCGAGCACCGTTGCGAGGGCAGACCGTCATCGAGCAGATCAAGGCCTACATCCTGCGGCACCGTCTCGCACCAGGTGATCCGCTGCCGACCGAGTCGGCGCTGTGCGAGGAGCTGGGCGCCAGCCGCTCCAGCGTGCGAGAGGCGATCAAGACCCTCAGCGCGTTGGACATCGTCGAAGTCCGGCACGGTCACGGCACGTATGTGGGCCGGCTGTCGATGGCCGCTCTGGTCGAGGGCCTGGTGTTTCGGGCACAACTGTCCAGCCAGGACGACTTCGCCGTGCTCGGTGAGTTGATCGGCGTGCGGCAACTGCTCGAACAGGGCTTCGCGGGCCCCATCCTCGCTGCCTTCGACGACGAGCTACGCGCCGCGCTCGACGCCCAGGTCGAGGAGATGCGACGGCGCACCGACCTCGGAGAACCCTTCGTCGAGGCAGACCGCGCCTTCCACCTGCTGCTGATACAGCCGCTGCGCAACGACCTGGTCAGCCAGCTCACCGCGGCGTTCTGGGACGTCCACGCCGTCGTGGCTCCCATGCTCTCGACCTCCCTCGAACACGCCCGGGAGACGGTCGACGCGCACGCGGGCATCGTCACCGCCGCAGCCAACGGGGACGAGGCGGCCTTCGTCCGTGCCATCGAGACCCACTACGCCCCCGTCCGCGAACAGCTCGACTACCACCTTCGCCAGTCTTGACCGTGGGTGAGCGCGTGGTTACGTTGTCGGTGACCTGATGTCCGGTGCCGTCCATCGACTGTGGAGGCACCGTGAAGTTCGTCCACCGCTTACTGCTCGCGGCCGTGGTCGCAGCAGGGAGCGCTCTGACCGCCATCCCGTCCACAAGTGCGACCGGCACCGATTCGACAGCACGACCGCCCGCTCCCAAGCCGTCCGGAGACGAGCCGCTGTTCGAGTCCGTCGACATCGCGAACTCCGGTATCGGCGCGCACACCTACCGGATTCCGGCGCTGGAAAAGCTACCCGACGGCACGTTGATCGCAGCCTACGACCGCCGCAACGACGACGCGTCGGACCTTCCCGGCGACATCGACGTCCTCGTCGAGCGCAGCTACGACAACGGCCGCACCTGGACCGATCCGGTCGTCGTCTCCGGCGCGGACACCGAGGTCGGCTCCGGCGACCCCAGCATCATCGTCGACGACCAGACAGGTCGGATCCACCTGTTCTACGCCAGCGGAAACGGCTTCCGGCAGTCCGGCACCGGAAACGACAACGACAATCCGAACCTGATCCACCTCGACCACGCCTACTCCGACGACGGCGGCAGGACCTGGACCGAGCGCCGTCTCACCGAAACCCTGAAGGACCCGGGCTGGAAGGGCATCTTCGCCTCCTCCGGCACCGGCATCCAGCTCAAGACCGGACCGCACGCCGGTCGGCTGATCCAGCAGTACACCTTCCAGAAGGTCGACGGCAGCATCTGGGCCGTCAGCGCCTACTCGGACGACCACGGTCGGACCTGGCAGATGGGTCGGCCGGTCGGTCCGCTGATGGACGAGAACAAGACCGTCGAGCTCGCCGACGGCCGGATCATGCTCAACAGCCGCACCTCCAGCGGCCCGTACCGGCTCGTCGCCTACTCCCGCGACGGCGGCGTCACCTACAGCGAGCCCAAACCCGACCGCGAGCTGGTCGACCCGACCAACAACGCGGCGATCATCCGCTACGACGAGGATGCCAACCCCAGCCGGCCGCAGGCACATCGGCTGCTGTTCTCCAACACCGCCGACCCCCATGCCCGCCGTAACCTCACCATCAAGATGAGCTGCAACGACGGTAAGACGTGGCCGATCGCCCGGACCGTCGAGCCCGGCGCGTCGGCATACTCCACCATGGTCGAACTCGGCGATGGCACCTTCGGGCTGCTCTACGAGCGCGGCAACTACGAGCACATCACGTTCGCCCGTTTCAACGCCGCATGGCTCGGTGCCGACTGCCCCGCCTCCCCCAGCCATCCCGAACTCGGCACGAAGATCACCGATGCCGGCGATCTCACCGCCGGTCAGCAGGGCACGGTCGAGGTGTCAGTGACCAACCACGGGCACCGCACGAGCGTCCCCGGCTCGCTGACGCTCGACGTCCCCAGGAGTTGGAGCGTCCAGCAGCCTCAGCAGGATGTGCCGCCACTCGAGGCCGGCGCGAGCACCACGCTGTCGTTCACGGTCACCCCAAGCGAGTCCACGCGAGCCGGCGAGTACGAGCTGGCAGTCCAGATCAAGGCAGGCGCGACGCGCAAGACGGCCACCCCCACGGTGCTCGTCCTCGGCGCCGATCCCGTCCTGGCTGCGCAGCCGGACAGGGGCTATGACGGCGTTGACGACTACACCGACCTGACCGGGCGGCTCGACTCGGTGCGTCAACTCGAGCAGGGCGTGCTCGCGGTCGACCTGCGCACGAGCGACATCCAGGTCGCCGGCGCCCTGCTGTCCTCCTCCGACACCGACGAACCGTCGACCAACGTGACGCTGGCGCTCAACAGCGGCGTTCCCTACTACGAGTCCCGGCAGGACGGTAGCTACGCAGCCCGGGTCTCCGCCACCGAGTCCGTCGCCGACGGCGGGGAACACACGGTGGCGCTGGTGTCGGACGCGGGCGGAACCCGGATCTACGTCAACGGCACACGGGTGGCGTCGAGTAGCGACCAGGCCTTCTTCGGCCATGTCGGCGGCCTCGACGGTCTCTGGGCCGGACGCAACGTCGACAACGCGGGCCCGCAGTGGCACTTCGGCGGCCACATCGACCGGATCAGGATCTACGGCACGAACTAGAGCAGGCAGACGCCGGTGCCAGGTTTTCCTCGCCGGCTCAAGTCAGGGCAGCGACAGTGGTCGCTGCCCTGGCACCACGGCATCGGGCAAACGTCGGACAGGTGAAGGGGATCAGTATGACCACCGTCGGTTTTCACGGCGCCAGCCGGCTCTATCCCGGTAGCACCGCTGCTGCTGTGGACTCCCTCGACCTGAGCATCGAGGACGCGGAGTTCATGGTGCTGGTCGGCCCGTCGGGGTGCGGCAAGTCGACCTCGTTGCGGATGCTTGCCGGGCTGGAGCAAGTCACCTCCGGTTCGGTGTACATCGGTGATCGTGACGTCACCGACGTGCCGCCCAAGGACCGCGACATCGCCATGGTGTTCCAGAACTACGCGCTGTACCCGCACATGAGCGTGGGCGACAACATGGGGTTCGCGCTCAAGATGGCGGGCGTGGCCAAACCCGAGCGCAAACGCCGGGTCAGCGAGGCCGCGGACCTGCTCGGGCTGCAGGACTTCCTCGACCGCAAGCCCAAGGCGCTGTCCGGGGGCCAGCGGCAGCGGGTCGCGATGGGTCGGGCCATCGTGCGGCAGCCCCAGGTGTTCTGCATGGACGAGCCACTGTCCAACCTCGACGCCAAACTGCGGGTGTCCACCAGGTCCCAGATCGCCTCGCTGCAACGCAGGCTCGGGGTGACCACCGTGTACGTCACGCACGACCAGGTCGAGGCGATGACCATGGGAGACCGCGTCGCCGTGCTCGACGGAGGGCTCCTGCAGCAGGTCGACACTCCCCTCGGACTTTACGAGAACCCCGCCAACCTGTTCGTGGCGGGCTTCATCGGCTCCCCCGCCATGAACCTTCTGCGAGCCGAGCCGGACGAGCACGGCGCACGCCTCGGCGAGAACGTGGTTTCCCTGCCTCGCGACACTGTTGCGCTGTCGGAGGGCCACCCACTCACGGTGGGCATCCGTCCCGAAGCGTGGCGCCTGGTCGGCGCCGAGGAAGGAGGCTTGCCGGTCGAGGTCACCCTCGTCGAGGAGCTGGGCGTCGACGCGTTCGTGCACGGCACCACCCGCACCGACGCCGGGACCGAGAACGTGGTCGTCCGTGTCGGCCCCCGCCAGCCACCGGCCAAGGGTGCCACGGTGCACCTCGGCGTCGATCCCGAACGAGTGCTGGCCTTCGACAGCGCCACAGGCGAACGCCTCAGGTAGACGTGGGGCGCTGGCCGCGTGCGGGGGCCTGCGGTCGGCGACCGGGCAACTCACCGCGCTGAAGACTCCGAAGACCGTCCCGGCGAAGTTCGACACATGGTCGGGCTGTCTCGGGACCGCTCTGCCGACGCGGCAGACCCCGTTGCCCGAGACGGAGGGTCTCGACTCATGAGCACCGTCATCGCCAATACCGACATCGTGCTGCCCGACCGCGTGCTCGAGGACGGCTGGTTGCGGGGCGATGGAAACATCATCGCCGAGATCGGTGAAGGTGCGCCGCCGACCTCGGCAGCCATGGTGCGCCTCGGCGGGCACACTCTCGCTCCGGGCTTTGTCGACATACACGTGCACGGCGGCGGTGGTTCCTCCTTCCAGGACGCCGATCCCGGAGACGTGGCCGCGGTGGCGGACTTCCATCGCCGGCGCGGTACGACCACCATGGTCGCCAGCTTGATGACGCGCCCACTCGCCGACCTGGTGCACTCGCTGGCAGCATTGCGCGAACTCGTGGCCGACGGGATCGTCGCCGGTGTCCACGTGGAAGGGCCGTTCCTCGCAGCGGCACATTGTGGAGCGCATTCTCCCGACCTACTCCGGGCACCGTCTCCGGCAGCGGTCGACGCGCTGCTCAGCGCCGGCGAAGGCACCCTTGCCATGATCACGCTCGCCCCGGAGTTGCCGGGCGGAATCGCGGCGGTCCGCAGAATTTCGGATGCCGGCGTCCTCCCGGCCATCGGCCACACGAACGCCTCGTACGACACGGCTCGTCGTGCAATCGGTGCGGGGGCTCGCGTTGCCACGCATCTGTTCAACGGGATGCGACCGATTCACCACCGCGAGCCGGGCCCCGCAGTTGCGCTGCTGGAGGATCCCGGGGGCACCATCGAGATCATCCACGATCGCAAGCATCTGCACGACTCGATCGTGACGGGCCTGTTCTCGCGCCTGCCCTCAGGCAGACTGGCGCTGGTCAGTGACGCGATCGCCGCAGCCGGTCTCGACACGGGCAGGTACGACGTGGACGGATTGGAGGTAACCGTTCACGACGGTGAGGCCCGGCTTACCGGAGGTGGGCCGCTGGCGGGAAGCGCCATCACGTTGTCGGATGCCGTGCGCCACAGCCTCACCGCAGGTGGCGACCGGCACAGCGTGCTCACCGCTGCCAGTCGCACGCCGGCTCGCACGCTCGGTCTCGAGGACCAGGCGGGAAGCATCCGCGTCGGTCGGCGTGCCGACTTGGTGGCCCTGGACCAGGCGCACCAGGTGGTCGCGGTCATGTCGTCCGGACAATGGCTAGGAAGGCCACCTCGATGATCCTTACCACCACGCTCAATGCTGCGCTCGAGATCACATACGAGGTCGCGGCGCTGTCGATGACTCAAGCCCACCGTGCGGAGAAGGTGCGCACTCGTGCGGGGTGTCCCTCCGTCAGCCGAAGCGCGTCCCTCACCATGCCCAGCCCCGATTTGACTGTCCGTTCGGGCTGCTCCTCGCTCGCACCTCTGGCGGCGGAGGCCTCCTGGCCTCCTCGGGTGGCGGTATTGACGCGTCGCGGGCGGGCCCGCATAGTGCCGAGCCAAGATTGTACGCCGCTTTCCTGGGTTTTTCAGACGCACAGCATATCGGTCGACCGTCCGTGAGTGGGGGCGATGCCCATGTCCGAGCCGCACGAGGAGCAGTTGATACATCCCCGGACGTTGCACTTCACCACGCGGGGGATCGCACCGGTGAGCCGGGTGCACATGTGGGAGCATCACAACGCTCGAGCTCTCATCCCGCTCGACATTCACACGATCGACGAGTCACCGCTGCAAGCCCGTGAGATCAACGTCCACCTGCCGAATCTCGGTCTCGCGCAGGTGAACGGTTCCCCGCAGATCGTGGAGCGTTCGGAATCGTTCATCAGCGACAACCCCAAGGACGCGGTCGCGATCTACTTCGCCACCCGGGGTGATGCGTTCTTCTTCCACCGCGGCGGCAACGAATCCCTCAAGCCCGGCCAAGCCATCATGTACGACACGGACCTGCCGTTCACCCGCGGGTTCGCGCACGGGCTCGAAGAGCTGGTTCTGACGATCCCTCGTGTGGTCTACCGCGAGCTCACCGGCGCGGAATCGCTGCGGGAGCCGGTGGTCTTCCCGTTCGGATCCGGTTCGCAGGCCACCGCGCACGCGCTGGCCAAGCTGGTCCGCAGCACCGTGGCGCCGCACGCGGACGGCAGCGCCCCGCCCACCCCCGTCGACCCTGGCACCGAACGCTGCCTGCTCGACCTCATCAGCTCGCTGGTCGTGCACCGGCAAGCCGGCAAGGGTCCCTGCTACGTGACGGCTGCGAAGGACTACGTCGAACGGCACCTGGCCGATCCGGACCTGTCCGCCCACGAGGTCGCAGCCGCCGTCGGCATCAGCCCGCGGCATCTGGCCCGGGCGTTCGCCGAAGCGGGCCTGACGCTGCGCGAGCACATCCGCAACCGCCGCCTCGACCGGGCGTGGGAACTGCTCACCTCACCCGAGGGCGACGACCTCGCCCTCGGCGAGCTCGCCCCGCGACTGGGTTTCTCCTCGCACAACTACTTCAGCCGGGCCTTCCGGAACCGCTTCGACATGACGCCGCGCCGAGCGCGGCAGCAGTTGCGCGCCGCTTCGCACTGAGCCGCCGTGTTTTAGCACTCAGCGGACATCGTCGGCGTGACGTCTTTCACCGCGTGGCGAGGTGGGCCAGTCTTCCGGACACCCACAGACCGGTGGAGGAACCCGCCCGCCGCGCGGCCGGGTCCTTCGGTCCCCGCCCGTGACTGGAGACGTCATGCACCTGGATCCGCGAGAACTCAGGAACTGCCTCGGCCACTTCGCCAGCGGAATCACCGTCGTCAGCTGCGAGGTCGACGGACACCCGCACGGTGCGACGGTCAACGCGTTCAGCGCGGTCTCCTTGGACCCACCGCTGGTGCTGGTCTCGCTCGACCGCCGCAGCAAGGCGTGCGAACACCTGGAGAACCGGCCGTTCGCGGTGAACGTGCTCGGTGAACAGCAGGACGCAGTGGCGCTGCACTTCGCGGGCAAGCCCACCGACGAGCCGATCGAATGGGTGCGCCCCGCTGATTCAGCGCCGTACCTGCGCGGATCGCTGGCACGCATCTCGTGCCGGCCGTGGCGCTCCTACGACGGCGGGGACCACGTGATCCACCTCGGCGAAGTGGACTCCTTCGCCCTCGCCGAGGGCGATCCGCTCGTGTTCTACCTCGGTGCGTTCCGGCACCTGGGCAAAGCGTTCCACGCCGCGCCGTGGTTGGAATCGCTCGACTGCCCCACGGGCCAAACCCGTTTCGTGTTGGCCTGACCCGCCACGTCCGCCCGAGACGTGCACTCCCCTCCGACCGAAAACCTCGAAAGACGGAATTCGCAGCAAAGGAGCACGCGATGACCCAGCAGGACGAACGCGTCGGCAACCCCGACCCTGCCCCGAACGCCCAGCAGCGGCCGATGACCGGCGACGAGTACATCGAGAGCCTGCGAGACGGCCGGGAACTGTGGTTGTACGGCGAACGCGTCGACGACGTCACCACCCACCCGGCGTTCCGCAACCCGGTGCGGATGACCGCACGGCTCTACGACGCGCTGCACGACCCGGACAAGCAGGACGTGCTGACCACCCCCACCGACACCGGCAACGGAGGGTTCACGCACCCGTTCTTCCGCGCGCCGCACAGCGCGGAGGACATGGTCGCCGACCGCGACGCGATCGCCGAGTGGGCGCGGATGTCCTACGGGTGGATGGGCCGCAGCCCCGACTACAAGGCCAGCTTCCTCGGCACGCTCGGGGCCAACGCCGACTTCTACGAGCCGTTCTCCGACAACGCCCGGCGCTGGTACACCGAATCGCAGGAGAAGGTGCTGTACTGGAACCACGCGATCATCAACCCGCCGGTGGACCGGCACCGCGATCCCGAAGAGGTCAAGGACGTGTTCATGCACGTCGACGAGGAACGCGACGACGGGCTGATCGTCTCCGGGGCGAAGGTCGTGGCCACCGGCTCGGCGCTGACGCACTACAACTTCCTCGGCCACTACGCCCTGCCGATCAAGGAGCGCGAGTTCGCGCTGGTGTGCACCGTGCCGATGAACGCACCCGGCATGAAGCTCATCTGCCGGCACTCGTACTCCATGCAGTCGGAAGTGATGGGCAGCCCGTTCGACAACCCGCTGTCCTCACGCATGGACGAAAACGACACGATCTTCATCCTGGACCGGGTCAAGATCCCGTGGGAGAACGTGTTCATCTACGGCGACACCGAGAAGGCCAGCACGTTCATGCCCAACTCCGGCTTCCTGCCCCGGTTCACCTTCCAGGGCGTCACCCGGCTGGCCGTCAAGCTCGACTTCATCGCGGGTCTGCTCATGAAGGGTGTCGAGGTCACCGGCACCAAGGACTTCCGCGGCATCCAGACCCGCATCGGCGAGGTCCTCGGCTGGCGCAACATGTTCTGGGGCCTGACCGACGCGATGGCCAAGACCCCGGAGACGTGGAAGGCCGGCACGGTCCTGCCGAACGTGGACTACGGCATGGCCTACCGGTGGTTCATGACCCAGGGATACCCGCGCATCAAGGAGATCATCCAGAAGGACCTCGGCAGTTCGCTGATCTACCTCAACTCGCACGCGCGGGACTTCAAACAGCCCGAGATCCGCCCCTACCTGGACCAGTACGTGCGCGGCTCGAACGGGTACGACGCGGTCGAGCGGGTCAAACTGATGAAGCTGATCTGGGACTCGATCGGCAGCGAGTTCGGCAGCCGCCACGAGCTCTACGAGGTCAACTACTCCGGCAACCACGAGGGCGTGCGCGCCGAGATGCTGTTCGCGCACCAGAACTCGGGCAAAGCCGACGAGATGAAGGGCTTCGCCGAGCAGTGCATGGCCGAGTACGACCTCGACGGCTGGACCGCACCGGACCTCATCAATCCCGACGACGTCACCATCCACGGCAAGCGCTGAACTCCCACGGCGGGCCTGGCCGGTACCGGCCAGGCCCGCCCGCCTCAATCCATCCGCGCCGTCACCAGGAGCTGATCCCAGCATGTCGTTGCACGCCCGCACGGATGCCTCCATCCCGCACGCTCCCGACCAGCAAACACCCGAGCAGCCGACGGTGCAGTCATGAGCACACCTACCGCGGAGGCCGCAGCACCGTTGTGGCACGGCACCGGTGAAGTACCCGCCGGGTTCGGTCCGTGCGTGGCCACCCTCGGCGTCTTCGACGGCCTGCACCGCGGCCACATCCGGCTCATCGACCAGGCAGTACGCGCCGGTGATGCCCGTGGCCTGCCGGCAGTCCTGGTCACCTTCGACCCGCATCCCGCGCGCGTGCTCGGGCTGGCCCGCGACACCGCACAACTGAGCACCGTCGAGCGCCGCGCCGAACTGGCCCGCAGACACGGGGTGGACGCGATCTGCGTGCTGCCGTTCACGACCGAGTTCGCCAAGCTCGGCCCCGCCGAGTTCGTCGAACACGTGCTCGTGACCGGGGTGGGCGCGCAGGCGGTCGTGGTCGGAGCCAACTTCACCTTCGGGCACCGCGCCGCGGGCACCGTCGACACGCTGCGCGAACTCGGCCAGCGGCACAGCTTCACCACGCACAGCATCGACCTGGTGCACCAAGCAGAAACGCGCTGCTCATCGAGCACCGTGCGCGAGTGCCTGCGTCGCGGCGACATCCACGGCGCCACTCGCGTGCTCGGCCGCCCGCACCACGTCGACGGCACGCTACGCCCCACCGGACGCGGTACGACGGAACTCGTTTCCGCACCCGGCACGGCAGTGCCCGCACCCGGGCGCTACCTCGGCCGGCTCCCCGGAACCGGGCCGGTCGCACTCCGGGTCACCGACGACGGCAGAATCCACGTGGAGTCCACAAGCGTGCAGCCCGGTCCCGGCAGCGTCGCATTCACGGCCCGAAAAGCAGCGCACTCAAGCGAGCTCTGACAACGGCTGCACGGTATGGAAATCCCGACACGAGCAGCCAGCTCGACACCACCCACTGCCGGCTGCTGGAACTCATCAACATTGCGACGCCCGGCGAAAGCCCTACCGCTCCCCAAAGTCATCGACAAGCGCTCCAGCAGAGGGACTGCCTGATGATCGGTGGATCCGGGGCTTGGTCTGACACGCCGAGCAGCGTGCTTGGCGGGATGGGATGACCATGACCGAAACACTGGAGTCCGTGAGCAACGAGACGGGTAACACGCAGGAGTTGGCGCGCCGGCTGCTGGAGCAGGCCCAGGCCGAGGGGGTGGAGCTGACCGGTCCGAACGGGCTGCTCAACCAGCTGACCAGGGATGTGCTGGAGACCGCGCTGGATGCCGAGATGACCGAGCATTTGGGCTATGGCAAGCACGATCCGGCCGGGCGTGACTCCGGGAACTCGCGCAACGGCACCCGGGCCAAGACCGTGTTCACCGAGATCGGCCCGGTGGCCATCGAGGTGCCCCGCGACACGGCCTCGACGTTTGAGCCCCAGATCGTCAAAAAGCGGCAACGACGCCTGACCGGTATCGACGAGATCGTGCTGTCCCTGACGGCCAAGGGGCTGACCACCGGCGAAATCGCCGCGCACTTCGCCGATGTCCACGGCGCCACAGTCTCCAAGGACACGATCTCGCGCATCACCGACAAGGTCCTCGGCGAGATGGCCGACTGGTGCAGCCTGCCGCTCGAACGCATCTATCCCGTGGTGTTCATCGACGCCATCCACGTCAAGATCCGTGACGGGCAGGTCGGCAACCAGTCGATCTACGTGGCCATCGGAGTCACCGTGACCGGACACCGCGACATCAGAAGACGAAGTCGTCGTGGAACATGCCGGTCACCGTCGCGTAGTCGCCGTTCTCGAGGGCGTCGTAGAAGCGGTGCACCAGACTCTTGCTGTCCTCAAGGGACATATCGGCTCCTTGCGGGGGCGGGGTCGCGGGATCTGGCATGTCACCAGGCCCCGCGGCAATGAGCGTCGCAGAACTCGCGCAGCAGGCGAGGCTCAGTGGTCCCGGCCCCAGTCGAGGCGGTCGGCCATTCCGGCCTCGGCGAAGGCGTTCTCCAGGTGCCGGCGGCCTTCGGTGATGTGGGCCCAGCTGTCGTAGTGCACCGGCACCACGCGGCGGGCCTCGACGATCCGACTGGCTTCGGCGGCCTGGGCACTGTCGAACACGACTGGCTTGCCGTCGAAGAGCACGGAGAAGCTCGGAGCGCCGGCGAACATGATGGCGGTGTCCACCGGGGCGAAGCGCTCGGCGATCTCGCGGACCAGTTCCAGCGAGGCATTGTCGCCGCTGACGTAAACGGTGGGCAGGTCGTCGCCGGTGAGCACGAAGCCGACGACCTGACCGGCGAATGGCTCGACCTCCTCGCGGGAGGCCGGCCCGTGGATGGCCGGGACGGCGGTCACCGTGACCGTGCCACCTCCGGGACGCTCCAGCTCGACGGCCTCCCAGTCCGCCAGACCTTTCGCCTTCTCTCCGAGGCGCTGCCCGCCGTCGGGGGTGGTCAGCGTGAGCGGGACGTCGGCCAACAGCGCACGGCCGGAGTCGTCGAGATTGTCGGCGTGCTCATCGTGGGAGAGCAGCACCACGTCCACGCGGCCGAGGTCAGCCGGGACGCCCTCCGACGGCGCGGTCTTGGTCAGGACCGGGCCGTTCGGTACCTGATAGTCACCGGGCGCGTCGAAGGTCGGGTCGGTCACAAAACGTAGACCGCCGTACTCGAACAGGGCGGTCGGCCCCCCGAAGACGCGGACGGGGAACTGCGCAGTTGCTGCAGCGGAAGAAGACACGAAGAACTCCTCACGGATATGTAAGATTGATCCGTGATACACGGTAGCTGTCATCACGGATCACTGCAAACTAAAACGTGAGAACATGGGTGCGAGGAGGTCGTACCATGAGATTCATGGAGGAGACCATGACCGCCGAGCCCGACTTGCCGCCCGCACCGGGCGCGGAGCAATACCTCTCTCTCGCCCTGGCCAACAGTGCCATCGCACTGCCCGGCGGGCACATCATCGACCTCCTCGGCACTCCCGCGGCGACGAACCAGTGGCTGACCGAACGCGACCTCGCGCCGCTCGATGCCGACATGCGGGAGATGTGCGCAACGCAGCTGCGCTCGCTACGCGAACAGATCAGAGCACTGCTCGCCTCGCGCGTGGCCGGACTACCCGCCCTGCCCGCCGCACTGACTGCGATCAACGACGCGCTGACCAGGGTGCCGACCGCCCCGCTGCTGCAGTGGGACGACAAGACCGGTCCCTACCGCGCCACCCCGCACCCCACCACGCAGGTTGTCGACCACGCCCTGGCGACACTGGCCGCCGACGCCGCCGACCTGCTCACCGGCCCCGACGCCGAACGGCTCACCGCCTGCGGCTCCGATCCCTGCAACCGCTACCTGCTCCGGCACGGCCGCCGCCACTGGTGCTCCACCCGCTGCGGCGACCGCGCCCGCGCCGCCCGCGCCTACGCCCGACGCACCCGACCCGAAACGGCATGACCACCCACCCCGACAGGCTTCAGCCTCGAGCGGCAACGTGACACCGGCATCCCCGCGAACACCGGCACGCCACATGCTCACCCGGCTCCCGACCTGGTGCGCGCATCCCGCTCGCCGACCAAGTCGCGGCGCAACACTCCGCCACGTCGACATCGAGCGAACGGATCACGCCCAGCTGATCGTGGTGAGGCACCATGCAGCATGCCGTCACAACGGCTCCTACCACCGATGAGACCTCGACTCGCTCGTACCACTGGTGTGGCCCACGAGAACATCAGCTCTCGCCGCCTCTCCCGCGACACCCCCTGTTGCCGTGTTCGTGGTCCCTGATCGAGGAGAGCCTGGTCGCCTGGTCTGGCAGGACTGTCCGCCTGCGCAACCGCATTCGCGGAGTGTTGGCCCGGGATCACCCGGCCCTGGAACGGGCCTGGGACGTCGACGCTACTCGGACAAGACCGGGAGCTGGCGACATGCAAGCCGTGCGAACCTCACCGCGCTTCTTACCTCCGTGCCAGCCAGTCCGACAGTCCCGCCCCGATGGACTTCCTTGAGCGCTTCTTACCCCGTGGACAGCGGGAGTCGCTGCACGGCTTGTCCCGTGGTCTCGGCAATCAGGTCGAAGTCCTTGTCCAGATGCAGCACGGTAAGTCCGGCCAGTTCAGCGGTGGCCGCGATGAGCAGAACGGGCACGGAGGGAGCCCGGTGATGACCGCGTTCGGCCAGCGTGGTCTGCACGGTCACGGCACGATCTTCGATGGTGGGAGTCAGGTACTCCACCGGCATGGCGGAAACCGGTGGTCGGTGCAGGCCTTGATGCAGCTCGTCCGCGGAGCGGGCCGAGTAACCCACCTCCAGCAGAGTCAGCGAGGTGATACGAACCAGCCCCCGCTCGATCCGGTTGGCCCACTGCTGGGCCTGGGCAGCACGGCCCAGGCGCACCAGCGCCGACTTGTCAATCAACCACTGGACAGACTCCGTGCGGTTCTCGACCCTGCCGGTCATGACCATGCCCGTTCCATGACCTCCGGGTCCGCCAGGTCGTCGAACAACTCTCCGAACTGCTCCAGGTCGGCCACCCCCACGGACGCAGCAGAACGGCGGGCGTCCTGGTCCAGACGCCTGCGTAGATACTCGCTGCGGGACAGCCCGAGCTCAGCGGCATGGGCATCGATAGCCGCGAGGACCTCCTCGGGCACATCGCGAATCAACACATCAGACATGGCCCACCTCCTGCTATCACATGATAGCACTCGAGGGGTGGCCACCCGGCCTTGCTCAGCGAGACCGACTTCGTCACCGCCCACGTCAACAGCCCGGAACGGGTCCCGCCAGGGATCTTGGGCGTGGACGAAATCGATGCCATGCTTGTCCCGGTTGGCTTGGCTCTTACTCGGATCAAACTCGAACTCCATCCACAGCCACCCTCTCCGACCCGGTATGGCATAGAAATTATTACCGCATTCGAGTCCGAGTCTCACCCGCTGTATGTCCCAGGTCCGACACGACCTGGGCGCCGCCCACGAGCACGGCAACATCGACGCTGGCAGCCAGCACCCACGTCACGCACAGACCCCCGCAGGGGCCGTGTCCCTCATGACATCTGAACGGTCGCTGTTGATCGCGGAGGCCTGACACGTTCTCGGCCTGCCAAGACCTCCGGTAAGGCTGGCTTCGCTACTCGGTAGCGGCCGTTCATGGTGGCCTGGGGCTGTCCGAGCACGGGTGTGCGATCGCCCCATCGACCTACTACGACCACCTGACCCGCACGCCCTCGGCTCGGGATCGCCGCGACGAACAGCTCAAGGCCGAGATCACCCGAGCGAGCTCGCCCACCATCTCGGGCTCGCCGTTCCCACCGCCCACCGACGGTCGCGGCCATGGTCACCCACGGACTGCTGCGTCGTGACAGCAACGGCATCAATCACATCCGATGGCGTTTCGCCGTCTCCGCGACAGCCGCAAGGAGTCAGGTGATCTCACCACAGATCATCTTCACGAGGAGTTCCGCGCTCTTCTTCCGCCTGCACCAGCTCACTACTCGTCCCCCGAACGTCCACCGCAGAAACCAGGTACCGATCAAGTCCGCTGAGTCCTGCATCCTGCAAAGGTGCGGTCAACTCCGCGGCGACCTGCGCGTTACGCTGGGACAGCTGTTCTTCGCTACCGCAGGACCATCCATGCGGCACCATCCAAAGCGGCTCGATCGTGGCGCCACGTAGCTTCTTGGCCCGAAGGGACTCCATTCCGAGCTGCAGACCCTTGTACCGCCTTTCGTAGCACACCTCCAGCGGCTCGTAGAACGAGAGATTGAAATACTCGAACGCATCAGCAAGCCCGGCCCGATCAAAACCGACGGCGCGAACCCAGATCCAGTCGGCAAAGGAGAACGTCAGCGCGAAACCAACGAGTCGACCGCTCTTGCGTACCGTGTGCACGCAACTCAAGTCGTCCAGGTACCTCGCCTGCCCAGCCAGCAGCGACCGTGCCCCGTCATCGGTCGTGGGGTGACCGTACTCCCGCTGCAGGTTACCCAGCAGAGGTGCTGCCTCCTCGTAACAAGCACTGAGACGTTCCCTCCCCATCTCGTGGTCCGCCTTCACAAATTCCCGGCGCTCCTTCCGCACTTGCGCCCGGCGGTTCCGGCTCACAGTAGAGAGATAGTCGTCGAAGGAGCCGCCGGTGCACCGCAGTTGCGCCCTCGCATTGATCAATGCCGGGGACGCGTCCATACCCAGCCGGGAGAACGCAGCGAGATCACCGTCAGGAACGTACATCGCGGTGGCCGGTTTGAGGCCGTCGAGGTGGCTTTTCAGCGCCTCAACCGCGGCATCACAGGTTTGCCGGGGGAACGAATCAGCGACCAGAACACGCGATTCGTATCCCCGGCGATTCCCCAGTATCCGTCGCTTCCCGGAGCCGACAACGGTCGCGGAATCGCGCAGCTGTGTCGCGACGTCATAGAACCTGTTCGTTTCCCGGACTACCTCGTATACCGGCATTCCGGCCACCAACCGGCGGTCCTCCTCGACCAGCAGGTAGCGAACCTCGCAGGTGGGATCACCCGATTCCACCGACCGCAACCACGCGGAGCTGAGGTACAGCGAGACCTTCGAGGCAATCGCATCCCATGCTGCGGCATCATCTCCCGTCAGCGAGCCGACAGAACGGACAGTGATCACGATCGATTCCTCCCCCGGTTCGTGGACGCGCACCGGTCTTCTTCGCCGTGCGAAACCGGTTGTGACGAGACAAGGTATTCCTCCGCACGGCTTCGTACGGCGTCGAGCTCACGTCCGGTGGGTGCGTCCACGACCACCGAACACACACGATCACCGGATTTGCTCAGTGCAGGTACGGGGTCGCCGTCCGGCTTGTGCCGAAGAACGCAGCGTACTTGGGGTTCGGCATCCGCAGGCAGGCTCGACAGCCGAGGCCACGGTGCCGCGTTGGCCACACTGACGACCGTTGTCGGGGGACCATTCCAGGTGACAGCCACTTCGTGTCCCGGCGTAGCACGCGCATAGTGTTGCGCTGCCCACCTCTGCGCCTCCGCACACACGGGCTCCGTGATCTCTCCGAGTGCAGCCGCACACAACGTGCTCTCCAACGGCACGCCCGTCGCGAGGTGGTGAAGTAACCAGACGGCGTCGCCTCCTGGCCGCACCGCCGTCTCCATCAGCACCGGCCCTGCGTCACCCAGCCGGAATTCCGCATGGGTTGCGGCGGTCCGGACGCCAAGTTCTCCGACAACTCTCGCGTTCGCATCCTGAACAGCGGCTTCCAGTTCCTCGCTCAGCGCGGTCGGCCCGACATGGTGACCCATCTCGACGAATCTATCCGAGTTTTCGGTTGTCAGCTTGAGCGTCGTTTCGCTCCGGACTATCCGCCTGTCCGCGACGACAGACTCCACCGAGACCTCGTCGCCGACTATTTCGGACTCCAGTAGGAGCGTCTCGCCGGAAGGATCATGACTCCTTGCAACGTCGGCCGCTTCCCGGGCCGAGTGAACCCGCACGACCCCCGAACTCGAGTGACCTGCGGTCGGCTTCATTATCGCGGGCCACCTGCCCTCGTAGCCGGCGATGTCTCGTTCCGGACTGTCCGTGGAAACCCGAACCCATGTAACTCCGTCCCGACACAGGCTGCGCTGCAGACTCTTGTCCCGACTACTCACCGCCGCACGAACACCAGGACCGGGCAAACCCAACAGTTCCAGGGTGAGACTGCCCGCGATGACCGACTGTTCGCCGAGTACCGCGCCACCGATCGCTCGGTCCGACACCGGACCGGAGCCGAGCCAGGCCACGATGTCTTGTGCCGCCTTCAGTGGGTCGCGCTCCAGTTCGGGGTGTGCGAAGCGACGGGAACCGAGGCCGTGGACCTCACCGTGTCCGCCGAGGACGACTTCAACCACCTCCAATCCCCTCGCTTCCAGCGACCGGTAGAGCGGTTCGTAACGAGCGAAAACCATATCGCTGCCAAACAGCAGGAACACATTACTCATGGATCCTCCAAACGAAGAGCGCCGTGACCGTTTCCGGTCGCCAGTTCATCCAGTTTGTTGACGAGCACGCGCAATGTGTCTTCGGCGCACTCCGGTGACAACGCGTCCCGCCTGAACTGCAATTCCAGATCACTCCGGCCATCCGAGTAATCCCAAAAACAGGCCATTGCATCGAATGCAACGGCCTTCCCGGAGTGCGCGTGTTGGATGTTGGTGGCACACGGGTTGGCGGACGTTTCGAGGAATGCGGTGTTGATAAATGCTCCTGTCAGGGGCAGGCGACCCGGTTGCGGTGTTACGCCCAATTCCAGTGCCGTTCGGTCTATCTGCTCGTGCTCGGCCAGGGCCGCCGCGCCGATCTGTTCGCCCAGGCTATTGACCATGCTTTCGATCGTATCGCGGGAGCTTACCCGAACACGCAACGTCAGCAATGACAGGAACATCCCGACGGCGCGCCTCAGTCTCGGATGACTACGACCCTCGTAAGGTGTTCCGATCAGTACTTCGGTCCGGCCGTAAAGTACCGAACACGCCATCGCGAAAGCGGCACTGCGAATCGCGAAGGGTGTCACACGAAAGCGTTGAGCTGCTTCGTTGACCGCGTTGACGAGCTCCCGTGGAAGTGTGAGCCACACCGCTGCGCCGTCATAGGCTGGTCCGGACGGACCAAGAGGAAGATGCATCGGAGAATCGGCTCCCCGAAGCCTCCGCGCGGTGGATTTTTCCTGCAGCGCACGTTCTTCCTGACGATGGGCCCATTCGGTGTACTGGGCGTAGGATGTGGATTCCCCCAACTCGTTTTCCAGCCCACTGAGAAAGCAGCGCAATTCATCCGTGAAAATAGAACGGGACACGCCGTCGAAAACAAGGTGGTGCACAAGACCCACCAGAACCCGCCTGCGCGGACCACGAACCAAGACGAAACGGTGCAGCGGCCACACGAAAATATTCAGAGGTTCACGCTCCAGTGCATAACCAACACAGCGGCATGCCTCGTCCACGTCCGCATCCGTGCCAACGTCACGTTCTGCAAGCTCGATCGACGTGAGTTCGTCCACCGGTATACGAACTTGTCGAAGTCCCTGTGGGGTTTCCCGGAATACGGTGCGCAACGCGTCGTGCCTTTGGACGACCGCGTCCAGGGATCGCCGCAGTAACGCACCTTCGACGTCGTCATCCAACTCCACCCGCAACGACATCGTGCTGGCCGAGGACGGGACGTCGGACCCGAACGTGGCCCAGTAGCGGCGCTGTGCCGGAGACAGCATCTCGGACTGTTCACCCACGTCATCCTCATCGGGCCAGCCGATCTCGTCGTCCTGCTCCATCGCTGTCACCGAAGCAAGCGCCCGCGGCGTCCGGAGGCTCATGATCTCGGCGCCTCGCACGAGACGATTGGTCCGTTCGGACAGTCGCACCGCGAGGGCGGCCGCGCCCATGGACGTTCCCCCGCACTCGAGAAAGTCGGAGTCGAGATCCACAGGTGTCTCCAGGATCGACTCGAAGTCGGCGAGAGTGAGCCAGGCGTGTTCGTCGTTCGACGAAGTATCGTCCACGCTCTCGCGTGTCGGATCGGAGTTCAGGACGGCCAGCAACTGCTGCCGATCGATCTTTCCGCTGTCAGTCAGCGGAAGTCGTTCCGTCATGACTCTGAACCGTGACGGGACCTCCGCGTTCAGTAACCGTTCGGCCAGATAGCCACGCACCTCGTTCACATCGATCGTGGCTTCCCCCCGAGGAACCAGGAACGCGATGAGGTGCGCAGTGGGAGCCTGTTCGGCCAGCACGACCGCGTCGAGCACCGCAGGGTGGCGGCGAAGTGTCGCGGTAACACCCGTCGGCTCCACACGGACGCCGTCGATCTTGACCTGGTCGTCAAGGCGCCCTGTCACGTGCAGGCGGCCATCGACAACACGACCCTCGTCCCCGGTCAGGTAGGCACGTTCACCGTTGAGCTGAACGAATCCCTCCTCCGAGTCGTGAAGATATCCCATGGACGCGTCCCGCTTGAGTACCGCGATCTGTCCGAGTTCGCCGTCGGGAACCTTTTCGAGTGCGCTGTCGACCACCAGCACAGCCCCTCCGGGGACGGGAGTTCCGACATCCTGGGTACCGCTGGCGGACGGGTGAGTGACATCGGCCCAGCAGGCAGCCAAGGTCGTCTCGCTGGGGCCGTAGAAGTTGATGACCCTGCTGGACGAATGATGCTGCCGCCACCGATCGACCAAATCCCGGTCGAGCGGTTCACCGGCAAAGAACGTGATCCGTAGTGCGGATGTCTCCGCTTCCGGGGCGCGTGACACCGTGTTTGCGTGCAACCAGGATCGGACCAAGCTCGGCACCGTGTGCAACGCGGAGATGCGTTCCCTCTCCAACCAGTCGAGACGATTGGTGTCGTCATCGTCGGGGTGGACAATGGTGGCTCCGGAAAAAAGCGGGGTAAGCAAGTCGCGGAAAAAGACGTCGAATCCGGTGGACGTGAGCGCGGCGAAACGGTCGCCAGGACCGATTCCGAACTCGTAGGACTGCCACCGCACGAAATTCTCTATACCGGCAATGTTTCCGACCACTGCTTTCGGAGTTCCGGTGCTCCCAGACGTGAAAACGAAATAGCGATTGGGGCGGTCACGCACAGTCGAGCCCGACTCGTGGCCGTGCAAGGCAGAGATGCCATCGATCCGTGTGAGAACGGGAAGCCCCGAGGACTCGCCACGGTCCAGCACGTAGTCCGGCCGCAACTGATTCCGCATTTCGACACGCCGCTGTTTCGCCAGGTTCGGGTCGCACAGGAAGAAATCCACTCCGGAAGCTAGCGCGGCCAGTACTCCGACACTGCTCGTCTCACCACGAGTCGCATGGATGCACAAGCGTTCGACATGGGTGTCGTGCAGTCGTCCAGCGAGTTCCTCCGTTCGTTCCGCCAGGTCTCCGTAGCTTATTTCGCGACCGCGACTGAACCTCAGAGCAGGGAGGTTCGGGTGATCTGCGGCGATGCTTTTCACCCGGCCCCAGATGTTCGTGCTGTCACGTTCGGTCATCACAATACCTCCGTACGGGCTCAGACGCTCCCACCACCGGGCTCTGGAGTGGTTCCGTCGTCGCTCAGGAAACGAGCGGTGATCAACAGCGTCACCATGTGCACGACGACCACAACACCCCAGAAAAGCGGGACAGAAACAACCGAGGCGAGCGCAATGCCACAGGCGGGTCCAATCCCCATAGCCGCGGCCCAGACAGCGGAGGACACCGCGTTGGCGCGGCCTACTTCCTTCTCGCTGACCGCGAGTGTGAGGACGGTCTGGAAGGACATCGAATACAGGACCTCGCCGATTCCGAATATCACGGCGAACAACACGACAAGGACGATGCGCGTACGCCCGTCCGTCAGCGAGGACAGCATTAGCGTCGCAGCCGCACAAATCCAAACGATTGGTACGTGACGCAGCACCATGGTCGGACGAACGTGGATCAGCCACCGAGACAGGATCGGAAGGAACACCACAATGGTAATTGTGTTCACGGCAAAGAAGACCGACAACACGATGTCCTGCAGGTCAAGATCGCGCACGACCTGCAGCGGCACCGTGGAGTTCAGCTGGCCGTAGCCCGCGAGCACCAACATCGCTTGTACTGAAATCAGGACAACGACCCGGCTCTTCCGTAGCACATCCGTGCTGCGACCGACGCCGGCCTTGGAACCGGCTCGAATCGGCGAATGCGTACGCTGCATCGCCACGACGACAAGCAATGGCACGAAGCTCACGGCATTGCACACGTAGATCAGCCGGTAGCCCGGTTGATCGTCAAGGAACGTAACCAGGATCCCGCCCAATACCGCGCCGGCGGACATACCACAGTTCATGGCCCCGTAGCGATAGCTGTATACCTTCGCCAGGAGGGCCTTGTTGTCACGGACCTCGGCCAGTATCGTCAGGAACGCTGTCTGGAAAACGCCCGCACTCAGTCCGATGACCAGTGTGGTAATGGACAACGTCGTCAACGTCGACAGTGTGGCCATGGCCAGATAGCCGACCGTCTGAACAGCAAGTCCGACGAGGCAGACCAGCCTGGCATTTCGGTCGACGAATCGGCCAGACAACCCCGCCCCGACGAACGTGAACAGGGCTATTCCCACGAAGAACATCGAGGCCCCGACGGAGCGCAGCCCGAGCTTTTCGCTGATATAGACGGCGGAAAAGGGGTAAACCATTCCCGTTCCGATGCTGGAAACAAGGAAGGCACTCAGCAGAAACCGCATCTTCGCGGGCATCGGAACATCCGACCCACGAGTTCCGTTGTTCGTCACTATGCGGTGTCGAACGCGTGGCCGAAGTGAGATCATCAGTTCCCTGTATCCGTCGTGATCGTGTTCCGCTCGCCTCCGGGCCGTGGCCGCACCACCACGTGCCCCCGCCGACCATCTGGTGACATGGGGGTATGTTCGTCACAGGTACTGGCAGTTACCGACTCTTGTCACAGTGCAGATGTTCTCGGCGCACTAGTCGCTTCCGCAGGGGTTCCGCCCGGAGACGACGCGCCGGCGCCATCATTGATCGTACGTATCGATTTCCTCCGCAAATGTCGCGCTCAGCAGAGCCGCCCGCTCTTCGCGTTGCCGAAGATCCGGGGTCCCGATAATCTCGAGAACCCTGTCCACGCTCGCGATCTGATCCTCGGCCCCGTCGCTTCCGCCGTCTCGCACGAGAGATTCGAACACTTATGCTCGCGGCAATGCGCGCACGGAGGTCGTGATTGGCATAAACGACCACGCTCGCTCCCGCAGCAACCGAGTCATCGAACGTCAACTGCGGGTAGGTCGTCGGAACAATCGCCAAAGGAGTCGTTGATCCCGTATCCCTGAAGCGCTTCATGAACTCCAGAACCTCGTCGGGTCCGGCGGACTTGCTGTGAATGAGAATCACGTCCGCGCCGGCGGACTCGTACAGTTTTCCTCTGGCGAGGGCGTCCCGCATGCCGGCGCCCGCGATGAGCGATTCGAGGCGAGCCCGGACCATGAAACCGGGGTCCCTCTGCGTCTGTTTTGCCACGCGGACCTTCGCGGCGAACTCTTCGGGATCGCATAGTTTCTGGTTGTCACTGAAACTGTTTCTCTTCGGAAACATTTTATCTTCGATGCAAACAGCTGAGGCGCCGGCCCGTTCGTACTCGGTAACCATGTGGGCAACGTTGTTGACGTCGCCGAACCCGGAGTCGCAATCCGCAACGACCGGTAGGTCGCTTCCGGACCGGATCGAGCGCAGGGCCGCGAGAAAGTCGGTCATCGTTCTGATGTTGGCATCCGGTACCGCGTCCGCGGCGGAAATACCCAGGCTGCTCGCCCAGAGAGCGTCCGCCCCTGACTCCTCGGCCAGGCGAGAGCCGAGGCCGTCGTAGACCCCGAGCATCCGGCAAGCTCGGCCCTCGCGGAGCAGGTGACGAAGACCGTGCGCATTCGAGTTTATCATGTTTACCGCATCTCCCAATCAAGAGACCTAATTCCGATCCGCCACAGCTACGACCTCACTGCGCGACGAACTGGTGACTATGGCGCCTTGACGCACTCGTCGGTCCGACTTCGGGCGGCTGGCATTATCAGCTCCGCGGCGACAACCCCAGAGCCGGCACATCGTCAGTGCTCCCTCGGCCGTCGCACGACAGCCGTACGATCCGGCCGTGCTATTCGACTCGCTCGGCGGCGTCGTCGAGGAGCACCGCAGCAAGCCTCCTCGCCCACTCGTCGAGCTTGGCCCGGACATCCATCTGACCGTTGAGCACCCTGATGCTGTGTAACGAGGATGTTCAGCCAACCGTGCGAAGAGCTCGCGAGACCGAACGTCCTACCGGACCCGCACCCCGGACACACACAGCCAGCTCGTCGACGGGCTCACCCATGAGCTTGTCTTTTGCCCAGACCCCACGCATGACCAGGTTGTGCCCGACCACCATGGACCGGCAAAGACTTGTCAGCGCCAGAGTCGCCATCTCGGCGACCGCGGCCGACGAAGTATCCTGGTCGCGGTACAGATCGATCTGCCGCTCGTCCAACGCTTTCAGGTCGATATCGTCAATCCCGCTTCCCGGACGGACAACACTCCGCAGAGCGGGAAGCAGCGACAGTTCCCGGGCGCGCACTTCTGGCCCCGATCGCAGCACCACCACGACCACGTCCTTCAGCAACTCCGGACTCACTTCGCCGGCAGTAGTGGCGCGGCTCGTGACATCGTCGGGCAACAGGCCAGCGACCTCCGTATCGGTGACCCGCAGCTCGGTCAGCAGTAACGCCTTCGGTCTTCCGGAGGGGGCGGCCGTGGTCATGAATGTGTCACACCAGAACTAATCAGTTCCGCGGTGATCGGTTCGAGAACACTTTCCAGTTCTTTTCCTTCCTGCATCCGCTCACGTACGAGCGTGCCGCTCACCGACATCACATGGCTCGTATCGACACGATGCACGCGTTCACCGAGGGACGTCCATGCCTCCGCCTTGGCGTCCTCGAAATCGTCCCGCGTCGGAACAGCGAACACGCGGTCCGGTGGTAGTAGCTGGTCGTACAGGTTCCAGTCGAGGTCAAGGCGGTGACCGGCGAGTACCGTGATGTTGGCCTCGGGAAAAGTCGCCGTCAACGTCTTGGACACGAGCTTCCGACGTTGCCAGAGGGGCCACGGGTTGTTCTCACTGCGGTGGTGCTCGTCGACGATCGCCGAGAATTCGGGAACCGGAGACGACGACACCTCGGACACTTCGTTCGCGACGACTACGATGATCAGGTCGTCACACAGCTTCAGCAGTTCGCGAACATAAGCGACATGGCCTCGGTGTATCGGCTGAAATCGACCTTCCCAGATGAACGTCGTGCTCTTCGTCATTCGTAGGTCAATCCCTCTTCGTCGTCGATATGCAGGAATCCGTCGTACCGTCTCGCCGCACCGATATCCGTACGCTCCCTGCGGCGCTCCGCCGGCTTGCAAATGGTGATCGGGCGTTTGCGTTCGTGTCCGCGCGCAAACTCCGAAGCAACCGCGCAGCGCATGGCTTCGTAGAGGTTGAGCCCCGAGGTCGCCCCGATCGGGGTCGCAGCAATGGTCAGCGTGCCGATGAGCGGTTGTCGGACGTCGAGCCCGGTGTCAGTGTCGGAAATCACGACATCAACGCTGCGTCCGGTGGTTGTCTCCACGAACTCCGCGATCTCGGCGCATCGGCGGTTCGGCTCGTCAGTGCCCAGGCACGCCTGGTCATCGCCGTACTCGTCGGCGATCAGGAGGTGCGTCGACCCGACGAGCAAGCCAGTCCTCTGTTCCAGTTCGACGGCCAGTTCCGCTCGTCGCTGCTCGGTGATCATCTTCGGGTCCGGATCCGTCAGTACCCGTCGGTCCGCTGTGCGCCCCAGACTCGCGGCGACCACCTTGTCCGCGACCACGAGGACATCGCCGTCCTCGAGGAGAGGAGCGGCCAGCTCGACGAGTTCCGTGCGAACATGCGGCCAGCCGGACTCCAGGTCCAATTGCGCGGAAGGTGATTCGACACTCCCGCAGATATGGCCGGACTCTCCCATACTCCCGAGAATGCCCTTGAACGCAGCGTTAACCGCGATCGCGATTTCCCAGTACTCGTCGGAACGGGTCATGCGAGGCTCCTTCTTGCGGAAAGCAACGCCTCCTCCTCGTCGAACGCCTCCTGCTCGACGTCATCGAATCCCGGATTCCGCACTGCATCGTCCTCGTCCACGAGGGACAACTCCGGCAACGGTGCCCGACTGGTTGCGAGCACCGTTTCCAGCCGATAAATGGCTACAGCCAGATCCGCGGTCCGACAGGAATCTACGTCACGGTCGAGCAAGGGCAACAGGTCCAACGTCTCCGCAGCAACACGAGCTTTCGGATGCTCGAAGAGCTCCATGAACCGTTCGTGTAGCTGAGCCCGCACGGACACCTCGCTCGCGTCGAGCACCGCGCTCGTGTGCGCGGGACTCAGATTGGGACCGACGAGTGGCTTATCTGTCATAGAAATTCTCAATCAGAGCAGTAGTGAAGGGGGACTGAGGGTCCACAGTTTCCAGCATGTCCTTCAAAGTGTCCATAATATGCCGAGCAGGAGACGGCAATCCGGGTAATTCCTGTCGAATCTCGGCGATATCCTTCAGTGCGAGTCTCGCTCGGTACGAACTGCTCGGTGCCCCCGACCGTAGGTCTCGCACCACCGACGAGTCGCCGAGGCTTCGCCCCGCTGTTCCTGTTTCGAGTACGGTCAGTACCTGCTCGGCTTCCAGACCAACGCCTCCTTCTCCGAAGTACGTCAACAGCGTCTGTTGCAGCAAAAGATACGCGTTATGTATGATTTTCGCGCGCGCAGCCTGCCGGACGTCGTCGAAACTGATGACCTGTCCGAGCAGAGCCAAGAGTGGATCGGTGTTGCCGAGCGGAGGACCGAGCAACAGAACGGCCTCCCCGCGGTTCACCTGGTCGGCGCCTCCGGTGAGTCCGCCCCCGTGGTACTCCAGATCGCGTAGTACGGCACGCTCGCAACATCGAAGCGCGGATTCCGAGGACTGCGTTGTCAGATCGACGACGGTGCTTTCGGCGGGAAGCTCGTCCAGCAGCGTGGGAACCTCCAAGCCGTGGGTGAGGGCAAGGACGATCAGCTCGGCGGGGTACCGGACGACCTGTTGCGCTTCGTCTCGGTCGGCCAGAGCGACATGGACCCCGCACTCCGACAACCGGTGGGCTACTGCCGAACCGATGCTTCCGGCACCGAAGACACTTACCCGTCGACTCATCCGTCGAGAACAGCGACTGTCGTTTCGTTGCCGCTGTACGAGCGAACCATGGCGACGTGCGCGTCCCGAATGATCTCCGCAGCCCGCCACGCGCGTTCCTGGGCAGCGTCGGTGCGGGCGAACACCTGCAGGCCGACACGTCCGAGCTTTGAGTGGAAGTGCTCGTCGGGATTGATGTGCTTTTTGAACATCGCAGCAGTTTCGGGATCGAAGCGCGACAGCGCGAGTTCGTTCCGTTTGAGACTTTGAGTCTCAACAGTCAGTTGTTGCGCCGCGAAGAACTCCTCTGGATACGCCATGGAGTCAAGGAGGTCACCGAAGTGCACTTGCTCACTCGTTGGTTGAAAGTCGATGATCGAACCACCGAGCGCCTCGATCCGACGGCGACAGTGGCGAGCGTGCTTGGCTTCATCGCCGACCTGCCTACCAACAAGGGCCTTCAAGCTCATGTCGGGGATTCGACTGATGAAACGCCCGATGATGTCAACACCGCGGATCTCATTATACCAACGAGGCAGCAACGACTGAGCTGCGGCAAGGCCTTCCAGCGGACGGTCCCAGTACACGGTGTCGGTTTCCGGAAGGCTAGCGAAATATGACTCATTGTCTTCGTCGAGTCGCTGAATGAACTCATCGACCTCGCGGGCCATAAAAGTGTTTCCTCCCAATCTCGCACGAGCCCCCGGAGGCGCTCGCACCATGCTTCTTCGAACGGTCAACTACCAAACTTCTACAGAAGGACTCCTGTTTTGCTACCCGCCATTCTGCACTCCCTCCTTGCCTCCAAATTCGCACGGTGTTTCATCGCTGTTCTTCTTCCCTGAAAGTTCTATCACCCCCGTTTGGCTCATCGAAAGAGCCGATGACGACACTTGTTGACGCTGCTCGAACGTTTGGACGTGAGCGGTTGCTCGCCGGAAATTGACGGTTTCCCGAGGTCACTCCCGTGGCGAAGTCGCCGATGATGGCCGGTGGTGGTCGTGTCTCACATGGAGCGTGCAATGTGGGAGGATTTCGGCTCGTGAACGAGCTGTCGCGCCGATTGGTGCCGGACGAGTTGTGGGAACTGGTCGAGCCGATGCTCCCGCGAGCCAGCGTTCGTCCACAGGGCGGAGGGCGGGCTCCGACGAATGCTCGGGCGGTGTTCACCGCGATCGTGTTCGTGCTGACAAGCGAGTGCGGGTGGCGACATCTCCCGGCATCGTTCGGAGTGACTGTGCCAACCGCTCATCGGTGGTTCGTCCGCTGGCACGCGGAAGGGGTGTGGTTGCGTTTGCACCAACAAGCCCTGAACGAGCTTGCCGGCAAGAACGACATCGACTGGGCGCGGGCGATCCTGGACGCTGCTGGCCGGCGCGCGGGAGGAGGTGGGTGACGGGAGAACCGCCGGTGGCGGGACGGCCGGAATCGCCGATCGGACCCGGCCACCGACTCCACTCCAGCTGTTTCTTCTTTCCGGTCGTCGCGCAGGTGTCCAGGGCCGCCACCAAATGAGACGGGGGAGATTCGGCAATATTGGCAATAAAGAGGTACCGGGTGCCCTGCCGGGTTCGGAGAGCGACTGCTTTCCGAACCCGGCAGGCGCGCGGGAGCGGTTACAGCGTCCGGGCGAGCCTGGTGGCCAGCAGGGTGGTGAATTCTGCGGGTTCCCGGAGCTCACCGCCCTCGGCCAGCAGCGCCATGCCGTGGACGAGTTCGGCCGTCTCTTTCAGTTCCTGGCTCTCGCCGTTCTTGTCGTAGGCATCGCGCATCCCGCTCACGAGGGGATGGTTGGGATTGACCTCGAGGATGCGTTTCACCTGCGGCACCTCGTGGCCCATGGCGCGGTACATCTTCTCCAGCGTGGGTCCGATGTCGTCGTTGTCGCCGACCACGCAGGCCGGTGACGTGCTCAGGCGCGAGGACAGCCGCACTTCCTTCACGTCGTCGGCGAGCTTGGTCGACATCCAGGACAGCACCTCGGCGAACTCCTGCTCCTGCTGTGCCCGCTCGGTACCGGAGCCGTCCTCGTCCTGCTCGTCGAGGTCGACCTGGCCCTTGGCGATCGACTGGAACCGCTTGCCGTCGAACTCGGGAGCCGACTCCACCCACATCTCGTCGACCGGGTCGGTCAGCAGCAGCACCTCCAGCCCCTTGTCCCGGGAGAGGCTTGAGTTCTATCGGTGGTTGCGAACGGTCCCGAGAAGGGATGTTCGATGCCCCGGTGGGCGCACAACAAGATGTCGGTGGCAGTCAAGAAGCGTTACTTCGAGCTACTGCGGCAGGGTTACAAGGGGGCCGCAGCGGCCCGAGAGGTGGGCGTGTCGCCGAGCTGTGGCTCGTTGTGGTTCATCGATGCTGGCCGCATGCTCGTACTGGAAGCATCAGCGTGTCCAAGTCCTCCGATCGACAAGCACCGACCAGGGAATCACCACGCACGCGTGGCCGACCGGGCTCGTCGGGCACTGCGGCGTTTTCCGACGAGCCCCACTCTGATCTCCTATGCCGCCGAGGAGCTCGGCGCCACAATGGCAGCGGGCCCGTCGAACTCATGAGCTCGCACCCCAGCCAGAAAGCTCTGCCACTCCGGCTCGGTGTAGAGCAAGGTGGTGCCACTTCGAGCGGAGCGGAGCAGCCTCATGCCTTGTGCTGTCGTTTCGACGCTCAGCACACCACCACCGACTGTTCTGCTGCCGGTCAGCTCGCCCAGGAAGGCGAGCCACTCCTCGGACGTCACCCTGATGATCGGCTCATTGGCCGGAGAGTTGGCCGGGTCACGGCGGTACTTGCTGTCCCGGATCGAGACGAGCCCTTCCCCGAACTTCACCTCGACGCAGTCTTGTGACGGGTTGCTGTGCGAGCTCTTGAACCAGTCGGTGCGGGCTAAGGCATCGTAGGTCATGGGTTCTCCATCTCTTGACGTATCTCGTTGATCATCGCAAGAGAGTCCTCGCGCCCAAGAGCGCGGTCGAGCGCCTCATCGAAACTGGCAGTCAGCACCTCCACAACATGGTGCTTGTCGATGAGATTTCCGGTGGTGACAGCTTCTTGCCAGACCATGTCGGGCACCCAGCGGGAGTCGAATGACAGGATCTTGAGTCCGCCTCCGATGACGGGATGCGCTCCGGCGCTGTAGGGCACGACACGGATGTCGACCCGCATGCTCTCGTCCTGGACTGCTCGAGAAAGACGGTCGAGTTGACGCTGCATGACCTCTCGTCCGCCGACTTCCTGCCGCAGTGCCGTCTGACCGATCACCACGGTGAACTGGGCAGGGTCCGTATCGGCGAGGCGGTTCTGCCGTGCCAGACGTGATTCCACGCGGGGCCCAACCTCGACCGGCTTAATGTAGGGAGAACCACCCCGAATCATCGCCCGCGCGTAATCGGCTGTCTGCAGTAGACCTGGGATGGTTTCGGCTGCGTACTCGCGCAGCTGTGTTGCTCCGGCCTCCAGACCGATAAAGCGCAGGAAGTCCTCCGAGTACAGGCGGGTGTAGTCATGCCACCACTCCCGCCGCTCGGTGTGTGATCGCAGCACCTCAAGCTCGTGCTGCTCTTCGTCGGGCAGCTCGTACACCTTGGCCAACTCGGCCAACTTCGTCGATGTCAGCCGACGCTTGGCGATCTCGATCGACGAGAGGTTGTTTCCGCCAATCCCTGTTTGCTTGCCGACGGACGAGGCGGTCAACCCCAGTTGTTCACGCCTCTCGCGCAGCCGCAATCCCAGTTCAACGGCCTGAACAGTGCTGGAGATCGGCTGTTGTCCCATCGCGCACACAAACTCCTGTTGCTCATCATGATGCGACACGTAGGTCGCTGACGTGCCGGTAGGTTACTCCGCTCTCCGCTCCAAGTACACCCGAATGGGCTATTCACTCATGAGTACATTGATCGTACTTTGATTGTACTCACGATGATTCTCAATCAATGAGTGTTCCGCAAGTAGCCCCCGGAGGAGGCATCGCAATGCCACAGGTGATTCAACCGACCTTGCCTCCATCGCAGGGCCTCACCTCGCACAAGCTCGGTGTGCCCGACGGGCCCCGACCAGATGCCGCGCCCGCAACGATGCGGAGTGCGCCTGGCCGTCGGGCACACCCGCTGCGCTGGTCCGCACGCAGTTCCGGCCGACATTCCCGCCTGTCGCCCGGAGTTACCGCGCCCCGACAGCGGGCGTGCGGACCAGCGCCCCCGCTCAACCCGGAAACCACCACCGGAGACACCTCCGATGAACACCTCACAATCACCGCCCGGCCCCGAGGCTGCCCCGTTCACCGCCTTCGCCGACCTCGATCCGCTCGCCGGAGAATCGAGCCGGTTCTCCGCACCCAATCCACCAGCGGCCGCACAGATCACCGAACAACTGTTATTGCGCGATCCCGGCTGCCGGGCCCGGTGGGGGCCGACAACAAGCCCGGACGGGCAACCATGGCCGGTGCCGGTGTTCGTACGTCACCAAGTTGCCTTTGACGAGCCCGCAGGAGAGGTGCACATAGCTCTGCTGGCCGCAGGCGAAACCGTGGGCGCCGAGCTGCACGCCTGCTGCGGCACCGCAATCACGTACCGCTCCGCCCTGTTCACCCGCTACGGCCCGGCCTGCCCACAGTGCCTGACCTACTGGCACATCGCCTACGGCCACCCACCTCCCGACGGAGCCGACGATGCCGTCCACAGCAACCGATGGGCCACCATCGACCACGAGCTCCTGTCCCGGCTGTTGACCGCACTGCGCAACCTCCCGAACAGCCAGGGCAAAGACCCTCACGAGCACTGCGCCGATCAAGCACACCCACACGTCGATACACCACAAAGGACAGACGATGTCTGATGCTCCGAGCTTCACCCCGTTCCTCTACCGCGCTCTTCGCAAAGTGGCACGCAGCGAGATCGGCGCCGTCGGCCCCACCGGAGCGCTACGACACCGCACCGACGAACTGTCACCCCGCCTGATCAGCGCCCTGTTCATGCTCCGGCGAGACGGCTACATCCAACTCGGCACGCAGCACCGCACCGGAACCGAATCCTGGATCCCCGCCGAGCTCACCCTGCGCGGCACCCAACTGCTCGGCCACTGGATGCGCACCCACCCATCCGTCGGTTTCTCGTACGAAGCCGCGGCATCGCAGCACCCACCGCAGGCCACATCGCAGCAGAGGTCCCAGCCCCGGCAGCTTCGGGCGGTGCAGGACTGATGCGCATACGCCATCGCCCCGACCTCACGCACGAAACCAATCCGCTGGTGCACGAATCCGTCGAGCAACTCCCCGCACGCCTGATCCGCACCGCCTGCGGACGCGAACTCCGCACCGACCACATCGAACGCCTCGACACCGGCGGCACTCCCTGCCCACGGTGCGCCGCGCTGACCGAACGACGAGATCGCAGCGACCAGATCGCCCCACCCAGAGCACGCCACCGGGAAACCGACTGAACGAAATCATCCACCAGAATCGGCGAATCACTCTCGGTGCCTTCACACACCGCCACTCGCTCCCAAGACTTACACATCGACAGCACCGACCGAGAGAGTGAAAGCGGTTCGCCAGCCCCGGTCCGTTGCCGTAGCCCCGAACCCCGTGCAATCTCCGAGAGGTACCAAACGAGACACGAGAAAGAAAATATGGGGGCTGGATGTCGATACAGTGGCACGTACTGCGTTAACATTCACAGCGTTTACGAACATCCCTGGAGGTAAGGCCATGTTCGCTCAAGAGTCGGGGTTGACACCAGACGCCATTGATAACCTGCGACGGAAGGGGTTCACACAACGACAGATTGCCGCCATGTACGGCGTCAGCGATTCCGCTGTCAGTGCCATGAAGAGAAGGTACGCCAAGGAGATCAGCTACCGGACCAAGCGAGAGATCGCGAACGAACTGTTCCCGTTCCGGTACATCCAGACTCGCTTCACTGAGGCAGGGATATACCACAGGCTGAGGGACCACGGTCACTACATGGTCGGAGGTGAGGATGAACTGTCGTACGAGCGGTTAAAGAATCTGGGTGGATTCTACGACCGACTGAAAGAATACGATCTCGTGGTTGAATACGACCCGTCGATCAAACCGAACATATCAGCGAAATACGGTGGGTTCGCATACCGAGACAGGGAACCGTCTGACGGTGACCTGATTATCCGGATGAATAAGCACACAGACATCACGGACAAGAACCGAAACATTTGGACACTACCGAACAAACGCCCATTAGAATAATGCCGCGTAGGCAGGGATTCGGCAAAGTCATGTTGGTAGACCGAGGAGTTGGAGTGGGCGGGTGAATTCTCGGGCGGCGTAGCGGAGTCCGACGGCGATGTTGGTGTGTCCGGCCAAGCGGAGGGCACCGATGGTGAGGTTGCGCAGGCTGGCCATCACGCGGGGCGCGTTGCCGGTACGGATTTGGGAGACGTCTTCGGCGAAAGTGACGTCGCGGACCCAGTGCACGCGGTTTTCGACCGTCCAGTGTCTGCGGATGTAGGCGGCCAGTTGGGTGGGGCTGGCTTGAGTGGCGGTCAGGCTGGTTACGCCGTAGACAATTTCGTGGTGGACCCGGTTTTCCTGCAGGTCATCAGGATCACCACCGGCATGGTCGGTCGAGACGAGAGTGGTCAGTTGGTCGAGGAAAGCAGGGATCGGCGATGATGCAACAGCAGGCACGGTACTTCTCTTATGATCGTGGACTTCGATAACCACATGATCAACAAAGGCCGTGCCTGCCCTCACCATCCCCAGCGCGCACCTCAAACGACTTTGCCGCGCTCCTGGCGACTGACCGAGATCCAACGCGATGCAGGCGCAAGCTACGCGGCCATCATGGAACTGCGATAGACGGCAGTGAGGCGGTCTCGAAGAGCGTCGATCAGAATCTCTTGACTCGACATGCAAGCGAAATTCCCTCTCGGTAAACGACATCCTTGATGATCTCGATACTGCGGCACTCACTGGCTCCTTCATGGCTTCTGCACGCATGTCATCCGTCGATAACGGTGAGGTGGTCGGCGAAGGAGCTGACCAGGCTGTCCAGCGCGGCTTTGCCCTTGGCCGAGGTAGCTGCGGAGGGACGGCCGATGATGCCGCTGGTGGTGTATGCCTGCATCCCGGACACGAGCAGGTGTGGGCGGTTGCCGGCTTCGTGATCGGCATCTGCATAGGTATCGCCGACCAGTTCCGGGTGGGCGTGCAGCAGGATCGAGGTCTCCATTTCACCGCCGTGCATGTCGTCGTGGCTACTGGTGACCGCCCCGGCGTACTCGCGGGCAGCGCTCCAGTCATCACGGCCGGGGAACAAGGTGACGTATCGACCATCGACGTTGGCCTGCTGAGTGATGTTGGACAGGACATAGTTACCGCCGTGCCCGTTGACCAGGACCAGCTTGAACACGCCCGAACGTGCCAGTGAGGCGCGGATGTCGTCGATGACGGTGATCAGGGTGCCTGCACCGATGCTGACAGTTCCGGGGAAGCTCTCGTGCTCGTGCGAGCACGAGAGGGGAATGGGCGGCAGCAGGAAGAGATCGTAGGTCTCGGCGATGCGCGCGGCGATCAGGCCGGCGATCACGGTGTCCGTGACGAGCGGGAGGTGATCTCCATGCTGTTCGAAGCTGCCGACCGGGAGGACGGCAACGCGGGCACTGCGGCGGGCTTCATCAGTGGCGGTGGCGCTGGTAAGCAGGTTCACGCGATTCTCCTTGGTGTCGATCGGCCTGGGCATCACCGCAGCGTGTTCCGCAGCACGTGGCGCAGGTAGTGAGCGTGCTCGTGCGCACCTACCGTGGTCAGCAGTTCGGATGCCCGATGGAGCTGGTGTTTTGTGCGGTGGGAGCGTGTCTCGGAGGCGATGGCCAGCGAATGTTGCGCGACGGTAAGGGCCTCGTTGGGCTGGCCAGTGCCTGCGTGCGCGACGGCCAGACGTGCCAGGCACAGCCCGAGGTCACGTCGGAAATCTGATTGCCAGTCGGCGAGTCCCTGCTGAAGCGTAGTGAGCGCTTTGGCCGGTTTGCCAAGTTCGACCCAGCAATGGGCGGCTTCCATTTCGATGTAGCTGGGGGTGCAGTAGCGTGCGATGTCCGTATCGTCATTCGGTGCTTCTGATGCGTACTGGAAGGCATGATCGAGAGCGCGGGCACAGGTGTCGTAGTTTCCGGCGAGAGCGTATCCGTGTGCCTCTTGACGCAGCGCCACGGCTTTGAGGCGCGGTGGCAACGCTCCGGGATTCTGCAAGGCCGCGCGGGCAAAGGCGATGGTCAGGTCGGGCTTGCGAGCATCGCTGGCAATATTGCTCTTGCGCATCCGGATGTAGGAGGACAAGTGCGCGTCGCCGGCCTCTTGCGAGAGGTCAAGGGCGGTGTTCGACCACTGCATGGCTGTGTGGAGGTCGCCGGCATCCTGATATAGCCAGCCGGTGAACTCGGCGAACCGGGCAGCAACATAGAGCAGGGGAGCATGGCCGTGTCCATGACTTTCGGTCAGAAGCTGTTCCGCGAAGCTTGCCTGCTGTGTGGCGATGGGTAGCAGGGAATGCGGTCCGGCTAGGTTATCCGTGGTCACGTACTGCTGCAGAGTCATCAGCAGAGACTCGGCTAACACTGGCTCAGTGCGCGTGGCCGCAGCGGGGACCACAGGGCCACCGGGGAGCCGGAGAACATCGGAGGGCTTCGGCGGCTCAAAGCCGGTGCCGCCCACGTCGAACCACAGCATCTCGGCGGGTATGTGCAGACGTCGAGCGTAGTGGATGAGCTTGTCAAGATCACGCACACGGTTTCGGCCCGACTCGATACGGCTAAGCTGACCTTGTGTGATGTTCAGCCAACGAGCTACATCGCTCTGCGGAAGTGGTTTGCGCCCATGTGCGGGATGACGACGATAGACACGCACGACCACGCCCATATCTTGGCTGGCCAGCGCGTCGCGCATCTGGTCGCTGTTCCAGAAATCGGCACTCAGTCGGGGAGCCTCGTTACTTTCACCAGTATGGCCGCATGGCGAGCACAGCGACGTGGTGTTGTCGCGGGCCAGCCGTGCACCACATCTCGCGCAGTATTGCGCGTCGCCGTGGGCCATGATTTCCGCCTTCGCCGGTAATCGCTCTCGCTTCGTTTCCGAACCAGGCTAACTTCGCATATGCCGGTTATGCGCATCGCGCATAGCGATCATGCGGATAACGGCCTCCCACATCAGCAGCTGCTCCCTAGTGTCAGCAGGCAGTAACGCCGTGCTTACCAAGGGTGGCGATAGCCGATGAACGACCACACCGACCAGACGACGTGCAACGGGCCTGGTCGAGTTCTTGCACTAACCGAGCAGCGACAAGCAGGCACTGCCTGGAAAGAGCCGCGCTTGCGCCGAGGAAGCGCCCCGCCCCTCGGCGCAAGCGCATCCAAATACGAGAAGTCAATGCAAAGGACGTACACGATGGTTGACGGCGGTGAGACGACCACGGACGTACAGATGACAGGGCATCTTCGGGAAACCTTGCCTCGGTCCGCATCGGTCATCGAGGCTTTCCGCCAGGTTGTCAGTACCGATCACTCGGGACAGATCGTCCTAGATATTGCCAACGACCTGGCCTCCCAGCACAGGAGGCAATGGCATGCCGAGGATGTCAGCAGAGCAGACGATACCTCGGCGGAGGATGTTGCCGCTTGCAAACAGCTCATTGACGAGCTCAACGCCCGCCGTGTCGCCCTGGTGGAGCGGATTGATGCCTGGGCAGCGCAGGAAATTCACAGTCGCGCCGACGCCTCGCTACACACCGAAACTCTGGGCTCTGTGATCGATCGGCTGGCTATTGCATGGGTGCGAACCAATAACCTGATCAATGCCACCGATACCCGCGAGCGTGCCCGCTTGGCCCTGCGACAGCTTGCCGAGCTGGCCGATGCCTATGACGACCTGGTTCGCGATGTGGTCGCTGGCCATCGACGGCTACCGGCGTGGCGCTCCCTGAAGAGTTACCGGAGAACATCATGACCGTAAGCACGGACCACCTTGCGGTGTCGCTCAACGGCGTCGACAACGTGGGAAAAACAACTCAACTGGCCTGGCTACGGCGCGGGATGCCAAGTGCACATGCCGTTGGCACTGTCGACGCTTGGGATTCCCGCTGGCGCGAAGTCGCCTCCGGAGATTTCGCGCAGTGGTGGTTCGTCGATTCCACCACGGCTGAACATGTCGACTTGATGATGAGTAGCCACACTGCTCGCCGTGCTGGAAGCGGTCGTCTGGCCTTGGAGGACCGGGGAATACCCATGCTACGGGCAACCTGCGCGGCTACCGCCGCCATCAAGGATGCCCTCTCTCCGACCGAAGCGCTTCAACTCGTCGATCGCATCGCGATCAACTTCCCGGCTGCGGACCATCGCCGTGAAGTGCACGTACTTCTGCGGTGGTCTTGTGACCCCGCGAGTGAGGCCGCCGAATCCCTATGCCGCGAGACACGGCCAGTAGATGAGCGATATTCCGCTTACCAGCACGCACTCGCCGAGATTCTCTCACTTCAGGCCGAACGAGGTGATTACCATGCAGTACTCGACCTCGGTAATGACCCGATTCTCGATGTCCAGCGACGGCTCCGTGAACAACTGCGTGAGTTCGGCCTCCAAATCCAGCCTCTATCGGACCAGGCGCTGGATCGGCTGTGGGTGCTGGCCGGCATGTCGGAGAGCGGCAAGAGCCGTGTCGGCGAGTTGTTGCGCGACGAGCACGGCGTTACCCGGATAAAGATCGGTTACCTGCTTGAAGTCGCCGCCTTACGTGCCGGTGTGACCGATCCATATGGCTGGCCGGAACCTCGGCAAGCCGAACAATTCACCGAGGAGGTTCTGCGCTTCGCCGAGACCAGCAAGGCATGCACGATCAGCGTGGAAAGTGCCCACCGCTTCGAGGCGACCGCATACCTCAAGCGCATCTGGGGTGACCGCTGCCGGGTGATCTACGTCGATGCGGACTCTGCCGTCCGGGCGAACCGAGCAGCGGAAACCGAGACACGCCTGCGCGCCCGCGATGCCACCAAGTACGAACGCGGCACTCATCGGATCATCGACATCGCCGATCACGTCATCGACAACACCGGGCCACTGAGCGCATTGAAGCTCGTCGTCACCCGACTTGTATCCACAGAGGGCAATCGACGGGTTCCCCTCTATGCCAGTGGACCAGTGACCCAAGGCGAGTGGTTGAGGCAGGTTACCGATCACATTCTCGACGAACAGGTCGCGCTCGTACTCGCCACCGGCAGCACCGGGAGGGCGAGCTGGCGGAACGGATGGAGCGATCTGGACCTGCTTGTCGTTCGCGACACCGTGCCTTTGGAGTGGCTGCGCCACACCATCGGCAGCTTACCGACCCCGGATGACATCAAAGTCGGAGTCAGCTCCTTCACCACCGGAGACTTCGATGCTCTGCGTGTACCACCGCGGGTTGTGCAATCGCTTCGTCGCGCTGCAGAAGGCGTCGGCGTGCTCTATCAGCGTCCGGGCTACTTGGCTCCTCTCCCGGTCACTGCGTGCGGAGACCGCACCAGTCGCGGCGAGCTCGGTCTGGTGTTGATGACCACACGGCGTCTGCTCGCGAACGAGCAGATCGACGTCCGTGCGGTGTACAAGCACCTGGTGCTGCTGGCGAAGATCCTGCTGCGCGCTGACGGCTACCACTTCGACGATCCACAGGATGTGCTCGCGGCCTTCCGAGAACTCCACTCGACTGCCGGATGTTCACCTCCGCAACTCGACGAGCTCGTCCGTAGTCCTGAAGATCCGCTCTTGTGCCAGCAACTCGCCGAGGCAACGGATCGACTGATGACCTATATCGACCAACTCGATCACATCGTGAGGACCGACGCATGACCACCGAAAATTTGTTCGCAGCACACTCTTGCGAGATATCCATTCCCGAACCAAGCACACCTGAGAACCTTGCCTACCATGCCCAGCGTGTGCGCCGCCTCGGAGTGGCTTCCGGCACACGCGATGTCCGAATCGTGCACGAACTCGACGGTATCTGCGATCAGGTGGGTCCGGAACGACTGATGCGCACGGGCAATACCTTGTGGCAAGCGTGGTGTCACCATCCTGAATTCACCAGGCCCGATGTGCTGCTCGGATTGGACGCTGGCGGCATCCTGCCCACCATCGCCGTCGCACTGGCCGGCGACTTGCCCTATCGACTGGCGTGGAAGCTCGATCTCGACCTTCCCGACAAGCACCAGTTCACCGAGCCTCACGCAAGACGTACCGAGGTCTTCACCTACGGCCACCTCGCCGGTACCCGTGTGTTGATCGTGGATGACGAGAGCACAACGGGCGGCACGCTGAGCAATCTCGTTGCCGTGCTTCGCGAGGCAGAAGTCGAGGTAGTCGGCATTGTCTGCCTGATCGAAGACACCACTGGTAATGCCCGAGCATTGCTTGAATCCCTGGGAGTTCCGCTGTGCAGCCTGACTCGACTGTGACCCCATGGACGGTCGGCACCGTGATTCGTCGCCGAGGGGGACGCTTCGTCGTTCCTCGCGAGCATGCTCCCTTGGCCCGCTCGCTGCCGTATCGGCGTGCTGCCGGTGAAGGTCCTACGCACACCGGCCATGCGGAAGTGATACAGCGCCATGGTTGGTCGGTCGTTCTGGGCGACCGCGGGCTCGGTGATGTTCTTCTTGCGCTGGCGTTGGTTCGTGCTCTCGCAGAGAGTGCCGGAAACGACGGGAAGTTGCACTATCGAGGTCCGCGAGCACGTCTGATGCGACGATGCCGATTGCCGTTGAACACGGAGCACCACGAGGGGGCGCATACGGTCCGCAGCAGGCACGGCAATGGACCGGCCTTTTACGCAATTCCCGAGAAACCCCAGGCATGGCTGGATTTGCTGGACGGTGGGCAGGTCGAGGTCCACGCCGCACTGCCGATGCGTTACTACCTGGCCGCTGAGCAAACCCTCGGTGTTCGGCTACCTGCTGACCATGCGCCGCTGCCGCAGTTCATTTCCCATGAACAAGCACGGCCTTTCCATCTCGTATTCGTCTCGGCGACCAGCCGACCGAATCGGAAGGACTACGGGGCAGACGGTTTCGCTCACATCGCTCAGGTCCTCGCGAACAGATACCCCGCACCATGGCGCTTCACCATGATCACCAGCACCGAGGCAACATCTGTTCACCGTGCCGAGTTCGAGGTGCTGGCAGGACTGGATGCCGTGGATTGCCTCGATGTGTTCGCTTCGGCCGACATCGTGATCGGCAACGACACCGGACTCACCCACTTGGCCGCACTCACCAAGCGTCTCGACGGAACCGGCCCCCAAGTCATCGGACTCTACGGCCGCCACGCGTATACCAAGTGGACTACCGGCGTCGATCGCCATCACGCCATCGCCACCCCTTTCTCCCAGATGCTCGCGGCAGCCGATCGATGCCCCGTTCGCGACCATCTCGACGATGCCCTGTGGTCGGATGCGGCGAAGTTGACCGACATCCCAGCCAAGCTCATTGCCGACTTCGCCGGTCAACTCGCCACCAGGTAGGCAATCATGCTGAGGATCGCACATCACCGACGTTTCACCGCCAACCACACCTGGCACGTCGAGTGGGCAGGACATCAGTTTTTCGTCAAAGCCAATCCGCACCACGCTGAAGCGCGCGATGAACGCGCCGGACACGAACGGCTTCGCGCGTATTACCCGGTACCGAAGTTATTCGGGTCGCGGCGATTCGGCCGGTGGACCGTGCACGTGTACAGACGGTGGCCCCCTCTCGGCCACGATGCCGGACTGCTGCTCGACGAGATCACTCGTGTCGATCGCACCGACGACACACGCCGCCTCGATGTCTGCCTCTCCGCTGTCTTCGGCCACTACCGCCAGGTCATCCCACGCACGTTGTGCCGTACCACCAATGCCAACACGGTCAGCAAGCTCTACGGAGACCGCGCCGGCTCGGAGGGCAGACTGGACCGTTATTACCGACCCGATACACCATGGCGTATCACAACAGGCGCTCGGAAGTTGCGCCCGTCGGACCTATCCGCGCTTCGGTTGCTGATCAACAGTCGAGAGCACACACTCGACTTCGCCGACCTGATGGCCTGGCTACGGGTTTATTTCGCCAATCACAACCCGGTGTGGGCAGCTCTCACTCAGGGCGATCCCACCGACGTCAACATCGGTTGGTCACCGACTACCGGACCAGTGTGGTTCGACTACGACACTGGCGGACTCAACGCACTGGCGGGCGAGTTCGCCTGCTTCCTGCTCTATCAACGCCTCCACGGTGCCTGGCTCACACCGCACTACAACCCCACGGTATTCCGCGACCACCCGTCCGCACTCGCCGCGAGCAGCCTTGCCGAGCCCATCCTCGATACCGAGTACGACAACTCCTGCCTGAGGATCGTCTATCGGCACATCCCCAGTACGGCTCGTCGACATGTTATGCACCGCTATCTCAACGAGATCGTCCATCCATTCGCCGAGTATCTCGGCGTCGACGACCTCATGGCTTGGCTGCGCCCCTACCTCGTGATGCGGCTGCTTGCTGTCTACCACCTCGCCGACCTCGAAACACGCGACGCCGCGCTCTCGCTGGCCTTGCTGGCCGAAGCGCTCGACCCGGCCATCACGCTCCCGCGCTTCCTTGCCCTTACCCCATTGGAGAATGGAGACCACCTGCCGTGCCCCGCCCTGTCGCCGTAATCACCGGAGCCGGCTCCGGCATCGGTGCCGCCATCACCACCCGCCTGGCGGCGCGCTACGACCTGGTCCTCACTCACCTCACCTACGACGACGATCTCCGAAGCGTCGTAGCCAGTGCCGAACGCGCCGGTGCCACGGTCACAAGCGTGATAGGTGACCTCACCTGCGATGATCACCTCTTCGCCCTCGAAGCGGAAATCACCCACGTGGCCGCTCGACTCTCGGTCCTCGTCTCCAACGCAGGCGCCTATCCACGTATCTCGTGGAGTGATCTGAGCCTCGGCGCTTTCCGTCAACAGATCGAGACCAACTTGATCACCCATGCCGCCTGTGCCCGGATCGCCACTCCGGCATTCGCTGCACGTGGACACGGTCGCCTCATCGCCGTGTCCTCGGTACTTACCCAGCTCGGCCGCGTGGATCTCGCCGGATACATTGCCGCCAAGAGCGGACTCGAAGGGCTCATCCGTGCACTGGCCCGAGAACTCGGACCGCACGGTGTCACCGTCAACTGCATCCGTGCGGGATCCATCGAAGTACCCGCTGAGCACACCGTGGTTTCCGACCATGAAGCGATGGTTGCCCGCCAACTCGACCGCCAATGCATCAAACAGCGCGGCCAGCCCGGCGATATCGCAGCCGCTGTCGACTTCCTGGGATCGTCCGACGCTGGATTCATAACCGGTCAATGCCTGACCGTCGACGGAGGATGGTGCATGACATGACCACCACCGTGCTCTGGATGCGCCACGGCACTTGCGACGACGGGCTCCGTCGCTCCGGATCCCACGCCCGCCCTGACAGTCCCCTCACCATCTGCGGCACTGTCGAAGCTGAAGTCACCGCTCGATACCTTCGCCAACGCGATCGGCTGCTGTCCCTCGTCGTTCCCAGCCCGCTACGCAGAGCTCGGCAAACGGCCTCCATCGTGGCCGGCACGCTCGGCGCACACTTGGCAGAACCACTCGCGGCGTTCGCCGAATGGTGCGCCCCGTACTGCGTACTCGGCCGGAATGCTGTTGAATACCCTCCCGACTACCAGGAGTGGCGCAAGCAGCGCTCCCAAGAGCCGGACAGCTCACTTCCCGGCGGCGAAAGTCTCCGTGCCTTTGCCGAACGAGCAGCCGAAGCCATGACTGCTGCCCGCAGCTTCGCCAACGAAAACGGCCACGTACTTGTCGTGTCCCATCGGATGCTCATCGGAGCCGTCAGCGCCTTGAACCGCGGGTATCAGCATCCCGCAGAGATCTTCAGTCACGCGCGCGATTTTCGACTTGCCCCTGCCCAACTATGGAGCCTTGAGCAAGAAGAACACCGGTAACAGCAGCGGTGACCGCGATGAGCAACAGATACCACGCCAGTACGGGCCGGGTTACTGCGTAGCCGCGGTGAGCTCCCTACCGAGACTCAACAGAGGGTAGCTGATTCGGCCAGGAGCGCTTCACGATTGGCCAGGACGAACTCCTTCAGCGCAGTTGGCTTCAAGTCGACCGATGCCAAGTCATCACCACGCAGGTCGATCCGGTCCACCTCATAACCGCCTCGAGACGGATCGCTGAACTCAGGGCCACTCCGCGCTGCTTCATCCAGCCTGGTCAGGCGAGCTACGAAAAAGTACTGAACCGCGATTCCCGCATCCGAAGGAGAACTGACCAGGAACACCTGCGAAGCCCCAGCCACCTCCGCCCCCAGCTCTTCAATCAGCTCCCGGTACAGCGCCTCCTCGACCGAGCTATCGCTGTCCTCAACACCACCGCCCGGCGCCGTCCAATACGGCTCCTGCCCCGGCTTCGTGCGCTTGATCAACACCAACCGACTACGGTCATCGATCAAAATCGCCCTGGCCGCACGACGCCCCACTGCCATCAACTGCTCCGTCACAACTGGTGATCTTACGAGTATCATCCGGTGACATGCGCGAGACGCATACGGTTGATTCCCCTGGCTCAAGCCGCAGTCCGCTCATGCTCACCGTCGCGCTATTACGGATCGACCGCAGTCTTGGTCGCCCCGCCGTGCTTGGTCAGCCTAGGTCTGCAGTCGATCTTAACCGCCCCGTTCATTACAGCAGAGTCGGTGGCCTTATTAGCCCAAACATACGCCTCACCCGGCCGAAGATTGGCCATCTTGGTCATTGTAAGCGACGACAACGGGTCATTGGCACGTTGGATGTGCTTCAACCATGCAGGCGAGTTCAACTTGTGCAGGATGATGTGATCCGACAGTGATATCAGTTGCGCTGGCACCGAAAGAGGATCTTGGCTAGCCACAAGAACACTCATGCCTTTGTGTCGCATCTCGCGCACACTCTCGACAAGACCGGACACTAATTCGGGGCTGTCAATGTACTTGTGCGCCTCATCCAAAACAACGAGCTTGTTAAATCTGCTCTCGCCGGACTGAGCTTCAGCGAATATTTCCATGAGTACAACGAACAGACCCAGCGCTTCGTCTTTACTGATCAGCTCATCACGCAGGTCAACAATAATCATGCGACCAGGCTGGACAATCTCTTTTATTCGAACACTGTCGTCGATGTACTCGGAAGCGAAATTGAGCCTGTCCTGGACAAGCCGCTTCAGGTGATCCTGCATACCGGACTGATCCACGTCATCCAGGATCTTTCCCAGAGTAAGATTCGACCGGTTCTTGCGAAGGATCTGCTGAACCTGTCGGATGTAGTTTGCCTGGTTTCCAACAGCTCCCATAAGAAATTTCCAATGGTCAACCCTGAGCTCAGAAGACCCGAACTTCAGCGGAAGCACTTGTACATTGGGGTGCTCTCTCCGCCGTGCATCCACCTGGTCCTCTGGAGTGAGAAGCACGACATCCTCGAGCGCCCGAGGGGCGACGCCATAGCGCTCACGTAGTTGCTCAATCTGCCCCAGGTCATCGTTCGCCGCAGTCATGCTGGTGAACTCTGGCGGATAATCCTTGGTCTTGCTGTAGTGGAAGACGATCGTCGCGAGTGGTTGCGGCAACTGGTTCACGGGCGGCGCGGAAAGCGAGGCCATTTCGATGAGCGAACCTAGCGTGTAGCTCTTGCCGCCTCCTTGAACACCGAACAAGCTGATCGTGTGTGTTTCGTTGAGATCGATGCCGACCTTACGTCCGGCTACCTCTCCAATCACCCCGTACTGTGGTGTGCCTTTGTCCGTACCGGTGATGATGTCCGGCTGCGAGACGAGTTGCTGCCCCTCGTCACCGAAGTGTTGCTCTTCCACATCCGAAACAGGTGACGCTGCCTCCTGATCTTCCTCCGCTGCGTTGGGCATACCTTCTTCCGGCGAGAGTTCGATCGGTGAATCATCGAGCATCTCGTCCTCGTCGCGAGTGCTGCGTTCCCGAGCAGGACGCAGGAATGCAGCATCTTCCAAGCGCGGTGTCGTGAGCTCAATGGAGCGAACATCGGCAGAGGTACCTTCTTCGCCACCCTGGCGCGCGAGCACGGGGTCTGTGGGGATGTGTTCGATGAGCTCATCGATAAGCTGACGACCCACTCGATGAAACTCGATGCCGCCTTCCAGTTCGACACCGGTGTCGGTGCCGGCCAGATCAAAGATCAGACCGGTACGCGTGAACTCCATCCGGTACCCCTCATCAAGCCGATCCAGGAGCCAGCTCGCTTCGCGCGTGGCGGATTCGCCGATAATTTCGTGGCGTTGTGCGCGATCGAGGTAGAAGCGCAGCATCGCAGAGAACTCGGCATTCTTGACAACTCGGTCCGGTCGGTCAGGACGTCGGTGGCGTGGGTCGAAATGTTCGGCGAGCACTTCGGCGCTGCGATTGAGCTGCTCGGTAATGCGATCCTTGAGTCGCTGGTAAGCAGCCAGATCCGGCACCGAGGAGGCGCATTTCACCTCCACCAGGCTGCAGGTGATGACGCGCTGCTCTGCATCGAGATCGAACAAAGCCAGATCCGTGCGGTCCAGACGTACCGCGAACTCACTCGATTGCGCCCTCGCATCCCTGTAGAGTTCCAGATGCGCGTCCAGCGGAACGAGCAACTGGTTGGCAAGCACTCCTTGGTAAGCGAGGTAAAGCCGCGCCAGGGCGAGCCCGAGGATTTCGGTGCGCTGGTTGGGAGCTGCTGAGGCGATCTTGAAAGCGAGTCTGCCGGAAAGCTGGCGCAACTGGTCGAAGAAAGTACCAACATGACGGGCCTCGATGTTCACGTCGTGTTGGCTCATGGCGGGCAGCAGCAGCGCCCGTAGCTCATCGACCGAGCGTGAGCTCACCACAATATGGTGACCGAGCGTGCTGGTATCGGGAGCACTGTGGTCGATAACATACTCGCTGCGCTGCGCACTGCTGGGAGAGTCGAAGAGCTCCATGCCCATGGTGCGGTCGATGGTGATGACCCAGTCACTGCTGCGATGCGCCTGGTGCAAGAGAGTACGGTCGGCGGCGTCGAGGTTCAACGTCACGCACGGAACGAACTGCCGGCTGACCTGTCCCGAACTCACAGTTGCCGCCGCGGTCGACATCAGTCCTGGCAACTGCCCCATGAGATCGCTGAATTCTGAACTTCCCGGCAGTGGATGGGCACTTCCGTGTACCGGCACCTTGCGCCAGGAAGCGATTTCCTCGGCAACCTGGTAGTGCGAGCGCATCTCCTGAGCAAGGCCGTGCACTGTGACGTGATGGCGCTCGGCTCCCGTTCCCACCTCGAAAGTCTCTCCGCCGAACGCGTCGAACAAGATAGTGAGGTGCACGGTGTGCTCGGTGGAAGCAGAACTGAACTCTTCCAGCGGACGCAGCGACACCGAAAGCTTCGGTGTCAGCCCCGCGCTTGGCTCACGGAATCGTTCTACCTCGTGTGCGGTGTTCCATTCGCCGTGCAACAGCTCTACCAGCGCACCGCCCGCATCGGGGACATCCGGGTCGCGGAAGAACAGTCGGAGGTCATAGCGTAGATCGCTGAATTCTGCCCGCCGTTGCAGCTGCACCAGCATGTCGGCCAGGGCCTCCGCGCGTCCGGGGTTCACTGCGGCGATGGTCAGTGTCGTGACATACGGATGAGCTCGCAGGTATCTCTCAACTCGGTCGGCGAGCGCCTGACCACTCACCGGTGGACGCGAAGAACTTTGCGCGCTCTTACCGAGGACGCTCGTCAAAGCTCGCAGCGTGCCTTGCGGATCGGGACTGTCGGTGGCGGCAAGCGCGCCCCAGTACGGGTTGAGATCGTCTGCCGCCATCAGCAATCTACCGTCAGCACGCGGTACTGCCAGCGGAAATCCCAGGGGAGCCAGATCGTCGAAGAGCGCGGACTTGGCAGAACGGAGTGCGGCGCCACTGGCAGGAAGTTCCGAGTTCAACCATGACCAACCGAGTTTGGTCCATGTGACGAGCCACAGCAGCCGCAGCGGGTGCGTGGGCGAGACAATCGCGACTTCCTCACCGGCGTCCATACCCTCGCCGGGCAATTCGACAACCACCGTGTCGATGGCGAGCACGGCTGCCAGGCAGGCCCGTGCGATCCTGCCCTCTTCAGTCTGCTGCAGTCGATGCGCCACGAGCGCCTGGTACGCACGTCCGTAGTCGAGTGCCAACTCGGCCATATCCGCGAGATCGCGTCCTTCGACAACCAGCTGATCAGTACCACTGATTTGTTCGAACAGGTTACGACGCGCCACGAGAAACTTTCGCCACACTTCGTCGTCGGCTTGGCTCACACCGGGTTCGTGCAGCAGTGTTCCAGCCGTGGTCAGTCGTCGTGCAGCGGCTTCGGCCGATTCGGTGAGGATGGCTCGTTCTATCTCGCGCAGCCTTGCAGCCAGCCGGATATCCACAATGGCTTCACCAGCGAATACAGCACGTACCACGTTGCTTTCGGGACCGTTCTTCCAGCCCGTTGCCGTACAGGTGATGCCCGTCGGTGCCCGGCCATCGGCGAGCACGTCGAAGCTCAACCGGAGTTTGGCTTGGGTAAGGCCTTCTTCCCGGCGCACTCGTGGTTCCGCGGGTTCTTCCGCGTCACCGTCGGCGATGACGAAGAAGCGCTGACTTTCATGCGGCGGTGCACCGGATTCGCCCGCTGTCTCCATGGGATATGGGACACCTTCGGTATCAACACCGGAGACGCGGATAAAGTGCCAGCCGTTCTCAAGCTGAGATTTCTTGAGTTTTTTCAGCGTCGCCTTGTATTCGGTTTTGCTTTTCGTTCCGACCCGCACGGACGTCACGACGCCAGTGGGTCCGCTGTCTTCGGAGATGAGAGCGACAATGAATCGGGACAGGCCAGCAACCTGCCGTGGGGCGGGCGAGACTTGAAAGCTCACGGCGAGCTGGTTCGTCCCTTGTGCACCCGTGGGAAGGTACTGTTGGCCGATGATCGTGCTGCGGATCTGGTCGTCGTGGTCCCCGGGATTTTCTCCGGCACGGCGCAGCGGCAGTTCACCGACGTCGACTCGCACTCGTTCATGGGTGAGTTCTTCCGGCAACGGCCAGTGTTGAAATGCCAGTCCCCAGTTTTCTCGGTCGACAACGATGCGTCGTGTCCATGCTTTGGGGTCTTCCAGACCAGCCCTCACGGCAAACTCTGCCAGGCGAGCTGTGTAGGCGGGGTCGGTCAAGCCGAGGTCGATCACGCGACCACGTTCGGGGCGCGTCGGTGTTGCCATTGATCTGGCGTGGTGGATGTTGCACGCAGCGCGACGCAGCACTTGGCTGAGGTCCGTGAACAAGCCAAAGTCGGGGATGAGTCCCAGTTCGAATAATGCGGCGCCTGCCGCAGTGTTGTCGAAGTCGTTGAGTTTGAGCGTGAGCAGGTACCGAGTGCGTGCCAGTTCGTCGGCATGGGGCCACTGCGCCTCGGTAATGAGACCGAAGAGCTCATCGACTGCCGAGCGCAATTGGGCGGGTAGTTCAGCGCGCAGAGCCTCGCAAAGCTCGGTGTAGACATCACCGAGGTCGAGCTCTTCGAAGGTGGCCAGGCCGAACGAGTCTTCCGCACTGGCCTTGGTACCTGCGGGCACAAAAACCAGCAGCGGCGGTCGAGCTGAACCGTCGGTCTCCGGATTACGCAGTTCGACCAGTTTGGTGCTCGTGACGCTTACATCGTCGGCGCCTTCAGAACCGGAACGCAGCACGTAGACCTGCGCGGCCGGTACGCAGCGGCGCGTCCTGCGGCACAGCCGGATGGCCAGGGAGGTGTCCAGATCTCCGACGCGCATGCAGTGGCCGGGTTCGCGTTGCCCCGCCACCCTGGCCAGCCAAGGCACGAGCAATTCTTCCAACTCGGCATACAAGTCTTCTTGCCGGAGTTCCCGCAAACCGGTCGTGCTCACTTGTTCCCCTCTTCGCCCACCGCGTAACGGGGGCTGATGGTCTGCGTCAGGTAGGCATCGGAGAGGTCGGAGAAGAATCCGATCTCGCGCAGTTTCGTGCTGAACGCCGTTTCGTTCTCCCGCAACGCCGCACGATCGGCGATACTCACCGACGAAAATCCGTCGCCTTCCGGAAGCTGGCTGATGTGGAGACCGTATCGACGACGCAGCACAGTGAGAAACTCGTCGACGCGCATCGCCTTTGTCCGAAACCCCGTCGGCCCGCCGGGCGCGAGCAGAGAGACCTGCAGCAGCACCTCCAGCAGCCGCGAGTCCAGGATGAATCGACGATTGCCGCCCCGGGGTTGAGTGATCAGGGCGCCGGACCGGTTCTTCAGCAGCAGTGAGTCCAGCGCATCGACGATGTAGCCACGGTGGTACTGGCCACGATGCGCAGTGATCATTTCCACGTATGTAGTAAAGGTGTCCAGCCCCAGCCCGAGAATGGTGCTGATCTCGGGATCCAGCTCACCATCCGCACCGGCCGAATCCTCGACGATGCCGCGGATGCGCATATCGAAGTAGTTGTTGCGGTCGGTTTTGCGTGCACTGCTGAGCAGCTTCAGCACATCGGCCACGCCGAACACCCCGGATGCCGGCCTCCGTAGCTTGCCAACTCTCGCCTGGTTCTCAGCGAACTCGTCGAGTTTTTTGATGGCGTAGGCCGAGCGCACGAACTCCGGTATGCGACCGAACCACACTTCTGCGCTACGTTCGGCGAGTTCCGCCGCACGGGTTCCGGGCTCTCCCGCAACATCGAGGAACAGCCCCACAGGGCAGCCGCAGCCGTGTGCGGCCAGACTGAGGTCAGTGCCGCATTCGCTGCGTACACACCGAATGCCAGTGTTCTCGCGCCACACCAGGTTCGGCAGTAGCTTGATCAACCGTAGGTGATACAGCGCCAGGTGGAAGGCGAACAGCGTCTTCAGGTACTCCACGAGCACCGAACGCGGTATGAACCGCTTGTGGAACAGCAACCGCAGCACGTCGTCGACGAGCAGGTCCACGGCTGCCTGGCACAGTGGGGGGTGTGGTTTGCGTGGCTTGCTGGTGTCCGGACGGTCCTCCACTTTATCCACTGTGGACAAGTGCAGCAATGCTTGCGTTTCGACGTCGATCTCGGCGTCAGTGACCGGTGCGTCGGTGCTCGGATCGATGCCTGCGAAGAAGAAGCTCCGCAGGTGTTCCAATGCCTGCTTACCCACATCGCCTCTGGCGTGGAGCAGCATCTCGTAGAGCTGCTCGTCCGCCCCGTACGGGCGGGAGCGTTTGCTGTTGCGGAAGCGGTAGGTGAATCCGTGGAGCGGCCGCGGTCCGGCCACCGCCTCGTTGGCTTTGCCCCGGTTGACCATGTCGAGCAGGTGTGTCGAAACCCAGCGCTGGGTGGTTTCGGTATCGAAGCCGGAGAACGACTCGGGGTGTTCGAGAAACTCAGAGACGAACGGCTCTACGGTCAAGTCTGTGGAGCGGGCGAGCCTGCTGGGCAACCCATTGTGTCGCAGACGGGCCAGGAAGGCGGTAAGGACCCGATCCATGTCCATCTGCTTGAATTCGAGGTAGCTCACGCCGGGATGGCGGAACTCGCGGTCCTTACGGTCGAATCCCATCATCGCACCTCCGAGAGCGCTTCCATGACGAGCCTGCCGCCGGGCTCCCTGCGTACACGATGCAGATCACGTCCGGTGTTGGTAAGCAGCACTTCTTGATACGGCACGGCGGAGAGTGCGTTCTTGAACATTGTCAGGCTCAGGTAGCGCCCCTGGCTGTCACTGGTGTTGGGCACGTGACCTCTGCGCAGCAGGTACAGCAGCTCATACAAGTCGATTTTGATGGCAAGCCCTGCCTGCTGGCCCCCGGGATCGACATAGCGCAGCAGCAGGTGGTCGTGCTCCCCTTCCAGATACCGCGATTCGGGCGCGCCTGCGGTGTGCAGGGTGAACTTGTCCTTGTCGAACAACCGGTAGCTGCTGATCGTGCCGTTCGGCACGTGCCGCACGCGTAAGGCTACAGCGTCACCGAGGGCATCCGGCGTGGTCAGGCCCTCGCCACGATTGATCGCATCGATGATCTCGCCGAGGTGCTCGCCCACTGAGTTGGGGCTCGCCAACACGTCCAGGAACATCCGTGCTGATTGGTACGGCAGCAGGCTCGCCGACCGGATATCCTCGAGGGATTCGAAGAAGAATCGGCGTTTCGCTGCGGCGATGTAGTCGCGATGCGCAGTGAGGTCGGGGGCGCTGCCGCGCGGAAGCTGTTCAAACCGGGCGCTCAGCAGTTCCAGGTCGTAACCGGAACGCTGGTCGAAGCTCATGGTGGCGCTGCCAGTGTCCGGACCGGCGTAGTCGAAACGGCGCTCCAGTGACGGTGCTGGCACTTCGGCGACGTCGAGCTCACGTAACTCGGCGAGCAGCCGGTCATGGCCTCCTTCAGGGCCGATCCAGCTGTTGAAGTAGTAGGCGTCCAGGATCTCCTGTCCACGTCCGCGCTCGTACAGCGACTTGATCTGAGCGCAGGAACGTCCGGAGGTCAACGTGTAAGCCAGCGCGGAACGCAGGTCGCGCAACGTGATGTGCAGGCGACCGCGCAGGTGAGCGAGCTGGTACAGCGAACGCAGCCGTTCGATCGTGCGTTGGCCCGCCGTGGGGTCGGCGAAGGTGCGAGCGTTGTGCAGGGCGTAACAGTGCGTCGAGATCTCGCACGATGCGCAGTCTTGCCAGAATTCGGGTCTGGTCATCCGGTCGAGCATTCGACTGAAGATCGAGCCGGTGCCCTCAGGGTCGGCGAGCACGCTACGGTTGTTCAGGTTGACCACCGCAACGCCGCTGTCCAGCCTGTGTCCGGCGAGCCCGGCGTTGACCAGCTTACCGAGCTCGGTGAAATCGCCTGCGTGTTCGGTGAGGAAGTCGACGAGTCTGCCTTCGTTGATCGCGATAACCCTGCTCTGGTCGTCCGGCCAACCGGTGGGTTCACCCGAGAACGGACCGAAGAACTCCGCCAGCACGGCATTGTTGGCGCGTTCCCCCTCGTCCTGGCTGCCATCATGGTTGGTGTGAAACTCCATGCCACCGAGGGTGAAACTCGCGCCGTTTTCTCGGGCGGTCGAGAATGAAGCCTGCTCGTCACGTGCCCGCTCAAGCAGATGTTCCAGGAACGCGGTCTTGCCGTCGCCGGCGTTGCCGGTGATGATCACCAGCCGGTAATGCCCTGCGAGCACGTCCGGCAGCAGACGATCATCCAGAGCGCTGGTGACGTAGAGGTCACTGCGAGTGGGATCCTTGCCTCTGGTTCCCTGGTTGGTACTTGTGCTCTGGCTGTACAGCGTGCGGAGGTAGTCCACGAAAGCGTTGGTGGACTCCCTTGCGGACTCGCCCGGCTCGGGCAACTGCCTTTCCGGTGGTTCCACCCAGACCGTGGTGATCCCGGACAAGGCATCGAGGAATTCACTCACCGAGCCGTATCGCTGGCTGCGTTGTGGCGCGATGGCCTTGAGCAGTGCCTCCACGAAGGCGGGCGCCAACGGAGGCACTCCGGACCACACGGCTGGGTGTGCAGGTTCTTCACCCGGTGGCGGGTGTCCGGTATCCCATGGGTAGGCACCGGTGAGCGCCTCGTACAGGCTCAGCGCGAGAGCGTAGGTGTCCCGGTCGGCCAGGTCGGCGGCCGACGGTTGCGCACTGATGTCGAGGTCGGGTGGTAGGTAACGCGTGGATCCACCACCGTGGCGCAAGGTGGAGTCCGAGGTGACCGCAACATTGAAGTCGATGATCTTGCAGCCTTGTTCTGTCCACAGCAGATTGCTGGGCTTGATGTCGCAGTGATACACACCGTGCCGGTGTAGGTGTGCGATTCCGCGTGCAGCTTCTATGCCGAACCGCAGCACGTCGGCTGGGCCGAGCGGTTGTTCGCCGGAGGTCAGGGATCCGAGGTCGCGACCGTCGACGTATTCGAACTGCAGGTACGGGGTTTCGTTGTCGGGCAGGAAGTTCGCGTCTGCGACGCGCACCACGTTCGGGTGTCGTTCGAGGTTCACCAACACCTGGTACTCATGCTTCATGCGCTCAATCACCGAGTCGCGGTCCCGCAGGATCAGCTTGAGCACCCAGTCGGTGTCGGCGATCATGTCGAACACGTGGTAAGCGGCACCGAAGTGGCCCTTGCCGAGTTTGCGGCGGATGGTGAACTTGCGGGTCAGCTCGTGGCCTTCCGGCAGATTGAGCAAAAAGTCCTTGCTGCGCGTGGTGCCAGAACTGCCGGTGTTCTCTACCTGTTTCGGCATACTGCGACGGTTGCGTTTGCCGGCACCGACGATGCGGGTGAATTCGCGTAGCGCGTCGGCGGCGCGAGGTCGTTCATCCGGCTGCTGTGCGCACATGGCGGTGAACAGCTCAGTGAGCTTGGCGTCCACTCCGGCCTCGGCCAGTGGAGTCGGCGGTAGCACGCTGGCCTGACTGTACTGTTCGGTCGACGAGCCGAACGGCAGTTCGCCGGTGAGTAACTGATAGGCAAGGATCCCAGCCGCGTATACGTCCGAGGCTGGGCTGTGCGCCTGAAGATCACGGTGGCACTCCGGGGCGCGGTAGTTCGGATCGACGACTTCGGGGATCTGATCGACCACAGTTTCCGTTCGAGGCGGGCCGAGCCGAGCATGGTCGAATCCGGTCAACAGCGAGCGGCCGTCGTCAGCGATGACCACGGTCGACGGGCTCAGTGCCCGGTGAATCACCTTGTTGTAGTGCGCGTGTGCGAGCCCGGCGAAGACATCGCGGATCACGCGCAGCTTGGTGTCCGTGCCCAGTGCCAGCTCCGGCTCGTTGAGACAGCGCAGCAGCGGTCTGCCGTGCGTGTCGTCGAGTTCGAGCACGAACCGGGCTCCGTCTTCCACGCTGGTGAAATGTCGCGCGGTGACGATGTTCGGGTGCGGCGGCATGCGGGAGAGAGCGACGTAGGCGTTGCCGAGGCGACGCTGCTGTGCCGAGAGTTCGGCTTCCGGCAGGAACGGGTCGGCGCGGTAGACGCGCAGCAGGACCGTGCCTGCACCTTCCGGCGCGTCGAGGTTGCGTGCCCGGTATTCGGTGACCTCACTGTTCCCACCGAGGCGTTCAACGATCTCCCAGCCGCCGATCTTCGGGGGTCCTTGTGGGCGGCGCACCGCACCGTGCAGGGCTTCGACGATTGCTTGGCCCAGTTCGGCAACGCCATCGGCAAACCTGCTGGGAATTTCGAAGCCGGTATCCATGTAAGCGATGAATTCATCGAATGTGGTGACGTTGTCCGCATCCCGCTGCTGCGGGTCGACGAGCTCGGCATCTCGTCCGGTGAGGACGACCAGCGGGGCGGTGTAGGCACGGGTGAGTTCAGTGCGGTGGTTTTCAAGCAGGCCCTTGAGCCTGCGAGCGTGCCCACGCAGCTTCGCGACCGGCGAGTGAAACGGCTGCCTACGCGAAGGGAGCCACTTCGACCCAGCCACCTCGATGCGGCCCCGAGTGCCCTTGACGTCTGCCACGAACACCGCGCGGTCGGTGACTACCACCAAATCGACTTCGAAGGTCTCGTTCCTGGCTGGGATCTCGATGTTGTGCAGCACCAACCAGTGCTCCGGCCCATGGTCCCGCAGTCGTGCAAGCACCGCTCGCTCGTCATCGTTGACCGGAGGCCCGCCCCCCAGGATCTCCGCCATTAACGTGCCGCCTCTCGCACCGCCTCATCCAGCAACCGCAACGCTTCGTCTTCTTTATCATCCGCGAGGTCCCGCTCGCGATAGGCTTGACGAACTTTCTCCGCGATCCGCTCCCGGTCCTCGGGGGTGCACAGTGGTACAGGCAGACCCTTGCGAAGTTCAGCGTTGATGTCCTGCTGCTTACCGCCAGCACTCATTGAGCGAAAGACACGAAACACTGCATTGGAACGTAGCAAAGCGAACAGGTACGCGCCAGGCAGATCGTTTGCACCTGGCAATACTCGCAAAAAGTGCTCAGAGAATGCATAGTTCAACCAACGCCCTGCCGCAAATATCGGTCGGCAGTATACTTCATTTTCACCCAGGGTACCTTGGGCCGCGATAAGTATAGTTTCCTTAACTGGCAGCAGCTGCGAGGCACGACCGTCAGAAACAGTCACCCACCGCCCTTGCGGGCGCAACCAAAATCCTTGCCTCTGACCAACAAGTTGAACCCCATGTTCGGGGCCGCTATCGATCCGCGTAAACCTGTTACCACGACTGAGTTGACCACCCTCGCAAATTTCACCCAGGGTCCAGTGGGGGACAGAACGCAGAGTCTCAAGAACTTGCTGGACACGTGGGCTGAAATTGAGAGCACGCAAGGTTGTCGAGTTCGCTCCAGAAACGCTGAAACCCAGATCGCGTGGCTGCTTGTGCCATTGAAAGTTAGTAAGCTCGGGCAGGTCTGCGCTGGTGAAAAGATCTTCCGTGGCGGCGACTACACCGGCCTGGTATGAAGCGCGCAGCTCGGCTGCCTCTTGAATAAGAGTGTGAATCCGATTTTCCAGCGCTTCCTCGAACCGAGGAACTCCGAGATCAGCAATGTGGTATGGCTCGATGTGTTGAATTATCGCCCCGTACGCCGAGCCGGTGATTAGCGACTGCCCATACTCGCTTGCGAGAAAAGCGTGCAGGTACCCTGATTTAATCTTGTTATCATCCGGCACCACTTTCAATACATCCTGGGATGACCAAAATCCTGACATGTCAGGACGGACATACGCCATTCGCCCAACCGTGCCCGAGCATGATATGAGTGTCATACCCTCACGCACTTCAAGGTAGGGAATTTTTTTTGCGTCAGCCTTGGAGAGCAAAGGAAGCCAACTAAGGTCTGCCTCCATAATGTCCGTGCTACCCAGAAATGGTACGCCGTACTCCGGATCCTTAACGTAGATCCGGCGGAACTTCGGTCCATTGAAGATGCCACCATTGTACCCTGCAGTGAGACTCTGGAGCGGATCTTTCCGCATGGGCAGCCGTTCGAGGAGCTTGCGGGCTTCGAAAGCACCGGAGAGGTAGGGACGCGGATCAAGACGGTACCCCTGCTCGACGAGCCAAGCGGAATTTACCGGGTTGTCCGGGTTGATGATCTTCACCGTGTGCCCTCCGGTGTGAAGCCTGGTTCGGGGTGCGCAACGCGGAACTGATGGTATTGCCTACCGATCTCGGGCAGGTCATCGTCGATGACCTTGACGGTGCGATGCAGGGTACGTTCCCGCTTTTGCCCGCCGATTCGGAAGGTCTCCAGCTTGGTCTCGTAGTCGAGAACGATCTCGCCGTCCGGATGACGCTTGTACACAGGGTTTCCTCGACGGTCGACGCCGACCTTCTCGGCGATGGCCATGAACACCGGGTACTCCTGGTCGGCACCCATGTCCTTGGCCATTCGTTCCTCATCGGTCTTCTTCTTCAAAAACAGCAGGGTGGTGAGGATGTTGACCCCGGCCTCGTAAATGAATGCCTCCACCGGCAGTTCCACGCTGGCCAGCACCCAGCAGTTCTCCAGGATCCAGCGCCGGATGGCTTCGTCCGACGGTCCTGGGTTAGAAAGGATGCCGTTGGGTAGCACGATACCGATCCGTCCACCCGGCTTGACCCACTGCACGGCACGCTGGATGAACAGCTGCTCCGGTGACACACCTGTCACCGGAGTACTACTTGCCACCGGCAGCCCGGTCTCCTTGCTGCGCGTCCAGGACTGGGCGACCCCGTCGCGGTAGCGGTTCAGAACATCCTCGTCGGTGATCTTGATGTCGGAACCGAACGGCGGGTTGGTCATCAACACGTCGACGCTGCCGAACCGAATCTCCGCTCGCGCGGGTTCCACGCCGGGCAGTGTGCCGTCCGGAAACGCCAAGGAATTCATGTGATAGACGTTGCCCTGCGTTCCGGCGACCGTCATCAGGTTGAGGCTCGTCGCGCGCACCAGGAAAGGGTCGAAGTCGGCGCCGAAGAGGTTGTTCTCCACGTACCGCTTCAGCCGTTGCCGGTGTCGCTCGCGTTGTTCCTCGGCATCGAGCTCGTCTCCTATGCCTTCGTTCTCGCGCCACTGCTTCAGCAGCGCCGCGAGGGTTTCGCGCAGGAAACCGCCGGTGCCGCACGCAGGGTCCAGTACCCGCTCGTGCTCCTGCGGCGCGAGGATGTCGACCATCAGCCGCACCGCACGCACCGGCGTGAAGTACTGGCCCCGGTCACCGCGCAGGTTGTTGCCGACCAGCTCCTGGTAGGCCGCTCCCTTGGCGTCGATCTCGGTGTCGGCGAGGTTGTACGGGGCGAGCTGGCCGACGATGAACGCTAGCGCCCGATCCGAAAGCGTGATCTCGTCCCGTGCGCTGAACAGCGGATAGGCATTCTTGACCTGGGCGAACAGATTGTCGATCCGCTCGCGGATCTTGCCGCGTCCATCGTCGGTGAACGGCTCGTCGAAGGCGGCGTAGAACTGGGCACCACCGTTGCGGTTGACCTGCTCGTCGTGGATCTTGGCGTAGAGCAGGTACATGAACTGCCAGAACGCGGCGTCTTTCGGCAGACCTTCATTGCCGTGGATGTAGTTGTGGCACCGGCGGAACGCGGTACGCAGCATGTCTTCTTCGCCGCTACGCAGCCTGGCGTGCGATGCGACGCTACGGCTGCCCAACGACTCGCTGGACTGTGGCCAGTCCGCCCGCGGCTCGTAGGTAGTTCCCCAGCGTCCGATTTCCTTGTGGAGGTAGAACAGGTCGACCCCGTTGGTCCACAATCCGTACTTCAGCTCGGGGACGTTCTCGTTGCCCATGAGCTCTTTGAGCTCGTCGAGCTCCTTGGTCGCTTGCTCATGGGTGCGGATCTTGGTGACCGTGTTGCCGTTCTTCGGTTCGGGCTTGCAGACGACCACCCGACGCAGGTTGTCCTGGGTGTGCTCCTCCGAGTCGAAGATCGCGATATCGGCTTTCTTGGTCCGCTTACGCCCACCGCCATTGTCGACAGTGACCGGGAAGTCACTGGCCATGTATTCCACGGCGATGCCGTACTCGTGCAGCAATCCCCGTACGATTCGCTGCCGGACCTTCTCCTTAGGGGTCTCCTTGACGGCTTCGCCGGTGATGTAGTCGACGATCTCATCCTCAGCCAGCGCGTCCAGCATCTCGTGAGCATCGGACCCAGCACTCTCCGTGACTGATGCGTGGCTTGCGACGAACTCGTCCATCTGGTGTCCCTTACTGCCGACATGGCCTTCACGATCCTGCTCTGTCCTCCATCAAACTACTGCGTGCGAAGCTGAAGCAGTCACAGGGCCACCTGCTATGACAGGGCGGCGGTACATGATCCCATTGGCTCGAACTCCACAAACGTCACGGTGGGTGGGAGATAGCCAGCCCACCCACCGTCGAGAACTACGTCGACGAAGCCAGCGGATGTTCTTCGCCGGTCAGTGCTGCCAGGGCGGTGGCGATTTCGGTGAGGTTGGCGCGGATGTAGGTGGTGGTCGTGCCGGAGTCACCGCTGCTGTCGGTGTGGCCGGCGTAGGCGCGGGCCACCGCGTAGCCGAAGTGGCGTTCCACCCAGGTCAGGGTGGTGTGGCGCAGCCAGTGGGTGCTGATCTGTTGGGTGGCCACCCACGGCAGGTGCCGGCCCAGCCGCGTCCACAGGTGGTCGTAGCGGCGAGCGGTAATCGGCTCGCCGTTGCGATACCGCAGCAACTGGCCGCTCGAACCGGGCATACCGCGCTGCTCGGCGTGGGACTGCAGCGCCTGCATCAGCGTCGGCGAGACCGGCTGCCACCGCACACTGTCGCTCTTCTCCCGCAGCAGGACCAGGCACTGGTCGGGATCCAGGTCGCGGGCGCTGAGGGCGAGGGCGCCGCCGCGGCGGCAGGCGGTCTCGGTGTGCAACCGCAACAACAGGGTGTCCAACGCCGGATCATTACCCGTGGAGGCGGCCACCCGGTTGATCTCGGCCAGCCGCGCATCCGGCAGCCCGCGCCGCGTACTCGGCAACCGCCGGGGTTTGGGCACCCGCCGGGCCGGATTGTCGGACTCAATGATGATCCCGTCGGCCACCGCGTGGTTGTAGACACACCGCAGCGCGGCGATCAGATGCTCGGCCGCGCTCCGGCCACCGCGGGCGTTGCGGCGCTGCACCACCTGGCTGCGCACCTGCTCGGCCAAGTACTTGATCTCCGAAGCAGTCGGCTCATCCAGGCGCCGCTCGCCCCAGGCGGCGAGGATCTTGTTCCAGTACGAGCGATACACCCGCCGCGTGCCCTCGCTGACCGCCTCGGCCACCTTCGGGATGTACTCGGCAAACGTCGGCGCCGGCGGCTGCTCACCCGGTGCGTCCACCAGTTGTTCCGGGGAGAGCCCCATGCGGGCCAGCAGCAGTCGCGCCGCCTCGATCTCGGAGGCCCCGGCAGCGTTGTCAGCGCTCATCGGAGACCACTCCCAGCGCGATGTGGTGCTCGGCCAGCAGAGCCTCGACGGCCACCAGGGTGTGCACGATCAGCACGCCGTGCTCCGGCCGTGCGGCCACCAGCACGCGCTCCCCTGCCGAGAACAGGCACCAGTGCCGCACCGGCGCCGGCAGCCGCACATAGCCCTGCCCGGTCACCGTGAACAGCCCCTGCGAGTCCAGGCGCACCAACACCGCCTGCTGCAGCGGCCGGAACTGCAACCGCTGCCCGGCTTGCCAGCCCAGCGCGCGCACCACCGAGCGCTCGGCGATGCGGCCACGGCCGTCCACCGAAGCAATCGCCGCCACCATCGACGCCTCACGGAACTCGGGCGCCAACCCCGGCCAGCGACATCGACCGGGTGGCCGTCGAGCGGGACGGCACAGAACCCATGCCGGAGGCCTCACCGCCGGACGGGAGCACAGCGGGCACGGACAGCTCAGCCACGCGCACCACCCCCGTACCGGGCGTGTGCAGGCAAGCAAAGGCGGCAGTCGCACCGCAGTGCACCGCCGCCGAAAAACGTGAAACTCGATCGCAGATCGTGTAGCAGGTTTGCCACACCAGTGTGTCGGAGGGGGGACTTGAACCCCCACGCCCCGTAGGGCACTAGCACCTCAAGCTAGCGCGTCTGCCTTTCCGCCACTCCGACGTCTCGGCACCGCTCCGGTCTTCCCGGGCGGCCCCGCTGTGTTGTGCTCATAGATTAACCGATCGGCTCAGCGACGCTGTAACCACCCCCCTATGGGTGAAGCAGAGTGATAGAACAGCCAGGTGACTACCTACTCTGCCTCCCCCGATCCCGCATCCGGCCCAGCCTCCGGCGCCGAGTCCGATCCCGGTCTGCAGCGCGCGGAGGAAGAGGTCGTCGGCCTGACGAGTGATCTCATCCGCTTCGACACGACCAACACCGGCAACCCTGCCACGGTGGCCGGTGAGCGCCCGGCGGCCGAGTTCGTCGCGAGCAAGCTCAGCGAGGTCGGCTACGAGGTCACCTACGTCGAATCCGGCGACCACCCCGGCCGTGCCAACGTCGTCGCCCGCCTGCCGGGAGCCGACAACCGGCGCGGCGGCCTGCTCGTGCACGGCCACCTCGACGTGGTCCCGGCCGATCCCGCCGAGTGGTCGGTACATCCGTTCTCCGGCGCGGTGCAGAACGACTACGTGTGGGGTCGTGGCGCGGTGGACATGAAGGACATGCTCGCCATGAGCCTGGCCGTGGCTCGCAGGCTCAAGCGTGACGGCATCACCCCGCCCCGCGACATCGTGTTCGCGTTCCTGGCCGACGAGGAGGCAGGAGGCCTGCAGGGCGCACAGTGGCTGGTCGATCACCGCCCCGAGCTGTTCGCAGGCTGCACCGAGGCGATCAGCGAGGTCGGCGGCTACTCGGTCACCCTCACCGATGACGTCCGCGCGTACCTCATCCAGACCGCCGAGAAGGGCATCCGGTGGCTGACCCTGCGGGTCCGCGCCCGCGCGGGCCACGGCTCGATGGTGCACGAGGACAATGCCGTCACCAAGCTCGCCGCCGCGGTCGCCCGACTCGGCGAACACCGGTTCCCGGTGGTGATGAACGAGTCGGTCCAGGAGTTCCTCGACGGTGTCTCCGAGTTGACCGGCTGGGATTTCCCGGTCGACGACCTCGACGGTTCGGTGGCCAAACTCGGCAACCTTTCCCGCATCGTCGGTGCGACACTGCGCGACATCGCCAATCCCACCATGCTCAACGCCGGATACAAGCACAACGTGATCCCCTCGGTCGCCGAGGCCGCCGTCGACTGCCGGATCCTGCCCGGCCGTGAGGAGGCCTTCGACCGCGAACTCGCCGAGGTCCTCGGGCCCGACGTGGAGCGTGAGTGGGTGGGGTTGCCGCCGGTGGAAACCCCGTTCGAGGGTCGTCTCGTGGATGTCATGGCCGAGTCCCTGCGCGCCGAGGACTCCGCCGCCAGGACCCTGCCGTACATGATGTCCGGCGGCACCGACGCCAAGTCGTTCAGCAGGATCGGCATGAACTGCTACGGCTTCGCCCCGCTGAAGCTGCCCGCCGATCTGGATTTCGCCGCCCTGTTCCACGGTGTGGATGAGCGGGTGCCGGTGGAGGCGCTGCGTTTCGGCACTCGTGTTCTGGACCGTTTCCTCCGCAACAGCTGAGCCGTACACGGTGGCCTGCCGGTGCTGCCGGAGAGGGCTGTCGGCGCTCTCGGGTTTGATCGACTTGCGAGAATGATCGACACGGTTCGTGCGGGAGGTGTCACAGGTGCGCCAACGGAGTGGTACCCAGGGCGGCAGAACCCAGCGGGAGGAAACCGAAGGCCCCGGACCGCAATGGGGCGGTGACGAGGTCGACGAGCATTCGGTCGCGCACTGGATCGAGGTGTATCTGGAGCATCTCCAGGCCAGAAAGCTCGCTGCGAACTCGCTGCGCGCCTACCGGCGCGACCTGGAATCGGTGGCCGGGGAACTCGCCGAGATAGTCGGGACCGCCGTGGGGGCGCTGCCCATGACCTCGGCGACGGCCTCGACGCTGCGCTCTGCGTTCGCCCGGCACGCCGCCGCGCGGTCGGCGTCGTCGGTGACCAGGTCGTGGTCCACCTGGAACGGCCTGTTCCGCTTCCTCGTGGTCGAGGGGGCGGTGGCGGGCAATCCCATGCCGGTGGTGCCGAAACCGCGCACTCCCGAGCCGACCCCGAAACCACTGCGGGGTGAGGACACGCCCGAGCGGCTGCTGCGGCTGGTGGCCCAGGGGGCGCGCCGCTCCCGCAACCCCTGGCCGGAGCGCGACCTCGCGGTGCTGGCGACGCTGCTGTGCACCGGCCTGCGCTCGGCCGAGCTGCTGGATCTCACGGTGTCGTCGCTGGCGGGACGCTCCGGGGAGCGCAGACTGCACGTGCGCGGCAAGGGCGGCCACAACCGGTCGATTCCGATCGAGGGGACGCTCGACGACGTGATCGCCTCCTACCTGCAGACCCGCAAACAGCGATTCGGCAGGCGCCTGCCGGGTGGGGAGGCGTTGTTCGTGGACCACCGGGGCGAGCCACTACGCCGAGGCGGGTTGCAGTATCTGGTGCGGCAGTCGTTGCGCGCGGCGGGAATCTCCGATCGCGTGCACAGCGGTGCGATGGTGCACGCCCTGCGTCACACGTTCGCCACGAGGCTGGCCGAGGACGGAGCGAGCGCCGCGGAGATCGCCAAACTGCTCGGGCATACCTCGATCAATTCCAGCCAGACCTACATCGATGTCACCGCCCGGGAGCAGCGATTGTCGGTGCGGGCCAACCGGACCCACCAGGTACTGGGTGAGCTGAACTCACAGGACCCTGCCGATTGAGGTCACCCGCCCCAGGTCTCCGTCTTACCGGTCAGCGCGGACACGGCACCGCTGGTGTCGGCGATGACGAGGGTTTCGCCCACACCGGGATGCTCGAGACGTTCCAGCAGTGTCCCGCCCAGTTCCTGCACCTGCTCGGCGGCTCGCTCCAGACTGTCCACAGTGAAGTAGCACAGCCAGCCGCACCGGTCGCCGATGCGGGCGGCGGAGGCACGTGCCGCAATCGGTCGGCCTTCGGCCGCATACGTGGCGCCGTCGGAAGCGTCCTCGCTCGTCCAGCTCAACGTGTCCGTCCAGAACACGTCCGATTGCGCGGCATCATCGGTGCACAACTCGATCCAGCAGGGTTCACCCCGCCTGGGGTGGGGCGCCCACGGTCCGTGCTGCGCCCGCCCTTTGGCCAGCACCGCAACGGCCTCGCCGGGATCGGTCAGCACACCGTTGTCCTGGGTCGCGCCCGCGAAGACGAGTCGCCACCCCGCTTGTTCACCGGTCAACGGGGTACGCACCGCCGCGCAATGGCGTTCCCCGGTCCAGCAGTCGAACCCACTGTCCGAGTACAGCACCGTCCAGCCGAGAAGAGCCCGGTGGAACCGGACCGAGGTCTCGGGATCGGGGGTGATCAGTTCGGTACGGCGCAGGCCGCGAACCGCGGTGTGTGGGGACACGTCGTCATTTCCTCGCAGGCCTGGGAGTAACCGAGGTTTTCGTTGCACGGTGGACCACGCCGGTTGCTCCGTGGTGGACGCAGTTCGGTCGTACATCATGACGGCAATCGCAGGTCCGAGCAATGCTCCATTTGGACTACTATGCGCCGAAGTCCGCAGGCGGAGGCGGTCATCGGATCCGTTCCAGTTCCCCTGCGGCTTCGGTGACTCGCGCTGCCATGGCCGCCAGCTCGGACGAGGTGGCACCGTCGGCCACCGCCGTCGCGACGTCCTCGGCCGCGCAGCGCAGTTGGAACAGGCGGTCCTGCAGGTCGTCGAGCTCGGTGGCCGAAAGCACCACGGCGTCCTCGGGCAGTCCGCTGCGCTGCACCGCGGCCCGGCGTTCGTAGGCACGCTGCCTGCAGGACTGTCCGCAGTACAGGCGAGGCCTGCCGACTCGGCCCGCGTCGGGGACTCGGCGTCCGCACCAGGCACAGTGCCGTACGGACCGCTGTCGGCTCGGGATCGGATCGGGATCGGGCAGGGTCTCCACGAACGAGCAGGCTAACCGGGAGGAACCTGTCCGTTTTGATCGCCACGCCGATCGGGCAGAGTGGGCGAGGTGACGCACCCGTTTCTGTACGGCCCCTGGCCGCGGGCCTTCGCACATCGTGGTTGGCACATCGGTGATCTGTCCGGTATGGAGAATTCGTTGAGTGCTTTTCGGCGGGCCGTGGCCGAGGGTTACTGCTACCTCGAAACCGATGTCCATGCCACGTCCGACGGTGTTGCCGTGATCCAGCACGATCCGGATCTCGATCGCACCACCGACCGGCAGGGCAGCATCGGTGACCTGCCGTGGTCGATGGTGGGTTCGGCGCTGATCGCCGGGCGCGAGCCGGTGTGCCGCCTGGACGACGTTCTCGAGGAGCTTCCGGAGGCGTTGCTCAACGTCGACGTCAAGGCCGATTCGGCCGTGCGTCCCACGCTCGAGGTCATCGGACGGCACCGCGCCTGGGACCGCGTGTGTCTGGCCTCGTTCGACCACACCCGACTACGAGCGCTGCGGCGCGGTGGCGGAGCGCGGGTGCTGACCTCGATGAGCCGGCGTTCGGTTGCCGCGTTGTGGGCGGGGGCTCGTCTGGCCGGGTGGCCGCTGCGGCCGTGGGTTCGCGGCTGCGCGGCCCAGGTTCCGCCGGGATACGGGCGGGTACGCGTGGTCGACTCCCGGTTCGTCGGGTTGGCCCATCGTTGGGGCGGGGAAGTGCACGCCTGGACCATCGACACCGCCGAGGAGATGCAGCGCCTGCTCGATCTCGGGCTCGACGGGCTGCTGACCGACCGACCGGATGTCCTGCGGAAGGTCCTGCTTCGACGGGGTCAGTGGGCAGGCGGGGTCAGCGACCGCGCGCACGATCACACCGCCACCGAATGAGCGAAACTACGCATTGCCACCGTGGCACTTGCTCGAAAGGGTGTACGGGGGTCGTTCGGCCACCATGGCCTCTGGAGGGACGGTTCGGATGAGTGTGCTGGGCGACGAGGCCGCACCGGAGGCCGCGCGGCGGCGGGAGCATCGCGGTTGGTGTTGGTACGACTGGGCCAACTCGGTGTTTCCCACCTCGGTGACGACCGTGTTCCTCTCGCTGTATTTGACCACTGTGGCCACTCGAGCCGCCGAGGCCGACGTCGCGCGCAACGGCATCGACGCCTGTCCCGGCGGTAATGCGCTGCGGCAGTGCGATATCTCCCTGTTCGGGTGGGCCTTTCCGGCCGGATCGCTGTGGGGGTATCTGTTGTCGGCGGCGACCGTGGTGCAGGTCCTCGTCCTGCCGATCACGGGGGCGATCGCCGACCGCACCCGCAACAAGCGGGCGATGCTGGCGGTGTTCGCCTTCAGCGGTGCCGCGGCGACCTCGTTGCTGGCCCTGGTCGGTGGGCGCAACTGGCAGCTCGGAGTCGTCCTGTTCATCGCCGCGAACATCTGCTTCGGCGCGGCGGTGGTGGTCTACTACTCGTTCCTGCCGGAGATCGCAGGACCCGACGAGCGGGATCGGTTGTCCTCGCGGGGATGGGCGTTCGGGTATCTCGGTGGTGGTGTCGCACTGGGACTGCACCTGCTGATCTACCTCGGTCACGACGCGGTCGGCATCAGTGCCGATACCGCCGTGCGAATGGTGTTCGCCTCCTCCGGCCTCTGGTGGGCTGCCTTCACCGTGCTGCCCCTGACCGGGCTTCGCGAGCACACCGCCGCGGAGCTCCCCGAGCGCGGGACCTCGACGGTCACCGCCGGTTTCCGCCAGTTGCTGTCGACACTGCGGCAAGCTCGTCACGTACCGCTGACTCTGGGGTTTCTCGGCGCGTACATGGTCTTCACCGATGGCATCAACACGGTCACCAAGGTCGCGGCCCAGTACGGCAGCGTGGAGCTGGGGCTGCCGCAGGAATCACTGATCGTGACGATCCTGATCGTCCAGTTCATCGCTTTCGTCGGTGGTGTGCTGCACGGGGCGTTGGCTCGCCGCGTCGGCGCCAAGACGACGATCATGGTCAGTCTGCTCGTGTGGATTCTGGTGCTCGGCGGTGCCTATTTCGTCCAAGCCGGTCAGACCCTGCAGTTCTACGGGGTGGCCATCGGGATCGGGCTGGTGCTCGGCGGTACGAACGCGCTGTCCCGCTCCCTGTTCAGCCAGATGGTGCCCGCGGGCAAGGAAGCCGAGTACTTCTCCCTGTACGAGATCGGGGAACGCTCGACCTCCTGGCTGGGGCCGCTGGTCTTCGCCGTGGTCGGCCAGGTCACCGGATCGCTGCGGCCCGCGATCCTGTCGCTGGTGGCCTTCTTCGTCGTCGGGCTCGTCCTCGTCTCGCTGGTTCCGGTGCGTCGGGCGATCGAGTCCGCGGGCAACACCGCCCCCGAGGTTCTGTGATACTGCGAAGTGGTGACATGCCGGGACGTGTCATCGGCCTGATCGGAATATGCCAGTACGCTGTGTCGTTGTAGGAGACAGCACAACATATCGCTACGTTGGGTAATGATCCCTCTTGTCAAGCACCCGACCAAGGCCGTGACTTCGGTCCCACTTCGGCGTGTGTTCGTCAACTCGTTTGGCCTTGGTGACGGAGCATCTGGCATTATCACCCGTTCGGATGTGTCTCCGGGTTGTCAGAGGGACCCTGCGTCACATCCGTCGGGCGACTGCGTCCCACGGGAAGAAGCTCGTTGACGCATGAAGGACGTCACCGACGGCAACCACAAGCCCTACACCGGGAACATACGACGAGCCCCACCTCGTTGCACTCGGTGAGCACAACCGCCTGGGCATGCCCAGGCCGACGCGAAAGGAACCGTCATGGCCGACCGCGTTCTGCGTGGCAGCCGGCTCGGAGCTGTCAGCTACGAGACCGACCGTAACCACGACCTCGCACCGCGCCGGACGGTGCGTTATGCCTGCTCCAAGGACCACGAGTTCGAGGTGCCCTTCTCCGACGACGCCGAGATCCCATCGACCTGGGAATGCCGCCTGCACGGCACCGAGTCGAAGATCATCGACGGCAGCCAGCCGGAGCAGAAGAAGGCCAAGCCACCGCGCACCCACTGGGACATGCTGCTGGAACGCCGTAGCGTGCCCGAACTGGAAGAGCTGCTCAACGAGCGTCTGGAAGAGCTACGCGGGCGTCGCACCCGTTCCGCCTGAACCACGATGACCCCACCCGGCGAGCGCCTGGACTCCCTGTGAGGCCAGGCGCTCGATCCCTCTGTGGCCCCGGTCGTCTTTCGCGCCTTCAGCGACCGCGCGAGTAGCGACCGCGCGAGTCCACCAGGCTTCGCACCTGGTTCGCACGGCGCCGCAAGCCCCACTTGGTGACCCGCACCAGAGCCTCCCACACGATCGAGCCGCTCATCTTGGACTCACCGCTTTCCCGCTCGACGAACGTGATGGGCACTTCCGCCACGGTGAACCCGGCCTCGATGGCCCGCCATGCCAGGTCCACCTGGAAGCAGTAGCCCTGCGAGGCCACGTTGTGCAGTTTCACCCGCTCCAGCACCGCACGGCGGTAGGCGCGGAAACCACTGGTGATGTCGCATACGGCGGCACCGAGCGCCAGTCGGGTGTACAGGTTCGCGCCCCGGGAGAGCCACGCGCGGCGCCGGGGCCAGTTGACGACCCGTCCCCCGGGCACGTAGCGCGACCCCAGGACGACGTCCGCTTCCCGGCCGTCCCGACCGAGTGCCCGCAGCATCCGGGGAAGCTCCTCCGGCGCGTGCGACCCGTCCGCGTCCATTTCGACGAGAACCTCGTAGTCCCGCTGCCGGCCCCAGTCGAAACCGGCCACATACGCCATTCCGAGTCCGGACTTCTCGGTCCGGTGCAGCACATGCACGTGCTCGTCGCGAGCGGCCAGCCGCTCGGCCAGGGCACCCGTGCCATCCGGGCTGCCGTCGTCGACGATCAGCACGTGTGCTGTGGGTACTGCCGTCCGCAGCCGTTGCACGATCGGGTGCAGATTGTCCCGCTCGTTGAACGTCGGGATCACCACCAGAACCGAGCCCGGCTGCTCCCGACCCACCGGGCTTCGCCGGTTCGTCATCCGTTCCTCCTCGCCGGTGCCGCCACACGTCGGTTCGACCGTGCGCGTCCGGGCACCGCGCAACGCATCCGCGAACCCGGGGCTGGTTCGGCCGTCACTGCGCGATGCCCCCGCCGGCAGCATCGCGCGACCCGCCGGTCCTCCACCGCGGACGCCGCCACAGCGTGTATGCCACCGCTGCGAGCCCCAGTGCCGCAATCGTCCATGTCGGGAGCGGCCCCAACCGGGTCGCCGGAGTCAGTGTGGACCGCAGCGGCACCTCGGCCATCAGTGTCCGTGCGGTGAACTGCTCGGTGCGCTGCGTCACCGTGCCGTCCGGCTGCACGATCGCACTGACCCCGCTGGTTGCGGCGACCACCGTCGCACGGCTGTGCTCGACGGCTCGCAACCGCGCCATCGCCAACTGCTGGTAACTCATTTCCGAGTGGCCGTACCAGGCATTGTTCGTCGGAATCGCCAGCATCGTGGCTCCGGCGCGGGTGGCGCCGCGGAAGACGTCGCCGAAGGCCACGTCGTAGCACAATCCCACGCCCAGCTTCGCCGGTCCCACGGTGAACACTCCCGGCTCGTCCCCCGGAACCATGTCCTGCTTGAACCGGTCCACGAACGGGCTCACCGCACTGGCCACCGAGCGCAGCGGAATCGTCTCGGCGAACGGCACGAGATGCTGCTTGACGTACTCGGCGGTGGCCCCTCGCTCCGGGTCCCACCGCAGGATCCGGTTGCTCAGCTCACCGTCGGCACTGTGCGCGATTCCGCCCACCACCAGGGGAACGCCGAGTTGGGCGGCGATCCGGCTCAACGCGGGATCGCGGCGAGCGGGCCCCCAGGAGCCGACCTGTTCGGGGAGGACGACGAAGTCCGGGAGCGGGACGCGACCGGCGCGGACATCGGCCACGAGTTCCTCGGCGGCTCGGATGTGGTTGTCGTGCAGCACCTCGTCCCGGTAGAGCAGGTCGAGCCCGATGTTGGGGGCATCGCCCTGGACCACCGCCACCCTGGCCGTACCGGCATTGGCGTCGGTACCGACCAGGGGCGTCGCCGCGACGGCGACCGCCACCGGCACCACCATCGCCACGGCCGGTGCGATCAGCCTGCGCGGCCTGCGCCGAATCCGCAGCACTCGCCCGACGAACTCGGCGAGGGCGGCACCGAGCAGGACCACCGCGAAGGTCACCAGGCCGGCCCCGCCCAGTGCCGCGATCGGCAGCAGCGCGCCCCCTGCCTGGGTGAAGGCCAGCCGCCCCCACGGAAAACCCCCGAACGGCACGGTACTGCGCAGCAGCTCCGCGCCGACGAACACGGCCGCCATCCACACCGGCGCCGCGGGCAGGCGGCTCACGCGGGCCATGCCCGCTCCGGCCACACCGAAGAACAACGCTTCGGCCGTGGCGACACCCAACCACGGCCAGGGACCGAACTGCGCGCCCAGGAAATCCAGGAGCCAGCCCAGCAGCGGCAGCATGTAGGCCAGCCCGAACAGCAGGCCGTAGCCGAACCCGCCCCGTGCCCGTCGGCCGTGGACCACGGCGGCGAACCCCGCGACGGCCAGGGGGGCCAACCACCACAGGTTGCGCGGTGGCGACGACCAGTACAGCGCCATTCCCGCAGCGACGGCCATCGCCATGCGCAGCCACACCGCCACCGCGGGCAGGCGCAGCCACCGCCACCGTCCGGTCACGCCGCCGTCGGGCTGCTCGCGGTGCTGCGAACTCACCGTGGGAACAACCACCCGATCAACCTTCTCGGCGATACGGTCCCGACCCTCGGCCGGGACGGACGTCCGTTGTCACAAGCGTGCACACGGCCTCCCCCGGTAACCGCCGCACGCACCCGACCAATGTACGCCGAACGGCGGTACCTCCGGGCCGCGCACCGGCACAGCGGATTCAGTGGTCCTCATCGCCCGGGTCACGCGCGTAAATCGTCTCTCCCCGCAGAACCGTGCGCAGACAGCGCGGTAGCCGCTTCCCCGGCGCGAGGTCCGGCAGTCCCGGCACTCCCGAACGCGGATCCGTCGACCAGCGCTGGACACGGGAATCCGGAGTACCGGTCACCAGCTCTCCCGCGTCCCATACGGCGTAGGTCGCCGGGGCTCCGGGAACGAGGGTGCCGGTCACGCCGTCGTCGATCCCGGCCGCGCGCCAGCCGCCCCGGGTATGGGCCGTGAACGCGGCTCGGGGGGAGATCCCGAAACCATCCGTGCGGTGGTGCACCGCAGCCCGCACCGCTCCCCAGGGACCGACCGAGGTCACCGGAGCGTCGGAGCCGAACGCCAGCACCAGACCACTGGCCGCGAGCTGCGAGAACGGGTTCAGCCGGGCACCACGGTCCGGCCCGAGCCTGCGCGCGTACATGTCCTCGCGCCCACCCCATGCCGCATCGAAGAGCGGCTGCACGGAGGCAGCCACACCGAACCGGCCGAGTTCGTCGGCCTGGCCGGCATCGATCATCTCGAGGTGCTCCAGCCGGTGCCGACTGCTCGCCAGAGCGGGCGCTCCCACGATCCGCGCCGCGCGGCGGAATCCCTCCGCGACCTCGGCGACTCCGGCATCACCGATGACGTGAAAGCCCGCCTGCAAACCGTTGCGGGTGCACTCCACGAGATGCTCGGCGACCGCCTCGGCATCCAGGTAGAGCACCCCGGAAGTGCTCGGGTCATCGGCATACGGCTCGTGCAGGGCCGCCGTGCGCGAGCCGACCGCGCCGTCGACGAACAGGTCACCGGCCAGCCCGCGGACACCGAGTTGCCGGGCCGTGTCCAACGCCCCGAGCTCACCCCAGTACCCCACGACTTCGGGCACACCCCCCTGCTCGGCCAAACCGAACAGATCGGCCAAGTCCTCCACACCGGAGATGTCGGGCCCGGCGCACTCGTGCACGCTCGCGATGCCCTGGGAAGCGGCATGGCGCAGGAACGCGAACTGGGCGTCCCGGCGTTGCGACACGCTCAGCGATTCCCGAGCCGCGCTGCGCGCGTGATGATGGGCCACCCGGGTCAGCGGCCCGGACTCGTGCCAGCCCTCGGCACCACGAGCCAGGGGTGCCCGTTCGACCAGAGCGGTGGACACCAGCGCGGAGTGCACGTCGATGCGTGACAGGTACACGGGCGCGCCGCCCGCGGCGGCGTCGATCTCCTCCCGTGTGGGAGGTCGCCGTTCCGGCCACCACGTTTCGTCCCACCCGTGACCCCACACGAGGGTGCCGGGGTGCTCGGCAACATGGTCGCGCAAGGCGTGCAGAAACTCCGTCAGTGACGCGCACCCCGTCAGGTCGAGCCCGTTGAGCAGCAGGCCGGTCGAGGTCGCGTGCACGTGGGAGTCGACGAAGGCGGGTGCGACGAAAGCCCCGCCGAGATCGACGACGTGGGCATCGGGATGCAAGGCGCGACCGACGTTGTCGGCACCGACCCAGGCGATGGTCCCGCCGGTCACGGCCATCGCCGTGGCATCAGGACTGCCCGGCGCGTGAATTCTCCCGCCGAGCAGCAACGTGGTCTCGGACATCTGTTGGCCTTGTCCCTGTGTTCCCGGTCACGTGTTCAACTGCGCATGTGGCATGGATCGTGGTCTCCGGCGTGCCCCCAGGCGCATGACGTCCGACGTCCGCGCACCGTTCGCCGCAACAGGACCACGATCGTTGTCAGCAGCCTACCCGCAGCGCCTGTGTGGCTGACGCGACGTCGATTCACGACCGGATCAACGCGGGTGACGCCCCTGCGACGGCGGTTCGTCGGTACCGCGGGACTGCGGCGGAAGCAGCGGCGGATCCTCGCCGGACCGATCACTGGTCTCCTCGTCCTCGGTGACGGAGACGACCTCACCGTCGATGACGTCCTCGGTCGACGAGGCCGCTCGCCGGTCGCGGGCGGAGTCCGCCGAGGCCGCTTGTGCCTGGGCGTGCGCCTGGGCCTGGTGCCGCAGCCTCTCCTGCAAGGCCTGCGAACGACGTTCGGCGGCGCGCTGCAGACGACGGCGCAGCACCGCACGAGTCGGCGGGAGCAGGCACAGCAGACCCGCCACGTCACCGACCAGGCCGGGCAGCAGGATCAGCAGGCCTCCCAGCACGATGAGGACACCATCGGACAGTTCCCGATCCGGGGGTCTGCGCAGGCGAGCGGACTCACTGAACTCGCGCAGCGCCCGACGCCCCTCCCTGCGGAGCAGCCATGCACCGAGCGCCGCACTCGCGACGAGCAACCCGATGGTGGGCAGCACTCCAATGGCCTGGCCGACGAGGACCAGCACGCTGATCTCGACGACACCGGCAACCAATAACACGACGAAGACGGGCACGGTGTGGTGATACCTCCACTCGATGGCAGTCACCTGGTCAACGTTCGACGGGCCCGAAATACTTCCGGGTACTCCCATTGTGCTGGCGAAGCCTCGTGCGCGGTACCGCCCGGCGGATGCTGCCGAACCGTTATCGACACCACCGCCGGTGGTTACCGTGCTGCCCGCGAACTACCCATAGACTGCGGAGGATGCGGGCACACGTGACGAGACTGCTGACGCTCTTCCTCGTGGGCGGTGCGTTCGCGGTGGTCGGGCTCGTGCTCCTGGTCGGCGACCGGCCGACACCGGAGATCCCCCCGCCGCCACCACCGCTTCCGCCCGCGGTGGTCACCATGGGTGACAGCACCCTGTCCGGCGAAGGAGCCGGTAACTACGTTCCCGGCACGGACGGCGCCAACGGGAACTGGTGTCATCGCTCGCCCGCGGCGCCCGTGCATCAGCTGCGGCTGCCCGGCTCGGTGAAGCGGATCAATCTGGCCTGCTCGGGCGCCAAGGCCGGTCTCGTGGGTCTGGAGGCCCGTCCGAACCATCCCGAGGGATCGCAGGCACGCAGGCTCGCCGATATCGCCGAGCGCTATCGGATCACCGACATCGTGGTCCAGGTCGGCGCCAACGACGACCCGAGCTTCGTCGACGTCCTCAACAAGTGCGTCGGTGCCTGGGTCGCCCGCGCGCCCGGCGGATGCGCCGAGGAGCTTCGGCAGGAATGGCCGAAGCGGGTGCAGCGGATGCAGCCCAAGGTGCTGGACGCGCTGCGCGACATCCGCACGGTGATGGACCGCGCGGGGTACGAACGCGATGGCTACTCGCTCGTGGTGCAGTCCTACGCCTCCCCGGTCGGGCCCGGCATCGCCCCCGAGCTTCAGGACCTGTCGGGGTGTCCGCTGCTGACCAGCGACGTCAAATGGGTTCGCAGTACGGCGGTGCCGCAGCTGTCCGAAGGACTGCGGGAGGTCGCCGAGCAGGTGGGGGCCCGTTTTCTCGACCTCTCCCGTGCCGGATACGGCCACGAGGCCTGCACCGGGGGCGACAAGGCTCCGGGCACGGAATGGTTCACCAGGCTGACGGTGGACTGGCAGGCACTCAAACACGAAAAGCGCGCGCCGCACGCGATGCAGGAGTCCTTCCACGCCAACGCCACCGGGCATGCCCAGTTCGCCCGGTGCCTGAGCGACTTCCTCACCGGAACCCGGCAGCAGGCGGTCTGCCTCCCGGATTCCGAGGGGAACCTGACAGCCGTCTCACCCGAAGTCGCCGCCCAGCGGACGAGCCGATGACGGCCGTCCACCGGCGGCCGTCCTCGAGTTCCCGTCCTCGAATTCTCCGGACCGTCGGACGACGCCCCGGTGGCCGGGGCGGGGCACCACCGGCCGCACAGCGGTCAGATCTCGGGCGGGCGGTTCTCGAACGGCGTGGACAACACGACCGTGGTGCGTGTCGAGACCTTCGCGGCCTCCCGGATCTGACGCAGCAGTTCCTCCAGGCCGAGCGGCGAGGCCACCCGCACCTGCAGAATGTAGGACTCGTCGCCTGCCACCGAGTAGCACGACTCGATCTCCGGCAGGTGTTGCAGGCGCTGCGGGTAGTCGTCCGGCGCGGCCGGGTCGGTCGGGGTCAGGGAGATGAACGCGGTCAGCGGTAGGCCGATCTGCTCCCCGTCGATACGGGCCGTATAGCCACGCAGCGCACCGCGCTGCTCCAGGCGGCGCACCCGCTGGTGCACCGCCGAGACGCTCAGCCCGACACGCTCTCCGAGGTCGGTGAAGCTGCATCGCCCGTCCTGCGCGAGTTCACGCAGGATGGCACGGTCGGTGGCTTCCAGATCGCCACCCTGTCCGCCGGTTCTGTCAGTCACGCGGGCAGCACCACCAACTCGTGCGGCTGATTGTTCAAGCTCTCGACGCCGTCGTCGGTGACCACGACGATGTCCTCGATCCGGGCACCCCAGTGGCCCTCCTGGTAGATACCGGGCTCGATGCTGAAGGCCATCCCCGGTTCCAGAGGCAGTTCGTTGCCCCCCATCATGTACGGCTCCTCGTGCACGTCCAAGCCGATACCGTGGCCGGTGCGGTGGACGAAGTGGTCACCGAATCCGGCGGCGGCGATCGGTTCGCGGGCCGCCGCATCGACGGAGGCGGCGGTGACACCGGGGCGCACGGATTCGACTGCCGCTCGTTGCGCGGCTTCCAGGACCGCGTAGGTCTCCCGCACGTCCGGCTGTGCCGGCTCCCCGAGGGCGTAGGTGCGGGTGCAGTCGGAGTTGTACCCGCCGGGGATCGGGCCGCCGATGTCGACGACCACGACGTCGCCCTTCTCGATGACACGGTCGGACAGGGCGTGGTGGGGGCTGGCGCCGTTGGGTCCGGACCCCACGATGACGAACGCCGCCTCGAGGTGTCCCTCGGTCACGATCGCCTCGGTGATGTCCGCACCGACCTCGGCCTCGGTACGCCCGGCCTTGAGGAACTCACCCATCCGCGCGTGCACCCGGTCGATGGCCGCACCGGCCCGGCGCAGCGCGTCGACCTCGGCGGCGTCCTTGCGCATCCGCAGCTCCCGCAGCACCGATCCGGCGAGTACCTGCTCGACACCGGGCAACGCCGCACGCAGCGGCAACGTGTGCAGGGCGGGCATGACGTCGGCGACACCGACCCGTGCCGGAGCGGCCCCGTCGCGACGCAGCAGGTCGGCGACGATGCCGTGCGGGTCCTGACCGTCCACCCAGGTCACGATCTCGATGCCGAGTTCGGTCGCGGGCACGTCGGCGTAGCCGAGCTCCTCCAGCTTCGGCACCACCAGCACCGGACCGGCACTGTGGCCCGATGCGGGCAGCACCAGGCAGCTCAGCCGCTCGAAGGACTCGCCCCCGGCGCCGATGAGGTACTCCAGGTCTGATCCGGGGGAGAGCAGCAGCGCGTCGAGGTTCGCTCGGGCCGCGGTGTCGGCGGCCCGCTGTAGACGGGCCGCCAGCACGGTGGGCTCCTGCTTGGTCGCGTCGGTGGACATGGGCCAAGCCTAAACGCGGGCCGTGGTGTACCGACGCGGGTGGTGGTCCGGCTGCCCGGTCAGGCTGCGGGCTCCGCGGCCGGGTCTCGCGGCCGGGTGGCGCCCGGATCGTCCATCTGCCCCCAAACGGGAAACAGCATCGGAGCCGAGAGGGCCATCAGGTAACTCGCCACGACCATCCACAACGTCGCCGTCAGGCCCGCCCCGTCGACGAGAAGCCCGCCGATCAGCACGCCCAGGGGTGTCCCACCCTGCGCCACCATCGTGGTCATGCTGAGCACCCGGCCGCGCAGCTCCGTGGGAATCCGCTCGTAGGTGACCACCGCGAGAACGGGGTTGACCGTGCTCGCGGCCAGTCCCGCGATCGCAACGACGATCAGCACGGTCACCAGCCCGGATTCGAGCGCCATGGCCACGTGCGGTGACACCGTTCCGATCACCATCGAGGCCGTGAACAGGCGGCGCCGCGATCCCGCGCGGTGCCCGACCCAGGTGAAAACGAGGTTTCCGAGCAGGGCGGCCCCGCCGAAGACGCCGACGATCGCGCCGAGCGCCACCGGACTGTGCAGCACCTGGGCGGCGTAGGACGGAAACAGCACCGCGAAGGCCGCCACGTCCAGCATGTTCGTGATCAGCAGCATCGCCAGGACCGCGGCGATCAGCCGGTCCCGGCGCAGATACCGCAGCCCCTCGGCGACCTCGCGGAGATAACTCGACGGCCGGGTGGAGCTCTCGGGGCGTCTCGCGATCGTGCGCGGCACCCCGAGGAGGGTCAGTCCGGCTGCGAGCAGGAACAGTCCCGCATTGCCGACGAGTACCCCGGGCGCGTCGACCAGCACCAGAGCAGCCCCGGCCAGTGGCGCCCCGAACATCTCTCCCGCCCGTTTGGCGGCATCGATGCCTCCCGCGCCGCGCTCCATCGGCACGCCGCTGTGGACGATCAGCTCGGGAACCAGGACGCGGCGGGCGGTGTGTCCCGGCTCGCGGCTCGCTCCCAGCGCAACGGACAGGGCGATGAGCTGCCAGAAAGCCAGTCCGGCCGTGAAGTGCAACGCCGGGATACCCACCACGGACACCGCCCCCGCCACATCGGAGACGATCGCCGTCCGGCGTGCACCGATCCGGTCCACGAGTGGGCCGACCACCATGGACATGGCCACGAGTCCCACGAGCTCGGCGGCGGTCACCACACCGACCCGTGTCGCACTGCCCGTGGTCGTCAGCACGAACCAGGGGATGGCCACGAACGTGGCCGTAGTCGCGGTGACCGCGCAGCCGTGCGAGACCCACAGCAGTGCCAGAGGCGTGCGCCGCCGCCCGCTCATGCGCTCGGCCCGCGCCGGGGGAAGGCCTGGAGCTGCACGGCGACCTGCTCATCGCCCTCGGACGGCTCGCGCCGGTAGCGTTCGGCCAGCTCGGCCATCTCCGCGGTGAGCCGCTCCAACTCGGCGGCACTCAGTGACAACTGCCAGTCCGAGACCTCGGCTGCGCGGACCCAGTCCGGGGGCCACTCCCCCACACTGGCCGCGAATTCGGCGCTCCGGCGGTAGTGCTGGGTGACGAACTCGTGCAGCAGGACGGTGAGTGATTCCCGCGTGTCCGGGTCGCCGGTGAACTTCTCGGTCTGCAGCCTCGTGCTGTCCTGCGCTGCCCGCCACCAGCGCTCACGCCGGTTGCCGCGTTCGGTGTCCTGCTCGATGAAACCGTGCTCGGCCAGCTGCCGCAGATGCCAGCTGGTGGTGCCCGAGCGTTCCCCGACAAGCTCGGCGAGCCTGCTGGCCGTGGCAGGACCGTCCGTGCGCAGCAGCCCCAGCAGGCGCACTCGCAGGGGATGAGCCAGACCGCGCAGGCTCCGTGCGTCAATTTCGCGAGAAATATGTCGATCCACACCGAAAGAATAGTTTACCAAGAATCCTTGGCAAAGAGTCCTTGGTAATTTTCACTCGTTCGGCCCTGCGGTGGCCGAGGTCGTACCCCGACAGCGTCCTCAGGTGCCCGGGCTCGGACGTTGAACGGATGGTCCCGGTCAGGCTGCGGGCTCCCCGTCCACATCGCGCTCCAGGAGAGCGGTCAACTCCTCCAGGGCGCCGTCCTCCCCCTCTCCGTCGGCGCAGAGCTCGACCTCGTCGCCGTGCTCGGCACCGAGGGTCATCAGCGCGAGGATGCTGCCCGCATCAACGGCTTCACCGGGAACTCCCTCGTCGACCCTGGCGATGGTGACCCGGCAGGCCTGCGCGCCTGCGCGTTGCGACAGCAGCGCGGCGGGGCGGGCGTGAATACCGACACGGGCGGCGATGGTGACGCGGCGACACGGCATGGCGATCTCCTTCTCAGGCGGCGACTGCGGCGGTCTCGGACGGTGTCGGCTCGGATTCGGAGGTGGTCGGTGTGCGGCCGATCCGCTTGGCGATCAGCACGGCTGCGGCCGCGACCACGATGCCCGCGGAAATGGCCACCACGTACAGCAGCGGTCGACCGACCAGCGGCAGCACGAACAGCCCGCCGTGCGGCGCGCGGAGTGTGGCGCCGAACAGCATCGACAGAGCACCCGTGGTGGCCGAACCGACGACCATGGACGGGATGACCCGCAACGGGTCGGAGGCGGCGAACGGGATCGCGCCTTCGGTGATGAACGAGGCACCGAGCAGCCAGGCCGGTCGGGCGCTCTGCCGTTCGGCAGGCCCGAACAGCTTGCTGCGCACGGTTGCGGCCAGGGCCAGCGCCAGCGGCGGCACCATACCGGCGGCCATCACGGCGGCCATGATCTCCAGCGCGGTCTCGCTTCCGGTGCTCAAGCCGCCCACGGCGAAGGTGTAGGCGGCCTTGTTCACGGGACCGCCCATGTCGAAGGCGATCATGCCCCCGAGCAGCGCGCCGAGCAGCAGGGCACTGGCACCGGTCAGCCCGTTGAGCCAGGACGTCAGGGCCGACATCACGGCCGCGATCGGCTTGCCCAGCAGGACGAACATCAGTCCGCCGACCACGAGAGACCCGAGGAGAGGAAGGACGACCACGGGCATGATCCCCGCGACCGCGCGGGGAACCTCGACTCGTTGCAGAGCAGCCACGGTCGCGCCCGCCAGCAGACCGGCGACGAGCCCGCCCAGGAACCCGGCACCGACGGCCACGGCGGCCGCGCCGCCCACGAAGCCGGGGGCGAGTGCGGGCCGATCGGCCATCGCGAAGGCGATGAACCCCGCGAGCACCGGAACGAGGAATCCGAACGCGGCCGTGCCGATCTGGTTGGCCAGTGCCGCCCAGCTCAGCAGGCTCGCGGGGTCGAACTGCTCGGTGACAGCGGGGGCCTCGGTGATCCGGTAACCACCGAGCGCGAAGCTCAGGGCGATGAGCAGGCCGCCCGCTGCGACGAACGGAATGACGTGGCTGACACCGGTCATCAACCACTGCCGCAGCCTGCTGCCCATGCCGGACCCCGCAGCGGGCTTGCCCGTCCGCTCGGAAGTATCCGGCTCTTCCGTGGCGGCGGCTCCCGGCGTGCCCGCGGGGACGTCGGCAGGAGTGTCGGCAGGAGCACCGGCAGCGGCGTCGGAACCGGCTTTTCCGGCTTGTTCGAGCAAGCAGGCAGCGTCGTTGACGGCCTGCTTGACGCTGCCCTCCACAACGGGTTTGCCCGCGAACCGAGCACGCCCCTGCACGCCCACGTCGGCGGCCAGGATCACGGCATCGGCCTGCTCGATGTCCGTTGTGGACAGCGCGGTCGAGCCCGCCGAGCCCTGTGTCTCCACGGAGATCTCGTCGCCCGCCGCCGTCGCGGCCTGCTCGAGTGCTTCGGCGGCCATGTAGGTGTGCGCGATGCCCGTGGGGCAGGCGGTGACGGCGACGAACTTCACGGCTTGACCTCCTCGCGCACGTACTCGGCAACCGCCGAGGGGTCGGTCGCATCGAGCAGGGTCTGCTTGAACTCGGCGCGGACCAATCGCCGCGCCAGCGCGGCCAGCACCGCCATGTGGTCGGCATCCCCACCCTCCGGCGCGGCGATGAGGAAGACGAGGGTGGCCGGACCGTCGTCCGCGCCGAAGTCGATGCCCGCGGCGCTGCGCCCGAACGCCAGGGTCGGTGTGGTCACCGCCGCCGACCGGCAGTGCGGGATGCCGATGCCGCCCTCCATGCCGGTGGCCATCTGCTGTTCGCGGGATTCCACGTCGGCGAGGAACTGCTCCAGGTCGGTGACGCGCCCGTCGGCCACGAGACGCTGCGCCAGCGAGCGCACCGCAGTGCGCCGATCGTCGGCCCACATGTCCAGGTCGACGAGGTCGGAGGTGATCAATTCGGTGTTCATGCTGCGGTTCCGTTCAGGGTCAGGGATTCGTCGACGCCGGTGACGTGCACCGAGTCGAAGCACAGATCGTCCGGTCCGGGCATCCGGCTGCCCGGCAGTCGTACCGCGGCAGTGCCGTAGGCCACGGCGTGGTGCAGCGCCGACGGTCCTCGGGCGCCCGCGAGCAGGAACCCCGCGAGCAGGGCGTCACCCGCTCCTACCGTGCTCCGCACGAACGTGCTCGCGCTCGTGCCGTGCCACACGCCGTTGCCCTCCACCAGCAAGGCACCGTCCGCGCCGAGGCTGACCAGGACCGTGGCCACTCCCTCGCGCTGTACCCGACGGGCGACCTCGACGACATCGCCGAGCCGGTTCAGGGGCCGTGCGGCCAGTTCGGACAGTTCCGCCAGGTTCGGTGTGACGAGGTCCGCGCGCGCCCGGCACGCCTCCCGCAACGGTGGTCCCGAGGCGTCGACGGCCACCCGCGCCCCCGCCGCGCGTGCGGCACGAACCAGGCGGCCGTACAGGTCATCGGGGCATCCCGCCGGAAGGCTCCCGCACGCCACCACCCAGTCCGCTCGTCCCGCGAGCTCACCGGTGCGGTTTTCGAGTGCTGCGATCTCGGTGTCGGAAAGCGCGTTTCCCGGCTCGTTGAGCTTGGTCGTCGTCCCATCGGCTTCGACCACCGTCACGTTGCTGCGGGTGGTCGAAGCAGCGGGGACCTCCACGACCGGCACGGCCTCGGCAACCAGCAGCTCGGCCAGACACGTCCCCTCGGTTCCGCCGGTGGGCAGGACACACATGGTCGGCCGGTTCGCGGCGACGAGCGCCCGCGCCACGTTCACGCCCTTTCCTCCCGGGTCGAGGCGTACGTCCTCGACCCGGTGCACCGCCCCACGTGCCAGCTCACCGACCAGCACGGTGCGGTCCAGGCTCGGGTTCGGGGTCACTGTGACGATCATGCGAGCACCACTTCGGTCTCGGCCTCGGTCAGCTCGGCCACTGCCGCCTCGTCCAGACCGCTGTCGGTCACCACCACATCGATCTCGGAGAGCTTCGCGAATCTGCTGAACCGGTCATCGCCGTACTTGCGGTGGTCGGCCAGCAGCACCCGGCGGCGGCAGGCGCGGACCATGGCGGCCTTGACCGCCGCTTCCGCCGTGTCCGGAGTCGTACACCCACCGGCGACCGAAAACCCGTTGGCCCCGAAGAAACCCACATCGATCGTCAGTCCGGCGAGTATGTCCGTCGCCCACGACTCGACCGAGGCCAGTGTCGTCCCCCGGACGCGCCCCCCGAGCATGTGCAGGGTGCAGTTTCCGCGAGGAGCGAGCTGATTGGCCACCGGCAGCGCGTTCGTCACGACCGTCAGTTCACGGTCACCGGGAAACAGACCTGCGAGCCGGGTCGTGGTCGTGCCCGCATCCAGCAGCACCGTTCCCCGGTTCGGCAACAGCTCCAACGCCGCTCGGGCGATCCGCTCCTTCTCCGCGGCGTTGATCCGGTCCCGCTGGGACACACCGGGTTCGAAATCGAGCCGGTCGACCGGGATGGCCCCGCCGTAGACACGGCGCACCAGCCCCTGTCGCTCCAGCGCTCCGAGATCACGGCGGATCGTCTCCGGCGCCACCTCGAACTCCGTCGACGCGGCCATGACGTCGATACGCCCGTCGGCTCGCGCACGCTGCGCCAGCAGCTGTTGACGCTCGGCCCCATACATGCCCGTTTTCCTCCGGTCTGTGTTTGATATTGCCTGATTCTGCCTTTTATTGCCATATTGTCAAGACTCCGGCACTGCGAGGGAAACCGAGGAGACACACATGAGCCTGCATGACCCGACCCCTGCGAGTGGGACGGCTGCGAGTGGAACGGCTGCGAACGGAACAACCGCGAGCGCAACGACACTGCGCGGTGTCGGCGTCAGTCCCGGCCGCGCGGCCGGACCGGTGGTACGCATCGCGGAGCCGCTGAACGAGCCGTCCTCGGTTCCGGCTCCCTCGGATCCGCACGCCGACATCGAACGCATCCGGCCCGCGGCACACCTGGTGGCCGACCGGTTGACGATCCGTGCGACCACCGTGGAAGGTTCTGCCCGATCGGTACTCGAGACGACAGCGGCCATGGCAGTGGATCCGGCGCTGCTGTCGCAGGCCGAGAAGCTGGTCTCCGAGCGGTCGCTGCCCGCCGAGCGGGCCGTGTACGAGGCGGGCAACGAGTTCGCGGAGATGGTGGCCGGCGCCGGGGAGTACCTGGCCGAACGGGCCCGTGATGTCCAGGACGTTCGGGACCGGATCGTGGCCGAACTGCTCGGTGTCGCTGCGCCGGGGCCACCGGAGATGACCCGCCCCGGAGTGCTGGTGGCGCGCGACCTCTCCCCGGCCGACACCGCGGGACTCGATCCCGCGCTGGTTCTGGCACTGGTCACCGAGGAAGGCGGTCCGACCAGCCACACCGCGATTCTCGCGAGGTCCCTGGGAATCCCGGCGATCGTGGCCGTCAGCGGTGTACTCGCTCACCCGGCCGCCGGTGTCACCGTCGACGGTGACACCGGCACCGTGGAGCTCACCGACCACCCGGTGCACGTCGAAGCATCCTCCCGCCCGGAGGAGCGCGAATGGTCCGGTGCCTGCCACACGGCCGACGGGCATCCCATCACGGTCCTGGCCAACATCGGATCGGGCACGGACGCACAGGTCGCGCATCGGGCCGGAGCACCGGGTGTGGGTCTTTTCCGGACGGAGTTCTGCTACCTCGCCGCGCCCGAGGAACCCGATGTGGCAGCCCAGCGCGCCGCCTACGCCGAAGCCATGGCTCCGTTCACGGGCAAATCCGTCGTCGTACGCACTCTCGACGCCGGAGCGGACAAGCCCCTGCCGTTCCTGCACGCCTCTTCCGAACCGAATCCCGCTCTCGGCGTGCGCGGACTCCGCGTCGCCTTCGAACGCCCCGCGATCGTGGATCGTCAGCTCGAGGCCATCGCCGCCGCGGCCGACGACACGGGAGCCGCGGTATCGGTGATGGCTCCCATGGTCGCCACTGCCGAAGAGGCTTCGTGGTTCGTCGAGCGAGCCCGTACCGCGGGCATCACGCGCGCGGGCGTCATGATCGAAATCCCGGCAGCGGCCCTGGCCGCCCACGACATCCTCGACGCCGCGGATTTCATCAGCATCGGGACCAACGATCTGGCCCAGTACGCTTTCGCCGCCGATCGCACGCTCGGAGCGCTCGCCACCCTCAACGACCCGTGGCAGCCCGCCCTGCTCCGGTTCGTCGACACCCTCGGGCGCGCGGGCGGGGAGCACGGCAAACCCGTCGGTGTCTGCGGTGAAGCCGCGGCGGATCCGCTCCTGGCGGGAATTCTGCTCGGTCTCGGCGCCACGAGCCTTTCCACGTCCGCGACCGCATTGCCCGCGGTGGGAACCGCTCTGGCGGAACACTCCCTGGCGGATTACCGGAAAGCCGCGCAGTCGGCCCTGTCCGCCCCGGGACCGGATCAAGCCCGGCAACACGCGCGCGAGGTGCTCGGCTGATCCTTTTCACCCACCCCCGCGGTGGTGCACATCCGGCCGTGGCAGGCTGGTCGATCGTGACAGGCCGCATCATGCTGCTCGACGCCGCCGGACTCTGGTTCCGTTCGTACTACGCCCTGCCGCAGTCGCTGACCGCACCGGACGGCACGCCGGTCAACGCGGTCCGCGGCTTCTGCGACATGCTCGCGAAACTCGTCGGCGAACGGCGGCCGGACCGGATCGTGGCCTGTCTCGACAACGACTGGCGCCCGCAGTTCCGGGTCGACGCACTGCCCTCGTACAAAACCCATCGGGTCGCCGTCGAGGATCCCGCGGCCGAGGAGGTCCCGGACACGCTGAGCCCGCAGATCCCGATCATCCTGGAACTGCTGGCGGCCTTCGGCATCACCACCGCCGAGGCCGAGGGATTCGAGGCCGACGACGTGATCGGCACCCTCGTCGCCCGCGAACAACGCGACCACGTCGAGGTCATCACCGGGGACCGGGACCTGTTCCAACTGGTCCGGGACGAGCCCGTACCCGCTCGGGTGCGCTACATCGGCGCCGGGCTGTCCAAGGCACAGGACTACGGTCCGAGCGAGCTCGCCGAGCGCTACGGGCTGTCCACCGAGCGCGCGGGCGAGGACTACGCCGAGATGGCCGTGCTGCGCGGGGACCCGTCCGACGGCCTTCCCGGCGTGGCCGGAATCGGCGAGAAGACCGCCGCGAAACTCGTCACCGAGTTCGGTTCCCTCGACGCCCTGCTGGTGGCCGCCGACAGCGCCGACAAACGGCTCACCCCGCGCAACCGGACCAAACTCGTCGAGGCGAGCGAGTACCTCGCCGCCGCTCCCGCCGTCGTCCGGGTCGTTCGCGACGCACCGGTCATCGTGGACCGCGCTGACGATGCGACACCGCAGGCTCCCGCCGACGGCGAACGCGTCACGCGGCTCCAGCAGCGCTGGAGCCTGGGCGGATCGGTCGACCGGCTGCTCGCCGCGTTGACCGGCTGACAGGACCGTCGCCGCAGGACCGTCGCCGCGAAGTCAGAAACCCGTGCCGCACCAAGGAGCTTCGGTCATGGCGAACAGGCGATCCGCTTCGGCAACGGCCGCCGGATCGTGCACGGCCACCCGGCCGCCCGCCGCGAGAGCGGAGACACCGACATCGCCGAGATACAGCGAAGCCAGCACGTCGACGTCCATGCTCAGCTGCGGCTGGGCCGCGCAGCGCTGCACCCCGTCCGCACCGATCCGGTAGCTGCCCGAGTTCTCCGGCAGGAACCCGTCGCGGACCTCGACCACGACCGGCTCGGCCGTACCGTAGCCGCGCGCGGCCAACGCCGCGGGCACGTCGACCAGGCGCACCCACAGATCGTCCTGAACACTGCTCACCCGGCAGGCGCGGCGGTCGGTGAGCAACCGTTCGAGCGGCTCGTCGACCGGCCGATCGATGACCACGACCCGGTCCACCAGATCCACCCCGAGCAGGAACCGCCACAAACTCGCGGTCGCCACCGCATCGGCACCCCGGATGTCACCGACCTGCAACTCGCAGGTCCCGTCGTCGAAGCGGTAGTCGTTCATCTTCGCCTCGTACAACGCGAATCCGTCGTCGACACCGTCCTCGCCGGTGTGGATCGCGACGACCATCTGCTCACCGCTGAAGACACCGAGGCGGGACTCCCACCATCCATCGCTGCGGCTGATGGTTCCCGGCCGCGACGAGACGATCCGCCGGTACAGCTCGGGCAGAATCTTGCCCGCCTCGGCCTTGTCGAGCAGCCGGATCGAACCGCCGCTCGGGGCGTCCGCGTGCAGTGTCGCCCGGTGCGTGTCCAGGGAGACCGTGCGCGTGCGCGTCGCCTCCCCGTAGCCGAAACGCCCGTAGATGACCGCCTCGGACGCGTGCAGCATCGCCACCGGCTCGCCGCGGTCCCGCACGTCGTCGAGCTGGGTCCGCATCAGTGCTCGGAGTACACCACGCCGCGTGTGATCGGCGCGCACGCCCACTCCGGTAACCGCCGAGGCGGGCAGTACCGCACCGCCGGGTACCGCGAGCGAGCTGCCCAGTGCCATCGTGGTGCCCACCAGCTCACCACTGCGGAAGGCACCGAAAACACGACCGGGTTCGTACCGTGCCGTCGATCGCTCCCACTGCTGGTCGGTCGGCGCGGGGCGATGCAGGCTGGACAGGAAGACGCGGTTGGCGTCCCGGAACTCCGCTTCGGCCAACGGCCGCACATCGTGCTCGCTCACACCGGCAGATGATGCCGGTTCGGCGTGGTACCGGTCGAATCGTTTTCCGGTTTCCGTTCAGCGAAGATGACCGACCTCATAGGTGCCCTCGGCGTCGGTGACCGTGATCGTCACCGTCCGGTTCCGCCCGTCGACGGTCACCCGACACTCGAACGTGTGCGAGGCCTCCACCGGTTCGCCGGACGGGCAGGTGACCGAGTCGATGCCCGACACACCGTAGACATCCTCCAGGATGCGCTGCACACCCTTTTGCATCGCGTCCGCGGAGAACACGGTCCGGTGGAACCAGCCCGGCGCCACGAATCCGAGGAACACCACCGCAGCGGCGACCACGCCCAGGCCACCGAGCAGCCACGGCCCCCGCGACCTCCTCGTGCGCGTGTTTTCCAGTGCGGGATCCGGGAACCCCTGCGGCTCCTGGAAACTGCCGGAATACAGCGGACCGTAGCCATAGTGCCCCGGCTGTCCCGGTGGCGGTGTCCCCTCCTGCCACTGGGCCTGTGGGAAGGACGGAGCTCCCTGCTCGGCGGGAGCCCCCCGCCCGGCAGGAGGACCCTGCCCCGGGAGAAGATCACCGTACGGCGGCCGAAGCGGCAGCGGCCGAACACCACCGGAGCGAGTGTCACCGGGATGAGCACCACCGGGATGGGTATGCGGAGCCGCACCCGGCCCGTACGGATTCCCCCACTGCTGGGGCGTGCCACCGGGTGGGCCGTGGGGATTGCTCATGGACGCCTCCGGGGCGCGTGCGATGCGGCAGCCAGTGTCGGCGCCTGATCCAACCACAGGTTCTCGCCTCCCGGCAGACCGGGCAGGCGGACACGGCCCCGATCGGCACAGAGCGACTCAGACAGCGCCTGCCGCGACGACACCCCGGCGGATCGAGGTAACGGCCTTGGTCGCCGCGCTGCCCACCGGATCACTCCTGCCGACCACATTCCGGATCTGGTCCAGCACATCCACCACCTGACGGCACCAGCGCACGAAATCCCCGGCGGAGAGCTCGTTGCCGGTCGACTCGGCAGCGGTGAGCACCTTCTCCAGGGATTCACCCCGCGCCCACCGGAACACCGGCCAGGCGAACCCGGGATCCGGCTCCCGAGTTCGGTCCAGCTTGTGCCTGCGCTCGTCGTCCTCCAGCTCGCCCCACAGCCGCCACGTCTGATCCAGGGCGTCACTGACCGACCCCGACGGGACCTGCGGTGCCATCGGACCCTCCCGACGCGACTCGTACACCAGCGACGACACCACGGCCGCGAGCTCGGGCGGGTCCAGCTTCTCCCAGACCCCGACACGCAGGCACTCCGCGGCCAGCAAGTCCGATTCGCTGTAGAGCCGTGACAGCCGCCGCCCGTGCTCGGTGACCGGATCCTCCACCCCGTGCGCATGCTCCGGATCCAGATACCCCCGCTCCGACAGCAGGGCGGTGATCCGGTCGAACGAACGGGCCAGCGAATGCGTCGTCGCCGCGACCTTGCGCCGTAGCTTCTCGGTCTCGCCCTGCAGCCGCTCATGACGCTCCGCCCAGCGAACATGGCTCTCGCGCTCATCGCACCCGTGGCACGGATGCGCGCGCAGAGCGCGACGCAAGCTCGCCAGCTCCTCGTCATCAGCGGCATCCGAGCGCCGCTTACCGCGGCCCCGCGGTGCTTTCACGCCGGTATTGCGTATCGACGAGGCGAGATCGCGACGCGACTTCGGCGAGCGCACATCGACGTGCTTGGGCAGTTTGATCCTGTCGAGTGCCTCGACCGGTGAGGGGAAGTCGGCGATCGAGACCCGTCCGGACCAGCGGTCCTCGGTCACCACCAGCGGACGCGGTTCGTTCATCGGTTCCAGGCCCGGATCGATCACGACCGCGAGACCGGCTCGCCGACCGGACGGAATCGCGATCACATCACCTTTGCGCAGCTTCTCCAGCGACTTGGCCGCCTCGGCACGGCGGGAGGCCTTGTTCTGCTTGGCCAGCCACTTCTCCCGCTCGGAGATCCGGCGCCGCAGCTGGAAGTACTCCTCGAAGTCGCCGAGATGGCAGTACATCGACTCGGCGTAGCCCTCCAGAGCCTCGGTGTTGCGCTCCACCCGACGGGACAGGCCCACGACCGAGCGGTCGGCCTGGAACTGGGCGAACGACTGCTCCAGCAACTCCCGTGCCTGCTCCGTGCCCACCCGGTTGACCAGGTTGACCGCCATGTTGTAGCCGGGCCGGAAGGAAGAACGCAGTGGGTAGGTCCGTGTGGAGGCCAGCCCGGCGACCTGTTTGGGGTCCATACCGGGTTTCCACACGACCACCGCGTGACCCTCGACATCGATGCCCCGCCTACCCGCCCGGCCGGTGAGCTGCGTGTACTCCCCCGGGCTGAGATCGACATGGGCTTCACCGTTGAACTTGACCAGCCGTTCCAGCACGACGGTGCGCGCGGGCATGTTGATGCCCAGTGCCAGCGTCTCGGTGGCGAAGACGGCCTTGACCAGCCCGCGGACGAACAGTTCCTCCACGGTCTCCTTGAAGGCGGGCAACAGCCCCGCGTGGTGTGCCGCCACACCACGCTCCAGCGCCTCCCGCCACTCCCAGTAGCCCAGCACCTCCAGGTCGGACTCCGGCAGGTTGCTGGTGTACTCCTCGATCACCTCACGGATCTCGTGGAGCTCGTCCTCCGAAGTCAGCCGCAGGCCCGAACGCACGCACTGGCCGACAGCCGCATCGCAGCCCGCACGACTGAAGATGAACACGATGGCGGGCAACAGGCCGGAGGCATCCAGCCCGTTGAGCACCTCCACGCGCGACGGCGCGAAGAACTTCGGCGGACGCGGCCCCCCACGTTTGCCATTGGGACCGCCCCGGCCGCGGCCCCCGGGAGAATGCACCCGGGAAAGTTCCTGCGTGTGGCGCAGCAGCTTCGGGTTGATCTCCAGTTCGCGGTTCTCGGTCTCACCGCCGAAGAGATCGAACATCCGCGAGCCGACGAGCATGTGCTGCCACAGCGGCACCGGCCGGTGCTCGTCCACCACCACCGTGGTGTCCCCGCGCACCTCCACCAGCCACTCGCCGAATTCCTCGGCGTTGCTCACCGTCGCCGACAGGCTCGCCAGCTGCACGTACTCCGGAAGGTGCAGGATCACTTCCTCCCAGACCGCACCCCGGAACCGGTCGGCCAGGTAGTGCACCTCGTCCATGACGACATAGCCGAGCTGATCGATGCTGCTCGAGCCAGCATAGAGCATGTTGCGCAGCACTTCGGTGGTCATGACCACGATCTGGGCCTCGCCGTTGATCGACGTGTCCCCGGTGAGCAGTCCCACCGCTTCGCTGCCGTAGCGTTCGGTCAGATCGGCGTACTTCTGGTTGGACAGTGCCTTGATGGGAGTCGTGTAGAAGCACTTGCGCCCCTCGGCCAGCGCCAGATGCACGGCGAATTCACCGACCACCGTTTTGCCCGCACCGGTCGGTGCGCACACCAGCACACCGTGCCCGGACTCCAGAGCCTGGCACGCAGTGCGCTGGAACGCGTCGAGCTCGAAGGACAATTCGCCCACGAAACCGGCCAGTTGCGGATGCGCGCTGCGACGTCGGTGTTCCGCGTAGGAGTCGGCGGGACTCTTCCCGGCGGCGGTCGTCTCGGTGTTCACACGGCTTTCAGCCACCCCTCCAGGTTTTCATACCTGCACGAGGACTGTCCGCAGGCACGGCCGACGATCCTGCCGTGTCAGGTGGCGTCCTCGTGCTCCGTGCTCGACGACGCTGCGGACGGAGTCACATCCAGCGAGGACGGCCGATGGTCGATGTCCGAGGCCTCATCGGGGTCGAGACCCTGCAGACCCTGCTGCTCGAGTTTCCTGGCCTTCGAGCGGTCATGGGAGCGGCACAGCAGCATGGCGATCCCGAACAGCACACTCAGCGCCGCGGCCAGCACGATCATCGAGATCGGGTCCTGGCCGGGCGTGGCCAGGGCGGCGAAGATGAACAGGACGAACACGATGCCGCGCCACCAGCTTCTGAGCTGATCGAAGCTGACCAGACCCGCCCGGTTGAGCATGACCAGAATCAGCGGCAGTTCGAAACTGACGCCGAAGATGATCAGCATCAGCAGCACGAAGTTGATGTACTCGCCACCGGTCAGCGCCGTGAAGAACGCGTCACCGCCGAAACCGACCATGAACGCCAGTCCCTCTGGCACCACGAAGTACGCCAGCGCCGCACCCACCGTGAACAGCACGCTCGCCAAAGCCACGAAGGTCCCCGCGAACTTGCGCTCCTTGGTGTAGAGGCCAGGGGTGATGAACGCCCACACCTGATACAGCCACACCGGACTGAGCAGCACCGCCCCCAGGGAAAGGCCGACCTTGAGCCGGATCATGAAGACCTCGAACGGCTTGGTCTGCATCAACTGACACTGGCCGTCCTCGGGACTGAACCGCATCTCCGCGGGCAAGGAACAGTACGGCCCGGTCACGAACGTACTCAACGTGGGCAGGCCGAACGGCGAATGGGAAAACCACCAGAACCCGAGGATGCCCCCGGCCACGATCGCCAGTGTGGCCAGGCCCAGCCGATACCGCAGTTCATACAGGTGATCGACCAGCGTCATCGTGCCGTCGGGATTGTGCCGACGGCCCCACCGGCGACGATCACGGCGGAACGGGTTCAGGCGGCGAAGTGGACTACCTTCCACCGTGACTCCCGCCTCCGATCAGTTCTTGGCGTTGTGGCGCTGCATGTCCTCGATCGGAGGCGCTACCTGCGGTTGTGGCTGCTCACCGGAGGTGAGTTGCTGTGGCTCAGCCTTCGCGGACTCCGCCGTCCGAGCCTCCGAGGCCTGTTCCTGCTCGGACTTCTCCCGCTTCGCGGCTTCCTCGTCCTCCTTCATGCCACGCGCCTCGGACTTGAACACCCGCGCGGACTGACCGAGCGAGCGCGCCATCTGCGGCAACTTCGTGGCACCGAACAGCAGGATGATGATGCCTGCGATGATCAGCAGCTCGGTGGCTCCCATATTGAAAGGCACGGTGGTTCCTCCCGTTTCTCTGCACTCGTGATACTACGCGTGCGAGGCACTCATCAACAGATCGATCGACGACGGCGTTCGGCGAAGGCCACGCGCAGGCCCGCAGCCCGCGCCCGCAGCAAACCGCTGCGCTCGTCGACATCATTGCGCACATGCTCCTGAACGACCCTGAAGCGGCGCAATGCCCGGTATGTGACCATCAGGACTCCGAGCAGCAGGAGCAGCCCCACCGCCGACAGCCCGAGGCTCAGCACGTATGACACCGGGCCACCGTAACCCGCTCAGGTGGACGGCAGGTGACCAGCGCGTGCCATCGCATCGCGCGCTTGGCGATGCACGTCACCCGCCAGGTCCTGCGGCCAGGATACGCACGCCTGACCACCCAGCCCGAGCACGAGCCGCACCATCCAGGAACGGTCGGAGTACCGCATCCGCACCCGTGCCCGCCCCTGCGGCAGTTCGGTGAACTCGTCGACCGGGTAGTACTCGGCGACCCAGCGCGCGTCCGGTTCCAGTTCGAGGACGGCACTGGGCTGGTCGGGCATCGGATGGAACAGTCCGGCGGAGAAGTCGGTGGGTTCCACGTCCGTCGGAGGGACCGCGGGTTCGTCCCCGACATCGATGGCGTCGATGCGATCCAGTCGGAACAGCCGGACCCCTTCGGCACGACGGCACCACGCCTCCAGATAACCGTGACCATCGACCAGGACGAGCCGCATCGGGTCCACGGTCCGGTCGGTGATCTCGTCCCGCGAGGCCGTGTAGTAGCGCATCCGCACCGCTTTGCGCTGCTCGGTTGCTTCCCGAACCGCTTCACCCACCCCGGAACGCACCGCGCCTTCCCGCCCGGAGAGACCGACGACCACTCCGGTGGGCCGAGCCTGCCCGACGGCATCCTCCACCTTGGCCAGTGCCCGCCGCACCGCATCGGTGTCGGTGATCCCGGGCGAATCCGCCAGCGCGCGCAGCGCCACCAGCAGCGACGTGGCCTCGGAGGCGGTCAGCCGCAGCGGACGCCGCATTCCGGCGTCATAGGTGACGGTGACGGTGTCCCCGCCGAAGGACAGGTCGATCAGGTCACCCGGGCCGTAACCGGGAAGCCCGCACATCCACAACAGCTTCAGGTCACGCCGCAACTGCTGCTCATCGACACCGAAGTCCGCTGCCGCCTCGCACACGGCGATGCCCGGCCTGCTCACCAGGTAGGGCACCAGCGCGAGCAATCGCGGCAGGCGCTCGGCCACGCTGGTCATACCTCGCTCCCACTTCCGATGCCGGTTGCTCGAAGAACTCCCAGGTGCGTCTCATGCACCGCCTTGCGCAGGGTGTCGGGTTCCAGGACGACGACGTCGGGCCCATATCCGGCGATCCAGCCCGCCGCCGAATCCGGGTAGTACAGCTCCAGTTCCAGTACTTCGCCGTCCACGCCCTCCCACGTACGGGCATCGATCACCGTTGCCGCGCGCCGCAGCCCGTGTGCCCGGCCATGCGCCACCCACAAGCGGGCGAGCGTGCTCGGAGGCGTCCCGCGCTCCTCCCCGGCCACGATCCGGAGGAGATCGACGTCCTCCGGGGGATGAACCTGCCCGGCCGCGCCGACCACTTCGGGTTCACCACTGATCCGGGAGAGCCGAAAGCAGCGTCTTGCCTGTCGATCACGGTCATGGCCCACCACGTACCAGCGTCCTCGCCACGAGACCACGCCCCACGGCTCGACCGTGCGCCGATACGCCTCGGTACTGCCGGGCCGCCGGTAGTCGAAAACCACGGCCCGGCCCGTCTGCACGGCCGCCAGCAGCGGCGAGAACGCCGATTCGCTCGTGCGCACTTTCGGCTCGACCACCGCCGAGGCGTGCTCGTCCACATCCACCCCGGCAGCACGCAGTTTGCGCAGGGCGCCGCGTGCGGCACCGGCGAACTCGGGAGACTCCCACAGCCTGGCTGCCAGGGCGACCGCGGCAGCCTCGTCGGGCTCCAGAGCGATATCACCGAGTTCGTAGTCACGACGGGCGATGCGGTACCCGTCAACGGAATCGAACATCGAGTTGCGCCCGGTCTCCAGCGGAATCCCCAGATCCCGCAGTTCCGCCTTGTCCCGTTCGAAGGTCCGGTAGAACGCCTCGTCGCTGGGTGCGTCAGCGTAGCCGGGGACGATCCCCCGAATCCGCTCCGCCGTGAGGTACTGGCGGGTGGACAGCAGACACAGCACCAGGTTCACCAGGCGTTCGGCGCGCACAGTGGCCACGGCGAAACCCTAGCGCCATTCCGGGCGCGGTGCGCCCGCGGGCCGGACGGTGCGTCGCTTGGCCCGTTCGACGGGTCCGGAGACGAGGGGACGCTCCCGGAGCACAGCGCCCGGTCATGGCGAAAGCACTGCTCACAGGGGTGGCTCGTGATCGGCCCAACCACGCTCGCGCTCGAGTTGCGCGGCGAGCCGGAACAGCAGACCCTCCCCGCCGAGCGGCGCGACGAACTGCACCCCGAGCGGCAAGCCCTCCGGATTCCAGTACAGCGGCACCGACATCGCCGGACGCCCGGTGATGTTCGCCAGCTGGGTGTACGGGACATGGCGCAGGTTCGCCCGCGCGACGCGGTCCACAACCCCGCTCGCACGGAGTACGGGGCCCAACCGCAAGGTCAGCGCGATCTTGCCCGCTTCCTGCAACAGCCCCGGGGTCTCGAGCTCTCCGATCCGCACCGGAGGCCCTGCCAGACTCGGGGTCAGCAGCAGGTCGTGCTGCCGGTGGAACTCGGCCAGCTTCCTGGTGTGACCGTGCCAGCGATCCAGGACCGCCGAGTACTCCGGGCCGCTGAACGTACGCCCGATCGCTGCGAGCAGCCGCGTGTCGAGTTCGAACGAGGTCTCGGAGGCACCCGTGCGCTGGATGGCCTCGTTCATCGCGGAAGCCAGCTTCACCGACCACGCCTCGAGGAAATCGACCGTCAGGGCTTCGAGGTCCACCGGCGAGGGCACTTCCTCGACCTCGTGTCCCAGCGATTCCAGGAGCTCCGCCGCGTCGGTGAGGGCCGAAACCGCGTGCGGATGGGGAGCACCGAGCGCGGACTCGGCGCTGAACCCGATGCGCAGTGCGCCCGGCTCGCGATTCAGTTCCTCGGAGAAGTCGCGCTCCGGAGCACCCGCCAGGTACGGCCCCGCCGGATCATGGCCGATCAGGGTATCCAGGGCTGCGGCGCTGTCGCGCACACTGCGCGAGATCACCCCGTCGAGGGAGGCTCCGTGGAAGTTCTCGGCCCTCTCCGGACCGGAGGGGACCAGTCCCCGACCGGGTTTGAGCCCGAACAGGCCGCAGCAGGCGGCCGGGATACGAATCGACCCACCGCCATCGCTGGCCCCTGCCAACGGGACGATCCCCGCAGCCACCGCCGCCGCAGCGCCACCGGAGGACCCGCCGGGGGTGCGGGTGAGCTCCCACGGATTGCGGGTCGGCCCGAAGGCAAGCGGCTCGGTGATCGGTTTGGCCCCGAACTCGGGGGCATTCGTACGGCCGAAGATGACCAGTCCCGCGTCCAGCCAGCGACGGACCACCTCGGCCGTTTCCGGGGCATGAACATCCCGGAGCGCCCGTGAGCCTGCGCTGGAGGCCGCTCCCGCGTGTTCCTGATGCAGATCCTTGAGCAGGAACGGCACCCCTGCCAGCGGCCCGGACAATTCCCGGCCTGCCCGTTCGCGGGCCTCGTCGTAGCAGGTGCGGGTCAACGCATTGATCCGGCCGTTGACCGACTCCGCCCGCGCGATGGCCGCTTCCAGTACCTCGGCCGCCGACATCTCACCGTTGCGGATCCGCTCCGCCAGAGCCACACCATCGTGCTTGCGATACTCCGAATACTCCACGCCGTCACCCTCCCCGGTCGCCGGTGTCCGTGGTGATCCTGCCGGAACCGGCACGAGTAGCCGGTTCACCCCTCGAGAATGGCCATTGACGGGATTGTTTCGCTGATTACTGACGTATTTGTCTTCATAAATCAGGAGTGCGGCCTCTCGGTTCGGCGGGATCGCATGGCACTCCGCGCCGGTTTCTCGGCCAACCTTCTTGACAGACCGAGTTGGAGCTCGCGCGGATTGGCATGTTGCTCATGGTCGTTTGGCCGGTCGAGCATCCCGGCGGTAGTGGGTCCAGGCGCGGCGGATCAGGGCACGGATGATCGCATCGGCCAGGTCGAAGAAGGCGTCGATGACGGTTTCGAGGCGTTCGTAGCAGCGGGCCGTCCGTGTTGAGTTGCGCCGCCGCGGCATCGTCGCCGTCCTCCCCGAACGCCGTGATCAGCGCGCCAACCGTGCCCGGAAAGGCTCGGCCGGAGGACGACCACCCGCCTTCGACGCCCAGGCCTGCAAGCAGCGCAACACCGCCGAGCACACCAACCCGCGCCACCTCCCGCAGCAGCTTGACGTCCGTGGGGGCATCGAGAGCGACGACATCCACCAAAGCCCCTGGACGTGGCCGGGCCATCCGCACCCGGCTCCGCGACCTCACCCCAAGAGCACCGGACAGGTTCTCGGGCCTGTCCGGTGCTCTTGCCTCTGGGCGGGGTTGGTCAATTTCTCGAGAAATTGACCAACCCCACCGCACACGATCCACCAGGCGGAACCTGAGCTCGCGCGGATTGGTGATGTTCATGGTCGTTTGGTCGGGCGGATGTCCCAGCGGTAGAGGGTCCAAACTCGTCGGATCAGCGCACGCAGGGTGATGATGGTGTCGGCGAGGTCGAAGAACGCGTCGATGACGATGCCGTGCCGTTCGTAGCAGCGTTGCAGCCGGTTGAAGGCGTTGTGCCAGGCGCTGGTGCGCTCGACGTGCCGACGCTGGCCGGCTTGGATGGGGGCGTTATCGCCTTTGGTGGCGATGTCGCCGGTCAGGCCGCGCTCGGCCAGCAGGGTGCGGGTTGTGCCGGAGTCGTAGCCGGAATCCAGATGCACGGTGATCTCGTCCGGCAGCGGGCCGAGGCCGCCGAGCTGGTCCAGGGTGGGTGCCGGCAGGGGTGAGTCGTGCCGGTTGCCCCCGGTCAGGACCCGGCCCAGCGGAATGCCGTAACCCTCCACGAACGCCACCGGTGGTTGGGGCCTATCCCTATCGTTCTTCGGCCTCGGATTCCTGCACCAGGACAACGCACTCCTGCAACTGCTCGTCTACGCGGTACCGATGCTGCTGGTGTCCTTCATCGGGATGTTCTGCGGCGTGACCTTCAAACGCTGGGGCGTGACCGGCATGTACACGTTGGCCGTCACTTCCCTGTTCGTCTTCGGCGGCCTGGCCGTGCTGGTGTCGTGGCGGTACTGGTGGGGAGAGATCGGCGCATGGTTCGTCGACCAGTCGTCGTTGAGCCTGCTGGCCGGCTGGCCCGCCCTGCTCACGCTCGTGCTGGCTGCGGCCAACCTGCTCGTGCTCCGCCGCGCCACACCGTGAACCATCCTGAAACGTCGAACCTCTGATCGAGCCCCCTACAGCGAGCCGATCAGGCGCTCGACGCGCTCGTCGACCGCGCGGAACGGGTCCTTGCACAGCACCGTGCGCTGGGCCTGGTCATTGAGCTTGAGATGCACCCAGTCGACCGTGAAGTCCCGTCCTGCCGACTGCGCGGCGGCGATGAAGTCGCCACGCAGCTTCGCTCGGGTGCTCTGCGGCGGAGTGTCCTTGGCCGCCTCGATCTCGCCGTCCTCGGTGACACGGTCCACCAGGTCCTTGCGCTGGAGCATGTCGAACAGCCCGCGACCGCGCCGCAGATCGTGGTAGCTCAGGTCCAGTTGCGCGATGCGGGGACTGGACAGCTCCAGCCCCTGCTTGTTGCGGTAGCGCTCCAGGAGCCGGTACTTGATCGCCCAGTCCACTTCCCGATCGATCAGTGAATAGTCCTGCGTCTCCACGGCATCCAGCGCACGTCCCCACAGGTCCATGATGCGGTCGGTCATCGGATCCGAACCACGCTGGGCCACGTACTCGACCGCGCGCCCGTAGTACTCGCGCTGGATGTCCAGTGCCGAGGCCTCGCGCCCACCTGCCAGCCGCACGGGGCGGCGGCCGGTCATGTCGTGGCTGATTTCGCGGATCGCCCGGATCGGGTTGTCGAGACTGAAATCCCGGAACTGGACGCCCTGTTCGATCATCTCCAGCACCAGATGTGCGGTGCCGACCTTGAGCAGGGTGGTCACCTCGGACATGTTCGAGTCGCCGACTATCACGTGCAGCCTGCGATACCGCTCGGCGTCGGCATGCGGTTCGTCGCGGGTGTTGATGATCGGGCGGGAGCGAGTCGTCGCGCTGGAGACCCCTTCCCAAATGTGCTCGGCACGCTGGGACAGGCAGTACACGGCTCCACGCGGAGTCTGCAGAACCTTGCCCGCACCGCAGATGAGCTGGCGGGTCACCAGGAACGGCAACAGCACGTCGGCGATGCGGGAGAACTCCCCCGAACGCCCGACGAGATAGTTCTCATGGCAACCATAGGAGTTGCCCGCGGAGTCGGTGTTGTTCTTGAACAGGAAGATGTCACCGCCGATGCCTTCGTCGGCCAACCGACGTTCGGCATCGATGAGCAGATCCTCCAGGATCCGTTCACCGGCCTTGTCATGGGTGACGAGCTGGGTGAGGTCGTCGCACTCCGCAGTGGCGTACTCGGGGTGCGAACCCACGTCGAGATAGAGCCGGGCCCCGTTGCGCAGGAACACGTTCGAGGAACGTCCCCATGACACGACCCGCCGGAACAGGTATCTGGCCACCTCGTCCGGAGAGAGCCTGCGCTGCCCGTGGAAGGTACAGGTGACTCCGAACTCGGTTTCGATGCCGAAGATCCTCCGCTGCATACCACCACACTAAGCGTCTTGGCCGCACTCAGCGGTCCGCCGTTCGGGGTCCGCTCGCTGTCGATGAGCACCGAATTGCTTGCACGCAGTAGTCAGCCCCGTCCCCCGGTCCTCAATCGAACCTGTTTTAGCAGCGTACAGGCACGCTAAGGGTGTACGCAGCGCTTCCCCGCTCCTGTCGAATCCCCACGAAAAAGAATCAGGACCGACCACTGTCGTGCTGATCGGGAACTGTTCGTCTAGGAACCGTCGGCACCGGAAGACGAGCCCGTGTCGTTGCTCGCCTCACCATCACCGGAGCTGGGCAGCAGACTCCGCAGTGCCGCACCGGAGAGCCGGCGGAAAGTGCGATGTGGCCTGGATCGTTCCAGGATCGCCACCTCGAGCTGATCGACATCCAGGTCACGCGATCCCTCGCCGCCCGAGGACAGGGCGTGCACGGCGGTTCGGACCGCGTCCCCGAGATCGAGACCGTCGGTGAAGGATTCCTTCAATGTCGTGGTGATCGTCTCCGCCTGGCCACCCATCACCACGTACTGCGGCTCGTCCACGATCGAGCCGTCGTAGGTCAGGCGGTAGAGCTGGTCGGACTCGGCCGTCTCCCCCACCTCGCCCACGCAGATCTCCACCTCGAACGGCTTGACCTGCTCGGTGAAGATGGCACCGAGCGTCTGTGCGTAGGCGTTGGCCAGAGCCCTGCCGGTGACATCCCGGCGGTCGTAGGAGTACCCCTTCACATCGGCCATGCGGATCCCTGCCATCCGCATGTTCTCGAACTCGCTGTAGCGGCCCACCGCGGCGAAGCCGATCCGATCGTAGATCTCGGAAATCTTGTGCAGAGTGGTCGAGGGGTTTTCGGCCACGAACAGCACGCCACCGGCGTACTTGAGTACCACCACGCTGCGTCCCCGAGCGATGCCCTTCCGGGCGAGCTCGGAACGCTCCCGCATCAACTGCTCGGGCGAGGTGTAGAACGGCATCGTCACGGCTGTGGACTCCCTGGCTCGAATCGGCGCTGGCCTGGTGGGTAGCTGACGGTCTGATCCTGGTCCGGGCGAGGCTGAGTCCCACCCCGGCGGGGTGGGAAAAGATTCAGCCTCCGGGGATTTCCCGGCGGCGGCTGACGACTTCCTCGGCGACCGCGGCCGTCTGGTCCTCCGGCAGGCGAACCGCCCCCTCGGGCCCGGTGATCGTGACCACCGAGGGGTAGATCTGCCGGGACAGGTCGGGGCCACCCGTGGCCGTATCGTCGTCGGCGGCGTCGTAGAGGGACTCCACGGCGTTGCGAATCGCCGAGTCGAGGTCGGCGTCGGGATCGTGCCGCTTCTTCAGCGCCGACTTGGCGAACACCGACCCGGAACCGACCGCGTGGTACCCGGCGGTCTCGTTGTAGCGCCCACCGGTGATGTCATAGGTGACGATCCGGCCCGCCCGCTCGGGATCCTGCGCGTCGACGTCGTACCCGGCGAACAGCGGCAGTACCGCCAGCCCGGCGATCGCGCTCTGCAGGTTCCCGCGCAGCATCGTGGCGAGCTTGTTCGTCTTACCGTCCAGCGACAGCGGCACGCCTTCGAGCTTTTCGTAATGTTCGAGCTCGATGGAGTACAGGCGCACCATCTCCATGGCGATCCCCGCAGTGCCCGCGATGCCCACTGCGGAGTAGGCGTCGGTGACGTAGAGCTTCTCCATGTCGCGCTGCGCGATCAGGTTGCCCATCGTGGCCCGCCGATCACCTGCCAGCAGCACTCCACCCCGGAACGTCAGGGCGACGATGGTCGTGCCGTGCGGCGCATCGACCTGGCCGGTGTCGTTCTCGGGATGCCCGGGCATCAGTTCAGGAGCCGCGCTGCGAAGGAAATCCGTGAATGACGAGGATCCCGGAGTGAGGTAGGCGGGCGGCAGGGCCTGGCCCGGAAAGTTCCGAGTCGAGCTGGGTTCCATCAGCGACATCGTCTCCTGCTCGAAGTAACTGGTGCAGCACCGTCACGGGAACACCTTCTCGGGTGGTGAGTGGTGACGGAGAACCGATTGACGGGATTTCTGTGCCGGACACACACGGCTGCCGGGCACACGCGCGCCGGTCGGCCCGCAGGGACCGACCGGCGCCGCACACACTGACTACTGACCGCCCTTCTGAACGTAGGCGCGAACGAAGTCCTCGGCGTTTTCCTCCAGGACATCGTCGATCTCGTCCAGGATGGTGTCCACGTCTTCACCGAGCTTCTCGCGGCGTTCCTGACCGGCAGCTTCCGCACCCGTGGCTTCGTCGTCGCCGCCGTCGCCGTCACCGTGCCGCTGAGTCTTTTCCTGGGACATCTCGCCCTCCCGGTGGTTGTCCTCGCGGATGCCCCTCTCGCATCCCACAGCCGCCGATCGCTGAAACCGGCACCTCGGGACGAGGGACTTCCTGCCGTGAACACTACCTAGCGAATCCTACATTCGCCCACATCCGAACGGATATCTCTGTGATCTTTTCAGGTGATGGAACGCGCCGCAGCCCACGCTCATCCACCGGTGAGCGAGTCGACCAGTTCCTCGGCACTCGTGGCGGACTCCAGCAGCTCGCCCACGTGGGCCCGCGTGCCCCGCAGGGGCTCCAGCGTCGGGATCCGCACCAACGAGTCCCGGCCGAGATCGAAGATGACCGAGTCCCACGAGGCGGCGGCCACGGCGGACGGATAGCGTTCCAGGCACCGGCCACGGAAGTAGGCCCGGGTGTCCTCCGGCGGCTCGGTCACCGCAGCACGCACCTCCTCCTCACTGACCAACCGCCGCATCGAACCCCGTGCGACCAGCCGGTTGTACAGGCCCTTGCCCATCCGGACATCGGAGTACTGCAGGTCGATCATGTGCAACCGGGGTGAGGCCCAGCCCAGGCTGTCCCTGCTGCGGTAGCTCTCCAGCAACTGCAGCTTGGCGGGCCAGTCCAACCGGTCCGCGCAGTCCATCGGATCACCGCCGAGCAGATCGAGCACCTCGCCCCAGGTGTCGAGTACGTCCCGGGCCATCGCTTCACCACCGTGCTGCTCGACATGCCGGGCAGCACGCTCATGGTAGGCACGCTGCAGGTCGAGTCCGGTGAAACGACGACCGTCGGCAAGCTCGACGGTCTGCCGCAATGTCGGGTCATGGCTGAGCGCATGCACGGCCTGTACCGGGTCGGCGAGTTTCAGGTCATCGAAACGCTGCCCGGCCTCGATCATGTCGAGTATCAGCGCCGTGGTCCCCACCTTCAGGTACGTGGAGGTCTCGGCCAGATTGGCGTCACCGACGATGACGTGCAGCCTGCGGTACTTGTCGGCATCGGCGTGTGGCTCGTCCCGGGTGTTGATGATGCCGCGCTTGAGCGTGGTTTCGAGGCCGACCTCGACCTCGATGTAGTCGGAGCGCTGGGACAGCTGGAACCCCGGCTTCTCCCCGGCCTGGCCGATCCCGACCCGGCCGGAGCCGCAGACGACCTGCCGTGAGGCGAAGAACGGCGTCAAGCCGGAAATCACCGCCGTGAACGGCGTGTCGCGTGCGCAGAGGTAGTTCTCGTGAGTGCCGTAGCTGGCGCCCTTGCCGTCGACATTGTTCTTGTACAGCTGCATCGGTGCCGTTCCGGGCACACTGGCCGCCCGGAAGGCGGCCTCCTCCATGACCCGCTCACCGGCCTTGTCCCAGACCACGGCATCCCGCGGGTTCGTCACCTCGGGCGCCGAGTACTCGGGATGAGCATGGTCGACATAAAGCCGTGCGCCGTTGGTCAGGATGACGTTGGCTGCCCCGAGGTCATCGCCCTCCGAACCGTTGGTCTGGTTGGAGGATGCTCCCAGGTCGAAGCCGCGTGCATCGCGCAGGGGCGATTCGACCTCGTAATCCCATCGGGCACGACGTGCCCGGGGAATGTCCGCAGCCGCCGCATAAGCGAGCACGATGTGGGTGGAGGTCAGCACCGGGTTCGCCGTCGAATCGCCCGGTACGACGATCCCGTACTCCACCTCGGTTCCCATGATCCGCCGCATACCGTTCAGCCTACGTGTTCCGACCGCCCTCAGTGCCGGGGCAGGGTCGACACGGTCGAGCACCGTGGTCGAAATACGCCGCAAGACCGGCGCCGGTCCGGCGAGACGCAGCGAGTGGACGAGACGGGTGCGAGAATCCATCGTGTGAGCGTGCAGGAGGAACGTGTGGCGATCCACGACTCGCTCGGCCGCACGGTCGGCAGCGCCACACGCTCACGAATGCGCCGCGAGGGCCTCTGGCATGCCGCTACGTCGGTCCTCGTGCGCTCGCTCGACGGGCACTCGGTGTACGTGCACCGGCGCACCGACACCAAGGACGTCCATCCCGGTCTGCACGACTGCTGGGCCGGAGGTGTCGTGCTGGCAGGCGAGGCACCGGATGCGGCCGCGCACCGCGAGCTCGCGGAGGAACTCGGCATCGACGCGGCTCCGCGCTTCCTGTTCCGCACCAGTCATCGACGGGATACCGTGCGGTTTCACGCGTTCCTCTACGAGATCTTCTGGGACGGCCCGATCATCCACCAGCCGGAGGAGGTCGCCGACGGCCGGTGGATTCCCGTCACCGAACTGCGCGCTCTGCTCGACGACCCGTCGTGGCCGTTCGTGCCCGACGGACGTCAGTTCTTCGAAGAGTGGCTGGCGTCGTGACAGCGATCGAAGGACCGAAGCAACCACCCGGTGAACCCGAGCGCTGTTCTTCTAGTGCCAGGGCAGAGTCGCGCGTTCACCCCAGTACGTCGCCGGGTCACCGGCCAGTGCCGCGAGCTCCTCGATGTCGTCCTCGTCGAGTCGCACCGAGCAGGCCTCGAGATTGCTCTCGAGCTGTTCGACGCCTGCAGGGCCGATGAGTACCGTGTCCGCCCACGGCTGCGCCAGGACGTGGGCGAGTGCGACCGTGTCCGGAGTGACACCGTGGCGCTGTGCGACCCGGGCCAGCCCGGCCGGGGGCTGCACCGCGAGACGACCATTGGCCAGGGTTTCCTTGACGAGCACGTGCCAACCGGCATCGTGGACCCGCTGCAACGCGGGACCCACCGACGGTTCCAAGGTGTTCCAGGTCGACTGCACGGCACTGAACAGTTGCTCGCCGCCGACCCGCAGTGCCCGGGCGCACTCGATCGCCTCGGCCTGTGCGGCCCCGCTCGTGGACACTCCGAGACGCACTCCGGAATCGCGCAACCGTGCCAGTTCGTGCTGCAACTCGACGTCGTCGAGAAGTGGGCTGTCGCTGGTCAGCGAGTGCACCTGATACAGCTTCACATGCTCGCCGAGCAGTTCCCGGGATGCGGGCCACTGCATGCGCAGGCGGTCGACGGAATGTTCCTTGATCTCGTGGACTTCGGTTTCGACCCGCCACTCGGCCACGTAGGCATAACCCCATTTGCTGGACACGGTCACGTCCTCGTGGCCACGCTGCTGCAACCACTCGGAGAGGAACTGTTCGGCGCTGCCGTAGGAACGAGCCGTGTCGACCCAGCGCACCCCGCGCGCATAGGCGGCGTCCAGAACCGCGCCCGTGCGCTCGCGCATCGCATGCACGGTCCGATCACCGGGCAGTACGCCGGTGCGCCCCAGGTTGATATAAGCGGGCCGCCCCAGCGCGGCCAATCCCACTCCGATGCGTTCCGGCCCGATGCGTTCCGGCGTCACCTGTGCTGCATCACCCATCGATGGCAACGTAACCGCCGGGCGCTGTCACCGACAGTCGACATGACGGCGGGGCGACATGACGGCGGGGCGCCGTCTCCGGAGGATGGCACTGCCGGAAATGACGCCCCGCCGTTCGTGCTGTCAGCACCTTCCGGCGACCGTTACAGGTACTGACCGGTGTTGGTGGCCGTGTCGATCGCTCGGCCGGACTCCTGGTTCTTACCGCTGACCAGCGTCCGGATGTACACGATCCGCTCACCCTTCTTACCGGAGATCCGTGCCCAGTCATCCGGGTTGGTGGTGTTGGGCAGGTCCTCGTTCTCGGAGAACTCGTCGATGATCGCATCATGCAGGTTCTGCACCCGCAGTCCCGGCTGACCGGTGTCGAGCACCGACTTGATCGCGGCCTTCTTCGCCCGGTCCACGATGTTCTCGATCATCGCACCGGAGTTGAAGTCCTTGAAGTACAGGATCTCCTTGTCTCCGTTGGCGTAGGTGACCTCCAGGAACCGGTTCTCGTCGGTCTCGGCGTACATCCGCTCGACCGTGGTCTGGATCATCGCATCCATGGTCGTGGCCTGGTCGCCGCCGAACTCCCGCAGGTCCTCCTCGTTGATCGGCAGATCCTTGGTGAGGTACTTCGAGAAGATGTCCTTGGCCGACTCCGCGTCCGGACGCTCGATCTTGATCTTCACGTCGAGCCTGCCCGGTCGCAGGATCGCGGGATCGATCATGTCCTCACGGTTGGAGGCACCGATGACGATGACGTTTTCCAACCCCTCGACACCATCGATCTCGCTGAGCAGCTGAGGCACGATCGTCGTCTCCACGTCCGAGGACACACCGCTGCCGCGGGTCCGGAAGATCGAGTCCATCTCGTCGAAGAACACGATCACCGGTGTGCCTTCGGAGGCCTTCTCCCTGGCTCGCTGGAAGATCAACCGGATATGGCGCTCGGTCTCGCCCACGAACTTGTTGAGCAGTTCGGGACCCTTGATGTTCAGGAAGTACGACTTCGCCTGACCATCCTCATCACCCCGGGACGCGGCGACCTTCTTGGCCAACGAGTTGGCCACCGCCTTGGCGATGAGCGTCTTACCGCACCCGGGAGGCCCGTAGAGCAACACACCCTTGGGCGGCCGCAACTGGTACTGCACGTACAGATCGGAGTGCAGGAACGGCAGTTCCACCGCGTCCCGGATCTCCTCGATCTGACTCCCCAGACCACCGATGCTGTGGTAGTCGACGTCGGGAACCTCTTCCAGCGTGAGATCCTCGACCTCGGCCTTGGGAACGGTGTCGTAGGCGTACCCCGCCTTGCTGTCGACCAACACGGAGTCGCCCGACTTCAGCCCGGCGTCGACCATCGGCGCGGTCAGCCAGACCACGCGTTCCTCGTCGGAGTGGCCTGCGATCAGTGCCCGAGCCGGCTGCTCCGGTTCACTGCTCGGTAGCAGCTCTCGGAACGTGCAGACCTCGCCCACCCGTTCGAAGGAACCTTCTTCCACCACGGTCAACGCCTCGTTGAGGCGCACTGTCTGACCGAGCTGGAGGTTCTCGGTTTCCACGTTCGGTGATACGGCGACCCGCATCTTTCGGCCGGATGTGAATACATCAACCGTGCCGTCTTCGTAGCGGCTCAGGAACACCCCGTACCCGCTCGGGGGCTGGGCGAGCCGGTCGACTTCCTCGCGCAGAGCCGTCAGTTGACTCCGCGCTTCTTTCAGGGTCTCGGTGAGTTTGGCGTTCCGTTCAGTGAGCTGACTCACTCTCTCGGATGCCTCGGCCAGCCGCTTTTCCAGCAACCTGACCTGTTGAGGAGATTCGCTGAGCTTGCTGCGAAGCGAGGTCACCTCGTCTTCGAGCTCCCGAATCTGGCTGTTGAGCTCGGCACTGCTGCCACCGCTCTGTTGCCCGCCCTCTTCAGGCCGGCTACCGGGACGGTCGTGCTGCATGTCGGCACCCTCCTCCCGTGCTCGTACCACCACGGTACCGGCGAGCACCCACGATCGCGGCGTCGTAAGTGCACCGGACAGACCAGACTGCCACAGAAGTTCGCAAATACCTACGGAAAGCGTCGAGCCGAGTTCAATGTCGACCACAACGTGGACACGTTGTGTTTCGCCGTTGCTCCGTTCGATATGCACATACGGTATACGACACAGTTCGACACCGGTTCCACGAGACCGAAAGCCCCGTATCTCACTTACTGCGCGTAGACACATCGGCATTCGGGTGTTCTTTTTTTCATGGCCACCGAGCTCACCCTTTCCCATTATCTGGAACTCTTCCGGCGGAAGCCGACGGAGCCGTAAGAAGTGAACTCGCCCACACTTCTCCCGCGGCGGCCACACCGATCGCGACCCGTCTCGGGCCGCCTTCGCCCGCAACCGCAGGCAGGCGCCCCGGATCCCGCAGGCACGAATCGCTCCGATTCCGCCCACCGCGACACCGGTTTCTGATCTACTGAGCCGCCGTGCCGCCGAAGCGGAGCGGGTGGGGAACCTGCTCAGCGGATGGCACGTCCCAATACACGATCGAGTGAAAATCCGCAGCCGAGGGCAGGCAGCAGGCACGGGAAGCGGCCCCAGGAGCACGGCGACGAGCCGGGGTCCGCCTGCGCATGCGGACAACGATTCAGGAGGAGACCTCGTGACCCATCCACCGCAGCAGCCCGGACCGCAACAACCCGGTCAGGGCGGCTGGGGCCAACCCGGATACGGCCCTCCACCCGGCTACGGGCAACAACCGGGCTACGGGCAACAACCGGGCGGCCGGTTCCCGCAGAGCGCGCCCCAATCCCAACCGGGCTGGGGTCAACAACCGGGATTCGGCGGGCAACCGGGTCCGGGGGGTTTCGCCCAACCCCCGAAGAAAAACAGAGCGGGCCTCCTCATCGGGGTAGTCATCGGTGCCGTGGTGCTCCTCGCCGGTGCCGGCACCGGAATCTACTTCGCGGTCGCCGGAGGCCGTGGCGCCGAAGCGACTGCGAGCACATTCGCCGACCGCATCCAGCAGCAGTTCCGGCAGCCGTTGTCACCACCTCCGCTCGACGACCTCAAAGCGGTCACGTGCAAGAAGAGCTGGAAGACCCTCGACAAAAGAGACGAGCTCATCAGCGGCATGTTCACCTACGGCCTGGATCAGGACGACGCCCAAATGTTGAGAAGGATCGGAGTGTCCGCGGTCCGGGTCGATTCCGCAGGAGAGACACGGGACTTCACGCTCAAGCTGACACACCCCGAGGAGAACAAGCCGCTCACCTTCCGTCTCGAGCTCATCCGGGAAAACGGTGACTGGAAGGTTTGCGAAGGTCTCGGCCTGGAGGCACAGCTCGATCAGATGTGATGTGGCGATCGGCTCTCGTGCATCCGGACGCGACGCAGGTGTGAAACCCGCGCTGCGAGCAGTACGTCCCGATCCACCGGCCGGACGGCAAAATGCACGGTCGATCGGAAAACAGCAGACAGCAGATCCGTGAAGCACTTCCGGAAACACGGCGGCGAGGCCGCTCCCTGCCTGTGCTCATGGACGACGATCAGGAGGAAACCTCTCGTGACCTATCCACCGCAGCAGCCCGGCCAGGGCAACCCCTACGGCCAGCAGCCGGGCTGGGGGCAGCAACCCGGCGGACAGTACCCACCGAGCGGACCCCAGCAGCCGGGCTACGGCGGCTACGGGCAACAGCCGGGAGGGCAGCAGTACCCACCGAGCGGACCGCAACAGCAACCCACCTGGGGCCGGCAGCCGGGCGGTCAATATCCGCAAACCTCCCCCCATCCCGGCTGGGACGGGCAGTCCCAGCCGGGATGGGGTCAACAACCCGGCTTCGGCGGGCAACCACCGAAGAAGAGCAAGAAGGGGCTTTTCATCGGCATCGGCGTCGGCGGTGGTGTCGTCGTCATCGGTCTGATCGTCACTCTCGCCCTCGTCTTCACCGGTGGCCCCGGCAGTCCCCGCCCCGTGGCTCAGGAGTTCGTCAACCACTTCGAGAACAAAGAATTCTCCAAACTCCCGAGCGTGGTCTGCGAGAAAGTCCAAAAACAGGAGGACTTCAAGAAGATCTCGCAGGGAAACCTGGCAGAAACCATGGCGGCGGAGCAGGGAATGCCCCCCGCACTCGCCGAGATGGCCCTCGACAGCATGAAGTTCGATTTCAGACTGGGGAAGGTGACCGATCACGGCGACAGCACGGCCACGGCCACGATGAAGGGGGAAATGACTTTCGACTTGGAATACATGGGACAGTCCATCAACCAGAGCCAGTCCATGAACACCACGTTCAACATGGTCGTCGAAGACGGCCAGTGGAAGATGTGCGGGTCTTCCGGGAACGGCCCTCTGTAACGGCCTCGCAAGCGCCGGGATCGCCTCGAGTCCTTCGGGGCGATCGGCCGATACCGCCCGACGACGAGCGACACCAAGGAGCTCGCAAGGGGATGGACCACTCGGCAGCGCACCGAGGAGTGGAACATCGGTCCCTGACCGGGGAGAAGAGTGGGTTGCATTCTGCTCGGGTGACACCGCGACGGCAACGCCCGCGGAATCACGCGTACGGCGACATCGAGTCGAGCGAGACCCGACCAGCACAGGGACAACCCACCACAGGGACGAACAGCCATGACCACAACCACGATCGAAGACTTGCGGGAGCGCGTGCGCGGCGCCGTCATCAGTCCCATCGATCCGGGCTACGACGAGGCCCGCACGGTCCACAACGCCATGATCGACCGATTTCCTCGCGCGGTCGTGCGATGTGCCAACGCAGGCGACGCCATGGCCGCGGTCGACTTCGCGCGCGAGAACCAGCTCGACCTCGCCGTCCGTGGCGGCGGGCACAGCGTTCCCGGATTCGGGACCTGCGACGACGGTGTCGTTCTCGACCTGTCCGGGATGCGGGGCGTGCGCGTCGATCCCGGTGGCCGGACGGCACGCGCCGAGGGAGGAGCCACTTGGGGCGATTTCAATGCCGCCACCCATCCCTTCGGGCTGGCCACGACCGGCGGCATCATCTCCACGACCGGCGTCGGTGGTCTGACCCTGGGCGGCGGCATCGGGTATCTGGCTCGCGGCCTCGGTCTGTCCTGCGACAATCTGGTCTCCGCCGATGTCGTGACCGCGGACGGGCAGTTGCTCCGCGCCGACGACCGGGAGAACGAGGATCTCTTCTGGGCTCTGCGCGGCGGCGGGGGCAACTTCGGGGTGGTGACCTCGTTCGAGTTCCGGCTGGCACCGGTGCGGGACATCTACGGTGGCCCGATCTTCTTCGATCTGGACCAGGCCGACACCGTTCTGCGCTTCTTCCGTGACTTCATCGCCAATGCGCCCGAGGAACTCGGCGGATTTCCCGCATTCCAGATCGCACCGCCGCTGCCGTTCATCCCGCAGAACCGCCACGGTGATCCGCTGGTCGCGATCGTGGCGTGCTGGTCGGGTCCTCCCGAGGAGGGGCCGCACGCCGTCCAGCCCTTGCGCGACGTGGCACCGGTGGTCGCCGAGCACGTCGGTCCGATGCCGTATCCCCAGCTCAACAGCGCCTTCGATGCACTGGTACCGCCGGGGCTGCAGCACTACTGGAAGGCCAACTTCGTCACCGAGCTCAGCGACGAGGTGATCGAGGCCCACCTGCGGTACGGACCGAAGGTGCCCGCACTCAACTCCACGATGCACATCTACCCGATCAACGGCGCCTGCCACCGCGTCTCACCGAAGGCCACGGCCTTCGCCTACCGGGACGCGAACTTCGCGACCGTGATCGCCGGAATGTGGCCCGATCCCGCCGACAACGAAGCGAACATCTCGTGGGTCCGGGACTACTACGCGGCCACCGCCCCGCATTCCCGGGAAGGGGGCTACATCAATTTCATGGCAGGCGACGACCAGGATCGGATCAAGTCCAACTACGGGGAGAATTACGAACGTCTGGTCGAGGTCAAACGAACCCACGACCCGGACAACCTGTTCCACCTGAACCAGAACATTCAGCCTTGACAGCGGAGCCGGGCGGCGAGCCCGCCCGGCCGCACCCGGTGGTCAGCTCTCGGTCTCGCGGCCGTCTCAGCCCTTGCCGGAACGCCGCTGGGGTTTCGGGGGCGTGACACCCTCGGCGAGGCGGCGCGTGACCAGCAGAAAAGCAGTGTGGGCAACCATTCGGTGTTCGGGTCGCACAGCCATGCCCACGGAGTGCCAAGGGCGCAGCAGCGTCTCCCAGGACTGCGGCTCGGTCCAGGACTGCTGCTCACGCAGCGCCTCGGTCACCCGGGACAACTGCGTCGTCGTGGCCACATAGACGACCAGCACCCCGCCCGGCACCAGATTCCGGTACACGGTATCCAACGCGTCCCAGGGCGAGAGCATGTCGAGCACGACCCGGTCGACCTGTCCACCCGCGTAGTCGTTGAGGTCGGCCACCTGCAGGGTCCAGTTGTCCGGTTTCGCACCGAAGAACCGTTCCACGTTGCGCTCGGCGTGCTCGGCGTGATCGGCCCGCACCTCGCAGGAGGTGACGCTGCCCTCGTCGCCGACCGCGCGCAGCAGTGAGCAGGTCAGCGCCCCGGATCCCGCACCCGCTTCGAGAACGCGCGCGCCGGGCCGGATATCGCCCCACATCAGGATCTGGGCGGCGTCCTTCGGGTAGATGACCTGTGCGCCTCGCGGCATCGACAGCACGTAGTCGGCCAACAACGGGCGCACCGCGAGGAAGGACGTCCCCCCTGCCGAAGTGACCACGGAACCCTCCGGCAGCCCGATGATCCGGTCATGCGGCAGCACACCACGATGCGTGTGGTACTCACCACCGGAACTGAGAACGATCGTGTAGCGCCGCCCCTTCGGATCGGTCAACTGGACCCGGTCACCCGGCCGGAACTCACCACTGACGGTGCTCACGTGTTCGGAACCTCCTGCGAAAGTTTTCGCCCACCGACGAGGGCACAGCGCATCATCGTCCCAGAAGGTTCCGGCACGCCGACGGCGGCTCGACCGTCCCCTACGATCCGGAACCCGTGGCGCTGCGCAGTTCCTCACGGCGGAGCACACCACTGGGCCGCCCCTCGTCGTCCACCACGAGGAACTGCCGAGCCAGGACATTGTGCACCCGGTCGAAGATCGCATCGGCGGACTCACTGTCCAGCAGAATGTTCTCCGGGGTGACCGGTTCGGCGGCATGTTCGGCGGGCTCCTGCGGGGCACAGGCGACCAGCCGCTCGGCGGCACCCTGATCGAGCAGCCCGACCGCGACTCCGTCCGCGCGCACCAGCACCACTCCCCGACCCGCCGCAGCCGTCAACGCATCGCGCACCGGGCTTTCCGCGGGCAACTGCAGAACGGGACGCACCAGATCCCGCAGCTGCAACCCTTCCGGCCAGTGCCGACGTCGTTCGGCGGCATACTCGGCACCGGCACCGGCGACCACGAACCAGGCCATCAGGACGCACACACCGAGCCGGAGCCACTGCCCCCGCGCGTCACCGAGCAGACCGGCGATGGCCCAGGCCGACAGTCCGGCCGCGACCACGGCGGCACCGGCCACACCGGCGGTCGTGCCCGAATGCCGCCGCCCGGTAATCGCCCAGGTCAGCGCACGGAGCATTCGACCACCGTCGAGTGGCAGACCGGGCAGCAGGTTGAACACACCGACCGCGAAGTTGGCCACACATGTTTGCGCCACCAGCAGCCAGATCGCCCCCACTGGATTCAGCGCCAGCCAGCCCAGGCCGGTGACGGCCGCGAGCACCAGCGAAACAACCGGACCGGCTCCGGCGATCAGCGCGTCCTGCCGAGGTTTCCGCGGGGTCCGGGAAATTTCCGAAATCCCGCCCAGCAGGAACAGTCGTACGCGGCGCACGGGCAGCCCGAGCCGCAGTGCCACGAGACAGTGCCCGAGCTCGTGCAACAGGACCGAGGCAGCCAAGAGCACGGTGAACGTCGCGGCGATCACGGCGCTGGTCCACACTCCCGTGTGCGGCAGGAACCGGCCGACCATGGGAGTGTAGAGCAGGACGATCAATGCGGCACCCAGCCACCACGATGGTGACAGCAGCACGGGAACGCCCGCGACACGGCCGAGCAGCAACCCTCCCTCGGGTAAACCGGTTCGACCGTTGCCTGACGTGGTGGACATGCTGGCAGCGTAGAACGCCTTGCACAGCCCGTCCGTAACCCACCAAGGCGCCATCCCGACGGCGGTCGGCGCAACCACCTCCGAGAGCTCTCGGAGCTGTTCCTCTAGGGTGCTGGAACCATGACCGACACGGCATCCACAGACACGACCAGCGGCAGTGCCCGGCGCAGGCAGGCTCTGTCGCCGTCGCGGGCAAGTGATTTCAAGCAGTGTCCGCTGCTGTATCGCTTCCGTGCCGTGGACCGGCTGCCGGAGGCACCGACGCGGGCTCAGGCGCGCGGGACGGTCGTCCATTCGGCGCTCGAGCGATTGTTCGCCCTCCCCGTCTCCGAACGCGACCCGGCACACGCGAGGGAGTTGGTCTCCCCCGCTTGGGAGGAGTTGCTCGCGCAGCAGCCGGAGCTGGAGGCGCTGTTCGACGGCCCCGATGACCCCGAGTTGGCGAGCTGGCTGGAGTCGGCGAGCACCCTGCTGGAGTCCTACTTCGAGCTGGAGGATCCCCGCCGCCTGGAGCCCGAGGCATGCGAGCTGAGGGTCGAAACCGAACTCGACAGCGGTGTCCTGCTACGCGGATTCATCGATCGGGTCGACGTCGCTCCCACCGGCGAGATCCGACTGGTCGACTACAAGACGGGAGCGGCTCCTCGCGAGGTCGGCGAGGCCAAGGCCCTGTTCCAGATGAAGTTCTACGCGCTGGTGCTGTGGCGAACCCGCGGTGAACTGCCGCGCAGGCTGCTGCTGATGTACCTGGCCGACAAGCAGTCGCTGGCCTATACGCCGGACGAGGCCGAACTACGGCGATTCGAGCGCACACTGGATGCGATATGGCAGGCCATCCTGCGGGCAGGGCGCACCGGCGATTTCCGCCCGAACCCGTCGAAGCTGTGCAACTACTGCGACCACAAGCCGCTGTGCCCCGCACACGGGGGAACTCCCCCGCCCTATCCGGGGTGGCCGGAACCGGACCCGGGCACCGAGAGCATGCTGGACCGCACCGATTGAACCTCGCCCGCCTGTGTCCCGTCCCCGCCCCGATAACCCCGCTCGATCGCCCCTGCTCGGTGACCCGCCGTCGAAGCATGAGGAGTGCCATGAACGTGTCCGATTCCGGCAAAGTCTTCTACGAACCGCTCGGCGGCGGCCGATACCGCGCCACCGAGCACACGGTCGGCCCCTGGTCGGACAAGGCTCAGCACCTCGGCCCGGTCTCGGCACTGCTGGTTCGGGAGCTGGAGCGGAACACTCCCCGAGCGGAGATGCCGATCCGTCGAGTGAGCGTGGATGTCCTCGGGCCGGTGCCGGTGGATGAGCTGCGGATACGCACCGAGGTTGTCCGCCGGGGCCGTTCCGTCGAACTCGCGGTGGCCGAGTTGTCCGCAGGTGATCGTGTCGCCGCCACGGCACGGGCGTGGCGGATGGTGCGGACCGACACCGCGGCGGTCGCGGCCGACGACACCGAGCACCTCGATCCACCGGAGGACTGGGCGCCGATGCCGATACCCGAAGGTTGGACCGGTGGCTACGCGAGCGCGCTGGAATGGCGCATCGCCGACGAGGCGATGCTCGGAAACGGCCATGCACGGGTGTGGGCACGGCCGAAGATGCCGTTGCTCGGCGGTGAGGAGCCTACGGCGTTGCAACGCCTGTTCGCCGTCGCCGACTGCTCGAGCGGTGTTTCCAGCAGGCTCCCCTTCCACGAATGGGTGTTCGCCAACACCGACCTGACGGTGCATCTCTCCCGCGAGCCGCGAGGTGAGTGGATCGGGCTGGACGCACGGATGGCTCTCGGCCCGGACGGGGCCGGGCTCGCGCACAGTGCCCTGCACGACACGACGGGCCCGGTGGGGCGTTCGGCGCAGTCCCTGCTCCTCGCCCCGAAGTAGCGGTTTCCGGGAAAACTTCGGCCCGGGCATTGGCGGAGGTCGGCAACGCCGCACGAAACCTCACACAGCGCCCGAGGTCCCGTCTGGTGGATCAGGTGCGGTGGGGGTGGTCAATTTCTCGAGAAATTGACCACCCCCACCCAGAGGCAGGATCAGCCGGACAGGCCCTGCGGCCTCAATCCCCGTAAGGGTCGTAATTGGCCGCACTGCCGTAGTCACCGGGCGCCTGGGTCTGGTCCACGACCGCGAACCTGGCTCCGGTCGGGTCACGGAGCACGGCGACACGGCCGAGCTGGGAGTCGTACGGATCGACCCGGACCCGGCCCTCGAGACCGATGGCTTGGCGGACCACCTCCTCGGTACCGAGGTACGGGTCCGCACCCAGGTACAGCAACCAGTGCGGCCGGGTACCCGTGGTGATGTGGTCCCGAACCATGCTGACCCTGGCCAGCACCGACTCGTCGCCGAGGTACCACACGGAGTAGTCCGACTTGTGCTCGGTGCCGAACTGTTCGGCGGTGTAGCCGAACAAGCCGTGGAAGAACAGGTCCGCGGTCTGCGCCTTGATGGTCACCAGTTCCGCCCACATGAGGGTGCCCGGCAGCCCCACGTCGAACTGCCAGGACGCCTCGGGCTGGAGGAGTCCGAAGTCGGCCTCGGACGGCCCGTTGAGCACGACCTTGGTCCCGACTCCGGCCACGTGCTTGCTCGGCACCGTGACCGAGGCACCGTGCTGCTCGGCCTGCTCCACGGCTGTGGCGGCGTCGGCGGTGGCGAGGAACAGACGCCACTCGCTCGGCCCGTGCGCAGCCGTGCGGATACTCGCGACCGGGAATCCCTCGCGGAAGGCGATGACGTGATCACCGGCCCGGTGATCACGGTGAACCTCGTAGGTCCAGCCGAACAGGCCCGCATAGAACTCGCACGCACGGTCGGGATCGGTCGTGACCAGTTCGATCCAGCAGGGCATCCCCGCGTACAACTCCCACCGGGGCGGCGACGATCCCGGCTCTACGACACGCATGCTTCCCCCGATCAGCCTTCAAGATCGTATTCGTGCCCATTATGCGCCGTTCAGCGGCGAAACAGGCCGACTCCGATCACGATTCGATCACCCTGCCTGCGCCGACCTCGCGGCCGTGGCCGGATATGTCCTGTTCGCGAAAAACGACCGGGCCGAGACCGCTCGGTGTCCCCGAGATCCCGACCACTCCGGCACGGCGGCGCTTGACGGACAAGTCGGTCAGAGGCGGCAGGCGCGGATATCGGAGGACAGGATCGCCTTCGCCCCGAACGCCGCAAGCCTGTCCATGATCGCAGGCGCGGCCTTGCGGGAGACCATCGCACGCACGGCCACCCAGCGTTCGTCGGCCAACGGAGCCATCGTCGGCGACTCCAGACCGGGAGTCATCCGCATCGCCTCGTCGAGCAGTTCACGGGGGCAGTTGTAGTCCAGCATCACGTACTGCTGGGCGAACACGACCCCCTGCAGACGCGCGACCAGTTGGGCCTTGGCCTGCTCGTCCTGCTCGTCTCCGTCCTGCCCGTTCCCGTCCTGCCCGTCCCGGGTGACGTCGTCGTCCGAACCGGCGCGTTCGACCACCACGGCCTCGGAGGTGCAGATCGAATCACCGAAGGCGATCAAGCCGTGCTGGCGCAGCGTGCGACCGGAACCGACCACATCGGCGATCGCATCGGCCACACCCAGCTGGATCGAGATCTCGACCGCACCGTCGAGCCGGATCACCTCGGCTTGCACCCCGTATCGGGCGAGGTCATCGGCCACCAGCCGTGGATAGGACGTGGCGATCCGCTTGCCCGCCAGCGCCTCGACGGTCCACTCCCGGTCGTTCGGCGCCGCATAGCGGAAGGTCGAACCACCGAAACCGAGGGAGAGCCGCTCGGTTACCGGTGCTCCCGAGTCCAGCGCCAGGTCACGGCCGGTGATCCCGAGATCGAGCTCGCCGGAGCCGACGTAGATCGAGATGTCCTTCGGGCGCAGGAAGAAGAACTCCACATCGTTGGTGCTGTCGAGCACGGTCAGGTCCCGCTGCTCATGGCGCTGCCGGTAACCGGCTTCCGCGAGCATCTCGGAGGCGGCACCGGCCAACGTGCCCTTGTTGGGCACTGCCACACGCAGCATGGGACTTGTTCTCCTCTCGCAGGGCGAACGGGTTCACAGGTAACGGTAGACATCGTGCGGGGAGAGCCCGCGCGCCAGCAGGATGACCTGGAGGCGATAGAGGAGTTGTGAGGCTTCCTCGGCCAACTGCTCGTCGGATTCGTACTCGGCGGCGATCCACACCTCACCCGCCTCTTCGAGGACCTTCTTGCCCTGAGCATGGATCCCCGCATCGAGTGCGGATACCGTCGACGACCCTTCGGGCCGGGACCGGGCTCGCTCCTGCAGTTCGGTGAACAGCTCGTCGAAGGTCTTCACGATGCACGATCCTTGCATCCCGTGCCCCAGGGCACCGAGGGTGGGCGGGGTGCGGCGAGCAGCTCGGCGAGCGAGTCGGCGTCGAGTGCCTCCAGGGAGTCGTACAGGAATCGCCCCTCCCCCGGCTCCAGGGGCACCTCGCACGGCACGCCGATGACCGTACAGCCCGCGGAAACCGCGGCAGCCACCCCGGTCGGCGAGTCCTCGAGCGCCACGCATCGGGCCGGGTCGACACCGAGCGTTCGGCATGCTTGCAGGTACGGTTCCGGGTCCGGTTTGTTGCGGCCACCGACCTCGTCGCCGCACACCGTGACCGCGAACGTGTCCCGGCCGAGGGTTCCCATGGCGATCTCGGTCAGTGAGCGGAAAGTGGAGGTGACCAGTGCCGTGGGGATTCCGCGGGCGCGAACGCCGTGCAGCAGCCGGTGCGCTCCGGGACGCCAGGACAGCCCCTGCCGGAACAGTTCGGCGGTGCGCCGCTCGACCCACTCCGCGGCCACGGCGACATCCGCGGCTTCCGCGGGTAACCCGAGGTCGGTCAGCAACAGCTCCATGGAGCGGTGCATGTTCGAACCGACCAGCAGCTCACGGGTGGCAGCACTGAGCGCACCACCGCGGTGGGTCGCATAATCGTTCAGCGACAGCGTCCAGAGCTGTTCGGATTCGACCAGCGTTCCGTCCATGTCGAACAACACGGCGCCGAGTTCGGCGGATTCCCGCCCCGCTCCGCCGGGGGCAGCCGCGTGCGGCTCAAACATGACGATGACTCATATGACGATGACTCGACGAGGACGCACCTGCACCATGCATGCCGCCCAGCCTACGAGCACCCCGCGCCTCGTAGGCGGCCGTGTGGCCACCACCACGAGTCCTCGTGACATCCCGGCTGACGGCCACCGGGGACGTCGATCTCCCCGGCGACGTACGCTGACGCGGTGACCGATCGTGACTCGCGCCCTGCCGAACATTCGTCCGTGGAGCCGACCGAGCCGACCGGCCCGCTCATGGTGGCGGGCGTCGAGAACTGGGACCATGGACGTGCACCAACGACGCAGTCATCCCGTTTCGTTGGCTACGGAGGACTGACGTGAGTGAGCCAGACCTGTCCAGGCTCAACGAGCCGACCGTCATCCTGGCTTTCGAGGGCTGGAACGACGCCGGCGACGCGGCCAGCACTGCGGTCGAGCACCTCCAGCTCACCTGGGACGCGACCTCCTGGACCGAGATCGATCCGGACCCGTATTACGACTTCCAGGTGTCCCGCCCGACAGTGCGCCTGGTGGAGGGTGTCACTCGCCAGGTGACGTGGCCGACCACGCGGTTGTCGGTGTGCAGGCCGCCCGGGTCGGACCACGATGTCGTCCTGGTGCACGGAATCGAGCCGAACATGCGCTGGCGCGCGTTCTGCTCGGAGTTGCTCTCGCTGATCGAGCGCGCAGGCGCGCACACCGTCGTCACGCTCGGCGCCCTGCTGGCCGACGCTCCGCACACCCGCCCGGTTCCCGTCACCGGCAGCGCCTATGACGCCGAGTCGGCGGAGCGCTTCGGACTGGAACGATCCCGATACGAGGGCCCGACCGGGATTGTGGGCATCTTCCAGGACGCGTGCGTGCAAGCCGGGATTCCCGCGATCTCGTTCTGGGCGGCCGTCCCGCACTACGTGTCACAGCCACCGTCGCCCAAGGCCACCCTGGCACTGCTGCACCGGGTCGAGGAAACACTCGACATGGAGGTGCCGCTGAGCAACCTGCCCGAACAGGCCGAGGAGTGGGAGAACACCGTCAGCGAGATGGCGGAAGAGGACGAGGACGTCCGTAACTACGTGCGGGCGCTGGAGGAACGCGGCGACGCCGAGAACACGCTCACCGAAACGAGCGGGGACGCCATCGCGGCGGATTTCGAGCGTTACCTGCGACGGCGGGGCCCCGGCGGGAGCGGGGGCAAGGGTCCCGCTCCCGGCCCCGGCTAGTCACGCGATGTCCGGTTGACCTGTGGGGGGTTGAAGTTTTCCCGAAAATTCAACCCCACTCCCCGGGCGCAGGGCGCGCAGTTTCGCCGAGAACCGGCACAGCCCTGTTCGCCGGGCCACCACTACCCGGTCGGTCGATGCTCGGTCAGTTCACCTGCGTGAGGTATTCCTCGGCCCCCACGGGATCGAGGAACCAGTTGTCGAAGTCGGCGGGGTTGTCGAAGCCGTTGACGAAGCGGTTGCGAATGGCCTCGTTCTCCTGGGCGGCCCCGAAGAGGTTCATCACGTGTTCCGGCGGCGGTTGCAGCATGGCGTTGGTCCACCGGGTGACGGGATCGGCGAGCGACCAGTACCGCTCGAAGGTGTCCGCCATCCACTGCGGATCGAAGGGCTGATCACCGCGTTCGAGAATACTGTCCAGATAGGACGCCGCGCATTTGCTGGCATTGTTCGAGCCCTGGCCGGTGATCGGATCGTTGGCGACGACGACATCCGCCATCCCCAGGACGGTTCCGCCGGAAGGCAGCGTGCCGACCGGGTGCCGCACGACGGGGGTGTAGCCGCCTGCCAGGGTCGCCTGCGAATCGGTCAGGTCCGCGCTCTTGAAGCGCTCGTACTCCCACGGAAAGTACTGCCGCATGAGCTCGCGCATCCGGTTCCAGTGCTCGGCCGGGCCCGGCCGGTCCGACCAGCAGTCCAGCGGCCCGCCGGGAATCCCCTCGAAGAACGGGATCTCGCAGGGGCCGCTCAACGTCAAACCGGGGATGACGAACAACTCACCGACCCCGGGGACCGCATTGAACCGGACCGCATCCATGTCGGGGTGCTCCGGCCGCCGCCCCCCACCATGCACGTAGGACACCGACAGCGCCCGCTGTGGACTGGTGTAGGGCGAACGATCCGGATTCCGGTGGAAGAGCTGAACCAGCTCGCCCTTACCCGCGGCCACCAGGACGAGTTCGTAATGGCGGGTCAGCGCGTCCAGGTCGGAGGTGGTGACACCGTGGAAAACGACCTTTCCGCCACGGTCCTCGAACAACTCCAGCCATCCGGCCATCTTGATGCGCTGGTCGACCGACTGGGCACGGTTGTCCAACCGTCCCACCCAGTCCAGGGCACGCGAACCGTCCGGACCGGCCAACGACACACCGAGGCCGTCGATACCGGGCGCCTGCTCCTCCCACAGGTTCAACTCGTGATCCCGCTCGTGCTGCAGCGCGGTGTGGAACATCGCCTGGGTGGACATGACCCGGCCACCGCGGATCTCCTCGGAGGTACGCGCGGACATCACCGTCACGTCATAGTCGTGCTCCAGCAGACTCAAGCCGAGTTGTAGGCCTGCCTGCCCTGCACCGATGATGAGGATTTTGCGCATCCGTGGCTACCTTCCGTTGTTGCTGATGCCGGTCATGCGAATCGCTCGTGTGGTTCGGGGTGAGGATCAGACGGCGCCGTGCGTCACGTTCAACCGCATCGTGTGGGTGACCAGCGCACGCAGAGCGTCCACAGTGGATATGGAGTCACGTGCGTCGCAGGTCACCAGCGGGGTGTCCGGCCCGAGCGCCAGTGCTTCCCGCACCTCCGCGAGATCGTGGGTGAGTTCTCCGTCGAACAGGTTCAGCGCGACGACGAACGGGACGTCCGAGTCGTGTTCGAAGTAGTTGATCGCCGCGAAGGATTCCTGCAGGCGGCGAGTGTCCACCAGCACGATCGCACCGAGTGCGCCACGGGAAAGATCGTCCCACAGGAACCAGAAACGTGATTGGCCCGGCGTGCCGAACAGGTAGAGCATGAGGTCGGGGTGCAACTCGATGCGCCCGAAATCCATGGCAACCGTGGTGGTCGTCTTCTCGGCGGCGGGATCGATCTCGTCGATGCCTTCACTGGCCTCCGTCATCCACGCCTCGCTGTTCATCGGCGGGATCTCCGAGACCGAGGAGACGAAGGTGGTCTTGCCGACACCGAATCCGCCCGCGACGACGATCTTCGCCGAGAGCATCAACTCGGCGGGATCACGCGGAGATCTGGTTGAGCCCATCGAGAATCCTCTCGAGGATGGTGTGATCGTATTGGTAGGAATGTCCGGTCGGGTGAATGAAGACGGCCCCGTCCGCAGCCAGGTCACCGACCAGTACCCGAATCACTCCCAGTGGGATCACCAACGATGCCGACAGTTCGGCCAGCGAGATCGGGGTACGCGCCAGCTCGTAGACCGAAAGCGACTCGGGCATGAGCGTCTCGGCGAACTCGGCGTCGTAGTCCGGAACCGAGATCATCGTCTCGACCAGAAGCTGGTGGCGCGTCCGAGTACGACCTCCGGTGAGGGTGTAGGGACGTACCCGGCTACTGCGAGTGTCCGGGTGGGTCTGCGGCTGAGAGACCATGCGGCGTTCCTTCGCGGTTCAGTCACGGGGTCGCCGGGCGGTGACCATGCGGCGTAGGTCGGCACGCACCTCGGGAGTCAGGGCGTGACCGGTGTTTTCCACGAACTGTGTCATCTCGTAGGCCACCACCCGCATCTCCGCTTCCGATGAGGTCAACACCGCCAGTCCCGCACCGGATCCGATCCCCATGAACAGGAAGTACCCCTGGCTCATCCGGATGATGATCTGCTCACAACCACCCTTGTCGAACAGCACGGCACTGTTGTGCGCGAGGCTGAGCAAACCACTGGAGATCGCCGCGAGCTGCTCCGCATCGTCGGTGTCCACCGACGTGGATCCCGCGAGCGGCAGGCCATCGACGGACAGGATCAGAGCGTGGGTCACGCCGTGAACTCGGCCGACGAAATCGTCGACCAGCCAATCGAAATTCTGCGGGATCGCGTTGTCTTCTGCCGCCGTCACTGATCGTGTCCTTCAGCTGTGTCGGTACGGTCCTGGTTGTCCTCGTGAGCCGCCTGCTCGCCCTCGGCGAAGGCACCGAGGTCGGCGAGCAGTTGCTCGTGACCTGCGCGCTGCTCCTGCTCGGCGGAGGCACTCGTCTCGGGTGTGGGGGGTGGCCAGGTTACCGACGAGTCCTTCAAGCTCTGCGGCACTCTCCGGGGCAGCCCGTTGGCCGTCGTCAGGGATCGTCGCTCGGACTGCTCGGACTGCTCGGATCGGCCGGCCTGTCCGGGCTGCTCGGCCTGCGATGGCTGTGTCGGGAAGCCGTCCGGATCGGTGGAGCTCGTTCCCGGTGAAGGCCGATCCTCGGGCGCGGCGGTTTCCGGTGCGTCGGCGGAGCCCTGAGCGTCGATGGGCCCCTGAATGTCGGTGGCACGCTGGGTTCGTCCCTGTCGCAGCGCCACGGCAAGCCCGGGCTGCCGCAGCTTCGAGTCGGCACCGGGGGTGTCCTCTTCCGTGGGTTTCCCGCGCCGATGGCCGGCAACCGCGGTTTCCCGAATCAGCGCGGGCGGCAGCAGGACCGACGCAGTGGTGCCGTGCGGCGCACGCCGGGCCAACCACACGCGAATGCCATGGCGGGCCGACAATCGCCGCACGACCGCGAGCCCCATGTGCTGCACCGCGTTGCGGTCCAGCACGGGTGCGCTGGCCAGTCGTTCGTTCAGTGCGGACAGCCGGGCCGCGGGTAACCCGATGCCCGAGTCCTCCACCCGTACCATGACGCTGCCCTGCTCGGTGAGGTGCGCGCTCACCGAGACCGTGGAGTTCGGCGGGGAATGCGTGGTGGCGTTGTCCAGCAACTCGGCCAGCAACCTGCTGACGTCGTCGGCCGCAAGCCCCACGACGCCGAGCGTGGCGACCTTGCTCGGTTCCACCCGTGTGTAGTGCTCGATCGAGGACATGCCCGCACGGATCACGTCGATGAGGGCCGCCGTCTCACCGGGACCGCCATCGGCATCCCGCCCGGCCAGCACTCGGAGGTTCTCCCCGTTGCGCCGCAGGCGAGTTGCGAGGTGGTCGAGGGTGTAGAGCCGGGCGAGAGTATCCGGATCCTCCTCGTCGGCCTCCATCCGTTCGAGCTGCTCCAGCAGCGAATCCACAAGATTGAGGTCACGCAGGGCCACACTCGAACAGACCCCCGCAAGAACCTCCTGCGAGCCCGTTTCCCGAACAGCAGGCGATCCGACCAGCTGAGTGACGGTCTCCCGGGACCGCTGCAGCAACTGCCGTGTGGATCCCTCCCACCGTTGCCTGGTCGCCGAGTCGAGCAGCGACCTGCGAGAACGCTCGAGCAGGTCCCGGATTCGGGTCACCGTCGCACCTCGCAATCCGCGCGCGCGGAGCCGATCCCGGCTTTGTGCGGAGTCATGGCCCAAGATCCAATCAGACCGAAACGGGAAAGTCCATCCGGGTTCGACGGCCAGGACTCCGGCACGCCGACAACCGCTACAGGCGGACACCGAGGAGAGCGTCCACGGCGTCCCGCATCACCCGCGGTGTATGCGGATCCGCACCGTGACCGCTCAGCGCCTCGTCCACCCAGGCGTCCACCGCCCGCAGGGCACCTTCGGTATCGAGGTCGTCGGAAAGCCGGTCCCGAAGCCCGGCCACCGCGTGCTCCGCGGAGGGGCCGGACTCCAACTCGACCGCTTGACGCCAACGTGCGAGCCGGGCGGCGCCTCCGGTGAGCACATCGGCCGTCCAGGAGCGATCGCGCCGATAGTGACCGTCGAGCAGCGCCAGGCGAATGGCCATCGGATCGACCCGGTCCCCGCGCAGCCGGGAGACGAAGACGAGGTTGCCCTTCGACTTCGACATCTTCGCACCGTCCAGGCCGACCATGCCCGCATGGGAGTAGTGCCGGGCGAACGGGTCATCACCGGTGAGCGCCTCGGCATGGGCCGCGCTGAACTCGTGGTGCGGAAACGCCAGGTCCGAGCCGCCGCCCTGGAGGTCGAAGCCGAGTCCCAGGCGGTTGAGGGCGATGACCGAGCATTCGAGATGCCATCCGGGACGACCCGCACCGAGTTCGGAATCCCAGGATGGTTCACCGGGCCTGGCCATGCGCCACAGCAGGGCGTCCAGATGATGCTCCTTGCCCGCACGATCCGGGTCTCCCCCACGATCGGCGAAGACCGCGTCCATGTCCGCCTGGCTGTAGTGCGACTCGTAGCCGATCCTGCCCGTGGCGTTGTACCGGAAATAGACATCCGGATACTCGTCGTCGAGCCGGTAGGCCGCACCGGAGGCCAGCAGCTTGCCGACGGCTTGGGTGATCTCCGGCATCGCCTCGACAGCGCCGATGAAATCCGCAGGCGGCAGCACCCGCAACGCTTCCATGTCCTCGCGGAACAGGGCGGTTTCCCGCATGCCCAGAACGACCCAGTCCTCGTTGTCGTGCGCGGCCCGTTCCAGCAGGGGATCGTCGATATCGGTGACGTTCTGCACGTAGTGCACGTCATGACCATTGTCCAACCAGATGCGATACACCAGGTCATACGCCAGGTAGGTGGCAGCATGCCCCAGGTGGGTCGCGTCGTAGGGGGTGATGCCGCAGACATACATCCGCGCTTGCTGCCCCGCCTCGGTGGGGCGGACCTCACCGGTGGCAGTGTCGAACAGCCGCAATGGGCGGGCTGTGCCGGGCACGCTGGGCACGGGAACCGACGACCAGGATTGCATGTGCCCGAGCCTAATCGTCCCCGCACGACCGTCTTCGCCCGGTGACGTCTCGCGGCGACCGGCACGTCCTGCGAGTCATCAGCGTACGGGCGCCGATCGGCGGCACGCTGCTGCGAGTGCGTCCAGGAGCCGGGCGGAACATGTCCGCACGGCGATGTTCATCCTTCGCCGGATCTCGGCGTCGGCTCCTGCTCCTCCTGCTCCGGTTCCTGCCCGCTGTTCCGGGTTCCCATCTCCTCCGCCGTCAGCACGTGTCCGCGTACCGGCCCGGGCGAGCGCTGTCGCAACGGATCACGCCGTAGGTCCCTGTACAGGGCCCCGCACAATCCGAGCATGATCAGCACGAACGGCGAGGCGACGAGAATCGTGAAGGTCTGCAGAGCGTTCAGTCCTCCCACGTAGAGCAGCACGGCCGCCACGGCGGCGCTCATGGCCGCCCACAGTGCGATCAGCCATTTGCCGGGTTCGGTGGCACCGTGCGAGGACAACGTGGCCAGCACCAGCGCACTGGCGTCCGCACCACTGACCCAGAAGATCGCCACCAGGAACATCACCACGGCACCGGTCAGTACGAACAGCGGATACTGCTGCAGCGCCGTGAAAAACGCCACCGCCTCATCCGCAGCGTTGGCGATGTCGGCCCGCCCGGCCATCTGCAGGTTGATCCCCGCCCCACCGAAGACGATGAACCACAGCCCCGAGACGGCAGTCGGCACGATCAGCACTCCGAGCACGAACTCACGGATCGTGCGACCCCGCGAAATCCGGGCGATGAAGGTGCTGACGAACGGAGTCCAGGAAATCCACCAGGCCCAGTAGAAGATCGTCCAGTTGCTCATCCATTCCACACCACCGAACGTGGGCGCCCGGAAACTCCACGGAACGATATTGGTCAGGTAGGCACCGAACGCATCCGGGATCAGGTTCAGGATGAACACCGTGGGGCCGATGACGACCACGAACAGGGCCAGGATGACGGCGAGGACCATATTCGTGTTGGACAACCACTTGATGCCCCTGGCCACACCGCTGACCGCCGAGAGGATGGCGAAGGCGACCAGGACCAGAATGACGAAGAACGCCACGGTCTGCGTGCCCCCCTGTTGACCGAAGCCGCTGCCGATGCCGGTGAACAGCCAGATACCACCGGCGATCTGCAAGGCACCCAGGCCCAGGGAGGTGGCGCCGCCGAATTTGGTGGCCACGATCGCCCAGATGTTGATGGCCTTGCCCCACCAGGTGTGTTCCACTTCATACGTGCGGGCCAGCGACTGGAAGGGAGCGCTGAGCAGGTTGCCCCGCCCCATTCGGAAGGTCGAATAGGCCAGCGCCAGAGCCACCACGGCATAGATCGCCCAGGGGTGCAGACCCCAGTGGAAAAAGGTGTAGGCCATGGCCAGGCGCGCCGCTTCCGGTGATCCCGCCTGAACGTCCAGCCAGGGAGCCGGATTCGCCAGATGCGAAACCGGTTCGAAGACCCCGAAGAAAATCAGGCCGATGCCCATTCCCGCGCTGAACATCATCGCCACCCAGGAGACCCGGGAAAACTCCGTCGGCTCGCCACTCCGGCCCAGCGGGATCCTCCCGTATCGGCTGAAGGCCAACATCAGGGCGAACGCGACAAAGCCCGTGGAGGCCAGGACGAACACCCAGCCTGCGTTGGCCACGATCCAGTCGAGCGCAGTCCCGGCGTAGTCGCCGACACGGGTGGGCCATACGGCACCGACGACGCAGAAGAAAACGACCAGTCCGAGGGACACGCCGAAGACGGTGCGATCGAGGCCGCTTTCCTCGTGATCTCCGCCGGTGCCCTGGTGATCCGACGCGCCTTCGGCCACGGCTGCTACCTCCTCGTCGATCCCGGGGACGAACCACTGTCGCTGTCCCGGGATGCGGCCTCGTCGGCATCGCCGCCCTCGCCTGCGGAGCTCTTGTAGGCACCGCTGACCGACGACCCACGCCGCGCGCTCTCGCGCATGGTGATCAGCGGGCTCGGCTCGCGGGGCACCGCGAGCGCGGTCCGCTCCGTTCTCAGTCCACGCCCCAGGCCCACGCACATCAACAGCAGCACGATGCAGAAGGGCAACCCGGCCACGATCGAGGCCGCCTGCAGGGCGCTGAGGGCGTCCTCGCCGCTGACCGCGCCCGCAACCAGGAGAACGGCCGCGATCAGTCCCTCCAGCACCGCCCAGAACAGTCGCTGCTGCCATCTCGGGTGCGGATCCCCGCCGTTGGTGAGGATGTCGACCACCAGGGACCCCGAGTCCGAGGAGGTGGCGAAGAACAGCACGACCACGACGATCACGACCACGGAGGCGATCGTGGCCAGAATGCCGATCACGGGGAGCTGATCGAGCAGCACGAACATCGCGGTGTCGGCGCTGGCCTCGGCCAGCGGATTGTCCGGATTCCGCAGCAGCGAGCGCAGTGCCGCATCACCGAAGATCGTCAGCCACACCATGGACGCGCCGACCGGCGCGAACAGTGCTCCGGCGATGAACGACCGGATGGTACGGCCATAGGAAATCCTGGCGAGGAACATACCGACGAACGGCGACCACGAGATCCACCAGCCCCAGTAGAACAGCGTCCAGGATGCCTGCCAGTCCTGAGCTTCGGCATTTCCCGGATACGTCTGGAAGCTGGTGGTCGGGAGGTTCTGCAGATACGTTCCGATGTTGGCCGCCAACGCGTTCAGCAGATCCCGTGATGAGGCGGCCGCGAACACGAACACCATCAGGGCGAACGCCAGCCAGAGATTGATCAGCGACAGGTTCCGGATTCCCTTGTCGATGCCGAGCATGACGGAAGTGACCGCGATGGCGGTGATCGCCAGAATGATGATCACCTGCAGAAACGCCGTATTCGGGATCCCGAACAACGTTTCCAGCCCGGCGCCGACCTGCTGCCCACCGAGTCCCAGCGATGTCGCGAGTCCGAACAGGGTGCCGAACACCGCGAGTACGTCGATGGTGTTGCCGATCCAGCCGTAGATACGGTTTCCGATCAGCGGGTAGAAAGCAGCGGCGGGGCGCAGGGGAAGCCCCTTGCGGAAGGCGAAGTAGCCCAGTGACAGACCGAGCACGATGTAGATCGCCCACGGGTGCAGACCCCAGTGGAAGAACGTGAGGTTCATCGCCCGGGCCACGGCATCCTGGGTTCCGCCCTCGCCGACCGGCGGGTTGAGGAAATGATTCACCGGCTCACTGACCGCGTAGTACACCAGTCCGATGCCCATTCCCGCCGTGAACAGCATGGCGAACCAGGCCGTCTTGCCGTACTCCGGGGTGGAGTCGGGAGGACCGAGTCGCACGGATCCGTAGCGGCTGAACATGAGCGCGATCACGAAAATCAGAAAGAAACTCGCAGCGATGATGTAGAGCCACTCGAAATTCATCGTGATGAAGCTGTTCACGGCACTGGCCACGGTCGCGACGTTGGCCGGCGCGATAACGCCCCACAACACGAAAGCAAGGGTGACGATCGCCGAGATGACGAACACCGGCGGGTTCGTGTGTTCCTTGAGATACCGGATCATTGCGGCTCACCTTCCCGAGCGCCGCTTTCGTATGTCAGCGACAAACCTGCGCAACAGGCACCGCCTAGTGCGGCGCCGCTTCAGACCTGTGCCACCACCCACTCAGACTAAACCGAAACAGCGACAGCGGCACGATACGAAAAAGGCACCATTCGCTCAGTGACGGCGTTTGCTCCGGAGATAGTCGCCGATGACGGCGGCACCGAGCCCGTCGGTGGTCGGTGCGACGACACGGCCGCCGCTGCGCCGGGCGATGATGTCGACGAAGGCCGCCAGCCGTTCGTCTTCACCGAGCATGAAGACACTGAATACGGTGTCCATCCTGTTCAGAGCATCGACCTCGGACAACGTGACCGACAGAGTACGCGGCGCAGGCGGATGGTCGAACACCGCTGCACCGTCCGGCTCCAGGTGCGCGGTCGGTTCACCGTCGGTGACCACGAGCACGACCGGTTGCGCATCGGAGTGGCGCCGGAGATGTCGTCCCGCCAGCAGGAGCGCATGATGCATGTTCGTCCCCTGCTCCCACGCTCCCTCCATCGCCGTCAATCCACCCACGTCCACCGTCGCGGCGTACCGGCCGAAAGTGATCAGTTGCAGGGCATCCGAGCGGTACCGGGTGGTGATCAGCTGGTGCAGCGCGAGCGCGGTCCGCTTCATCGGCACCCACCGGCCGTCCTGCACCATCGACCACGAGGTGTCCACACACAACGCCACGGCAGCCCGGGAGCGCTGTTCGACCTCGGTCACCTCGAGGTCGGACAGGTCCAGATTCGGTGCCGACAATCCGGCCGCGCTGTCCCTCGCCCGGCGCAGGACGGCATTGTGCACGGTCCGCCCCACATCCCACGGCTCGGCGTCACCGAAGCTCCACGGGCGGGTGGCACCGGTCGGTTCACCCGCTGCTCCCGCCCGGTCCGCATCGCGTTCGCCGCGACGTGCACGCACCTGCGCGAGTACCGAGCGCAGTGCGGTCTCACCCAATCGACGCAGAGCCCGCGGGCTCAGCCGCAGCTCCCCGTCCGGTCCCGGCCGCAGCATCCCCCGCTGCCGCAGCTGACCGTCCAGCTCCGACAATCGCTGTGCCTCCACCACGGCCTGCTCGCCGAGTTGCCGTTCCAACGCCTCCAGGTCGATGTCCTCCAGCCGCGCACCGGGGTAGGACTGTCCCAACTGCTCGGCCAGCCGGTCCAGCTCACCCAGCTCGGCCATCGCAGCCGTGGCCTCTCCCAGCCCCATCGGCTCGTCCCCGCGAAACCGTGCCTGCGAGCTCCAGTCCGCATCGGGGCGCAACGAACGCAGTCGTGCATCCATCCGCTCGAGCGCCTCGGCGATCCGGGGGTCTCCGAACGCCTGCTGGAACAGCGAGGCGAGTTCGCTGCGTTGCTGTTCGCTCATCGAGTTCAGCAGCCGCTGGGCAGCGGCCGAACGTGCGGCAAGCACGTCGACAAGCTCGTCCACGGTGCCGGGGTTCTCCGGGAAGAAGTCCCCGTACTCGGCCATGAAGCGATCGAAACGCCGCCCGACGTCGGCGTCACCGCGTGCCTGCGCGGCCAGGAGTTCCGAGAGCTCGTCGAGCATGCCGCGGATCCGCTCGACATCGGCGGGCGTGGTCTGCTGCAGCGCTTCCCGCATTCCCCGGAAGCGCTGGTCCATCAGCTCGGTGCCCAGCAGACGACGAAGCTCGGCGAAGCTCTCCCGTGCAGCGGGTGAGCGCCATGCGTAGTGGGCGAGCTCCGAAACCGCGCCTGCCGTATCGGACGGCAGTGCCTGCATCTGCAGCTCCCGGAACCGGGCGTCCTCGCTCTGCTCGGCCGACAGTGCCTGCCGTTCCTGTTCGAGCGCGCGGTCGAGGAGTTCGCGTACTTCGCGCATCGTTCCGTCGATCCGGTAGCGCCGTTGCAGCTCGCTTCTGCGCTGCCATACACGCCGGGTGAGTTCGTCCAGACCGGTGACCTCACTCGTGCCCGTACGCAGCAGCTCATCGAGGGCCGCACGCGGTGAAGCCCCCTCCATGACCTCGCGGCCGATCTCGTCCAACGCCGAACGCAGATCCACCGGAGGCTCCAGCGGGTCGGCACCACCGTGCCAGGCTGCATACCGGTAGGGGCGTGGGAGATCGGACATCAGCCGTATACCGCCCTCTCGTCATCGGTGTCCTTGGCGAGCTTCCTGGCCAGGTACAACGACTCCAGAGCGAGTTCCACGGCACTCGCGATCCGGCCCGGCGAGTCCTCGGCACGAACACCGGCTCGCTCGGCGACCTGCTGCAGGACGGGCAACTCGGGCAGCGCGGTCAGGACCTCCGCTGCGGCGATACGCTCACCGGTGACGACCTGGTGCCCGCCGGAGACGGCATCCACCAGCGACTGCATATCGAGTCCGGCGAACAGCCCGCGAGCCGTGTCCGCGACAGCACGGCGCAACAGGTACCCCAGCACCTCGTCCTCGCGGCCCTCCTCGCCTGCCTCGAACTCCAGTTTCCCGTGCAGCACCGGGATCACCGCCTCCAGATCGACGGGACGCCCCACGGGCGGCTTCTCGCCCGTGACCGCCGCGCGGTGCACGGCGGCCGCCGAGACCGTCTCCGCTGCGGCGATGGCGAACCGAGCCGACACGCCGGAACGCTGGTCCACCGCCGGTGACCGGCGCAGTTGAGCCACGAAACGGGCCAGCACCTCCAGCAGGGGGTCACCGACCTCGGCTTCCAGGGCGGCCTCCTGCCGGACGAGTGCGATCTCGTCGGCGAGTGTCGGCGGGTAATGCGTCCGGATTTCCGCGCCGAAACGGTCCTTCAAGGGCGTGATGATGCGGCCCCTGCTGGTGTAGTCCTCCGGATTCGCGGTGGCGACCAGGAACACGTCCAGCGGCAGCCGCAGGCTGTGACCGCGGATCTGGATGTCGCGCTCCTCCATGACGTTGAGCAGTGCCACCTGGATACGTTCGGCCAGGTCCGGCAGCTCGTTGATCGTGACGATGCCACGATGCGCCCTCGGCACCAAACCGAAGTGGATGGTTTCGGGATCGCCGAGGGACCTGCCCTCGGCCACCTTCACCGGATCCACGTCACCGACGAGATCGGCGACGGCGGTGTCCGGAGTGGCGAGTTTTTCGACATAGCGCTCGCTGCGATGCCGCCAGATGACGGGCAACGCGTCACCCTGCTCGACCGCGCGGCGCCGCGACACCGGAGTGATCGGTTCGAGAGGGTGCTCGTCGAGTTCGGAACCCTCGATCACCGGAGTCCACTCGTCGAGCAGCTCGGGCAGGGTCCGCAGCAGCCGGGTCTTGCCCTGACCGCGCTCGCCGAGCAGCACCATGTCGTGACCGGCGAGCAATGCCCGCTCCAGTTGCGGCAGCACGGTACGGTCGAAGCCGACGACACCGGGCCAGAGCGTGCTGCCGGAGCGCAATGCGACCAGCAGGTTCTCGCACATCTCCGCCTTCACGCTGCGGGGGTGGTAGCCGTCGGAGCGGAGCTCTCCCGCCGTGCGCGGGAGTCCTGCGGGCGGTGCCTGCGTGCCCGGCACAGTCGTGTCCGTCACAGCACGAACGCTACCGGCTCATGCGGCCCTACGCTGCTCGTCGACTCACTCGCAGGCGGCCGAATGAGCCGGACACGCCGTTTTTCGGCACACCCCCACGCCCGTGCCCGACTCGGACCCCGGAGGGGCATCCGGGTTTTCCGGGGTCGTCAGCAACCGGCGCCGAGGAGGCGAGTCTCGCCGACGGCGAGGTCCCACAGCTCGTCCGGGTCATGCCCGGCGTCGTGCCATGCCTTGCGCAGCCGGGTCAACGGCTCCGTCGGCGGCTCACTGGTCAACGCGAACGTGCCCCAGTGCATGCCCGTCATCCGCGAAGCACCGAGATCCGAGGCCGCCTGTACCGCCTCCTCCGGATCCATGTGCACCGCCTTCATGAACCAGCGCGGCTCGTACGCACCGATCGGCAGCATCGCGACCTCGATCTCGGGATAGTGGTGTCCGATCTCGGCGAAATGCTCGCCGTAGCCACTGTCACCCGCGTGATACAGCCGCCTGCCGTCCGGGCCGGTGACGACCCAGCCACCCCACAGGCTGCAGCAGGTGTCCCACAGGGTGCGCCTGCTCCAGTGGCGCGCGGGGACGAAGTCGATACGGATTCCGCCGAGCTGCGCCGACTCCCACCAGTCGAACTCGGTGACGGAACCGAAGCCGCGGCGAGCGAACCACTTTCCGAGCCCGATGGGCGCGAACACCGGTGTACTGCGAGGCAGCCGCCGCATGGTCGGCGCATCGAGGTGGTCGTAGTGATTGTGGCTGATCAGCACCGCATCGATCGATGGCAGCTCGGCGAACGCCAGACCGGGCGGCGTGAGCCGTTGGCGCACCCCGGGAATCCGCCCCGACCACACGGGATCGATCAGCAGGCAGGTGCCTGCGATACGCAGGACATACGTCGCGTGCCCGATCCAGGTCACCGACGTCTCACTCGCGTCGATCGCAGGCAGGCCGGTACGCAGGATCGGCACTCCGTCACCGTCCTGCCTGGTCATCCCGAATCCACCCGCCCACATCAGGTGCAGCATGTCGGACAGGCCCGGTGGAGCCAAGGACAGTCGCTCGGCGAACGATCGGCGTTTCACGAGTCACCTCCACGCAACGTCGCTGCCTGATGTGGCCGTCAACGCAGGCAACCAAGCACCGGGAAAGACCGCAGCCGAGACGTCGGCAGGCGCAGCCACCCCGGCAAACTGCCCGGCACCCCTAAAACGGTGGCCAGGGTATGGCAGGCCACTCCCCCGACGGAGCAGGAAAGACACCGTCGGCGAGCAATCGGTCGATCCGCTCGGTCACAGCATGCACTTCCTTCGGGGTGATGTGCTCGGCGAGCTCACTCGCCAGCGTCCCCTCCAGCCGGGCACGTAGCTGCCCGAGGCGCTCGACGGCCTCCTCCGGAAGCTCGTGGCCGAGCCATCCCCAGAGCACGGTACGCAGCTTGTCATCGGTGTTCAGGCTCACGCCGTGATCGATACCCAGCACCCGCCCCTCGGGGGTGTGCAGGACGTGTCCGCCCTTGCGGTCGGCATTGTTGAGTACCACGTCGAGCACGGCGAGCAGCCGCAACCGCTCATGGTCGGCATGGGCGAGCACGACCGGATCACCGTGGTGGTCCTGGGCGCGCAGCACGGTCAGCCAACCCTCCGGTACCTCCGCAGGCGCCACGAGGTCGACCAGCTCGGAGCCTTCCTCGACGTCCACCCACAGCTGAAGCATGCCCGGCCCGAAAGGCCCCTCCCGCAGGATCGTCGGCGGGATCAGCCCCCATCCCGTCGCCTCCGACAGCAGGTAGGAGACCACCTCTCGACCGGCGAGCGTGCCGTCCGGGAAGTCCCACAGGGGCCGCTCACCCCGCACGGGTTTGTACACGCACTCCGCTTCGAGACCCTCGTGCTCGATCGAGCACAGCAGTGTCGCGTTGGAGGCCTCCACGAGCCGCCCCCGGACCTCGATCCGCCCGTTCCGCAACAGCGCACACGCGGCATCGTCGGTGAGCACGGGTGGTTATTCCTCTTCCGAACGTCGGTAACCGTTCTGGCGCGGGCAGATGTGTCCCTCCGGATCCAGCGGCTCCGAGCACAGCGGGCACGGCTTGCGACCTGCGTTGATGACGCGCTCGGCACGGTCGGCGAAAGCACGCGCGTGGGCCGCGGTGAGGAAGACACGCACGGCGTCCGGGCCCTCTTCGGTGTCGTCGAGCACCACCGACTCGTCGATCTCCTCCTCGGTGACGGCGAGCAGTTCGACGACGACGGCCTCGGTCTCGGCGTCCCAACCGAGACCCATGGTGCCCACCCGGAACTCCTCCTCCACCGGAACGGCGAGCGGCTCGGAGTCCACCAGCTCCTCGGGTGGCTCCGACGGGAGTTCGGTATCGAACCGGCGTTGCACCTCCTCCAGGAGGGCACCGATCCGCTCGGAGAGCACCGAGACCTGCTGCTTTTCCAGCTGGACGCTCACCGTGCGAACGTCCTCGCTGGCCTGCAGGTAGAACGTGCGCTCACCGGGTTCCCCGACCGTTCCCACGATGAAGCGGTCGGGCTGACGGAAGACGTGGATGACGCGAGCCATGGCAACCTCGAGACTAAGCCACGGGCCCCGACGGCGAATCGGGCCTCCCCCTGTTCCGTTTCCCCGCGTCAGCGCAGGCAAATCGCTCTGCGGAGCCGTCACCGCACGGGTACCACCGGACTTGCGGCGCCCGGAGCAGCGTGTTCGCCGAACGCGAACACCCCTTCGGCAGTACCATCGGCCCCCGGCAGCTATCGCCGCGGATACAGTCGCGCCCGTGATGGACAGCGTCGACCTCGGCCGCTGCCGACCGCGCCGATTGCATGCCGGCGACACTGTGGCCGTGGTGGCTCCGGCCGGTCCCGTGCCCGACGACCTGCTCGATGCCGGGATCGCGCATCTCGAGTCCTGGGGCCTGCACGTGGTGGTCGGCAAGCAGGTCCGCAGGCGGCATCCGCGACTCGGATACCTGGCCGGTACGGACGCCGACAGGGCCGCCGACCTGCAACGAGCCTGGTGCGACCCGGAGGTGGCCGGAGTGCTGTGCGCACGGGGCGGCTACGGCAGCATGCGCCTCCTCGATCACCTCGACTGGCCCGCGATGGCGACGGCAGGACCCAAGCTCCTCACGGGGTCCAGCGATGTCACGGCGCTGCACGAGGCGGTGGTGAGCCGTCTCGGTCTGGTCAGCGTGTTCGGCCCGATGGTGGCCACCCGGGCCTTCGTCGAGGACGCGCAAGCGCGCGAGCACTTTCGTCGCACCCTGTTCGAACCCGAAACCGTCACCACCCTGACACGATCGGCCGCGACAGCGATGGTGCCCGGCTGCGCACGGGGAGTCACCTATGGTGGCAACCTGAGCCTGCTCGCGGGGACGCTCGGCACCTCCGATGTACCGGCGCCGCCGGAGCGAGGGATCGCGCTGTTGGAGGATGTCACCGAGGAGCCCTACCGGCTGGACAGATTCCTGACCCAACTGCTGCGCGCCGGCTGGTTCGATCGGGCCGGTGCCATCGCGCTCGGCTCCTGGACCGACTGCGGCCCACCGAAGGAGGTGCGGGCGGTGCTGCTGGACCTGCTCGGTGAGCTCGGCATCCCGATTCTGGAAGAGCTGGGCTTCGGTCACTGCGCGGACCAGCGCACCATCGCGCTCGGAGTCGCCGCCGAACTGGACACCGAAGCCCGGCAGCTCACCCTTCTGCAACCCGCCCTGGCCTAACCCCATGCAGGTCCGCCCACTCACTCCGCAAGCTCTGGTCTCGGAGCTGCTCGACCGTGTCGATACGCACGCGGCGGACCCGTGGACACGGATCGCGATCGACGGAGCGCCGGAAGCAGCCACTGCCGAGCTGGCCGACGCTCTGGTCGATCCGCTGCGCGTGCGTGGGCGCGAGGTGATCCGGGTGCGCACCTGCGACTACCTCCGTCCCGCCTCCCTGCGCCTGGAGTACGGGCACCATGATCCGGACTCGTACTACCTGGACTGGTTCGACTTCAACGGTTTGCGCCGGGAGGTGCTGGATCCGCTCGCTGCGGGCGGCAGCGGGCACGTCCTGCCCGCACTGCGGGATCCGGACACCGGCCGGTCGCCCCGGCTGGAGCGGGTGCCGCTACCGCAGCGGGGGGTCGTGATCGTCGACGGCCCCCTGTTGCTCGGCGGCGAACTGCCGTTCGAGCTGACCGTGCACCTGTGGCTTCCGCCGGCGGCTCTTCAACGCCGGGCATCGGATTCGCAGCGGTGGCGGCTGCCCGCCTTCGACCGCTACACCGCCGAGGTGCGGCCCGAGCGAGTTGCCGACTACGTCGTGCGCGTCGACCGGCCCGGTCACCCCGCCGCCATCGATGCCTGGTGAGCCGCACTCGGCATCTGAAGCTCGGAAGCGCAACGGAACGGTTACTCGCCCCAGCGAGCTTGCTGCCACTGCACGGATTCCGGGCGCAGACCGGTTCGCGTGAACTCGATCAGTGCCGTACGCACCTCCGCCAAGGGCAGCACCGCATCACGTGGGAACGCGAGCGGACTCCCGGCGTCGAACCGCAGAACCGGCGCACCGTCTCGTGGACGGGGATTGCACGTATGCCAGGACAGCAGCTCCCCTTCTTCGGTCTCCTCGGTGAAGTTCAACACCCCCAGCTCCTCCTCGGCTGCCGTGACCACACGGACCTGCTGGTACGGGCCGGGGAGCTGTTCGTCCTCGTAGGGCCGATCCCAGAGGTAGAGATGGCATGCTCGGCCCGGCTGTTGCGGACGCAGCAACCGGTCGACCAGGGACGGCTTTTCGTCGTTGCGGTCGGCATAGTGCCGCTCACCGTCGATGACGGCCGTGGCCACCGTGATCCCCAGTTCGGTGTTGCGCGCACCCACCGCTTCCGCCCGGAAACCGTCAAGTCCTTCCCTGGCCTCGTTCAACGCCCGGAGCACAGCACTCTGCTGCAGGACGAGATCACCCCAGTACGGATTCCCGCGAACCCTGTTGAGGTCGGTATAGGCGGATTCGGTGGTCTCGATGAGCTTGTCGATGATCTCCAGCGGCACGTCGGCGAGCCGCGCGAACACGTCCGCATCGGGCTCGAGTGGTCCGGACTCGTCTTGCGACAGCGGATTCGGCATCTCTTCCTTGGCCCCACGGGATGGTGCTACGCACACGAGTTTTCAAGATCATGATGCCATCGGCCCTCGGCCGAAAAGATGACCGGTGGCCTCAGCGTCCGATTCCCCTCGCAGCGGTGGCGAGGATCTCGCCCTCGGAAGACTACCGGTCGCGTTTTTTCGTGTGCGAAGCGCCATTTCCGCAGCAAGCCATGCGGTCCGAGTCCCGGCAGCCACCTACCCGGCATTCCACCGCCTACGGCGCTGGATCCTGCTCGAGGAGGTGGGCTGCCCACCGGCGCCGAGCGATTCTCAGCCGTATCCGAGCTGCTCGGTCATATCGGAGATCCTGCGCAGCTGCGCGGCGCGCTCGGCAGCAAGCTGCTGCTCGGGGTCCACGGCTTCGTTGGCCTGCGACAGCAGGGACAACGTCTCACGAGCTGCCCCCGCCGGTGCCTGCGCCACGGCCTCCGCGAGCCGATCGGTCGACGTGGCCAGGTCATCGACGGGTACCACCGAGTTGGCCAGTCCGTTTTCCGCCGCCTCGGCTGCCGGGACCTCCCGGCCGGTCAGGCAGATTTCGACGGCCTTGGCATACCCCACCGTCTGGACCAGCGGCAAAGTACCGCCGAGGTCGGGGACGAGCCCCAACCCGGTCTCGGCCATGCACAGCTTCGCGTCCTCGGCCAGGACTCGAAGATCGCAGGCCAGCGCGAGCTGGAAACCGGCACCGATCGCGTGTCCCTGTACGGCGGCAATGGTCACCCGGTCAGGTTCACGCAGCCAGCTGAACCCCTGCTGGAACAGGGCGATCTCGGCATCGGCCTGTTCCGTCGGCCGTTGTCCGAGTGAGATCAATCCGGGAGCTCCTTCGACATCTTCGGATCCGAAGAGTCGACGGTCGAGCCCCGCAGAAAATGATCTTCCTTCGGCGCGAACCACGACGACGCGAACCTCGGAATCGAGGTTCTGGCCGATCTCGTGCAACGCCTGCCACATGTGCGGCGTCTGTGCGTTGAGTTTATCCGGTCGATCGAGCGAGATGGTGGCCCGCGATCCGTGAACCGTGAGCCGCACGCCACCACGGTCCAACAGGTCGACATCCACTGCCGAGTCCGCCAAGCGGTCCTCCGTTGCGATTCATCAATGGCCGGTCAGGTGAGTACCACCTTACCGATCGATCATGGACGAATTCCCCCGCTCGGCTCGGCACCGCCCGTGAACCCAGGACGGCAGCACGGCCGTGTACCCGGCGGCACCATGGGTGCCACGCCGTCCACGGGCATCCATGGTGCCGGGCACGCACTCCTCATCGCCGTATTTACTTCTTCTTCGTGCGTGTCGCGCCCCCACGACCACGCAACTGCACTCCCGACTCGCTGAGAACGCGGTGAACAAAACCGTATGAACGGCCTGTCTGCTCCGCGAGGGCACGAATACTGGCCCCCTTCTCGTACTTCTTCTTCAGGTCACTGGCAAGCTTGTCGCGTGCGCTTCCGGTAATGCGCGCACCCTTCTTCAGGTCAGCCACAGTGTCCCCGCCTTCCCTGTCGAACAGGTCGGGCCGCTCGCGACCCCTGTCGAGGCAATGATCGAACAGGAAAGCCGCAAACGCCAGGCGATCATGGAAAAAGATCCTGCAACGGTCGAGATATACTCCTGATGATCATGAAAATGCACCGGTGTTCCCATGATCGGGACAACACCATTACCCGATAGTGTCGGACGAAGTTGCCGATCACGTTCCCCCGGCGGGCCAAACCGCCCCGCAGGCGCGCATTCACCCGGGAATCATCAACGGGCGAGCGCGACTCGATCAGGCGAGTTGTACCAGTTCCAGATACTCCTCGGACCAATGATCCTCATTGCCATCCGGAAGCAGGATCACCCGTTCGGGTTCCAGTGCCTCCACCGCACCGGGATCGTGCGTGACCAGAACCACCGACCCGGTGAAACTGTGCAAGGCTTCGAGTACCTGCTCCCGACTGGCCGGATCGAGGTTGTTGGTCGGCTCGTCGAGCAACAGCACGTTGGCGGCACTGGAGACGAGACCGGCCAGCGCCAGCCGGGTCTTCTCGCCCCCGGACAGCGTGCCCGCAGGCTGCTGCAGCTGCTCTCCGCCGAACAGGAACGCCCCCAGCAAGGTCCGCAGTTGCTGCTCCGGCGTCTCCGGAGCCACCCTGCGAATATTCGCCCACACGCTCTCGTCGTGATCCAGGGTCTCGTGCTCCTGCGCGTAGTAGCCGACCCGCAGGCCGTGCCCGGCCACGACTTCTCCCGAATCCGGCGTTTCCATGCCGCCGAGCAACCGCAGCAGGGTCGTCTTGCCCGCACCATTAAGCCCCAGGACCACGACCCTCGATCCGCGGTCGATGGCCAGGTCCACCCCGCTGAAGATCTCCAGCGAACCGTAGGACTTCGACAGCCCGTTCGCGGTCATGGGAGTGCGGCCACACGACGCGGGCTCGGGAAAGCGGATCTTGGCGGTTTTCTCCGAGGACTGCTCCTCGTCCAGATCCTCGAGCATCTTGTCGGCCCGCTTGGCCATGTTCTTGGCCGCCACGGCCTTGGTGGCCTTGGCGCCGAGTTTGTCGGCCTGCTCCTTGAGGGTGGCGGCTTTCTTCTCGGCGTTGGCCCGCTCGCGGCGACGTCGTTTCTCGTCGTCGGCCCGCGCCTCCTGGTAGCGCTTCCAGTTCATGTTGTAGACGTCGGCCTCGCCGCGCACCGCATCGAGGTACCAGACCTTGTTCACCACGGCATCGAGCAGGTCGACGTCGTGGCTGATGACCACCAGCCCACCGTCGTGGGCCTTGAGGAAGTCGCGCAGCCAGTTGATCGAGTCGGCGTCGAGGTGGTTGGTGGGCTCGTCGAGCAACAGGGTCGTCGCCGAGGTGCCCCCCGGACCCGCTTCCGAAGCGGCGAACAGAATCCTGGCCAGTTCCACTCGACGGCGCTGCCCCCCGGAAAGCGTCTGCAGCGGCTGATGCAGCACGCTGTCCTCCAACCCGAGGTTGCCGCAGATCCGGGCGGCCTCGCTTTCGGCCGCGTACCCACCCCGCGTCGCGAAGCGCTCCTCGAGTTTGCCGTAGCGGGTGATCGCTCGGTCCCGCTGCCGCTCGTCGACCAGCTCGGCCATCTCGGACTGGGCCTTTTCCATGTCCCGCATGATCTGGTCGAGTCCTCGCGCGGACAGCACACGATCCTTGGCAGGCACCGACAGATTCCCCTCCCGCGGATCCTGCGGAAGGTAGCCCATCTCACCGCGGCGCACGATCTCACCCGCGTGGGGCTCCCCCTCCCCGGCGAGCACCCGCAGAGTCGTCGTCTTGCCCGCACCGTTGCGGCCGACCAATCCCACGCGGTCGCCCGGCTGGACGCGCAGGGTGGCGTCGGAGAGCAGGATACGAGAGCCGGCCCGCAGTTCGAGGCCGCTGGCAGAAATCAACACAAACTCCGGAAGTAGTGGTCAAGCGGACACGCACACATGAGCACCCGCAGGCGGAGAAAGCCGGCGAGCGGCATCGTCGAACTCATCGACGAAGAGAACCGCAGCGCGCATGAGGACCACTCGCCGAGTGTACCGATGGCCACAAGCGTGTTGCGCCACACCACCGACGGCGGTGCCTCGGATCACCGCACCGCCGGCCTCCGGCCCGGTCACGGGTCGTGGACCTGCACCTCGACGGCGATCGCACGGCGAGCTGCCTCGTCCAGGACCGCACGCCGGGGCTCCGGCACGTCCAGCACCCTGCTTTCGGCCGAGGCGAGCAGAGCACTCAGTCTGGAATCCTCGCCGAGGGTGGCCAATGCCTTGCGGTCACCTCCGAGCACCAGGCCGTCCAGCGTGTCCTGCTCGGGCAGCACGACATGGGCCACGGCGTCCGCCGCTGCCTGCAGGGAACGGCGCGCCTGGTCCGCACGCCTGCGTGCGAAGCGCTGCTGGGACCAGCCTCCCGCCTTGTTCCTGCCGTGCACCGGATGACGATCGGTCGAGGACTCCACGACCTTGCCCCCGGCGGAAATCCCCACGCTGTGGGCCCCGAGCCGCACCAGCACCACCCCGATACGGCGTGCTCGACAGGCATGCTCGACCAGGGTGGACACCGCCAGCCCCGGATGCTCGTCCCCGGTGGTGGGCAACGGTTCGAAGGCGACGTGCACGAGGGCCACTGCTCCGTCGCACGCCCGTACCCGCACCCGGCGTGATTCGACGTGCGTCGTCGAGGCCCCACCGTGACCGTCCACGAAGCGGTCGAACCATCCCGCCAGCCGGTGCGCGTCGACCTCGACCGCACGGCCGCCACCCGATAACTGCCTGACCCGGCTCACAACACGAAGGTATCGGCCCAGAGTTGCGTGGTCCGCCCGGACAAGGACTCCAACAGTGCCGCGGCCTGATCGTCGGTCAACGACGCGACGAAGTCGACCACCGCACGTCCCCGGGCCATGCGCTCGACGTGCTCCTCGGCCGAGGAGCCGCTCGGCAGCCGCTCTCCCGGCAGCACCAGCGTGTCCGGATCGTCGCGCCGGAGCAGGTGCAACTCGTCCTGTGCGTGGTCGAACAGATCGCGGAGCCGATACGGGAGCCGAGCGGCCTCACTGCGGTCGATCAGCCAGTTGTCCAGGGCTTCCACCAGTTTGCTCAACAGCCGGTCCTGCCCGCGCTGATGCAGTGCCAGGTCCGGTCGTTGGAGCACGAAGCGGCGATGCACGAACTTCAGGACCTGCACCTCGTGCCACTGCTCGCTGTCCAAGGTGACGTGCCCGGAGCGGGTGCTCGGCTTCTCGTCGACCCTGACTCCCCGCACCAACCGACGGGTCCATTCCCCGGAGAACGCGGCCACGGCCTGCTCGGCCTGCTTGGAGCGGTCGAAGGGAACCTTCAGCAGTTTGGTGACCAGGTCCGAGACGACCTTTTTCACCGCGTCGACGAAGGCGTCATCGGCGGCGATCCACGAGTCCTTGGCGTGCAGGCGACGCCGCAGCTTTTCCAGCGAGCGTCCCGGCGCGTCATCGGATCGTTCGAGTTCGGCATCGGAGACCCGTGCCAGTGCACCGGAGTGCTCGAGCCACTCGGTGAGCTCGTGGGAAACGGTGGTGTGCTGCAGGATGCCGACCCGGTGGAAGTCCTCCAGATCATGGATGGCGTAGGCGATGTCATCGGCCGTGTCCATGATCGATGCCTCGACGGTCTGCTGCCAGTCCTCCACCCGGTCGGTGAACGGCGCGCGACAGTCCCGCATGTCATCGAGCTCGGTGACGTAGCAGGAGAACTTCGCCGAGCCGGTACCAGGGCCCTCGTCCGGCTCGGACGCTCCCCGTGGCGGTACCGGCAGTCGGCGTGGATGCGGCTGTGGACGCACCAGCCGGGTCCACGGGTACTTCAGCAACGCCGCCCGGACAGCGGCCGTCAGGTCCAGCCCGTCCCCACCGGCGCCGCGCACGTCGATGTTGCTGACGATCCGGAACGACTGCGCGTTGCCCTCGAACCCGTCGGGCAGTGCGAACCGCTGCCGGGCCACCCGGTCGAGCACCCGCTCACCGAGGTGCCCGAACGGCGGATGCCCGAGGTCGTGGCCGAGTCCGGCCGCTTCCACGACATCGAGGTCGCAGCCGCCGAGCCGGTCGAGGCGTTCGGCCTCGACCGGCTCGGCGAGCAGCCTTTCGGCGAGTGCCCTGGCCACCTGTGCGACCTTCAGACTGTGGGTCAGCCGATTGTGCAACAGCAGACCCGACCCGCTGGGGCTGACCACTTGGGTGACGCCACCCAGGCGCGCGAAGAAGGCGGAACTCGACACGCGGTCGCGGTCGGCGCGGAAGGGACTGCCTGCGAGATCACCGGGCGGCTGAGGATATCCGAGTCGGGCGCCGCGCCGCCCCGTTCGGAGAGGTCCGGACTCTGTCTGCATGGGTTCACGTTATCGCCGATGGCGGTCACCGAGCGCCGAGCGGGCCGGACGTGATCCGATAATCGAGTGGTGGATGTCCTCGTCGTGGGTGGCGGTCCCGCGGGGCGCGCGGTCGCCTCGTCCTGCAGTGACGCCGGAATGCGGGTGAGCCTGGTCGATCCGGCACCTCGCCGCGGGTGGCCGCACACCTATGCGGCTTGGCGCGACGAACTGCCCGCCGGTGTGGCGCGGGAGGCACTGGCCACCGTCGCGGACCGAATGCTGGCGATCGGCACGACAACACCGCACGAGTGGACTCGGCCGTACGCGGTCCTCGACAACACCGCCCTGTGGAAGCACCTGTGGCGTGCGGACGTGACCGAGGTGACCGGCAAGGTCACCCGAGCCGAGCACGGCCCCTCCGGTTCCACCGTGCACCTGAAGGACGGCAGGCGCCTCGCCGCGGCAATCGTGGTGGATGCCTCGGGGGCCGCGCGCGTGCTCTCGGGTGGGCGTCCGGCGCGAGTCCCGGCACAGCAAACCGCCGTCGGCGTGGTGGTCGATGCGAGCGAAGCCGGGGCGATGCTCGGGGGTGGGACGGCACCCGGGGCCCGAACCGGCGTGTTCATGGACTGGCGGCCGGTACCCGGTGCCGAGGGGGAACCGCCGACCTTTCTGTACGTGGTGCCCGTGGCGCGGGGACGGGTCCTGCTCGAGGAGACCTCCCTGGCCCGGCGCCCGGCCCTGCCGCTGGCTCACCTGCGCCGCAGACTGCTCACACGGCTCGATGCCGCCGGAATCACCGCCCCGGCCGGAGCGGTCGAGGAGCGTGTGCGGTTCCCGGTGGACGATCCCCTCCCGCAGCAGCGCCGCCTCGGCCCGCTCGAACCGAGGGCCGGAGTGGTGCCATTCGGAACAGCAGCCGGGATGGTGCATCCCGCGACGGGATTCAGTGTCGCGGCCTCGCTCCGGCTGGCGCCCTGGATCGCAGGCGCCCTCGGCGGAGGACTCGGTGGGAGCCTCGGCGGGGGCCGCAGCGGGAACCCCGCCACCGCCGCCGAGGCGGCATGGTCCTTGCTGTGGCCACCGAGCGCACGGGCGGGCCACGGGCTGCGGCTGCGTGCGCTTCGGGCACTGTTGTCCATGCCGCCGCACCGAGTCCGCGAGTTCTTCGAGGTGTTTTTCGCGCTGCCGGATCAGCACCGATGGGCATTCCTGGCCCCGGAAATCGATCTTTCGGGCACCTCTGCTGCGATGGCAGCGGCTTTCCATTCGGCTCCGTGGAGCGTGCGGCAATATCTGCTGACGGGTGCTCTCACTCCGCAGCGATAGGACCGACACGGTCTCGACAATTCCGACCGGGGAGTGTTTTGGAAATGGATGGTCACCGAACCACCGTCGAACGATCATCGGACGCGTGCCACGAACCTCCTCTGCCACCCGCAGTAACAAGACATGACCATTCCGCTGTGTTTATCGACACAATCGAGGGGTATGATGGCTGCTCGCTTCTGTGGAACCGCGCTACGTTGTCGAGGAGACGGCGCATCCTCCCTGAAGAGTGGAACTCCGGATGTCGGTGAACGAATCGTGGACATGCTCGATGGAACATCATGAGTGCGGGTGACATCGATCTCGTACTCGGCCCTGCGAACGGAGTACGCTTCGCATTCCAGCCGGTGATCAATGTCAGAACCGGCGCGATTGTGGCGGTCGAGGCCCTCGCCCGGCCGACCGATGGTGACGTATGGGACCTCTTCCGGGAAGCAGCACGCGCGCGGCAGCTGGCCGAGCTCGACGTCGATCTGGCGGTCTCGGCGGTCATGTCGGCCGTCGAGCACGACACACTGCTCCCCCTGCATCTGAACCTCTTCGGCGGCACCGTCACCCACAATCTCGGACTCCTGGACAAGCTGCACGACAAGCTCGACACCGTGGGACGCCATCCACATGAGGTCACCCTCGAAATCGGGCCACCCTTCACTCGCCTCGATCCCGCCCTCCTGCTGACGGGTGTGCAACAGCTGCGCTCCCGCGGATACCACATCGCGCTGGACGGGGTCGGTCACGGCGATGTTGCCCTGACCCTGCTCGCCGACCTCGAACCGGACATGGTCAAGCTCGACCCGGAGGTGGTATCGGGCCTACCGGAATCCGCAGGCCGCACAGCGGTACTCGAATCGGTCAAGCAGCTCTGTGACGCCATCGGGGCCCGGCTCGTCGCCGAAGGCGTGGAGAGCGAGCCACAGCTGCAGGCGCTACGCCGCCACGGTGCCCCATTGGTACAGGGCAACCTGCTCGCTCCACCCGCCCGGCGACCGCCGACCACATTCAGCGTTCCCGACGTGGCGGCCGAGGTCACCGACCCCCATGGTCGGACGCTTAGCACCACGGCAGCGGGGCCTCGCGTCACCGAATTCCTCTCTCCCGCCACGATGCTGCCTGCCGATGCGACCGCCGACAGGGTGCGCGGTGTGCTCGCCGACCATCCCGAAATCAACGGTGTTGTGCTCGTCGACGACCACAACAGGCCGCAGTGGTCGGTCGATCGCAACCGCTTCCTGCTCGCGGTAACCGGTCCTTATGGGCATGCGCTGCATGCCCAGCGTCCGGCCGCCCGCCTGGCCGACGAACCCCGCGTGGTGACCACGGCGACCACGGCGATGGAGGCCCTCGGACTCGTTACCGGATCCGACCAGTACCGGATGTATGACGATGCCATCGTCGTCGACGAGTCCGGCCGGTGCCTGGGCACGGTGCGCGCCGGTCATCTGATTCGCGGCATGACCGAATTGAAGATTCAGGAAGCCGCTTCCCTCAACCCGTTGACCCGGCTCCCCGGAAGCGAGGCGATCGAAAGGGACGTTGCCCGCAGGATCGATGCCGGTGAGGTCTTCGCAGTGAGCTGGCTGGATATCGACGAATTCAAGAGTGTCAACGATTCGGTCGGGTTCTCCGCCGGAGACGATCTCATCCGCTCCGTGGGGCGCAGTCTCACCGACGCCGCCACGTCCATCAAGTCCGTACAGGTCGGACACGTCGGCGGCGACGACTTCCTGCTGGTCGCCGACCTCGACGATCTGGTCACGCTCTCGGAGATGCTGCTCGATCCACAACGCCATGCCGGCGACAGCGCAGTCAGCCTGTCCCTGGCCACACTGGTGTGCACGCAAGGCAGCGCGTCTTCCTACGAGCAGATCTCCCACCTGCTCGCCCCGCTGAAGCACAGCGCGAAATCGCTGCAGGGGTCGAGTTGGGTCATGTCGCGCCCCGGCTCCGATCGCGTCGATGTGCTGCGCGGCAAGCAGTCCGGCACCGCACGGACACCCCGCGAATTCCTCGCCCGGGAACCGAACTCCGAGGAACCCACCCGGAAGTTCCACACCGGACAATCTCCTCGGCCGTCCGAGGACGGTCGGATACCTCCGAAGAACCACTGAACGGCGCGAACCGCCCCGGCGAGTGCTTTCAGTCGAGTGCTTTCAGTACGGCCGGGCATCGCAGCATGGCCCGGCCTTTCGGCATCATCGCCCGGATCGGCGCAGCGCGCGCCACATGCGCAGCGGCAGCAGGCCGATCAACGGGGCACGCCTGCCGAGGTCGTCACTGTCCTGCCGGTCGAACGCACGGGCATAGCGAGTCGCGTCGGCGGCGGTGGCGTAGCTTTTGGACCCTCCGGCGCCGCAGCTGCGTTCACACGCCCACAGCATCTCGGGGCCCTCGGCGCGGAAGCGGTACTTGTGGCCGAGCAGTCGGCAGCTCCACATACCGGCCAGATTACTCGGTTTGTCCGGATTATACAGCCGCGATCGCGGGTACCTCCGAAACGATGGCGATCCAGACCGGAACGATCGAAACCCGCGTACCCGCACGCATGGACCGGCTACCGTGGTCCCGGTTCCACTGGCGTGTCGTGGTCGGCCTGGGCACCGTGTGGATCCTCGACGGCCTCGAGGTCACCATGGTCGGCTCGGTCGCCGCACGACTGACCGAGCCCGGCAGCGGCATCAACCTCACTTCTGGTCAGATCGGTATCGCCGCGGCCATCTACGTGCTGGGTGCCTGCCTCGGAGCGCTGTTCTTCGGCCAGCTCACCGACATGTTCGGCCGCAAGAAGCTGTTCATGCTCACCCTGCTCGTCTACCTCGTGGCCACCGTGGCCACCGCGTTCGCCTTCTCCCCCTGGTATTTCTACCTGGCCCGATTCTTCACCGGTGCGGGCATCGGCGGCGAGTACGCGGCGATCAACTCGGCCATCGACGAGCTCATCCCGGCCCGGGTGCGCGGCCGGGTGGACCTGATCATCAACGGCTCGTACTGGCTCGGAGCCGCCGGTGGTGCGGCGGCCGCCGTGTTCTTCCTCAACCAGGCCATCTTCCCGACCTGGCTCGGCTGGCGACTCGCCTTCGCCGTCGGCGCCGTGCTCGGCCTGGGAATCCTGCTCGTGCGGCGGCACGTGCCGGAAAGCCCACGCTGGTTGTTCATCCACGGCATGCAGGACGAGGCCGAGCGCATCGTCAACCGGATCGAAAGCGAGGTGTCCGAGGAAGCCGACGAGCGACTGGCGGAGCCGGATCAGTCGATCACCATTCGCCAGCGCAGGAGAATCCCGTTCCGCATGATCGCCGAGACCGCGTTCAAGCTCTACCCGAGGCGCTCGGTGCTCGGGATCGCGCTGTTCACCGGTCAGGCCTTCCTCTACAACGGGGTCACCTTCAACCTGGGTACCCTGCTGAGCACCTTCTACGGGGTGGCCTCGGCCATCGTGCCGCTTTTCATCGTGATCTACGCACTGAGCAACTTCGCCGGCCCTGTCATACTCGGGCGGCTTTTCGACACCGTCGGGCGAATCCCCATGATCGCGGGCACCTACCTGGGATCGGCCGTGCTCACCATTCCTCTGACGCTTCTGTTCATCAACGGAATGCTCAGCCGGTGGACGTTCCTCGCCCTGTTGGTGGCGGTCTTCTTCCTGGCCTCGGCCGGTGCCAGTTCCGCGTATCTGACCGTCAGCGAGATCTTTCCCATGGAGACCAGGGCGCTGGCGATCGCGTTCTTCTACGCCGTGGGCACCGCGGTCGGCGGGATCACGGGGCCACTGCTGTTCGGGCAGCTCATCGGCACCAATCAGCGAATCTATGTCGCCATCGCCTTCCTCCTCGGCGCCGGGGTGATGGCGCTGGGGGGCATAGCCGAGCTGTTCCTGGGCGTGCGCGCCGAGCAGACCAGTCTCGAAAACCTCGCCAAACCACTCACGGCGCAGGAAGCCGAGGAAGGTGAGCCACCGGGCGAAGAACAGAAGCAGCAGGGTGAAGCACCGCAGCAAGGAGGGCAGCGCCTGGAGGCGACCCGGCGCCGCGCCGAAGCCGAACAGGTCCGTGCGCAGGCCGCCGAGCACCGGGCCGCCGTCCACGAGTTGCGCAGCAGCGGCACAGCGGAACAGGAGCAATCCGAACAGGCACTGGCCGATGCCGCCGACCTCCGTGCCCAGGAACTCGATGAGCGAGCGACCGCACACGACGAGCTCGCACGGGTCGAGGAAACCGACGACGAACGGGTAATGGCCATCGCCCGTGCCTGCGCACAGGCGGCGGAGCACCGGGCCACCGCACTCGCGGAACGGTCCACGGCGCTGACCGCCGAGGAGGAAACCGAGTCCCGCTACCACCTCACTCTGTCCGAGGCGGCCGCAGAACGGGGCCGGGCCCAGGAACAACGAGCGCTGGCCGAGGAGAACCGGTCCGCGGCAGGCGAGGCGGAGGAGACGAGCACCGCTGTCGCGCAGGCCCGTGCCGACATGCACCTCGCCTGGGCGTACCGGCACGAGAAACTGGCCGATCTCCAGGTGGCTCGCGCCGAGCAGGACGACGATGCCGCACGGCGCTACGAGCACGAGGAAGCGGAGCTACAGGCGCGGGCGTTGGCCGCCGACGAGCGCGTGCGTTCGAGTGAGCATCGCGCCGCCGCGGACGATTTGTACAGCGATGTCCACACCACCGAGCAGGTCGAGGCGCAGCGTGCCGAAATCGCGGAACGGGAGCAGCAGGACCGCGAAACCGAACGGCTCATCCGGGAACGGATAGCCCGCAGGCAGGAAAGAGAACGCCACGGACTGCGGCGGTTCCGTCCCGGGCCCGGCTCAATACTCGGCAGCGCCCGGCTGGGTGGCCTCGATGTGCGCTCCCCACGGACCGACATCGAAAGCGAGCCGGATCGCGAGATCGGCATGCTGGTTCGAGCGTTGAGCGAGCACGGACCCACCAACCGCCGGGAACTCGCCCAACTCGTCGGAGCTCGTTACTGGGGTCCGGGAAAGTTCGGGCAGGCACTGAGTATCGCCGTCGACGAAGGAGACATCCGTAGGTTGTCGCGAAGCATGTACGGTCCTGCCGAATCATCCGGCGAGGACACGGGCGAGTCCACCGACGAGTCCTCCGAGGAGTAATCAGCGGAGCACTCGAACCGTGGGACGGCAGGACCGTGCCTGCACGGTCCTGACCGAACTCGCGAAAGAGGCGAGAGCCGAAAGAAACACAGGGCCCGCACAACGAGGCCCCGGCAGCGCGAACGCCGCCGGGGCCCGCTATCGGTTTGCCCAGCTCGGGCTCAGACCGTGAAGCCGAGTGCACGCAACTGCTCGCGGCCCTCTTCGGTGATCTTCTCCGGCCCCCACGGCGGCATCCACACCCAGTTGATCCGGAAGTCGTTAACGAGTCCACCACCGGGGGTGTTCACCAACGCCGACCGCGCCTGATCCTCGATGACATCGGTCAGCGGGCACGCAGGCGAGGTCAGCGTCATGTTGATGGTGGCCGAATTGTCCTGTTCGACCTCCACCCCGTAGACGAGGCCGAGATCCACCACGTTGATGCCGAGCTCGGGGTCCACGACGTCGCGCATGGCTTCCTCGACGTCCTCGACCGCCGCGAGATCCGCACGGGGAGCCGGAGCCTCCGGCATTCCCTCGGCACCACGCTGCACCTCGGCGCTTTCCTGGTCCTGTGTCTGAGTCTGGTCGTACGTACTGGTCATGACGCTCCCACCTCGTCGACAACGCGCGATACGGCGTCTTTGAAAGCCATCCAGCCCAGCAGCGCGCACTTCACGCGAGCCGGGTACTTCGCCACCCCCGCGAACGCGATGCCGTCTTCCAGGACGTCCTCGTCGGGCTCGATCCGACCGCGTCCCTGCATCAATTCCGAGAAGGCAGCTTCTTTTGTCAGTGCCTCCTGCAGCGGACGGCCGACCACCAGGTCGGTCATCACCGAGGTGGATGCCTGGCTGATCGAGCATCCCTGCCCCGAGTAGGAGACATCCTCGATCGTCGCGTCCGTTCCGGAACCGGTCAACTGCACGCGGAGAGTGACCTCATCCCCGCACACCGGATTGACCTGGAAGGACTCCGCGTCGAACGGATCACGCAGGCCATGCCGGTGCGGGTTGCGGTAGTGGTCCAGGATGATCTCCTGGTACATCTGCTCGAGCTGCATCACCAACTCCTCAGCCGGCCGACGTCACACCGAAGAAGCGCTGGGCCTCGCGGATCGCCTCCGCCAAGTCCTTGACCTCATCGAGCTCGTTGTACAGGTAGAAGCTGGCCCGGACCGTCGCGGGCACACCCATCCTGCGGTGCAGCGGCCAGGCGCAGTGGTGTCCGACTCGTGCCTGGACACCTTGGCTGTCCAGCACCTGCCCCGCGTCGTGCGGATGCACACCGTCGATGACGAAGGACACGGCCGAACCTCGGCGCTCGGTGCTTGCGGGACCGATGATGCGGACACCGTCGATCGCGGACAACTCGCGCAGGGCCGCCTCGGTGAGCCGGTGCTCGTGAGCTGCGATGCGTTCCATGCCCACGACCGACAGGTAGTCGACGGCAGCACCGAGCCCGACAACCTGCGAGGTCATCGGCACCCCCGCCTCGAACCGCTGCGGCGGCTCGGCGAACGTGGAACGGTCGATGTGCACGAGCTCGATCATCGAGCCACCGGTGAGAAACGGCGGCATGGCCTTGAGCAGCTCGCGGCGGCCGTAGAGCACACCGATCCCGGACGGCCCGAGCATCTTGTGCCCGGAGAACACCGCGAAATCCACGCCCAGCTCACCGAAATCGACCGGCCCGTGCGGGACCGACTGGCACGCGTCGAGCACGACGAGCGCCCCGACCTGGTGTGCCCGGCGCACGATCTCCTCGAGCGGGTTCACCGTGCCCAGCACGTTCGACTGGTGACTCACGGCAACCAGCTTCGTACGCTCCGTGATCACGCTATCGGCGCTGTCGACGCCGGACAGGTCGAGACGTCCCTCGTCGGTGACTCCGAACCAGCGCAGCGTCGCCCCGGTGCGCTGGCACAACTGCTGCCAGGGCACGAGGTTGGCGTGGTGCTCCATCTCGGTGACCACGACCTCGTCACCCGGCTCGAGGCGGAACCGTTCCGCCTCCGCCCCGGCCGTGGCGGCATTGCTCATCGCGTAGGCGACGAGATTGACCCCTTCGGTGGCATTCTTGGTGAACACCACCTCGTCGACCCCGACGCCCACGAAGCGGGCGATCTTGGCGCGCGCGTCCTCGTAAGCGTCCGTAGCCTCCTCGGCAAGCTGGTGCGCACCACGGTGCACGGCCGCGTTGGAGGTCTCCAGGAAGGATCGCTCCGCGTCGAGTACCTGGCGGGGGCGCTGAGACGTGGCCCCGGAATCCAGATACACCAACCGGCGATCGTCGCGGACCGTGCGAGTCAGGATCGGAAAGTCCGATCGGATCGCCGCGACGTCCAGCGGAGCGGCAGTGGTGCTCGCACCCGTGGCCGCAGCTTCGAGGGGAGTGTCCCCCTCGGAAGTGCCCACAGCGGAGGTGCGAGGAGGCTGAACGGTCATGACTGGACGGCTGCCTCCTTCTTTCCCGTGAAGCGGACGTAGCCGGACTCCTCGAGCTCGTCGGCCAGTTCCGGGCCGCCGGACTCGACGACCTGGCCACCGACGAACACGTGGACGTAGTCGGGCTTGATGTGCTTGAGGATCCGGGTGTAGTGCGTGATCAGCAGGACACCCTTGTCACCGTTCTCGGTGTAGCGGTTGATCCCATCGGAGACCACACGCAGCGCGTCCACATCCAGGCCGGAGTCGGTCTCGTCGAGGATCGCGAAGGTCGGCTCGAGCAGGTCGAGCTGCAGGATCTCGTGGCGCTTCTTCTCTCCACCGGAGAAGCCCTCGTTGACGCTGCGCTCGGAGAACGACTCGTCGATCTCGAGATTGCTCATCGCCTGCTTGACTTCCTTGACCCAGTGGCGGATCTGCGGCGCCTCACCCCGGGTGGCGGTGGCGGCGCTGCGCAGGAAGTTCGACATCGACACTCCCGGAACCTCGACCGGGTACTGCATGGCGAGGAACAGGCCCGCGCGAGCGCGCTCGTCCACGCTCATCTCCAGGACCTCCGCACCGTCGAGCAGCACCGAGCCCGAGGTGACGTTGTACTTGGGGTGTCCGGCGATCGCGTAGGCGAGCGTGGACTTGCCGGACCCGTTCGGTCCCATGAACGCGTGCGTCTCGCCCGAACGCACGCTCAGATTGACACCGGTGAGGATCTCCTTGGACCCTTCCTCGGTCTCGACCTCGGCGTGCAGGTCCTTGATTTCCAGGGTGGCCATCGTGTTCGTTCTTCTCCTGGTGTTGTGACGCGAAAAAGATGTCGTGGGTGCCGCGGCGGGGAGGCGACACGGGCCACGGCCGGAACGCTCACGTGTTCCGGCCGTGAGCCGGTCATGTGCCGACTGCCGCCAGTTCCTCGTCGATCGCGGCCTCCAGCCGCTCGCGAACCTCGGGAACCGTGATCTTCTGCAGGATCTCGCCGAAGAATCCGCGGACGACCAACCTGCGGGCCTGGTCGTAGGGAATGCCCCGAGCCTGCAGATAGAAGAGCTGCTCGTCGTCGAAGCGCCCGATCGCGCTGGCGTGACCGGCGCCTGCGATCTCTCCGGTTTCGATCTCCAGGTTGGGCACCGAGTCGGCACGCGCTCCCTCGGTGAGCACCAGGTTGCGGTTGAGCTCGAAGGTGTCCGTCCCCTCGGCTGCCGCCTGGATCAGGACATCGCCGATCCAGACCGAACGCGCCGAGTCGCCCTGCAGCGCACCCTTGTAGGTGACGTTGCTGCGGCAGTTCGGCTGTGCGTGATCCATCAGAAGGCGGTGCTCCAGATGCTGGCCGCTGTCGGCGAAGTACACCCCGAGCACATCGGCGTCACCACCACGGTCACCGAAGGTCACCTTGGTGTTGACCCGGACCAGGTCTCCACCGAGGGTGACCGCGAGGTGGCGGAACACCGAGTCCCGTCCGAGATGGGCGTGCTCGGAGGACACCTGGGTGGTGTCGTCGGCGAAATCGTGGATCGTGATCACCGACAACCGCGCCGAGTCCTCCACGACCATCTCGACGTTGTCCCCGATCACACCGGAACCGCGGTAGTCCAGCACGACCACGGCCTCGGAGAGCGGCTCGGCCCGCACCTGCAGGTGTCCGTAGGCGGTCTCTCCCTTGCCCGGTCCGTGCACCGTGATGGTGATCGGGTCCGAGGCCTGCGTGTCCTTGCCGATCGTGACCACGGTGGCTTCCGTGAAGGAACTCCACGACTGCGCGGCCACGCGGTCGGAAGGCGCACCGCCCGCACCCAACCGCTGGTCGTCCCGGCCCACGGTCTCCACTCGAGCGGCGGAGTCACCACTGACCTCCACCCGGAGCGAACCCGTCGCCGCGGCGGAACCGTCGTGCAATCCGTGCAGGCGCTTCATCGGCGTGAAGCGCCAGTCCTCCTCCCGGCCGCCGGGCACCTCGAAGGCGTTCACGTCGTAGGAGGTGAAGCGATGCCCCCGCGACTCCTGCGGACGCTGCTGGTCCAGTCCGGAGTCCGCTCCGTGGGAATGCTCTTCAAGGCCGTGCAGGCCGGACTTCTCGACTGTCGACTCCGTCATCTCAGCCGACGGCCCCTTCCATTTGCAGCTCGATCAGGCGGTTGAGTTCCAGTGCATACTCCATGGGCAGCTCACGGGCGATCGGTTCCACGAATCCGCGCACGATCATCGCCATGGCCTCGTCCTCGGTCAGGCCCCGCTGCATCAGGTAGAACAGCTGGTCGTCACTGACCTTGGACACGGTGGCCTCGTGACCCATCGACACGTCATCCACACGCACGTCCACGTAGGGATATGTGTCCGACTTGCTGACGTTGTCCACCAGCAGCGCATCGCACTTGACGTTGGAGGCCGAGTGGTTGGCGCGCTTGGCAACCTTGACCAGGCCGCGGTAGGAGGTACGTCCCCCGTTGCGGGCAATCGACTTGGACACGATCGACGAGGACGTGTGCGGAGCCATGTGCTCCATCTTCGCGCCCGCGTCCTGGTGCTGGTTCTCACCGGCGAAAGCCACCGACAGAACCTCGCCCTTGGCGTGCTCGCCCATCAGGAACACCGACGGGTACTTCATGGTGACCTTGGAGCCGAGGTTGCCGTCGACCCACTCCATGGTGGCGCCCTCTTCGGCCTTGGCCCGCTTGGTGACCAGGTTGTACACGTTGTTCGACCAGTTCTGAATGGTCGTGTAGCGGCACCGCGCGTTCTTCTTGACCACGATCTCCACGACCGCCGAGTGCAGCGAGTCACTGGAGTAGATCGGCGCCGTGCAGCCCTCGACGTAGTGCACGTAGGCACCTTCGTCGACCACGATCAGCGTCCGCTCGAACTGGCCCATGTTCTCGGTGTTGATCCGGAAGTAGGCCTGCAGCGGGATGTCGACGTGGACACCCTTGGGCACGTAGATGAACGAGCCACCGGACCAGACCGCACTGTTGAGCGCGGAGAACTTGTTGTCCCCGGCCGGGATGACCGAGCCGAAGTACTCCTTGAAGATCTCCGGGTGCTTCTGCAGCGCCGTGTCGGTGTCCAGGAACTCCACGCCCTGGGCTTCCAGGTCCTCGCGGATCTGGTGGTAGACCACCTCGGACTCGTACTGAGCGGCGACCCCGGCGACCATCCGCTGCTTCTCCGCCTCGGGGATCCCCAGCTTGTCGTAGGTCGTCTTGATGTCCTCGGGCAGGTCGTCCCAGGTCTGGGCCTGCTCCTCGGTGGACCGGACGAAGTACTTGATGTTGTCGAAATCGATACCGGAGAGATCGGCACCCCAGTTCGGGGACGGCTTGCGCTCGAAGAGCCGCAGCGCCTTCAGCCGCGACTCCAGCATCCACTCCGGCTCACCCTTCTGCTCCGAGATGTGGCGGACGACGTCCTCGTCCACGCCACGCTGGGCATCGGCACCGGCGAAGTCCGGGTCGGCCCAGCCGTACTCGTAGTTGCCCAGGGTGGCCAGGGTTTCCTCTTGGGTCAGGGGCTGATCAGAGGTGTTCGGCACCGTGGTGGGTGTGCGCTGCTCCGCAGCGGCAGTCATACGGACTCCCCTCCATCAGGAATCGGGGCGGCGGTGTTCTACCGGTCCTGATACATCCGGACCGGCAGAGGTCAGGTCGGTCTCCGAGCGGTCGTGCGCGCCCGGTCGCTCGGACCGCGTATGCGGTACATGCGTGGTGCAGGCCGCATCGCCATTGGCGATGGTGGCCAACCGTTGCACGTGGATGCCGAGAACTTCGGCGAAGGCCTCCGTCTCGGCTTCGCACAACTGCGGAAAGTCCGCAGCGACGTGCGCCACCGGGCAATGGTGCTGGCAGAGCTGCTCACCAGCGCCGACACTTCGTGTCGAGGCAGCGTAGCCCTCGCGGGTCAGCGCGTTGGCAAGTACCTCGGCACGTTCGGCCGGAGTTTTTCCGGCCGCCAGGGCCTCGCGGTGGTGGTCCACCAGGGTGGCCATCCGTTGTTGAGCGAACGAACGCACGGCCTGTTCCCCGGACTGCTCGGCGAGGAAGCGCAATGCCGAGACCGCGAGATCGTCATAGGCGTGACCGAATCGTGCCCGTCCCGCTTCGGTGAGCAGGAACAGCTTCGCGGGCCGCCCACGACCACGTCGGCCACGGCGCGACGACTCCCGGGCCCACGCCTCGCCTTCGGCCACCAGCACATCCAGGTGCCTGCGCACCGCAGCCGGACTCACACCGAGCGCCTCGGCCACTTCCACTGCGGTGATCGGCCCCTGCTCGAGCAGTAACCGCGCGACCGTGTGCCGGGTACGTCCGTCGCCTGCCTGTCCGGCCGCACTCTGCTGCGCAGAGCCCTGCTTGCCAAGGCTCTGCGCCGCAGGGCCCGTGTCGGCCGCCGCGGCAGGCGAAGACGTCCCGGCGTTTTTCACAACACTCATGTTACCTATTTCGCCGAGCAGTGCCAGCCCACGGGGTCGCTGTGTGACCTGGCTCACCTCGTTACGCTTTCTCAATGTGGCGGCAGGCGAAGCAGTCGACGATCACCGGCTCGATCGGAGCCGGGCATCCGACCAGGACGGGACAGGTATGCACCCCGGCAGTACCGCCGGAGACATCCGGGACATACCCGAACCCGCCCCCCTGAATCACACCGAGCGGCGTCAACTCGACATCACCCGGCGCTTCGGCACGACCGGAGCCCTCCTGCTGGGTCTCGGTGCGATCGGCGCCGGAGCCGCCCCGGTCGACAACCCCCTGTCCGGGGTCCGACTGATCGGCTTGCCCGCCCGCATGCCGACCGTGGCCATGGCCTTCGCCTGGCTGGGCATGCTCATGATCGTGACCGGCTGGCTGTGGCTGGGCAGGCTGTCCTGGCCGGGACGAGCGAGGATGGTCTCCCGAACCCAACTCGACCGCACCGTGGTGATGTGGGCGCTACCGCTGGCGGTGGCCCCGCCCCTGTTCAGCCGCGACATGTACGCCTACCTCGCGCAGAGCGAGATCGCCGCACGCGGCATCGACCCGTACGTCCTGGGCCCCGCGGCCGCGCTGGGGGTGGATCACCCCTTCACCGCCAACGTGCCCAACATCTGGCGGGACACCCCCGCTCCCTATGGACCGGGATTCCTGATGCTGGGACGGGTCATCGCCGTCATCGTCGGCGACAACGTCGTGGCAGGCGTGCTGCTCTGGCGCGTCATCATGCTCGCAGGCCTCGCGCTGGCGATCTGGGCGATCGCCCGGCTCGCCCGACGCTGTGGCGTCCAACCGGTCGCGGCACTGTGGCTCAGCGTCGCCAACCCGCTCGTCCTGTTCCACGTGGTCAGCGGCATGCACAACGAGGCCCTGCTGATGGGGATCATGCTGGCGGGCATCGAACTGGGACTGCGCTGGCGGCACCTGCTCGGCACCACGGTGGCCGCCACCGTGATCGTCATCGCCGGCGCCATCAAACCCCCGGCCTTCGTCGCGCTCGGTTTCTTCGGCATCTACCTCACCCGCCGGAGAGGCGCGAAATTCTCCGACCTGGTGCGCATGGCGATACTGCTGACGGTGATCTTCCTCATCGCCATGACCATCATCACGATGGCCAGCGGCTGGGGGCTGGGCTGGCTCGAAACCTTCGACGTGCCGAACCGGATCAAAACCTGGCTGGCCCCCATGACGGCACTGGGCATGACCGGCGCAGGCATCGGCATGATCCTGAGCCTGGGCAACCACACCGACGCCATGCTCATGATCACCAAGGTCATCGGCTACGGCATCAGCGCGGCCGTATGCGTACGCCTGCTGTGGCTCTCGTTCCGAGGGCGGATCGAACCGCTGACCGGACTCGGCATCACGCTCGGAGCCGTGGCCATTCTCGGCCCCGTCCTGCACCCGTGGTACCTGCTGTGGGCCCTCGCCCCGCTGGCGCTGTCGACCAACGACAACCGGTTCCGTATCGCCGCGACCGCGATCAGCGCCTTCGTCGCGCTGCTCGTCCCGCCGACCGGAGCCGCCTACGTGCTGCGCGCATACATGATCCCGTTCGCGGTGATCGCCGCATTGATCGCGTTCGCCGTCACACTGCTGTTCGTACGCGGCAAGGTTCCACCGCTGCTACCGCCCCGGAAGGGCGTTCCGCCCGTCACATCCTAGGCTGGAAGGTCGTGAGCCCGAACGCCGACAGCCCTGCCGTGGAAGTACGCGGGCTGAACAAACGTTTCGGCGACACCGCAGCGGTCGCCGGACTCGACCTGAGCATGGAACGCGGCCGTGTGCTGGCACTGCTCGGGCCGAACGGCGCGGGCAAGACCACCACGGTCGAAATCTGCGAGGGATTCCTGCGACCCGACGGCGGCCACGTCCGAGTTCTCGGGCTCGATCCGGTGGGCCGAGCCGAACAACTCCGCCCCAGGATCGGTGTCATGCCGCAGGGTGGCGGTGCCTATCCGGGTGTACGCGCGGAGGAGATGCTCCGTCTGGTCGCCTCCTGCACCGCGAACCCGCTCGACCCCGGATGGCTGCTCGACGTGCTGGGGCTGAGCTCCGCAGGTCGCACCCCGTACAAGCGGCTCTCGGGCGGTCAGCAACAGCGGCTTTCCCTGGCGTGCGCTCTCATCGGACGTCCCGAACTGGTCTTCCTCGACGAGCCCACGGCCGGAATGGACCCCCAAGCCCGGCGGCTGGTCTGGGACCTGATCACCGCCCTGCGCGCCGATGGCGTGAGCGTGCTCCTGACGACGCACCTGATGGACGAGGCGGAAGCACTGGCCGACCGGATCGTGATCGTCGATCACGGCCGCCCCGTGGCCGACGGCACCGTCGCCGAACTGACGGCGGCACCGGAGGGACAGCAGGAACTCCGGTTTCGCTCCCAGCCCGCACTCGATCTCGACCTGCTCCTGGCCGCACTGCCCGAAGGGTGTGCGGCCACCGAGGTGCGGTCCGGACACTACGTCGTGCACGGTGCGATCGACCCCCAGACCGTCTCGACGGTGACCTCCTGGTGCGCGCGCCATGGCGTACTCGCCCAGGAACTGCGAGTCAGTCAGCGCAGCCTGGAGGACGTGTTCCTCGAATTGACCGGACGGGAGCTACGCGCGTGACCGCCGACCCCCGAACGCAGACCACCGACAACGCAGCCGTCTTTCCTCCCGGCACCTTCCGGCCCGCGCCCGGACGCGCACATCCGCTGCGGATGCTCGCGGCGCACACCCGGATGGAGGCGGCACTCACCCTTCGCCACGGTGAGCAGGCGCTGTTGACGCTGCTCATCCCGCTGGCGCTGCTGATCGGGTTGAGCACACTGCATCTCGGCGTCGTCGACTCGGTCATACCGCGCATTCTGGCGCTGGCCGTGATGTCCACGGCCTTCACCGGACAAGCCATCGCACTGGGCTTCGACCGGCGCTACGGGGTCATCAAACGGTTGTCCGCCACGGCACTACCCCGCTGGGCACTGGTATCCGGCCGTGTCCTGGCGACCCTGATCGTCGTGGCGCTGCAGGCGGTCGTTCTCGGCACCACCGCCGTGCTGCTCGGCTGGACCCCGTCCGTCGGTGGCCTGCTGCTGTCGATACCGCTGCTCGTGCTCGGCACGCTGACGTTCGGTGCGGCGGGAGTTCTCATCGGCGGCGCCCTGCGTGCCGAGATCGTACTGACCCTGGCCAACGCGATCTGGTTCGTACTGCTGCTCGCCGGAGGACTGGCGGTGCATCCCGAGGAACTGCCCGGCCCGGTGGGCACCCTCGCCCACTTCCTTCCTTCCGGTGCGCTGGCGCAGTCCCTGGAGGCCACTCTGACGCAGGGGGCGCCGCCGGGACTGCAGCCGGTCCTCGTACTTCTCGTCTGGGGCGCCGTGGCAGGCGCGCTCGCCGGCCGCACCACCCGCCTCACCTGATCTTTACGTTACCGATCAGTAGACTGCTGCCATGATGCAGCCTGATATCGCCCGGCGGTGCAAGAACGCACTCGAAGCGCCACACGCCATGATCTACTTCGCTCCCGAGGCCGAACAGGAGTTCGGTTCTCTCGGCCTGAAAGGTGGCCGGATCGCCTACTTCGCAGGCCGCGCCGCCCCGATGGGCGCGGTCGGGGCAGGGGTCGTGGCAGCGACCTTCTACAACTTCAGTCCGCGGGCCGCGGCCAAGGAGATTCCCCGCGCATGGTCGATCGCAGCACCGGAGGAGATCGTCGCGGCGCGGTTCCGCGCGGCCGATACGGCACTGCGACGGATGCTGGGCGATGAGGTGCTCACTTCGGAAGCGGTGACCGAGTCCGTGCAACTGGCCGCCGAGGCGTGCCGAGCCTGCGAGCCCGCCGGGAAACCGCTGTTCGCCGCCCACGCCGACCTGGAGTGGCCGGAGGCACCGCACCTGCGGCTCTGGCATGCGCTTTCCCTGCTGCGGGAGTTCCGTGGTGACGCGCACATCGCCGCCCTGCAGGCAGCCGGGATCACGGGTCTGCAAGCTCTCGTGCTGCACACCGCAACCGGGGAGGGATTCACCGAGGCAGCCGCCAAGATGACTCGTGGCTGGTCGGACGAGGAATGGTCCGATGCTCACGAGGAACTCCGCGCGGAAGGACTCCTCGACACCGAGGGGACACTCACCACCGCGGGCAAGGAACTACGCGAGGAGGTCGAGGCCACCACGGACGCGCAGTCGATGGCGCCGTGGACCCATCTTGGCGCCACCAAGGTCGAGCGGCTGGTTGCGCATGGAGCGGAGCTGAGCAAGGGGCTGGCCAAAGCAGGAGCCTTCCCGCGAGAGCTCTTCGCCGCAGGCTCGTCCCGCCGCGAGTGACACCGGCGAGCGGCACCGGCAAGCGGCACCGGGACGAACCGCTCCCCTGACGATCCGGAATTCGCGCTCCCCTACCATCGGCATGTGCCCGCATCGTCGCTGCTGAACCGTCTGTCCCACTCCTCCACCACACCGGTGCGCGCTCTCGCGCTGGCCGTGATGGTGACCCAAGTGCTGATCTCGGTCACCGGTTCGGTCGTACGGGTCACCGGCTCCGGCTTGGGGTGCCCGACGTGGCCGCAGTGCTTTCCGGGAAGCATGGTGCCGATCTCCCATCCGGAGGTCAGCACGCTGCACCAGGTCATCGAGTTCGGAAACCGCACACTGACGGGGCTCGTCGGGTTCGTCGCGCTGGCTTGCCTCCTCGCCGCGTGGCGCCTCCGGCCCTATCGGCCCCGCTTGGTGCGGTTGGCCCTGGTCATGCCGATCGGAGTGCTCGTGCAGGCCGTGATCGGCGGCATGACGGTGCTGGTGGACCTGCAATGGTGGAGTGTGTCGATCCACTTCCTGGCCTCGGCAGTGCTGATCTGGCTGGCGACACTGCTGGTCAAGGTCGCGGGTGAGGGCGACGAGCCCGCACGGCCGGTGGTGCCGCAGCGGATGCGGCGACTGCTGGTGGCACTGACCGCGGTCGCGGCGGGGATGCTCATCGCGGGCACTCTCGTCACTGCTGCGGGACCCCACGCCGGTGATCCGAGCACGGAGCGACTCCCCCTGCCCATCCCCACGCTCGTGCAGGTGCACGGTCTGCTGGTGATGGCCTACCTGTGCCTGCTGGCGGTGTTCGGCGTCTGGCTGCGCCATACCCGGCCGACGAAGGCACTCCTGCGTGCCTACGTGGCGGCCTGCGTGGTCGTGCTCGCGCAGGGAGCCCTGGGCTCGGCCCAGTACCTGCTGGGAGTTCCCGAGGCGATGGTCGTGCTCCACGTTCTGGGGGCCACCCTGGTGATCATCACGGTGGCATTCCTGTGGGGCGAGTCCCGCTTCCGCGGCGACCTTCCCCGTTCACGCCCGGTCGCGGCGGAGCCGCCCGCCGAGGCCATCGGTGCCTGAGCCTCTGAGTCTCAGGACCGCCTGCGGGACCGCCCGTCCCGTTCCCAACGCCGCCACAACTCGGGCATCTCCTCGGACAACCACTGGTAGAACTCGTGCACGGTGCGCAGCCGCCGCGCACGTTCCCCCTGGCCGCTGAACATCCGCAGTCCGGCTTCGGTGATCTCTTCGAGCTGGGTCACCCGCTCCATCCGCTGGCGCACCAGCTCAGGCCACCGGTCCTCCTCCACGCGGTACAGGGCTGCCTCTCTGCCCTGCCGGGTGGTCTTGGAGATGATCCCCAACCGCAGCAACAGGCGCACGTTGGTGCTCACCGAGCCGGTGCTGGCACTGAGGCCGTGCGAGAGTTCGGCAGCGGTGCGTTCCGGGGGGTCGCAGATCAGCAGGAACGCGAGAATACGGCCTGCGATCAGCGGCATCCCCTCACTGGCTTCGAAATGCGCCGCCATCTGCTCGATCCACTCCGACATCGCCGGCCTGTCGGTGCGCTGCGCATACTCGGTATGAGCGAACTCGGGGTGGTCGGGCACTGTCTCTCCTCGCCGAAGGTTCGATCGATCAACGTGATCGACTTTTGTTGACACTGAAAAAATAGGCGAAAGCAAAGATCAATGCCAGCAGCACCCCGTGTGTCGTGAACAGTGAACGGAACTTTCACTCACATGGCGGGACGAAAGTTCCGCTCACCGGCGAGCGCACCTCGGACCGCAGAGGCGAAACGGAGCTGCGCGGAGGAATCGGTCTGCTGAAACCCGAGAGACGGCTCCGAGAGTTCCAGCTCCAGCAGCAGCGGTTCGCCACCGGGTCCCCGCACCAGGTCGACGCGGGCATACAGCAGCTCCGACCGGACGATGCCGAGCAGACCACAGGCGATGTCCAGGGTGTCCTCGGCCGCCCGGCGCAAGGCGGCCGAGGGATCGGCCGGTCGCCGCCCCTCGGCCATGGACAGCCCGGATCCGTCCTGCGTGGCCACAGGCGGAAGCATCGGTCCCTTGACGAAGCCGTGGGAGTACATCCCACCGAGAAAGACCAGCGCGGTCTCTCCCTCGGTATCGACCGCCGACTGGTACGGCTGTACCACTGCCGCCCGGTTCTGCTCGCGCAGCATGCGCAGGTGCGCACGGGCGGCCTCGTGCTCGAGCGCACCGAATCGTGCCGCATCTCGCGAACCCGCGCCCACCGCCGGTTTCAGGACGAACTCGGACTTCGGCCATTCGACGCTGTCCCCCGGTTCGATCACCTGCGTCGGCACCACGGCGGCACCGGCATCAGCGAGGTCGGCCAGGTAGGACTTGTGGGTGTTCCAGCGCACGATCCGGGCGGAATTGGCCAGCGCGGGCAGGGACTCGCACCACCGCAGGAACTCGGTCCGGCGGCGCGGGTAGTCCCAGGTACTCCGCAACACGACCAGGTCGGCCTGCGCGAAGTCCACCTCCGGGTCGTCCCAGACCGCCCAGGACGCCCACACGTCCAGCTCGGCGAGAGCGTCGGGCAGCCACGTGTCGTCCCCGTTCGAGGTGGGCAGATCCGCACACGAGGCGAGAAGAACCTGCGGCTTACCCACGGCGGCCCTCACTTCACCCGAGAACGGTTCGCGTGCGAACGAGCCATGCGCCGCCGGTGACCGGGGCCGATCTGCAGTGCTGCCGTGGTGTCGGCGTCCCAGTCGCTCAGCGTCAGGCCATCGACGGCGCCGACCACCGATTCCGCGGTGGCCACGTCGGCCACCATCACGTCGCCGAGAGCGCCGTCGTCGCCGATCAGGACGATCCGGCCACCCGCTTGGTGCCCGAGATTCTCCACCACGGCCCGTGCCGATCCACCGTGCTCACCGACGAACCCGTTCGCGGATTTGACGGCCTTCGGTGGCGGAGCACTCGCCGCAGCCTGTGTGTCGTTTCCCTCATTCGTAGCCATGTCGGGATCCTAAGCACCGTGTCATCCGCATCGCCCCGATTCGTGTCGTAGACCTCTCCGCGTGCAGGATGGACGAGATCGCCGCGTGGTGACGATGTTGCCGTATCGGACGCGGCGATTTCGAATACGGGTGGGCCCGGGCACGGCGGCACGACATACGGACGACGACATACGGACGACACTGCGAACGTGGAGGTAGGGCATGCGCGCGATCCGGGTACAGGCCAACGGTGGGCCGGAGGTTCTGGAAGCAGCCGAGATCGAGGATCCGACCCCCGCAGCGCAGCAAGTCCTGGTCGACGTCGCCGCCTGTGGCGTGAACTTCATCGACACCTACCAGCGCAGTGGGGTTTACGAGGTCCCGCTCCCGTTCACACCGGGTTCGGAAGGTGCGGGCACGGTCCGCGAGGTCGGTGCGGGGGTTACGGGGCTCGCCCCGGGTGATCGGGTGGCGTGGGCGATGGTCCCCGCCGGCTATGCCGAGCGCGCGGTGGTACCGGTGAGCAAAGTCGTGCGGGTGCCCGAGGGAATCGACAACCGGACGGCCGCCGCCATGATGTTGCAGGGCATGACCGCGCATTATCTGGTCTCCTCGACCTATCCGGTGCGGACCGGTGACACCGCCCTGGTGCACGCCGCGGCAGGCGGTATGGGCCTGTTGCTGACTCAACTGATCAAGGCGCGCGGCGGCAATGTCATCGGCACGGTCTCCACGGCAGCCAAGGAGAGGCTGGCACGCGAAGCGGGGGCCGACGAGATCATCCGCTACACCGAGGCGGATGTGGCCGAGCAGGTCCGCAGTCTCACCGATGACCGTGGTGTCGACGTCGCCTATGACGGCGTCGGCAAGGACACCTTCGAGGCGAGTCTGAACAGCCTGCGCCCGCGCGGCATGTTCGCGCTGTTCGGTGCCGCCAGCGGGCCGGTGCCGCCGGTCGACCCACAGCGACTGAACTCGGCCGGTTCGGTCTTTCTCACCCGGCCGACCCTGGCCCACCACATCCTGACCCGCGAGGAACTCGACTGGCGCGCGGGGGAGATCTTCGATGCGGTCACTCGCAAGGACCTGGCCATCCGGGTCGGCGGGACGTATCCGCTGGCAGAGGCCGCGCGGGCGCACGAGGATCTCGAAAGCCGCCGCACGACCGGCAAACTGCTTCTGGAGCCGTGACGAGAGCACCGAGTTGGCGTGCACGGAACTTTCGCCCCTTCCACGTGAGTGAGAGTTCCGCTCACCACCGGTCTCACCACACCGGGGGCCAGCCGAGTACCGGCAGGCTCAGCGCCGAATCCACGGCCAGCGCCACGCACACGATCATCAGGTAGGTGTTGGACATGTGGAACAGCCGCATCGGCTTGGCGGGCTGTCCTTGTCGGGTCATCACGTGCAGGCGGTGGGCCAGGAACAGAAACCATCCGCCCGCGAGTACGGCGAACACCGCGTACAGCCAGCCTGCCGCCGGCACCAGCAGCAGCGTCCACAGCACCATGAGCCAGGTGAAGGACACGATCTGGCGCGAGACATGGGTCGGACGTGCCACCACCGGCAGCATCGGAACACCGGCACGCTCGTAGTCGTCCTTGTACTTCATCGCCAGTGCCCAGGTGTGCGGCGGTGTCCAGAAGAAGACGATCCCGAACATCGCGATCGCGGGCCAGTCCACTCGACCCGTCACGCTCGCCCAGCCGATCACCACGGGCATACATCCGGCCGCTCCGCCCCAGACGATGTTCTGGGCGGTACGCCGCTTCAGGAACAGGGTGTAGACGAGGACGTAGAACAGGATCGTGCCCACTGCGAGCGCAGCGGCCAGCAGGTTCGTCGTGGCCCACAACCAGCCGAAGGAACCGGCCCCGAGGGCGATACCGAACACGAGCGCGTGCCGCGTCGAGACGGTGTGCCGTACCAGCGGTCGTGCCCTGGTGCGTTTCATCATCTGGTCGATGTCGGCGTCGGCCACGCAGTTGAGCGCATTGGCACTGCCCGCCGCCATCGTCCCGCCGAGCAATGTCGCGAGCACCAGCCACGGAGACGGGATCCCGCGAGCGGCGAGCAGCATCGCGGGGATGGTGGTCACCAGCAGCAACTCGATGACCCGCGGCTTGATCAGACCGGCATAGGCCCGAAGCAGCTCGCCGGGACGGCGCGCATATCCGCTTTCGGGGGTGTCGACCGCGGCGGTCACGGTGCCGCACACACAGACAGCCGAGGATCACCGAACGGCATGGAACTCCTTGGTCGCTCCGCACAAGGCCCGGACGCCGGATCGCACCCAACCGGGTCCTGCGGAATGGTAGTCGCGCTACTGGCACAGCTCTTGGTCGGGTGTCACCGAGGACGGGTCGACGCCTGCCCGATCAGCACGACTAGGCTGCACCCGGACGAGGGATAACCGCGGTACGAATCGGTTAAGATGAACCTGATTCACCGCGTCGAGGGAGACTGGAGCTGCGAGGCATGTCCGTAACAGACGATCTTGCCCGCCTGACCACCAAACGGCTTCCCGCGGACTGGACCGAGCTGGACCAGCGCGCCGTGGACACGGTCCGGGTACTGGCCGCCGATGCCGTCGAGAAGTGCGGAAGCGGACACCCCGGAACCGCGATGAGCCTGGCGCCTGCTGCCTATGCGCTGTTCCAGCGCGTCATGCGGCACGATCCCGGTGACGCGAGCTGGATCGGCAGGGACCGCTTCGTGCTGTCGGCCGGCCACTCGAGCCTGACCCTGTACCTACAGCTCTTCCTGTCGGGCTACGGACTGGAACTGGAAGACATCCGGCAACTGCGGACGTGGGGATCGAAGACACCGGGCCACCCCGAGTTCGGCCACACCCGGGGCGTGGAGACCACGACGGGACCGCTGGGCCAGGGACTGGCCAATGCCGTGGGCATGGCCATCGCCGCCCGGCGTGAGCGCGGCCTGCTCGACCCGGAGGCCGAGCCGGGCCAGAGCGTCTTCGACCACCAGATCTACGTGATCGCCTCGGACGGCGACATCGAGGAAGGCGTCACCTCGGAGGCCTCGTCGCTGGCCGGTACCCAGCAACTGGGCAACCTCACGGTGCTCTACGACGCCAACGAGATCTCCATCGAGGACGACACCCACATCGCGCTGTCCGAGGACACCGCCAAGCGCTACGAGGCCTACGGCTGGCACGTGGTCACCGTCGACGGCGGTGAGGACGTGGCAGGCCTGCTCGACGCGCTGGAGGCCGCCCGCGCCGAGACGGACCGGCCGAGTCTGGTCGTGCTGCGCACGGTCATCGGCTATCCCGCGCCGACCAAGATGAACTCCGGCAAGGCGCACGGCGCCGCGCTCGGCGCCGAGGAGGTCGCCGGGGTCAAGGAGGCGCTGGGCTTCGACCCGCAGCAGTCCTTCCAGGTCGACGACGAGGTCCTGGCACACGCCCGCACGGTCGCCGAGCGGGGCAAGGCCGCCCACGAGAAGTGGCAGATCGCCTTCGACGCGTGGGCGGACGAGAACCCGCAGCGCAAGGCGCTGCTCGACCGCATGCGCGCCCGTGAGCTGCCCGCCGGGTGGTCGGAGAAGCTGCCGAGCTGGGAGCCCGACGGCACGGGCATCGCGACCCGCAAGGCCTCCGCCGAGGTCCTCGCCGCCTTGGCCGACGTGCTGCCCGAGCTGTGGGGCGGCTCGTCCGACCTCGCCGAGAGCAACAACACCACGATGAAGGGCGCGGACTCGTTCGGCCCGGAAAGCATCTCCACCGAGATGTTCTCGGCACAGCCCTACGGCCGCACGCTGCACTTCGGTGTCCGCGAGCACGCGATGGGCTCGATCCTCAACGGCATCGCGCTGCACGGTGGCACCCGCCCCTATGGCGGTACCTTCCTGATCTTCAGCGACTACATGCGACCGGCCGTGCGGCTCGCCGCGCTGATGCACACTCCGGTCGTCTACGTCTGGACACACGACTCGATCGGCCTCGGTGAGGACGGCCCGACCCACCAGCCCGTCGAGCAACTGTCCTCGCTGCGGGCCATCCCCGGCCTGGCGGTGGTGCGCCCGGCCGACGCCAACGAGACGGCCGCCGCGTGGAAGGCCGTGCTGGAGGACTCCAGCGGCCCGGCGGGACTGGCTCTGACCCGTCAGGGGGTGCCGACGCTGGAGGGCACCGACACCGAGGGAGTGGCCAAGGGTGGCTATGTGCTGACCGAGGCTTCTTCGGGTACCCCCCGAGTGGTGCTCATCGGTACGGGCTCCGAGGTGCAGTTGGCGGTGGAAGCCAGGAAGATTCTCGAAGTGGAGGGCGTTGCCACTCGTGTGGTCTCGATGCCCTGTGTGGAGTGGTTCGATGCGCAGGATGCGGCCTACCGGCAGCACGTGCTGCCATCGGAGGTCCGCGCCAGGGTTGCCGTCGAGGCGGGTGTCGCACAGTCCTGGCACCGGTTCGTCGGTGACGCGGGCGAGGTCGTGTCCCTGGAGCACTTCGGCGCCTCGGCTGACTACAAGACTCTGTTCCGGGAGTTCGGCTTCACCGCCGAAGCCGTGGCCGACGCGGCACGGCGGAGCCTGGGTCTCGCCCAGGCAGGCTGAGCGAGGCTGCTGAAGCGACTCGACCCGGAACGGACACCGACGCTGCGAGCGGAGGGAACAAAGTGACCAGCAACAACAATCTCAAGGCGCTGAGTGACGCGGGGGTGGCCGTCTGGCTGGATGACCTGTCCCGCCAGCGGATCACCTCGGGCAACCTCACGGAGCTGATCAACGACTACGAGCTCGTGGGAGTCACCAGCAATCCGACGATCTTCGCGAAGGCCCTGTCCAACGCCGAGGACTACGACGACCAGGTTCGCGGGCTCGCGCAGCGCGGGGCGAGCGTGGACGAGGCGACACGCGAGATCACGACCACCGACATCCGCGACGCTGCCGATGTGTTCCGCGGTGTGCATCAGCAAACCGGTGGTGTCGACGGGCGGATCTCCCTGGAGGTCGACCCGCGGCTGGCCCACGACACCGAGCGCACCGTGGCCGAGGCACAGGATCTGGCCAAGGCCGTGGATCGTCCGAACCTGTTCATCAAGATCCCGGCCACCCTCGCGGGTCTGCCCGCCATCACCCGCACGCTCGCCGAGGGCATCAGCGTCAACGTCACGCTGATCTTCTCGGTGGAGCGCTACCGTGACGTGATGGACGCCTTCATGGCCGGTTTGGAACAGGCCCAGGCCAACGGCCACGACATCAGCCGGATCATGTCCGTGGCCTCGTTCTTCGTCTCCCGCGTGGACACGGAGGTCGACAAGCGGCTGAACTCCCTCGGCAACGAGGACCTGCTGGGCAAGGCGGGCATCGCCAACGCACGGCTGGCCTACGCCGCCTACGAGGAGGTCTTCGCAGGCGAGCGCTGGAAGAAGCTGCAGCGGGCCGGTGCGAAGGTGCAGCGTCCACTGTGGGCCTCCACCGGTGTCAAGGACCCGGCATACTCCGACACCAGCTATGTCGAGGAACTGGTGGCGCCGAACACGGTGAACACCATGCCGGAGGCCACGCTGTACGCGGCCGCCGACCACGCCGACGTGCAGGGCGACAAGGTGAGCGGGACGGCTGCAAGCGCGCAGCAGGTCTTCGACTCGCTCACCGAGGCCGGGGTCGACCTCGACGACGTCTTCGTCGTACTCGAGCGTGAGGGCGTGGACAAGTTCGAGAAGTCCTGGGACGAACTGCTGCAGACGGTCAGCGACCAGCTCAGCCGGGCTAAGTAGCTCCCACGGCCGCCGCACCCGTCTCCGTACCACGCTCTTCGGCGGGACGAGGACGGGTGCGGCGCCCCTGCCAGTGTTGAAACATCGACCTGAAGGAATCACATGGCAGCCGAAACTTCAGTCGAGATCACCGACCAGGCGCTGGCAACGGCCGCGGATCCGGTGGTCCGGCAACTGGTCACCGAAGGAATGGCGAGCAAGCTGGCAGCCCAGGACCCCACGCTGTGGGGGCCGGACGCCGAGAGCGAAGCAGCCGTCCGCTTGTCGTGGACGACCCTGCACGACAGTTCCCGTCCGCTGCTGGCCGAGATCGACGCGTTGCGCGCGGAACTGCACTCCGAGGGCCTGGACCGGATCGTGCTCGCTGGCATGGGCGGCTCATCGCTGGCGCCCGAGGTGATCACCGCCACCGCCGGTGTCTCCCTGGTGGTCCTCGACACCACCGACCCGGGCCAGGTCGCCGACGCACTGTCCGGTGACCTCGACCGGACGGTCCTGGTGGTGTCGTCGAAATCCGGCACCACCCTGGAAACGGACAGCCACCGTCGCTTGTTCGAGCAGGCTTTTTCCGAAAACGGAATCGATTCGGCTTCCCGGATCGTCGTCGTCACCGATCCGGGCTCGCCGCTGGAGGAAACCGGTAAAAACGCCGGTTACCGCAAGATTTTCACCGCCGATCCCCATCTGGGCGGGCGCTACTCCGCGCTGAGCGCCTTCGGCCTGGTTCCCGCCGGACTCGCGGGCGCCGACATCGCGACCCTGCTCGACGACGCCGCCGACGCATTCGCCGCGCTCAGCGCCGACGAGGCCGACAACCCGGCGCTGCGCCTCGGCGCGGCCCTTGCCGCGGCTCACTCGCAGGGCGCGGAGAAGGTCGTGCTCACCGATACCGATTCGGGGCCGGTCGGATTCAGCGACTGGGCAGAACAGCTCATCGCCGAGTCCACCGGAAAGAACGGAACCGGGCTGCTGCCCGTGCCCGTGGAGAATACCCGGGCTTCCGGATTCGCCAACGCGGGTCGCGATGCCACCACAGTGGCGGTGGGTCTCCCGGAAGGCACCGCACAGGCAAGCACCACCGGACCGCTCGGCGGGCTGTTCCTACTCTGGGAGTTCACCACCGCCGTCGCCGGGCGATTGCTGGGCATCAACCCGTTCGACCAGCCCGACGTCGAGGCCGCCAAACAGGCCGCGCGGGTGCTGCTGGACGACCCGGCCGGTGGCCCCGTGTCCACCCCCTCCCTCCTCGACGGTGCCATCGAGGTGCACGCCGTGGGTGATTGGCTCTCCCCCGGTGTCGGCACCGTCAGCGAGGCCCTCCGGGTGTTGCTCGCGACCGCACCGGATACCGGGTATCTCGCGATACAGGCCTACCTGGACCGCCTCGACGACGCCTCGACCACGGTGCTGCGGCCGGAACTGTCCCGCCGCACCGGTCTGCAGACCACCTTCGGCTGGGGACCGAGGTTTCTGCACTCGACGGGCCAGTACCACAAGGGCGGCCACCAGAACGGTGTGTTCCTGCAGATCACCGGCGAGCCCGAAACCGACCTGCCCGTTCCCGGCCGGCAATACACGCTGGCGGCTCTGCAGCGTGCCCAGGCACTCGGCGACGGCCAGGTACTGGCACAGAACAACCGTCCGGTCCTGCGCTTGCACCTGACCGAGCGGGCTGCCGGACTGGTGGAACTCGTCAAGGCCATCCAGGATCTTCGTGAGGCGGGACCCGACCAGGGCACCGGAAAGGACAGAACGTGAGTTCGGCAGGGCACAACCCACTGCGTGATCCACGGGACAAGCGTCTGCCGCGCATCGCAGGCCCCTCCGGGCTGACGATCTTCGGGGTGACCGGCGACCTTTCCCGGAAGAAACTGATGCCTGCGATCTATGACCTGTCCAATCGGGGTCTGCTGCCGCCGGGCTTCGCGCTGACCGGTGTCGCCCGGCGCGAGTGGGAACATCAGGATTTCGGGCAGATCGTCCACGACGCGGTCAAGGAAAACGCCCGCACACCGTTCCACCAGGACGTATGGGACCGGCTGGCCGAGGGCATCCGCTTCGTACCGGGCAGCTTCGACGACCCCGGCACCTTCGACCGGCTCGCCGAGACGGTCAAACAGCTCGACACCGAGCGCGGCACCGGTGGCAACCACGCTTTCTACCTCTCGGTACCACCGTCGATGTTTCCCACGGTGCTCAGCCAGCTCTCCCGCTCGGGCTTGACCGAGCAGGCCGAGGACCAGTGGCGACGCGTGGTCGTCGAGAAGCCGTTCGGTCACGACCTGGAAAGCGCCCGGGAACTCAATCGCCTCGTCAACGAGGTGTTCCCCGAGGAGTCGGTGTTTCGCATCGACCACTACCTCGGCAAGGAGACGGTCCAGAACATCCTGGCCCTGCGCTTCGCCAACCAGATGTTCGAGCCGCTGTGGAACGCCCACTACGTCGATCACGTCCAGATCACCATGTCCGAGGACATCGGCCTGGGCGGGCGTGCCGGTTACTACGAGGGCATCGGCGCGGCCCGCGACGTCATCCAGAACCACCTGCTGCAACTGATGGCGCTGACCGCGATGGAGGAACCGGTGTCGTTCTCCCCGGGCAACCTCCGCGCGGAGAAAAGCAAGGTGCTCTCGGCCACCAAGCCGGTCGGGCCGTTCTCCGAGACCACCGCGCGCGGCCAGTACACCGGTGGCTGGCAGGGCGGCGAGAAGGTGCCGGGCCTGCACGAGGAAAGCGGCTTCACCCCCGACTCCACGACGGAGACTTTCGCGGCGATCACGCTGGAGATCGAAAGCAGGCGCTGGGCCGGGGTGCCGTTCTACCTGCGCACCGGTAAGCGCCTGGGGCGCCGGGTCACCGAGATCGCGGTGATGTTCAAGCGAGCACCGCACCTGCCCTTCGACAACACGATGACCGAGGAACTCGGGCAGAACGCCCTGGTGATCCGGGTTCAGCCGGACGAGGGCGTGACCATGCGGTTCGGGTCGAAGATCCCGGGCACCTCCATGGAGGTGCGGGACGTGACGATGGACTTCGGCTACGGCCACTCCTTCACCGAGTCGTCCCCGGAGGCCTACGAGCGACTGCTGCTCGACGTCCTGCTCGGGGAACCCTCGCTGTTCCCGGTCAACGAGGAAGTCGAGCTGTCCTGGCAGATCCTCGATCCCGTGCTGGACCACTGGGCCTCGCACGGAGGCCCCGAGAAGTACAAAGCTGGAAGCTGGGGGCCACCATCGGCCGATACGATGCTGGCCCGTACCGGACGTGCCTGGAGGCGGCCGTGATCGTCGATCTTCCCTCCACCACCACCTCGCAGGTCAACAAGAAACTGGTCGAGCTGCGGGAGTCCGGTGGTGCCGTCGCGCTCGGCAGGGTGCTGACGCTGGTCATCGTCACCAGCGACGGCGCGGAAGTCGAACCGGCACTGCAGGCGGCCAACGACGCCAGCCGCGAGCACCCGGCACGGGTGATCGTGGTGGCGGCGGGTGCCCGGCAGGCGGCGGCTCGGCTGGATGCGCAGATCCGGATCGGCGGGGATGCCGGCGCCTCCGAGGTCATCGTGCTGCGGCTGTACGGACCGCTGGCCGACGAGGGTGCGGGCTCGGTGGTCCCGTTCCTGCTGCCGGACACCCCGATCGTGGTGTGGTGGCCCAGCGATGCGCCGGACTATCCCGCCAAGGACCCGATCGGGGCCCTGGCACACCGCAGGATCACCGACTCGGCCGCCGAAGAGGATCCGATCGGGGCGCTGCGGGCCCGGGCCCGCTCCTACGTCGACGGCGACACCGACCTGGCATGGACGCGATTGACGTCGTGGCGGGCACTGCTGACGGCCTCGCTGGATCTCCCGCCGTTCGAACCGATCACGGCCGCCACCGTCACCGGAGCGGGCTCCTCACCCTCGACGGACCTGCTCGCCGCGTGGCTGGCGAGTTATCTGGAGATCCCGGTGCGGCGGGTGGAACATTCGCGTGGTCCCGGGATCGTCTCGGCGGTTCTCGAACGGCCTTCCGGCAACGTGGAGATCGTGCGACCGGACGGCAGGAGTGGGACCCTGACCCAGCCGGGTCAGCCGGATCGCACGGTGGCTCTGCACCGGCGGGATCTGCGGACCTGTCTGGCCGAGGAACTGCGCAGGCTGGATCCGGACGAGGTCTACGAGAACACGCTGCCGGGACTGACCGACATCGTGCGCGGCGAGGAACCGCAGGAGACAGGTACCCAAGAAGCCCCGGAGCAGGCGGAACAGGCGGAGCAGCACACATGAGCCGTAACGATGTCGTCATCCAGGACAACGGCGATGTGCTCGCCGCGGCCACGGCGGCCCGATTGATCACCCGATTGGTCGACGCGCAGACCGCACACGGGGTGGCCTCGGTGGTACTGACCGGCGGTGGAATCGGCATCAAGGTTCTCGAGCAGGTCCGGGTCTCCCCCGCCCGCGATGCGGTGGACTGGTCCCGTGTCGAGGTGTACTGGGGCGACGAGCGGTTCCTGCCGGACGGCGATCCCGAACGCAACGAGACCCAGGCACGCAGGGCGCTGCTGGATCACGTGGATGTCGATCCCGAGCGGGTGCATCCGATGGCTCCCTCCGACGGGAAGTTCGGCGACGATGCCGACGAGGCCGCAGCGCACTACGCGGAGGTCCTGGCCACCATCGCCGAGGGCGCCTCGGACATCGCGGTGCCCTCCTTCGACGTCCTGCTGCTGGGCATCGGCGAGGAGGGCCACACGGCGTCGCTGTTCCCGGACACGCCGTACGTGCGGGAGTCGCAGCGGACCGTGGTGGGGGTCCACGACTGCCCGAAGCCACCACCCACCCGGATCTCGCTGACCCTGCCCGCGATCCGGGCGGCCTCCGAGGTGTGGTTGGTGATCTCGGGCGAGGGCAAGGCCGAGGCGGTGTCCTCGGCGCTGGCCGGGGCCGACCCGGTCGACATCCCGGCGGCGGGCGCCCACGGACGCGAGCACACCCGCTGGCTGCTGGACCGGGCGGCGAGTCCGCCGTGAGTCCCGCAGGAGGCCTGCGGTCTCTGCCCGGCACCACCAACGCCTGAGCGAGCGCATCCTCGACCGAATCGGGCCCCGTGCGGGAAACCGGCAAGCCGGTGATCGTCACTCCAGCTTGGGCAAGGCGACTCGCCGGAGTGCCCAGCCGAGCTGTACCGGTGTCGTGGCCTGCGTTGACGTGCACTCCGTCCCGGCTCTTCTCCGGACCTCGTGTGTGAGCCGGTTTCTCGTCGGCGACAGTTCTACGGTGATCACTTCGCGAAGTCCTGGCCGAGGACCCGTATCGGGTTTCGCTGTTACTCCGTCCGGATCTTTTCATGTTCGCCGCTCCTGCCGCCTCGGTTCCGCCGCTCGGAGAAGCGGCGCACCACCTCGGCGACGGCACCGAGCGTGATTCCCACGGCCACCGATAGCAGCAGGGTCAGCCACGGCTTGCCCGAGAACACCTCGCCGAATGCCACGGTCGTGCCCACGTAGTATCCCGCCCACATGACGACAGCGACCACGTCGGCGGGGATGAAGCGGCGCCACGGTACTTGCAAAGTTCCCGCAGCGAACATCACCACAGTGCGGCCGCCGGGAAGAAACCGTCCGCCGATGATGATGACGTTGCGGTGCCGATGCATCCGTCGACGTGCCCAATCCAGGCGTTCCCGAGACCTCTCGCTCCGAAAGAGCCAGTTGACCAGGCGTCCGCCGCCGTGCTGACCGATCAAGTACAGGATGTTGTCGCCGACCAAGGCCCCGACGATGGCAGCGGCGGCCACTCCCACCACCCACAGATCGCCGCGCAGGGCAGCCAACGTCGCGGTGATGATCACGGTCTCGGCAGGCACGATGCCGATGATGTCGAGAACGGCCAAGGCCGAGATCACAGGATAGGTGACCGGCGACCCGGAGATCCACTGGGTGATGAAGTCAAACACTCATACGCGTACCCGTCTTGCGCGGCCGCGAATTGCGGTCGCGCCGTGCTGCCGACAATGCCGCCTCGTCGATCATGACCGTGGCCGGGCACACCGTCGGTGCAGGCGTGCCTTTAGGGTTCGGAGAAGCTGGTGGCCGCCTGGCGGGCGCGGGTGATGCGCTCGTACCCCTCCAACCTGCGAAACAGCCCCCGCGAGGTGCGGCTGACGCTGTTGGCCGCGTTGGACTTTTGGTGTAAAAACACGGCCTACCGTCCGATCATGCACGCCCTGGAGCTGCTGCAGCGCTACCGCGACCACGCGGCACGCGGTGGGCTTGACGGAATCGCTCTTCTCGGCGCGTCCACGATCCACTCACCAGCCTTAGCACAACAACCGGCCGTTATCACCGCAGCAAGCATCCGAAACGTCCCGATATACAGGCGGATCCGCATCATCATGCGATCACGCCACATCGACTGTTCAGGAAACTGGACGCCGTAGCGCCACTCACAGTTCCGCTGCTACTCAAGCCCTCCCTCGGGCTCGCCTTTCCGCCGCTGCGGGCCCGTACCCGCGCGGATGGCGGCCAGGATTACGGCTCGGTGCGGTGGGTATCCGCTCTGCTGGAGGCACCGGGGATCGCGTGGCCGGACAACCGGCTGTGAAACGCATCGCCTCACCCCGGTGCCCTGCCTCGGCGGTGGCCGCAGCGCATACCCACCCGCGCTTGCGGCCACCGCCGCCACCAAGCAGCACCAGGATGGCGAGTCCTCGTGATCGGCAGGCCCGCGGTCGTCGCCGGGCGGGCTGTTCTTCCACTGGCGATCCCGGCTGTGTTGCTCCATGCTGGCCCGGCAGGGTTTTCGTCCGGCGTTGACACCATGGCCCGGGATCGGGGCCGCTGACACGCGCCCGGGCAGTGCCCCTGCACGATCCGGCGGCAGGGCCCGGCACGGTGGTGCGCACACTCTTGCCCGAGGGCGCATCCGGGAAGAGACGTGATACAGCGGGTCCTGCCGCCGCTCCCTGACTCGGTAGCCGGTGGGGTGTGGCTGCCGGGATGCGGGCCAGACCTTCAGCGGCCTTGGGGTGTGTGTCCGCAGACACGCGCGCTTCTGGGCGGGTTTTCTCTCCAGTGCCTGCCCAGAAGCGCGCCCCGTGCCAACCGTGCATGTGAGTGGCTAGAGCAGGGGAAGCAGATCCGGCTCGTTCTCCTCGAGGCTGCGACGGCCCGGACTTCAGGACATGGGCAGAAGGCACCGGGGGCTCGGCTGGCGAGTTCGGCTTCGGTGGGCCAGGCTGGCCGGGGCGGGGCCTTGCCTTGAGGATGTCGAGCTGGATCGTCGTTCCCGCCTCGGGCGAGCTCCGCTCTTGGCTGCGGGGTGGAGTGGCTCGGGATGGTGTGCCATCTGTCTGTGGTGGGAGTCTGTGCGCCCGTCACGACAATGGGGCACGCTCTGTCGCGGGCCTGGCTCGCCTGGCCGGGAGAGGCCGGGTGAAGTCTGTCCGGCACTGCCCGGGGGCCGGTGCCGATGGTGCGCACACGGGAAGGATTTCGGATGGCGTCCGCGGAATTCGACGGGGAACGTGTCGTGGTGGCGGTCGACGGGTCGGAGGCTTCCAAGGCCGCGTTGCACTGGGCGGTGCGGTACGGCCGGAAGACAGGGGCCACGGTGCGTGCGGTGACGGTCTGGAGGGCTGGTGTTCCGTTCCAGGGAGGAATGCCCGCATCGGAAGAGTCCTACGAGCAGCAGGCGCGGGCCAACTTGGAGGCGACCCTGGGCGAGATCCGCACCAGTGGCCTGGAGATCCCGGTGGAGGCACGACTCGAGCGGGGGGAACCGGTCACGGTCCTGGTCGAGCAGGCCCAGCAAGCCGAGCTGCTGGTGTTCGGCGGCAAAGGGTACAACCCCGTGTCGGGGATGATCGCGGGCTCTCTGATCACACGGTCCCTGCATCATGCGCCCTGCCCCGTGGTCATCGTCGGACAACAGCAGGGGCCGGGACCACACTGAGCCGACACACTGCGCGAGCCCGCAGCCGAGTGCTTCCGGCCGAGGGTCTGGGTGCGGTCACACGGCACTGGGTAATTCCAAGAACACCGCGCGGAGGCAGACACGGCGATGACCACCGTGCGCGAACTGATGTCACCGACCCCAGAGTGCGCTCAAGCGCAGGAGGCGCTGGTCACGCTCGCGGCGAAGAGGCGCGATGCGGCTGGGGGGAGATCCGTGCCGATCTGCGATGAGGACCAGCGGCCCACCGGCATCCTGACCGACCGCGACATCGTGACCGGCTGCATCGCCGACGGCGGCACCCGCCGAGAGCGATGCCCATCGAGCCGGCTGTCGACCCACCGCAACACCGGAAAGCCCGCCGGAAGATCCCGGCAATGTCACCAGACAGGACACAGTAGAATGTAAATGTGCCCTGAACAGCGTTAACAGTGCTGCGCTTCCCCTTTTTCGGGGTAGCCGGTCGGCACCCTCACAAGCCCCTGTTCGGGGTTGGTTTCTCGCCCGACCGCCGGACGGCGGGGTCAGAACAATCCGGCCCGAATACCCGGGTGCTCGGCTGGCGCTGGCGGCCGGTGGGCCGCAGGCTGGCACGGGCGGAACGCCACTCGGAAAACGCCCGTCTGGAGCAGGCCGTTACCCACCCGGGTGGACTCCGCATCCGGCGGCGGGGTTCTCCGCAGCGATGCCTACGTCTTCGAGCTGGATCTCTTCAGAAAGACACCACAGTGCTGCAGCCCCGCAGCCGGGCCGACAATGTCGATTCCGGCCACGTTCGTGTGTCGTCCTCCTCCCATGCCCGGCCGCGGCGGCGCGGGCTGCCGGGCATGGAATCGAATGCCCAGCCCCCATGATCAACACCGTGGGTGCGGTCTAGACTCCCTCGCGTCACTCGTTCGCGCCCCCTGTTGACACGAGTGACCGCTGCGGTGTCTTGAACACGCTTCTTCCCCCACGTGTTCAGGACACCGCTCCATCGGCCCGGCCCCATCACACGCGCGGTTCCACGAAGAGCGTTCTGTGGGGTTCGGCTGATCCGGTCAAGCACCGGGGAGTCAAGGCCGCATGTTTCCCAGCAGCCTCTGTAGTGCCACGTCCTCATCGCGGGTGGCCAGCACCGTGTCGATGGTGCCGTGGGCGAGTTCGTCGGTCAGCGCGAGGATGTTGGTGGTGTCGGGGCGTAACTGTGCGGCCTGCTCGGACAGCATCTTGACGCGTGCTCGTTGGTCGTCTTCGAGGTCCAGGACCGACCAGCGGCGGGCTTGCTCGACGTAGATGTCGGCGAAATCGGCCTGCTCACAGTACAGCCGCCGCGCGCGGTCCAGCATGGCGTCGTCAAGCACGTGTGGCTTGGTCCGCGCCTGGGTCCAGCGTGGCGTACTGCTCGGCGCTATCGGCCAGGGCCTGGGCGACCATGCCCTCAAGGGTGGGCAGCATCGTGATCGGCTGGCCAATTCGGCTCGGTCATCCTCGCCTCTGCCTTCCCGTTTGCGCGATACCGGATCATCTGCCGATCCAGCCGTGGAAGTGCCACCGGTTGGGGTGTCCTGTTCGAGGGGTTCGTAGATGGCACGCGCGTCGGTGCCGGAAACCTGCATGTAAGTCCCCGGCTCATGCGTGGCGATGCCCGCGTCCGGAAACGTCATCCCGTCCCGGGGACCGGCGATGAGTTCGATTTCCGGTGTCATGCCGCTGCTGCGTCGGTGTAGCGCTGGCGGGCGGCTTCGCCGGAGGTGCCCAGCAAGGTGCCGATCGTGGCCCAGGAGTATCCGGTCTGGCGGGCGGTGGTCACCGCGGCCGCGAGTGCTGCTTCGGCGGCGGCGCGGTCGGCCACCGCTGAGCGCAGCTGTTCCAGCGGGCGCGGGTCACGCTGGTCGCCGGGCTCGGGGGCATAGGCCTCGAACCGGTCGGCCAGGGTCTCGGCGGAGTCGATGATCTGTTGCATGCTGCGGGGCACTGGGCTCACCTCCATCACAGGAACTTGACTCGGGCGCGCATGGCGTGGACGAGCACCGGTCCCTCGTTGCTGTCGACCACGCCGACCTCCAGCAGCCGGGCGGCGGTGTCCGGGCCGATGAGCATGGTCATGCCCTCGTCCATCTCCCAGGCGCTGATCGGGTTACGGACCGCGTGGCGCATGTCGGTGTCGGTGATCCCGTGTCGGCGGGCGCTGGGTAGGATCACGGGCTCGGCATGCGACACCATGCCAAGGTACCTTGCCACGCCCGATACGACAAGTTACCTTGCCAGGCTTCGAGGCACTGCACTTTCGTGCTGATCAAGCCGGGGTGCCTCGCCGTACGAGCCCCGCTCGGCCCGGTCACATGCGGCATCCTGGGACCATGACCGAGATGCGGTGGTGTCACTGGTGTGGATCCGTGCTCGACCCGCAGGCCGTGCTCTGGCGTCTGGCACTCGATCCGGTCACCGGCAGCGAGACCGTCCGCACCGCCTGCTCGAGCGAGCACCTGCACACCCCGCTCGATGGCGCGGCCACCCACACCGACAGCGACTGACGCGCACCAACGGTGGCAGGGCCAGCACGGGCGAGCTCGCCCTGCCACCGTGGCACGCACCGCGACGGCGAAAAAGGATGATAGGTCGCCGCAGTCTCGCTTACTCGTGTGCCTACACCCATGGTCGCGCGGGTGGGCTGCAGCGCAACCCGATGTGGGCAGGCCAGGATATTCGACCCCGGCGGCGGGGCGACAGCGCTGCGGCGTCTTTTCCGAAAAAGGACCTGCTCGACAACGCACACCTCGCTGCGGGACCCGCCACCGGGTGCGGAGTCCGCCCGGGTGGGTAACGGCCCCGCTTCAGGCGGGCGTGTCCGGGTGGCATTCCGCCCATCCCAGCCTGTAGCCCACCGGCCGAGATCGCTAGTCGAGCACGAGAGGCCGGCTGGAGCAGTCGCAGAACGGGTTCGGGGCGGCACTCGAGGATGTGCCGCCCCGAGCCCCGCAGAGCCCGGAGGTCAGCCGAGCGTGGGCACGCCAATCCGTGCGGCCTTCCTCGTCTCCTACCTGGTCGGCGTGCTCATGTCCTGCCTGCCGACGGGCTGAAGCAGGGATTTTTCCGTACCGAAGGAAGTTCATCAGGAGAGCAGTACTCCAGGGTAACTGACCGCCCCACGGTCTACGGAGGAGCGATACAGGACTTGGCGCCGAGCCGAATTCGTCGTGCGGGTGAGCGGGCCCGGTGGCGGGGCGGGCCCCGGGGTTGTGAACCCATCTCCCGCCACCGGGTGCGTCTCGGCGGGGACTGGCGGGCCGCCGAGACGGCTCTCTCGTGGCGCCTGTTCACGCTCTCGTGGGTCGAGCACGGCGCCGTGCCCGCATTGCCAAGACGGGCCGCCTCGGCCGGGACCGGCGACGGGGAGCCCAGCGCTGCCGGGCGACACATGGCGGACGTCGCCCGAAAATGCTGCACCACTTCGCCCCGCCCGGCCGCCGGGGTAGAGCTTGCCCGGGGACCAACGACGATCCAGACGAGTCTCCCCAGACACAACCCCACCTCGGCCAGCCTGAAGCCCGGCGGCCGAACTCGCCAGTCGAAAACCGCCGTGCCCTTATTGGAGGTAACACAATGGCGATCACCGCATCCGAAGCCCGCAAGAACCTGTTTCCGCTCATCGAGCAGGTCAACGACGATCGCACGCCCGTGGAGATCAACTCTCGTCGCGGTGATGCGGTCCTGGTCTCCCGCGAGGACTACGAAGCGCTGGAGGAAACCGCCCACCTGTTGCGCTCCCCGGCCAACGCTCGCCGCCTGTTGGAGAGCCTGGCCCAGGCACGCGGTGGCGAGCGCCACGAGCACCCACTGTCGCGATGAGGCTCGTCTTCACTCCGAACGGCTGGGAGGACTACAAACATTGGCTCGCTGCCGACCGAGCCACCCTCAAGCGCATCAACCGGCTCATCGACGACGTTCTTCGGGACCCGTTCGACGGGATCGGGGAACCCGAGCCACTGCGCCACGCCTTCGCGGGCAGCTGGTTCCGACGCATCAGCGAGGAGCACAGGCTCGTCCATCTCGCCGACGGCGACGACATCGTGATCCTGCAGGCCCGCTACCACTACCAATGACCAACCGAAGCCAGACACCGGCAAAGCTCGTCCGCGAACTCGCTGTCAGTCCTCGAACTCACGGTGCTTGAGCGCCCGCAGGAAACTCCCCCACCGCCGCTCGGAGAGCAACAACCGTGGCCCGGCGGGATCCTTCGAATCCCGCGCCGCCACCGCGCCCACCCCGAACGCCACCTCGACGCAGGCACCGTTGTTGACGCTACGACTGGATTTTCTCCACTGCGCGTTGCCGAAGAAGTCCGGCGACGACATCGGGGCCTCCTGATTAGGTCTCACCCAACAGTGACCTGATGAACGCGAGCGAGTCATCCGGTTGCAACGCTGTCTCCTGCACGTTCTTCGCTGCCATGGTATAAGAGCTCACCTGATCCGGGTCCTGGACATAGATGGCTCCGTCGAGTAGCTCGGTGTAGGCGATAGGACGGGCTTCCGCGAAATCCAGGATGAAAAACGACCCTCCCATCGCAGCGTGTGGACCGCTCTCGGGCTGTACGACCTGGATCGTGACGGTCGGGAGCGTGGCCTCGGCCAGTCGCGGAGCAAGCGCCCGGTAGAGCGTGCCGATCCCGCCGCGGGTGACCGCGTGCAGGTCCCGATGCACCAGTGCGATACGCATGATTGTCACCACCCGGTGTGCAGGCGTGTCTGGAATGTCTCCCACTGCGGTTGGAGCAGGGCCAGCCGCCGGGTCCGGAAGGCGCTCTCGGCCAGGTCAGTGTGCAAGCGCAGCTCGCGGGAGAGCACCATCGCCTGGTTGAGCACAAACGGCACTTCGATTCCCGCCTCGGCCACGTGGTGCTCGATGCGCTCCTGCGCGCCGGGTGTGGTGGCGAGCAGGGTGTGCAGCATCGCCAGGTCGAAGCCCGACAGAAACAGGCCGGTGAACTCGAAGTCCAGCAGCACGCATCCGCCGGAGGCGGCCAGCAGCAGGTTGGACGGCAGCGGATCGCCGTGGTTGGCCTGCCACGGCGGGGCCACGTCGGCGAGCAGGGCGTGCAAGGCCGCACGGTCGGCGGCATTGAAGAACCCGGCGCGGTGGTAGCGCTCCACGCGGTCGGAGTACTCGAACACGGGCGTCAACACTCCGGGCGGCGGGCGCCACTGGGCGAACGCGACAACAGTCTGCAGCACCGCCTCCAGCGTGGCCGGGTCCACCGGATCGGGGTAGCGCTCGGCGTCGACCACACAGCCGGGGATGTGCTCGAGGATCAACACCCGGTGCCCGTCGGTGTGCTCCAGTCTGGGCACCCGCACCGGTGGCCGATGCTCGCCCCAGGTTCGGTAAAGTCGAATTTCGTGGGCGAACTTGGCCCGCCAGAACTCCTCGTCGGTGCGCAGTACCTTGATCACCACAGGCCGCCCGTGCCGATGGCCGAGCGCGAGCAGAGACTTCTCCCCGGTACGCAACACTTCACCGACCACGGCGCCACCGAGGTCGACGTCAGCCAACTCACGCGACGCGCTGGTCATCGGTGTCCTCTCTGTGGAGGGTTACGGTCAGTGCCTCGATCAGGCCTGTTTCCGCGTCCGGGTTGCGCCAGGCGTGTTCGATCGCCTGGACCGAGTGCAGGTAGTAGTGCGGGTTCGGCGAGTGCCCGGTGGCCAGGCACCCGAGGACCTGCCAGTACATGATGCCGCTGTAGAGGCGGAACCGCGCCGACCGCGCCGTGGTGGCCGGCCACCGGGCCCACACGCGGCGCACCAAGCCACTGAAGTCCGCCATCGCCGCCGCCTCCTCGGCCACGGCACCGATCATGCTGCCCGCCTGCGGTACCCGGTGATAAACCACGGTCGGCTCGGGCAGCCGAGCGAAACGGTAGCCGTGCTCGCGGGTCAGGCGCAGCCAGAAGTCCCAGTCCTCGATCGCCGGTAGCGCCGGGTCCAGCCGAACTGTGGCAGGCCGACGCAGCACCGCGGTTGCACGGGGAACAGGTTGCACGCCTCCAGCAGCAGCGGATCGAATCCGACGTCCCACACCACTGCCCCACTCACAGGCAGGGCCGGGTCGATGCGGTGATCAGTCACCAGACACGTGGTGGCCACCCCGTCGAATTCGGTGGAGTCCAGCCCCGCAAGCGCCGTGGTCGTCGTGCTTTCCCTTGCCGACACGACGGCCGGGCAGCGGAAACGAATCGCTGCCCTGGTGGCTCCGCTCATCCTGGTGAGCCTCGCACTCCTCACCGCCGCCGGATCTGATCGAGCGGATGGTCCTCATCGACTTCTCAGGTCTACCCAGGTTGACCATGTGCGACGGCGTGCTCACGTCTTGAGTGCCGCTGTGCCGCAACACGCAGCTTCCCGCACGACCTCCGCTCTCCCCTCGAAGCGCTCCAAGCCGAGCACGGGTGCGGATCCGACGGGACGCGTTGGTGGAGTTGAGGTTTTCCCTGGAACTTCCGCCTCACTCGCGCGGATCGCTCTCCGTCACCACGATGCCGTCGTGGTCGCTGAGCAGGTACTCACCGGGGACGAAGCTGATCCCGCCGAGTTCGACCTCGACGTCCAGCTCTCCCTCACCGGTCTTGGCGCTCTTGCGCGGGTTGGTGCCCAGCGCCTTGATCCCGAAGTCCATCTCCGCCAGGACCGCCGAGTCGCGCACGGGACCGTTGATCACCACACCGCTCCAGCCGTTCGAGCGGCCCAGCTCGGCGATCAGGTCCCCCATCAGGGCCGTGTGCATCGAGCCGTGGCCGTCGATCACCAGGACCTGCCCGTCTCCTGGCTCCGAGAGCACCCTCTTGAGCAGCGCGTTGTCCTGGAAACAGCGCACCGCGCGGATGCGCCCGGCAAACACGGAACGGCCACCGTACTGGCGGAACTGCACGTCGCAGCTACGGACGGCGTCACCGTCCCGGTCGGCGAGGTCGGCGGTCGAGAGATCCATCGAAGCTCCTCGGTCGGTTCATACACGGTGGGAGGCCACGGTGACCGCGGTCATCACGAGGCCCTGGTCGGTCAGGAATCGCCCGTCGAAACCGGACAGTGCCCCGTCTTCCGTCACGGGTGGATCGACGAGCAGATCGGCCCGGAAGGTCTCACGGATCGGATCGATGGTGACGAAGGCATCCTCGAACCCCAGCCAGCGTCCCGTCAGCGGGAACCACGCCTTGTAGACGCTCTCCTTGGCACTGAACAGGATCCGATCCCAGTGCCGGCCCTGCGGCAGCTTCTCCAGCAGTGCGCGTTCCCCCGGAGAACCGACGTACTCCAGAACCCCCTCGGGGAGAACGTCGGAGACCTCGGCGTCGATGCCCACCGCGGTCGTCGGTCCGTGCTCGGCCACGGCCGCTGCACAGTACCCCTCGCAGTGGGTGATGCTGCCGACGATGCCGTCGGGCCAGAGCGGCTCGCGCTTGGGGCCGCTGAGAACGGCGACCGCGTCTCGGCCGAGATCGGTCAGAGCGCGCCGGGCGCAGGTGCGCGCGAGCGTGACCTCACGCCGCCGCTTCTCCACGGCCCTGGTGACCAGCTGCTCCTCCTCCGGCAGGAGGCAGGCGGTCGGGTCCTCGCCCAGGATCTCGGCGGAGGCGACGGTGTCGGGCAGCAGGCGATCGATCATCGGTGCGCCCTCACGAACTCCTCGAACGTGCGCTCCCCCGCCGGTGGAAGGATGCTGTGCAGTGGATCGGGGTCCTGCGTACGCCGCTGCCACTCCCGGGGATACCCGAGCGAGACCTCCTCGAACGGAACGCCGTCGATGCGGTCGGTGACCGGGATGTGCAAGTGTCCGTGCACTTCGGCGACCGCGCGGAAACGACGATGCCAGTCCGCCGTCAACTCGGTACCGCACCAGATGGCGAACTGCGGATACCGCAGGCGCAGGGTCGGCTCGGGATGCAGCGGCCAGTGCGAGACCAGCACCGTCGAGTACTCCTCCGGGATCGCTTCCAGCCGCGGCAGGGTCTCGGCGACCCGCTGCTTGCACCAGGCCTGCCGAGTCTCGTACGGATCGGGCCTGAGCAGCGCCTCATCCGAGCAGACCACCCGGGTGTCGTAGGCATGTGCCAGGGCTTCGTCCACGGACTGTCCCGGGGGCCGGAAGCTGTAGTCGTAGAGCACGAACAGGGGTGCGATGACCACGGATTCACCGCCGCTCTCCCACACCGGGTAGGGATCCTCCGGCGTGAGCACTCCCATGTCCCGGCACAGCTCGACGAGATGCTCGTAGCGGGCCACCCCTCTCAGCCCGGCATCATCCCCGGCCGTGGCCCACAATTCGTGATTGCCCGGAACCCAGATGACCTGCTCGAAGCGGTCCCGCAATGTCCGCAGGGCCCAGGTGACCGTCTCGATGTTCTCGGCGACATCGCCTGCCACGATCAGCCAGTCGGCTGACGAGTGCGGCCGGATGTCGTCCAAGATCGCGCGATTGCCCCGGTGGGAGACGTGCAGATCACTGGTCGCGAGCAGGGACGGTGCCGACATGCGCCGGAGCCTACCGGTCGGACCCCGCCGCACGGCCCCGAAGTGCTCAACCTTGCATCCCTGTTGACAACGGTCCTGTCCGGTGTCATTGCTCGGTCTGTGGAGACAAGCACCGGGAGATTCCGATGAACGGACAGCATGCGGTCGTCGTCGGCGGCGGAATCGGCGGCCTGTGTGCGGCCATCGGCCTGCGTACGGCGGGATGGCGTGTCACCGTCGCCGAACGAGCTTCGCGGTTCGGCGAGATCGGGGCCGGCATCATGCTGTGGCCCAACGCCGTTCGGGCCCTGCGGGAGTTGGGCGTGCACGAGCGCATGCGCGCGTTGAGCACACCGCAGGTTCAGGGTGGGATACGAACCCACCGCGGCACGTGGCTGATGCGTATGGACCACTCCGCCGTCGAACGCCGGCTCGGCGGCCCGGTGCTCGGTGTGCATCGCGCGGACCTGCTTGCGTCGCTCCTGGAGGCGTTGCCCCCGGAGTCGCTGCGACAGGGCACGGAGATCACCGGCGTCACAGCGGTCGCCGGACTCACCTCGTCCTCCGGCGACATCGACGACGCCGATCTCGTCGTCGGCGCCGACGGCATCCGCAGCCGGGTACGGTCGAGTCTGTGGCCGCAGCACCCGGGTCCGTCCCCGACCGGGACAGTCGACTGGCGCGCCGTCATCGACGATCCCGGCGCCCCCGCCTTCGGGATGAGCTGGGGACCGGGAACCGAGTTCGGCAGTGTCCCGCTGGCCGACGGGCGGTTGTACTGGTACGCGTCGATCAACGCGGATGTCGTCACCGAGAACGGCGAGGACGAGGAGTTCCTGCTTCGGCACTTCCGTTCCTGGCACCATCCGGTCGGCCACCTGATCGCGTCCACGCCCGCCGGGGCGATTCTGCGGCACGAGGGCGCCTTTCTGCAGGAACCACTGTCTTGTTACGCCCGTGGCCGTGTCGCGCTGCTCGGTGATGCCGCACACGCCATGCCTCCGAATCTCGGGCAGGGTGCCTGCCAGGCCATCGAGGACGCTGTGGTGCTCGCGGCGTCGGCCGCAGAACGCGGTTCCGTGCCCGAGATCCTGCACCGCTACGACAGGCTGCGGAGACCGCGCAGTCAGGCGATCTCCCGCTCGTCCCGCCGGATGGGGAGGTTCGGCCAGCAGCTGAGCAGCCCACCGGCCGTCGCCATGCGTGACGCGGCGCTGCGGCTGGTCCCCTCCGCACTGAGCATGCGCGGCATGTCCACTCTTGCGTCCTGGGAAGCACCTACCATCCGGCCGGGCCGGTAGTTCGGAATCCGCCGGGAACGGACCGGGGTGGACCCGTCCTGATGGCTGATGGCGGCTCGATCGTGCTGCACCGAGCACCATGTCTTTTCGGATGGCTGCCGGGCGATCACGGCGCGACACTGGCCGGATGGATGAACGAGTTCGCAGGCGAGCACGCGTGGACGGGATCGTGCAGGGCGTCGGTTTCCGTCCCTTCGTCCACTCGCTGGCCACCAGGTTCGGCCTGTCCGGGCACGTGGGCAACGACGTGCACGGGGTTTTCCTGGAAGTCGAGGGAGAACCCGCGGCCGTGGAGTGTTTCCTGGACTCGTTGACCGAGAAGTCGCCGCCCCTGGCCGTGATCGAGAGCATGGCGGTGGAGGAGCTCTCCGCACAGGGCGGGGACTCGTTCGAGATCGTGGTCAGCGACGCCGCGGGCACGCGCGAAACGCTGGTTCCCGCCGACAGCGCGACCTGCGCGGACTGTCTCCACGAGATGTCCGATCCGGCCGACCGGCGATTCGGATACCCGTTCATCAACTGCACGAACTGCGGTCCGCGGTTCACCATCGTGCGTGATATTCCGTACGACCGGCCGCTGACCACCATGGCGGCGTTTGCCATGTGCGCTCGGTGCGAGTCCGAATATCACGATCCGGCCGACCGGCGATTCCACGCGCAGCCGGTGTGCTGCCCGAACTGTGGACCTCGACTTCGGCTGCGTGATGCCGACGGTCTGCCGCTGGCGGGTGATCCGCTGACCGGAGTCGTTGCCGCACTGGGACGTGGAGAGGTCGCCGCGATAAAGGGGCTCGGCGGATATCACCTCGCCGTGGATGCCACCCACCAGGACGCCACCGCGACCCTGCGCAAGCGCAAGCACCGCGAGGACAAGCCGTTCGCGATCATGGTCGCCGATGTGGACCGGGCGAGATCCCTGTGCGTGGTGGACGAAACCGAGCAGGCACTGCTGACCTCGCCACGGCGACCCATCGTCCTGCTGCGGACCCGGCCGGATACGGCCCTGGCCGCGGCGGTGGCACCCGGCAATCACGAGCTCGGCGTGATGTTGCCCTACACGCCGCTGCACCAGCTGCTGCTCCGGCGGTTCGGCGCGCCGATCGTGCTGACCAGTGGCAACGTCTCGGACGAACCGATCGCCTACTCCGATGACGATGCGCTGGCGAGACTGTCGGGCATCGCGGATGTGTTCCTGTCCCATGACCGGGCGATTCACCTGCGCACCGATGACTCCGTGGTCCGGGCGTTCCGGGGCCGCGAGAGGCTCGTGCGCCGCTCGCGCGGCTACGTCCCGCAGCCGGTGACGCTGGCCTGGGACTTCCCACGGCAGGTGCTCGCCTGTGGCGCGGAACTGAAAAACACCTTCTGCGTGACCAAGCAGCACCACGCCGTCGTCTCGCACCACATCGGTGACCTCGAGAACCACGAGACGCTGACTGCCTTCACCGACGGGATCGAACACTTCCGGCGGCTGTTCGAAGTGGACCCCCGTATCGTGGCGCACGATCTCCACCCGGAGTACCTGTCCACCAAGTACGCACTGGACCGCGACGGTGTCGAACTCGTCGGGGTGCAGCACCATCACGCGCACATCGCCGCATGTCTGGCCGACAGTGCCGAAAGCGGGCCGGTGATCGGCGTGGCCTTCGACGGCCTCGGCTACGGAACGGACGGAACTCTCTGGGGTGGCGAGTTCCTCCTGGCCGATCTGGTGGACTTCCGTCGCCTGGCCCACCTCGAACCCGTTCCGATGCCCGGGGCGAGCACGGCGATCAGGCAACCCTGGCGGATGGCTGTCGCACATCTGCTCTCGGCCTACGGGCAGCACCCGCAGGAGGACCTCGACCTGCTTCGGCGCAACGAGCAGCAGTGGCCCACCGTGGCCGAGATGGCCACACGCGGTATCAACGCACCGCTGACCTCCAGTGCAGGTCGCCTCTTCGACGCCGCCGCGGCCATTCTCGGCATGCGGAACACGGTCACCTTCGAGGGGCAGGCGGCGATCGAACTCGAACAGGCCGCCGACCGCGACGAACCGGCGAGCTACCCGGTCGCGGTCACCGGCGGGGCCGAGCCGCTGCGGGTGCAGGGTGCCGATCTGATTCGGGCCGTGACCGAGGATCTGCGGGCAGGCGCGACCCCGGCGGTGATCTCGGCACGGTTCCACAACGGGGTAGCGGACATGATCAGCGAGGTGTGCACGAGCCTGCGCGAGGCCACCGGGGTGTCCACAGTGGCCCTGTCCGGTGGGGTTTTCCAGAACGTGCTGCTGCTGGAGCGCGCCACCGCACGCCTGGAAGCACGGGGGTTCCGCGTCCTGTTGCATGCACGGGTGCCTGCCAACGACGGCGGCATCAGCCTCGGGCAGGCCGTCATCGCCGGAGCGCGGGACAGGATCGCCCGCTAACCTTCTTCGACGTGCCGGTGCAGCCAGGCGTACCAGTCCCGGAGACCGTCCCCCTTCGTCGCCGAGACCGGCAGGACCCGGACATCGGGGTTGATCCGCCTGGCATAGCTGGTGAACAGCTCCACGTCATAGTCGAGATGCGGGAGCAGATCGACCTTGTTCAGCAGGACGAGATCGGTCGCGGCGAACATGTTCGGATACTTCAGTGGTTTGTCCTCGCCCTCGGTCACCGAGGCCACCACGACCTTGCCGCGCTCTCCGAGGTCGAACAGCGCCGGGCACACGAGATTGCCGACGTTCTCGATGAACACCACCGACCGCTCGGGCGGAGCCAGCGAGCGCAGTGCCTGCTCGATCATGTCCGCATCGAGGTGACAACCGGCGCCGGTGTTGACCTGAACCACGGTGCACCCCGTGGCCCGCAGCCGACCGGCGTCCAGCAGTGTTTCCTGATCCCCCTCGATCACCGACACCGGAATCCGGGCTCCGGCCTCCCGGAGGGTGCGTTCGAGCAAGGTCGTCTTCCCCGAGCCCGGTGAACTCATCAGATTGAGGGCGAGGATCTCCCGCTCGGCCAGCCATGCGCGATTGCGCTGTGCCAGGAGGTCGTTCTTGGCCAGCACCTCCTGCTCCAGCAGGATCGTTCGCGTCCTGCCCGGCTCCGCGGGAGCCGCTTCCTGCGTGTGGCCGTGCGAGTGACCGTGCCCGTGGGCAGGCGCACGGTCCTGCTCGTGGTCCTGCTCGTGCGCGTGGCCATGCCCGTGATCACGGCCCTGCCCGCGCTCCGCGACCTCCGGGCCGCTCACCCGGACACCGGCACCGGCCGAACATCCGCACGTGCTGCACATGGCTATGGCACCTCCACCGATCTGACCCGTAGTTCCCGACCTTCGAGTACCGCCACGTCGGCACTCCCGCAGGGACACAGCACGATGAGATCCGGCACCTCGAACTCGGCTCCGCACCGCCTGCAGGAACCGCGCCCTTCCGGTTCCACGATGTCCAGCTGCGCACCGTCCAACGCCGTTCCCTCGGCCACGAGGTCGAAGCAGAACCGCACCGAGTCGGGGACCACGCCGGAGAGCCTGCCGATCTCCAGTTGGAGCCGGGTGATGCGCGGCTCCTCGACCACGTCGAGCACCGCCTCCACGATGCTCTGGGTGATACCCAACTCGTGCACCGCGGGCACCTCCCTCAGCAGATCCTCGGCAGAGGGTCTCCCACGAGCAGGTCCACGATGCGCGTTCCCCCGAAAGCGGTGTTCAACAACACCAGTCCCGGCGGGTCCTCCCCGACCCGGCCGATCACGTCCGCATCGGCTCCCAGCGGGTGCGCACGCAAGGCCGACAGGGCCGCATCGGTCTGCTCCCCGTCGACGATCACGACGATCCTGCCCTCGCACGCCACGTAAAGCGGGTCGATCCCGAGCAGCTCGGAAGCGCCGCGCACCTCGGTCCGGACCGGCAACCGGTCCTCGTCGACCACCACGGCCGCCTCCGCAGCCGTGGCGACCTCGTTGAGAATGGTCGCCACACCTCCGCGTGTCGCATCCCGCATCGCCCGAACACCGGGAACCGAGCGCAGCAGCTCGGCGGTCAGACCGCTCACCGCGGCGGTGTCCGAGGTGAGATCCGCGTCGATGTCGAGCTCGCCGCGAGCGAGCATCACCGTGACACCGTGATCACCGATGGGGCCGGACACCAGCACGGAATCACCGGGCCGTGCCGTGTCGATCCCCAGCCGGTGCTCGGTCTCGACAACGCCGACACCGGTGGTGTTGATGTAGCAGCCGTCGGCCTTGCCTTTCTGCACCACCTTGGTGTCACCCGTCACGACCTGAACACCCGCGGATCGGGCCGCGGCGGCCATGGATTCCACGATGCGTTTCAGGTCGGCAACCGGAAATCCTTCTTCGATGATGAATCCCGCGGACAGATACAACGGCGTCGCACCCGAGACCGCGAGATCGTTGACCGTGCCGTTGACGGCGAGATCACCGATGTCGCCGCCGGGAAAGAACAGCGGGGACACCACGAACGAGTCGGTGGTCAACGCCAGGCGCGATCGATCGACCGCGAATTCGGCACCGTCTTCCAGCCGCTCCAGCAGCGGGTTGCGGAAGCGCTCCAGAAAGATCGCCTCGATCAGCGTCTGGGTCGCCTTGCCACCCGCACCGTGCGCCAGCGTGATCCGTTCTTCCTTGATCTTCGCCTTGCGTTTACGGGCTTTCTCGATGCGATCGAGAACCTGCTGCTCACGGTCCTGGTACTCACTACCCGGCTTCCGGGCGGCGTGCTCGGGCTCGGCGTGCGCGTGATGCTCGGCCATCGCCTCCTCGACCCAGTTGGCCGGAGGTTCCTGCGCGCCGACGCCGGAAACCGTCTGCTCCCGTCCCAGGTGATCGTGGTCGGTGGTCACGCCCTGCTCGCCTCCTTCACACGTTCCCGGCTGAAGCGACCGAAGTTGTAGTAGGCCGCGCACGCGCCCTCGGGCGAGACCATGCACGTGCCGATCGGCGTCTCCGGCGTGCAGGCGGTACCGAACACCTTGCACTCCCACGGTTTGAGCACGCCCTTGAGGACCTCCCCGCACTGGCACGCCTTCGGGTCCGCCACCCGGATGCCCGGCAGGTCGAACCGGCGTTCCGCGTCGAAGGCGGCATACTTCTCACGCAGGCGGGTGGCCGAGTGCGAGATGAATCCGAGTCCCCGCCATTCGAAGTACGGGCGCAGCTCCATCGTCTCGTTGATGGCCTTGAGCGCCACGCTGTTGCCGTCCCACGGCACCACCCGCCGGTACTGGTTCTCGACCTCGGAACGGCCTTCGGTGAGTTGCAGCATCAGCATGTAGATCGACTGCAGGATGTCGAGCGGCTCGAACCCGGCCACGACGAGCGGCTTTCCGTAATCCCGGGCGATGAATTCGTACGGGCGGCACCCGATCACCGTCGAGACGTGGCCGGGCCCGACGAAACCATCCAGCCGCAGATCCGGTGAATCCAGGATCGCCTTGATCGCCGGAATGATGGTGACGTGGTTGCAGAACACCGAGAAATTCGTCAGTCCTTCGGCCTCCGCGCGCAACAGCGTCATCGCGGTGGAGGGAGTCGTCGTCTCGAACCCGATCGCCATGAACACGACCTGCTGGTCCGGGTTCTGCCTGGCGATTTTCAACGAGTCCAGCGGCGAGTAGACCATGCGGATGTTGGTGCCTTCCGCATTCGAGTCGAAAAACGAGCCGTTGCTCCCCGGCACGCGCATCATGTCGCCGAACGAGGTCATCAGCACGCCCTGCTGACGCGCGATGTGAATCGAGTCGTCGATCCGCCCCATCGGAATGACGCAGACGGGACATCCCGGGCCGTGCACGAGCTCGATGTTCTCCGGAAGGTAGTCCTCCAACCCGTGCTTGTAGATGGTGTGGGTATGGCCGCCGCACACCTCCATGAACTTGTACTGCCTTCCCGGCTCGCACAGATCGGCGATCTTCGCGGACAACGCGCGCGCCTTTTCGGCGTCACGGTATTCGTCGACGAAACGCATACGTGTCAGCTCCTTCGAGCGTGCGTTCGGCTGGCCTCATTCGATCCGGGATTCCTGCAGAGCTTCGAGTTCATCGGTGTAGGCCTTTCCGATGTCCTCCAGGAGTTCCAGTACCGCCCGGGCCTCTTGCTCGTCGATCTTGGACAGTGCGAAACCGACATGGATCAGGACCCACTCGCCCGGTACGGGAGAATCGTCGCCGAGCAGTCCGACATTGATGTTGCGGCGAACACCGCTGACATCCACCTTGGCCAGGTCGGGACGGTCGGGAAGAATTTCGAGAACCTCACCGGGAATACCCAGGCACATTCGTTCTCCCCTCACATCCGGCTGGTTTTGATGTAATGCTTCACGCTCGGCCGGAGTGCCCGGCCGAGAACGGCAGCCAGCCCGATCACCGCGGACCTGAGCAACCATCGACGAAACACCGCATACCTCCTCGAATCGTTGTTCACGCGCCGGCCTGCTCGGCCGGACGCTGCTTCGACGCACCTTTCGCGGGCACTGCGATACGGACGGACCCGTTGTCCGACAGCAGCGGCAGCGGTGCCAGGTGCAACGTGGGACGCCGCTCGCCACGACCGGCAAGCAGGACCTCGTACCGTTCCGGGCACGCGGGGCAGCCCAGCACACCCCCGTCCAGCTTTCCCGGGGACAAGCCTGCGGTGCAGGACGGACACCGATCCCGGTAGGCGTAGAGCACACCATCCACATTGCACACGAGGACGGGGTTGTCGCCGACGACCACGGACGTCAGCTCACCGGAGGCAAGGCCGGCCACCTCCTCGACGGCCTGCCACGGGGAAGCGGCGGGATCGGAAGTATCGGCGGGTTCGGATCCCGCGGAAACCACCGGCAGGAGCGGGCGTCCACCGGGGCCGGTCTCGGCCGAGGGCCACGGCGCCACGAGTCCCTCCACGGCGATGTCGGTGATCTCCGGGGCGACCTGGCGGATCGTGTCCTCGATGGCCAACGTGACGGTCACCGCCGAGGACGGGCATCCCCGGCAGTTGCCCAGCAACCGCAGGCGTACCGCGGTCTCGTCGAGGCCCAGCAGACCGACATCCCCGGAGTGCGACCTCAGGTAGGGCCGGACACTGTCGAGAGCACCGGCGATCCGCTCCTCGAGGCACGTGGTCCGCACGCTCGCGTTGTTCGCCTCCGCCATCATCGCCTCACCGGCCCGCATCCCGCCGGCCACGGATCCGCGCCCCCCGGATTCCGGCCGCGGCGGATCACTGCTCGATCTCCTGACCTGCGTGCAGCGACATCGCCGAGGACTCGGGGATGTGCTCCTCGGCCAGCGCGAACAGCGTGAGTTCCCACAGCGCGTGATACAGCGTCGTCTGCGCTTCCTGAATCCGGTGCACCGACGGCGACGGGACCACGAACAGGTAGTCGATGCTGTCCGACTCGGCCATCCTGCCACCCTCGTAGCCCGCGATCCCGACGGTCAGCAGACCACGTCGGCTCGCCTCGTCGAAGCCACGCAGCAGGTTCGGTGAGTTGCCGCTGGTCGACATCCCCACCGCGATGTCGTGGCGCCTGCCGAAGGCTCCGATCTGCCTGGCGAAGATCACGTCGAATCCGACGTCGTTGCACAGCGCCGTCACCACGGCGATGTCACTGGTCAATCCGAAGGCGGGCAGCGGCCGTTGGCCGACGCCGGGGTGCAGGAACAGGCTGGCCATGTCCTGGGCATCGGTCGAGCTTCCGCCGTTTCCGAACGCCAGCAGCCTGCCCCCGGTACGGAACTCCTCGGCCATCGCACTCGCGCAGGCGACGAGCTTTTCACCCTCGTGGCGGCACACGTGACGGCGCAGCTCCATGATCTCGCGTGCTTTGTCCCGAGTGGACTGCTGCACGTCACGGAGTACGGCGTCGACATCGCCTGCGGAGCTGTTCAGGAACGGATACAGCGATTCAGCGATGGCGACGTCGCTTGTCGAATCATCGGGCGAACTCTGCACAGGTCACTCCTCCACGATCGCGATGGCCTCGCCCGCGTGAACGAGGACGGTGTCACCGACTCCGGCCGCCACGAGAGCGACGCTGATTTCCTCCTGCCCCGTGCCGGTGTCCACGACTGCGATCGCATCGTCGAGCAACCGCACCACCGTGACCGGAACGGCTTCGTCGGAGCAGGTCACGCAGGTGTCGCCGTGGCAGGCATGCCCGGCGGGAACGGGATCCGGAAGCGGTTCGGTACTCATGCGGACACTTCCGGTGTGAGTGCGCCCGGCTGCTCGAAGAAGACGTGCACCAGCTCCCACAGGATGTGATACATCGTCACGTGAACTTCCTTGACCACACGTGGATCGTCGGCGCGGGCGGTGAGCACGTGATCGAGGTCGGCCCGGCCGATCGCGCCGCCATCGCCGCCGACGAGACCGATCGTGAGCAATCCCCGCTCCTGGCTCTCCCGCAGCCCGCGCAGCACGTTGGTGCAGTTGCCGTCGGTGGAGATTCCGAGCGCGATGTCGGACGACTCGCCCAGATGACGCACCTGGTGGGCGAACACCTCGTCCAGTCCCTCACCGGTGGCGACGCCGGTCACCGTCGCGACATCCGAGGTGAGCGAAATGGCGGGCAGGGCGCGCTTGCCCACGATCACGGGGTGGACGAACTCGACCGCGACGTGCTGTGCGTCGGTGCTCGGGCCGCCATTGCCGAAAACGACGAGTTTTCCACCATGATGGAAACGCCGTGCCATGGCATGACAGGCTCGCGCGACGCTTTCCGCGTTCGCGAGCACATGATTGATCGGTTCGACCCTGCGCTCGAAAAGGTTCTCGACAGCGTCGAGCGCACCGATCCCGGACGAGTACGCCATCGTCGGTCACTTTCTCGTGTGGTGGGGATTCTCGTTGCGGTGGGAGAATGCAGCGCTTTTCAAGCTAAGCCGGTGACCTATACCACACAACTCGAACCGGCATGAACCGCCCGGTCGAGGGAAATGGAACCGCGATGGCACCACGACAGGTTCCCGCGGGCAGGGCCGACGGAAGAAATCGGGCGGGCGAGGAAGTTCCTCGCCCGCCCGGTTGGCCGTGGCCCGTGCTCAGCGGACCCTAGCGCCCCCTGCGTTCCTTGAGTTTGGTCAGCGCCTCGTCCAGGATGGCCATCCCGTCGGAGTCGCTGCGACGTTCCTGCACATACGCCAGGTGGCTCTTGTAGGGCTCGTGGCGCCGAGGCTCCGGGGGATTGTCCGCATCCCTGCCTGCCGGAAGCCCGCAACGGGGGCAGTCCCACACATCCGGTACCTGGGCGTCCAGGGCGAACGACGGCCGCACATGGTGCCCGTTGTCACACCAGTAGTCCACCTGCTGCCGCGGAGCGGACTCCCCGCGCTCGATCTCGCCCATCGAACCGCCACCGATGCGCGTGCCGCGAATCGTGCTACCACCAGTCATCCCTGCTCCCACCAAGCCACCGGTTTGCGTATCGATACCGGCTTGTCGTGAACCCTCGACCGCAGTGCGGCGGGAGAGTTCGGTCCTTTCCGAGGGCGACGACCGGACGGGCCGTTCAGCCGCCCAGCTTGACCAGCAAGCCGGTGCCGACGATGGAGATGACCCACAACGCGATGACGAACAGGGTCATCCGGTCGAGGTTCTTCTCCGCCACGCTGGAACCCGCCAGGCTGGACTGCATGCCGCCGCCGAAGAGTGAGGAGAGCCCGCCGCCCTTGGCTCGGTGCAGCAGCACCAGCAGCACCAGCAGCACACTCGTCACGAGCAACAGGATCCGCAGGAAAAGTGTCATATCGTCCTCGTTCGCACAGCGGTTCGCAACACAGCGTACCGGGTCGCACGCAGCGGGAAGACCGCCGTCCGTAGCAATGGCCCGGTCAGTGGTCCGGTATCGGTGGCCCGGTCGGTCACGCGATCAGGGCAGGGGGCCGCCCGCGGCCATCGCGCTCATCTTGGCGAACTCGTCACCGTTGAGACTGGCACCGCCCACGAGAGCACCATCGACATCGGTTTGGCCGAGCAACTCGGCGATGTTGCTCGACTTCACCGATCCCCCGTAGAGCACCCGTACCTCGTCGGCGACCTCCGTGCCGTACTTGTCGGCCAGCGCGATCCGCAGCGCCCCGCACACCTCTTGTGCGTCCTCGGCGGTGGCGACCTTGCCGGTACCGATCGCCCACACGGGCTCATAGGCCACCACACTGCGGCGGACCTGTTCGGGTTTGAGCCCCTTGAGTCCGTTGATGAGCTGGGTGGTGCAGTGCTCGACCTGATTGCCCGCCTCGCGGACCTCCAGTTGTTCACCGACGCACAGGATCGGCGACATGTCGTTCTTGAGCGTCGCACGAACCTTGCGGTTGATCAGCTCGTCGGTCTCGGCGTGGTAATCACGGCGTTCCGAGTGGCCGACCACCACGTAACTGCAACCGAGCTTGGCCAGCATCGGCGCGGACACATCTCCCGTGTAGGCGCCGGATTCCTGGTCCGAGACGTCCTGCGCGCCGTACCGGAGCAGCAGTTTGTCGCCTTCGACCAGGGTCTGCACGCTGCGCAGATCGGTGAACGGCGGCAGTGCGGCCACCTCCACCTTGTCGAAGTACTTCTCCGGAAGAGCGAACGCCACCTTCTGCACCAGCGCGATGGCTTCGAGGTGGTTCAGGTTCATCTTCCAGTTGCCTGCGATCAGGGGTTGCCTGGCCATGCTCACTCCTTCCCTTCCAGGACCGCGACGCCGGGGAGCTCCTGTCCTTCGAGGAATTCGAGGGAGGCACCACCACCGGTGGAGATGTGCGAGAAACCGTCCTCGGGCAGGCCGAGACCGCGCACCGCCGCAGCCGAGTCGCCGCCGCCGACCACGCTGAACGCGTCGGAGTCCACGATCGCCCCGGCCACACTCCGGGTTCCCTCGGCGAAGGCCGGGAACTCGAAGACGCCTGCCGGGCCGTTCCAGAACACCGTCCGTGCCGTGGCGAGCAGCTCGGCGAACCGCTCCGCACTGCGCGGTCCGATATCCAGGCCCTGCCAGCCCGCGGGCATGTCCTCCACCGGAACCACGCGGGTGTCGGCATCGGCGGCGAACCGGTCGGCGACAACGACATCCACCGGCAGGACGAGCTTGTCACCGTGCTCGTCGAGCAACTGTCGCGTGGAGTCGATCTGGTCTTCCTGCAGCAGTGAACTGCCGACGTCGTGGCCCTGTGCCGCCAGGAACGTGTAGACCATGCCGCCACCGATGATGAGCTTGTCGACCTTCGGCAGCAGCGCCTTGATCACGCCGAGCTTGTCCGAGACCTTCGACCCGCCCAGCACGACGGCGTAGGGGCGTTCGGGGTCTCCGGTCAGCGTCCGCAGGACCCGAACCTCGTCGAGGACGAGACCGCCCGCAAAGCCGGGCAGCTTCCTGGCCACGTCGTAGACCGAGGCCTGCTTACGGTGCACGACGCCGAAACCGTCGGAGACGAAGGCGGCGTCACCGCCGACGAGACCCACCAGGTCCTCGGCGAGTCCTGCTCGTTCGACATCGTCCTTGCTGGTTTCCCGCGCGTCGAAACGCACGTTCTCCAGCAGCGCGACCGAACCGTCGGTCAACCCGCCCACGACGGAGTGGGCCGAGGAGGCCACCACGTCTTCGGCCAGGGCCACCTCGGCACCGAGCAGCTCACCGAGTCGGCGAGCAACCGGAGCCAGCGAGAACTGCGGGTCCGGTGCGCCCTTCGGACGGCCCAGATGGGCGGTGACCACGACCCGCGCGCCTGCGGCGGTGAGTTTCTCGATGGTCGGCAGGGAGGCACGGACCCGGCCGTCGTCGGTGATGGTCTCGCCGTCCAGCGGGACATTGAGGTCGGCACGCACGAGCACGTACCGGCCGCGAACCCCTTCGGACAGCAGATCGTCGAGGTTTTTCACGCCTGTCGCTCCTCGCCAGGATTCAAGGAAAAGTCGGTCTCACCCGTGCTGATGGCAGTTGCCCTGCTCGCACGAGTGATCGGCCCGAGCACGGTGATCGCTTCCGGCGTGGGGCCGGCGGTCCGAGGACCACCGGCCCCACGCCGGAAAACAACGATCCCTCAGGAGAGCTTCGATCCGACCAGGTTTGCCAGATCGGCCAACCGGTTGGAGTAGCCCCACTCGTTGTCGTACCAGCCGACGATCTTGACCTGGTTGCCGATCACCTTGGTCAGCGGAGCGTCGAAGATCGTCGAGGCCGGATCGGTGACGATGTCGCTGGACACGATCGGCTCGTCGCTGTAGCGCAGCACGCCCTTGAGCGTGCCCTCGCTCGCGGCGGCCTGGAACGCGGCGTTGACCTCCTCGGCCGTGGCCTCGGTGTTCAGCGTCGCGGTCAGGTCGGTGACCGAGCCGGTCGGGACCGGCACGCGCATCGCGTAGCCGTCGAGCTTGCCGTTGAGCTCCGGCAGCACGAGGCCGATGGCCTTGGCCGCGCCGGTGCTGGTGGGCACGACGTTGACCGCCGCGGCACGCGCACGCCGCAGATCCTTGTGCGGGCCGTCCTGCAGGTTCTGATCCGCGGTATAGGCGTGCACCGTGGTCATGAGGCCGTTGTCGATGCCGAAGGAGTCGTTGAGCACCTTGGCCATCGGAGCCAGGCAGTTCGTGGTGCAGGACGCGTTGGAGATGATGGTCTGCGAACCGTCGTACTGGTCGTCGTTGACGCCGAGCACCACGGTCATGTCCTCGCCCTTGGCCGGAGCGGAGATGATGACCTTCTTGGCGCCGCCCTCGTCAACATGCTTGCGGGCATCGGAAGCCTGGGTGAAAAAGCCGGTGGATTCGACGACGACATCCACACCGAGGTCCGACCAGGGCAGTTTGCCGGGATCCTTCTCGGCGAGGATCTTGATGGTCTGCTTGCCCACCTGGATGCCCTCGTCGGTCACCTTGACCTCTTCGGCGAGCCGGCCCAGCACACTGTCGTTCTTCAGCAGGTGCGCCATGGTCGCGACATCGCCCAGGTCGTTCGCGGCGACGACCTCGATGTCGTGATCGCTGGCGGCCGCCGCACGCCAGAAGTTCCGTCCGATCCGACCGAAGCCGTTGATCCCTACGCGAACGGTCACGCCGATCTCTCCTCGTGACTGACCCGGCCGCCGGCGCGGCGGGTGAGCGGTTGATGGACTCGCCACAACCCTATCCCCCGGTCGGGCAGGCCCGCGCGGGCGGGAGCTACACCGGCTCGCACCCTATGCCTCGGCATCGGCATGGACATTGGCCTCCAGCATCTCCGCCGTCACCGCGGACTCGGTATCCGGCAGATCGAGCTCCCTGGCACGCTTGTCGGCCATCGCCAGCAACCGGCGGATCCGTCCGGCGACGGCGTCCTTCGTCATCGGCGGATCGGCGAGCTGCCCGAGTTCCTCCAGGGACGCCTGCCGGTGTGACAGACGTAGCCTGCCCGCCACGAGCAGGTGCTCCGGCACCGAGGAGCCCAGCAGTTCCAGGCCGCGCTCCACTCGCGCCGCGGAAGCCACGGCGGCCCGCGCCGAACGGCGCAGGTTCGCATCGTCGAAGTTGGCCAGGCGGTTCGCGGTGGCGCGGACCTCACGCCGCATGCGGCGCTCCTCCCAGGACAGCACACTCGTGTGCGCCCCCAGGCGAGTCAGCAGCGCCCCGATGGCGTCCCCGTCGCGCACGACGACCCGGTCGGCACCCCGGACCTCCCGCGATTTCGCCTGCACCTCCAGCCTGCGGGCGGCGCCGACCAGCGCCAGCGCCGACTCCGGCCCCGGACAGGTCACTTCCAGGGACGACGAGCGGCCTGGCTCGGTCAACGAGCCGTGCGCGAGGAACGCACCGCGCCACGCCGCCTCCGCATCACAGGCACCACCGGACACGACGTGCGCCGGGAGCCCGCGCACCGGACGCCCCCGCGGATCCAACAGGCCGGTCTGCCGGGCCAGGCTCTCGCCGTCGCGAACCACCCGCACCACGTAACGCGTGCCCTTGCGCAGACCTCCCGAGGTGATCATGTGCACGTCGGAATGATGTCCGAACAGCTCGTGAATTTCCCCGCGCAGACGCCGCGCGGCGGAACCGGTGTCCAGTTCGGCCTCCACCACCACGCGTCCCGCCACGATGTGCAAGCCACCGGCGAAACGCAGCAGTGAGGACACCTCGGATCTCCGGCAGCAGATCTTGGTCACCGGCAACCGGCTCAGCTCGTCCTTGACCGTCGAGGTCATCGCCACCAGTCCATCCTCCTCTCCAGTGCGGCCGCCAGGCACGCCGCCAACGCACCGGGCTCATGCCTGCCCGGCTCCGTCGGTGTGGCGACCTGATCAAGTAAAGTCTGCGCACCCAACTCCGCCGCCGCAGCGCGAAGACGATCAGGGGTGGGCACGGAATCCGCATCGGCCAGGACCGCATCCACCCGCAGCTGCGGTGCGTGCTGTGAGAGTACGTCGAGGTGTTGCTCGGGTGAGAACCCTGCGGTCTCTCCCGGTTGCGGCACGAGATTGAGCACGACGATCCGGTGCGCCTGCGTGGCCACCAGCGCTTCTCGCAGCTCGGGCACCATCAGATGCGGAAGAACGCTGGTGAACCAGGATCCGGGGCCGAGCAGCACCACGTCGGCGTCGAAGACCGCTCGGACCGCTTCCGGGGTGGCAATGGGCTTCTCGCGCTGCCCGTTGGTCGCGAAAAGGCGGATTTCTTTCACACGACCGGGTGTACTCGCGATGGCGACTTGCCCCCGGATCGTGCGAATCGCCCGACGGTCCTCTTCCAATCCGACGACGTCGGCTTCCATGTCCACGGGTGCTGCCGACATCGGCAGCACCCGGCCCTGCACGCCGAGCAGCCTGCACGTCTCGTCGAGCACTGCCACCGGATCCCCCAGCACGTCGAGCAGCCCCGCGAGCAGGAGGTTGCCCACCGCATGCCCGGCCAGCGCGCCGTTACCGCCGAAACGGTGCTCGAAAACCTGCGACCACAACCGGCCGGAGTCGTCGGCCGTCGACAGGACAGCCAGTGCCTTACGCAGATCACCCGGCGGAAGCATGCCCAGCTCACGGCGCAACCGGCCCGAGGAACCCCCGTCATCGGCGACCGTGACCACGGCGGTGATATCGGAGGTCACCTGCCGCAGGGCGGCCAAGCTCGCCTGCAACCCGTGACCGCCCCCGAGCGCCACGGCCCGCAACGGGCGCTCGGCCGACGCCGGTTCCGCAGCGTGGCCGTTCTGCGCGGCACTCACTCGCGCCCCAGGTCACGGTGCACCGTCTTGACCATCACCCCATCGTCGTCGGCCAGGCGTCTGGCCAGCTCCTCGGTCAGCGTCACGCTGCGGTGCTTGCCGCCCGTGCATCCCAGTGCCAGGGTCAGATACCGCTTGCCCTCCCGGTGATAGCCGGCACCGACCAGCCGCAGCAACTGCTGATAGCCACTCAGGAACTCCTCGGCGCCTTCCTGGCCGAGCACGTAGTTGCGGACCTCGTCGTCGAGACCGTTGAAATCGCGCAATTCCGGAATCCAGAACGGGTTGGGCAAAAACCGGCAGTCCATCACCAGGTCGGCATCCATCGGAAGACCGTACTTGTATCCGAAGGACAGCACGGTCACGCGCGTGCTGGTCCCCGACTCCGTGCCGAAGGCGTCCTCGATCTTGGCGCGGAGCTGGTGCACCGACAACCCCGTCGTGTCCAGAACCAGGTCCGCCTCGGCACGCAGCTTCGACAGCAGCGATCGCTCGGTGGCGATCCCGTCGGCCAGCCGCCCCTCTCCCTGCAACGGATGTCCCCGGCGGACCTGTTCGAAGCGCCGGACCAGGACCTCGTCGGTGGCCTCCAGGAACAGCACCCGGGGCTTGTAACCCCGCGCGTCCAGGTCCTTGATGACCGATCCGAGGTCCTCGGTGAACGCCCTGCTGCGCACGTCCATCACCACGGCGACCCGGGTGATCGCCCCGCTGGAACGGGCACCGAGTTCCACCATCGTCGAGATCAGTTCCGGTGGCAGGTTGTCCACGACGAACCAGCCGAGATCCTCCAGACACTTCGCCGCGGTACTCCGGCCCGCCCCCGACAGGCCGCTGACCACCGCCACCTCGATGCCCGACCGTTCCTCGTTCACTACCCCTCCCCTTCGGTCTTGTTCGCCACCTCGTCCTCGTTCGACGAGCCCGCCTCGTTCGACGGACCCGACGACAGGGCCGCGCGAACCGCCTCGGCGGTGCGCTCCCCGAACCCGGGAACCGCACCGATCTCCTCGGCACTGGCCTGGCGAATCTTGCGTACCGAGCCGAAATGCTTCAACAACGCCGCCTTGCGGACCTGTCCCAAGCCCGGTATCGCGTCCAGTTCGGAGCTTGTCATCCGCTTGGAGCGTTTCTGCCTGTGATAGCTGATCGCGAAGCGGTGCGCCTCGTCACGGACCCGTTGTAGCAGGTAGAGCGCCTCACTGGTGCGAGCGAGGATCAATGGCTCGGATTCGGCGGGCAACCACACCTCCTCCAGCCGTTTGGCCAGGCCGATCACCGCCACGTCGGTGATTCCCAGCTCCGCCAGGGCATCGGCGGCGGCATTGGCCTGTGGCGCACCGCCATCGACGACCAGCAGGTTCGGCGGGTAGGCGAACTTGCGCGGGCGTCCCGTCTCGGGATCGATGCCGGGAGTCGGCTCCGCGTTGTCGGCCGCCGGTTCCTCGGCCGCCGGTTCCTCGTCGGTCTGCTCCGCTCCGGCCGCGGCAGCGCCCTCGGGCACGGCAGCGTCCTCGGTCGCCAGGGCGACGGTGGCATCGGGTTGCACGCCCGGTGGGGTGGCCCCGGGTGCGGAAGCACCGGCCTCGGAGGGTCCCGTTTCGGAGCTTTCCGCCTCGGCCTCGACTTCCTTGAGGTAGCGGGCGAAGCGGCGCCGGACGACCTCGGCGATCGACCCGACATCGCCGCCCTCGGCACCCTGGCGAATCGAGAAACGGCGGTACTCGGACTTGCGCGGGACGCCGTCCTCGAAGACCACCAGCGAGGCCACGACGTCACTGCCCTGCACGTGGCTGACATCGACGCATTCGATCCGCAGCGGCGCGCTGTCGAGAGCCAGGGACTCCTGCAGTTCCTGCAAGGCGGCCGACCGGGCCGTGATGTCCCCGGCACGGCGAAGCTTGTACTGGGAGAAGGCTTCCTTCGCGTTGCGCTCGACGGTCTCCAGCAGGGTTCGCTTGTCGCCGCGCTGCGGGACCCGCAGGGAGACCCGGCTGCCCCGCAGGCCGCTCAGCCAATGCCCGACCGCCTCCGGGTCCTCGGGCAACTGGGGCACCAGC